>NZ_JAUPED010000005.1 GCF_030552475.1 Mariniflexile sp. AS56 | reverse complement strand
TCAATACGAATGCTGTGAAGCAATCTGCCTGTTATGAAAACTACAGCTAATCATTAACGTCATTGCGAGGCACGAAGCAATCTGCTTATTGAATGTTTGGGAATGTCTACAACTTTAAATCATGAGGTTACTTCGGTCATGCTTCCCTAATAATGACGGGAAAATTAGAAACATTCTAACTTAAGCGTCATTGCGAACGCAGTGAAGGAATCTGCCAATTTAAAACCTATATCTTCATCCATAACGTCATTGCGAGGCACGAAGCAATCTGCCTATTGTATGTTTGGGAATGTGCGCAACTTCACATCATAAGATTACTTCGGTCATGCTTCCCTCGTAATGACGAATAGGAATCATGAGATTGCTTCATTGTTCCTACTCATAATGCCGATTCTTCCTTAAAGACGATTCCTATTTAATAAGCTCTTGTGCCTTATCGTACACTAAATAAGACTCCCAACCACGATATAAAAAGTAATCTATAAATTTTTTTCTTTTTTTATAAACGTTAGATTCTCTGATGTTATCCACTTTTTTTTCGGCTAAATCATTAAAAAGCCCGATATACTCCTCGTCAGAAATCTCTGCAAGTGCATGATTTATATTAAATTTGCTAATGTCTTTTTTCTTTAGTTCAAAAGTTAAACGGCGTCGGCCCCAAGCCTTTATATTGAATTTACCTCTTACAAATGTTTTGGCAAAACGTTCTTCGTTTAGAAAGTTATGCTGTAACAGATGTACTACTACCACATCTATAGCTTCGGGTATCATGTACATATCTGTAAGTTTCTGCACAACCTCTTTATGGCAACGTTCTTGGTACGCACAATAATGCTCCAGTTTTTTGGTCGCTTCTTGTAGTGTATATGTTTTTTTAGTTTGCATCGCATGCCAAAAATAACAATTGGAACAGAAACAAGTAGTATAAAAAAATATAAAAACTAAATCGAGCCATACTAAGCACATCGCTTAGAGATTTTAATCCTGATAACATGAAAAAATTTACTTTTTTAAAACAGTTTGCTGCATTCATTTGCCTTTTTTGTGTTGTTAATTTGGGGTTTGGGCAGATTGTTGCTTGGGAAATGGAAGGCAAACCTGGAAATGATATTACTGTGAATGCAACAACCCTTGCTGCAAATTTAAATACATCAACACTGAGTCGTGGTAGTGGCCTGGGACCTGATGCTTTAGGCAATGCATTTTCTTCTCTTAGTTTTACAGGTTCGGGGACACAACCAACTGCTTTAACCAATGCAGATTATTTACAATTTCAGATTTCAGCTATAAGTGGTTACCAGGTTTCATTAAGTACACTTGACGCGACTTTTAGAAAAACTAACGCAGGTCCTAGTTCATTTATATGGAAATACAGTACTAACGGGATAACTTTTACTGATATTGGTACTACAATCTCATATGATACAAATGGAGGAAATGGCACTGCTCAAACCCAAATCAATTTAACTACAATTTCTGCCTTACAAAACGTGGCTTCTGGTACAACTATAACTATTAGACTTTATGGATGGGGCGCTTCTAGTGGGACAGGAACATTTGCTATTGGGAGACAACCAGGAAACGACCTTAGCGTAGGCGGCACCGTTACTTTAATTCCTCAATGCCCAACAAGTACAACCTTCAAATCATTAAGCGGTTGGTCAAATGCCGATGGTAATAGCTTAACAAAAGAAGTAATCATTGAAGCTGATTATGAAACCAGTACTGCCAATATTAAGGCATGTACTCTAATTGTAAGGTCAGGAGCTATTCTAACCGTTTCCGATTTTACTTATATTGAAGTACAAAATGATATTATAGTTGAGGCAGGTGGCGAAATTAATGTACAACCTTATGGAGCTATAGTTCAAATTGATGATTTGGGTATAGTAACCAACAATGGTGCTATGTCTGTTACCAAAAAAACGGCTCCTGCAAATGCCTGGTATGAGTACACCTATTGGAGTTCGCCAGTTAAGAATGCCGATATTCATAATGGATTGACTGAATCTAACATTTACAGACGTTATTCTTTTAACGCGCAAAACTTTTTAGATGCTACTATGGAATCTGGCAACAACAATGGTATTGTCGCAGGTCAAGATGATATTGATGATGATGGTAATGACTGGAAAGGTCTAAGTGGCAACACCATAATGTTACCTGGTGTTGGATACGCTGCCACACATGATCCTCTTGTTTTTAGTTTTTCACTAGGAAACCAAATTGATTATACTTTTGAAGGTGAGTTTAATAATGGTATTATAGAAGTACCCGTATATAGAAATGATGGATCTGTACTTGATAAAAACTGGAACTTTATTGGCAACCCCTATCCATCTGCCATAAGTGCTAGTGCATTTTTTACACAAAACATTTACGACTCAACAACAAATCCAACAGGCACTATGGAAGGCGCTATTTATTATTGGTCTCAAAGCACGGCTCCTTCAACTTCTTCCAATGGTAATGCTACTTATAACTTTTCTAGCTCTGATTACGCAATGTATAATGGTACTGGAGGGTCTGCTGGTGGTGATCAATTAACTCCAAATGAATTTATTCCATCGGGTCAAGGTTTTTTTATATCGTTTTCACAATCAAGACCAGCAAGTACTGGCAATGTTGTTTTCAACAATGCTATGCGCGTAAAAGAAATCAACGATAATGGCCAATTTTTCAAAAACACGGGTTCAAAGAATAAAAATACGGCGAATTCAAATAAATTATGGGTTAATCTAACTTCGGATAATGGTGTGTTTAATCAAATTCTTATAGGTTATATAAACGGCGCTACCAATGATGATGATGGCTCGTTTTACGATGCCCCAAAACGACCTTTGGTTTCATCTGCTATTTTATACTCAACCATTGAAGGCAGCACCAAAAAATTCGCCATTCAAGGAAAAGACGCTAACAGTCTTGATGAAAACGAAACTATTAAACTTGGTTTCAAAACATCTATTAACGTAGCTACATTATACAAGTTATCTATCGAGCAATTAGAAGGTAACTTTTTAAATAGTAATCAGGTTTATTTAAAAGACCTTTTACTTAACAAAGTGCATAATTTATCGACTTCAGATTATACATTCACATCATCAGTTGGTGAATTTAACAGTCGTTTCGAAATTACTTTTGGTAACAAAATCTTGGCTATTGAAGATGTACTTTTAAGCAAAAATGCACTTAGAATTGTTGAGTTAGAAGATAGTTACATGCAGTTTAATACTTCTAGTAATTTAACTATTAAAAACGTTTCCATTTTCGATTTATTAGGAAGACAGTTGTATTCTTTTAAAGGCACTTCAGCTTCTGAAACGTATCAACTTTCAAACTTAAGTAACAGTGTATTTATTGCGAAAGTAACACTATCTAACGGTGCTGTAATTACTAAAAAGGCTACTAAAAAATAACGTCATTGCAAGTTTAAAACAATCAATCCTTTTGGGGGCAGGTTGTTTTACTTATGCAATAACGTTATTCTGTATTTATAGTGGTTTTAACCACTATAAAAAGAAATTATGAAGCCATTCTAACAGCTTGCGGCTGCACTATGGCATTTGTAATTAATGTGTGCCATTTTTCAATACGTTGCAATTCAAAATCCTCCGTTAAATCATCATCCAAATTAAAAAAGTTTATAATTAAATTGGGAGTTCCTGCGGTTTTGTAAACCAATTCTAAACTTAGAGCCTTTAAAAGCAACGATTTGCCTGAACCCTTTTGTTCATTTTTAATAATATGGCACTGTTTTATAGCCTTTAAGTCAATATCACTAACAACAGCCGGTGCCTCTAGGTTAAATTTCACATAAGTTAAGGTAGCCCCATCACTACTTATACCCATAAATTTTTTGCGCCAAACGTCTTTAACGCTATAATCAATACCATTGTTTGCGAGTAAAGCTTGGGCTTGTTTTTTAATACTAACGGTGTTTTTTGATCCGTTGTAAATAAATATAATAAAAGGAATTACTACGCTTAAAACCAATAGCGTAGAAAGAAATATTAATGAAATCTTCATCTTGTATGTTTTTAAAATTAATTTTTTTGAATAGGTAACTAGGCCAGTAAAGTGTTTTATGGCTATTGGGGTTTAATTCAGTAAAAATTAATGACTACAAGAAGGAATGAAACGGATAAATAATGGCCCGTGTTGTTAAGTTTAAATCGATAAAATCGCAATCCTTTAAATACTGCAATTCTCCTGTATATACCGCTTTATTTAAAGGGTTTATAGCATAAAATTGATCTGGATTGGTAGGTTCCTTTTCAAACTCAAAATTAGTAATATGCTCAAAAGCATTCGAGGTTGTAATACCAAAGGCATTAAAGGAATGATCTATTTTAAGATCGTCTGAAGGTGTGATTTTTTTATATGCTAAATCACCCTCTGATTCTGAAAGAAACAAAGAGAACACACCTAACGCAAGCGTTAAAAGTAAACTATTAAACTTTAGCATTCAATAATAAATTATAAGGTACAAATGTATAAATAAAGCCTGTTAAAAAAATATTAAAATATCAAGAAATAAAAAATGCGAACAAAAAGGCTCGCATTTTAATTTATAAAAAACAAATAGTAATTATTTGTTCATGTTTTTCATTTCTACAATAAACGTATCTAAATCAACACCATTACTTACCAAAGTTAAGGCCTTGTCTACAACGTATTTTACGTTTTCAGGGTGAAAGCCTAAACCAACACCAATCTTTCTAAGTAACACCTCTTCATCATCACCTTTAATATGATCTACATATACCATACGTGCCAAGTCATACATACGCTCTAAACGTCTTTCGTAGTCGTGTGGCGGGTTAATAGGGTGTGTTTTATAATCTTCTAAAATTATTTTAAAATCGCCCTCGCTAATATCTAAGTTACGAGCTAAACGTTCTAAAAACGCTTTTTCATCATTCGAAATCACACCATCATCCATTGCTACACGCACAATAGAAGCAAAATGGTCCTCATTACGCTTTTTAAATCCACTATCAAATAAATCTGAAAACGACATATCTTTTTTGTTTTAAGTGTGCAAACCTACATATTTTTTTCGTTTTTTTTACACTAGTTAAAGTGAAAAAAATATTAAAATCTTCCTATTAAACTAAGTTAGTCAATAAAAATGATTTTTAAAAAAGTATTGAAACGCTTTTTTAAGCAATATTATGCTTGAATATGGTCGTGCTTTCTGTTATAACCTTACACCCTATTTAAGCTAAATTAACAAAGTATAAAGCCACCAAACAAAAGGCTTAGCAGCGTTTTTCAAAAATACCATTTTAAAAAGAAACCACTAAAACTGCTTAGAAAAGGCTCCCATTATATGGCAGCCGCACTATAAAGCAAAAAACATTTACGAAATTTCAGCAAAACATTTATAAAATAATTCTAAACTGTATCTTTGCACACTTAAAACCCTATTACTAGGTGAGTAAAACCATACTATCTCAAACCTATATACAGACTTTGCAAACGCAAAATCTGCAAAATGCTATTGTCCAAACTAAAAGTAAAACACATTTAAAAGGACTATCAGGTTCTTCATTTTCCTTCGTCATTTCAAGTGTTTTTAATCAAAGTGAACTCCCTTTTTTATTAGTTTTTAACGATAAAGAAGAGGCTGCTTTCTACTTAAACGATTTAGAACAACTTTGTAATGACAAAGACGTGTTGTTTTACCCAGGCAGTTACCGCAGGCCATACCAAATAGAAGAAACCGATAATGCCAATGTGCTATTACGTGCCGAGGTTTTAAACCGCATTAATTCGCGTAAAAAACCAGCCATTATTGTTACCTATCCCGATGCACTTTTCGAGCAAGTTGTTACCAGAAAAGAACTGGAACGCAACACCTTGAAAGTATCAGTAAACGATAAACTTTCTATCGATTTTGTAAATGAAATCTTGTTTGAATACCAATTTAAACGTGTGGATTTTGTAACGGAACCTGGTGAGTTTTCTGTGCGTGGTGGTATTGTAGATGTGTTTTCATTTGCAAATGACACACCATACCGTATTGAGTTTTTTGGAGATGAAGTAGACAGCATTCGAACCTTTGATGTAGAAACACAACTTTCTATAGAGCAAACCAATAAAATTAACATCATCCCCAATGTTGCAAATAAGCTGTTGCAAGATAGCCGACAAAGTTTTCTGCAATACATGGCACAAAGAACGGTGGTGTGTTTTAAAAATGTCGATTTATTCTTTTCACGTATAGACGATTTTTATTCGAAAGCGGAAGAGGCCTTTAAAACCTTATCAACAGACATTAAACACGCAGAGCCAGAAGCTTTGTTTTGTAATTCAAACCAATTAAAAAGGCAACTACTCGATTTTTCAATTATTGAATTTGGTACCACGGCGTTTTTTAGTAAAACATCGGGCCCTACCGTTGCTTTCAACACAACACCTCAACCTTCTTTCAATAAACAATTCGATTTATTAATTGAAGATTTAAATACCAATCACGATAAAGGTTATACCAATTACATAGCCTGCGTAAGCGAGCAGCAAGCCAAACGTTTTCATGATATTTTTGACGATTCGCACCTAGAAGTGAAGGCTTATAAAGCCATTGTACTCTCGCTGCATCAAGGTTTTATAGACCACGACAACCAGATTGTTTGTTATACAGATCATCAAATTTTTGAGCGTTACCATAAGTTTAACGTTAAAAATGGCTACGCCAAAAAGCAAGCCATCACTTTAAAAGAACTTACCAATTTAGATATTGGCGATTATGTTACACACATCGACCATGGTATTGGACGTTTTGGAGGCCTTCAAAAAATAGATGTTGAAGGCAAAAAACAAGAAGCTATTAAATTGGTTTATGGTGAGCGTGATGTGCTGTATTTAAGCATTCACTCCTTACATAAAATCACCAAGTTTAACGGTAAAGACGGGAAACCACCTAAAATTTATAAGTTAGGAAGTGCCGCTTGGAAAACACTTAAAGAGAAAACAAAATCGCGTGTAAAACACGTGGCGTTTAACCTTATAAAACTATACGCAAAACGTAAAACCGAAAAAGGCTATCAATACAACCCAGACAGCTACATGCAACACGAGTTGGAAGCCTCTTTTATTTACGAAGACACACCCGACCAAAGTACTGCTACTGCCGATATTAAAGCCGATATGGAAAGTGAACGCCCTATGGATCGCTTAGTTTGTGGTGATGTCGGTTTTGGTAAAACGGAAGTTGCTATTCGCGCAGCCTTTAAAGCGGTTGATAACGGGAAGCAGGTCGCTGTTTTAGTACCAACTACTATTTTGGCGTATCAACATTCTAGAACCTTTGCTGAACGTTTAAAAGATTTTCCGGTAACGGTCGATTATGTGAACCGTTTTAGAACCGCTAAAGAAAAACGCGAAACACTTGAAAAATTAGAAAAAGGAAGTGTCGATATTATTATTGGAACACATCAACTGGTAAACAAATCGGTGAAATTTAAAGATTTAGGTTTACTTATTGTTGATGAAGAGCAAAAATTTGGTGTTGCTGTCAAGGAAAAACTAAAAACCTTGAAAGACAATGTGGATGTATTAACTCTAACCGCAACGCCTATACCTAGAACACTTCAGTTTAGTTTAATGGCAGCGCGCGATTTATCGGTTATTACCACACCACCACCAAACCGCTACCCTATTGAAAGTCATGTTATTCGTTTTAACGAAGAAGCCATTCGTGATGCGGTGAGTTATGAAATTGAACGTGGCGGACAAATTTTCTTCATACACAACCGCATAGAAAATATTAAGGAAGTGGCAGGCTTAATTCAGCGCTTGGTGCCCGATGCTAAAATTGGTATTGGTCATGGGCAATTGGATGGTAAAAAGTTAGAAGAACTCATGCTATCGTTTATCAATGGTGCTTTCGATGTCTTGGTAAGTACCACCATTGTAGAAAGTGGCTTAGATGTACCCAATGCCAACACCATTTTCATAAATAACGCTAACAATTTCGGACTGAGCGACTTGCACCAAATGCGAGGTCGTGTTGGACGAAGTAATAAAAAGGCTTTTTGTTATTTTATAACTCCAGATTATTCGGCCATGACTGATGATGCCCGAAAACGCATCTCTGCTTTAGAGCAATTTACAGAATTGGGAAGTGGTTTTAATATCGCGATGAAAGATTTAGAAATTCGTGGTGCCGGTGATTTATTAGGAGGTGAACAAAGTGGATTCATCAATGAAATTGGCTTCGATACTTATCAAAAAATATTAAATGAAGCCATTGAAGAGCTTAAAGAAAACGAGTTTAAGGATTTATATGATGACGATGGTATTGAAAAAATCTATGTAAAAGATGTCACCATCGATTCAGATTTTGAATTACTATTTCCTGATGATTATGTGAATAATATCGCGGAACGTTTAAGTTTATACACCAAACTTAATGAGATAAAAACCGAAGTTGAATTACAAAAATTTGAAGCAGATTTAGTAGATCGATTTGGTGAATTGCCAAAACAAGTATCTGATTTACTAAACAGTGTAAAAATAAAATGGATTGCTACCAAGGCTGGTTTTGAGAAAATTGTAATGAAACAAGGTAAACTGATTGGTTATTTTATAAACGACCAACAAAGCAGTTTTTACCAAAGCCCGAATTTCACTCGCGTACTTCAGTTTGTACAATCCAACCAAGGCAGCTGTAAAATGAAGGAGAAACAAACCCGAAATGGCTTGCGCCTTATGCTCACTTTTGAGAATATTAAATCGGTAAAACAAGCATTAAATGCATTGAAACCTATTGTGGTGTAATTATTGTGCATATATAAAAACATTAAAACCAGAGCCTTTGTAACTCAAAAGCACTACAACTTTGAAACTAAAAAACATGCTATCTAGAATTGTTACTATATTACTTTTATTACCCTATATGCTTTTGGCTCAACATACCATAAAGGGTGTGTTTTCGCCTGCGAAAGATTATAAAGTGGTTTTGTTGTATAAAGTAACACCAACCATTTCTGAATATATTTCAAATTCAGAAATTGGGAAAGACGGAAGCTTTTCGTTTCAACTAGATGCTTCAGCTACCACAGGCATCTACCGTGTGGTGTATGCTGTGCCTCAAGAAGACTTTAATTTCGATGTTATTTATAATGGAAAGGAAGACATCACGCTTACATTTAATACGGAAACAGGGGTTACCTTTAAATCTTCCGTAGAAAACAAACTATTGGCTTCCTATACGCGTAGCATGTCTGCCATAACCCAAAGCATCAGTAATTATTTTAGAGACGGTAAAAAAGACACGCTGGCTTTAAAAACCATATTTAAAACACAGCGCGAAGCCCAAATACGCTACGAAAAACTAGCAGAAAACAGTATCACCTTACATTTTATAAAAGCCAACAAGCCATACATTCCTAAAAAACATGAAGATGTTAAAACCTATGTAAATAATTTAAAAATACATTATTTCGACAACATAGATTTTAACAACAAAACACTTCAAAGTTCTAGTTTTTTACAAGAACGCATGCTTAATTATGTGTTTGGAATTTCAGCAGAAGGTAAAGATGACATCACCAATTACAAAAATAACATTGCTGTATTTTGCAACGCCATAAAAAACGTATCCCCTAGTATTAAACGTATTTTATTGGTAGATCTATGGCAAGAAATGGTCGATTTAAAACTAGAACCGGTTGCCAATTATATTTCTAAAAACTATTTATTAGACATTGCTAAACTATTAAAAGACAACGAACTTGTAACAACTTTAACCCGTTACAACAACCTATCTATTGGCCATAAAGCCCCTGATTTTTCTATTATTACGGGAAAAGACGGTCAAAAATTAACCAAGAAATTAAGCGAATTGCAGGGCGCCGAAAAATATATTCTTGTGTTTTGGAGTAGCAGCTGTTCACATTGTTTAGATGAAATTCCGCAATTGCAAAAATTCATTAAATCGCGGGTAAAAGACAAATTAAAAGTGATTGCTATTGCTTTAGAAGACGATAACAAAGCCTGGAAAGAACAAATTAAAAGCTATCCCGAATTTATTCATGTACTCGGACTTGGGAAATGGGACAATAAAATAGGGAATGATTATGGTGTTATGGTAACACCTGCTTATTTTGTGCTCGATAGAAACAAACTTATTCTTGAAAAGCCAGATGGGTTTGTAGGCTTAAAGGCATGTTTTTAATAAAAAAACTCGACCAAGCACACATAAACCAGTTTAAATTCATTTTTTTTTAATATTTAGTTTTAAAATTAGTAGCTTATAAGTTACAAACTTATATATTCGCCCTAACCAAAAAACATAATAAAAATGAAAAAAATTATCAAATTAAGTTATTTCCTATTTGTTTCTTTAGCTATTGTTTCATGTTCTAAAGATGATGATAAAGAGCAAGAAATTTTCACAAATACCATAGAATATGATGGTGTTTCGTTTAATGTAGAGCAAACTAACATATTCGATTATGGCACTTTTGAAGGGTACTATAATTATGAATTTGAATTAGAAGGAACGTCTAGTGATGAGACCTCCTTATACATTTATATGGGTTTATTTTCAAAAGGGACTGAATCATTTAGAACAGGGACTTTTCAATTTTATGACTCTGACGACATAGAGGCAGCACCAGATTTCGTGTTCCCATATGGAGAAATTAAAGTTGGTAATGATGAATACATGGAAGCTGTAGGAGGAACTGTAGTTGTTACTAAAAATGGTGATATTTATACTATAAGTGCACAGATAACACTGGAGAATGATGAAGTTGTTACAGTTAGCTATAGCGGTACATTTACTGTTACTATTGATAATTAAGTAATAAAAAAAAAATAGTTTATAAGACCCCTTATTTATAAGGGGTTTTTTATGCAGTAATGTTTCTTAAAAATGATAAAAAGCATTTTCTAAATGTTCTACATGAAATGTTTTTCCCTGTTTTACAATCCCAATAATATCAAAACGAACTTCCACATCTAACCTATTTAGGTTAACATATTCATCAACAGCCTTTACCAAACGTTGTATTTGCTTGGGTTTAACAAAATCTTGGGGATTTCCAAAATCAACCGTCGAACGCGTTTTTACTTCAATAATTGCTAGTATACTGTCTTTTTTTGCAATAATATCAACTTCCGCCTTATCAAATCTGTAATTGCGTTCTATAATATCATAGCCATTTTTCAACAGAAATTCAACCGCTAATTCCTCGCCTTTTTTACCAAGTTCGTTGTGCTGCGCCATAGTTTAATCTATAAATTTTAAGGACTCTCATTACAAAAAACCAATGTAGTCAAAATTTCAATTAGCCCCTATTTTTAGTCTTGACTAAAAATATATTTATATTCGGGTAAATTTTATTACCTTTGTAGTCTAAAGTTTAAGTATGACCACATTATCCGAAGAAAATTATTTAAAAGCTATTTACCATTTAGGCAAACAAGGAGCTGTAGCGGTGAGCACCAACGCTATTGCAGAAAAAATTGAGTCTAAAGCATCTTCGGTTACCGATATGGTAAAAAAACTAGCAGATAAAAATTTAGCCCATTATATAAAATACCAAGGCGTAAGTTTAACTAACGATGGGCGTTTAGCAGCGGCTTTAGTAGTTAGAAAACACCGTCTTTGGGAAGTTTTTTTAGTAGAAAACCTCAATTTTTCTTGGGATGAAGTTCATGATGTTGCAGAACAGTTGGAGCATATTAAGTCTTTAAAACTAGTGAATGAATTGGATGCCTTTTTAGGTTTCCCAACCCACGACCCACACGGAGACCCGATTCCCGATAAAGACGGAAATTATGCACCAACCAAAAGCATAAATATTCTAGAATTAGAAGTTGGTAGTGAAGGTGTTTTAGCGCTTGTTAAAGACTCATCGGATGTGTTTTTAAAATATTTAAACAAAAACAATTTGGCCCTTGGTGATGTTATAAAGGTTTTAGAGTTTGAACCTTTCGACGATTCGGTAACCATTCAAACCAAAACCAAAGAAATCATCATCTCTAAGGAGGTGGCGAAAAACTTATACTTAAGTCAATAATATGAATTACAATCCCATATACGCGCTCGTGCTATTTTTTATAATAGCGGGCATTTTATTTGTGTTGTTTCGCCCTAATAAAGGTTGGTTTTGGGTTATAAAAAACAATTTTAGAAGCAATGAAAAAGTTGTTATTGAAGATATACTAAAACAACTCTATCATTTTGAAAATTCGGGTAATAAAGTCGATACCAAAACGTTGGTGCAGATGCTGAAGTTCAATAACAAACAAATTATTGAAGTCGTTAAAAAAATGACCATTAATGATTTAATTTATTTTGAATTGGACGTCCTTAAATTAACCGATGCTGGTAGAGATTACGCCCTAAGGATTGTTAGAATACACCGCCTTTGGGAGCGCTATTTAGCTGATAAAACAGGCTTTAGCAAAGAAGAATGGCACAACCGAGCCGAGATGATGGAACACAAACTAAGTCATGATGAAACCAACACATTGGCAGCTCATTTAGGAAACCCAAAGTTTGATCCACACGGCGACCCCATCCCTACAAAAACAGGAAAAATAGCACAAGTTAAAGGCGTTGAACTGCCCTTATTACCCGTAAATACCGTTGGTAGAATCACTCATATTGAAGATGAACCTGATATTATCTACAAACAAATTTTAGCCGAAAACATTCACATGGGATCGCTAATTCGCGTGGTAGAAAATAATTCAACGCGTATTGTCTTTCTATCAGAAGGTGAAGAATTTATTTTAGCGCCCATAGTTGCTGCCAACTTAACGGTGGCCGGCATTGAGAAAGAGGTCGTTATTGAAGATAATATTGCTAGATTATCGAGTTTAAAAGCAGAGGAAACTGCGAAAATAACGGGTATTTCAAAAGAAAGCAGAGGCGAAAGTAGACGTCGCTTACTCGATTTAGGTTTTGTAAAAGGAGCCACCATAAAAATAGATTTAACAAACCCCTTGGGAGAACCCCATGCTTACCTTATAAAAGGAACATCTATTGCTTTGAGAAAAGACCAAGCTGCAAAAATTCTTATTAAAAAAGATTAAATCATGGAAACTAAAGTAAAAAGTGCCTGCGATACTTGTACCCATTTTAATGCCGATGGTTTAAAAAAAATGGGAATTCAAACAGATAATGTCGATTTTGTAATCGCACTCGCAGGAAACCCCAATACCGGAAAAAGCACTGTATTTAATGCATTAACAGGCTTACGCCAACATACAGGAAACTGGCCAGGAAAAACAGTTACCAGAGCCGAAGGTGGCTTTGAGTATAATAAACAAAAATATAAGTTAGTCGATTTACCAGGTACTTACTCGCTACTTTCAACATCTGAGGATGAAGCAGCGGCACGAGATTTCATCCTTTTCGGAAAACCCGACGTTACCGTGATTGTTGCCGATGCGAACCGATTGGAACGTAATTTAAATTTAGTACTTCAAATATTAGAAATTACAGATAAAGCCGTATTGTGTTTAAATTTAATGGATGAAGCCAAACGAAACCATATCACCATAGATGAAAGAACGCTGTCTCGCGATTTAGGTATTCCCGTGGTTGCTACGAGTGCCCGGTTTAGCGAAGGTATTATTGAATTAATACACACCATTAATGAAGTTGCTAACGGACACATTATTTGTAAACCCCACCGCATTAAAAACATACCTAGCAATATTGAAAATGCTGTAAAAACACTTTCTGTTGAAATTGAAAAAGAATTCCCGAACATACCCAATAGCAGATGGATTGCTTTTAGATTATTAGAAGGGGACACAGAAATTATTAATGCCTTACGAGCTGGCGAATTAGTTTAGAGTTGTATTCAAAACAACATTTAACAATAAACCGTTTGTGAAATATTAAGGACATGAAAAATAAAAACATAGATAGTATTATAGAATTATCAAACGAATTGCGTTGGCAAATTGGGGATGATTTTCACGATAATTTAACCGAAGGTATTTATGCCGATGCAGCACAAATAGTTGCAGATACCGTAAAGGTTGATAGTTCTAAAAAACGCTTTCGCTTAGATAGACAAATCGATAAAATAGTAACCAGTAAAACTTTTGGATTTCCAATCATGTTTTTAATTTTAGCCACCGTGCTATGGTTAACCATTATTGGTGCCAATTACCCGTCATCTCTACTAGCCCAACTATTACTAGATAACGTGCACCCAATTCTAAAAAGTGGCGCCGCAGCCATTAATATGCCTTGGTGGCTCGACGGTTTTTTAATTGACGGTGTATATTTAGCCGTTGCTTGGGTCATAGCCGTAATGCTTCCACCAATGGCCATCTTTTTCCCCATGTTTACCCTTTTAGAAGATTTTGGATATTTACCACGTGTCGCCTTTAATTTAGATAGTTTATTTAGAAAATCTGGAGCACACGGTAAACAAGCTTTAACCATGACCATGGGCTTTGGCTGTAATGCCGCTGGTGTTGTTGCTACTCGTATTATAGACAGCCCTAGAGAGCGTTTAATTGCTATTATAACCAATAACTTTTCGCTTTGTAATGGGCGTTGGCCTACTCAAATTTTAATTGCTACTATTTTTATTGGTGCTGTTGTTCCATCTGCATTTTCAAGTTTAATCTCATTAATAGCAGTGATATGCATTGCCGTTTTAGGCATGGGTTTTATGTTTGGCACATCATGGGCTTTATCAAAAACGCTTTTAGAAGGCCAGGTTTCTACATTTAATTTAGAATTACCTCCCTACCGACCGCCACGCTTCTGGAAAACCATATACACCTCGCTAATTGATAGAACCATGATTGTTTTATGGCGTGCTATTGTATTTGCAGCTCCTGCAGGTGCTGTTATTTGGCTTATTTCGAATGTTTATATAGGTAATGAAAGTGTTGCCGCTTGGACCATACATTCCTTAGATGGTTTTGGATTTTTATTAGGCTTAAACGGGGTTATTTTATTGGCCTATATTGTTGCCATTCCTGCGAACGAAATAGTCATTCCAACCATACTGATGCTTACAGTTTCGGTAACCGGAATTGCTGGCGGCGCTGGTGCTGGCGTTATGTTCGAACTGGATTCTGTAAATGCAACCGGCGATATTTTAAGAGCTGGAGGCTGGACACTATTAACAGCTGTAAACCTGATGCTTTTTAGCTTATTACACAACCCGTGTAGCACAACAATTTACACTATATATAAGGAAACAAAGAGTGCTAAATGGACCATTTTCGCCTCTATAATGCCTGTAATTTTAGGCTTCATTGTTACTTTTTTAGTCGCTCAAATTTGGAGAATTATATTTTAAAAATCAAGATCACAACTCAGCGTTCAATAAAAAACCAATCATAAAAAAATGAATAAAGTAAACTACATCGCTTTAACGCTATGTTTAACAGCATGCTCGGTATTCTCCCAAACCATTATTACAGACAGACCAGACCAAACTGAAAGTTCATCTACTATAGAAGCAGGAAGTTTACAAATAGAAACGGGTATTTTATTAGGTTTCTCGGAAGATGATTTTAGTTCAGAAAGACAACTTTTAGCGCCAACCACTTTATTTCGATATGGAATTACCAACGGAATAGAATTACGTGTTCTTAGCCAGTTTGAAAGTCTAAAAGACCAAAATTCAACCCAAAAAGTAAGCGGAATCAGTGATTTAGAAATTGGAACCAAAATTCAGCTATTCAAAAAAGAAACGGTAAATACTGAAATTGCTTTTCTATCCCACCTCATCCTTCCAACAGGCTCAACAGGACTAACCAATAACCGTTTTGGAACTATAAATAAGCTTTCCATTTCACATACTTTGAGTGATGCCTTAGGCTTAGGTTACAATGTGGGTTATGATTATTTTGGTGAAGGCTCAGGTAATTTAACGTATTCAGTGGCTTTAGGTGTTTCAGTAACTGAAACCCTTGGTATTTATATAGAACCTTACGGAAATTTTGTTGAGTTTAACACACACGAAGCGAGTTTCGATGCAGGTATCGCTTATTTACTAAAAGACAATTGCCAGCTTGATTTCTCCTTCGGAACAGGCATCAACCACACCATGAATTATTTATCATTGGGTTGTAGCATCCAAATCGCGAAAGACAATTCTAATAAATAGCTATAAAAGTGTTAAAGAAAACAAACTAAAAAACTATGCTTTAAACTTCACTTGTTTTTTAATAGCTTTCGGAAACTTTTTAATAGGTGTAATTGTTAATTTTTTATAATAACATTCAGCAGCTTCAGATTGAATTTGAATTTGTCCCTTAGTTAATAAAGAACCATCTGGTTTTTTAGCATTTTCTACCACCATAACCACTTCGCCATTTACAACATGTACCGCATCATTGCCAACTACATATATTTCTAAAGTATTCCATTCACCATGAGGTGCGTCTACTTCTTTACTTGCACTGGTATAGCCTATTTTATCTAAATATGAATTGCTGTTTGGGTCATAACTATTTCTTTTATCACCAACAGTTCCTCTAATTTCAACTTGTGGCCCAGAAACTCTTGGTTCTACAGCATTTCCTCCTAATGGAATAAAATCACCCAAATCTGTTTCTTGAACTTGATATTCTAACGAGGTTTTCCAAGTGGTCCAAAAACGACCATGCTCACCATAACAATGATACAGGATACCGCTATCTCTTAATTCATCTAAACGTGGTTCCCATTTTTTTTCGCCCCATTTGAACATAGCACTTAAATGGTAATTCTCAAATTCAGCTTTAGTAGTGATACATCCGTAAATTTCACCTGTTATTTTTAAAACTGGTTCTTCATTTTCCATAGAAACTGAAAACACATTTTTCACATCATTGTTTAAACCAAGCGGTTTCCCTCCTCTATAAACGTTATCTGATTGATAGGTGCCTTCTGGCAAGTCTTTAACTGTGGTATGTGCAATGCCTATCCAAGTATCGAATTGGCTTAATTCAGCATCTAATAAATCAATGGATTTCGATTTATTTTGAGAAAAACTAGTTAAACTGAAGCAGAAAATTAAGAGAAAAGTGAATCTAAACGGAACAGTCATTTTTTAAAATATATTAAATTGCTGCTAAATATATAAAAAAATGATTACAAAATTTTGAAGTTAATTAATAGATTCCCTTTTAATGGCATCCGCAACCATCATCGCCACCACAGGCTTTCTTAGATTTCGATTTTTTCCAAATAAATTTTCTCAACAAAAAGGCAAGTGCCCCTACTATGGCTGCAAAAACTAATATATTTTGAATGATGGTATTCATATCTTATTTGTCGGCATTAAACTAGTTTCTTAACATGATATTCCTGCTTCCGTAGGAATTTGTTATTTTAAAAATTGGTAAGCAATCAAAGCCACGACGTAAGCAAAACCACTCATTATAAATAATTGTAAGGTTGGCCATTTCCAACTGTTCGTTTCTCGTTTTACTACCGCAAGCGTACTCATACATTGCATCGCAAAGGCGTAAAAAAGCAATAAGGAGATTCCCGATGCAAAATTGAATAATGGACCCCCTAAAATAGGGTTTACTTCCGCAGCCATTCTATTTTTTATAGTAGCTTCATCATCATTTCCAACACTATAAATAGTTGCTAAGGTTCCAACAAAAACCTCACGAGCAGCAAAACTACTCACTATGGCAATACCTATTTTCCAATCGTAACCCAAAGGTCTGATAATAGGCTCGATGGCATGCCCCGTAATACCTATATATGAATGTTCTAATTTATATGAAGAAATATGCTGACTAATTTCATCTTCGGATAATTGTTGGGCTGCGTATTCCGTTTTAATGATGCTTTCAGCGTTATTAAAATCGTCACCAGGACCATAAGATGCTAAAAACCATAAAATAATGGAAATAGCAAGAATAATTTTACCTGCACCAAACACAAACGATTTTGTTTTTTCCAACACCGTAAGCGCCACATTTTTGAACATTGGTAGCTTATAATTAGGCATCTCAACTACAAAAAACGTTTTGCTTTTAATCTTTAAAACCTTGTTCAATATATAAGCCGACAGAACTGCTGTAGCAAAGCCAAGAAAGTATAAAAGCATTAAAGTTAAGGCTTGATAACCCAAACCTAAAAAGCGACCTTCAGGAATAATTAGTGATATAATAATTAAATACACTGGTAACCTCGCTGAACAGGTTGTAAAAGGCGTTACCAAAATGGTAATTAAACGTTCTTTCCAGCTTTCAATATTTCTAGTAGCCATAATAGCAGGAATAGCGCAGGCAGTACCAGAAATTAATGGTACGACACTTTTTCCACTTAAGCCAAAACGACGCATCACGCGGTCCATTAAAAATACCACACGACTCATATAACCACTTTCTTCCAACACTGAAATAAACAGGAATAGAAACGCAATTTGTGGAATAAAAATAACAATACCACCAAGCCCCGGAATAATACCTTCAGCTAATAAATTAGTAAAAGCACCTTGTGGCAATTGGTTTTTTGTCCATTCGCTTAAAAAAGCAAAAGTGCTATCTATAAAGTCCATTGGTACGCTAGACCAATCATAAATAGCTTGAAATATCGTTAATAAAATGACGAAGAAAATAGCATAGCCCCACACTTTATGTGTTAAAATACGATCTAGTTTTGAACGCAAATCTTTGGCTTGTGAGACATCTATAGTTTGCCCCTCCCTCAATACATTATTTATAAACTGGTACCGTTTTATGGTTTCTTTTTGCTGCAAACGTTTT
Source organism: Mariniflexile sp. AS56 (assembly GCF_030552475.1). GTDB lineage: Bacteria > Bacteroidota > Bacteroidia > Flavobacteriales > Flavobacteriaceae > Mariniflexile. The sequence continues at coordinate 309,172 of NZ_JAUPED010000005.1, read as the reverse complement.
AAATCGGCTTTACTTTTCGTTTTAAAATTGGCAACGGCATCAATTTCTTTTCGGTCTGTTTTTCCGAAGTTAACATCTTGAGTAATCACCAACCATAATTTATATAACAGTTGGTTAGGAAATGCTTTCTGTAAATTCTCGAAATATTCCTTATCAATATCTGAAGCCTTAATACATGGTGTTACAGACACCTCTTTATAGTTAGCAATTAAGTGCTTTAAATTATCAATACCCTCCTTTTTTCGAGTACTAATTAAGGCTATTTTGGTTTGAAGCTGTGCTTCCAAATAATCGATATCTAAAGAAATACCTTTATAACGCATTCTATCGGCCATATTAATAACCAATAACGTAGGGATTTCTAAATCTTTAATTTGTGTAAAAAGTAATAGGTTTCGCTTTAAATTTTCAACATCGGTCACTACAACGGCGATATCTGGGAAATCTTTATCATTTTTATTTAAAAGCAGTTCAATAACTACATTTTCATCTAAAGACGAAGCATTCAAACTATATGTACCCGGTAAATCTATAATGTGAGCTTTCACACCACGAGGCAGCTTGCAAATACCTTCTTTTTTTTCGACCGTAATACCTGGGTAATTACCCACTTTTTGATTTAATCCCGTTAACGCATTAAAAACAGATGTTTTTCCTGTGTTAGGGTTTCCTATTAAGGCTACATTTATTTGCTTACTCATAATTCTTTTTCAATTATTATATGAGAAGCGGTTTCTTTTCTAATCGCTAAATGGGTGCCATTAATATTTAAATACATAGGATCTTGGAAAGGTGCCAACTGAACAAGTTCTACCAAATTACCAGGTAAACAACCCATTTCTAGAAGTTTTAATGGAATATGAATGGACGAAACATCTACAATTGTAGCGCGTTCCCCTCGTTTTAATTCGGCTAATGTGTTTTGCAAACTTATTTAGATTGATTTTAAAGAAGCAAAAGTAAGGGAAAAGTTTAAAAGGGAAAAGTTTATAGGTTTAAAAGTTTTTAAAGCCGAAAATTTGATTTTTCAAACTTAACATCGAACCTTAAATAAAAAAGAATCAGTTCGCTTCTTTAAGAATTTTTATATCTTCAAGCAATCGGTCTATATCTTCCGGATTGGTTCCATCATAAAACCCACGAATTTGACGTTTTTTATCAATAAGCATAAAATTCTCTGTGTGTATCATATCAAAATCACCGCCATCACCAAAATCTTTCACGGCCAAGTAACTCTTTCTCGCCAAGTCGTAAATTTGTTTTTTATCACCTGTTACCAAGTTCCATTTGGCATCATTCACCCCTTTTTCTATAGCATACCGCTTTAATTGGGCTACCGTATCAATTTTTGGTGTTACGGTGTGTGAAAGTAATAACACCTCATCATCATTTAAAACCGCTTTTTGTATTTGCGCCATATGGTTTGTCATGATTGGGCAAATGGTTTTGCAGGTTGTAAAAAAGAAATCGGCCACGTAAATTTTATCTTTATAATCGTTTTGGGTTATGGTTTTCCCGTTTTGATTAATCAATTTAAAATCGGCTATTTTATGATATTTTTTTTGATACTGAATGGTGCTATCCACCAACTCGGTACTTACCATGGCTGGTTGATAAATAGGTAGCGGTTGGTATACATTTAAGGTATTATAAATAATTGAAACGATGATGATGGATAAAATCAAAAATACAATTCCGAATGTTTTATAGTCTTTAAAAAAAGAAAGCATAAATTTTAAATTAAGGCTTAATAAGTAAGTAATGGTCGCAAAAATACGACACATAAGTAATAAAATGGTATTTTTAACACTAGTTATACCCTTTAAAAGAATTCATAAAAATGAAAACACCCCTATTCATTCTGTGCTCTTTATGCTCATTTCTATTTTTTGGGCAAGATTTTAATGAAACTTTAAAATCTATTCAAACCGCAGAAGCATCAAGAGCTTTTAATAAAACACTTCAAAAAGCGAATATAAATACCGGTAATTACGATGTAAAGTACCACCGCTTAGAATTTAACTTAGATCCTTCGGTTGCTTTTATTTCGGGAGATGTCACCACCTATTTAGAAGCCAAAGCCAACTTAAACCAAGTTACGTTCGACTTATCTAATAATATGACCGTTTCTCAGGTAACACAACGCGGAAACACCCTTTCATTTACGCAGAATACGAACGATGAATTGGTTATCACCCTACCAGCAGTTCAAAATTTAGGCGTTTTAGATTCTCTAACGGTTAGCTACTCTGGAAACCCAATTAGTTCTGGATTCGGTTCTTTTGAACAAAACCAACATAACGGCGACCCCATAGTTTGGACACTTTCTGAACCTTATGGCGCAAAAGGATGGTGGCCCTGTAAACAAGATTTAAATGATAAAGCAGATTCTTTAGATGTTTTTATTACCACACCCACATTTAACCCTTCCAACGAAGCATATATTGCCGTTTCAAACGGATTAGAACAAAGTCAAATCATTAATGGCAGTAATAAAACAACACATTTTAAACATAGATATGCCATTCCTGCTTATTTAATAGCGATTGCAGTTACCAATTATGAGGTGTATTCGCATACCGTGCCAAATAACGGTAAGCCTTTCGATATTGTAAACTATGTATATCCAGAAAGCTTAAGTAGTGCCCAAACTAGCACACCTGTTACGGTAGATATTATGAACTTATTTACTAACCTTTTTGAAGAATACCCCTTTGCAAATGAAAAATATGGGCATGCACAATTTGGTTGGGGCGGTGGCATGGAACACACAACGGTTTCATTTATGGGCGATTTTAATAGAAATTTAATAGCACATGAATTAGCACACCAATGGTTTGGTGATAAAATTACCTGCGGAAGTTGGAAAGACATTTGGTTAAATGAAGGTTTTGCTACCTATTTATCTGGAATAACCATTGAAAACCTAGATGGAAACCCCGCTTTTACAACATGGAAAGAACAACGCAACACCTCCATCACCTCATCACCCAATGGAGCTGTTTATTTAACAGATACCGATACCACCAGTGTAAATAGAATTTTTAATGGCCGTTTAACTTATAATAAAGGCGCCATGGTTTTACACATGCTTAGAAAAAAATTGGGAGACGCCACCTTTTTTCAAGGAGTAAAAAATTACTTGGCCAACCCCAACCACGCCTATGCGTATGCTAAAACACCGGACTTTATAAACATCATGGAAACCGCAAGTAGCGAAAATTTAACAGAATTTTTTAGTGATTGGCTATACAACCAAGGTTACCCAAGTTACACGGTACAGTGGAGCCAACCCACAACAAATCAAGTATTAATTAACATTTCTCAAACCCAAAGTGATGCATCGGTTTCTTTTTTTGAAGCACCAGTACCCATCCGACTTACAGGCACTTTAGGTGAAACTTTAGACATCACCCTTACTAACACTATTAATAATGAAGATTTTTTAAGAACCGTTAATTTCACAATAGCTTCTGTTGAAATGGACCCCGAAAGTGATTTAATTTCAAAAAACAACAGTGTTCTATTGGGCATCAAAAACACAGAATTACAGTCAAAATTTACTATTTACCCCAACCCCACTACCCATTCATTCAGCTTTATAAAACCTGATTACATAGAGGTTCATGAGGTGAAAATATTTAATGCCCTTGGCCAATTGTTACAAACATTTAGCTGGTCACCAACTATTAACCTAGAACCACTTGCTTCAGGCCTGCTTCTTATTCAATTAAATACCAATCAGGGTATAATTAATAAAACGTTGTTAAAAAACTAGCAATACTTTATATTAAGTTTTCTAAATGGGGTTAAAAGCTTACTTTTGTCCGATTATAAAAAAAACCCTAATACATGACTGTATTTATAGTAAAAGCGGCTCAATTATTATTAAGCCTTTCCATATTAGTAGTTTTACACGAATTGGGACACTTTATCCCAGCAAAATTATTTAAAACACGTGTAGAAAAATTCTATTTGTTTTTCGATGTTAAGTTTTCACTATTTAAAAAGAAAATAGGCGATACTGTTTACGGTATTGGCTGGTTACCTTTAGGTGGTTATGTTAAAATAGCAGGTATGATTGACGAAAGCATGGATACCGAGCAAATGGCATTACCCCCACAACCTTGGGAATTTCGTTCTAAACCAGCATGGCAACGTTTAATTATTATGCTTGGTGGTGTTACAGTTAACTTTATACTCGCATTCTTCCTATTTATGATGATGCTTCTTGTTTGGGGAAAAAACTACTCCACTAAGGAAGATATAAAATATGGTTTCGGTGTAGCGAAAACTTTAGAGTCTTACGGTTTTCAACAAGGCGATAAAGTCATATCTGTAAACGGAGAAAATTATAAAGACCTTTCTATTGATATCAATAAGTATATCATGTTCAGAAAAGTTGATAATATTAAGGTAGAGCACCCAAACGGTACGATTGAAGAAATCAAGCTTCCTGAAGATATTGGAACGCAACTTTTTGAAGCTGGTGATATACCAGCATTATCACCACGTTACCCTTTTCAACTAGATTCTGTTGTTTCAGAATCACCAGCAGAGAAATCTGGATTGATGGTAGCAGATAAGATTATCTCGGTTAATGGGGAGCAAATAACCTATTATTCCGATTTAACATATCAATTTAAAAATAATACGAAGGAAAATTTATTTTTAGAAGTTGAACGTAATAATGAAATTAAAAGTATAACTATTACGCCTGCGGAAGACAAAACCATCGGTATTGTTACAACACCTGCCGATTTAGATTATATTAAAATACATAAAAGAGACTACTCATTTTCTGAAAGTATTTCTGGAGGAATGAGTCAAGGCTACTGGGAAGTTAAAGATTACTTAGCGCAGTTTAAGTATATTTTCACTAAAAAAGGAGCCTCTCAAATAGGTGGTTTTGCAGCCATAGGAAACATGTTTCCAGCGACTTGGAACTGGCATGCGTTTTGGTATTTAACAGCGTTCTTATCTATTATGCTTGGTGTACTAAACCTATTGCCAATACCGGCTTTAGATGGTGGACACGTTATGTTTTTACTTTACGAAATAGTATCAGGAAGAAAGCCAGGAGACAAATTTATGGAGTATGCACAGATGGTAGGTTTCTTCATTTTAATAGCCTTAGTTTTGTTCGCAAATGGTAACGATATTTTTAAAGCAATATTTAATTAAAATTTTTTTAAAAAATGTTTGCAGAAATTAAAAAGATAATTATATTTGCGCTCGCTTAGGCAAACAACCTAACACTCCTCCTTAGCTCAGTTGGTTAGAGCATTTGACTGTTAATCAAAGGGTCCTTGGTTCGAGCCCAAGAGGGGGAGCAAATAACAAGAAAAAGGCTTTACAGAAATGTAAGGCCTTTTTTGGTTTTATACAGTATCTACAAGGGTTTTACAGGAATTATAATCATTCGCTAAATTTACTTTACAACAACAACTTGGTAACTATTTACATAAAAAAGGCATACAAAAAGGTAACACCTGGTTTCTAAAAGGTAACAACGTTACATATCTTTAAAAAAAATAAAATACACATTTCTAAAGGATTGTAGAATCAACCCAAACGATATTCCAAAACTTAATATATATATTATAAAGAAAAAATCATATTCACGTTTAGATTCATACAAGGCAGAGATACTAATGACTAATAATACTAATGATAAAAAAAGATAGTAACCTTTTCCTTTGTTAAAATATCTATTCATTTTATAAATCATACTGTTTTTTAATTTATAAAATTTTGGGTATCTCAAAATCGTAAGCATTTTAGTATGAAAAGCATAATCTATAAAACCAAGTTCATGTGGGTATATAACAATCGTAGGAAGGCTGTTTTTAATATATACTTGAGTTTTTAAATCATATTCATTTCTACTTATTTTACTTTTATTATACCAACCATAATACTCAACATATACACCCAATTTTGGTAGAAAGAAGTCAACATCTCGATAAGCATATTTATCGTCATATTTTAAATTAAATAATCTTATTTGAGGTTTAAAACTAATACCATTTTCTTCTAGATAAAACTTAACGAAACTTTCCTCTTTTGATGGTGTACTAGGTATTGATTCTTCAGAACGAACTATCATAATTAAATTTTAAAAAACTAAAACTAAATAAAATGTTAACACAAAAAATAAATATTCGTTTTATTTTAAATAGAATTAGAATAAGAGAAGCCAAAGGAGCACCCCTATATTGTCGAATTACTTATAAAAGTAGAAGAAATCAGTTCTCGACTGATCAATTTTTAAACCCAAAAAACTGGAACAGCAAACAACAACTGGTTAAACCGCCAGAACCTGACAGAAATAATATAAACACACAGCTAAGCCTTATTAAGATAAAAATTAATAAGGCTTTTTTATTGCTTCAAGTTAAAGAAGAAGAAATTACAATTGAAGACATTTACAGCCTGTATATAGGCAAGAAGACACAAAAACAATACAATGTGATCGAGTATTTTGATGTTTACTTAAACAGGCTTAAAACCCTTATTGGCATTGATATTAAACAAGTAACATGGAACAAGTTTGATTATGTAAAAACTGACGCGAAAAACTTTATTAAATACAATTCCTATCTAAAAGAAATAGCTGAAATTATTGGAATAGAAAAAAATCTAACTACTCATATGGCTAGGAGAACCTTTGCTAGTACAGTGTTATTATAAAATGATGTACCAATGGAGATTGTGAGCGAATTATTAGGACATAGCAGCATGAAGATTACACAGGATAGCTATGGCAAAGTAGTACAGAAAAAGATTAGTTTGGAGATGAATAGATTAAAGGGGAGCGATTAGCTTCCCTTAATTCACTTAGTGATTAGCCGGATATTTTATTTTGAAAACATTTTAACCAACCACAAAATTAGATAAAGTCCAATACCAACTCCAAAGAATAATACTGACACAACAAAAGCAATACGGATATGAGATGTTTTCCACCCTAATTTACCACTTAGCCATTCTGAAACTCCTAAAATCATAATTCAATTTTTAATTAATAATAAATCAAATATAAACAATTATGATTGTTTATGATGCTGAACATTACACCATCACAGAAGTTAGGAGTTTTAAACACAGTATAGTCTTGATAAGTATTCTACAAGGGTTTTACAGGAACAACCTTATTCGCTGCGTTTTCTTTAAAACAACAACTTGCCAACTATTTTGATAAAAAAAAAGGCATACTATTCGGCATGCCTTTTTTCTGAATAAATTTATTTTTAATGTATTGTTGCTTTTGCGGCTTCAACAACAGGTTTCGAATTTCCAACAAATATTTTATCATCAATAATAACCACTGGTCTACTTAAAAACGTATAATGTTCCAATATATACTGTTTATAGTCGCGCTCTTCAAGTTTCTGGTTTTTTAAATCCATTTCCTTATAAAGCTTAGAACGTTTACTAAATAGCGCCTCGTAGCTTCCCGCTAGAGCTTTCATTTCTTCAAGTTGACTTACTGTTATTGCTTCTGTTTTAATATCCTGTAGAACGAATTCTGATGGCAGGTTTAAATCCTTTAAAATTCTTACACATGTACTACATGTTTTTAAATAGTATACCTTTTTCATAATTATCATATATTTATATCCAAAATAAGTAAAGTTATATTTATAAAAAAAATTACTATGCATTTTACATTAGACGTTTTACCAAATACGAGAAAAGCATTTAACAGAATTATTGAAAATACTTCATTAGAAGATTTAAATAAAATACCTGAAGGCTTTAACAACAACATTCTTTGGAATATTGGGCATATCGTTGTCACCCAACAATTATTAGCATACAAATTAGCAGGTTTACCAATGCTAGCTAGCGACGAATTAGTTGGTAAATACAAAAAGGATTCCAAACCAGAAGGAACTGCAACAGAAGAAGAAGTAAACGAAATTAAAACACTACTTTTCTCTACTGTTGAAAAAACAAAAGAAGACTACGGTAATGGTTTATTCAAAAACTATCAAGAATATACAGTTTCAACCACAGGAAACACACTAAAAAACATAGAAGACGCCTTTGAATTTATTTTATTTCATGAAGGCATGCACTTAGGCTATGTTATGGCCTTATTAAGAGTTCTAAAAAGCTAAAAACGCCTGTACTTTTTCAATAGGAATTGTAAATTCTATAATTCCTGTTGAATATGGTGCAATTTCATAAGTATTATATAGTAGAATAACACCCGACTCATTAAAACCAATATTATTTGGTAGCTGAAAGTTATCAGATTCAAAAAGCACACCATCCTCTTTAACAGCCTCTTCTAAATACGATGCTGCAATACTTTTAAAACCTTCTTTATTCTGAATCCATTCATTATTTTGAATACGTTTACCTGTTGATGGATCAAAATTTAAAAAGGAAATGGTTGTGATGCCATGAGCACCGCCGGTATTCACATAAGACGTTATTGAAACACTAATAACCCGAACCGACTGAAACATAACCTCGCCATCTACTTGAGCTTCCCAAGGAAGTGAAACGTCCGGAAAATCGGTATTAAACGCATTATATTCTTCATTAAACAACGTAATACTTTCTTCAACAGTTTTAGTTGTAGCACTATCTTGCTCACCAATTTGCAATGCAGCAGCTACCGTTTTGTTTATTTCACTATTAATTTTCGATGAAATAGAATCATCGCCAATAGCTTTTGGCAAATTCACTTCAACCAATTTATTATTTGAAGTTGTAATATTTATATCTGAAAAAGATGGTTTTAAATCTTCATTACAAGAATAAATGAAACTAAGTAAACCAATACATAAAAGGATTTTTCTATAAAGCATGCGTAAATTTTTAACCTTCATTAAAAGTAATTATTGCATTTGAAAACACCGAATAAAAAGTGAAGTTTATGTTATATTTTTTTAATCCAAATAATAAATATAACCAACGTTAAGCCACACAAGCCAATCGTTATAGCGGTCGTTATTCTCCCAGTTATGGTTTAGACCGTCTATCCAATCATTAAAATAGTACTGCCATCTTAAATCTAACATTAAATCGGAAAGCTTCCCTACTTTATACCGAACACCCACACTACTAACTACAGACCATGTACTTCCACCTGTAGCATCGACAGATCCTGGCGCCCAGGCCGAATAAAAATTACTAGGATCATTCACATCTCCGAAAGCAGTAGGATCTGGATTCGCATAGTTTGTACTAACCTCAGGATTAAAAGAAGTATAATGCACCCCTAAACTTACAAAAGGAGCTAAACGATAGCCAAATGATTGAAATGAACGAATACTTAAAGGAAAGTATTCTAATTGTGTACCAATGTCTAAATTTTTAGCAACACCTGTATGAGCCCTAAGCTGGTTGGCTTCAATAGTATTTCTACTTGGGTCCACCCACTTTCCAATATGTTCTAGGTTTGTTTTGTTCCAAGAAATCTCGTTTCGTAATTTAAAATGGTCATTAAAATACGTATCGGTTGTATAACAATTACAATCTGCTCTATATGAAAAATTTATATAATGAATAATCCCATAACCAAATCCTGAATTACCAAAATTTGTAGGCTCACTATATCTAGCTCCAAAATCGGCTCTAAACTGCACAGGACCAGCAATAACGCCTATTTCATGAGAAAAACCCAATTGTGAAGATGCAGTTTGGCAGCAAGCTAACAAGCATAAAAAAAAAGCTAAACGTTTAAAGTTAAGCATACTTAAATTGGATTTTTTTGAGGCATTAATTACAACAAATATATAAAAACTGTATAAAGAAACAAATAATTATAATTTGACCACTTACTAGCAAAAATATTAATTGCGAAATTCAAAAAAAAATTACATTATTTTTAAAGATAACGTATATTTGCACCCATAAATTGTATATTTAATAATTATAGCGCCTTTTAGCATGTGTCACCATACGTCGATTAAAGAATAATCGCACCAATAAAAATTAAACACATTTAACTATAAATAAATATTTATGATGGAGTGTCTCAACTTAAAAGAATAAATTATTATTTGGATGCAACATCTCAACTTTGAAATAATAAAATAAAACCTATGAAAAGTAATCTTGAAGCTTTTTTAGATCTTGTAAAAGAAAGAAATGGTAACGAACCTGAATTCTTACAAGCAGTAGAGGAAGTTGCAGAAACTGTAATTCCTTATATCGTTGAACACGATATATATTTTGGTAAAAATATTTTGTTAAGAATGGTAGAACCAGAACGCGTTATAACATTTCGTGTTTGCTGGGTAGACGATGCTGGCGAAATTCAAGTAAATAGAGGGTATCGTATTCAAATGAATTCGGCCATTGGTCCCTACAAAGGCGGCTTACGCTTTCACCCCACTGTTAACATGAGTATTTTAAAGTTTTTAGCCTTCGAACAGGTGTTTAAAAACAGCTTAACTACATTGCCAATGGGTGGCGGAAAAGGCGGAAGTGATTTTGACCCTAAAGGAAAAAGTGAAGGCGAAATCATGCGCTTCTGCCACGCTTTTATGGGTGAATTATTTAGACATATTGGCCCTAACACCGATGTTCCTGCGGGAGACATTGGAGTAGGTGCAAGAGAAATTGGTTTCCTTTTCGGGATGTACAAAAAAATTAAAAATGAATTTACAGGTGTTTTAACTGGTAAGGGACTTTCTTGGGGAGGCTCTTTAATACGTCCAGAAGCAACAGGTTATGGTACCGTATATTTTGCTCAAAAAATGCTAGAAACTAAGGGGCAAGATTTAAAAGGCAAACAAGTCGTTGTATCAGGTTCTGGTAATGTAGCACAATATGCTACTGAAAAATGCATTCAGTTAGGAGCAAAAGTCGTAACCATGTCTGATTCATCAGGCTACATTTATGATTCTGAAGGTATAAATGCTGAAAAACTAGCTCTTGTAATGGAACTTAAAAATGTACAAAGAGCCAGAATAAGCGCCTATTTAGACACATACCCCAACGCTAAATTTGTTGAAGGTAAAACCCCTTGGGAAGTTAAATGCGATATCGCTTTACCTTGTGCTACACAAAACGAATTAAATGATGAGGATGCAAAACTGCTACTAAAAAACGGTTGTATTTGCGTTAGTGAAGGTGCAAACATGCCTTCTACCATCCAAGCGGTTCGTGAATTCCATAAAGCACGAATTTTATATGCTCCAGGGAAAGCCTCAAATGCAGGAGGTGTTGCTACCTCAGGCTTAGAAATGACGCAAAATTCACTACGCCTTCATTGGACTAGAGAAGAAGTCGATTTAAAATTAAAAGACATCATGTCTAATATTCACGATTCTTGTACTAAATATGGCGCACAAGAAGACGGCTATATAGACTATGTAAAAGGAGCAAATATTGCAGGTTTTGTAAAAGTTGCTGATGCGATGCTAGCGCAAGGCGTTTTATAGCATCTAGATAACATAAAAACGAAAAGCTTCCTTGTGTAAACAGGAAGCTTTTTTAGTTTATTATATATTATTTTAAAGTAAAACTCGTTACTTATAAATATCTTTGAATTTTGAAAATTTAAAAATGATTAAAAAACTCGTTGTTCTCTTAATTTGTTTAACACCTTTATTTCAATTTGCTCAGGATTTTTCTGCACTTTGGAAAGGACACTTTTCATACAACAACATTAAACAAGTTACGCAAGGTAACAATCGAATTTATGCTGCTGCAGAAAATGCTGTTTTTAGTATTGACGTCCTTTCAAATGAAATAAAAGAGCTAAACACCATTAACGGATTATCGGGTGAAACAATTTCTACCATTTATTATAGTGAACCGTACGAGCTATTAGTAATTGGTTATGAAAGCGGACTTATTGAAATAGCTTTTGATGACGATAATGAAATTTTAACCGTTGTGGATATCATCGAAAAACCAACAATTCCTGCAACACAAAAAAGGATAAATCATTTTAATGCCCATGAGAATTTAGTATATATCTCTACAAATTATGGGATTTCCGTTTTCAACTTAGAACGTCTGGAGTTTGGTGACACCTACTTTATTGGTAACGGCGGCTCACAAATAAAAATAAACCAAACAACTATGTTTGGAGATTATATTTACGCTGCTTGCTCTGGCGGAAACGGATTAAGGAAGGCACTTGTTTCTAGCCCCAATTTAATTGACTTTCAAAATTGGCAAACAATTACTTCAGGTGATTTCACAGCAACTGAATCCGTTGAAGACAAGCTTTATGTTGTAAACACCAACAGACAACTATTTAAAGTCGAAAACGATATATTAAGTGAATTAACTCAATACAATACGCTTCCTTTAGACGTTAAAAGTGTGACTAATAATTTAATAGTTACCACTTCAAACAATGTGTTTGTTTACGATGCTAATTTCAACATCATTTCACAAGTTTCTACAAGCACCGAGTTTGCAACACAATATACTTCTGCCACAAGTGATACTGATTTTATCTACATAGGGACAAGTGATTTTGGGGTTTTAAAAACACTCATTACGACACCTAGTAATTTTGAAGAAATACATCCCGAAGGTCCGCTTTTAAACATTCCTTTTTCCGTCGAAGCACAACCCAACGGTGTTTGGGTTACTTTTGGCGAATACACCGTGTTCTTCAATCCCTACGACCTAAACTCAAGGGGTATCAGTCATTTAAAAAACAAAAAATGGACAAACACTCCTTACAACGATGTTTTTGAAGCCAAATGTTTAAATGTTATATCTCCAAACCCTTCAAATAACAATCAAGTATTTATAAGTTCGTTTTTTAGTGGACTATTAGAAATAAATGACGAGATTCCTACACTACTTTACAACGAAACTAACAGTGGATTAGAGTCCTTAATTTCACAAAGTGATCCAAATTACAAAGATATTAGAACAGGAGCCTCTTCCTTTGATAGCAATGGCCTATTATGGAGTATCACTAGCCTTATAAAGAAACCATTAAAATCATATAACCCTTCAAATAAACAATGGAAATCATATGACTTCTCTAGTGTTATCCCCGACTTTTCAGCCAACCTAGGCTTTAGAGATCTAGTAATTGGGAACGACAACACCAAATGGATCGCTAGCTATAAATATGGACTCGTTGGGTTTAATGAAAACGGAGGCAACCCCAAAATAAAAAGCGTTTATAAAGAGGAAGAGAACATGCCTATGGAATTTGCCACTGCACTAGCATTAGATAAAAGAAACCAACTCTGGATAGGCACTTTTAAAGGCTTACGTGTTTTATATAACACTTCTAATTTTTTTGAAGATGACATTAAAGTGGATGAAATCATCATATTGGAAGATGGCATCGCTAAAGAACTACTGTTCCAACAACTAATTACAGACATTGAAGTAGATGGGTCCAATAATAAATGGATTGGCACCGCAGATTCGGGTATCTTTTATTTGTCTTCAGATGGACAGCAAACCATACACCATTTCACTAAAGACAATTCACCTTTACCCTCAAACACCATTGCAGACGTCTCTATAGACAATACTAATGGTATCGTATACATAGCCACTAGCAAAGGTCTTGTTTCATTTAGCTCGGGCAACTCTAGTCCTTTTGAAACCTTAGAAAGCGCTTATGCTTACCCCAACCCTGTGAGGCCTAGTTTTAATATTGTTGATCAAAAAGTAAAGATTAAAGACATTTCAGAAAATGTTAATATAAAAATAACCGACATTGAAGGTAATTTGGTCGCCGAAGCCCAATCGAGAACTAACGAACGTTACGGTGGTTATAATCTTGAAATTGATGGAGGAACCGCCTATTGGAATGGTAAAAATTTAGCAAACAGAGTGGTCGCATCTGGAGTTTACCTAATCATGCTTTCAGATTTAGATACCTTTGAAACAAAAGTTTTAAAATTAATGGTCGTTAGATAATGCTTATTACTACAAACGCCATTGTACTTTCAAAATTAAAATACAAAGACAACGATTTAATTGTAAGATGTTATACCCAGCACTTGGGCGTTGTTAGTTTTTTATTACGTGGTGTTCTAAAAAACAAAAAATCAAATATTAAAGCTGCTTATTTTCAGCCACTATCACAAATTCAGATAAGTATAAGTTATAAACAAAACAGGTCCTTACAAAGCATTAGCGACACTAAGGTAAACCATGTTTACAATACCTTACACACCCATATTTTAAAAAGTGCCATAGTCATGTTTTTGTCTGAAGTACTCTCAAGTACGCTTAAAGAAGAAGAACCCAACGAAACTCTATACAGTTTCATAGAAACCACCCTATTATGGTTAGATGAACAATCTGATTATTCAAATTTTCATTTATTATTTCTACTAAATCTATCGAAGTATTTAGGGTTCTATCCAGATACGAACAATTTAGAATATGCTTACTTCAGTTTGAGAGAAGGCAAATTCGAAATTAATGAACTTGATAATTACACCATTTCAGGAGATAATTTAACACTACTAAAACAGTTGTTAGGCACAACATTTGATGCTTTACCAACAGTAAAGATAAACTCAAAACAAAGACAATCATTTTTAAGTATGATGCTGCTTTATTTTGAATTACATTTGGGGAGTTTTAAACCGCCAAAATCTCTGCAAATATTTAATCAAGTTTTTAATTAAACCATGAAGTGTTTTTTTGCTATTTCATTCTTTTTATTGACCTTAACACAAGTACAAGCTCAAAACATTAAGGTTCTAAACAATCTTACAAGAGAGCCTGTTTTTGGGGTCGCCATTTACAACATAGATAAATCTAAAAGTACGGTTACAAACTTTTTAGGCGAAGCTTCTTTAAGTGAATTCTCGAACGCCGAAACTATTTATTTCAAACATTTATCACACGTTTTAAAACAAATAACGAAGCTACAATTAGCCCAATCAAATAGAGTGTATTTAGTATCAAATACGGAAGGCTTAGATGAAATTGTGATCTCAGCGTCCAAGTTTGAACAGAATAAACGTGACATTCCTCAAAAAATAATAAATATCAATGCCGAGGCTATTCAATTTGCAAATCCACAAACTAGTGCCGATTTACTAGAAAGCACTGGTCAAGTATATGTGCAAAAAAGCCAACTAGGTGGTGGAAGCCCTATGATAAGAGGCTTCTCAACCAACCGACTCCTCATTACAGTAGATGGCGTTAGAATGAACAATGCCATTTTTAGAGGCGGTAATTTACAAAACGTTATTTCAATAGACCCTTTATCAATTCAAAACACAGAAGTCACATTAGGCTCTGGCTCTGTAATTTATGGAAGTGATGCTATTGGTGGTGTTATGAGCTTTTACACCCATAAACCGCAAACCTCCTTAACAGATTCGCTACTTTTTAGAGCCAACACCCTTTTAAGATACGCCACTGCCAGTGATGAAAAAGCAGCACATATCGATTTTAATTTAGGTTATAAAAAATGGGCCTTTTTAACCAATATAAGTTATAACGATTTTGGCGATTTACGTATGGGAACACACGGTCCTAGCGAATATTTACGACCTGAATTTGCTTTAGAAACCAACAATGGCGATGTTATAATTCAAAACAACAACCCACTAATACAACGCAGCACGGGTTACCAACAACTAAGCTTATTACAAAAAGCACATTATAAAGCTCAAAACAATTTAAGTTTTGATTTGGGATTATTCTACACCACAACCTCTGATTATTCTAGGTACGACCGGCTAATTCGATACAAAAACAACACATTACGTTCGGCAGAATGGAGTTATGGCCCACAAAACTGGTTCATGTCGAACCTACAAATCACGAAGTTGAGTAGTAATTCCAATTTGTATGACAAAATAAAGGCTACCATCGCCTATCAAAATTTTCAAGAAAGTAGAAGGGATCGAGATTTTCAATCGACCACCAGAAACCTAAGAAATGAAGCGGTTGATGCCTATTCCTTCAATTTAGATTTAGAAAAAAATTTAGCCCTTAAAACTCAACTTTTTTATGGTGTAGAATACGTTTATAACATGGTAATATCTTACGGTAAGGAAGAAAATATAAGCAGCAATACGGTTACCCCAACTGTTTCAAGATACCCTAATGGCTCTAATTGGCAATCAGCGGCAGCATACACAAGCATCAAATATAAACCCAATTTAAAATTTGTGTTTCAGTCTGGATTGAGATTTAACTACATAACCTCTTATGCCGATTTTTCAGAAAATAACCAGTATTTAAATTTACCTTTCAACAATTCTCATAACGAGTCGTCTGCCATTACTGGAACAGCAGGCATCCGTTGGTCACCAAATACCATTCTACAATGGAAACTAAATGCCTCTTCAGCATTTAGAGCACCAAATATTGACGATATAGGTAAAGTATTCGACTCCGAACCTGGATCTGTTGTAGTCCCCAACAACGACCTAAAACCGGAGCATGCTTATGGTGGAGAAATAGGTTTAAATCTTAATTTCAACAAGAAACTTGTTTTAGATTTAAGTAGCTATTACACTTATTTAGACAATGCTTTGGTAAGACGCGATTTTGAACTGAATGGCGAAACACAAATTATGTATGATGGAGAATTAAGCAATGTACAAGCCATGCAAAATGCATCAAAAACATGGATTTATGGTTTTGAAATGGGTATAAAATTTGCTATTACTAATCAATTAAAATTAACATCTCAATACAGTGTGGTAGGCGGTACCGAAGTAGAAGACACCATTGAAGTTCCAGCTAGATATGCCACTCCAAATTTTGGAAACACCCATTTAGTTTGGACGCATAATAACTTAAAATTCGATGCTTTTACTATATACAATAGTGAACTTTCTTTTTACCAATTAGCGCCTTCAGAAATTGAAAAAGATTATATCTATGCCCAAGACGCCAATGGAAACCCTTACAGTCCGTCGTGGGTCACATTAAACTTTAGAAGCCAATACCAACTAAATAAAGCGACTACTTTAAGTGCGAGTTTAGAGAATATCACAGACCAGCGCTACAAAACCTATTCATCTGGTATTGCAGCTCCTGGCAGAAATTTTATTTTATCTTTAAAATACAGTTACTAACTTCTTATTTGTGAAGTTTTAATTGAATACGCTTCCGCGGAAGATCAACTTCTAAGACTTTTACAATGATTTGCTGATGTAAACTCACATGTGCATTCACATCTGAAACAAAAGAATCGGATAAATTTGAAACGTGTATCAAGCCACTTTCCTTAATTCCAACATCTACAAAACACCCGAAATTGGTTATATTGTTAACAATACCAGGAAGTAATTGCCCTTCTTGTAAATCGCTTATAGTTTTAATGT
The DNA here is from genome assembly GCF_030552475.1 of Mariniflexile sp. AS56. Taxonomy (GTDB): domain Bacteria; phylum Bacteroidota; class Bacteroidia; order Flavobacteriales; family Flavobacteriaceae; genus Mariniflexile. The sequence goes on along the minus strand of NZ_JAUPED010000005.1, from coordinate 291,914 downwards.
TTTGATTAAAAGTGAATACTTTAGCTTGTTCACGAATGTCCAAACCAGGTTTTTCTAATTCATTTATAATATCTTGAAGTGTTAGCAACCCAACAGAATCTGAACAATACTTTTTTAAATCTATTTTTTGTAGCTGCTCTTTATTTCCAATTAAATCTTGAACACTTTTACCCAAATCTTTTGTTATTTGTTTCACCAAATCATAACGCTCTGGGTGTACCGCCGAATCATCCAAAGGATTGACGGCCGATTTAATTCTTAAAAACCCTGCACTCTGCTCAAAGGCTTTTCCGCCTAAACGAGGTACTTTTTTAACAGCCGTTCTAGAAGAAAACGCCCCATGTTCATCACGATAGGCTACAATGTTTTCAGCTAGTTTAGGTCCAATTCCAGACACATAACTTAACAAACTGGCACTTGCCGTGTTAATATTTACACCTACTGCATTCACACAACTTTCAACCACAACATCCAACTCTTTTTTAAGCTTGGTTTGGTCTACATCATGCTGGTACTGCCCCACTCCAATGGACTTGGCATCAATTTTAACCAATTCCGCCAAAGGGTCTTGCAAGCGTCTTCCAATAGAAACCGAACCACGCACCGTAACATCATAATTAGGAAATTCATCACGCGCAATTTTAGAAGCCGAATAAATACTAGCACCCGCTTCACTCACCACAAACACCTGAACATCATGTTTAAAATGAATTTTGCGTATGAGCGCTTCTGTTTCTCGCGACGCTGTGCCGTTACCAATCGCAATAGCTTCAATTTGGTAAGCTTCTGTTAGTGAACTTATCTTTTTCATGGCGCCCACAGCGTCACTTTTAGGAGGGTGCGGGTAAATGTTTTCATTATACAACAAACTACCTTGCGCATCTAAACACACCACTTTACAACCGCTTCTAAAACCAGGGTCGATAGCAAGCACACGCTTTTCACCTAATGGAGACCCTAGTAATAACTGTTTTAAATTATTTGCAAATACTGAAATTGCAGACACATCGGCCTTTTCCTTCGTCATCTGAAGCGCCTCATTACTTAACGATGGCAATAATAAACGCTTGTAAGCATCTTGAATCGCTATTTGAATCTGTTCTGAACACGCATTGTTAGAACGAATGATACGGTCTTCAATTTTACTCAGTGCTTTATCATCATCAATTTCAATTTTCACCTTAATGAAACCTTCACTTTCAGCTCTTAAAATAGCCAATAATCGGTGCGAAGGAATTCTAGTTAAAGACTCTTCCCATTCAAAATAATCTCTAAATTTTTGAGCCTTTTCATCTTCCTTTTTCGACTTTACCACTTTCGTGGAAATCATAGCAAAACGCTCTAACTGCTGGCGGATGTTGTTTCGAACATCGGTACGCTCATTCACCCATTCGGCAATAATGTGTCGCGCTCCTTCCAGGGCATCTTCAACCGAAGCAACCTCTCCTTTTACATATTTCATCGTAACCGATTCTACATCATGTGCGTTTTGGCTCATAAGTATTTTAGCCAAAGGCTCTAACCCCAACTGTCTGGCCGTTTCTGCCTTTGTTTTTCTGCTTTTCTTAAATGGGAGATATAAATCTTCTAAAGTTGTTAAATCTTGGGTAGCCTCAATTTTTTGTTTTAATTCTGGAGTTAAAACACCTTGCTCTTCCAAAGCCTTTAAAATAGCTACTTTTCGTTTTTCTAAAGCCTCAAATTGTTCTTTATACTTTACAATATCACCTATTTGAACCTCATCTAAATTACCAGTATGTTCTTTTCTATAACGAGAAATGAAAGGAATCGTACAGTCTTCATTAAGTAATTGCACGGTATTTTTTATAGATTGCTCAGGAAGTTGGGTTCTGAATTTTATAAATTTTATCATATATCATCTAATCTAGACAAATTTAATCTTTTGTTTTTTTTAAAGGCGTATTTAACCAATACTTTGAAATAGCATCGTTTTTATTTAATGGCCCTTGGGATAATGGTTGGGATTTCATGCTATATTCTAAACCCGGAATGGGCTGCTTATTTGGAAAAACTTCTTGTACAAATACTTCTCGAAACTGATTAATATCTAAAAAAAGTGGTTCATCCAATTTCCTGTTTGATGTATCTAGAACATTTTTAGTTACAATAGTAATCGCAGATTCATTATCTATTTTATACCTCTTAAATGTATCCTTTTTTAAGTTTATTTTAATTTGTATTTCCGCTCCTTCAACCCAACCTATAGACTCTATTGGAAGTTCTGTTTTACCATGATACACTTTAAAATTTTTCTTTTTTAAAGTACTCACACTTATTAGGTTATTAACACGCAAACTAACAAGATCTTGAGACGTTGTTAAACTAAACGATGTTGTTTCGAAGCTTTCTTTATCTTTTACTTTAAATGCATTATTAAAAGAAAGATAATTTAAGTACATCAGATTGTTTTTTGGAACATACTCTAAATTAATAGCATATTTAGAAGTTTTAGCTTCTTCATCATAAACCGCATATTCTATTTTATGAATAGCAAAATTACCTTTAGAGATATAAATAACACCTTCAACTTTAAAGTAATCATCAAATTTATTATTCCCTTTCACATATAGAAAACGGGTATTAACAGACGTACTATTTGATGCTTTCTTCTTTATCTTAATTTCATAAATGGGTTTATCATTTAAAAAAGTGGTTCCTATAAGTTCGAAGTCATGGTTTTTAATAAAATCTGTTTCCCAATTATAAATAAAAGCAAGATTTTTCATTTCATAATTTCTAATAGGGTCGTGCATTTGTAAAATGCTCAATTCATTTCCCCCTATTGAGGGTATATATGCATCCTCAATGTACTTAGATCTCTTATTATCATAAGGAATAGAGAATCCTAAATTTTGTGGAAAACCTTTGTTTAGCCTATAAGAGTAAAGCGCTGTTTTGTTTTCTTTATTTAAAAATGAATTTGTTTTAAAACCCGCATCAAAAACTTCAATAAGCCCTTCATTTAAATTAAAATATTCATTTTCAAAAACTTGATAATCTCGATAATATGCTAAATAAGAAAAAGGATCTTTGGGATAGTTAATCTTTATATTTTTTATGGCGTTTGATATGATTTGTTCAGCTGTAATAAATCCTAACCCGCCCTCTTTTGTGATATTTTTTGTGATGGTTACCGTTTGTAAAACCTCAACTTTTGATGCTACTTTTATAATATTGAGAATTGTATTATCAAAAGTTTTAAGATTTACACTCTTGGTATTATAACCAATGGCAGAAATAATTAAGCTGTCTTTCTGAATTTGAAGTTCTAGTGGTAATCTAAAGCTTCCTTCTTCATCGGCTATTAAGCCTCTGTTAGTATTATTTATTCGAATGGTCGCAAAGCTTATGGGCTCATTTGTCAAACTATCTATGGCCTTTACGGAAAGAAAGGTCTTTTCTTGAGCCATCAAATTAAAAGATATGAAAAAGAAGAAAAAAAGCGTGGTTAGTGTATTTCTCATATAGAAGGTTGTATAAAAAATAACGTCAAAAACAATGCCATATGGTTACTTAAAGAAAAACAGTAACATTGAAAATTAAATCGATTCCTACTTTTCAATAACTTCAATTCTTAATTTTGCAATTGGTTCATAATATATTTTAAACAAAAAATCTCGTTTTCAAATTAACATTGAAAACGAGATTTAAACAAATTTATATTAAATTATTTAATTCTGAGCTTGATTTTTAGCATCTTGAATCATTTTATCATTTGGCAAAATAGCGATATTTACACGTCTATTTTTAGCACGTCCTGTCGCTGTAGAGTTGTCATGAATAGGTTGTGTTTCCCCAAACCAATTCGTTGTTACTCTACTACTTGAAACTCCTTTATGTGTTAAATAGTGAGTTACCGCATTGGCTCTGTTTTTAGAAAGCGTCATATTATAATCTTCAGCACCTTGACTATCTGTATGTCCTATAACCAATAAATTGGTGTCTGGATAATCTTGAAAAACGGCAATTAGCTTGTTTAAATTTTGCTGAGACGATGCATTGATGTCGTATTTATTAGTAGCAAAATTCACACCACTGCCTTCATCAAAAGTAACAACAATACCATCATCAACACGTTCTACTTGAGCGCCTGGTATTTCTTCTTCAATTTTTTTAGCTTGCTTATCCATTTTGTTACCAATAAGCACACCTGCACCACCACCAACAACACCACCAATAACAGCGCCTAATTCGCCATTACCGCCTTTACCAACATTGTTACCAATTATGGCTCCTAATATAGCTCCACCTGTAGCACCAATAACACCACCTTTTTGTTTATTATTTGCATTTTGTACTGCTTTACAGTTTGTTAAGCTCATCGCGACAACAAGTGTAAAAAGTAAAATTCCTGTTTTATTTATAATTGTTTTCATTTTTTTTTAATTTTTATTGTTTTGAAAAATTCATGTTGATAATAAGTGAACTACCGCTTACATTTACGGTTTGTTGCCATTGCATATCCGTATCAGACAAAGCAGAAAGTTTTAATCTGAACCCTTGATTGGTATCCGATTTATGCTTCGCATTCGTTGGTTTAAGCAAAAAATCATATAAACCCGTTTCAGCATCTACTTCTTGAATGTTGAAAATAAAATTTCTTTCACCCGTAGCACAACTCGTATCATTTATAGTATAGAGCCCTGTATTGTTATTCGGAATAAATTGCCATGTACTACCTTCAAAACACGCTTTAGAAGCATCGTTAAGCAGGGTCGTGTTAAATGTTCCTGGCTTATTATATGTGATGGAGCTTAATACCCAATCACCCTTAATAACTCTGTTTGAAACTCTAACGGTTTTAGAAGCTCCGCAACTTAATACACTTATCGCAACGCATAATAGGATTAACTTTTTCATAAATATTACATTTAATTATATAGTACAAAGATGCGAATCTGTTCCAATATTTATGTTATATCATTCTGTATATTGATTATAATATTTCCATTTTTAACCGATTGTCGATAAAGGAAATCTTTTTCCAATAACAGTTTAAAATAAACAGCACTTTTCAGTTTAAAAAGTAAAATTTCTATTCAATTTCTGCGACTTCAAAAACAGCCAGGGGCGCCATTCTTGCTTTATTCAATGTCATTTTGGTTCCACTTAGCGAAAAATTATCTGCCTTCTCCAAAACACCCATAAATTGATTTTCAATTTGCATATCTACACAAGCCTTTAAAGTCGCTGCAATTTTAGAAATGGTTATACGGCCCCCATCTTGAAGTTGATAAGTACCATTAAAGGTATTGCAACTTCCATCTCCATAAACCCTATGATCTTCAGACGAAAATGTGATGAATGCCTCTTTATCGCTAACATCTTGCCCCATAAGTGTTACTAATTTCCACTTTATGTTTTCAATGGAAACAGGTTCTTTTGTCATGCTCATTTCAGGTGTTTGATCTTTAGAATGGGTTTCATTTGTTTTTTTGGATGTATTACAACTTGTAAATAAGATAAGTAACGCACATGCGCTTAAGACTATTGATTTCATAGTAAATTTTTATTAAGTTTTTTTTGAAATAAGCAAAAAGCAGACCGTTTTTGAATTGCGATCTGCTTTTATGAAAATATTAAGATGGAGATTTTATTAGAACCTAGGCCACTTTTTTAAGTAAGTCGAAACAAGGGCATTTTTTGCAACGTTTGTCCTCTCGTTTTTTATATTTCTCGCAGCAACTAGACTTTACTTTGCTTGAAAGTTTCCTCTCCGCTTTTTCAAGTTTTTTAAGTGCTTTTTTTTCTTTCTTTTTGCCCAAGAGACTTATTTATAAATAAATGACGGGCAAAAATAGTTATTTTTATTAAATCTAAATAAGATTAAATGTTAAAATTACTGAATACCAGTAGCTGAGGCTGTACTAACCGTTAAGTTAACAATATCTCTATCAAACAAGTACAAGCCACCTTTATCATCTCCAATCAAATTGATTTTATCTAAAATAGTACGAGCCATAGCCTCTTCTTCTATTTGTTCGGCCACATACCATTGTAAAAAGTTATGGGTTGAATAATCTTTTTCCTGTAAACTGATATGAACCAACTCGTTTATACTTTCTGAAACAAAAACTTCGTGTTTATAAAGTTCTTCGAACATCCCTTTAAATGATTCAAAAGTAACATTTGGTGACGCCAGTGCCGATACTTGAGCATGCCCACCACGTTCATTTATATATTTAACCAATTTAAGCATGTGGTCGCGCTCTTCTTGAGATTGCTTGTACATAAAACCTGCAACACCTTCTAAACCTTTCACTTCCGCCCAACAAGCCATTGCTAAATAGATTTGTGAAGATTCTGCTTCAATTCTTACCTGATCATTAAGTGCTTTTTCTATATTTTTTGATAACATAATTTTCTGTTTTTCGTAAAGTTAAGAAAATCATTACGGCATTCAAATGGACTTAACAAAAATTTAGCCTGTTCAAAATTTTAACTAATCTGTAATCCATTAGTCACACCAGCTGTATCTGGATTTACAAATACCAACTTACCTTCGGCCGTTTCAGTCATTAAAATCATACCTTCACTTTCTACACCACGTAATGCTCTTGGAGCCAGATTTACCAAAACAGTTACCTGTTTTCCAACCACTTCTTCAGGTGTAAAACTTTCGGCAATACCAGAAACGATGGTACGCACATCAATACCTGTATCTACTTTTAAAACTAACAGTTTTTTAGCTTTCGGCATTTTTTCAGCTTCCAGAATAGTCCCTACACGTAAATCTAATTTCGTGAAATCATCAAAAGTAATGGTGTCTTTTTGAGGTTCTACCGTTTTATTCGCTGCTTCGTTGGCTTTTTTGCTCGCTTCTAATTTATCTAATTGAAATTGAATAGTGTCATCTTCTATTTTAGAAAACAACAATTCTGCTTGCGCTATTTGATGCCCTGCAGGAAGCAATACTTCTTTGATGCTTACTTCATTCCAAGAAGTCGCAACATCTCCCGATGTTCTATTTAACATAGATTTTAATTTAGCAGAAGTAAACGGTAAAAACGGTTCGCTTAAAGTCGCTAATGCGGATGCTATTTGAAGTGCTACATACATAATAGTTTGCGTGCGAGCTTCATCTAATTTTACCACTTTCCATGGCTCTTCATCGGCTAAATACTTATTTCCAAGTCGTGCCAAATTCATAAGTTCCTGTTGTGCTTCTCTAAAACGGTAGCGTTCAATAGAACTTGATATCACATCTGGGTATGCTTTTACAGCGGCCAAGGTTTCTTCATCAACCTGAGAAAACGCATTAGGAGCAGGCACTACACCGTTGTAATATTTATTAGTTAAAACCACGACACGATTAATGAAGTTTCCGAAAATGGCTACCAATTCATTATTATTTCTTGCTTGAAAATCTTTCCAAGTAAAATCGTTATCCTTAGTTTCTGGTGCACTCGCCGTTAATGTATAACGCAACACGTCTTGTTGACCTGGAAATTCTTTTAAATACTCTGGCAACCAAACCGCCCAGTTTTTAGAAGTCGATAATTTATTACCTTCTAAATTTAAAAACTCGTTCGCTGGTACGTTTTCAGGCAAAATATAACTGCCTTCTGCCTTTAACATCGCTGGAAAAATAATGCAATGAAACACAATATTATCTTTCCCTATAAAATGTACCAATTTGGTGTCGTCACTTTTCCAATATGGTTCCCAATCTTTACCTTCACGTTGAGCCCATTCTTTGGTTGATGATATATAGCCAATAGGCGCATCAAACCACACATACAACACTTTCCCTTCACCCCCTTCAACAGGCACCGGAATTCCCCAATCTAAATCGCGGGTTACGGCACGCGGACGTAAACCGTCATCAATCCATGATTTTACTTGTCCGTATACATTCGGTTTCCAATCTTTTTTGTGACCTTCTAAAATCCATTCCTTTAAAAAAGCTTCGTGTTTATCTAAAGGTAAAAACCAGTGTTTGGTTTCTTTTAAAGTAGGTACATTTCCAGTTAACGCCGATTTTGGATTAATTAAATCGGTTGCATTTAAACTCGTTCCACATTTTTCACATTGGTCCCCGTAAGCTTCCTCATTCCCACATTTTGGGCAAGTTCCTGTAACAAATCTATCAGCCAAAAATTGGTTGGCTTTTTCATCGTACAATTGTTCGGTAGATTCTTCAATAAATTCACCTTTATCATACAAGGTTTTAAAAAATTCTGAAGCTGTTTCATGATGAATTTTAGCTGACGTACGTGAGTAATTATCAAACGTAATACCAAATTCTTCAAAAGACTGTTTAATTATAGCATGATATTTATCAACCACATCTTGCGGAGATACACCTTCATTTTTAGCTTTAATAGTAATTGGCACCCCGTGTTCATCACTTCCGCCAATAAAAACCACATCATTGCCTGTTAAACGCAAATAGCGCGCATAAATATCAGCTGGCACGTAAACACCCGCTAAATGTCCTATATGTATCGGGCCGTTTGTATAAGGTAAGGCCGATGTAATGGTATATCTTTTTGGTTTGTTCATCAATCTAAAAATTATATGTTACCGTCATAGCGAGAAGTAGGCGACGAAGCAATCTTATAAATTAAAACTTCAAACAAACAGATTCCCACGCTTCGCTCGGAATGACGTGTTATTTTATAAGCTGCAAAAGTACACATTTTGACAGCGAATTAGAAAAAAAATGTACATTTACATTATGTCTAGAATCACTTTAATAACAATCCTACTTTGTGCTTATTTTTTCTGCGGAAATACAAATTTATCTGCACAAAATACAACCATAACTAAATCATCTACATTGATACGTCCACCCTATTTAAAAATTGGCGACACTGTTGCCATTGTTGCGCCATCGGGCGTTTTAAGAAACAGAACCGCCGAAGTTGAACAAGCCAAAAACCTTCTTGAAACCTGGGGTTTACACGTACAAATTGGCAAAAATGTATTTAACCAAAACTATCACTTTGCAGGAACAGATACCGAGCGCTGGGACGATTTACAAAAAGCGATGGACGACCCTAAAATAAGCGCCATTTGGAGTGCTCGTGGTGGGTATGGCACGGTGCGAATTTTAGATAAATTAAACTATTCAAAATTTAGAAAACACCCTAAATGGATTATTGGCTATTCTGATATTACAGCGCTACACAACCAAGTGCATAACGAAGGTTTTGAAAGTTTGCACGCCATGATGTGTACCAGTTTACAAGATAACACTGAGACGATTAAAGAAACGATTACTACTTTTAAAGAGGCCCTTTTTGGAACGCCTCTAACCTATACCTTAGAAGGATCAAAATACAATAAACCAGGAACTGTATCTGGGCAATTAGTGGGTGGTAACTTAACTATTTTACACACCATGTTAGGCTCGAAAACCAGCATTAATACTGCAGGAAAAATTTTATTTATAGAAGAAATTGGTGAATATGAATACCATATAGACCGTATGCTACAGAGTTTAAAACGCGCTGGATATTTCGATCATTGCAAAGGTGTTTTGGTGGGTGATATTACTAAAGTGAGAAGAAACACCACCGCTTGGGGCGTCTCTGTTGAACAGCTTATTTTAGATATTTTAGCCGAATACAACATTCCCGTGGCATTCAATATGCCTGCTGGACATGAAAAAGACAATCGCGCCTTGATTTTTGGAAGAACGGTGGAATTAACTGTTACTTCTGAAAAATCTACAGTTGTTTTTCATAAATAATCTCATTTATTACTAATATCCCAAACCAATTTTAGTCGTTTTTTTGAAAAAAAATGGAAATTTTATAAACCAACCTGAAAATGTTATAACGAATCAGGTTGCCTACAATCGCATCTTTGTAGTGTAAAATTTTTAAAACAAAAAAACATGAAAAACATAGGAAAACTTTCGGCAGCCATTCTTTTGGTGTTCGGACTAACTACAACTGCAAACGCTCAAGTTAACGATACAGGAACATCTCAAATTGGAGTGAAAGGTGGTTTAAACTTTTCAAATTTATATACAGATGATGTTGATGACAACAACGTTTTAACCAGTTTTAATGCCGGTTTGTATGCAAACATTCCCATAACAGAATTTATCGCCCTTCAGCCCGAATTATTATACTCTAGAAAAGGTGCTGAGTTGGTTTACGACAACGCCTTTGCGAGTGGAACTGCAAAATTCAAATTAAATTATATTGAAGTGCCCGTGTTATTGAAAGTTAATGTGGCCAAAAACATTAATATTCAGGCCGGTCCTTATTTTGCCTACTTAATCGATGCGCAAACTACAAATGAATCCGATAGTGGTTCTTTCGATTTTGAAGACAATTATGACAATGATGATTTCAACAAATTCGATGCAGGATTAGCGGCCGGTGTTGGTTTTGATTTCGATGGTATGGGTATTGGTTTACGCTACAACTACGGTTTAACTACCGTTGGAAAAGAGCGTACTGCAGGTGGCCAAACGTACACCATTCCTGATGGAAAAAACAGCAACCTTAGTTTATACTTAGCAGTAAAATTAGACTAATAATAGCAACACATCCTATTTTAAATAACGCCCGTTTTAACGGGCGTTATTTTTTTATTTCAATCCATCAACCGTTACGCTTATGTTTCCTTTTACTTTTAAAAAGGCCAAAATAGCGTTATTGGTTAATTCTATCTTTTGAAAATCGATATCTTCCATGGTGCCATTTACAAACACTCCTGGAATTGGTGCATAATTACTAAGATAGCTTAACATGGTTTTCTTGCCTTCATCTAAATTAGACTGAATGGAATAGCGACAATTTTCTTGAATTTTCTTTAGAATCAACCCCTTTGCCAACCAATTTGCGGTACGCAATAATTTACTTTTGGTATCTAGAACATAATCTAAATCATTAAAGTAAATTTCTTTTTTTAAGCCATCATATAACGGCATACCCTGCAAATAGATCGTCCCGTTAACAGAACCATTCACATCCAAGGCAATTACCATTTTGCCCTCTTTATGCCAAATGTCTACTTTTTTCACTGTTACCTTTTTGGTGCCCGAACCAAACTCTTCACCAGAGAAATTTTTAGTTATAATTTTTGAGGCATCTTGGTAAGTAGAAACAGCAATAATGTTTGAAGTCACGTGATTTGGCATTTTAGCAACCGGTTTTAAAACAATACTTTTAGCATCAAACTTTGATACGGGTTGGTCTCCAATAACAGTTTCCATATGGCATTTCATCCCCATTTGAAGTAATACTTTGTCGTTTTTTAATTGAGCATCCGTACTATAAACTTCAATAGGCACAATTCTAAGCCAGCTTTCATAATCGTCGTTCATCTTAAAAGGCACCGTTAATTTTTCAATAGCTTCAAGCACATTGGGCTTAAAATCCATAGAAGCCTCAATAGCATCGTCAATACTTTTTTCAATATCTGCTCTAAACATTTTTATGGCAGGGTTCACCAAATAAGTGACCGGTAAATTTTTACCATAAACAACCATAGACGGACTTTCCTTCCATTCCAAATTGGTTATATGTGTTTTAGATTTTAGTTTCCAGTTAGACAAGCCTATATCACTGGTTAATGTCACCACACCATTTAAGTTGAATTCGCTGGTTTTATACAGATTAACACCCATAGTTTGGGTACCTATTCTGTACTTTATAATTGCTTTTAAAGGAAGAATTGTTTTGATGCGTTCGCTGGCCGACCCTCGATCGTTTAAAATAGTAATGGGTGCTTGTTTCCAGACTTTTATTTCGATATTGTCGTCCTCGATGGTTTTATCTTCATAAATCAAGCCTTTTAAAAGCGTATTGATTTGGTTTTCAATATCTTTTAATTTCACATTAACAGGAACATTTATAAACGAAGGCACGTGCTCTAACACCAAAGGTTTTGTTGTTTCTGGCTCTGGTTTAAGCGTCATGAGTTGCTGTTTTGAAGCACATGACACATTAATAATGAGACCGATAAATACGAAAATACGGGACACACATTTAACCATTTTACATTTCTATTTTGGCGGCAAATGTAATTAAAGAGATGCTATTTATTTTATAAAATATTTTAATTCAATTAAAAACCTTTTTACACTAAAAAAAGCCCTTTGATTGTGCTCAAAAAGTGAGATTACTGTTTTGTTACACACCTACTTACAACTAGTTAAAAGCAAAGATTCTCGAATCTTTTTCTTTGTTATGATGATCATATCGATAAATAGCAGCCAATCGTCTATTTTTTTCAAGTTTTAACCCTTTATGTTTTACTCTTGCTGATTAAATTAAATAATCTCTTAAAACAAACTTCAAATGAAGAAAAAATTACAATTGTTAACAGCGGCTATCATGCTTTTGTTAACTGTAAATGTAAATGCTGACACTATTATCAATTCAGATTTAAACCTTTACAATCCAGACATCCGTAAATGTTTGTTAGATGCTTCAAAAAGTGAAGGTTGGGAATTAAAATCTGTTTACATGAACGCCAACAATAAGCTTGTTTACGTTTTTTCTAAAGATAGTAATGACAAAGTATATATAAGTAAGTAATTTATTCACTTACCCATCATTTAAAAACCAGCCACTATTATATTGGTTGGTTTTTTTTATACACCAAATTGAGATAAATGATGATCTAAATGTTTATAAAACATGTTATTCCATTCCGTTTTGGTGAGTTTACCAAAAGAATGCGATTCACGATTATGAAAATAATCTTCACCCAAACTTATTGTTTTCAAAATATAGTTGATGAGTCTTACCTTTTCCAATTCAAAATTTTTAGAATCGGCAATTAAAAACTCTGGCGCCGTTCTACTATTACGTTTATAAGGTTTTTTACCAACCACTACTGGCTTTACAAACAATTTTAACAAGGTTTTTTTCAAACCAGTTGGTTTCACGTGTACATCTTCAAAAGCCATTTCGTAAGCCACATTACAGTGCGCTAACATTTTATCAACGCTCATTTTGCCCCATAATGCCTGCGAATCTGGCTTCAAATTATTAATTCTTAGAATAACCGCATTGGTTTCGTTTATGTCGAAAATGTTTATCATGCTAATTTATTTATACTTCTTAAATATAACCAAAAATTTAATATTTTCATTTGAGTTAATATTCAATTTATATAAAGCAATAGAAAACTATTCATAAAAGTATCTTTGAAATTAAATACCCAATTATGGAAAAAGACAATTTTGAATTAGTAAAAGATAAAGAAGATAAAAAAAGGAATTACATATTTCAAAAAGATGGTATAACAAAAACTACCGCAATAATTGTTTTAGTAGTTTTACTAATCCTAATTATAGCGGTAGTTTTTACCAGTAAATTTCTTTAATTCTGAAATAAAAACTTAAAATACACGCTCCTTTTGCAATTGCTCATAAGCATCTTGTACTTGTTTAAATTTCTCTTCTGCCCCTTTTTGGTGCTCTTCCCCTAAATGAATCACCTTATCTGGGTGGTACTTTTTAGCCATGGTTCGGTACGCTTTTTTAACCTCGTCGTTTGTGGCTGTTTTTTCAATCTCTAATATTTTATAAGCACTATCTGTGCTTTTATAAAACATAGCTTTGATGCTTTCATAATCATTATGGCTTATCCCTAAATACCCCGCAATGGTTTGAATTTGGGCAACCTCATCATCCGTTACAACACCATCGGCCTTGGCAATACCAAATAAAAAATGAATAAGCTGTAAACGAGATGCATGCTGCATCATTTGTCTTATTTGCAAACACACCTGTCTGGTTGAAATATTTTCCTGTTTATTTATTTCTTTAAATAACTTAAAGGCGTGATTCGCACGCTCTTTTCCATACATACTCACAAACTGTAGACGTACAAAATCTAACTCGCGCTGGTCTTGTTTACCATCCGCTTTTATAACAATAGAAGCCAAAATAAGCAAACTCACTTCAAAATCGCCCGGTTGCGTTTGTGTGCGTTGTTGCGGGTTCTCTGTATTAACTGCGCTACCATTGGACATTCCATCTACAACACTACCTAATGCCATGCCTAAAATAGCTCCTATAGGCCCACCAAACGACCAGCCCAAGGCTGCTCCAATCCACTTTGAAAAATTCATGTTCTTTTTTACTTTAAAAATACGTTTCAAACGTACATATAAATTCATTCGTTTAAAAGAAGAAATGTTTTTATATGGTCGCTTTTACTGTTTGTGCTGTTTATCGACATATTGTTACAGCATATTTTGTTAATTATTTAGGTGCAAAATTTAACAAATTCATTAAAAGGGCACAACTTAAGCCTATCATCTAAATACCAACGACAGCCCTTTTTTACTTTTAAAATCAAAAAAGACAATGCCTATAGCCTGACCTTATGACACCATAAGTGTTATAAGACAATGCCAAAGCTATTATTGCACGATTTTTGATTAACTTTGTACATTATATATACTAATATTAAAATTTAAAAAATATGTATCCAGCAGAATTAGTAAAACCAATGCGCGAAGATTTAACCAAAGTTGGTTTTGAAGAATTACATACCGCCGAGGCTGTTGATGCTGCTTTAGCTAAAGAAGGAACTACCTTAGTTGTAGTTAATTCGGTTTGTGGTTGTGCAGCTGCCAATGCTCGCCCAGGCGCTAGAACAAGTTTACAAAACGCAAAACGTCCTGACCATATTGTGACAGTTTTTGCAGGTGTTGATAAAGAAGCTGTTGATGCAGCTCGTGGCCATATGGTACCATTTCCTCCAAGTTCACCTTGTATGGCATTATTCAAAAATGGCGAATTGGTGCACATGTTAGAGCGTCACCACATTGAAGGAAGACCAGCAGAATTAATTGCTGAAAACCTAACAGATGCTTACAACGAGCATTGTTAAAAAATTAACGTCGGTTATTAAATAACGAACGTATACTTTTAAAACCCACGACCATGGTCGTGGGTTTTTGTTTTATAACGCAACCATTTACGCAAGCAAGCATCTAATACAAAAATGAAACTATGAAAAAGAAACTGCTTATTTTGGTGACTGCCTGCTTAGTATTAATGGCGTTTCAATGTGATGAAGATGCTGTTTCCACCCAAGAAACAGAACAACAAGATTTAAACATGTCTAAAAAAGCGATTGAAGATTTAGCATCAACTTCAATCTGTAACGACACATTTACATGTAAATACATGGCATTAGGCAGCAAACCTTGCGGTGGCCCTTGGGGTTATTTAGTGTATTCAAGCTCCATAAATTTTGAAAAACTAGAAAACATGGTAGCTATTTACAATAAAAACGAAGCCGATTTTAATAAAAAATGGGGAATTATTTCCGACTGTGCCTTCGCCACACCTCCAACCAGTTTAAAATGTGAAAATAACATCTGTCTGGCTGTTTATTAAAACCTCTTTTTGTTTATTTTTGAGGCATGGAAAAATTAATATCATACCCCATAAGTATTATTTACTCCCTGTGTTTTTTCTTAGCACTGGTTATTTTTCATCCCATTCAATGGTTTTGCTTTACTGTTTTTGGATACAAGGCACATAAAAACAGTGTTGATTTGTTACAACTTACCTTGATGCGATGCGCTCATTTATTAGGTACGCGTTTCACCTTCAACAATCCACACCATATAGACGGTGACCAACCCTTAATAATTGTTGCCAATCACCAAAGTTTGCATGACATCTACCCAATTACTTGGTATATGCGCAAACACCACCCTAAATTTATTAGTAAAATAGAGTTGGGAAAAGGCATTCCTAGCGTTTCTTATAATTTAAGACATGGTGGCGCTGCATTAATTGACAGGAAAAACCCTAGACAATCACTTCCTGCCCTTATGAAATTTGGCGAATATATTGAAGCCAACAAACGCTCTGCTGTAATTTTCCCAGAAGGCACAAGAAGTAAAGACGGAACACCTAAACCATTTCAAACCAAAGGATTAGAAATACTGTTAAAAAAAATACCATCGGCACTTGTTGTACCCATAACCATTAACAATTCTTGGAAAATGTTAAAATATGGCAAATTCCCCATGGGTTTAGGTACACATATAACATTTACTGTGCATAAGCCTTTAAAAGTTAGTACCTTTGTAAACAAAGAAAAACTACTTAATAGTATTGAATCTACTATTATAAATAATATAAATAATTAAAAATTATTAAGATGTCGTTAAAGAATGTAAGACTAGAAGTAATGCAATTTTTGGAAAAGGACGTTGAAGCTTTAATACAAAAGTATTTAATACCTGTTGATACCATTTGGCAACCTTCAGATTTTTTACCAAATTCTGAAAGTGATACTTTTTTTGAAGAAGTACGTGAAATAAGAGAACTTTCAAAAGAATTACCTTATGATTTTTGGGTAGTTTTAGTAGGTGATATGATTACCGAAGAAGCCTTACCAACCTACGAATCGTGGTTAATGGATGTTGAAGGTGTTGGGCAAGTAGAGCGCAACGGCTGGTCTAAATGGGTACGCCACTGGACCGGCGAAGAAAACCGCCATGGTGATGTACTTAACAAGTACTTATACCTTTCTGGACGTGTTAACATGAAAGAAATTGAAAGAACCACACAGTATTTAATTGCAGATGGTTTTGATATTGGAACTGATAGAGATCCCTATAAAAACTTTGTATACACTAGTTTTCAAGAATTAGCGACTTATATTTCACATAACCGTGTTGCTAAAATCGCTAAGAAAAGTGGTAATAAGCAATTGGCTAAAATGTGTCAAATTATTTCTGGAGATGAAATGAGACACCACCATGCTTATTCTGAGTTTGTTGAACGTATCTTTAAAGTAGATCCTAGCCAAATGATGATGGCGTTTCATGATATGATGAAACTTAAAATAACCATGCCTGCGCATTTTTTAAGAGAATCTGGAAACCAAATTAGCTCTGCTTTTGAAGAGTTTTCTAATACGGCACAACGTATTGGTGTTTACACATCTACGGATTATGTAGACATTTTAGATAAATTAATCAAACGTTGGGAAATTGATAAAGTAACTGGACTTAATGATGAAGCTGAAAAAGCTAGAGATTATTTAATGAAGCTTCCATCAAGAATGTATCGTTTATCTGAACGTATTAAAATTCCGGAAAACTCATTTCAATTTAAATGGGTAGAACCTGCTATTATTAAGTAATAGAACAACCTTATATATCTTTATAAAATTCCTTTCTAAACCGAAAGGAATTTTTATTTTTATACCCTTATGACTTCAGAACAAATAATAAATAAAACCATCGATTTTGTAAAAGACACCCTTATTGACGCTGAAGGTGGGCACGATTGGTTTCACATAGAAAGGGTGTATAAAAACGCACTACTCATAGCTAAAAAAGAAAAGGTAGACCTATTTATAGTTTCACTTGGTGCCTTGCTTCATGATATTGCCGACAGTAAATTTCACGACGGCGACGAAACGGTTGGCCCTAACAAAGCACGTCAATTTTTGTTCAACCTGAATGTAGACTCGACAGTGATTGAACATGTTGTAAAAATTATTGAAAACATCTCATTTAAAGGCGGTCACGAGGCCCAGAAATTTAAATCGGCTGAACTGGATGTTATACAAGATGCCGATAGATTGGATGCTATTGGCGCTATTGGTATTGCACGTTGTTTTAATTACGGCGGTTTTAAAAATAGAGAAATTTACAATCCAGACATTAAGCCTAATTTACAGATGACGAAGGCAGAATATAAAGCATCAAACGCCCCAACAATCAATCATTTCTATGAAAAATTGCTACTTCTAAAAGATAAAATGAACACAAAAACAGGTAAAGATATAGCCACGAAAAGACATGATTTTATGACCTTATATCTTGACCAGTTTTATACAGAATGGGAAGGCTTAAGTTAATTATTGAATAATTAACTTAATTTCCTTTCTATAATTTGAGGCACTTTTACCTGTAATTTCATTAAACTGCTTATTGAAATGCGAGAAATTATTAAAACCGCACTCAAAACAAATATCAGCAATACTCATTTGGCTTTCATTGAGCAATTTAGTAGCGTGTACCACCCTATATTCATTCACTAATTGTGTAAATGTTTTTCCGGTTGCTTTTTTAAAATACCTACAAAATGCTGGTACCGTCATACTCACCTCATCTGCAATTTCATCTAAAGTAATATGGTTTTGAAAGTTCTTATTCACGTATTTAAAAATCACGTCAATTTTAGAACTGTCTTGTGGTTCTGCTTCAAAAGCAAACCCATCGGCATTTAACAGAGTGTAATCTTCGGTAGTTGCTAAGTAATTTAGAATATCTAGAAACTTCAAAACACGCTTTAAGCCTTGATGTTCCAGAAGTTTATCAATTTTAGGCCCTATTACTTTTTTAGTTTCTACTTTAAATCGAATGCCTTGTCTGGCTCTATCAAATAACGACACAATATTCGCCATTTCTGGGATACTCAAAAAATCGTCACCTAAGAAATTAGATTTAAATTGTACTGCTGTCTCGGTACCGTTGGCCGTTAACCTATCGGTAAAGCCATTATGCGGTAAATTAGACCCAATAAGTATTAATTGACTGTTATTAAAATAGGATAAATGGTTTCCTATATGTGTTTTACCCTGCCCTTTGTTTATATAAATGAGCTCTAATTCTGGATGGAAATGCCAGTAAGCGCCGTCTTTATCAATTGTTTCTACATGTTGCTTAACTAATATAGAACTTCCGAAACTTGGGGAGAGCTTCCTAAAAGTTGGTTTTTTATTAATCATACAAATTAATTTAGATGCAAAATTACAATATATTATTATGCAAACATAGCTTTATTTAACCCGATTATATGCTATATTACCTTTTAATCCATTTAACATTTAGTTAACAGTCAATATAGCATATATATTGGTCAAATTTGTTGTTTTATTAACTCTTATTCCATCATATATTTGTACCGTAGAACATTAGGTATTTCTGTTAAAGAATAGTATTTCAGAAGTCATAAAAATAGACAACAACATTAAGTTGTTATTTATTACAATAATTGTAAGATTATTGCGTTTTACAATATGGTAGTAGGTTTTTAACCCATACTAACATAAAAGTTTTAGAAAAAGAAACAAAAAATTAACTCTCATAACACAGAGTATACAATATTCATTAATAATTAGTTTAATGTCTTATTTAGTTTAGTTGGTAAAGTGAGCTGTGGTGGCTCACTTTTTTTTGTGCCCTATTTTCAAATACTTCTTCCCATATATTTAACTCGCATTTTCTACCTATTATATATAAGACATTCTATCTATAAAATTCATAGTTGTTTTTAAAAGCATTCGCTTTTTAATAATAACTCCATATCCTTTTAAACTACTTTTTTAGAAGACATTTAAAACATTATACTTCGTAGGCACTTCTTAGCCTATTTTACAAATTTTCAAAATCGCTTTTTCCTCAACTGTTCATATTTACCATCGATGTGTGCTATATTAACTTAACACAATGTTAATATTATCATAACAGATAATTTAGCACAGATATGTGTCAAAATCAATGTTTTGCCAGCCGAAAACGCACCATATATTTGCCCTATCAAACATTAAAAAACACAAGTCATGAAAAATATATTAAACAACACAAAAAAAGGATTCCTAATAGTAACACTATTTACTAGCTTATTAAGTTTCGCGAATGAAGCATCATTTACCTCTATTAAAGATGACGCAAAAAAAACGGCACTTACTTTAACAGATGTAAAAGCTGGAAACAAATTGTCTATTAAAGATGCCAACGGTATCGTATTATATTCAGAACAAATTGAAAAAGCGGGAATCTACACAAAAGGGTTCGACTTTACATCACTTCCTGATGGTGATTATGTTTTTGAATTAGATAAGGACATTGAAATTAAAACGATCCCATTTACAATTAGCTTTAAAAGCATTGTTGTAAACAAAGAAAAAGAAACAACAAGCTACAAACCATATATCGTACAAAAAAACAACTTGTTATACATTACAAAATTGTCTCCAAACTCGGAAGCTGTTAAAATTAGTGTTTACTCGAATGCCAATAACGAATACGAATTATTACACGCTGAAAGCATTACAGATGTTCAAGCTATTGAAAGAGTTTACAAATTAGAAAAAGGAAGTTATAAAATAGTAATTAGCTCTGATAATAAAGAGTACACAAAATTCATTAACAATTAGTTTAATGTCTTATTTAGTTTAGTTGGTAAAGTGAGCTGTGGTGGCTCACTTTTTTTTTGCTTTAATCTCAACTCAAGTACTTAGTTACTGCTTTTAAAATTTCCCTTTCCCTCTTTTCTTCATTTCAATAAACACATAGGGTATACTTAATTACCCCCATTATACTCTATATTAATTTTACCTAAAATTGATGTAATAATAACAGATAATTTAGCACACAAATGCATCAATATCAGTGATTTAAAAACTAAAAAACGGTTATATATTTGTCTTATAAAACGTTAAAAAAACAACTTATGAAAAACGTATTAAACATCTCAAAAAAAGGATTCTTAATGGTAACATTGTTTGCTACCTTGTTAAGTTTCGCAAATGAAAAAGCATTTTTCTCAATCGAAAATGATGCTAAAAGAACCTCTCTTACTTTAAACAATGTAAAGCAAGGAAACCTATTATCTATTAAAGATATTAACGGTATTGTACTATATAAAGAACTCATTCTTCAATCTGGAATCTACACGAAAGGCTTCGATTTAACATCACTACCAAACGGGGGCTACATATTTGAACTAGATAAAGATGTAGAAATTCAAACCATTCCATTTACGGTATTATCAGACACGGTTACATTTAAAAAAGACATGGAAAACACCATTTTTAAACCGGTAACGCGCATAAAAGGTGATATTGTTTATGTATCTAGACTTTCTTTAAGTAAAGCGCCTATGGATATTGCCATTTATTTTACAGGCAGTGAGTCAATTTCTAGTACACCAGAACTTATTTATTCTGAAAAAATTACAAACACTGAAAACCTAAGTCGTATTTACAGACTGTCAGGAAAACAAAAAGGTGACTACAAACTAATTTTTAAAACAGAAGGACGCGAGTTCACAAAAGAAATTATTAACTAACCAACCCTTAATTATTTTATTAAAAGAGCGAGCCCTGGGTTCGCTCTTTTTATTTAAAACAATTTCAATTGCCCACCTTTATACTGCGCATGCAATTGGGTATTTAGTTTAGGCATCTGCTTATTTTTAAAATATTTAAGCTTCGCTAACTGTACTAAACTATTAATTTGTTCAGCTATTTTACCCTCGCCGTGCATTCTAGAACCATACCGCGAATCGTTTAACGATCCGCCGTGGCAACATTCAATTTGGCGCAATACTTTTTCAGCCTTATCAGGCATGGTTTTATGTATCCAATCACTAAAAATAGCACCAATTGCCCCGTTAAGCCTCACAATGGTATGTGCAATGCCTAAGGCACCACTATCAGAGGCTGCTTTAGCTAATGATAAAATTTCATGACTGTTAATAGACGGAATAATAGGAGCTAACATCACATTTACAGGTATACCATGTGCGCTTAATATGTTCACCGTTTCTAAACGCTTACTAATAGTGGTGGTTCTCGGCTCTAAAACACGTCTAGTTTCTTCCGAAAGGGATGTAATAGACATATTCACCCCAATTAAATTATCCTTTGAAAGTTCTTTTAATAGATCTAAATCTCTTAGAATTAAGGCGTTTTTCGTAATAATAGCTACAGGGTGTTTATATTTAAGAAACACTTCCAAACATTTTCGGGTAATCTCGAAATGTTTTTCCGCAGGTTGGTAACAATCGGTATTACCAGACATCACAATAGGGTGCGCTTGCCAACTTTTTTTTTTCAATAACTCCTCTAATAGTTTTGGCGCATCTTTTTTAACCATAATTCGGCGTTCAAAATCTAAACCAGCACTATACCCCCAAAATTCATGACTATTTCGTGCATAACAATAAATACAACCATGCTCACAGCCTTGGTAAGCATTCATGGAGTAAGACATACCAATATCTGGACTTTCTACTTTATTTACAATGGTTTTAGGAAACACTTCCAGGTATTGGGTTTTGTTTTTATCGCTTTCCTCACCTTCTTTATGGCAGAACTCTAAAAAATCATCGCGCATTTCATGACTCAATTCGAAAAATCGATTGGGTACATTTAGTTGTGCGCCTCGGCCTTTTAGCGGTGTTTTTGAGTCCATTTTAGAGATAACAAGATATATTTTCCATACATTAAAGCCTTAAAATTACTTATATTTTCAACTGAAAATTGTTAAAATTTAGAAGGGTTATTAACAAATTTTTGCTGCGCCAATAATAATGTTTGATTAAATATACATCTGCAATGTATATGGAATTGAAAAAATGCATACTTTAGACTTATTCATATTTTTTAACCAGTTTTAAAAGGTTATTAAGAATTACATACCACTATGAAAATACTTTTTATATATTTTTTCGTTTTAATTACCGTCACTATAACTGCTCAAAACCACGCTAAATTCTCGCATAAGTTAGACGACTTCATAAGTTTAGATGTGCCAAAAAATTTCGTTGAATCGGAAACACTTGTGGATGGCCTTAAAATACACCAAATAAGTTTTAAAACAGATGCTTACAGCTTTATTGTTCAAAAAGTGCTTTTTGAAAATGAAGACCAAAAACAAAGTCTTTCTAGGTTACCATACGATTACACCAGTTTAATTGATGAATACAATCGTGTTATAGCACGAATGAGATATAGAGTTCCTTATTATTTAAAAACCACAACACTGGTTAAGAAAGAAGGTTTTACGGGATATAATTTAAAATTCGCAAACGATTTAGAAACACCAACTTACGAAGCCGAATTTTATTTATTAAATAAAAACTTATATACTTTTTTCTATGCCAGTGATACGCAGTTTAACCCCGACATTAAAACCGAACTCTTTAAATCCGTTAAAATAAACAACAAAAAAGACATTAGTCAATATTTAGGTAAACCTCCAAAATATAGAATAGGATACGTAATAGCCACTTACTTTTTCTTGAGTTTATTCCTGGTTTGGACTCTAATTTATATCATTAAAGTCTACAGAAAAAAGAAAGGGAAAACTAGTATTTTTCATGAGTAAATTAATTGGTATACTTTGTTGTTGCACATTTGAACAAACCGAACGCCTGATAAGAAAATGAAAAAAACATGTTTTATTTAGTACCTACAAAAAAAGGAATTGGAGTTGAAATCTGGGGTACTTACGATGACATCCGAATGATTCATTCCTTAGTCCAAAATTTTTGGGGAAATGAAAAGAATGATAGGATAAAAAATTCAGAAAACAGAGACGATTCTATAAGTGGGTTTTCAAGGGAGTTGAGAAAAGCTTATGAAGGAAGTAGACTAAAACGAAAAACTAGCCATTTCTCTTTTGAAAAAGTTGAACATTTTGGTTGCAAAGTTTCTTGGGTTCACATAATTTTTTCATTGTCTGCTTTGCGGTTTAATATGCAAAGTCAAGAAACGAATAAATTAGAACTTTCAATCTTAATTCAACTTGAATACTGGCTAGAAAAATCAGCCATCTCTTATGATGAAAAAGGCGGAATAGAATTGGAACCGTATTTTAACGGAGCAATTTTTGGCGGAACTAAAAATATTTACCAACTATTATTATCAATAGACACAGATTATTTAAGATTAAAAGGAGGAAAAAGAGCATTCCGAAAATTGCCTGAATTATTAAAAAGAGGTGTCCAATTCACATCTGAATTTCAAGATTATGAAAAGTTCTTAAAACAAGAAGCGAAAAGGTTAAATTGTGAAATAAATCAGCTTGAAATAAATGACGAGGATATTGACTATGAAAATTTAGAATGGTAAGAACGTGCTATTTTGAGCTTAATCAACTTGAGTTACTTTACTTCCTAGCTTCTGATTTTCCTTAAAAAATACAAACAAACAATACTCATTACCATAAATATTATAATCAGTTAAAAAAAGTCTTTAAAAAACTTTAAAAAACTACCGTAAAACCATGATTCTATCAAAATCAGATAGAGCATAACAACAAGCTTCTACCTTTGCCATATCTGCAAAACAATTAAAGAAAATTATGAGCTATTTAAAAGAACAAACAGATGCTAAAATTGCAGCAGGACGACAAGCCAACCCTGATTTCATGAAAGGCGTTGATGCTATTATTAATAAAGCAAAAGCCTTCCAACAAGGTAGTGATGCTATTAAAGTTGGCCAAAAAGTCCCTAATTTCGAGCTACCAAACACTGAAGGTAAATTAACAATCTTAAATAGCTTACTAAGCAAAGGCCCTGTTGTTGTTACATTTTATCGAGGGGATTGGTGCCCGTACTGCAATTTACAACTAAGAGCTTTGCAAGCCAGATTAAGTGAAATTCACGCACTGGGTGCAACATTGGTTGCCATTACCCCACAGGTTCCTGACGGATCTTTGACAAAAAATGAAATTAGCGAAATGGATTTCATTGTATTGTCTGACCAAGATGCAAAAGTAGCGTCACAATATGGGGTTGCATGGGAAGTTCCAGAATTTTTGGTAGAACATATGCGCGTAGATCGCAATCTTGATTTAGATATAATCAATAATGGGAACGGTAGTGTATTACCCATTCCTGCCACATTTGTAATTGAACGTGACGGAGTAGTTACATGGAGCTATGTTAACGTTGATTATAGAACACGTTCAGAGCCCGATGACATTATAGAAGCTTTACAGAATATAAGTACTAATCATTTGAATCCATAGGTTCACCTTGGTAGCCTGTTAGCGTACCCCACGAAATCATCGAAGAAGTAAAACCCTCTGGACGGATTTTATCGACAATTTGTTGCGTATAAGGCATAGGAAGTTTTTTAACACGTACATAGTGATTATAAACCCTTTCAAAAACAGGTTCGTACTTGCCTCGGCTTTTCTCTGATATGACGTCCTTAAATTTTCCATACATATTGTAGTAAGGTACATCGCCTCCTAAATTGTACTTTGCAAAATACTCGAAGCCATGTAAAAGACGGTTGTCGAGATAGCCATATAAATCAACACCCTGTTTCCAAGCTATTTCGGAAATGGCGGCTAAATACCCCAGTCCCATTTGGGAATGTCCCTGATCTCTTCCGCTTTCCTGACATTGACCAGTGTTGGCATCTATATAGCCCGAAAAGGTCGAGTAAGGTTGTGCATTGGTCCCCATTACATGTGAAACCGCATTGTTAAACAATTCAACGTCATCACAAAACACAGCTATTGCCAGTACCGAATTGACCATAGAAAGCCCCCAGTTTCCATTTGAATTGAGGCTATTGGTATAATAATTACTTATTAAAGGATAGAAGACATCTCGCATCATTCCCTTAAATTGGTCAACATCATCCTCTGCCCAGTTATCATAGGTGTGACGAATAATTTCTGCAGCATTACAGAATTTGTGAGCTATCATACCTGCGACTAAATTATCATCTTTACCCGTAATGGTTTCTATGGTGCCACTCCATGCGTTCAATATTTCGATGGTTTTTTCAGCATGCGCTTTATTTCCAGTAACAATCCATTGTATGGCATGAGAATAGGCTGCTTCCGCATCATTACCTATTTGTGGATCGCCCACTCTATTGGCCCCATAACTGTCGCGATGTACATGTTCAAAAGGCGAAGGTGTCCAATTTAATGAAGATCCTTTCCATGCCTCCATAGCCTTATAAGCACGCGCCCAAGGCTCTTCACCATTATTTACATGCCCTTTTAAAATACTAAGTTCTTCCCTACTATGCATGATACCAGGATGACTCAATTCTTGAACCGAATATTTTTTCGATTCAATAGGAGTATTGGCTAATTGTCCATAGCTGAACAAACTCGTCATGAGTAAGGTGAAAACTATAAAAAGGAACTT
The DNA here is from genome assembly GCF_030552475.1 of Mariniflexile sp. AS56. Lineage (GTDB taxonomy): Bacteria > Bacteroidota > Bacteroidia > Flavobacteriales > Flavobacteriaceae > Mariniflexile. The sequence goes on along the minus strand of NZ_JAUPED010000005.1, from coordinate 266,029 downwards.
ATTATGTATCATAATTAATTATTCAGTATCTCGCTCTACTTCTGTAATATTTTTAAATGTTGGCATGTTCTCAATTATCGTACCCGCCCCTTTTTTATTTATTTTGAAAAGTAGATCTTTTGTGGTTGTAAATACTATCACAGAAGAAAAAGGATTCCTTAGATGTTCTTTCAGAACGACAAAAGCCTCATCTAATGTTAACTCTTCTTCTATATCCTCTTCTTCTCTTAATCTAAAGCGGTATTTCAACAAAACAGAAAAGCCGTTTTTCGAATAAACCGGTCTAACAAATATATTTTTCAAGTTAGGCTTACCAATGGTCTTTGCCATGGTTAACTTGGCAAAACTGCCTTCTTCAATACCTTCTTTTACCTGTTCCCAGAAAAGAATAAACACATCTTGGTACTCCATAAACTAAAAATTGATGGTGAATAATTTCAATGCTTCAAAAGTAACGCTAATTATTCATATCATAAATCGGAATCTGCCTTCATCACTAAAAAAATCAAAACAACTTGGATATTGAAGGCGTTATTCCATACGCTTTTTAGATGCGAATTGTCATAGAGGAACTTCTATTTCCCAGGAAAATCAGCCTTTCTTTTTTGTAAAAAAGCAGTGGTGCCTTCGGTAAAATCATCGGTACCAAAACAGTTTCCAAATTCTTGAATCTCCACGTCAAACCCATTAACACCATCTTTAAAATTAGCATTAATAGCTTTAATAGCAGACCCTATAGCAACCAGCGAATTATTGGCTATTTTATTAGCTATCTTTTCACAAAGAGGCAACAAATTTTCTTGAGGCACTACATGGTTTACGAGTCCGTAATTTAAAGCTTGGTTCGCATCAATCATACTCGCGGTCATAATCAATTCCATGGCACGTCCTTTCCCAATTAATTGAGGTAAACGTTGTGTACCACCATAACCCGGAATAACACCCAGAGATACCTCAGGAAGCCCCATTTTCGCATTATCGCTCGCCACTCTAAAATGACATGCCATAGCTAACTCTAAACCACCACCAAGTGCAAAGCCATTTACTGCTGCAATAACTGGTTTGGATAAATTTTCGACAAAATCGAATAATATTTCTTGTCCTTTTGCAGCCAAATTAGCACCTTCGGTAACGCTAAAATTGGCAAATTCACTAATATCGGCACCTGCAACAAAAGCCTTTTCGCCACTCCCTGTTAGAATGATCACTTTCGTATCTTCATCTTCCTCTTCATCTTTAAATGCTTCACGTAACTCTTCAATAGTTTCCTTATTTAAAGCATTTAACTTGTTGGGACGGTTAATGGTAATAGTGGTTATCCCGTTATTTTCTTCTACTAAAATATTATTGTAACTCATTTTTTATTAATTTTTATTATTCTTTAAATAATTCTAAACCTTTTATATGAAAGGTTTCAGATTCATAAAACCGTAATGCTGTTTTAACTATTTTACTGGATGTATCTCTAGGAGACTTCTTTATATATCTTGCTTTCGATTTATTTAAATTTAAAGTATATACGCCATTCAAATTATCTGCTTCTTTAGAAAATAAAATAACTGAATTACCTTCATACAACCAAGTTCCCTTTCCATAAATGTTCTCTTCTGTATTTGCTTTTGAAACCACCGAAAGATCTCTTAAAAAATGATATATAAAGGTCCCGTCTTCTTCCAAATTAAGTGTCCATTTCAATTTTGTGCCGTCTGTATGTTTAGGTTCGTAGACATAGACTCCAGATTGCGCCCATACACTATACCAAGAACATAGAAGCATGAATGTAATGAGATTTTTCAATATTATAAGTTTTAATTTATAAGATTTTTATTTTCTAGGCTTCAATATTCTTTAGGAAAAGACACCTTAAACACTGTACCATTATCTTTTTCTGATGTAAATGTTATGGAGCCTTTATAGGTTTCTACAATGTTCTTTACCATAGCCAGTCCAAGCCCCATGCCACTGGTTTTAGTGGTGAATTTTGGTTCGAAAACCTTATCCATATTTTCTTCCAAAATACCTGAACCATTGTCTGATACCGTAATAATCACCTCGTTATCAAGCGTATACACGTTAATACTAATTTTAGGCGCCTTATGCTCTGGCATTGCTTGCGTCGCATTTTTAACCAAATTAGTTACCACTCGTATTAATTGCGTACGGTCTAATTTAGCGATAATTTCTTCTTTTTCTGCGGAAAAATCGATGTAATCTTCATTAAAAATTTCTAATGCAAGCCTCACAATATTAACCACATTCAAGGTTTCATTTTGTTGTGCAGGCATTTTGGCAAAGTTTGAAAATGCCGATGCAATAGAACTCATGGTATCTATTTGTTGAATAAGCGTTTTGCTGTATTCATCTAATTTGGAATGAATATTTTCATCTTCTGGATTAAACTTCCTTTGAAAGTTTTGAACCGTTAAACGCATGGGAGTTAACGGGTTTTTAATTTCGTGCGCCACTTGTTTGGCCATTTCTCTCCAAGCTTGTTCTCGCTCGCTTCGCGCTAATTGGATGGCACTTTCTTCAAGCTCATCAATCATGCTATTATAAGAACTTACCAAGGTAGAAATCTCTTCACTCGTATCATCGACCACAATTTTTTGATTCCGTTTTTCCAATCGGGTGGTGTTAATTTTATCACTAATTGTTTTTAACGATTTTGTAATGTATTTAGAAAGTAAAAATGCAATAGAAATAGCCATAAACAACACAAACATAAAGGCTACCGCAATACGTTTTAAAAACTCTTCCAGTTCTTTGGTTAAAAAATCGTCCTTTTCTAAATAAGGAAGATTTAATATAGCAATAGATTTCGATTTTTGATCTACTAAATAGGTATACGACGATTGAAAGGTTTCTCCATTCTCGATACGTTTATCTACGTGCCTATGTAAAGCCGTATTCGAAATAGCATTTAAAGTTTCAGCATTTAAACATTGATCAGCAGCACTACTGTGTAAACCTGCTTTGGATGAAATTAATAAAGACCCTTCTAAATCGTATAAATTAATTTGAAGTTTATGAATATCCGCAATATTATAAACCTCATCTTTAAAAATAATTGGAATGTTTTCTGTACTTACTTCCCAAGTATTTTGCCTTCCGTTTAAAACGCGTTTTAAATGTGTTTGAATACTCTCTTCTTTACGTTCTAAACGCTCTTCATGATAGTCTTTACTTTGCTCTTTATATTGATAAATAGCAACTATGGAAATAAGTACCGATGCCATTAATACTAAAAGAATCATGGCTAAAAAAATACGGGTTCGTAAGGAGAGTTTTTTAAGTTTCACGTGCTTATTTTAATGTTTTTATAGGTCACATGTAGCTTCCATATAGTCATTCTATTGCGTATCAAGAACTCGTTAATACTGTTTCATTTCAATGAATGATGCTTTAAATATAGCAATAATCAATCCAAAAAACACCAAGTGATAAAACCAAAAAAAGAAATATCAAATTACAAGTAGCAGTTCTTAAAATTAGAGTTTTAATTAAGCGTCTGGATTTCTATTACGAATGTTTTTATAAACTTTAAAACCCAACATCAATAAAACGCCTAAAACAAAAATACCAACAACACCCCAAACCCAATTAATAGCACTTTTCAGAACAACCAAAAACACCACTGCGAATAGAATAAAGGTAGCGCCCTCGTTCCAAATACGCATAAAACTGGAGGTATGTTTTACCACATCGTTTTGTAATTGATTAAAATATTGGTGGGTTTTTAAATGGTAGATGATGAGCAGGAAAACGAATACCAGTTTAACATGCATCCACGGTTGCTCCAACCAAGACGGTTGTAAAACAAGCAACCAAACAGCAAATAAAACCGCTAAAATGGCCGATGGCCAAGTAATGATAAACCACAAACGTTTTGCCATCAATTTTAATTGCTGCCCTAAAATTTCTTTATCGGGTGATGGTTTATGGAAGGCTTCAATTTGATACACAAAAAGTCTAGGAATGTAAAACAAACCTGCAAACCACGTAATCACAAAAATAAGATGAAACGATTTTATATAGTAGTAATACGCCATAGCTAAACGGTTTTATTAATTAAATTAGTCTTGACTTCTCTATTTAAAAAATAAGCGGTGACTATGGTTGAAAGCACATCGGAAATAGGAAAAGAAATCCACACACCCAATTCGCCATAAAATTGTGGCAATATTAATATTAACGGAATAAAGAAAAACCCTTGACGCGTTAAAGTTAATAACAAGGCAGGAATTGCTTTCCCGATAGATTGAAAATACGCCGCACCAATAAGCTGGATGGCAATTATAGGAGTGGCAGCAAATACCCAACGCATATCGTTTGGGGTTTGTGCAATCACTTCTAAATTGGTTGTAAACATGCGCGTAATAGCTTCAGGAAAAACCATTAAAACGATAAAAATACACGTCGATAATATCGCTGCATACTTAATAGCCGTATTGATACTTTGCCGCACCCTATCGTAATTTTTCGCCCCATAATTAAAACCTGCAATAGGCAAAAAACCTTGCGTAATACCCAATACAGGAAACATGGCAAACATAAGCATGCGCCCCACAATTGCATAGGCGGTTACTGACGTTTCACCACCTAAATCGAATAAAATATTATTCATAAATAAATAGGTGATACTCACCACTGCTTGCCTTGCCAGTGTTACAAAACCTAAAGAGCCTATTTCGGAAACTATAGATCGGTCTAACCTTAAATGAGGTAATTTTATTTTTAATTCTGAATTTTTAGACAGAAAAAACCAAAGAATAAATATGAAACAGATGGTGTATGAAATAGACGTTGCCCATGCAGCTCCTTCCATACCATAACCCAATACATTGATGAAAATATAGTCTAAAAGCAGATTACTAACAGAAGGAAGCATCATCGCATACATGGCAAATTTAGGCTTCCCTTCCGCCCTAATTACCGTATTCCCCATCATGCTCAATGCCAAAAACGGCACACCATACAACACGATGGTATAGTAAATTTTAGCTGGTTCGAAAATAGCGCCTTTCCCTCCAAAGGATAAAATAATAGCATCTGAATACAGCAAACCTACAACCACCAAAGTAACGGTGAGTAATAAAGTTAACGTAATTTGATTACCAAAGGTTTTAAGGGCTTTCACAGGACTATCGGCTCCCAAAGCGCGCGATATAATAGAAGAACCTCCAATACCAATTGCCATTCCTAAAGCAGCGATAAAAAAGGAAACAGGTAATACCACATTAATGGCAGCAATAGCCGTAGAACCTATCCAATGGCCCACGAAAATGGTGTCCACCAATATGTTTAGCGACATCACCAAAATACCAATAGATGCAGGAACCGCTTGCTTTATTAAAATTTTACCAATAGGCTGCGACCCTAAATCTTGTGATGAAACTTTAGTCATTATGCTGTTGTTTTAGACCCTTCCCATCGGTCAACCCATTTTGAAAGTAAATTTACCCAAGCATCATCATCATTCAAACAAGGCACCGTCGTAAAGTCTTTTCCTCCCATTTCATGAAATATCTCCTGACCTTCCATGGCAATTTCTTCTAAAGTTTCTAAACAATCGCTCACAAATGCAGGCGTTACAATAGCCATACTTTTAAGTCCTTTTTTCCCTAAACGCTCAATCGTTCTATCTGTATACGGTTGCAACCAAGGATCGAAACCTAAACGAGACTGGAAGGAAGTTGAATAAGTCCCTTCTGGAAGTTCCAATTTTTCAGCAACCAATCTAGTAACCTCCATACATTGATGGCGGTAACAAAACTCATGCGCTTTACTTGGTGTTGCACAACAACTTCCATCTATTTTACAATGCGATTTTGTGATATCGCTTTTTCGAATGTGACGCTCAGGAACACCGTGATATGAAAATAATAAGTGCTCATAATTCACGCTTTCTAAATGGCGTTTTACAGAATCTGAAAGTACCTCAATATAATCTGGTTTATTATAAAACGCAGGCACCGATTCAATTTTCAAATTAGGAAAAAATTCCTGACGAAGTTCTTCAGCTAAAACCGTAATAGTTTCGGTAGTTGCCATGGCAAACTGCGGGTATAACGGAAAGAGCAACACTTCTTCAACACCTTTATCTACCAATTCCTGAAGCCCCTTTTTAATCGTTAAACTGCCATAGCGCATCGCTAAAGCCACCGGTACATTTACCTGCTTTTGTAGTTTTTTTTGTAATCGCTCTGAAAGCACAATTAACGGTGAACCATCTTCCCACCATATTTTTTTATAAGCTGCTGCCGATTGTTTTGGGCGCGTTTTTAAAATAATGCCTTTAACAAGTGCTGCTCTTGCAATTAACGGAATATCGATAACACGTTCGTCCATTAAAAACTCGCCTAAATATTTTTTTACGTCTTTGGGTGTTGGGCTATCGGGAGACCCAAGGTTTACTAGTAAAATTCCTTTTTTCATTTACGCTTTTATTATTTCTCAGAGTTTTTTCGTTCTAAAAACAAAACCCCTCTGTTTTATATCAATCTTCCTTTTTTTCTATTTTTTGCTGATGATATAATTTTGGTCGTTCTTCATTATAATCGCAATCTTGAAAAATACCACAAGAGGTACTAGAACGCGCCAACGATTTTGTGTTGGTGTTATTTGACAATGCTTCAATTTCTGGGGTTAAATATTTCATAGCTCCGTTTTTTAAATTCGACTATTAACGCTTCAAACAATATAAAATACCGCCTAAAAGATGTTGTTTAAATTCTGGTTCGGCATACGATTCGTTGGTATGTCCTAAACCTGTGTAGAACGATCGACCACCATCAAATTCATGATACCAAGCAATGGGGTGATTCTCTCCATTTTTTCCGCCTTCATAAGTTGATTCATCCAAATTCAACAAGACATTAATATCTTGATTGATTGACTTGAAATTATACCACTCATCAAAATGAACCCATTCTTTTTTCAAATGTTTGGTAGCCAGATGCGAATCATTTACACGCTTTAAAGTCGCTGTTGCTTGTTTGGGATGATTTAAAAAATAAGCACCTACTAATTTCCCAAACCATGGCCATTCATACTCGGTATCGGTCGCTGAATGAACTCCCATAAAACTACCACCATTTTTAATGAAGCTTTCGAAGGCTTGCTCCTCACTTTCATTCAAAACATCACCCGTTGTATTTAGAAAAACAACCAATTTGTATTGTTTTAAATTTTCGACAGTAAACAAGCTGGCATCTTCCGTATGTGTGATTTCAAAATTGTTCTCCGTCCCTAAGGCCTCAACTGTTTTTACACCTGTTTCGATAGATTGATGACGAAAACCACTTGTTTTTGTAAAAACAAGCACTTTATCAGGTCCCTTCGACGCATCTGTCGCTTTACAAGAAAACGTTAAAAAGATAATACATACTATTAAGATATTTTTCATGAAATTAATTTAAGGACATTAAATATTTTTTGTTCTTCACTGGATTTTGCCAAGTATTAAATACAGAATACACGATTATTTTTTTATTTTCAACTTCATAAATAACCATAAAAGGAAATCTTTTAATAAAAGCTTCATAATACGGCTTTGAGGAAAATGATTGGGGTTGGTTTTAATTCTATGGAAATAAGCATCTAAATGCATTAAAACGCTTCGCCCACCCCCTCTTGTTTCGCTTTATAATAAAGATAGGCTTCTACAATCTTAGCAGTTGCTTCTTCTTTAATTTCTAAAACGAAGGTCATTAGCAGGCCGCGTTTCTTGCCTGTTCCTTTACCTGCCCCCAAGTATAAGACTCGCTTTTCACTTTTAAATGAAGCTCGCGACGCTTATCTAGCATAGTATAATCAGCCTCATTTAGTATGAAATCCTCTTGAGCTCCCTCTTGATAGCTATCTGCTAACGCTTCCGTTAATTTTAAAAGGCGTTCATCTGCTTCATTAATATATTTTAAAACACTTTTTCTTAAATCTAAAGTTGTCATAACCGTTCGCTTTTATACCAAATATACAATTAATGTTCCATTTATTTATTTCACGATAAGGACATCAAATACTTTTTTGGCGTTGTGCCATACTTCTTTTTAAAGGCTGCTATAAAATGGCTAGACGTACTGTAACCTACTTTTAAACCTACTTCATTGACGTTATTTTCACCCGATTCTAAAAGCTTTCTGGCAACTTCCATTTTATAATCGAACAAAAAACTAAAAACAGAATCGCCATAAATTTGTTTAAAACCTTCTTTAAGTTTTTTAAGATTCAGTCCAATCTCATCGGCCAATTCTTGCAAACTTGGCGGCTCAGACATACGCGCAATAATAATATCTTTCGCTTTTCTAATTTTAATCACATTAGTTTCATCAACCAAAAACGGACATTGCTCAATATTAGCATCTTCACTTCGGTTAAAATACAAACTTAAAAGCTCATAAGCCTTTCCTTTAAAGTATAAATCTTTAATGGATTGATTCAAATTGTAATTAATTAACTGATTGAGTACAATAGCCATAGACGGTGTTATACTACCATCTTTATAATATTTTTTATCCTTATTATCTTCATTTAAAAAGGAAATATAATCGGCCTCTTGAGAGAACAGTCCGTGAAATTTTTTAATAGAAATCAACACAGAAACCATCCAAGAATGTGGGCTAACTTGCAAGTTTATAGGTAAATCGCGTTGTGGGTTGTACAACAATAACGAGTTCTCTTCGAGAATATTAAGCACATAACGCCCCTCGTTAAACATAAATTTACTAGAACCTTTTACGCAAAAATGAAATTGAATATAATCGCTATGTATTTCTTTAAGAACACTTTGCGTTTCGCTTCCATCATTTTTATAAACCAAAACTAAAAAACCATCGTCTACTTTAGTTTCTTCAAAAGAACTTACAGCGTTATTTTTTTGCAGATTTTTATCGTTATTTTCTATCATGTTATTTAGATTTATTCTAAATTAATCACTCAAAACACATCGGTTTTACTGCAAAAATATGACTTTTATCATATATTACTTAAAAAACAACCCAAAAAACCACAAACGACACTAAAAGTTCTTTCAGCGTTACTTTTTAACTAATCATACACATACATTTGTCTACGGAATTACAAACACAACAATGCACCAATATAACATATCTAAAAGCAAATACTTTTATGCCATTGGCTTAAGTTATAAAAAAGCTGATGCCGACATACGAGGCCACTTTAGTTTGGATGAAGCCGCTAAGCTAGCGCTGCTTAACCAAGCTAAGGAAAATGCTATTGAAAGTTTAGTGGTAACTTCTACCTGTAACCGTACTGAAATTTACGGCTTTGCAGAACACCCGTTTCAATTAATCCAATTACTTTGTGATAATACAAGAGGCACGGTTGAAGAATTTCAAAAAGTAGCTTACGTTTATAAAAATAATGATGCCATTGCGCATATGTTTCGTGTAGGCTCTGGTTTAGATAGTCAAATTCTTGGTGACTTTGAAATTATAAGTCAGTTAAAAATAAGTGCACGCGTTTCTAAAAAACTAAATTTATTAAACCATTTTACAGAACGTTTAGTAAATGCCGTTATTCAAGCAAGTAAACGTATTAAAAATGAAACCGAAATATCATCAGGCGCGACTTCCGTATCATTTGCATCGGTTCAATACATTTTTAATACCGTTGAAGACGTTTCAAACAAAAATATTTTACTTTTTGGTACTGGAAAAATAGGTAGAAATACCTGTGAAAATTTAGTAAAGCACACCAAAAACGAGCATATCACTTTAATTAACAGAACGAAAGGAAAGGCAGAACAAATTGCTGGGAAATTCAATTTAATAGTTAAAGATTACGCCAATTTACAAGAAGAAATTCAGGCTTCAGACATTTTAATTGTTGCCACAGGCGCTCAACGCCCTACTATTGATAAACACATCATCCAATCGACCAAACCACTTTTGATTTTAGATTTATCGATTCCTAAAAATGTGGATGCTAATGTTGAAGAATTGGACAATGTGACTTTGGTTCATTTAGACCATTTATCTCAAATTACAGATAAAACTTTAGAAGCACGAAAAGCACACATTCCGTTGGCTGAAGCGATTATTGAAGAAGTAAATTCAGAGTTTAACGGCTGGTTAGAAACCCGAAAATTCGCCCCTACTATAAAGGCTTTAAAAGAAAAACTACTCGATTTCGCTACTGCGGAATTGGATACACAACGCAAAAAAAATAGCGATTTTAACGAAGCACAAGCAGAGTTAATAAGCAACAACATCATACAAAAAATAACAAATCATTTTGCTCATCATTTAAAAGATGATGGCATTCCCACTGATGAAAGCTTGGAACTTATAAAAAAGGTTTTTCAGTTACAACCCACAACACATGTCTAAAATTATAAGAATTGGTACCCGCGATAGCGAATTAGCGTTATGGCAAGCCAAAATAGTACAAAATCAACTTGAAACTTTAGGTTTTAAATCACAATTAGTGCCTGTAAAATCTACAGGCGATTTAGTTTTAGACAAACCACTTTACGAATTAGGTATCACCGGTATTTTTACCCGTACTTTAGATATCGCCATGTTAAACCATGATATTGATATTGCAGTACATTCTTTAAAAGATGTGCCTACGGTATTACCTAATGGTATTGTACAGGCTGCTGTTTTAAAACGTGGGAACGTAAATGATACTTTGGTTTTTAAAGATAACGAAGAATTTTTGGGTTCTAAAGAAGCTATCATTGCAACTGGAAGTTTACGCAGACGTGCACAATGGTTAAACCGATTCCCAACGCATACTGTTGTAGGGTTACGCGGTAATGTAAATTCTCGTTTAGAAAAACTCGATGACAATGAAGATTGGAACGGTGCTATTTTTGCTGCTGCAGGTATTGGCAGAATAGGTATTAGACCCGAAGAAGCCATCAATTTAGATTGGATGATTCCGGCACCTGCACAAGGAGCCATTATGATTACAGCTCTAGCGGAAGATGAATTTGTTCTTGACGCTTGTAAACAGCTTAACCACGAAGAAACCGAAATTTGTACCACAATAGAACGTCAATTTTTAAATAAATTGGAAGGTGGTTGTACAGCCCCTATTGGCGCTTTGGCTTACATTAAAGACGAAGAAATAAACTTTAAAGGTGTTCTTTTAAGTATTGATGGTTCTAAAAGAATTGATGTGACCCGTGTTAAAAAACTAGGTGAACACCATGATATGGCCGAGTATTGCGCCAATTTTGTAATTGAACGTGGTGGCAAACGTTTAATGGATACCATTAAAAACTCACATAAAGAAACCAACGTCTATTCAACAAAATCGTTCACTGAAGATCAACGTTTACTTTTTCATGAAAAAGTAACTGTGGAAAGCAGCGACTTCATTAAAATAAGTTTAAATAGAATTCACCCACGTTTCTTAAAAAACGAGATTGAAAACGTTATCATTACTAGTAAAAACGCGGTTGAAGCTTTACTTACTAATTTTTCACCTCTAGAACTTCAATTTAAAAATATTTATTGCGTGGGGCGTCGTACCAAACGCTTAGTAGAACAAAAAATTGGCAAAGTCACTCACTTTGAAAACAATGCTAAAAAACTAGCTCAATATTTAGTGGAGTTTATGGAAGGTGCTGAAGTGACTTACTTTTGCAGCGATTTAAGACTAGACGATTTACCAACTGTTTTAGCAGAAAACAACGTAAAAGTAATAGAAGTTGAAGCCTACCAAACCAAATATGATGGTTTAAAAGTAGAAGACACGGTTGAAAGCGCTATGTTTTACAGCCCGTCTACGGTTGAAAGTTTTGTACAGAAAAACAAAAGCGAGGTTATTGCTTTTTGTATTGGAGACTCTACAGCAAATGAAGCTAAAAAACACTTTAACGATGTAAGAATTGCTAAAGTGCCAACCGTTGAAAGTGTTATAGAATTAGTAAACGAGCATTATATTTAATTAGTTGCTAAACGTTTAAACGCACAACTTATAGAACTTTTATAGGCTACCTAAAGTGAAATCATCATCACTATGAAAAGAGAATCTGTACTCAATTATATATATCGTTTTTTCGATATTATTGTTCTTTTTTTCATTGTATTTGATTTTGGTTATGACTTTGCGCAAAATTTCACCTCAGCACACGTTGCCAGTTTAATAATACTTTCGTTTTTCCTACTCGCTTTTAATGCTTTTAAATTTTTTGTTTATCAGTTTAAAAAGGGGAAAACCATTGCATTTGTAAACATGGTTATTATTTCTGTATTGTTGGTAACTTCGCTTATAGTCGCATTATTCCATCTTAATCACGATTATCATTTCATTTTACAAAAGATAAAACCCGTTTTAGAAACGGGATTAATCCTTTACTTCCTTTTAAGGTTATTCGTTTTAGTAAGACATATTTACGATGTGTATTTTAACCCCGCGATTGTATTTGTGGGTAGCTTCATTATTTTGGCATTGGCAGGCGCCTTTCTACTTATACTACCAAGTGCTACCACCAACGGTATAAGTTTCACGAACGCTTTGTTTACCGCAACCAGCAGCGTATGCGTTACCGGACTAGCGGTTGTAGATACCAGCACCGATTTTACTGTCATGGGGCAATCCATCATTTTAGTATTAATACAATTGGGAGGTATTGGTATATTAACTTTCACATCATTCTTTGCTTTTTTCTTTAGAGGAAGTTCTTCCTTTAAAGAAGGTTTAAATACCAAAGATTTTTTAGCTCATGAAGGTTTGAAAGATGTTTTTAGAGTGGCATTAAACGTGGTCGTTTTTACGGTTGGTGTAGAAATTGTTGGCGCCCTATTTATTTACACATCGATAACATCAAATCCGGATATCGAAAATCGGTTTTTCTTTTCTATATTTCATTCCATTTCGGCATTTTGTAATGCAGGATTTTCTATATTTTCATCTGGTTTATTCAATGAAAGCATCCGTTTCAATTACTTTTTCCAATGGATCATTATGATTCTAATCGTTTTTGGAGGTCTTGGACATCACATCGTTTTCAATTTTTATAATTCACTAAAAACCTATGTGTTGGAGTTATTCAGAAAAAAAATAATCCATAAGCGCATACCTCTAATAACTTTAAACTCTAAAATAGTTATTTACACAACTATCTTACTGCTTTTTGTTGGCTGGATTTTCTTGTTTATTTCTGAATATAGCAACACCCTTTTAGAACATACCACCGTTTTTGGTAAAATTACGAATGCGGCTTTTAACTCGGTAACCCCCAGAACAGCAGGTTTTAATGTGGTAGATTATTCGCAAATGACGGTACCTTCATTATTATTTATTATATTTTTAATGTGGGTTGGAGCCTCCCCAGCATCAACCGGTGGTGGTATAAAAACAAGTACCTTTGCATTGGCTACTTTAAACATATTTGCCATTGCTAGAGGAAAGAGTAGAATAGAAATTTTTGGAAGACGCTTTTCAGCTGAATCAACATCCAGAGCCTTTGCTATTTTATGCATTTCACTTATTGTAATTGGTTTAGCCATTATGGCTTTATTAATTTTAGAACCTAAAGACACACCGCTATTAACGGTCGTTTTCGAATGTTTTTCGGCTTACAGTACCGTTGGTTTAAGCCTAAATTTCACACCAACACTTACTGATGCTAGTAAATACATTATAATTGCTGTTATGTTTATTGGGAGAATAGGAATGCTCAATTTAATGATTGGTTTATTACGCCAAGTAAACCACCAGTTTTATGAGTATCCAAAAGAAAATATTTTAATTAACTAAAAGTGTAACTGGATGAAAATAATTGTTTTCGGACTTGGAAATTTTGGTACTGCTTTATCCTTTAGCCTCACCGAAACAGGCAACGAGGTTATCGCTATAGATAAACAAATGGATAAAATTAATCTTGTAAAAGATAAAATTTCGCATGCCATTTGTATGGATTCTACCAACGAGTTGGCCTATGAAGCGGTACCGCTAAAAGATGCCGACAAAATTGTAGTTGCCATTGGAGAAAATGAAGGGGCGGCTATTATTACCGCTGCTATTATTAAAAAACTATGCGACGTTAAAATTATTAGTCGGGCGTTATCACCCATTCACGATACCGTTTTAGAAGCGATGGGCATTCACAGTATAGTACACCCCGAGCAAGATTCGGCAGATAGACTTACGAAACAAATTAACTTTAAATCTACGCTTGAAAATTACCAGCTAGATAATAATTATACCATTTCCGAAGTCAAAGCAAAAAAAGAATTTTACGGTAAAACATTGCATGAGCTGGATTCTATAGATAAATACCACCTCACTTTAATTACCATAATTCGGGAAGTTGAAAAGAAAAATTTAATAGGCAAAAAAACAATAGTAAAAGAAACCCTAGGTCGTACCTCGCCAGATACGGTTGTTTTAAACAACGATATTTTAGTAGTTTACGGTAATAATAAAGACATTGAAAACTACTGTATGGGTGAAGAAGAATACGATTTAAGAAATAAGAATATTTAAGATGATAAAAAACGATTTATTTTTAAGAGCATTAAAAGGAGAAACTGTTGAACGTCCACCTGTTTGGATGATGCGTCAAGCGGGACGTTATTTACCAGAATTCATGGAAATAAAAGCAAAGTATGACTTTTTCACACGTTGCCAAACTCCAGAATTAGCCAGTGAAATTACAGTACAGCCTATTCGCCGTTACGGTATGGATGCTGCTATTTTGTTTAGCGACATTTTAGTAATTCCACAGGCTATGAATATTGAGGTGCAAATGAAGCCAAATTTTGGCCCATACCTTCCAAACCCTATTCGCACGTCTAAAGATGTGGACAATGTGATTGTACCCGATGTTAAAGAGTCTTTAAACTACGTTTATGAAGCCATCAAAGCGACTAAAGAACTGTTGAATGATGATATTCCTTTAATTGGTTTTGCAGGTTCACCATGGACGATTCTCTGTTATTGTGTACAAGGTCAAGGCAGTAAAAACTTTGATAAAGCCAAAGAATTTTGCTTTACAAACCCAGTTGCTGCACACCTATTGCTTCAAAAAATAACAGATACGACTATTGCGTATTTAAAAGAAAAAGTAAAAGCAGGTTGTAACGCCGTTCAAGTATTCGATTCTTGGGGAGGCATGCTTTCACCTGTAGATTATCAAGAATTCTCTTGGCAATACATGCAACAAATTATTGATGCTGTGAAAGACGATGCTCCGGTAATTGCCTTTGGTAAAGGCTGTTGGTTTGCATTAAACGATATGGCTAAATCTGGTGCTTCTGCTTTGGGTGTAGACTGGACCTGTTCGGCAAGAAATGCCCGTTATTTAACTGGTGGAAATATTACGCTTCAAGGTAATTTTGACCCATCACGTTTATTATCGCCACCTGCAGAAATCAAGAAAATGGTGCACCAAATGATTAATGAATTTGGGAAAGACAAATACATTGTAAATCTTGGTCATGGTATTTTACCTAACATTCCTTTAGAAAATGCAAAGGCGTTTGTAGATGCTGTTAAAGAGTATAAACCTTCTTAAGTTTACCTACGAAGAAAACTAGGATCATGATTAAAAACATAGCCTTAGGAATACAAGCTTATTTCGGAGCTTTTAGTTTAATTTCAAAACTAAAGCTCTGGAAATACTTTGCGATCCCAATGCTTATTAGTGTTTTTGTTGCAATTATTATTGGTGTGTTTGCATACAGCCTTTCAGATAATTTTGGCGCATACATTTCCAAAATTTGGACTTGGCGATGGGGCAAAGAAACCTTCACAACCATTAGCAACATTATAGGTGGATTATTAATTGTACTTATTGGACTCATACTTTATAAGCACATTATTATGGCGTTTTCTGCACCTTTTATGAGTCCGGTATCCGAAAAAATTGAAGCGCATCTAGTCGGTACTATTCACCCACACAGAACCAGTTCTTTTAGCGAACAACTTTGGCGTGGTATTCGTATAAATGCTCGAAATTTAGGCATGGAACTACTTTTAACTTTGCCCATATTGCTATTGAGTTTTATACCTATAATTGGTATCGCTTCATCCGTTTTATTATTTTTGATACAAGCCTATTATGCCGGTTTTGGCAATATGGATTATACTTTAGAACGTCATTTTAAATATAATGAAAGCCTTATATTTGTGAATAAAAACAAAGGACTCGCTATTGGAAACGGCATCATATTTCTGCTATTTTTATTAATCCCTATAGTGGGCGTCATTTTAGTTCTACCTTTTTCAGTAACAGCAGCTTCAATACGAACTATTGAAGCTTTACAATTAAAAAACAAATAAATTACATGGTCCAAAAAATTATACTATCTCCTTTTCAAAAATTTGTTAAAATTGAAAGTTTTAGTGGTATTTTATTACTGTTAGCAACAGTTCTAGCACTTATTTGGGCAAATTCACCTTTAGCAGAAAGCTACCATACCCTTTGGCAATATAAAATGGGCTTTACTACCGAAAGTTTTGAATTAAACAAGCCTTTAATACTCTGGATTAATGACGGTTTAATGGCTATATTCTTTTTCTTAATTGGATTAGAGATTAAAAGAGAATTTCTAATTGGAGAACTAAATACAACTAAAAAGTTAGCCTTTCCTCTTTTTGGGGCATTAGGAGGCATGATTATTCCTGTGCTATTTTTTTTAGCATTAAACCAAAACACAGAAACTTTTAAAGGTTGGGGTATTCCAATGGCTACCGATATTGCTTTTTCACTAGCTATTTTAAAGGTTTTAGGTAACCGAATACCTTTAAGCCTTAAAGTGTTTTTAACTGCATTTGCCATTGTAGACGATTTAGGAGCGGTATTAATTATTGCCATATTTTACAGTGGTACTATTAAAATTAGCTTACTAGGAATCGCATTTTTATTCTTAGCTTTCTTATATTTTTTATCATACAAAGGCTACTATTCAAAGTTTTTATTGATTTTTTCAGGAATCATTATTTGGACCCTATTCCTAAAATCGGGCATTCACCCTACCCTCGCAGGTATTTTATTAGCGTTTTCGGTACCTATAAGACAAAAAATTAAAACACCAGAGTTTATTGATAATCTAGTAACCATAACAAACAAAATTAAAGAAGCCACTGTTTCAAAAAAACCTCTTCTATCCAAAGAACAAATTCAAGAAATTGACGAATTAGAAGATTGGACTAACAAATACCAATCACCACTTCAACATTTAGAACATAATTTACACGATTGGGTGGCTTATTTTATTATTCCTTTTTTTGCCTTAGCCAATGCTGGCGTTGTGCTAAACAGTAACATACCTTTAGACATAGCCCTAGTAATTAACATAGCTATTTGCTTGGTTTTAGGAAAAAGCATCGGTATTTCATTTATTGTTTTACTAGCAAAAAAAATAAAACTTATAGAAATCCCTTCTGATATTAACAACCTTCAGATAATAGGTGTTTCATTTTTAGCAGGTATTGGTTTTACTATGGCTATTTTTATTGCAAGTTTAGCTTTTTCTAATAGTCCAGCATATATAGATTCTGCTAAAATTGGTATTCTAATAGGCTCATTTATTTCTGCAATTGTTGGTTATATCATTTTACGATTCAAAAAATAAAAATGAAAAATAAATTTTATAAATACATTCAAAACTTACAAGACACCATCACAGCCAAACTAGAAGCTGTAGACGGTAAAGCCATCTTTAAAGAAGATGTTTGGAAACGACCAGAAGGTGGTGGCGGGCGCACCCGTGTTATTGAAAACGGTGCTGTATTTGAAAAAGGAGGTGTAAACATTTCTGGTGTTCACGGCAAATTGCCCGACAGCATGCAAAAATACTTTGGCGTTGAAGATGCCGATTTTTTTGCCTGTGGTTTAAGTCTGGTTTTACACCCTAAGAACCCCATGGTGCCCACCGTACATGCCAATTGGCGCTACTTTGAAATGTATGATAAAGACGGAACTACTGTTGACCAATGGTTTGGTGGTGGCCAAGATTTAACACCATACTATCTTTTTGAAGACGACGCTATTCATTTTCACACGGTATGTAAAACAGCCTGCGATAAACACAATCCAGAATTTTACGAAACCTACAAAAAACGTTGCGACGACTATTTCCACAATGCACACCGCAACGAAGGCCGAGGTATTGGCGGTTTATTTTTCGATTATTGCAAAGCCACCGAAACCATGTCCATGGAAAAATGGTATAATTTTGTAACCGAAGTAGGCAATAGTTTTATTAAAAGTTACGTTCCCATTGCTGAAAAGCGCAAAGATTTACCCTTTTCAAAAGAACAAAGAGACTGGCAAGAAATACGTCGTGGGCGTTATGTAGAATTCAATTTAGTGCACGATAAAGGCACGCTTTTCGGACTTAAAACCAACGGACGTATAGAAAGTATTTTAATGAGTTTGCCACCACATGTACAATGGGTTTACGACCACCAACCGGAAGCAGGAAGTGAAGAGGAAAAATTAATTCAGGTGTTACAAAACCCTAAAAATTGGGTGTAATATGACTTGTTACTGCGGAAATACTGCGACCTACCAAAATTGTTGTGAGGTTTACCACAAGAACGGTGGCAAAACAGAAACAGCCCAACAATTAATGCGTTCTCGATATAGTGCCTTTGTGTTAGCAAACGGCGATTATTTAATGAATACCCATCACCCAAAAACGCGTCCCATTAAAGAAAAAAAAGCCATTGTAGCCTGGGCAAAATCGGTAGAATGGATTAAATTAGAAGTTATAGAAACTACTAAAGGCTTGATAAACGACACGGAAGGCACCGTTACCTTTAATGCCTTTTTTTACGACAACGGTAAGATAGATGTGATTCATGAAAAATCGGCATTTATAAAAGAAAATAATAATTGGAAATACTTAAGATTAAGTAATTAAAACACATAAAAATTATGTTCCCACTTAGAAGAAACAGACGATTAAGAACCAACGAAGCTATTCGTAGTTTAGTTCGTGAAACCATCATAACACCTAACGATTTTTTAGTACCTCTTTTTGTAGTGGAAGGCAAAGGCGTGAAAGATGAAATTCCTTCCATGCCAAATTACTTTCGTTACAGCTTAGATTTATTAGAGAAGGAAGTTAAAGAACTTTGGAGTTTGGGACTAAAATCGGTGTTACTCTTTGTAAAAGTACCAGACCATTTGAAGGACAACAAAGGCGCAGAAGCATTAAATTCCAACGGATTGATGCAACGCGCCATTAAAACCGTTAAAAATGCTTGCCCAGACATGTTGGTGATGACCGATGTGGCTCTGGATCCCTATTCCATGTATGGACACGACGGCATTATTGAAAACGGCGTGATAGTAAACGATCCTACTGCCGATTTTTTAGCTGAAATGAGTATTTCCCACGCACAAGCAGGCGCTAATTTTGTAGCACCAAGTGATATGATGGACGGTCGTATTTTAACCATTCGTGAAGCTTTGGAAGATGAAGGTTTTACAGATACGGGAATTATGAGTTATTCCGCTAAATATGCTTCTGCGTTTTACGGCCCTTTTAGAGATGCTCTAGATTCAGCCCCAGTGGACATGGTTGATATTCCAAAAGACAAAAAAACATACCAAATGGATTATGGTAACCGCAAGGAAGCTATTCGTGAAACCGAAATGGATATTGATGAAGGCGCCGATATTGTGATGGTTAAACCAGGACTTTCTTATCTAGACATTTTAAGAGATATTAAAAATGAGGTGGATGTTCCCGTTGCCATATATCAAGTATCCGGTGAGTATGCCATGATAAAAGCTGCTGCAGAAAAGGGCTGGTTAAACCACGACCAAGTTATGATGGAAACAACAACCGCCTTTAAACGTGCAGGAGCAGATATCATAGCTTCTTATTTTGCTAAGGATGTTGTGAAATTGATTTCGTAACTTCGTAAAAACGAAATTCATTTTATGAGTACATTAATTTTCTGGGCAACAATTTCTATCTTTTTTTCTTTTTTATGCTCTATACTCGAAGCGGTATTACTGAGTGTTACCCCCACTTTTATTAACATAAAAAAACAAGAAAATAAAGACTACGCTACAACCTTAGAGTCATTAAAAAAAGATGTGGATAAGCCCCTTATTTCCATTTTAACCCTAAACACTATCGCCCATACATTAGGCGCTATGATGGTTGGTATTGAAGCTGAAAAACTTCCTTATAAAATTGAGTTATTTGGAATTAATACCGTGGGTGTTGTATCGGCACTCATGACCTTATTAATTTTAATTGCTTCAGAAATTATTCCAAAAACTATTGGTGCCACCTACTGGAGACAATTAGCTAATTTCACATCAAAAGCTTTAGTTGTTTTAATATTTCCTTTAAAATGGACCGGTATTTTATGGTCACTTCAACTTACAACAAAACTTATTGGAGGCAAAGGTCATGGCAGCGTATTAAGCCGCGAAGACTTTCAAGCGATGGCAACAATGGCTGAAGACGAAGGTGTTTTTGAAGCTTCAGAAAGCACCGTGATAAAAAACTTATTGTCATTAAAAAATGTGCTGGCTAAAGATGTGATGACACCAAGAACGGTTATCAAAATGGTGAGTGAAGACATGACTGTTGAAGCTTTTTTTACCGAAAACCAAAACATCCGTTTTTCTAGAATCCCTGTATTCAAAAAAAACACAGACAACATTACTGGACTTGTTTTAAAAGATGATATTTTTAGAGAAATGGCTAATGATAATAACACAACCATATTATCAGACATAAAACGAAATATTATTGTTGTGAACCGCTCCTTACCAATCCCGAAACTTTTAGACCAATTAGTAAGCAGCAAAAACCATATGGCTTTAGTGGTTGATGAGTATGGTACAGTAAGCGGCTTGGTTACTATGGAAGATGTTATAGAGACTTTACTAGGTTTTGAAATTATGGATGAAAGCGATAATATTGCTGACTTGCAACACCTCGCCAGAAAAAGTTGGGAAGTTCGCGCCAAACGATTAGGCATCATAGACGACAACAATACAACCAATTAAAATGGAAACCTGCATCATCAAATCGCCCTTAGGCTTTACTAAAATTGTTGGTGATATTGATGGTACGGATTCGGTTTTTATTCTTAAATCAATTATGCGGTAGTTACTTTTCTATCTTTTCTTCAATGGTATATGTAGTTTCAAAATACCCTATTTTACCTTGATTGGTAATACCTTCAATTATAACAAGCATCTCGCCCATGTTATCGGCATTATAAAACTCCACTTTTGCCTCTCCATTTTCATCAGTATTTATATTTGGAGACCAATGGACTACCGAACGTAAATCGGGTAGGTTCCAATCATTTTCAGTATGATTTTCATATTTTGGAGCATAAAATTCTCGCTTAGGTGTAAAACCGTTAACAGTACCTTTAAAAATGCCAGGAGTTCTCTGCAAGCCATAATAACCTTTTCCTGCATAGGTGTAAATACTAACAATGGATACTCTTATTCCTACAGGGAATCTAACAGGCACAACTTCTCCTTCAGCATTATAATAATACTCTTTGATAGCCTCCTCTACATAATATCTTGATCGTTTTGGATTCCTTATTAATTCCACGCTTTTAATCTCCTCCGTTGGCAAATCTTCTAAAAATTTATAAGCTTTAATGTCCACAGGAATACCATCGATGACAATAAAAGTAAAATCTGTAAGGTAATCTCTAGCAATTAATGCCTCTGAAATAACAGGCAAACTAAATAGTGGTGGTGGTGGCTCAAACAATCCTACATTTTTATAAATCAAATCCTTTCTAGTCATTCCAATTTCGTCATATCTAATGGTATAAATGTCAATATCATTAGGAAAACTAGATCTTAATAAGCTAAAAAGTCCCGAATGCCAATTTTTCACTTTACTCATTAGTTCTTCATTTTCTATAACCACATCCGGGGGACCGTGTAACTCCATCATCGTTTCTCTAGCTGGTGTCAAATTATAACCATCTAACTTCACTTCATCTAGAGCAATGGTGCCGTTGGCTACTTTAAAGTCTTCCAATGCTTGTCTGCGGGCAATGTTCTGTTCCACATAAGTATTTATACTTTCTGCCAATTGCATCTGTTCTTCCTTTAAAAACTCAATTTTAGGCTCAATGGGTGTATCTAAATCTATTCTGAAATTCTTTTTCTTACCCTTTTCGTTCTTTGTTTGGATAACAACCTTAAAATTATCCTTATAATAATCATCCAATTGAAAATGGAAAACACCTGTACTGTCTACCTGTTGGGTCGCTAATTTTAAAGGGCCATAAACCATGGTGAGGTCTATGGGGTCTTTTAATGGTTTGTTGGTGCTTAGTAAATCCTTAACAGTTCCAGAAACTGAAAGACTTGATTCCGGAAGAAATTCAAATTCTGTACTTAACTCCGTATTTTCATATTTATAATTGCTCCAACCTTGCGTTAATAACAGGGCATCCATATCGTGTTTTCTGCTCTTGTTTTTTGGGTTAAAATAACAAGAAGGCGTTTCGATGGTACCTCTCAACTCTGAATTCAACAAAAAATAGGACAAAATATGGCTTCGGCTATCATTTATACTTCCCAGCTGTTCTTTGTTGATGACCAACACTGAGAGATTCGTTTGAATAGCATTACTATCTTTATCCTCTGTAATGACATTGAAAACCGTTTTATCGCGCTGTCTGTAATTTTTTAAATGTGGGGTTGCGGCTATGTTAACGCGATCCTCTTCTTTATAATTGAAAAATAAGCGTTCCGCAACAATTTGGTTTTGTTTGTTCGTGATGGTAAATTTTATAATACCTTCGGGAAACGTGGTTTTTTCTATACCCGTATTGGCGACACCTTTTTTGAACGGAAGATAAAAACTATCGTATTCCACACCACGTGATTGTACTTTTACATGCAATTCCTCTTGGTTTGGGTTTTTTGAATTTAGACTGATGATGATATAGTCCTGTAACTCCTTTACTTTTACCACCACGCCCGTTGGGTCTGCTTTTGGCAGTTCGTATTTAAACTCTATCTCGTTTTTATTCTTTACACTAGCGTAGTACGTTTTTTGAATATCGGGTGTTAAATAAGTGGTGCCCATGCCCAAACTATTGCTTTGAAACGGGATGATGATGTTATTGTCCTGATCTACAATATAACCAGTTACTTCTTTTCCTTTGTTGTTATAATCGAGAGCCTTAAACCCGATGGTACTTGTTAACCCATCAACCAATTTGCCTCCTTCGGGGAAAAATTGCAAGTCAAGATACTCTTTATTTACTGCCACGGTTTTGCTATAAGAACTGATAAAACCTAAATTGTTGTTTCTTAGTTTTACAGAATCTAGTTTTAGTTCCATGCGTGCTTTTATTACATCTTTTGGGAGTGCATATTGAAATGTATAGCCATCATCTGCATCTTTCTTTATTTCAACGGAATCTGTTTTGGTATCGGTATGAATATACATTTTTAACTTGCCCTTGTATTTGGGGTTCAGTACATTTGGGTATGCTTTAGCCGAAAGTTCAAACTGGTTGGGAGTGGTTTCTGTAAGCGTGATGTTTCTAATGGCTTCTTCACTTTCCGAAACTTTTTTGGCTGCGTAGATATCGATATAGGTTTGTGATATAAATGCGTTGTCAAAATTTTTGTTCCACTGGGTATAGGCACGAACCATGTAGCGCCCTGGTGGCAACTCTTCATCAAGATCAAAAAAACTAGCAGCTCTTCCATATTCCAATTTTAATAGTTTTTTGTCTATAATGCGCTTATCAAAATCGATAAGCTCCACATGCAACACACTGCTTATTTTAGTTGGTAAATGTGCAAAATCTGCAACTATGGCTTTGAACCAAATGGTATTATCGGTGGTGAAAATGGTACTACTTAATTGTAGATAGATTTTTTCTGCATAGGTATTTTTGGAATCTATAACCGTTGTCTTTTCTTGAGATTGGACTTGATAATTTATAAAAACAAGGAAGAAACTGAACAAGAGGATGTAGTAGTAGTTTTTCATAAATGGCTTAGTTAGGTTCAAAAATCTACACAATTATCATACCAATATAAAACAAATTCTTACAAAATTTAATTTTGATTGGTTTTTGTATATTCGCTTTAAAATTTAATCTTATGGAAACCTGCATCATCAAATCGCCATTAGGCTTTACTAAAATTGTTGGTGATATAGAAGGAATCCATTCCGTGGTTGTGCTAAATTCCGAAGAAAAAATAACCGATATTATTCCTGTGGAATTAGAAGACTGTGTGTTTCAGATCAATGAATATTTCGAAGGCATTCGTACACAATTCGACCTGAAATTAAATCCTGAAGGCACCGATTTTCAAAAAAAAGTATGGAAACAACTAGAGCAAATTCCGCATGGAAAAACCATGTCTTATTTAGAACTTTCTAAACAATTGGGCGATGTAAAAGCCATTCGAGCGGTTGCAAATGCCAATGGTAAAAACCCAATATGGATCATAGTTCCCTGCCACCGTGTTATTGGTAGTGATGGCAGCTTAACTGGTTACGCAGGTGGTTTACACCGCAAACAATGGTTGTTAGAGCACGAAAGCCCATACAAACAACAATCCCTTTTTTAGATCATGTATAGAACACTTAACAAATTATTAAAAACGTTTTTAACAGATGCTCAAACTTATAAATACATTTTTAACTGGTCGCCCATGTATAGGCGTTCTACGGGGAAAATTATAGAGGTTTCTGATGACTTATTATACGTGAAAATCAAAATTCCGTTAAGTATAAAAAACAGAAATTATGTAGGTTCTATTTTTGGCGGAAGCTTATTTTCGGCAACCGACCCTATTTACATGATTCAGCTAATGACTATCCTAAAAGAAGATTACATTGTTTGGGATAAAGATGCTTCCATTAAATACAAACGCCCTGCAAAAGAAACGGTCTATGCGGAATTTTCTTTTGCAGAAGAAGAATTAAACACCATTAAAACTCAGGTGGCAAACCAGGGTGAATTCAACTTAGTCAAAACACTACATATTGTAAATAAAGAGCAGGTTGTTATTGCAGAAGTTAGCAAGACTATCTACATTGCAAACAAAGCGTTTTTTAAAGAAAAGCAAAAACGAAAAGCGCTAAATAAATAGCATTTTTGGCTGTGTTTTTATTAATACAAATTCATTATCTTTATTTTTTACATAAAATAAAACTAAATGAAATTTCTTAGAAAACTTCTTAAATGGATAGCCATTTTATTCGGCTTATTTATAATCGTGTTATACATCACCGATACCGATTATTTACTAAAAGCTGTTAGAACCATTTACCTTACGGGACATTCTACGGCTTATTTAGAAGATTATAAAAAATTCGAGAACCAAACGGTAGAAAACGGCACACCTCAACCTTGGCCCAATCATAAAGATTATAATTCTGTAAAAGAAACCGAAGGCCTAGATAAAATAAACAAAACCAACGGTACCATTGCTTATGTGATTATAAAAAATGACAGTATTTGGTTTGAAAATTATTATGATGGCTTTGACGAAAACTCTAAAAGCAATTCATTTTCCATGGCAAAAACCTATGTATCTGGATTAATGGGAAAAGCAATTCAAGAAGGTTATATTAAAAGTTTAGACCAACCCGTTAGCGATTTTTTACCCACGTTTAATGAAGGCTTAGCGGCTAAAATGACGGTAGGCGATTTATCAAGTATGGCATCTGGAACCAATTGGGATGAGGCTTATTATTCCCCTTTATCCATAACAACACGTGCCTATTTTGATGACGATTTAGAAAAAGTAATGCTTGGCTTAAAAGTAGTAAACGAGCCTGGTAAAACTTACAAATATGCCAGTGGCGACACCCAAATGCTTGCCATGGTGATTGAGAAAGCAACTGGAAAAAAAATGTATAAGTACTTAGAGGAAAGCTTTTGGAAACCTTTTGGAAGCGAAAACGAAACTTTATGGCAAGTAGACAGTAAAAACCATGATTTAGTAAAAGCCTATTGCTGTATTGCCAGTAATGCGAAAGATTTTGCCCGCTTTGGAAAACTCTATAAAGACCACGGTAAATGGAATGGCAAACAAATTTTAGACTCTGCATTTGTAGCAAAATCTATAAAACCACGTTTTCCTGAAAGTCCAGAATACGGTTATGGTTGGTGGTTAAAACAACAAAACGGAAAAAACTTTTTTATGATGCGTGGGCATTTGGGGCAATATGTAATTGTGGAGCCTAATGACAATGTGATTATTGTACGTCTTGGGCATTCCAAAGGATCCAACGTTCAAGTGGCGTCTTTTACAGAAGATATTACCACGTATATTGATGAAGCTTATAAGATGCTTGAACCATGATTTCGAAATTGCACCTAGAAAATATCTTATTTTTAGATATTGAAACCGTTCCGGAAGTCCAATATTTTTCTGAGTTAGATGAAAGTAAGCAAGCCTTATGGGAGCACAAATCGAAATACCAAAGAAAGGAAGACGAAACTGCCGAAGATTTTTATGAACGCGCCGGTATTTGGGCCGAATTTGGTAAAATAGTTTGTATCTCGGTTGGCTATTTCAAACTTAAAGGAGACATCAGGCAATTTAGAGTCACCTCCTTTTATGGCGATGAAATTAAAATTTTAAAAGATTTTAAAAACTTACTATCCACCCATTTTAACGAAACAAAACATTTACTTTGTGCCCATAACGGAAAGGAATTTGATTTTCCATATATGGCACGCCGCATGATTATTCATAATATAGAACTACCTCTAAAACTAAATTTATTTGGTAAAAAACCATGGGAAGTACCGCATCTAGATACTTTAGAATTATGGAAATTTGGCGATTATAAAACCTATACTTCCTTAAAACTATTAACCAATGTTTTGGGCATTCCATCACCAAAAGATGATATTGATGGCAGTGAAGTGTACCGTGTATTTTATGAAGAAAATGAGATTGACCGTATAGTCGTTTATTGTGAAAAAGATACCATTGCAGTCGCACAAATATTTTTAAGACTTCGTGGAGATGCCATTCTTAGCGAGAACGAAATTATTCATATATAATGAAAGAAACCCCCATTTTAACCATAAACGATTTATCCATTGCATTCGGAACTAATGAAGTGATTCACAAGGTTTCCTACCAATTAAATCAAAATGAAATATTAGGAATTGTTGGTGAATCGGGCTCTGGGAAATCGGTCTCTTCATTGGCTATTTTAGGTTTGCTTCCAAAGAAAATATCAAAAATAACCTCTGGTAGTATTCTATATGATGACAAAGATTTAACAAAACTTACTTCAAAAGCATTTCAAAATATAAGGGGAAAACAAATTGCTATGATTTTTCAAGAACCTATGAGCTCTCTAAACCCATCGATGGTTTGCGGAAAGCAGGTTCAAGAAATTATATTGCAACATACAAACCTATCCAAACAGGAAGCCAAAACTGAAACATTATCGCTTTTTGAAAAGGTGAAATTGCCAAATCCGGAACGTGTTTATAACGCTTATCCACATGAAATTTCGGGCGGACAAAAACAACGGGTCATGATAGCTATGGCCATTAGTTGCAAACCTGATATTTTAATTGCAGACGAACCTACGACTGCCTTGGATGTCACCGTACAAAAAGACATTATAAAATTGCTTAAACAGCTACAAGTAGAGACCAAAATGAGCGTGATTTTTATTACGCACGATTTGTCTTTAATTTCTGAAATAGCAAACCGTGTTCTGGTTATGTATAAAGGTGATATTGTAGAGCAAGGTGAGGTCGCAACCATTTTTAAAACACCACAACACCTATACACTAAAGCCCTAATTAATTCAAGACCTTCTTTAAATACGCGCTTAAAAACACTGCCAACTATTAAAGATTATTTAAACAATACCACAAAAACGGAGGTTATAACCGCAGAAGAACGTCAACAAAAACACGAAAAACTATATAGCAAAGCGCCTTTATTGGAGGTGATAAATGTTGAAAAAGCCTATATATCTAAAACAGGCTGGTTTAGTAAACCCAGTGTATTTAAAGCAGTGAATGATGTGAGTTTCAAATTGTACGAAGGAGAAACTTTAGGATTGGTTGGAGAATCTGGTTGTGGAAAATCGACTTTAGGAAATGCCATTCTGCAATTAGATAAAGCTACAGCTGGACAAATTCTTTACAAAGGCGTTGATATTACTAAGCTTTCCAATAAAGAGATTAAGAAACTTCGAAAAGATATTCAGATTATTTTTCAAGATCCATATTCGTCTTTAAACCCGAGAATGCCCGTTGGAGAAGCGATAATGGAGCCTATGATTGTGCATAAATTATATAATTCAGATGCAGAACGTAAAGAAAAAACAATTGATATTTTAAATAAAGTAGGGCTATCAGAAGATTATTTTAACAGATATCCACATGAGTTTTCGGGCGGACAACGCCAACGTATTGGTATCGCAAGAACAATTGCATTACAACCGAAGCTTATTGTGTGTGATGAGTCTGTTTCTGCTTTAGATATTTCGGTGCAGGCACAAGTTTTAAACTTATTAAACGACCTTAAGGAAAGTTTTGGTTTTACCTATATTTTTATTTCGCACGATTTGGCTGTGGTAAAATATATGAGTGACCAATTATTAGTAATGAATCAGGGTAAAATAGAAGAATTGGACGATGCGGATGTGATATACGCGTCGCCCAAAACAACTTATTCTAGAAAACTAATTGATGCCATCCCAAAGGGATTATAGCATAAATACTTTCTTAGTTAAATAAAGTAAACTTTTTAGAAATTGTAAATTCTCACGAACTGTTTCTTGGAATTTACTTTCACTTAATGTAGGTTGTTCAGGTAGATTTGGTGCAAAATTCATAGGCTTTAAGTTTATGGTAGATTTGGGGAAATCTATTTATAATATTTGGTATCCTTGGGGACTGCTAAGATACACTATCATTTCAATAAATCTGTTAAAAAACATAATTAATCGATGAAATGCATTATTATTTAACATTATCACATATATTGAAGGGTTTTTCTTTCCGAAATAAGGATTTAATAAACTAAAACCACCAACCGCTCCTTAATTACACCTTAACCCCCATTTTAGCCACTTACAAACTCATTTCAGGAATAGTGCCTTCTATAATTAAATGACCTTCTGTCGCCTCCTGAATCGCTTCTACAGAAATTCCCGGAGCACGTTCTAATAACTTAAAACCAGCCTCTGTAACTTCTAGAACTGCGAGATTCGTCACTATTTTTTTAACACAGCCCACACCCGTTAACGGCAAACTACAACGCTTCAACAATTTAGATTCGCCAGCTTTATTGGTATGCATCATCGCCACGATAATATTTTCGGCACTTGCCACTAAATCCATGGCACCACCCATGCCTTTAACCATACGCCCTGGAATTTTCCAGTTAGCGATATCGCCATTCTCAGCCACCTCCATGGCCCCTAAAATAGTTAAGTCTACATGTTTACCACGAATCATAGAAAAACTCAAGCCTGAGTCGAAAAAGCTCGCTCCTGGCAATGTTGTAATGGTTTGTTTACCAGCATTAATAACATCGGCATCCTCTTCACCTTCAAAAGGAAAGGGTCCCATGCCTAAA
Source organism: Mariniflexile sp. AS56 (assembly GCF_030552475.1). Taxonomy (GTDB): domain Bacteria; phylum Bacteroidota; class Bacteroidia; order Flavobacteriales; family Flavobacteriaceae; genus Mariniflexile. The sequence continues at coordinate 236,496 of NZ_JAUPED010000005.1, read as the reverse complement.
ACGCCATTTTCACTTTGAAATTCCACTTCAATATCGTTACGCACATAATTGGCAACCAAGGTTGGGATACCTATGCCTAAATTAACGTAATAACCGTCTTTAACCTCTTTGGCTATTCGTTTTGCTATACCTATTTTATCTAACATGTTTTTGGGTTCTAAAGTTGAAAGTATTCAAGTTAAAAGTTGCTTCTTATAGGTTCATAAATTCGGTGACTATAAGTACTTCTAACATTAAACTGCATTTATTTCGCTTCTTTTTGTCTTACCGTGCGTTGCTCAATACGTTTTTCATAAGCCTTCCCTTGAAAAATACGTTGTACAAAAATGCCCGGAATATGTATTTGGTTAGGATCAAGCGTACCTAGAGGCACCAATTCTTCAACCTCAGCCACTGTAATTTTAGCAGCACCGCACATAACGGGATTAAAGTTTCTGGCAGTTCCTTTAAAAATTAAATTGCCTGCTGCATCGCCTTTCCACGCTTTAACAAAAGCGAAATCGGCTTTAAAGGCATGTTCTAAAACATACATTTTACCATCAAATTCACGGGTTTCTTTTCCTTCGGCTACTTCTGTTCCATAACCTGCGGGTGTATAAATGGCTGGAAAACCTGCTTGTGCTGCTCTGCAACGTTCTGCTAAAGTACCTTGCGGAATAAGCTCCACATCCAATTCACCAGAAAGCATTTGGCGTTCAAACTCTTCATTTTCACCAACATAAGAGGAAATCATTTTATTTATTTGACGCTTTTGAAGTAATAAGCCCAGACCAAAGTCATCTACACCTGCATTATTAGAAATACAGGTTAAACCTTTAACACCCAGTTTTACTAATTCTGAAATTGCATTTTCAGGAATACCACTAAGCCCAAAACCACCTAACATAAAGGTCATTCCGTCTGAAACTCCATTAAGAGCCTCTTCAACATGGGCAACTTTTTTATTAATCATTCTTATTTAGTTTTTGCTTTTTAAAAATACAAAATAAAAAAGCCATTCTTAAAAGAATGGCTTTTCATTTTTATGTTAAAAATTGAATACGTATTTAAAAATCTAAATCGTCTGGTGTATCACCAGAACTACCGTTAGTACTTGATTCTGATACTTTAGAACAATCTACATTAATAGAAAGGTTTGTAGGCACTTCAAAATTGGCTGTAGACACATCTAATGTCTTATCATTATAACAACTCTTCATAAAGAGACCCCAAATTGGCAACGCCATAGAAGCCCCTTGCCCATAGGTAATAGACCTAAAGTGTGCTGCTCTATCTTCTGCGCCAACCCAAACACCTGTTACCAGGTTTGGAACCATACCCATAAACCAACCATCACTTTGGTTTTGTGTCGTTCCTGTTTTTCCTGCTATCGGGTTCGTTAATCCATAAGGATACCCTGTAATAATTTCTTTATAAACACCATAAGCTTCACCTGTTCTTCTTAACCTTGCTCCAGAGCCAGATTCTACAACACCTTGCAGTAATTTCACAGTAACATAAGCTTCTTCTTCCCCCAAAACATCGCGGGTTTCAGGTTTGAATTGATACAAAATGGTTCCGTTTTTATCTTCAATAGTTGTAACCATTACCGGCTTTGTATACACCCCTTTATTCGCAAAAGAAGCATAAGCACCTACCATTTCGTAAACACTTAAATCTGCTGTACCTAAAGCGATAGAAGGCACCGCTGGAATATCAGACTCTATACCTAACTTCTTAACTAAATCTATAACAGGACGTGGCCCTACTTTATCCATTAATCGAGCGGTAATCGTATTTACAGAGTTTGATAAAGCATCCTTTAATGTTCTCATACCACCATACTCACCTCCTGAATTTTTAGGACACCAATCTTCCATATTCCCATACTTGCCTTTTTCAATACAGAAAGGTGTATCTGGAAATTCATCACATGGTGAATAGTGTAATTGATCTACAGCCGCTGCATACACAAATGGCTTAAAGGTAGACCCTACTTGACGTTTACCTTGTTTCACCATATCATATTGAAAGTGTCTGTAATTGATACCTCCAACCCAAGCTTTTACATGACCCGTTTGCGGATCCATCGACATCATACCTGTTCTTAAAAAGGTTTTATAGTAACGTATCGAATCAATAGGCTTCATAAGCGTATCAACTTCAGATGCTTTTCCTTTTTTCCAAGCAAAAACAGCCATTTGAGTAGGTTTATAGAAAGACGCTTCAATTTCCTTATCAGACTTTCCTAAATCGTACTTCATTTTTCTCCAACGCTCGGATTGTTTCATCGCATTTCTCATCAACTTATCTACTTCATCTTTTGATAAATCTAAAAATGGTGCAGTCGCATTTTTTTGAGGCGTATTTTGGCTAGAAAAGGCTGCTTGCAATCTAGACATGTGGTCTTGAACCGCATTTTCAGCATATAATTGCATTCTAGAATCGATGGTGGTGTAAACCTTTAAACCATCGTTGTATAAATTATATTTTGAGCCATCTGGTTTTGGATTGTTTTTAATCCAATCTTTCATAAAGCCATCCAAATAAGTTCTGAAATAAGTTGCAATACCTTCACGGTGTGATTCTGGTGAATAATTTAAATCTAATTCCGTTTTTTGAAGCGAGTCTTTCACTTTAGAATCAATAAAATCGTATTTCTCCATTTGTGCCAAAACCACATTTCTACGGTTTAGAACACCTTCAGGATTTCTATTTGGTCTAGGATTATATAAAGATGAATTTTTAAACATCCCAACCAACATAGCCGACTCTTTTATATCAAGATCTTTAGGCTCTTTCCCAAAATATATTCTGGAAGCACTTCTAATTCCATCGGCATTATTACCGAAATCGTAGATATTGAAGTATTGCGCAATAATTTCTTCTTTGGTGTATTGACGCTCTAAACGCGTTGCAATTATCCATTCTTTTACTTTTTGAAGAATTCGCTCTATTATGTTTTTAGAACCTTCACCATGAAATAACTGTTTTGCTAATTGCTGTGAAATGGTACTAGCTCCACCACCGCCACCTAATTTAACAACGGCTCTTAATGTACCCAGTGCATCAATACCTGAATGGTCATGAAAACGTGCGTCTTCCGTTGCCAATAAAGCTTCTACTAAATGTTGTGGTAATTCATCATACTCAACAGGAGTTCTGTTATCGTTTAAATAGAATTTCCCTAATGTTTTTCCATCTGATGAAATAATTTCAGTAGCTAAATTTGTTTTTGGGTTTTCTAAAACCGTGTGGTCTGGCATCTCACCAAAAAGCCCCCAAGAAGCGCATAAAAAAATAAGAATAACGAACAGTACACTTCCTAAAAATAACATCCAAAACCAGCGGATGTATTTTAAAAAGTCTTGTGTCGAAGAGGTTTGATTTTTTGCTGCCATAGATTAAGTGTCTTAAGCTCTAAGCGTCTTAAGTATTTTAAAATTAGGTATTATTATTTAATAGGTCTTTCAATTCTAAAACCAACATCGGTAACTCCTTCCAGAGCTATAACGCCATTCACTTTACCATTTTCTCGCATGGCGTGTTGAATTTTAACCACGTATTCGCCTTTTTCTTTAAAAACAACCCCTTCTTTATACCAGAGTTTATTTTCTTTAATATCGGTTAATCCTGTACCCAAAAGTTTACCAGATGGGTCGGCCATTTTATATTCCAACGTATCCTTTATTGTTTTCCCGTGCGGAAAAGCCATTTCAACAATTAGAAATAAATTATTGTATTTATAAGCGTTTGTGTTTCTTAAATTAACAAACAAGTTATAAGCCTTTGTTGAATCTGGAACCTTGACACTAAAACGTACAACAGAATCTTTATGCCATTTATTTGGCACAGATTGATACTCATCGAAAACACGATTAGGATCGCACGAGGTAAACACAAAAGAAATTAATAAAAAAAGCAACACTTTATTTCGCAGCATCTTTACTCTTTTGAGGTTTTGGTTTATTTCCCTTAGTGTTAGTTTTACTTTTTGTATTCGGGTTATTCTTCGTATTCGGGTTGCTTTTGGCGTTAGGGTTACTCTTAGCGTTTGGATTTCCCTTAGCATTAGGAGTATTCTTGGTGTTGGTATTCGCCTTATTGTTGCCGTTTTTGTTTCGATTCCTATTGTTTTTACGTTTTTTATTCGGTTTTGGACTGTCGAAACGTGTTAAACTATCTTGACCTACAACGTTCTCAAACTCAGTTTTAGTATCTTCAATAAGGTCTGAAGCATATTCTTCTAAGCTCGCAACTTTTTCATTCTTCCTATTTAATGCAATAATTTCGTTTGCTTGTGTAGTAGTTATTTTATGCCAGTTCGCCCACTCACCTTCGTAAGCATACCACATATGACCTTTAAAAATATCGGTTTTTTGGCACACTGCAGTTCCTTTATCGGTTTGCAGTTTTACTTCGGTTTTTGGGAAACTTTTTAAAGCATCTAAATAACTATCTAACTCATAGTTTAAACAGCATTTAAGTTTACCACATTGACCTGCTAATTTTAACGGGTTTAATGATAATTGCTGGTAACGCGCTGCCGATGTACTTACGGAACGGAAATCTGTTAACCAAGTAGAACAACATAATTCGCGACCACAAGACCCAATACCACCAAGTCTGGCAGCTTCTTGACGAAAACCAACTTGCTTCATCTCGATTCTGGTTTTAAACTCGCGTGCAAACACTTTAATTAACTCTCTAAAATCCACACGCTCTTCAGCGGTGTAATAAAACGTGGCTTTACTAGCATCGCCTTGAAATTCGATGTCAGAAATTTTCATTTGCAACTTTAAATCAATCGCAAATTGACGCGCACGCACCTTCATAGGTTCTTCTTTCTCGCGTGCATCTTTCCAAATATCAATATCTTTTTGACTTGCTTTTCGATACACTTTAAGGATTTCCTCAGGCGTTACTGAAATGTTTTTACGTTTCATTTGAACACGCACCAATTCCCCCGCAAGGGTAACCATTCCAATATCATGACCAGATTGTGCTTGTGTTGCCACCACATCCCCAATACTTAAAGTTAAATTTTCGGTGTTGTGGTAGTACTCTTTTCTGCCGTTTTTATAACGGACTTCAACCCAACCAAACGGTTTCTCACCATTAGGCAGTGACATATTAGCTAACCAATCGAAAACAGTTAGTTTATTACAACTATCTGTCCCGCAAGTGCCATTATTTTTACATCCTTTAGGTTGACCGTCTTTTCCAGTTGAACAACTGTTACAAGCCATAAGTTTTTATATATTGATTCCGATTAAAACCAAGGTTTTATCGAAAGAAGGTTCATGATTCTTTTGAATTGTAAATATAAGATTATTCTAAAGACTTAAAACAAAGAATTATTCATTAATTATTTGCAGGAAAAATCTAGTCATTTTTCTTTTGAAAATGGTCGAATATATTTCTTAAATCCTTTTTATAAGGAAGATGGTTTGCACGTCCCTTTTTAAATATGTCGTTGCTATTACCCTGCCCTTTCCTAAGTTCTTTTTGGGCTTCATGTGGTAACTTATTTATTTCCATGCAGGTTGTAGAACAGCAATTTTCTAACTCTTCTTGACACTTCGGGCATTGAATAAATAATAAATGGCAGGCCTCGTTTGCGCAATTGGTATGCACATCGAAAGCATCACCGCATTGGTGGCAGTTTGCTATAACATCGTCGCTTATACGTTCGGCACGTCTATCATCAAACACAAAATTTTGACCCACAAATTTATTTTCTAAATTTTGCTCTTTAACTTGCCTTGTATATTCTATAATACCGCCTTCTAATTGATATACATTTTTAAAACCTTTGTGCTTAAAATAAGCACTGGCTTTTTCGCAACGTATACCGCCTGTGCAGTACATCACTAAGTTTTTATCTTCTTTGTGATCTTTTAAATCTGCTTCAATAATATCTAAAGAATCTCTAAAGGTATCCACATCTGGAGTTATCGCATTTTTAAAATGACCTATTTCACTTTCGTAATGGTTACGCATATCAACCAAAACGGTATTTTCATCTTCTATATATTTATTAAAATCGTCTGCCGCCAAATGAACGCCTTTATTGGTCACATCAAACGTATCATCGTTTAAACCATCGGCCACAATTTTATTGCGCACTTTTACTTTAAGTTTTAAAAATGATTTATTGTCTTGCTCTACAGCAATATTTAACCGGATACCGTTTAAAAAGTCAATGCTATCTAAATGCGTTTTAAATTCGTTAAAACGATCGGCAGGCAAAGAGAGTTGCCCATTAATACCTTCGTGAGCGACATAAATTCGACCCAATACCTCTAAAGCATCCCAGGTTAAAAATAAATGGTCTCTAAAAATTTGAGGATTTTCAATGTTAGCGTACTGGTAAAAAGAAAGAGTTAAACGTTGTTTTCCCGCTTGATCGATTAATTCGGCTCTTTCCTTCGCGCTTAATTTATTGTACAGTTGCATGCTATACTAATGTTTTAAGTTAAAGATTATTTTATCATGCAAAAGTACAATTTTTAAAAAAACTAGCACACTAATCACAAAAAAAGCGCCCGTTTTATAAACAGGCGCTTTAAAGAATAGTTCGAGTTAGTCTACTTTAAAAGTATTCTTAAGATTAGTTTCATAGCAAAATCTTTCCTCTATTTATTAGTAGATGCAAAATGTTCATAAAGGTTGCGTCATAAAATTGTATGATGACGAAACTTATACTATTTTAGCATCCATTACTTCAGAAAATAAAAATAAAAATGAGCAGCGAAAAAGAAGCTAAATTAAAAGCACTAAAACTTACATTAGATAAATTAGACAAGGCCTACGGAAAAGGTACTGTAATGAAAATGAGCGACAAAGCAGTTGTTGATGTAGACGCTATTTCATCGGGTTCTCTTGGTTTAGATATAGCCTTAGGCGTTGGTGGTTACCCACGTGGACGTGTTATTGAAATTTACGGACCAGAATCTTCGGGTAAAACAACCCTAACCTTACATGCTATTGCTGAAGCACAAAAAGCCGGTGGTATTGCCGCTTTTATTGACGCTGAGCATGCTTTTGATAGATTTTATGCTGAAAAATTAGGCGTTGATTTAGACAACCTAATTATGTCGCAACCAGATAATGGAGAGCAAGCCCTAGAAATTGCCGATAATTTAATTCGCTCTGGCGCTATTGATATTGTTGTAATCGATTCAGTAGCAGCCTTAACACCAAAAAGTGAAATTGAAGGTGAAATGGGAGATTCTAAAATGGGATTACACGCACGTTTAATGTCGCAAGCCCTAAGAAAACTTACTGCTTCTATTAGTAAAACAAACTGTACGGTTATATTTATTAACCAATTACGTGAAAAAATTGGTGTTATGTTTGGTAACCCAGAAACAACAACGGGTGGTAACGCCTTAAAGTTTTACGCGTCTGTTCGATTAGATATTCGTCGTTCAACTCAAATAAAAGAAACCGATGGAAATGTTACTGGTAACAAAACCCGTGTAAAAGTGGTTAAAAACAAAGTAGCCCCACCTTTTAAAATGGCTGAGTTCGACATTATGTACGGAGAAGGTATTAGTAAAGTAGGTGAAGTTTTAGACATCGCTGTTGAAAATGAAATCGTTAAAAAAAGCGGTTCATGGTTTAGCTATGAAGACACCAAACTAGGTCAAGGTCGAGATGCTGTAAAGGCCCTTATAAAAGACAATCCAGAACTTATGGAAGAGCTCGAAGGCAAGGTTAGGAAACTAGCCAAAGCAGCTTCAGAAGCTTAATAATTTTAAAAATCCCGATTTATCGGGATTTTTTAGTTTTAATACGCAACCTTTTAGCTGGCAACGTATCTATAAAGTAAAAACTATTTTATGAAAAAGTTAATCGCCCTAAGTTTAGCTTTAGTTTTACTTGTTTCTTGTAGTATAGACAACGACAACCACAGTAACTATAGCTTTGAAGTTTTACCCGTAGAGAGTGTTGATATACCTAGTGAATTTGTGCTAGGAGAAACATACCCGATTACGGTAACGTATTTAAAACCCACAACGTGTCATGTTTTTAGAGAATTTTATTATTCTAAGAATTTAAACGAGCGTACAGTGGCACCTATAACATTAGTTTATGAAAATGATAATTGCGAAACTTTGGAAAATGTTTCAGAAGACGCTACTTTTAACTTTATAGTTACTAGTAACGGCTCTTACATATTCAAGTTTTGGCAAGGTGAAGACGAAAATGGAGAAGACCAGTACTTAATTATTGAAGTACCCGTTGTAGAATAAATTAAGTGTTAACTAATACGTATTTAAATTGAGTTTGAATCAACTCATAGAAAATTGTAAAAGAAATGATGCTAAAGCACAAAGTGAATTGTACAAACTCTTTTCGAGTAAACTTTTCTCTGTGTGCTTGAAGTATTCAAGAAACTATGCGGAAGCGGAAGACAACCTGCAAGACGCCTTTATAACAATTTTCAAAAAAATTGAACAGTACAAAAACAAGGGTTCTTTTGAAGGCTGGCTAAAACGAGTTACCATAAATACCGTTTTACAACAATATAGAAAAGAAAAGGTTTTTGAAATTATAAATGAAAACATTGTTGATGATGTTGAATTAGATATTGATGAAGACACGCTTTCCATCGACTATCTTTTACGCATTATTCAAGAATTACCAGATAGATACCGATTGGTTTTTAACCTATATGTATTAGATGGTTATTCACATAAAGAAATAGCAAATATGCTAGATATTAATATAGGTACATCAAAATCCAACTTAGCACGAGCGAGACAAATTTTGAAGCATACCATTGAAGATTATAAATCTTCACAAAGTTTACAATCATTATAAATGAGTGATAAAAAACATATAGACCGGTTATTTCAAGAAAACTTCAAAGATTTTGAAGCGACGCCCAGTGACGCCGTATGGAAAAACATAGAAGCCGAACTTAACCCAGACAAGAAAAAACGCCGCATCATCCCGATATGGTGGCGTTATGCTGGAGTTGCAGCATTACTCGCATTGCTTTTAACCGTGGGTAGTAGCTATTTTTTTAATGAAGGAAGCACAAACCCGATACAAGTTGTAGACACTGAAGACTCACAGAATAGAGGCGCCAACACGCCCGATTCAAACACTTCTGAAATTGCTATTGAAAATTCAATTGAAACTAAAATCAATTTAGAAAATGATTCTCAAAAGGAAACTACTGTGGCAGCAAACAAAACACACGTTTCTCAAAAATCAAAACTAGCAAACACAACAACTTCAAACAATAAAAACCAAAACACGCTACAAACAGGTTTCGCTTCCAACAAAAAGTTGAATATAAGAAGCAGATTAACAACCCCTAATAACACTGCTGTTGCATCTGTTTCCGAAGACAAGAACAAATCAACAGAATCGTCTGTGGCTCATAATTCTGAAATTAAAGAAACAGCTGCTCAAAACGAAGGCTTAATCCCTTCTGACAAAGCAAAAGAATTAATCAATAACACGTCAAAAGACAACACAACTATTGCTCTAACAGAAGACAAGGAAAAAACCTCGTTAACTATAGAAGAAGCTTTAGACGCCAAAAAAGATATAATTGAAACCGAAAGTAACACCAATAAATGGCGCATTACCCCCAATGCTGCGCCTGTTTATTTTAATAGTTTAGGCGAAGGGTCTTCCATAGACCCTCAGTTTAACACCAACTCTAAAACAGGTGAAGTTAATATGAGCTATGGTGTGAGCGCTAGTTATGTAATTAACAACAAACTCAAATTACGTTCGGGTGTTAATAAAGTTAATTTAGGCTATAACACGAATAATGTGGTACTTTATCAAGCGGTTGGAATAAGTTCTAGCACAAGAGCCATACCAAACATAAACGCGAGTACAACCAATGCAAGTGCCGATAATGTTTCCGTTATTAGTGGGGAAACTTTTGCGGGTAGACCTGAGTCTTTCGCGACAACCAACAGTTCCATCAATCAGGCTTTAGGCTATATTGAAGTACCTTTAGAAATTCAGTACGCTTTAGTTAGCCGCAAATTGGGTGTTAATGTTATTGGTGGTTTTAGCTCCTTCTTTTTAAGTGATAACAAAATATATTCTGAGTCTGAAACAGGGCAATCAACCTACTTAGGTGAGGCTAACAATATAAATAATGTAAGTTATAGTGCGAATTTTGGCGTTGGTTTCAACTACCAAGTATCTAAAAAAATAGATTTGAATTTAGAACCGATGTTTAAATATCAAATTAATACGTTTAATAATACTTCTGGTAACTTTACACCTTTTTTTATAGGTGTTTACACCGGGTTTGCCATAAAGTTCTAGGTTTTTGGTTTGAGCCAAATAGTACACAGAATTAACATAAAATACAAACGGCTCTCACAGGGCCGTTTTTTTATGTATTAAAAGTTTCTAGCTGCTTAAAAATGATGGTTTTTGCTTTTTCATTTAAACTCTTGGTATCCTTAACAGTTAACCCCTCTGTTACTAGAAACTCATGAATTTTCACGCGCATTTTCCCTGGACCACCGCTAAAGAAGGTATAAGACAATCGCTTTTTATTATCTCCAAAAGTTATTGGTACAATGGGAATTTGGTGATTAATAGCTAACCTAAAAGCACCATCTTTAAATTCATCTAAAATAATATGTTCTTCGGGCACACCACCTTCTGGAAAAATACAAATACTCACTCCTGTTTTTAATCGTTTTTGCGCTCTTAAAAAAACAGCTTGCCTACTTTTAGCCGAACTTCTATCCACCAAAATACAGGTACGTTTATAGAAAAATCCAAATAAGGGGATTTTAGTCAGTTCTTTTTTTCCAACAAAAACAAACGGGTTTTTTACTGAAACCAACATGAGCATAATATCTGCCATCGAAGTATGGTTGGCAACAAACATATAACTTTTGCTTTTTTCTGGTGTTTGTTCGCTTTCAACTTTCCAACGAAAGCCCATACCAATTAAAATCACCTTCGCCCAAATACGAGCCAATTTAAAAAAGTAGGGATACCACGATTCCTTTAAAATAGAAACCAAAAGTATAGGAAACATTATAAGTATTGGCAATGCTACAAGTATGTAGAACCAAATACGGTACAAAATCCAGAATAGATATTTAAATAACTTCATCGCGACCAAAAATACATAATAGTATTGAGCAATTCTATTAAAAAAATTACCTTTGTGGCTGTTGAAATTTTAGGATTATTAATTAAAAATAGATTCCCACCCGCGTGGGAATGACAAGATGGCAAGAATACTTACAGGCATACAAAGTACAGGAACACCACATTTAGGAAACATTTTAGGCGCCTTGATGCCAGCAATAAAAATGGCTAACAGCCCTGAAAATGAATCGTTTTTATTCATTGCCAACTTACATACTTTAACGCAAATTAAAGATGCCCAAACATTAAGGCAAAACACCTATTCTGTCGCTGCTACTTGGTTGGCTTTTGGTTTAGATATTGAAAAAACAGTATTTTACAGACAGAGTGATGTACCACAAACTACCGAGTTGACTTGGTATTTAAGCTGTTTTTTTCCTTATCAACGTTTAACATTAGCGCATAGTTTTAAGGATAAAGCAGATCGATTGGAAGATGTGAACACAGGTTTATTCTCCTACCCCATGCTTATGGCTGCGGATATTTTATTGTATGATGCTGAAATAATTCCGGTTGGGAAAGACCAATTACAACATATTGAAATGACCCGTGATGTCGCTTCTCGTTTTCATGCCAAAATGGGAGAGACTTTTGTTATTCCTGAAGGAAAGGTGGAAGAAAACATCATGTTAATTCCGGGAACCGATGGTGAAAAAATGAGTAAAAGTAGAGACAACACCATCAATATATTCTTAGCCGATAAAAAACTACGCAAGCAAATAATGACTATTCAAACGGATAGCACTCCACTTGAAGACGCAAAAGACTGGAGCACTTGCAACTGTTTTTCAATTTATAAATTATTAGCAAGCGACGAGCAAATTGAAACCATGAAAGCCAATTATGAAAACGGTAATTACGGTTACGGTCACGCTAAACAAGCTTTGTTTGAATTAATTGTTGAAAAATTTGCTGTACAACGTGAACGCTATTCATATTACATGAACAACTTAGAAGAAGTTGATAAAGCTTTGGCTTTAGGTGCTGAAAAAGCAAAATTGGTTGCTAATGGGGTGTTGAAACGCGTTCGTGTGAAGGTTGGGTATTAGCCAATTCCTGCAAAATCAGGAATCTTATTAATTGGAGTATAAAAACAAAAGTTAAGGGAACACATTAATACACAATAGTTTCTTCTCTTGAGATTCCTGCTTTCGCAGGAATTTTAGATAACTTCAAACAACTTCCCTGGTAAAGGTCTAATAACCCCTTTTAATTCCATATTCAGCAACACGCTGGCTACTTTAAAAATAGGCAAATTGCAATTAATGGCAATCATATCCAATTGCTGTTTTTCGTTGTCTTTTAAATGGCTGTAAATTAGTTTCTCGGTGGCATCCAACTCAACAAATAATTGTTTTTGTATGGCTGGTTTCTTTTCATCTTCCAACTGCCAATTTAAAATATAAGGCACATCTAGCGCCGTGGTTATCATATGCGCTTTTTGGTGTTTTATTAAATTATTGCAGCCTGCACTTTGTGAATCATTAATTCTACCTGGCACAGCAAACACATCACGGTTATACGAATTGGCAATATCGGCAGTGACCAAGCTTCCGCCTTTTTCAGCAGATTCAATAACAATAGTAGCTTCGCTCACGCCTGCAATAACTCGGTTTCGTTTTAAAAAATTATTTCTATCAAAGGTAGCGGTACTCCAAAAATCAGTAAAAAAACCACCGTTCTTCTCCACATCCACCATATACTTTTTATGCACAGCTGGGTAAATTTGATTCAGTCCATGAGCCAAACAGCCTATAGTTTGTAGATTATGCTTTAAAGCTGCTTTATGCGCTGTAATATCGGTTCCATACGCAAAGCCAGAAACTATAAGCGGGTTATAAATGGCAAGTTTTTCTACCAATTCCTCACAAAAAGCGATGCCATTCGTGGTGATTTTTCTAGCACCTACAATACTAATAATACGTTGCTGTTTTAAGTTGATATTCCCTGTTTGAAATAACAAAATAGGGCCATCAATACAATGCTTCAGTTTTTCAGGGTAATCGCCTTCTTCAAAATACAAAACCTTAATATTATTTTCTGTAATAAAAGACATTTCCTTTTCAGCTTCCTTTAAATGGTGCGCTTTAAACAATTCGCTTAGAATAACGCTGCCAATACCATCAATTTTTAGTAAGTTTTGCTTCTTTTCTTTTAAAACAGCCTCGGCCGTTCCGCAGTGAGAAATAAGTCGTTTAGCCGTAATGTCGCCAATATTTGGCACATGTTGCAAGGCTAAGGTGTAAAGCAAATCATTTTCGCCCATTGTATCCTATTGATTTTGAAGCTGCAATAAAAGAATTTTTACGATGTTAATAAATAGTTCTTTCTAAATTTTATCTAAATGTATTATTTTTTAACTTTGTTACTATGCAATTAGAAACCTACATAAGCGATTTACTCTATAGATATGAGTGTGTTACCATTCCTGAGTTTGGTGCATTTTTAACGCAACGTACATCTGCAACGATTGATGATGCTACGAATAGCTTTTATCCACCTAAAAAAACGGTGTCGTTTAATGAGCAAATTCAAAAAAACGATGGGTTATTGGCACATTATATTGCCGATGTGGAAAAAATACCTTTTGAGGTTGCTAATGAAAAGATTGCAAAACGTGTTAATAGCATCAAATCGTTTTTAACACAAGGTGAAACCATTACTTTTAAAAATATTGGTGACATCACTTTTAATGGTGAAGGTAAAATTTTATTCGAACCTATTTATCAGCTTAATTATTTAACCGATTCTTTTGGTTTATCTCAATTAGTATCGCCAAAAGTAACTCGCGAAGCTTATAAAACAGAAGTTGAAGCGATTGAAAAAGTAATTCCATTAACAATTACTCCTGAAAGACGTAAATCGAAGCCGTATTTCAAATACGCTGCCGTGGCTTTAATAGCCTTAACTTTAGGCGGATTGGTGTCTTCTAAATATTATATCGACCAAATTGAGCAACACAATCAAATCGCTCAAGAACAAGCATTCCAACAATTGGATGCTAAGATCGAACAAGCTACTTTTAGTTTGAATCCGCTTCCTGCTGTTACTTTAAATGTGTCTAAACAATCTGGTAATTACCACGTGGTTGCTGGTGCTTTTAGAGTTGAAGATAACTGCGAACAAATTGTGAACCAGTTAAAAGAAGCTGGCTTTAACGCAAGAACCATTGGTGAAAACAAATATGGTTTACACCAAGTTGTTTATGGTAGTTATGAAACTGGAGAAGAGGCTTTAAAAGTATTACGCGATGTTAGAAATAACGACAACAAAGATGCGTGGTTATTGATTAAAGATCTTAACGTCGCTGCAGAATAATTATATCCTAAAAGCACATTCTAAATTATAAAATCGTTTTACCTTTGCGACATAAATAAACATGTTGTAATGCAAATAAAAACACCCGAACAATCTAAAACGATTCTTACCGATATGGTTTTACCTGGTGAAACCAACCCTTTAAACAACCTTTTTGGTGGCGAATTATTAGCACGCATGGACCGAGCAGCGAGTATTGCTGCCAGACGCCATAGCAGACGTATTGTTGTTACAGCATCTGTAAACCACGTTGCTTTTAACAAAGCAGTGCCTTTAGGCAGTGTAGTAACGGTAGAAGCTAAAGTATCGCGTGCTTTCAAAACATCGATGGAAGTATTTATTGATGTTTGGATTGAAGACAGAGAATCTGGTGAGCGTACTAAGGCTAACGAAGGTATTTACACCTTTGTAGCAGTAAGCGAAACCGGCAGCCCTATTGCCGTACCAGAAATACTTCCTGAAACCGATTTAGAAAAAGAACGTTTTGTGGCTGCGTTGCGCCGCAAACAACTCAGTTTATTACTGTCTGGTAAAATCAAACCTAGTGAAGCGGTAGAATTAAAAGCTTTGTTTGAATAGGTCTTGAATAAGCACAAATTATCCTTTTAATACAGCCCATTCTAAAAAACAGATAAAACCGTCATTACGAACGCAATGAAACAACCTGTTTATAGATTACAATAACTTTTACAATAAGATTCCTGCTTTGGCAGGAATTTTACATTTTAAACACCCAAGATGCCGGGTTTTCAGTAGCTGTTCCTTTTGAAATTGAAAAACTTAAAATGGTTTCGCCGTTTGACCCATTGGTAAACACCTCACCAATAACTTGTTTGGTAGTTACTTTATCGCCTTCCTTCACATAAACCTCCGATAAGTTTTTATATAAAGTCAAGTAATCACCGTGACGTATCATTACAATCGGGTTTACGTTTTTCAATTTAAGTACGGCACTTACTTCGCCATTAAAAACAGCAAGTACTTTCGATCCTTTTTCGGTAGCAATTCTAACACCATTACTTTTAATGGTTAATGAGTTATCTATAGGATGCGGCTGTGTACCATAACCAAGCGTAACATAGCCCTTTTCAACAGGCCAAGGCAGTTTACCTTTATTGGCTACAAAATTTGCAGCTAGAACCTTTTCTTCTGGAGTTAACGCAAATCCAGAAGAACTTTTTGTAGTGGTAGCACCCGATTTTTTATTCGATTTCGCAATCGCTTCTTTAATTATTCGGTCTATTTCAGCATCAATTCTATCTGCCTCTTGTTGTTTTTGCTTTATTTGAGCGGCATAAACAGACAGATTCTTTTTAATTGCTTTCATTAAATCTTCATGCTGCTTACGCTCTGCTTCCAATGTTTTTTGGACTTCTCTATTCTCAGCAATTAGTTTTTTCTTAGTTTCTTGTTGTTTTAATAAGTCTAGATTCGTGGCTTGCAATTCAGCTGTTTTTAGCTTAATTGTTTCCCCTTGTTCTTTTTGGTGGTCTGTATATTGCTTCATATACTGCAAACGTTTATAGGCTTGTTTAAAATCGTTGGCCGAAAGCAAGAACATGATCCTGCTTTGCTGATTTTTGCTTTTATAAGACTTCACCATCATAGCAGCGTAATCTGCCTTTAAAACCTTTAATTCATCTCTTAAACCCGTTATTTTCCTTTGGTTGTAATTGATATCGCGGGTAATTAAATTCGCTTGTTGGTTGGTAACCTTAATCAACTTATCCAACACAGTTATTTTATGTTTGAAATCTTGAATTAATGTTAATTGCGACTTCTCCTTACTCTGGTTTTCGGCACGTAATTTGGCGATTTTTTGAATCTCTAAACGAAGTTCTTGCCTGCGTGCCTCCAATTCCTGCTGTTTAGCACTTTGAGAAAACGCAAAAACACTACAAAACAAGAAGCTAAGTAGAATGACTATTTTAAATGGTTGGTTATTTTGTAACATTAAAGTTTTATTTCTTTAAAACCTGAGGGTATTTTATAAGGGAAACTTAAGTCTTCATTTAAAGTAATGCCTTTAAACTCTAAATCTATAACAGTTTCATTCGTGGCTTCTACAGCAATAACTTTGATGCGCTCTGGCAAAGTTTGTTTTTCAACTTCCTGAAAAGTTAAATAATCTATTTGCAAATGCCTCAACTCTTTGGGTTGCGATACTTGTTGTGATTTTATTTTAAAATGAACAGGATCTAACAAAAAGAAAATTTCAAACAATTCGCGTTGTTGTTTCGGTTTTAATATATAAGAATCGCTCGTTACCGAAGCTTCATAAGCACTCGCATTTAAATTAAAGATAGCCTCACCAAATAATAAATTTTGAACCTTTTGGAAATCTAATTCCGTGCCCAACAAATTACTTAAATACTGGTAATCACCTTCAAAATAAGTATTATCTAGCTTATTGTAGAAGCTCACCTTCTCTGGTGTAATAAGTGCTTTTACTACTGAAAACATAGCACTAATCCACAATACTTCATCTTTTTTAGCTCTAAAATTTACGGTATATGATTGCTCTTTACCATCTTGAGCGTATGTGATTTTAAGTCTAGATTGCAGTGTTTTAAAATCTGGAATGCTTTTAGCATTTTCTTTTAACAGCTGTTTAGTACTTAAATTTAAATTGGCTTCACCACCACCAACGGTTTTGGAGGCTTTACAATTGCATACCAATAAAACTAAAAAAAATAAAACGATGCGCTTAAGTAAATTCATTAATTTGAGGTTTCTAATTTTTTTGCTTTATCACTAAACGTTTTTGCTTTAGCCGTATTGTTTAACGCGGCATAAGCGATACTTAATTGTTTATAAAAATCAATTTCCATTTTAGAGTCATCTATTATAAAATCCAATCCCATTTCTAAAACATCAACCGCTTTTTGGGGTTGATTTAATTGATTTAAAGCCACGCCTTGAATTAAATAAAATAAGGGTTGTGCTGGGTATTTTTGAAGCACTTCACCACTCTTTTTCTCTGCTGCATTAAACTTTTGCAAATCTATGTAAAGTAACAATACGTTTCGAAGCACATTAAAATTTTCTGTATCCATTTTTAAGGCTGCTTCAAAATACTCTAAAGCCTTTATCTTATTGCTTTTAGATAAATAAAACTGCCCAAGTTCCATTAGTGTTTTACTATCATTGTTGGCGCCAACCAAGCTAGTAGCCTCTACTAAATCGGCTTCGTACTGCGGATTATTACCCACAAACTGAACAAAATCTGTAAGCACCTTAAGTTTTGCTTCCGGTTTTATTTCAGGGCTTTTAACCACAATTTTCATGGATTCAATCGCTTTTTGGGCATCGTTATCATCCAAATAAAACTTATATAAGGCTAAATGCACAATTTGGGAATTCGGACTTATTTTCAACAATTCTTTAGCCGTTTCAAAAGCTTTTTCCTTTTCGTTGTTTTCGCTGTAGCGGAAAATAAGTTGCAAGTAATTAGACTCTTTATCCGGATTGTCTTCAACCCGCGATTCCAAGTTTTTAATTTGGTCTTTTTTACGACCAGTAGCTACATAAATTTGATTACGCATAAAATCGCGTGCCACCGAAATACCAAATTCAGCATCCAAAACATCTAAAATTTTCAAAGCATCTTTATATTCCTTGGTTTTCACATACAAGGCGGCTAAGTTCTCTTTATAATCTGGATGAAATTTCACCAGTTGCTTAACCGTTTTAATGGCTTTATCAAACTCACTCTGTTCCATGTAAAACGAATAAAGCGCATCTAAAAACCACTCGTTTTCAGGCTCTTTACTAACTGCTTTTTTAAACGCATCTTCCGCTGCTCCAAAATTCTTGAGTTGGTTGTAATTTTTACCCAATTCAAAATAGAGCACAGGCACCGAATTATCTAATTCAATACATTTTAAAAGTGCCTCTACAGACCGGTCGTAATTCTCAATGCCTTTTTGGGTTAACGCGTCATAGAACAGTTCTTGAAACTTGTCTTCAACCACACCTAAATCATCATCAGGCTTTTTATTAAAATCCACCTGTGCATAACTCATCTGCGGAACTATAAAAAGTCCGAAAAGGAGAATGACTATGTAGATTTTATACTTCATATAAGCTTGATGTCCAAGCATTTTAATTGGGCGTTACAAAAAGGGTCGGACTTTTCGCTATTGTTTAGCAAATAGGTGTTTCCAACTAATTAATTGTGAAATTCCTGCCTTCGCAGGAATCCTATTCTAAAACAGAATAATCACCAATACTAACACTGGTAAATTTCCCATCAAATTTCACATGATTACCAATCATCGCTTCATCTAAATTGGCGTTTTTGATGCTTGTATTTGTTTGTATTAAACTATTTTTTATAATTGAATTTTCAACAACACTATTATCTCCAATAGATACATTAGGACCAACTGTGCTATTTTTAAGCACCACGTTTTCGCCAATAAAACAAGGCTCAATAATATTTGAATCTGTTAATTTTGCTGATGTTGCAACCAATTGTTCCTCGCCATCTGCTTTTAAAAAGCCTAACATTCGCGCATTAGTTTCTACAGTTATGGCTTTGTTACCGCAATCCATCCACTCATCAACAGTACCTGTTTTAAAAACTTTACCGTCGGCCATCATGCGTTTTATACCATCGTTTATTTGGTACTCGCCTCCATTGGTAACGTTTTCATCTAAAATTTGTTGTAGTTTTCCTTTTAAAACCGCCACATCTTTAAAGTAATAAATACCAATTACGGCTTGATCACTTACAAAGTTTTCTGGCTTTTCAACTAACTCTACAATCTCTTTATTTGCGTTTAACTTAACAACCCCGTAAGCTTCTGGATTTTCGACTTGTTTGGTCCAAATAACACTATCGGCTGTTGGGTCTAAATCAAATTCTGCTTTTATCAACGTATCAGCATAAGCAATCACTGCAGGCCCTGATAAAGATGGTTTTGCACACATAATAGCGTGCCCAGTACCTAATGGTAAGTCTTGGCGGTATATAGATGCTTTTGCGCCTAAATCGGTCGCTAATTTTTTTAAACTCTCAACCACATCATCACCAAAAAAGGCCGGATCACCTAAAACAAAAGCGATTTCTTCAATAGGTTGCTTTAATACTTTAGCAATATCTTTTACCAAACGGTGTACGATGGGTTGACCTGCAACAGGAATTAAAGGTTTTGGTACGGTTAAACTGTGTGGGCGCAGACGAGAACCGCGTCCTGCCATTGGTACTATTATTTTCATTTTATTGAGTTTATTTGTTATTCGTTTATTCAACTAATAACATTTTTTTTAAATTTTCTTTATTTCGTTCCCGTACTCCCAAAACCGCCTTCTCCTCGAGCCGTTTCAGAAAGTTCTTCTACAGAAATCCATTCGGCACGATCGTGTTTTGCAATCACTAATTGTGCTATACGTTCACCATTTTCTATAGCGAAATCTTCATTTGAAAGGTTTACTAAAATCACTCCTATTTCGCCTCTATAATCGGCATCAATAGTTCCTGGTGCATTTAAAACGGTAACACCTCTTTTGGCTGCCAAACCACTACGCGGACGTACTTGTGCTTCGAAACCAATTGGTAATTCTATGAACAAGCCAGTACCAACGATACTACGCTCTAAAGGTTTTAATGTTTTTGATTCTGATAAGTTAGCTCGTAAATCCATTCCTGCTGATGCCTCCGTTTCATAATGGGGCAATGCGTGATTGGATTTGTTTATAATTTTAATGTTCATTATTTTTTAAATATCTTTTTTAATTCGTTTTTTTCTGAAACAAAAACAATGCCCAAAAATACAATTAACATAGAAATTCCAACCATATAATTGGCTCTAAATTGATAAAACGACACCACAGATAAGCCTATAGAAAGTGTTAAATACATGCCTATTTTCTTTAGATTGTAAGGTATGGGATAATATTTTCTTCCGTAATAATATGACAAAAGCACCATAATGGCATAGGCCGCTAAAGTGGCTACTGCAGACGCTTTATAGCTATAGGCTTTTATAAACATGAAGTTAATAACTAAAGTAACAACGGCGCCTGCTATAGAAATATAAGCTCCGAATTTTGTTTTGTCTGTAATTTTATACCAAACAGATAAATTGTGATAAATACCTAAGCAGAAGTTAGCAATTAATATAATTGGCACCACCCACATAGCTTCCCAATAAGCTTCACTTCGCACAATTATTGGTTTTAAAACATCGGCAAAAACCACAACAAAAAGCAATATTACTGACCCAAAAGCCACAAAAAATTCTAATATTTTTGCGTAGTTCTTTTGAGGATTTTCGCTTTTAGCATGACTAAAAAAGAAAGGTTCTATGCCTAAGCGATATGCCGTTGCAAAAAGCGTCATAAACAATGAAATTTTATAACAGGCTGCATACATACCAATATCTGTTTCGGCGACATTGGCGGGTAGTAATTCTTTTAATAAAATTCTATCGAAGGTTTCATTTATAGAAAACGCAACACCGGCAACCAATACAGGAAAGGCGTATCGCATCATGGTTTTCCATAAATCTGTATTAAATACATATTTTATTTTAAGATAAAACGATGACATTAATAACAACGTAACTCCACTTGCCACTAAATTGGCTATAAAAATATAACTGATTTCAAAATTAGGCTTATATATGGATTCAAAAACAGAACCGTTTACCGCCAATTTTTTCAAAGCTAAAAGGAAGAATAAATTCAAACCAATATTAATAACCACATTACAAATCTTAATAACCGCATAACGCATAGGGCGCTGTGTCGCTCTTAACCATGCAAAAGGTATAATAACTAACGCATCAAAAAGAAGAATCCAAATAACAAGATTGATGTATTTAACATGAATATCTATGTACCCAGCTATTTCATTTTGAAAAATTAAAGCTAAAATGAAAAACCCAAATGAAGATATTATAAGAGATATGGCCGATGTACCAATAACGGCATCTTTATCTTCATCCTTATTGAAAAACCTAAAAAAGGCAGTTTCTAAGCCATAAGCTAGAACAACATTAAACAGAACGAAATAGGAGAAAATGATATTAATTTTACCATATTCAGCCACCGATGATAAAACCCCTTTCGTAGTATAAAGAGGCACTAATATAAAGCTAAGCATTCTAGGAAGCACAGTGGCCAACCCGTAAATAAAAGTCTGCTTAAATAATGTTTTGAGTCCGCTCAAGGATTACTTTTTTGTCTTGCTAAAAATACGTTTTTAGCCAATGCAAAGCAAAGATAAATTATTGGTTCTTAGGTGATGTTCCTTAAAATTCTGTTGCTTCTTTTTTATGGATGGGCTGAATTTTAAAATACTTGACTGTATCCCCTATTTTATAGCTTATGATACAGGCATCATCTTCTAAATAAAAACGTGGTTTGTCGGGTATTTGCGGGATTTTATTACCATACTCCGCATACGGGTCGCTACTCATAATAAAGGCCATTTTTTTAAAGGTTTCAGATTTGAATTGTCCAACATACATGTTTTCATTTATATACTCTAATTCCGTCTGCTTTCCGCGAAAATAAACACTGTCCAGCGTTATATGAGTTAGCTTATTTTCAATTTGAATATAAATATGAACGCCAGAATCGACTCCTTTTACATTTCCAGGCGCATCTTGATAATACACTTCATCTATCTCAAAAGGCACATGTGCTTCAAAAGGTTTCGTTGTTGCGCATTTTGAAAATGTCATCATGACAACGAACATGCAAACTAAATAAAGCAGTGTTTTGGAAAATTTCATATTTAAATGTATTGATATTGTAATGATAGTATTTCAAAAGTAATGCCATAAAAAAACCCCACTATAAAGTGAGGTTTGATATTATATGAGATACTGAAAAATCTCAGTTAAACCATTTACTAGTTATTCAATGCTTCAGCACCACCAACAATCTCAAGAATTTCATTAGTAATAGAAGCTTGACGTGCTTTATTGTAAGTTAATTTAAGCTGATTTCTTAGATCTGTTGCATTATCTGTCGCTTTATGCATCGCAGTCATACGTGCACCGTGTTCGCTAGCGAAAGAGTCTCTAATGCCTTTGTACAATTGTGTTTTTAATGACTTTGGAATTAATTGTTCTACAATTTCAATTTTTGAAGGTTCAAAAATATAATCTAAAACTACATTTGAATCACTTTTAACTGGTACAATTGGTAAAAATTGTTCTGTAGTTACAATTTGCGTTGCAGCATTTTTAAACTTGTTATAAACAACTTCAATTTTATCGAATTCGCCTGCAACAAATTTAGCCATTAACATTTCAGCTATTTCAGCAACATTATCAAAGGTTAAATCGTCATAAATAGCACTTTTATTCGAAATAATTTTGTTTGTCTTTTTAAAAGCATCATTTGCCTTTTTTCCAATAGTTAAATAAGAAACCTCTTGGTTGGCGTAAGTTTTAGATGTTAATCTACTAACTTCTTTTATAATGTTTGAATTAAAAGCACCTGCTAAACCTCTATTAGAAGTAACAGCAACTATTAAAACTTTCTTTACTTCACGTTGCTCAGAATATACGCTTCCCGAATCTGCATCTAAAGTGGCACTTAAACTTTGTAAAAGTTCGGTTAACTTATCTGCATAAGGACGCATTGCTGTAATAGCATCTTGTGCTTTCTTTAACTTTGCAGCCGATACCATTTTCATGGCACTTGTGATCTGCATGGTAGAAGACACCGATGTTATTCTGTTACGTATTTCTTTTAAATTTGCCATGTTTAAAGTTATGAGTTATGAGTGTTAAGTTATGAGTGCGAACACTCATAACTCGAAACCCTGAACTTTTTTATGCTTTATATTTTCCTGATAATTCTTTAGCTACACTTGTTAAAGCATCTGTAACTTCATCAGTTAATTTACCTGCTTTTAAAAGCGCTAATATATTGCTATGTTTTGCTTTTAAAAATTCGATATAATCTCTTTCAAATTCTTTTACTTTCTCAACAGGCACATCTCTTAATAAGTTTTTAGACCCTGCATAAATGATAGCTACTTGATCTTCAACAGTAAAAGGATCATTTTGAGCTTGTTTTAAAATTTCAACGTTACGTCTTCCTTTTTCAATTACATTTAAAGTAACGGCATCTAAATCTGAACCGAACTTAGCAAACGCTTCTAATTCACGGAATTGCGCTTGGTCTAATTTTAAAGTACCTGCTACTTTTTTCATTGATTTAATCTGTGCATTACCACCAACACGAGATACAGAAATACCTACGTTAATTGCTGGACGTACACCAGAGTTAAATAAATCTCCATCTAAGAAGATTTGCCCATCTGTAATAGAAATTACGTTTGTTGGGATATATGCTGATACGTCACCTGCTTGAGTTTCAATAATTGGCAACGCTGTTAACGAACCACCACCTTTTACAATCGATTTTAACGATTCAGGAAGGTCGTTCATGTTTCTAGCAATCTCATCATTGTTAATTACTTTTGCAGAACGCTCTAATAAACGAGAGTGTAAGTAGAAAACATCTCCTGGATACGCCTCACGTCCTGGTGGACGACGTAATAATAAAGATACCTCACGGTATGCAACTGCTTGTTTAGATAAATCATCAAACACGATTAATGCTGGACGACCTGTATCTCTAAAATACTCTCCAATAGATGCTCCAGTAAACGGTGCATATACTTGCATTGCTGCAGGATCAGATGCGTTTGCTGCCACGATAGTTGTATAGGCTAAAGCACCTTTTTCTTCTAACGTTTTTGCGATTAAAGCTACTGTTGATGCTTTTTGACCAACGGCAACATATATACAATATACAGGCTCACCTGCATCGTAAAATTCTTTTTGATTTAAGATAGTGTCAATACAAACCGCTGTTTTACCAGTTTGACGGTCACCAATAACCAACTCACGTTGACCACGACCTACAGGAATCATCGCATCGATAGATTTGATACCTGTTTGTAATGGTTCAGTAACTGGCTCACGGAAAATAACTCCAGGCGCTTTACGCTCTAAAGGCATCTCATAAGTTTTACCAGCAATAGGACCTTTACCATCAATTGGGTTTCCTAATGTATCTACAACACGTCCAACAATACCTTCTCCAACATTGATAGAAGCGATACGACCTGTACGTTTTACTATAGAACCTTCTTTAACTCCTTTAGAAACTCCTAATAATACGATACCTACGTTATCTTCTTCAAGATTAAGTACGATACCTTCTAAACCACCTTCGAATTCTACTAACTCCCCATATTGGGCGTTAGACAATCCGTAAGCACGTACAATACCATCACCTACAGTTAATACAGTTCCAACCTCATCCAATGAAGCGCTTGCTTCAAAACCAGATAATTGTTGTTTTAAGATTGCTGATATTTCAGCCGGTTTTACTTCTGCCATCTTATTATTTATTTAGATATAAATATCTTAGTTTAATGTGAATTCTTTTTTTAATTTACTTAATTGATTTGCGATACTAGCATTATATTGTAAATCGCCAATTCGTAAAATGAAGCCTCCTAAAATGCTTTCATCTACAATGCTTTGTACTTCAATATCTTTACCTGTAAGCTCTTTTGCTTTTGCTAATACTTTTTGTTTTAAAGCATCGGTTAAAGCAATCGCTGTTGTTACCGTAGCAACCTCGATACCTCTAGATGTATCAAATAATTGGTTATACTTAACAGCAACATCTGCTATCATCGTAATTCTATTATTTACCACTAAAGTATCAATTAAGCCTAAAGTTGTTTTATCTGCGTTTTTAAAAACCTCTAATAATACAGATTTTTTCAATGAAGCGCTTAATACAGGACTTTGAAGCGCATCGCTTAAGTCTTTATTTTCTGCAATGGTACTAGCAATTAGCTTCATTTCTTCATTAACAGCCTCGGCTGTATTTCTATCTGATGCTAAACTTAATACTGCTTTTGCGTAACGTATTGCTGCTCTTGCTCCCGCCATCTTTTTTAGTTTAATTTAGCTTCACTTAACATAGACTCAACCAATTTAACTTGTTTGTCTTTGTTAGATAATTCTTCGCGTATTACTTTCTCTGCAATATCAATAGATAAATTTGCTACTTGTAATTTTAATTCTGCTATAGCTGCATTCTTTTCAGATTCGATAGATGCTTGTGCTTGAGCTACTATTTTACTAGCTTCTTCTTTAGCCTCTGTTTTAGCATCCTCAACCATTTTATTTTTCATATCGCGTGCCTCTTTTAACATGGCTTCGCGTTCTGCTCTAGCTTCTTTTAACAACTTTTCGTTTTCAGAATTCAGATTTTGCATTTCTAATCGTGCCTTTTCTGCTGAAACTAAAGCGTTCTTAATTCCTTCTTCGCGATTTTGTAAAGAATCTAAAATAGGTTTCCATGCAAACTTGCGCATTAATAGGATTAAGATCACAAGAATAATGGCTTGCATGATGAATAAGCCTACCGAAAAATCATTTAATAACGTTTCCATTTAATATAGATTACTTGATAACTAGTGTTTAATTTTTTTAAAACAGTTTCTGCAACCAACCGTTGCAGAAACTTGTTTCTTTGTTTTTTAGGAAATTCTTATTTCCCTAAGATTAATGCACCGAATGCTAAACCTTCTAATAAGGCACCGATGATGATCATCGCAGTTTGGATTTTACCAGCTGCTTCAGGTTGACGAGCAATACCTTCCATTGCTTTTCCTCCAATTTGACCTAAACCGATTCCTCCACCGATTACGATTAATCCTGCTCCAATTAAATTGTACATACTAATTTGGTTTTATAAATATTAATTAAACAAATTCTTATTAATGATGGTCATGCTCTTCAACAGCCATACCTATAAATAACGATGATAACATCGTGAAAATAAATGCTTGTAAAAAGGCTACTAAAATTTCAATAACCGATATAAATAATGCTAATACTAGCGACATTCCTGTTGATGCTACTGGACCAAAGGCTTGTTTCATAGTAATCATTAAAGCAATTAAGCTCATTACCACAAAGTGACCTGCCGTCATGTTTGCAAATAAACGAACTAATAATGAGAAAGGCTTAATAAGCACAAACCCAACTAATTCAATAACTGCTAATATTGGGCGTAATATTACAGGTACTCCTGGCATCCATAAAGTGTGTTTCCAGAAATCTTTACTCGCACTAACCATATATATAACCATGGTAAATACCGCTAAACATGCTGTTACTGCAATTTGTCCTGTTACATTAAAACCTATTGGTGTTAAACCTAATAAATTTAAAATCCAGATAAAGAAAAATACAGTTAATAGGAAACCCATAAACTTTCTATATTTCTTCTCCCCAATATTTGGACGTGCAATTTCGTCACGCACATAAATAACTAAAGGCTCTAAAACACGACCAAATCCTGTTGGAATAGCGCCTTTCTTATAACCTCTTGCTAATGCCGTGAAACCTAATAACATTAAAAAACCAGCTAACAACATACCAAATACACTTTTAGTAATAGAAAAATCTAATACTTTATGTGCGTTTGTTGGGTGATGTGCTTCATCAAAATCAATCGATGATGCGCCAGCTTCTAATTCGTATATTTTACTGTGAAGTTTCACTAAACTAACTTCATCCTTCTCAACAATAACTTGAGCGTTATCATCATGATGAAATTCTGAAGACATAAATGCTTTTAAACCATTACTTGTCCAAACAATAACAGGCAAAGGAAAACTAAAGTGGGTTCCTGATGCGTTATCTGTAAAAAAGTGAAAATCGTGAGAATCTTTTAAGTGATGAGCAATGTATTCTCTAATTTCTTCTGGTGAATCAACTAACTCCCCTTTTCCATGGGTTTCTTGTTTATGATCCCCTTCATTAGCTAAGCTAGAAAAAGAAGTCACCATTAAAACTAAAACTGCAATTAACTTGATAGATTTTTTTGCTACCATCATATCTTTATTAACTAATGAAATTATGCTCTTAAAAATTTTGTGCAAATGTACACAATAATTTAAAAACCCAAACCCTTTTTTTAGTTAGTTTTTTCGACGGTTTTAATTGCGCCTTTTTTAATGAATAAAACTTAACTATTTACTGTTTAATAACTTTGCTACGGCCACAGCCTCAACTATTAAAAACAAAAACAAAGGAATAACCAAAGCGACCCGTTCTGCCATTAATAATTGTTCTTTAGCAAAAACTGCTTGTTGAAAAACGATTACGAAAGCGCCAATTTTAAAAAACATGGCCATTAAGTACGCGTAACCTGCTTGGTTAGGCAGTTTACTTGCTATAAGTTCTAAAATAAAATAGACCAAAATAGCCGATACAACATGAAACAAATACACGTAAAAAAGCGAAAAACTTAAATCGTGAGCATTAAAATAAGTGTGTAAATTAAATGAAATAGCAAATAGCGCCATTACAATTAAAACAAACCCAATAATTCTTTTATACATTCTAATTATCTTTATTGGTGATTTTTAAAACCTGAAAAATCACCGAAAACATGGCCAAAAAAACAGCTGCTAAAGTAACAATCTTATAGTACAACTGGTTTTGATTGTTAAATTTCACATCCAACCACTCCCCTAATTTACTACCTAAATAGATAGTTAAGCCCATTTGTATGGCTATAGAAGTAAACCTAATATATTTATTAAGCGGTTTTCTCTGTTCCTTTTCCTTGTTGTCCACCTTTATTCATTTCTTTTACAGATCCCTTCATAATACACGACACATTAAAATTAGCACCAGGTTCTACTGCTAATTTTCCGGCTACCACTTCCCCATCTATTTCTGCTGATGCTTTCAAGGTTAACGTTCCAGACAAAGTTAACTTTCCTGAAAATTTACCCTCAAAATAAGCGTCTGTTCCTTGTAAAGTTCCTTTTATTACTCCAGATTTTCCAACAACAACTTTACCCGATGTCACTATATTCCCTTCCAAAGTACCATCTATTCTAAAATCGCCTTCGCTGGTAAAATCGCCCACTATTTTAGTGCCTTGTGAAATGATATTCTGACTTGACAAGCCTTCGATATGCTGTTTATCTTTTTTATTATCTGAAAACATAATGCTATATTATTTAGAATTAGAGTCTGTATTTAAATATGCATCCAAATTTTTATGCATTTGAATGATTTGATAATTTGCAGATGTTATTGCAAAATAAGGTTCTTTAATTTTTTTCTTATCTTCTTTAGTAAGCAACTGGTTGAATGTTTTAGCCACCTGTGCATTTCTTAACCCATGAACAACTACTAATGTGGTGTTTGGATTATACGCATCAACCGATGATTTTAAGCTATAATACTTTATATTTTTCAATACCGTATCTAATATTTTTTGAAAATCGGTCACTTGTTTTGGCTTCGGGTTTTCAAATTTAAAAACCACTTTATGATTATTAGCTACACTATCATTTTCCTTTATAAAATCAGAACTTGCCAATTTAGGTAAAACATTCGTTTCTATATTTTGAGCTTGTTTTCCTTCTGGCGTGTTGGCAAAAGTAATAGCAACATAGTTAATCGCTTCTTTATAAGCTTCTAAACCATACAATCGGCCAGTTGCAGTTGCTTTTAGTAATTCTAACTTCGATACAATAGGTTCACCGTCAAAAGTGGTGATGTATTCTTCACTTTTAGAAATAACCTCAGCATAGGCCTGGCTCTCATACTGTTCATACAGCACTTCATACAAGCTTTCAGGACTGTTTTCGTCCTTTTCTGAAGCTGAATCTGGATTGTTTAGAATAGTAGCATAGCGAGACTCTGGGTAGTTTGCAATAATGTCTGCTTTTGCAATAGATGCTTCTGAATTTTCACCCAAAAGCTCATAAATTTTGTACAAATTATATTTTGAAG
Organism: Mariniflexile sp. AS56; assembly: GCF_030552475.1. GTDB lineage: Bacteria > Bacteroidota > Bacteroidia > Flavobacteriales > Flavobacteriaceae > Mariniflexile. Next base: position 207,226 of record NZ_JAUPED010000005.1, on the reverse strand, counting down.
GCAAGATTAAACGCGCTTCAGGGTTGCTACTTAGTAAGTTATTAAATTTACTTTTTGCTAAAGCGTATTCCTTAAATTTCTCTTTATAAATCAATCCTAACTGATAGTAAGCATAATTTCTATCTTTAGAAAGACTGTCTATTTCTTTAACTTCGGAAGGGATTTTAGAAATATAAAATTGCGGATCGAATAATTCATCTTCAGAAGCTGTAACAACACTATTATTGGTAGATGCGCTACCCGTTACCCCTGAATTTAATTTACTAGACCATCGCCAATTATCTTCCATTGGGCGATCGCCCCAAATTTTTACAAACTCATTTTTACCATAAGCCACTGTGGTAGGGTTATAAAAATAAAACATAGCTGCTTGGGTTGGCGCACCCATACGAGGACCTGGGCTACCAATAGGATTATTAACAGTCGCTAAACCCGTATTACGTTCAGCAGCTTCGGCTTTTTCCTTTTCTTCTTCTGCTCTAATTTTTAGTTTCTCAATAAAAACTTCAAAATAAGCAATACGTTCCGCTTCAAGTAAACGCACTAAATTTAAAATGCTATCGTTTACTTGAGCGATAGTTTCATAATAAATAACATCTTCTAAATTATCGCGTTTACGCTTAATGATGCGATACGGTTTTGAATTTAAAACCAAATTAGTCATGGTGCTATCGTAATAATTTCCTGCTTTCTCGTAAACAGAAGCATCAAAATTCATATCACCTAGAATTTCGTAATTCTTAGCTTTTAAAATGCGGTCTTGAGAATTGGTTCGTAAGGATTTATTGAAGTATGCAATGGCTAATGAATCGGAAGCATTATGTAAAAAATACGTGGCTTTTTGATGGTAAATTTTATCTAAAAACGGACGGTTTTCTCTGTTTTCTTCCAATTCGGTGATTAATTCTAATAACTCAAATTTGTTGCCCTTACCGTAATCGAAATTTTTAATTTTTTCGATATGTGCACCAATCATATAAATTCGAGGCGTTCTACGGTTTAGTTCAATAACCTGATCGAAAGCTAAATTCGCGCTGTCTTTTTTGCCTAATTCATTATATAATTGTCCTTGAATGAATTTGTAACGGCCGCGTTCGTCACCCTTTTTCGTTGCTTTTGAAGCAATTTCAAGTTGAGTAATCGCACTATCAACAGATTTTGTGTTTAAATACGCTTGTGCCAACATGGAAGTAGCATCGGCTAAATCTTGATCCTTTAATTCCTCTTGTTTTAATAAACGTTTTAAATTTTGGATAGCAAGCTCATCATTATCCAAACGAATGTTTGTTTTTTCACGCCAAATTTTAGCTTGGTTTATTTTATCGCTGGCTGGATATTTGTAAAGAATGTAATTAAACGCCTCTAAAGCAGGCACAAAACGTTGATCGAAATATCTAGATTTCCCTAAAAGCAAATACGCTTCATCTATTTGTGGGTTCTTCTCTTTCCCGTTAATAGTAATGCTATGCTTTTGAATGGCTTTTACCGCTTTCTCTTCAGCTGTATTGAAGTTTTCGTTTTTAGATTGACCAGGAAGCACCACCTCTTCCGAGATTTGCATACGTTCTATGGGTAAAACATCCCAATAATTATCAGAATATCCATCGTTTAAACTGGTTCTTCCCGCTTCCAAGGCATTGTAACCATTATAAAGCGCATTAAATTCTGCTGTAACAGCATGGAAATTTCGGCTAATGAATTTGTCCTTTTTTCGGGAACAACTTACTAACAACAAAACAGAACAGGCAATAACGAAGGTTGCTTTAAAAGATATTTTCAATGCTGGCATTTTTAGTCTAAATAATAACTATAAACTCGTGCTTATATTATGTATAAGCAGGTAAAAATAAGCATCTTTTTCGATTAACCCATAAAATGACAGAACTTTTGGACGAAGTGTGATTCTTAGGTACGGCTTAAACTAAAACATTTTGACCCTTCCATGTGCAACTAATAAAAAACTAAACTATTTCTACACCTGAAAAATGAGCCTCTAATTCTTTTAAAGTGGCAGCATTAGTAGCTAAATCTTTCACAATTTCACCTTTTTCTAGTACTACAATACGCTCGCAAACATCGGTTACGTGCATTAAATCATGACTAGAAACCAATACGGTTACGCCTTGTTTTTCAGCTAAATCTTTAATGATGCCTTTAAGGCGAATTTGGGTTGTTGGATCTAAATTAGCAAAAGGTTCATCCAGAATAATAACTTCCGGATTGCCTATTAAGGCAGCAACAATACCAACTTTCTTTTGGTTCCCTTTACTTAAATCGCGTAAATATTTTTTCTGGTTTAGAATTTCGCCATGGAAAAAATCTTCAAATTGAGCCACTAATTTATCAACGTCTGCTCTATTTTGGTTGCGTAATTCACCAATAAAATAAAAATATTCTTCCGGTGTTAAATACCCAATTAAAAAACTTTCATCAATAAAAGAAGATGTAAAAGGTTTCCAATCTTCACTTTCATTCACTTGTATACCGTTGTTTACAATACAACCTGTTGTGGGTAAAATTAAATCGAGAAGCAAACTAAAATAGGTTGTTTTACCGGCACCATTGTTACCTACTAAACCAAAGCTTTGCCCTTTTGGAATTTCTAAAGATGCAATGTTTAAAACTAAATTACTACTATATTTTTTTGATAAGTTTGAAGTTACTATCATGATGTTTTTTTTAGTTGTTTTGATTGAAAGCATCAATCATTTTATATTTTGATTGTAGATACTTGGCTGTAATACCTTTCATTAGTTTTTGATGTAATACTATACCTAAAACACCCAGTATTCCTAAAACCAAACAAGCTATTTCAAAACCAATTAAAAAATAAAATAAGGCAAATATTCCCATCGGGATAATTAATAAGGGGATACCAATAAGCCATTGCACCGCTCCGGTACCTTGATAATTAAAGGCTGCTTTTTGGCTTAAATCTATCTTTTTTCTATTAAACGAGCCGCCGTATAAAATAACATGGGTATTAACACCCACATTATATATGGCTGCGACAAAATGTGCCAATAAAATTTCCCAACCAAAAAAGACATAAGGAATACCTAAAACAAATAATATAACAACACTAAGCGCCATTAAGGTGAATTTAGACTGTAAGTATTGCTCGTATTTAATATTCTGGCTCATGAGTAGTTTATAGTAACCACTATCCCAAGCAGGAATAAATTGTCCGAAATTGATTAAAAAAATACCTGTTGAGAATATACCAATGAATGCAAAAAACCAGGGCATGCCTTGATACGTTGGCTGTGGGTAAAAAAACAAACCATAGAGCAAGCCAATTAACACCATCCAAACCGATGATTTGGTTCGTTTGTTACGCCAAATTAGTTTTAAATCTAGCTGCATAAACGGGGCAATGTCTCCAAAATTCTTTGTCCAATCTAAATTTGAAGCTTGAATTTCCTTTACCTTTTCTTTTAAACCACTGTCTAAAAACAGTTTTTTTCTTAATAATTTAAAGTTTATAATATAAAGTCCTATTAAAATTAAAACGGGAATTACGATTAAAACAGGCGTATTATAAATAGCATTAAAGCCATTTGCGAAAATTTGAGTAAATGAAATAACATCAAAATAATTAAGCACAAATAAACCTCCAGCAATGCTTATAATGGGCAAAAAGGACAATTCTATTTCGGTTGAAAAACTTTCAATAATAAAATTTAGAAAATTAATGATAAGGGTTGCTAGCATTAAAGTAAGCATCCAACTTATAACCGAAAGTATAGGATAGCCCTCCACCATTAACGTAATACCAAATGGAATAACTGCAAAAAGTGGTAGAAAGTTGAAAAACGACGTTACCGATTTTCCTAAAACATAATTTACAATTTTGCTCCTTTTCACTGGCACAACCAACAAAGGTTTCACCACCATCATAGGTAGCTTCTGAAAGAAAAACCTAAAGACTAAATCGCCAATAACCCAGTAAAATAAAACACTATTTACAATTGTTAAAGGATCTTTATCTGGAAATGTTTTTTTAAGCCCAGGATATAAAACAACACCCATGCCTAAAAATATAGCAATAAAATAAAGTGATAAAAACCCCATAAGTATTTTTATTGCCAGACCCTTGCCAAAGCTTGCCGACCTAAAAAAAGATTTCCACTCTAAACTTAAAAAGTTTTTAATCATATTCTATTCGTTATATTTTTGAGCTATTTGACTCACTTCCATACCCCAAGACTGCCCGAAGGTCATCGCTTTTTGGGTTAATCCTAATTGTTTTTTGGCTAATTTTTTTCCCAAATCAGTATGATAAAAATCCACTAGTTCCTTAATTTCATTTTGAGTAAACTCTTCCATGTATAAATCGGCAATTTTACCATACAAACCATCTAATGTGGCCATGGCTTCTTTAGTATAGGCTTCTTTATTGGCTTCTGTAACCTGAAACCCTATTTGAGCAATAGCGCCATCAAACGCAGCACCTGCACCCGTTAATTTAATAAACTCGATGGTTTCTGTTTTAAATTGAGACGTTTCTTGAGCTTGAGTTGCAACCGCTACTAAAAACATACATGCTAATACTAATTTTTTCATTTGATGGATTTTTATAGTTAATTATTAGATTATAATTGGTTAGTAATACTTTTCGCGAATTTGTTACAAAATTTACAAAAACTTGTACTCTGGATGCTCTTTAGAAAACTTCGCTTTCAGTTTCGGTGAAACTACTTTAATAGATACGTAAAGCAATAAACTGTAAATTACTAAACATCCTGAAAAAGACAAAATAGCTAAAGCATCCCATTGTTTATCAAAATTAATAATAGGCATATAAATACCTATATTTAACAAGTGAACAAAGCCTCCTAATTGTGTAATAACGTTCTCAAACAACCATTTTTTACCGGTTTTTTTCTGAATCTTTTTTAATTTGACTCCTTCTTTACCTAAAAAAATGGAATAATAAAACAAAACACCAACCATAAGACCTACCGCAACATAGCTCGTATTTTCGATTAATTGAAGTATTTTAAAAAGTGCCCAAACACTAAAAAAGGTTAAAATTATTTTAGGGAATTTAAAATATTCTTTTAAACAATTCCAGACTTCTTTTCTATAATATTTCTCTAAAGCACTTGTTTTTTCCTCTACTATTTCAGAAAAACCAAAAACACCAAATTTTTTAAATTCGATTTTTAAAGCATCATCAAAGGTAAGGTTTGGTTTTTCTTCCCACTGTTCTTCTATTCCATTTGCAAGATGGTCTACCAATTCGGTTTGTACGTCATACCATTCTACGAAATGTTTCTTCGTAAAATTGTAAAGTGCTTCTATTTCTAGTTCTGTTAATCGTTGCATTAATCGAATCTTAATTTCGGCGTTACCAATGCTTGCATTGTTTTAATATAAGTCTCTAAATCTGCGAGTTTAACTGCTGTTTCCTTGGTACCATCTGGTGTTAGTTTATAATATTTTCTTAATCTATTATCAACTTTCATAACTTCAACGTCCAATAACCCGTCAGCTTCTAATTTGTGTAAGGATGGATACAAAGCGCCCTCAGTAATTTTAAGTTCTCCTTTCGTGAGTTCCTTTACTTTCTGTGTAATCTCATACCCATACATTTTATCATTTTCATTTAATAGTTTCAAAATGATGGTTGTTAAACTCCCTTTATATAAATTTGAATTTCCCATAACAATCAAATATATACATAATTTTCTTATGCATATAAAGCTTATGTAATTATTTTTAAGTAATTATGTCATAAAATCTAAAGGCTTCATTATTTTTGTAAAAAATTTATACATGTCATCATTCCACAAACTTTCGATTAAAAATATAAAAAAAGAGGCCAATAAAGCGATAAGCATTGCTTTTAATGTGCCGGAAAATCTTAAATCTGTTTTTTCTTTTAAAGCAGGACAATACATTACTTTAAAAGCAACCCTTAACAATAATGAGGTGCGACGCGATTATTCTATTTGTGCATCTCCAAAAAGCGGCGAACTTCAAATTGCCGTCAAAGAGGTTAAAGATGGTACTTTTTCAGCCTATGCAAATAATGATTTAAAGGTTGGAGACACCATGGAAGTAGGACCTCCAAAAGGGCGTTTTGTTTTCCAACCTAACGATTCTAAAACCAAAAATATAGCCGCATTTGCTGCAGGAAGTGGTATTACACCTATTTTAAGTATTATAAAATGTGCTTTAGAAGAAGAAGTTCACAGCAAAGTTATTCTGGTTTACGGAAACAAGTCTGCTGAAGATACTATGTTTTCAAATGAACTTTTAGAACTTCAACATGCCTATAAAGACCGTTTTTCGATTCAATTTGTATTCAGTCAACAAGATAAAGACGATTCTATTTTTGGCCGTATTGAAAAAAGCACCGTTAATTATGTGATGCTAAACAAGCATAAACATGTAGAAGTTGATGCTTTTTATCTATGCGGACCTGAAGCCATGATTCACACCGTAAAAGATGTGTTAACAGGTAATGGCATTGAAACAGACCGCATTCACTTTGAGCTTTTTAAAGCAGCAAAACCTGTTGAAATAGAAGAACAAGCAACGCCATCTGGAAAAACAACCATTACTGTTACCGTAGACGATGAAACGACTACTTTTGAAATGTCTCAAAAACAAACGGTTCTTGAAGCTGCTTTGGATGAAGATATTGATGCGCCATACTCATGTCAAGGTGGTATTTGCAGTAGCTGTTTAGCACGTTTAAAAGAAGGCGAAGTAAGCATGCGCCAAAACAATATTTTAACCGAAAGCGAAGTAGCAGAAGGCTTAATACTTACCTGCCAAGCACACCCTACAACTCCAAACGTTGTTGTAGATTATGATGATGTTTAATCCCCTCTACCCAATAGAAAGAAACTAAACAATAGACTTAATTTTTTCAATAATAGCTTCCGGAGGTATACTTCTGGAAGCTTCTTTATAATTTTCTGGATATTTATTTCCGTAAACGGAAGTTGGAATTTGTGGAAACTGGTTTCTATCTGCCAAAAGTGCATAATCTGTTGGTTGGTTAAATGGCGCAAAACCAGCAAACGGATGCGTTACACCCCAAACAGTCACAACCTTTATCCCTAACATAGCTGCTATATGCGCATTACCAGAATCCATAGAGAGCATCACTTCTAAGTTTGAAATAAGATCTAACTCTTCATCAAGCGATAACTTTCCTGCGACACTTACAACATTTCCAAAGGAAGTTTCAAGTTCATTTAAAATGGCTATTTCTTTTTGTCCGCCGCCAAATAACACCACTTTATAATCTTTGGAAAGCGCTTCAATAACCCCTTCCATACCATCTAACGGATACATCTTACCTTCATGGGCCGCAAAGGGCGCTATACCTATTTGTTTTATTGAATCAGAACCTAATAGAGCCTGAGTCTTCTTATTTAAACTTGATTTTTTAGGAAAGTATGGGTTTGACACATCAATTTTAAACCCAAAGGTTTCAAAAACATCAATATAACGTTGATGTGTTGTTTTAAGTTGTTGAAAATTTTCACCAGAAACTAAAGCCTTTTTTTCGGTTCTGCCTTTATCAATTTGAACTGTTTTAATTCCGAAGAAAAACACTTTTAAAATAGAGCTTCGTAGCACATTATGCAAATCGGCAACAGCGTCAATTCCCAAACGCCTTAATTCTTTTGAAAGTTTATAAAGTCCTAAAACACCCTTATGCTCCGCTTTAAGATTCGCAGCATACACAGAAACATTATCTAAATCTCTAAAAAAAGGCGCAAAAAAACCTCTAGTTAAAACAGTTACTTTTACTGAAGGATGTTGTTCTGTAAACGCCCTTAATACAGGCACCGACATCGCGACATCGCCCATAGCAGACAACCGAATAACAAGTATGTGTTTGGGTAAATTTGCCATGTAAACTTAAAAATACTGATTACTTTTGCCCTCTTAAAACAGGGTTAAGTTCATCATCATTATACATTTTCATTTGCTTGTAAACTTTCATGTATTTATCACCTTTTTCAATATCACTAAGTAGTGTATCAATAGCTGTACTTAAATCTACACGTTGCTCTAATAAAATATCTAGCTTTGTTTGGCAAGCAGTACGGTGTGCATCAGAAGCATCTACACGCGTTGCCTCTTCATTCATATGGTACACTTTCAAAGCTAAAATTGACAATCTATCAACACCCCAAGCAGGACTTTCTGTGTTTATGGTTGCATTTTCTTTAGCTGTTACATGCTTGTATTCCCCTAAAAAATAGCTGTCAATATATTCGACCATATCGGTTCTGTCTTGGTTTGAAGCATCAATTTTACGCTTTAAGGTTAAAGCTGCAACAGGGTCTATTTGTGGATCGCGAATAATATCTTCATAATGCCATTGTACGGTATCAATCCAACATTTTCTATACAGTAAATGTTCCAACAAACTACTTTCTGGATAAGGGTTTTCAAACGGCTGATCGACCGTATTAATTACGTGATATTTTCCAATAACGTCTTGAAATATTTTGTTGGCTTTACTTGTGAACATAATAAGATAGTTTTATGATTACAAACCTACAAAATTAAAACATAAATAATAGCCTTTCTACGATTGTTGGTTTACAAGTTTCATATATTAAATTGGATTAGATACCCGAAAATATAAGCCGAATTAACTAACTTTATCCTTCATATAGAATTATTGAACACTATGCATATTCATCATATTTCCGAACAAAACTCAGTTCTAAACACTTTCATTTCTGAAATTAGAGATGTTTCTAAACAAAAAGACCGCATGCGTTTTCGACGAAACATTGAACGTATTGGTGAAATTTTGGGTTATGAAATGAGTAAAACTTTAACTTACAAACCCATTTCTGTAGAAACACCTTTAGGAAATTCTTCCATAAACTCTTTAGAAAATGATATTGTTTTATGTTCCATTTTAAGAGCTGGAGTACCACTACACAACGGCTTATTAAATTATTTTGATACCGCTGAAAACGCCTTTATTTCAGCATACAGACATCATAAAAATAACCCTGAAGACTTTGAAATTATTGTGGAATATTTAGCGTGTCCCGACTTAGAAGGTAAAACGCTTGTTTTGGCCGACCCGATGCTAGCTACCGGACAATCGATGGTTGCTACCTTTGAGGCTTTAAAACCTTTCGGAACACCTAAAGCCATCCATTTAGTGAGTGTTATTGGTGCACAACAAGGTGTGAATTTTGTTGGGACCCACTTTGACGCTTCTACACATTTATGGATCGCGACCATAGATGAGAATTTAAACGAGAAAGGCTATATTGTTCCTGGTTTAGGCGACGCAGGTGATTTATCTTTTGGTGAAAAGTTACAGAGATAATAGTACAAAAGGTATAATTATTAAAACGGCCAAAAAGACTTCTTTAAACCACTTATCTTCTACAATCTCTATATAATTAGTGATAATAATAGCTAGTGGCGCAAATAAAAACAAAAACTCACTTCCGTTTTTTTGAGGTGCCAGCAATATGATTACAAATGAAAGGATAGCAGCAATAACTACGATTTTGAATGATGCTCGCAGTCCTTTTTTCTTCTTTTTTATACTCTGTAAGTAAAAAAATGAAGACCAAATACCGAAGGAAAACAACATGGTAATACCTACTAAATACCGTGTTGAATTGTAAGAGCTAAAATCGTAACTAACATCGCGTGATGATTTAAATATTTCAAAAAAATCGTCATAAACAACAACCGATACGCCTACTGCAATGCTAAAAATAGTTGCTGCTCCCATAAATGGAATTAGCCAATGTCTAATATTATTATCTGAATAAAAAATCAAACTAAAAAGGAAGGCTATAAAGAAAAGTACCGACCAAAAATAAAATAATGAAGCAATTGCAATACATAAAGCGGCATCAAACAATTTGCTTTTTATATTTTTTTGAGAACGCAAACTCATGATTTTTCTAAGCCCCAATAGCACAAACAGATTAGAAACAAGAATATTTGTATTGCTCGTAGTTTGAACAATAGCCAACAAAAACAAGCTGAATAACAGTATTTCGTAGTTATTTTCTTGAGTTAAACTGTTCTTAGTAATAATAAAATTAAATACTAAAATAGTAACAATACAAATACTAAATACCGCCAATTGTTTCGCAACAAACGTGGTAGTTAAGGGTTCTATCATTAAATGAGTTCTAGCCGTTAAAAAAGCTAAAACCGTAATAAAAAGAACAATGATAAAATTTATTGGCTTAGATTTATTAAAAATGCTTGTTATCATTAACTGTTTTTGTATTTTTGCTTGGTAAATATACTAACTAAAGCTGGTTAGAAAACAATAAATAGTACGACATGAAAGATTTATTTTACGCTATACAGGATTTATTTGTAAACGTCCTTTTCAAACCTATGGATGCTTTAAGAGCTCTAGAACTTGAAAACTGGTTTGCTGCAAGCACCATTTCTTGGATTTTTGTTATCATCGGGTTTGCCGCTATGGTTTACTGGATGAAACAACTTAAATCATTTAATGATAATAACGAAGAAGATAAAAGTATTTCTTCGCATTCATTTCTATAAATCGAATCCAATATCTTTACGATAATTCATCTTATCAAAATGTAGTTTTTCTATACTTTGATAAGATTTTTTTATGGCCTCTTGGTACGTATTTCCATAAGATGTTATTGCCATAACACGACCTCCTGTTGTTAGCACTTTACCATCTTGTAACTGTGCACCTGCATGAAAAGGGATAGAATCTGTAATAGCATTAATACCTGTTATTTCTTTACCTTTTTCATAAGCTTCTGGGTAACCTCCAGACACCAACATAATAGTTGTTGCTGCACGTTCGTCAATTTCTATATTAATTTTGTCTAAAGTCCCGTTTGCCATCGCTTGAAGAATTTCAACAAAATCGTTTTTAAGTCTTGGTAATACTACTTCAGTTTCTGGATCTCCCATACGCACATTATACTCAATAACTTTCGGGTCGTTTCCAACTTTAATAAGGCCAATAAATACAAAACCTACATATGGTAAGTTGTCTTTTTTAAATCCACTAATGGTTGGTTTTACAATGCGTTCTTCAATTTTACTAAGAAACTCATCGGTAGCAAATGGCACTGGAGACACGGCGCCCATACCTCCTGTATTTAAACCTGTATCACCTTCGCCAATACGTTTATAATCTTTAGCTGTTGGTAATATTTTATAATTTTCACCATCGGTAAGCACAAAACAACTTAACTCGATACCGTCTAAAAATTCTTCAATAACAACTTTGTTACTTGCTTCTCCAAATTTAGCATCTACTAACATGCTTTTTAATTCAGCTTTAGCTTCATCTAAATCATTTAAAATAACCACTCCTTTACCTGCTGCCAACCCATCTGCTTTTAAAACGTATGGTGCATTTAAGGTTTCTAAAAAGGTGTAACCTTTTTCAACGGTTTCTTTAGTGAAACTTTCATAAGCAGCCGTTGGAATGTTGTGTCTGTATAAAAACTCTTTAGCAAATTCTTTACTTCCTTCTAATTCGGCAGCTACTTTTTGTGGTCCAATAACAGACACATGCTTTATGGCATCATCATTTAGAAAAAAGTCATGTACCCCTTGTACCAACGGGTCTTCTGGCCCTACCACAACCATATCAATACTTTCATTTAAAACTAATTCTTTTATAGCCTCAAAATCGGTTACTCCAATATTTACATTAGTCGCTATATTTGCTGTTCCTGAGTTTCCAGGAGCTACAAATATGTTTTTACATAATGGGCTTTGTGCTATTTTCCAAGCAAAAGTATGTTCTCTTCCGCCAGAACCAAGAATTAGAATGTTCATTGTATTGTTTTAAATTGAAATGCAAAAATAAAATTAATGACACGAATTCACGAATATTTTTTATTTACTTTACAAAAATTATGTTTTAGTTTGAATTTGTTCCATATTTCGTTAAAAATTAATGGTTTTCCTATTAAAAAGGCACAGGCCGTTTTGAAAACTATTCAGAAGCAAACCCCTAGCGAGTTTGAAACTTCTATTGAAACTAAAAAACAGGACATCGTTGCTTTTCACTTAAAACATAACTCGTTTTACAAAAGCTTCGCAAAAGGTGCTAACCCAGAAGATTGGACTAGCATTCCGGTAATGAGCAAACGGCACTTGCAACAACCTTTAAAGGAGCGACTTTCCGACGGATTCCATCTAAAAAACATCTATATAAATAAAACCTCTGGATCTTCTGGCAACCCGTTTATTTTTGCAAAAGACAAATTTTGTCATGCACTTACTTGGGCTGGTTTTATTGACAGGTATAGTTGGTTTCATTTAGATTTTAACACGTCGAAACAAGCACGGTTTTACGGCATTCCTTTAAACAAAACAGGATATTATAAAGAACGCCTGAAGGATTTTTTAAGCAAACGCTATCGGTTTTCGGTTTTCGATTTAAGCGATGCGCAATTTGAAAAGAACCTCATCAAATTCAAAACCACTAAGTTCGGTTATATTAATGGCTATACCAGTTCCATTGTTCAGTTTGCTAAATATCTGAATGATAAAAATTTGGTATTGGAAACCATTTGCCCAACATTAAAAGCATGTATTGTTACTTCCGAAATGCTTTTTGAAAATGATAAAACCCTATTAGAAACACACCTCGGAATCCCCATTATTAATGAATATGGTGCTGCCGAATTGGGTTTAATCGCTTTCCAAAACACCAAAAACGAATGGATTGTAAACAACGAAGATTTGTTTGTTGAAATTTTAGATGAACACAATCAGGTTTTACCTTTTGGTGAAGAAGGACGCGTGGTGATAACATCTCTTTACAATAAAGCGCATCCATTTATACGCTATGATTTAGGAGATATTGGAAAGCTATCAAAATCGAGCACATCCATTAAACCTGTTTTAGAAACTTTAATTGGTAGAACTAACGATATTGTAAAATTACCAAGCGGAAAAAAAGCTGCAGGTTTAACCTTTTACTACGTTACAAAAACCGTAATTGAAGATGATAATAACGTGAAAGAGTTTATTATTGAGCAACTGAAGCTCGATAGTTTTAAAATAAGTTATGTGAGTCGTGATGAACTATCAGAAGAAAAACTAGCTTCCATAAAAAATGCGATCACTACCTATTTAGAGCCCAATTTAAAAGTTTTGTTTGAAAGGAAAGGCGCTTTGAAACGCTCTAATAGAGGAAAACTAAAACAGTTTAAATCTTACTTATAGAAACTACTTGTTTCGATTTCACGAAGAAATGTTCGAATAGAAAAACAAGTATATAATACACCGATTTTAAAGTTGAAAACCCCAAGCCCTTTTTATACACCCAGTAATTATGTTTTAAAAGATTAATTTTGTTCGCAGACATGGAATCTTTTCTAACCCGATAGTAAGCTAGCGATTCCGCTATCCCTTTAGCTGGTTTCCCAGACTTTTTTACAGCCAACAACCACAACAACCAATCTTGACGCTTGCGCAGGTTAGGAGCTTTTATTTTACCTAACCCGTTAACATTATACATTCCCGTTAAGTTACCAATGTAATTACTCTTTAAAAAATTTTTATACGTAAGTTCGGGTAATGCTTTTATTAATTTGTTAAGCGGTTTTCCCAATTCATCTATTTGCTCGTAGCTACTAAAACAAACATCACTATTTTGAGCTTGCATAAACTCGATTTGAGTTTTGAGTTTATTGGGCTTCCATAAATCATCGGCATCTAGAAATGCAATATACTGTCCTTTTGCTGCTTCAATACCTATGTTTCTGGAAATAGCTGCTCCTAAATTCATATCATTTCTAAACAGTTTTATGTTTGGGTATCTAGAAATGAAATCATTAACTATATCAATCGTTTTATCGTTAGAACAATCGTCTATTAACAACAACTCCCAATTGGTATACGTTTGGTTGATAACACTGTTTATGGTTTCTGAAATATAAGCTTCAGAATTAAACATGGGCGTTATGATAGAAACTAGAGGCTTCAAAGTGAATAATTAATATGCTTTCTCCTCGCCCTTTATTGCATTTATAAAGGTTTGAACCATGATTTTTAAATCTAGCCAAAGCGACCAGTTTTCAATATAAAAGATATCGTACTTCACTCTACTTATAATGTCATTATCGGTTTCTACTTCGCCCCTAAAACCACTTACTTGTGCTAATCCTGTAATTCCTGGTTTAACAAAGTGACGCACCATAAATTTATCTATTCTTTGAGCATACATGTTTGTATGACTAACCATATGAGGGCGAGGTCCCACAACAGACATATCACCAAACAATACATTGTAAAACTGAGGCAACTCATCAATACTCGTTTTTCTAATAAAAGCACCAATTTTAGTAATTCTCAAATCCCCTTTTGTAGCTTGGTGTAAATGAGCATCCTTATTAGGAGTCATAGACCTAAATTTAAAACAATCAAATTCTTGATAATTAAATCCATTTCTAGACTGTTTGAAGAAAACTGGGCCTTTTGATTCTAGTTTTATTAAAATTGCTAGTATAGGAGTAAGCCACGACAAAACAAAAACAATTATAAATGAGGCAAACAACACATCAAAAATTCGTTTTAAAATTTGGTTAAAAGATTCTTGCAGAGGTATTGTTCTTAAAGATAAGATAGGAATGTAATCGTAATACTCATATTTTAATTTTTTAGAAAAAATATCTTTATTATCAGGAATAAACTTAAGTTCCCTTAAATTGTTATCGGCAAAATCAATTAACCTATTTATTTGTTTGTTTGACAACTCGGAAACAGAAAAATATATTTCATCTATATCATTATCAATTATGTAATCATAACATTTTTCAAGTGAAAAATTTTCTTGATTAATGCTAAATTGAGCCATAAATTTATATCCAAAATCTAATCTTGTATTGAAGGTTTTAATTAATTGTCTTGATTTTTCATTTCCACCAATTACAATAACCTTTCTTGTATTTCCTCTTAAAACTGTTCGGTATTTTTTTAACAAGAAGGTCGTTGTGAATTTAAAAACACAAATAATAAAAAAAGCAAATATTAAATAATTAACCAAAGCTAGTCTACTAATTATTGGCTGTTTAAAAAAGCCTATATATGCATATAAAATTATAGCAAAAAACATCATTTGTCTAAACAAAAGCGGAATAATATGGATGATTCTTGTATGCCTTTGCACTTCATAAAAGTGATTTTTAAAGGCGATAACTATCCATGCCAATGATATATATAGACAAAAGACATATATATTGTTTAAGTTTATTTCAAACAAAAAAACAACAACGTTAATGATGATTAAATCAATAAAGCCAAATAATGGTTTTATTAAGCCTGAGTATCTCCCTTGTTTATAATTCAATTTATTTTTTTATGTGTTGTTTAAAATCTTTATGTTCACTTTTATAAAGCTCTTCTGCTGTTAAATTTTTAAAGTAGTTGAAGGTAATTTTTAAACCTTCATTTCTATCTACTCTTGGCTCCCAATTTAATAGTTTTTTTGCTAAAGTTATGTCGGGTTGTCGTTGTAAAGGATCGTCTTGTGGCAATTCCTTAAAAACTATTTTTTGATTTGTTCCTGTTAATTTAATTATTTCTTCAGCAAAATCCTTAATAGATATTTCATGTGGATTTCCAATATTTACTGGTAATGCATAGTCACTTAAAAGTAGCCTGTAAATTCCTTCAACTTGGTCATCAATATAACAAAAAGAACGTGTTTGAGAACCATTTCCAAAGATAGTTAAATCTTCACCTCTTAACGCTTGCCCCATAAATGCGGGTATAACTCTTCCATCATTCAATCTCATTCTAGGGCCGTAAGTGTTAAATATCCGAACAATACGTGTTTCTATCCCATGAAACCTGTGGTATGCCATGGTTATTGATTCTTGAAAGCGTTTGGCCTCATCATAAACACCTCTTGGCCCAATAGTATTTACATTTCCATAATAATCTTCGGTTTGTGGATGTACTAATGGATCTCCATAAACTTCAGATGTTGAGGCTATAAGTATTCTTGCTTTTTTAGCCTTCGCTAACCCCAATAAATTGTGTGTTCCTAACGAACCAACTTTTAAGGTTTGAATAGGTATTTTTAAATAATCTATAGGGCTTGCTGGAGAGGCAAAATGTAGAACATAATCTAAATCACCATCAATTTTCACAAATTCGGTTACATCATGCTCTATAAACTCAAAACTTGAGTTGTTATCTAAATGAGATATATTTTTTTTATCGCCTGTAATGAAATTATCCATTCCAATTACATAAAACCCTTCTTTTATAAATCTATCACATAAATGAGATCCTAAAAAACCTGCTGCACCTGTTATTAATATTTTATTCACTTAATCCTTTTTTTTTAAAGCTTAAATTAAAGTTTAGTACCGCTTCCAATTCTATAACATATAAATCCGATTTTTTCTAAAGTTTTTATATCTAAAACTCCTCTTCCATCGAAAACAAATGCGGGCTTGTTCATTTGCTTATAAATTTTCTCCCAATCATAAGTTTGAAATTCATCCCATTCTGTCAAAACAGCAATAGCATGCGAATTATTACAAGCTTCATATGGTTCTTTATTAACTTTTAACAACTCCCTATTTTCTTTTGAACTACGCGAATTTAAATAATCTAAATCTGCATAAATTCTGTCTTCACTTACTTTAGGATCAAACACAGAAATATAAGCTTGCTCACTTAGTAAGTTATCGGCTATTTTAATCGCCGCCGATTCTCTAGTGTCATTAGTATCTTTTTTAAATGCCCAACCAAGAAAAGTAATTTTCTTTCCAGATACGGTATTATATAGTTTACTTACAATATAGTCGGAAAAACGTTGTTTTTGATGCTCATTAATCAAAACAACTTGTTCCCAGTAATCTGCCACTTCATTTAATCCATAACTTTTAGCTATATAAACTAAATTGAGTATATCTTTTTGAAAACAAGACCCTCCAAAACCTACTGATGCTTTAAGAAATTTAGGTCCAATTCTACTATCCATCCCTATGGCTCTTGCCACTTCATTTATGTCTGCCCCTGTTTTTTCACAAATTTCAGACATTGCATTAATAGAAGAAACACGCTGTGCTAAAAAGGCGTTTGCAGTAAGTTTAGATAGTTCAGAAGACCAAACGTTTGTTGTAAGTATTTTTTCTGAAGGCACCCAATTTTTATAGATATCTACTAATGCCTGAATTGCATTTTGTCCTTCTTGTGTGGTATCTCCACCAACAAGTATTCTGTCTGGGCTTAAAAGGTCATCTACAGCTGTTCCTTCAGCTAAAAACTCAGGATTAGATAAAATTTGAAACTGAACACCATTACCTGTATGGTCTAAAATATTTTTTATAGCTGATGCTGTCCTAACAGGTAAGGTTGACTTTTCAACCACAATTTTATCCTGCTTAGAGACTTTAGCTATTTGTCGAGCACATAATTCTATAAACTTTAAATCGGCAGCCATACCTTTTCCTTTGCCATAGGTTTTTGTAGGTGTGTTAACCGAAATAAAAATCATTTCAGCCTCATCAATTGCTTTTTCAATATCCGTTGAAAAAAAAAGATTTCGACCTCTGGCTTCTTTAACAATTTTATCCAATCCAGGTTCAAAAACTGGAAGTTTAGTTAAATCATTATCATTCCAAGCATTAATTCTAGCCTCATTAATATCAACTACAGTTACTTTTATATGAGGGCATTTTTGCGCTATAACAGCCATTGTTGGTCCGCCAACGTACCCAGCACCTATGCAACAGATGTTTTTTATTTTCATTTAAATCTAATTATATCTTCTTTTTGATTTTCTTTAGAAAAACCATCAATTACTTTAATTTATTTACAATTTGAGTTTCTTTTACAAACATAGTTATAATATTAACCTCCATTTTAAAAACCTCAAATTGAGCAATTGCATTCAATTTCAAACAATTATATACGCTTTAAATATTGAATTTCATCTTAGAAACTATTAATTTAAAACCATAAGGTTTTGCTTTATTGAACACGGCCTAAACACTTTTTTTTCCGAAATCCAACACCTATCATGCCAAGTTTATAATATGATACTCATTTAGGCATTTAAAATTGACGGAACTTTCTATTTAATCTGTTATATAAATATCTTCTCAACAAATATTTAGCTAAATATGTTGCATTTATTCCAGTAACACCTGTGATTATGGCCTTTTTTATTGATGTGTTTTTTTAAAACTTTAATTCTACCGGCAATCAAAGTCCAAAGTACGAGAAAATAATTGTGTTTTTCATATTAATTGATGAACTTCGCTTCAAAATTAGGACTAATTTTTTTATTATGGAAAAAATAAAAGTAGTACACGTTGTAGAAGCTTTGGGAGGTGGGGTCTATACCTACTTTAAAGCCTTATCTTTCTTTTTTGGCAACATCGACAAGGAAGTAGAAACATTCATAATTTACAGCGGCAATAGAGGCGAAATTAATCCTTCGAAAATCAAAGAAGAATTTTCTTCAAACATCAAGCTCATAGAAATACCTATGGTTAGAGATTTTTCTATCACAAAAGATATAAAAGCTACTATACAATTAACAAAAACCCTTAAATATATTAATGCAGACGTTGTGCATCTACACTCCTCCAAAGCTGGAGTTTTAGGTAGGATATCTTTGTCTTTTTTAAAGAATAAAAAAAACGTTTACTATACGCCACATGGATACTCCTTCATAAGAACAGATATTTCAACATTCAAAAAGAACATTTACAAATTTATTGAATCTAAAATGAATTATTTTTTCGGAGCAACAACTGTTGCTTGTGGAGATACTGAATTCGAAATTGCTAGTGAGATTGGGAAATCAAAATTAATAAGGAATGGGGTTAATATAAAAAACATTGCTAAACACTATAAACAACCCCAAAACGAAAAATTAACTATTGGTATCGTTGGAAGAATAACTGAGGCTAGAAACCCACAACTTTTTAACAATATAGCGTTAAAATACAAAGACTTCAATTTTATATGGATTGGCGATGGCAATCTGAGAAAAGAAATTACAGCTCCTAATATTAAAATTACTGGGTGGTTATTTAATGAAACAGAGGTTTTAAAACACCTAAGTTCTATAGACGTATATATGCAAACATCTTTATGGGAAGGCCTGCCTATAGCCATATTAGAGGCAATGGCTTTAAAAAAACCTATTATTGCTACAAACATTATAGGAAACAAAGACATCGTTCTTCATAATGAGACTGGTTTTCTTTTTGAAAAAATAGATGATAAACTTGACGAATACTTTAATGCTTTAGAAAATGAAAACACCCGTATAAGAATGGGCGAAAATGGCTTAAAACGTTGTAAAAGTGTATTTGATATTAACAAAAATTTCAATAATTTGTACTTACTCTATAAAGAAGATTTGTCGTTTTCTAAATAATAACAAGCAAAAATAGAGGCCCAAAACCCACTAAACACAATTCCGTGAAACAGAATCAAGAAATCATCTGTTAAATTAGATAAAGTAAAAATTAAGAATAGACCCAGAATAATTGAGTTTTTTTTCACAAAACCAATGTATCCTATCGTTAGTAAATACAGCAGAACCCCAAGAAAACCAAATATTCCAAACCTTAAAGTAGAATCTAAAAACTGATTATGTACAGGAAATTTATATTTGTACAGAAACATTTGATTTGTTTGTCTGTAATATTCAAATAATTCATTTTTACTATCAGCTGATCCAACTCCTAACAAAAGATTTTTTTTAGATAATTCCCATGAAGAATTCCAAATAGACAATCGTGTAACTAAGGAGTTAAACACTTCTACTTCAGGTTTTTCAATTAAATCCAATTTATTTATCTTATCCATATGTACAAGAGTAACATCAAAGTACTTAACCTTCATATATGGGTTTTTCTGAATATAAAGGTAAAACGTCCCTAAACCAATTGTAATACTTACTAGAAAAATTAGAATAGTTTTATATAAATTATACTTTATAATAACTTCATAAAAGAACACAATGGCAACACCAACAAGCGTGGTACCAAGTGCCATTCGTGTATTTACAAACAAAACAAAAAAGAAGCTTAATAGCCCCAACAACACGTTAAAGATAAGTTTTACATTATTTTTATTTTTTAACGAATTTAAAACAAACCAAAAACAACATACAGCTATAAATGCTAAATGCATATTTAAAACAGGTGCATGCATTCCAAAACTTTTGGCAAACTCATAACCTACTTCCCACAGCTCTTGACCTTTTAAATACACATCAAAAAACTTAGGAGAAATAATCATAAATCCAACAAACAAAATCAACATTAAAGTTAAAGTTGTAAATACGTAGGAATCTATTATTTTATAAAGATTAATTCTATTTCTATTCCCTATTATGCACAGAGGTAAGAGTAGTAAGGACACTGTTTTTTCAGCAGTTTTCAAACCTTCATATAAAGAACTATTATTCCAAAAGAATAATAGTTCCAATAAAAAAGGAGAAGAAATACACAGGATTAAAATAAATGCCTTTTTTGTAAAATGTAATCTTTTAAAAAAAAATAAATTAAAAACAACAAACAGGATCATAATCCAGGTGCATAATACCCTGAAAAATATAGTGGAAATTATTAAAACAATAAAAATATTAATTATTTCACTAAACCTTTTTTCTGAAAGAATCATAATACAATACAAAATATATTAATGGAAAAACCCCAATTTTATGACGAATGGCAGAACCTAGATCAGGCTCGAAAACCCCTTGCACAATAAAAAAGGAAAACAATACGTAAAAAGCCCATAATTCATAATTATCATTTACACCTTGTCTTAAACATTTACCATAACGCCAAAATAATATTACAAATAATAATAGTTGCCATATAACAAAAACTATTATCTGTGGAGACAATAAGTGCTTTAAGCCGTTTAGAGGGAAGTTTACTGAAAAAAAGCCGTAAACTATACCAAATGACTCTCCGTACCATGTATCGACAGATATTGGAGAAACAATGGCTGAATTCGTCGCTGTATCTCCTGAAATTCTTAGTTCATTAAGATCTTCTCTTGTTTTTTGAGAAATGAATTTTCCTTTTACGGCTCCATAGCTCAAGGACATTACTATTACCATGGCTAAACCATAAAAAATGGTAGCCACTTTTTTATTTTTGAAACTTATTTTACTGGTTATAAAAAAAACAATACCAACTATTGCAATTAGCAAGTAATATGGTCTAAAAAAATAACTAAATACTAATAATAAAATAAAAACAAAGAAAACCGTTGTTTTATATCCTCGCTTTTTTTGCTGAATCAACCTAACTATAATATATATATATATATAATTTAAAAACTCTTTACTAGGCATTGATAGAAAAATAGCTATCATAAAAACACCTAAATACACTAGAAAATTTTTCACGGTTAGTTTATCAAACCGTTCTGGAATTCCTAAATTGTATACCATAGCCATTGCAATAATATATTGAATTAGCCCTATAAGAATAAAATGAAAATGCCTGAGGCCAGTAACATTATAAAACCAAATGGTAAAAGGATAACTCCCCACCAAACCAATTTCATTGTATTTATCGTATATTATGGTTTTGGTATCGTTGTAAAAATGCCCTGGTAATACGTAATAGCTAAGTATAGAAACAAAAAAACCGGATAATGTTATTAGAAAAAAAACAAAGACAGAATTTTTAACTTTAAGAATCATTTTTTGATGTTTTCTTTATTTATAATTATAAAATCTTCATTGATTTTTTCGAAAATTCAAGGGTTTTAGTATTTTATATATAATCATTACTGATTATCTTCTAATAAGCCCTAAAACAACTATATGACCAAAAAAACAATTCAAATTGAAATAAAATGGGATATATTTGACTTTTAGCTATTCGGAAAAACATTCTTATCTATAAATTCCTTTTTAACCTTATTAATGTTAAAATCATCATCATAATAGCCAGCGAAATTATTTTTACAATTATCATAAAAATCATTGTAATCAATAATCAAATCATCGTGTTCAATTATTTTATTTGATATTTCAATTAAATCTTCATTTGCAGAAGTTTTAATTTCATAATCTCCTAAATTCAAATTCTCACTAAATGAGTCGATAACATTTGTATAAATAGGCATTAACCCTACAGATAAATACGTGTTCATCTTAGTAGGCGTTGCTACATTATTAATAATATGGTCTTCTCTTAAAATAAAACCATATTTATGTTTACTTAATTCTTGTTCTAAATCTTTAAGCTCAACATAAAAAACATCATAGTTTTTTATCCCAAGTTCTTTAATCTGGGCTTCAGCAACTTCTACTTCCTTTGTTAGGATGGTTAAAAAGGCATTCTTATTCTTAAGCTCTATTTCCTTATATAAACTAATAGTTTTTTCAAAACACTGCCAGGAATAAAGGCTCCCCGCATAAACAAAAGTGGATTTTGGTTTTAAGGATAAGTCGAAATACTCTTTCAGTAAATTTTTATTATAACAAGGGATTATAGTATAATTTTTTTTATTGTAGGAATGCTTTTCTTTTAAATATTTTTGCATCCTTTCAGACACAAAGAGGTTATAAAAACTTTTTCTTATAGTTATTTTTTCAACTATATTATATAAGTTATAAATGATATAAGCTTTAATACTATAATTATTAAGCATTAAATATTCTTCGGGTCCAACCCCTTGGAA
Organism: Mariniflexile sp. AS56; assembly: GCF_030552475.1. Lineage (GTDB taxonomy): Bacteria > Bacteroidota > Bacteroidia > Flavobacteriales > Flavobacteriaceae > Mariniflexile. The sequence goes on along the minus strand of NZ_JAUPED010000005.1, from coordinate 184,561 downwards.
CCACATAATTATTTTAGCCTTTCTGTTTTTTCTATAAATATCAATAAAATCCCTAACTCTTATTGTAAATATGTAGTCCGAGGATGTTATTTCAAAATTATTTTCTGCAAACTGTATGACTTCAATGTTTTCCTCAACAAAAGCTTTTCTTATCAAGTTCACATAATACTCGGTGGCATCATTTATTGATTTTGTTGGTAAATAAAATATAACTCGCATCATAAAAAACTTAATTTTATTTTGTCTTTTCTATATACATATACCACAACGCATATGTTCCAAAAAATAACAGTGAAAGTAAAAGTGAAAGCAGCGCCATTAATTCCATATTTAGGAATTAAAATAAGGTTTAATATTATATTAATTATTAAAGACACTATTAAAATAGCTTGATATACCTTAGCTCTGCCTGTCATGTTTAAATATACAGGAACTACACCAAAAGCAGAAGTAAATAGTTGGGAAATGATTAAGATATAAAAAGTATCTTTTATTACTATATATTCGCTTCCAAAAGCTAGTAATATTGGCTTTATAAAAATAACCATTCCTAAGGCTAGAAAGACATTAATCAAAAACACTTTTTTAGCTAAATCGGCTACTGTATTTTGTAGACTACTAGTTTTACGCAATGAATATAATTCAGCAATTTCTGGCGATACATTTATATTAAAACTAATAATGATTATTGATAAAATTGTTATGAGCTTTACAGCTATGGCATAATATGCAACGTAATCGTTTCCAAAGTGTTTTTTTAGTAAAAATACATCAACACTTAGCAGCAAAAACATTATAAAACTACTAAATCCCATAGGCCAAGATATTCTAATAATATCTTTAGCCTTATACCCTTGCTCATGTTTTGTACTTACCATATTATTAAATTGGTATAGCACAGCTAACTGAGAGCATAAAAATAGCACAACAAAGCCATAAACATAATATTCAGAAATACTTAAATAGGACGGATATTTTATTTGAAGAAAAATCCCTATGCCTAAAGGAACATACTTAAAAATATTTCTAAATAATTCTGAAAGAACGGTTTTATCTAATGCCCTAAGAGTTTCAGAATTAAAAAGTGTAATCACATAAAAGATTAAACATATGAAACTTTTTAGAATAATATCATAAAACGAATCTTCAAAAAATGCATTGACGTTCTCTTTTGTGAAAAACAAAAAGAATAAAAAGACTAAAACTAATGATAATACACTTACTATTTTTAATATTGAATAATATACTTTCTTGATAGATGAAAAGCTACCTAAGGCCTTTAATTTGCCCGAAAAGTAAATTATTGAAACATCCGTGCCTAATAAGCAAATACTTCCTGTAACCAGTAAAAAAACACGAATAAACTCGTATTCTCCAACAACTGAAGGAGGAAAGTTATTTGTCATTAAAAATGATATACCAAATAAAAACAAAACACCAAATCCTCTTAAAGCAAGTGTAAATATTGTTTGCGTATAAGCATGCTGCTTTAAAGCTTTTATTAGTTTTTTCATTAAGTAATTCCTCTATTAACCTAAAAGATGATTTACAATTTGCTTACAAGCACTTCCATCTCCATATGGATTATGCAACATGCTCATAGAGTTGTACACTTCTTTATCCTTTAATAATCTTAGTGCCTCATAAATAATTTTACTTGGGTTTGTGCCTACAAGTAAAACCGTACCTGCTTCAACAGCTTCTGGTCTTTCGGTTGTTTCTCGCATTACCAATACTGGCTTGCCTAAACTAGGGGCTTCTTCTTGTACACCACCACTATCTGTTATAATTAGGTATGATTTTTCCATTAACCAAACAAATGATGGATATGAAAGTGGAGAAATTAATTTTATGTTTTCAATATTTCCCAATAACTCATATACAGGCTTTTGAACATTAGGGTTTAGATGAACAGGATAAATAATTTGGCAATCTGGGTATTCTATCGCTATCTGTTTCAATGCTTCACAGATGTTTATAAAGCCTTGACCATGATTTTCTCTTCTATGTCCAGTTACAAGAATAATCTTTTTATTTAACTCTACCAGTTCTTTTAAACCTTCTATTTCCTTATCTATAAAGTTATTAGAGTTCACCTTCTTCACACTATAAAGTAAAGCATCAATAACGGTATTACCTGTAACTAAAATATTAGCTTCTTTTTTATTTTCAAGTAATAGATTTTGCTTAGAAGTTAAGGTAGGCGAAAAATGAATATTTGTAACAACACCAGTAACCGTTCTATTCATTTCTTCTGGAAATGGAGATTGCATGTTATATGTTCTTAATCCTGCTTCGACATGACAAATTTGAGCCCCAAAATAAAAACCTGCAATACTTGTTGCCATAGTAGTCGTGGTATCTCCATGAACAAAAACATAATCGGGCTTAAAATCTTCCAATACGGGTTTTAAATTGGAAATTATATCGGATGTTAAAGAATATAAATTTTGATTTGGTTTCATAAGATCCAAATCGTAATCTGCGTGAATATCAAAAAAATTTAATACCTGATCTAACATTTCTCTATGTTGAGCAGTAACACAAACTTTCGTCTCAAAACTAGTTGAGTTTTTTTCAAACTCTTTAACTAATGGCGCCATTTTAATGGCTTCAGGTCTTGTGCCAAAAACAATTAATATTCTTTTTCTTTCTTTCATACTAAATTAATCTTGCTATTTCTAATTTGGTCTGCAGTTGCCAATTATTAGTTAATTGTTCTTTAAAACAGAATTTATTGGTCGCTTTGCAAAAGTACGATAGTTATTACTTAACACAATGTTTATTTTTTTTAATAAATTGTTTTCGATCAAAATTTGCTGAGCAAAATCATACCATGTCATTGCTTTTTCATCACAAAAATGATGAATTCCAAAGTTACTATTTCTCTTCATTATTATTTGATAGATAAACTCTGCTAAACTAACCGTGTTTGTTGGACACCCTTTTTGCTCATCTGTTATAAAAAGTTCTTTTTCAAATTTCGCTTTTTCAAGTATCGATTTATAGAAGTTTTTGCCATACTTTTTGCTGTATAGCCACGATGTTCTTATTATAAAATAATTATTTATAGTATTTTGTATATATTGTTCTCCTAGCAATTTAGATTTACCATATTCGTTTATTGGGTTTGGAGAATCGGTTACCTCATATGGTTCACTTTTTTCACCATCAAAAACATAATCGGTTGATATATGAATTAATACCGTATTATTATTTTTGCATGCTTCTGCTAAATTTTTAACAGCCTCTGCATTTACTTTATAAGCAGTATCGGGTGTTTTCTCTGCTTGTTCCACGTTGGTATATGCGGCACAATTTATACAATAGTCAAATTGATTTTCATTAAAAAACAACTTGACTTCTTTTGGTTCTGTGATGTTTAAAACCTCTTTTGATACAAAAGTAAACTCCAAATTAACATCATTCTTAGAATATAATTCTTCAATTGTTTTTCCTAATTGACCTTTAGCACCTGTGACTAATATGCTTCTTGTTTTTTTCATAAAAAAGAAATTAAATTTCTAACGTTTTAAATGTTGGAAGTATTAAATCTTTTTCTGAAATGATGAGTTTATCCTTTGGAAAACTCCAGTCTATTTGTAAATTTTCGTCATTGTATATGATGCCTCCTTCTGATTCTTTATTATAAAAATTATCACATTTATATGAAAATATAGTATGATCTTCTAAAACCACAAAACCATGAGCAAAACCTCGTGGGACATACAATTGTTGTCTATTTTGGTCATCAAGTATTAATGAATAATGTTTCCCGAATGTTGGTGATCCTTCTCGAATATCTACACACACATCTAAAACTTTGCCCTTTATAACTTGTACTAATTTAGCTTGAGCATAGGCTCCTTTTTGAAAATGCAACCCTCTTAAAACTCCTTTTGATGATTTAGATTGATTGTCTTGAACAAAATCTGCAACTATTCCTGCCTCTTTCTCAAACACGTTTTTATTGAAGCTCTCAAAAAAGTAGCCTCTTTCATCTTCAAACACTTTGGGTGTTATTACAAAACAGCCTCCTAAATATGTTTCTTCAACTGTCATAATTTTTATAATTGTTGAAGGTATTCGCCGTAACCACTTTTAAGTAATGGTTGTGCTAGTTCATGTAATTGAATCTTATTTATGTAGCCCATTTTATAAGCTACTTCTTCTATACAACCAATTTTTTGTCCTTGACGCTCTTCTATGACTTGTACAAACTGTGAAGCTTGCATAAGTGATGTAAAGGTACCTGTATCTAACCAAGCAGTTCCCTTGTCTAAAATTTGAACTTTTAATTGTCCTAGCTTTAAATATACTTTATTAACATCGGTAATTTCCAACTCACCGCGCTTACTTGGTTTTATGTTTTTTGCTATTTCAACTACCGAATTATCGTAAAAATAAATTCCAGGAACGGCAAAATTCGACTTTGGCTTTTCAGGTTTCTCTTCAATAGAGGTTACTTTATTTTGAGCGTCAAATTCCACCACGCCATAACGTTGTGGGTCTTGAACATGGTATGCAAATATAACGCCCCCTTGAGGGTTCATGGAGGCTTGTAAAGTGCCTTCTAGTCCAGAGCCATAAAATATATTGTCGCCTAAAATAAGAGCCACATTATCAGTCCCTATAAACGACTCCCCTATTAAAAATGCCTCTGCTAATCCATTTGGCTGTTCTTGAACAGCATATTCAAAAGTACATCCGTAATCTTTACCGTCCCCTAAAAGTTCTTTAAACCTCGGTGTATCTTTTGATGTTGAAATTATTAATATTTCGTTTATTCCTGCAGACATTAATGTTGTTAGGGGATAATAAATCATGGGCTTATCATAAATAGGCATAAGTTGCTTACTTACCACTTTAGTAAGTGGGTGTAACCGTGTACCCGAGCCTCCTGCTAATATGATTCCTTTCATTTAATTCCTATATTGTTTCTGATAATAGGATTGGTAATCTCCACTTGTAACACTTTGTAACCATGCTTCATTACTTAAATACCAATCAATCGTTTTATTTAGTCCTTCTTCAAACGTTACAGATGGTTTCCATCCTAACTCCTTATTAATTTTTGACGCATCAATAGCGTATCTTAAATCATGCCCAGGACGATCTTTCACATAGGTTATTAGCTTCCCTGACGTTCCTTTTACTCTTTCTAGTTTCTGGTCCATTTGTTGGCATAATAACGTCACTAAATCGATGTTTTTCCACTCATTAAAACCACCAATGTTATAGGTTTCATGCTTTTTTCCTTCATGAAAAACTAAATCAATAGCAACAGCATGATCTTTAACGTATAACCAGTCTCTAGTATAATTTCCATCGTCATATACAGGCAATGGTTTATTATTGATAATGTTGTTAATGAATAATGGAATCAATTTTTCTGGAAACTGATTTTGGCCATAGTTGTTAGAACAATTTGTTATAACATACGGCATCCCATAAGTTTCACCATAAGCCCTCACAAAGTGATCTGAACTTGCTTTAGAAGCTGAATATGGTGAATTTGGGTCATAAGAGGTGATCTCTGTAAACAATCCTGTTTCTCCTAAGGTTCCATAAACTTCATCGGTGCTAATATGGTAAAACAGTTTATTTTCAAAATTGTCTTTCCAAGTATTCTTAAAAGCATTTAAAAGAACCATGGTGCCAATAACATTTGTTTTTACAAATACCAAGGGATCTTCAATAGATCTGTCCACATGTGATTCTGCTGCCAAATGAATAATAGAATCAAATTTATAATCCTGAAATAATTGATTTATAAAAACTTCATCCGTAATATCACCTTTTATAAAGGTATAGTTAGCCTTATTCTCAATAACTTTTAAACTTTCTAAATTACCGGCATAGGTAAGCGCATCCAAATTAAAAATATGATAATTTGGATACTTTTCTACAAATAGCCTTACGACGTGAGAACCAATAAATCCTGCTCCTCCGGTAACTAAGACATTCTTATCCTTCATAGCTTTTAGCAAACCTTACAAATCTTACTCCTAAAAAAAGAATACATAAAACGACAAATGCTATGAATGGAAAAATCAGAGAATACTTCATAAATATCGTTTGGTATTTTGCCCCTACATCTTGAAAACTAGAGATAGTATCAAAAAACACATCTTCCTCTACCTTTTGAGATTCAAGAGCACTTAATTCTTGCTGTAATTCTATTTGTTTTTCCAGCAATTCATATTCTCTTGTTTTAGTTTTTTCGTTTAAAATAACCCCATCTTTAGATGACACCAAATGACCAGAATTATCTGATTTTGATTCTAATTCCATGACGTTTATATACACTCTTTTCAATGAATCAACGTCTTTCAAAGAAATCAATACGCGTTCCTTTTCAATCGTAATTAAAGAATCTCGTTTTTGCATTTTCTTCTTAGAATAGGTATTGGTAAACGTAGAGTTTAACCCCTCTTCTAACGACCTGAAAATATCCTTCTTAGTAGATGTTACATTTATTTCAAAAATTTCTCCTGAAAAAATACTTCTATTTTTAACATAATCTTCAAAACTAATATCTTGTGCCCTTACACTATCAATAGATCTTACAAATTCATCATACTGAACAATTCTATCGTTTTCTGTCTCTGGCCCCGGGTTAATTTCAAAGTTTATTATTTCCCCTGCATCTTTTAAATCAATGCCGAATAACTCTTTAAGTTGTTTATGGTCTTTTTCTCTAATTAGGGCGTTATAGTAATTAATATTAGTCACCAATTGATATTTAGAATCAAAATATGGCTTAACTAGCATTTGAGATTTATAAATTACAGGGCTTTTTTTCTCGAGTACAAGCCCTATAATGGCAGAGACCACTAAGGTTAAAACTATAATTTTATAATTATCTAAAACAGCCTTTATAGAAAAAATTATAACTGAAAAAACAGCCTTAAAAATACTTCCAACAAACTTAAACAACCTATCAAAAGCATCCCCAATAAGTTTAAATATCTGCCCTAAATCTACTTCTTCAGATTGTTGTGGTTTTTGTAAATCGTTACTCATTAAAATTTATTATTAATTAAATATTTGTTCTATTATTTTTCTTGTTATTAAATACGTTGGTTTTACGCCTGTGGTTCCTAAACCTCCAGAGGCTAATGTAGCACCCGTTTCTAATGGGTTGTCACTCGCGTAATAGGCATATCTCACTTTAACATCTGGCCCAATGCTGCCTCTTACTTTAGAGGCCGCTTGTATGGCTTTTTGATAATGTGCGCCCTCCATTTCTAATCCAATAACACGCCAGGTAGAATTGTAAAAGAATTTTAAAATATCTTTATTTTGAAGCGAGGTTCCTAGAACGGTAATCATGGTTCCTTCATATACATCTACCCCGTGTCCTTCTAAATCTTGTTTTGAAAGTTCGTTTACAAATGGATAATTATCGGCTGTTCCTTCAAAAATATGAGCTGTAGGAATCATGATATCTCCTTTTCCTCCTTCTAAAATTCCTGCTTTCCCCATTATGGAAATAGAATCGATGTTCATATGAATTTTACTTCCCTTAGCCTTATAAGGTTTTAATAATTCATCTATGGTTTCATAAGCTTGTTCTCCAAAAGCATAATCCATCACCAAAATAACAGGTTTTTCAGAGGCTATTTTGGCATCTTTAATAGGAACATCCAATTTGGAAACATCTAACTTACTCGTATCAAAAATTTGAACATCTATTTTTGTACCCGAAGCATCCTCGATATAAATCATGCCTTTTTGTAACGCTTCCTTGGTTACTTTATTTCGCAAATCATTATTCTCTTTCTTGCTTAAAGACTCATAAACACCATAAATATCTTTTGATGCCGACGTTTTCAAAGCTGAAGGCGCAAAAAGCGTATTCATGACACTGTGCATGTTAGCACTAATAATATGAATTGGTCTTTCTAATAAATCATTCTTATATAGAACTTCCTTAATGGTATTTGCCCAAATTTCTCCGTGAATATGGTGCCCTAAGCGTTCTCTTAAAACAGGACTAAATGTTACTGTTCGTTTGTTATTATTTATTTGCTCTTCAATGGCCAATTTACCCAACCAATACACAATGTGTAATAAACGTTCGGGTTTTGTTGGTGTCGAAAAATCAGCATAAACTGCTCTTAACTCATCAAACGTACGTCCTAAAATATTCGCTGTATGAGTTATAGCAATTTCGCGTTCTGTTTGTGTTAATTTTGTTTTTGATAAGACTGCTTTTTCTAGCTTAACCCAATCTCTGGTTGTCGCACCACTTTCATCAATTAAAACACGATTACTAATTTTATGCGATTCAATAAAAATGAAGGTAATATGCGTTAAAATATCATAGATTTCAGAGCGTCCGCGTGTAATCTCAATGTTCATTTGCTCTGCATCAATTCTGTAGCAGTTACGTCTTCTTTTTTCTGGAATAATAGGCTTGAAATGGGAATTTGAGTACCCTTCGTCACTTGTTAAATTAATAAAAGTACACTCTTCAATGCCTACAGGAAGTCTATCAATTACATAAAGTAAGCCTTCTAATTCGGCTTTTTCTTCGCCTACAGAACCATAAATTTCTGGTCGTAAAAGCAATAATGCTTGTCGAAGCGTTTCACCCGAAATACCCATTGGTTTATAAAAACCTCTATTAAACAAATGACGCATAGTAACATACATTCGCTCGATGGCATTCGAGCTTTCTTGGGCTCTTGTTCTTTCGTGATGTTTTTTGTTACTCATACTCTTTTTTTAACGTGGCAAATATACTACTATTTGGTTTAAATTACCTGCGGAAAACCCTCAACTATTTTCCGGTCGTTGGACAACCTTGGTAGCTTATTTTGACCGCCCAATTTCCCAATAGATTTCATATACTCTTGAAAACCGTCCTTTTTCACCTTCGTGATTTTAAGAGGTTGTAAAACATTACCTTTAATTAAATCGAAATAATAACTGTTTTGTCCTTGAAGAGATGCATCTATTTTTTTAGCTAAAGCTGAAATATCATCCGGTTCATTTTCAAATTCTACAAACCATTCGTGATAAGGCAAACCTTCTTTTGGGTTAATTTGAGGAGCGACCGTGAATTCTGAAACACGAACATTGGTACCCAATACGGCTTCTTGCATGGCCTGCTCAACTTCTTTTCCTATTACGTGCTCACCAAAGGCTGAAATAAAATGTTTGATACGTCCAGACACGATAACACGGTATGGTTTTGTACAAGTAAACTCGACCGTATCACCAATATTATAAGCCCAAAGACCCGCGTTTGTTGAAATAATCATCACATAATTAACGCCCTTTTCAACATCTTTAATCGTGATTCGTTTTGGGTTTTCATTGAAAAATTCATCTGCTTTAATAAACTCATAAAACATTCCTGAATTCAACTGAAGTAGCATCCCGCGTTCATTCTGTTTATCTTGAAAGGCAAAAAAACCTTCACTTGCCGGATACAACTCAATGCTATCTACTTTACGACCAATGAGGTTCTCAAATTTAGCACGGTACGGCTCGTAATTTACTCCTCCAAAAATGAAGAGGTTGAAGTTTTTAAAAACATCTCCCACCTTCTTTCCTGTCTTTTGCTGAATTTTTTCAAAATACATCTGCACCCACGACGGAATACCAGAAATAATAGTCATATCCTGCGGAAGCGTTTCTTCAACAATCGCATCTACTTTCGTTTCCCAATCTTCTATACAATTAGTTTTCCAAGAAGGTAATCGATTCTTTTGAAGATACTTAGGCACATAATGCGCCACAATACCAGAAAGCCGCCCTAATTGAACGCCGTTTTGTTCTTTAAGAATGGGACTTCCTTGAAGAAAAATCATTTTACCATCTACAAATTTGCTGTTTCCGGTTTCGTATATATACAGTAAAATAGCATTTTTGGCAGCATCAACATGGTAAGGCATGCTGTCTTTAGTTATTGGAATGTATTTAGAGCCCGAAGTGGTACCCGATGTTTTTGCAAAATAAGCAGGCTTTCCTCTCCAAAGAATATTCTTTTCACCAGCAACCACGCGTTCCACATAAGGTTTTAAATCTTCATAATCTCTTATAGGCACCCGTTTTGCAAAATCCTCGTAGGTATTGATACTTATAAAATCGTGATCCTTCCCAAACTCAGTACCAGCGGCATCTGAAATTAAATTTCGAAACACTTTTTCTTGGGTTTCCAATGGCTTATTAGCCCACTTTTGAATTTTGTAATGCACCCGTTTTGCAAAAGGTTTTGCTAAAGCTGATTTTATTGATATCATCTATTTAAAATCTATAAAGTTTGTTGGGTTTATGGGGTAACCATCATTCCAAAGTTCAAAATGCAAGTGCGGTCCTGTAGACAACTCTCCTGTATTTCCTGCTGTTGCTATCACTTCACCCGCTTTAACTAAATCGCCTTGAGTTTTTGTTAATGCAGAGTTGTGTTTATACACTGAAATTAATCCATAACTATGTTCAATAATAACCACATATCCTGTGGTTGCCGTCCATTCTGCAAAAATAACAATTCCGTCGGCCGTTGCTTTTATTGGCGTGCCTTTTGCAACAACAACATCAACCGCAAAATGCTTATTTTTTACATTATACGTCTCACTTATGGTACCATTCACTGGCGGAAATAATATAAAGTTAGATGCCGATGTTGCCGACTCAAACAAGTTATATTTATCCTCCTTATCCACTTTTTGCCTTAAAATAGAATCTTCTGCCGTTGGTTTTAAATTTACCTCGCTCGCTTCTAATTTCACCGCTTGAATAATAGAATCTCTAGAAAAATCTAACGAGCTCACTTCCCCTTGTAAAACCTTTTTTATTGACGCATAATATCGATCGTTAAGGGTTATTACTTGCAGTAATGAATCTGTTTTATAATTTAATTCGGTTGCTCTTTTCTTTAATGAAGCCGAAGAATACCCGGGTATATACTCCCGTAAGGTAGTGAATGCAATTAGCATAGTAGTACCAGCAATTAAAATAATGGCTGTTAATGAGGCTAAAACAAACACATTTAAACGTGTAAGCTTGATAGATAAGCGTTCTTCAAAGGTATGCTCGTTAAGAATTACCAAGCGGTACTTATCGAGTAACTTTCGTTTTATCCTTCTTTTTTCGGGTTTCTTTGTGTTCATCTTAAAACAAAATTAAATAAAAATATGGCAAGACTGGTTGCTTTATACTAAAGTTATACTCAAAACGAATTTATTAAACTTTAATTATTAACTTTGCACTATAAAATTAGTAATTATGATTTCATTAAGCATATATTTTGGAATGATTGGTCCAATGCAAATTGCACTAATTGTGGTAATTGTTTTATTATTATTTGGAGGTAAGAAAATCCCTGAATTAATGAGAGGACTAGGAAGCGGCATTAAAGAATTTAAAGATGCTAGTAAGGAAGACGATAAAAAGGAAGACGATAAAAAATAATTCACCTTCTTTTGAATATAAAACAAAAAGACCAACACATGTGTTGGTCTTTTTGTTTTTACTACTTTATGAAATCTAATTAATTTTAACCGATTTAATAATAGCTTCTAGCTCTAACATATAATCACGCTTTTCCACCGACGGTGCAAAGGCAAAACCTTCAACAAACACCCATCTTTTATTAATTTTATCTTCAATAGCATAATTAATAAAGGGGCCACCCATAAAATCTGCTTTTAAATCCCACAATCCTTTAGTTTGAATTGCAGGTTTATTATCTACAATCGTTTCAAATATATACGGAGCATAAGAATCTTCTGTTGTCAAATATGATTCTATTTTATCACCATCCGCTTTTATTATGCCATCTTGTCTTCCTTTAATAAAAACTTTTCCAATAGAGTCTCTTAACTTTACTATTTGGTTTACTAAACTATCGTTTCGTTTAATGGCTGAATATGGCACTTCAAAAATCATTAAATTAGTAGTTCCTGTGGTTATATCTTTTCTAATCCAAAAGAAATTATCGGTCTCTTTAGTTATCCGATAAGCCGATGGAAATTGAATCGTTAAGCCTAATTTCTTTTGTATTGAGGTGAAATTATGAGGCGATTTAGCCATTTGTCTTTGTCTCTCCTCAATTTCTTCATTTTTAAATGTTTCAACTATTTTCTTAGCATTTTCATTAATAACATCAATTAGAGCTTCCCTAGATTTTCCTTTAATAACAATTACTTTTTGAGGTTGTGCATATACATTTTTAGAAATTTCCATGCCAGCATCCTTATCCACTACAATCTCTAAAACGGTTCTGTTTTTGGTTACAAAGCCTGAAAAAACAGATGGTGGAATTTGATTGATGGTGAAAATGGGTTCATCTTGCGGCAAGCCATAAATAGGTGCTGCGAGTACGTTTCTAATAACATCACCTACACTACCGTCCCACAATTCATTATCTATAACAACAGATACATTATTGAAAGTCCCAGATGAATCTAAAAGCATTTTATCATTGGATGATTTTTTATCACCGCATGACACAAATAGAGTTAATAAAATTGCTGAAAAAAGAATATTGCGCATAATTTAATTACGTTTTAAGGAACTTTAACTCTTCGAAACTTTAAGTTTCATTCCTGGTTTTAATTTACTACCACTAATACCGTTCCAATCTTTAATATTTTGAACAGAAACTCCAGGAAATTTTTGTGAGATGCTCCACAACGAGTCTCCACTTCGTACCGTATAGGTTTTTGAACTACTAGAAATAGCTTTAGAAGTTGTTGTTTTTTTAGATGAAGATGATACAGATCCTGACGAATTTCGTGGATAAATAGTTAAACGTTGACCAATTTTTAAATTGTTACTGCGCAAACCGTTCCACTTTTTAATATCACTTACACGAACGCTGTATTTTCTAGCAATTAAACCTAAATATTCACCAGACCGTACACGGTGGGTTGATTTAGTATCCGAAGAGAAAAGCTGAGGCATTTGTTTCTCACGTTTATCAAACTCTGCTTTAGCTAATGTATAAATTTCATCTTCGTTGCTTACAAAGTCTCCAATAACTGTTCTGGGTAAACGTAGAATATAATTTTCTCCTTTTACGTAAGGAATAATATCTAATTTATAAGAAGGGTTTAAAAACTGAAGTTCTTCCATATCAACACCCGTTGCTTCATACACTTGGTCGAGTGTAATCATTTGTCTCACACGAATGGTATCCGTTTCAAAATAAGCAACTTCAGGTTTTGGTTTTGTAAAGCCATGTTCTTCAGCATATTCAAAAATATACATGGTTGCTAAAAATGCTGGTAAATAGCCCGCTGTTTCTCGTGGTAAATTATGCCTGATGTTCCAATAATTTTGGTAACCACCAGAACGACGAATGGCTTTGGTAACATTACCAGGTCCTGAATTATAAGCCGCTAGCGCCAAATCCCAGTCACCAAAAATCTCATAAAGCTTAGATAAATATTTGGCTGCCGCTTCGGTAGATTTTATAGGGTCACTACGCTCATCAACATAACTACTCACATCTAGACCGTACATTTTTCCTGTACTGTACATAAATTGCCATAAACCTGTGGCACCTACGCGCGATTTTGCACGTGGTTTCAAAGCCGATTCTACAATTGCTAAGTACTTAATTTCTAAAGGAATATCGTAATTATCTAATTCACGTTCGAACATAGGAAAATAAAAACCGCTTAAATTCATAAGCTTTTGCATGCTTCCCTTTCTCCTTTTTAAATAGGATTTAATAACACTTTCTAAACCTGGGTTATACTCGACATTGAAGGGTGTTTTAGAGTTTAATTCAGCCAATCTAGTTTTCAATAATTCCGTTGAAAGCTCTGGATAATCAACTTCTTCAAAAGTTAGTTCGGTAACGGAATTATAAATAGTATCATAAAGTGAATTGCTATACAACTCTTCCAACCATTTTTTATCAAACTCGGCCACTGCTAAATCTTCTTCAACTTTTTGAAGTAATAGGCTGTCTTTTTGTGTTTTAATATGTTTTAAATCATTCTTTTTCTTCTTCTTGACAACAACCGAATCTTGCATCGGAATTGAATCTTGCATTTGTGAAAAGCTCATCGCTACATTACAAAGTGCTACTGCTATAAAAAATCTAAACGTCATAAATCTATCCATTTGGGTTGTATTGAACGATATTCGGGCTAAAATCGTATTTTTTAACTTAAAATAAAAACTTAATTTCATTTCTGTAATGTAATACTTACAAATATAATACATAAAGTATATTTTTATCGGAATTATAGCCTTATACAAACTAAAAAACCACAAATACCAGAATGAATATTAACACCCAAGTATTTGTGGCTAAATGTATTAGCTTAATTTTAAAAAAACCTTATTCTAAAATTGCAGCTATTCCAGGTAATACAATACCCTCTAAACTTTCTAACATAGCACCACCACCGGTACTTACGTAACTTACTTTATTTTCAAAACCAAATTGTTTTACAGCTGCAACAGAATCTCCTCCTCCAACAAGAGAGAAAGCACCATTTTTAGTAGCTTCTGCAATAGAGTTTCCTAATTCAATAGTTCCGCCTGCAAAACTTTCCATTTCAAACACACCTAATGGTCCGTTCCAAAGAATCGTTTTACACTGCATTACCACATCATGAAATTGTTTTCTAGATTTTGGTCCTGCATCAACACCTTCCCAACCATCAGGAATCGCATTAATATCTACTATTTGTTTATTAGCATCGTTACTAAAAGCATCAGCAGCAATAACATCAACAGGAATATGTACTTGTACGTTTTTAGCTTTGGCTTGTTTTAAAATTTCTAATGCTAATTCTTGCTTATCATCTTCACAAATAGAGTTTCCAATTTTACCACCTTGCGCTTTAATAAAGGTAAATGCCATTCCACCACCAATTATTAAGTGATCTACAGCATCTAAAATATTTTCAATAATTGTGATTTTTGAAGATACTTTAGCACCACCAAGTACCGCTAAAACTGGTTTTTCACCTGTTTTTAAAACTTTATCAATACTTTCAATTTCTTGAGCTAGTAAATAACCAAAACATTTGCTGCTTGGGAAAAACTGAGCAACAATCGTGGTAGATGCATGTGCTCTGTGAGCAGTTCCAAAAGCATCATTCACATAAATATCACCTAATTTTGATAATTTTTCAGCGAATGCTTTATCTCCAGCTTCTTCTTCTTTGTGAAAACGTAGATTTTCTAATAATAAAATTTCACCGGGTTGTAAGTTCGCAACAGCAGTTTCTGCTTTTTCACCAACACATTCGTTAACAAACTTCACTTCAACACCTAAAATACTTTCAACTTCTTTTACAATGTTCACTAATGAAAATTGCTCTTGAACGCCTTTCGGACGTCCTAAATGAGACATTAAAATACAGCTTCCACCATCTTCTAATATTTTAATAATAGTTGGTTTTGCAGATACAATTCTAGTAGAATCTGTAACTTCAAACTTATCATTTAAAGGCACATTAAAGTCTACACGGATTAATGCTTTTTTGTTTTTGAAATTAAAATCGTTAAGCGTTTTCATTTATATATATTTTATTTTTTTAAGTATTTGATTTACAAAAGTAACTAATTAAAAACAGCTACAAAACCTGTTTTTAAACGAAAACGATGTAGCTGGAATATTTTTTTAACAAGTCTAGTTTTAAAGCTTAAACTAGGCTCCTTCAACAATAACATCCTTTTGATTTACTTAAAAATAAACTTAATTCAAACAGACTATTCAATTAAACGTTAGTTTTCAGTCTTAGCAGAAATAACAAAAGTAAAAACCACACCTCTTTTACAAGCATCTAAATCCAAAATTTGAGTTTTAACATGTTATAAAATTTATGTACGTTTGTTACATGCAATTCACAGATATTCTTGGTCAAGAACACCTTAAAAACCATTTAACACAAAGTGTTGATAATGGGCGAATTCCCCACGCACAATTATTTGTGGGACCCGAAGGTAGCGGTACCTTACCCATGGCTATTGCTTACGCGCAATATATATTGTGCAGCAACACCAATGCTGATAATAATTCTGGCAACGAGGCTTGTAACCTAAAATTTAAGAATGTATCGCATCCCGATTTGCATTTTGCATTTCCGGTTACAACCAGCGATAAAGCTAAAAGTCACCCCGTTTCCAGCCATTATCTCGAAGAGTGGCGCCAACTTTTAAAGGAACAACCTTACGGTAATTTATTTGATTGGTATAAGTTACTTGGAGTCGATAACAAACAAGGCCAAATTGGAGTTGATGAAGCACAAGATATTGTAAAAGCCCTGGCTTTAAAAGCCTACGAAGGCGGATATAAAGTGATGCTTATTTGGATGGCTGAAAAAATGAATACAGCCAGTGCCAACAAACTTTTAAAGCTTATTGAAGAGCCACCAAATAAAACTATTTTCCTTTTAATAGCTGAAGATGAAGAGCAGATTATTAACACCATACGTTCGCGTTGCCAAGTGTTGCATTTCCCGCCTTTGGCTGAAGATGTTATTAAGGACGCTTTAATTAAACAATACAGTTTAGAGGTTTCTGTAGCTACTAAAATCGCTCACCAATCCAATGGTAATTATAATAAAGCCTGTGATTTGGTATATCAAGATTCTGAAGATTTACAGTTTGAAACCTGGTTTATTTTCTGGATTAGAAGTGCTTTTAAAGCAAAAGGTAATAAAGCAGCCATTCACGATTTAATTTCTTGGAGTGAAGACATTGCTAAAACGGGTAGAGAAACCCAAAAACAATTTCTAAGTTTCTGCTTAGACTTTTTTAGACAAGCCTTATTACTTAATTATAATGCGACCGATTTGGTTTTCTTTGAACCAAAAACAGAAAAATTTAAGCTCGAAAATTTCGCTCCCTATATACACGGTAATAACATTATGGATATTAGCAACGAACTGCAAGATGCTATATACCATATTGAACGTAACGGAAATTCTAAGATAATTTTAACCGATTTATCTATAAAACTCACGCGGTTATTACATAAAAAACCGGACTAGTTATAAAACAAAAGGCCCTGAAAAACTTAATTTTCAGGGCCTTTTTGTTTACTATAAATAAGCTTAGTACTATTTTTTGTACTCTTTATTTAAGCCTTCTAAGATCTCTTTTGTTAAATCTTTGTCTTCTGCACCATACATTACTGTAGCAGCTGCATCGCTTGTTCCTAAAATATACGTATAACCGTTACTTTTTCCGTATTCCTTAACATGCTTTTTAACTTTACTAATTACAGAATCAATTTCTGTTTGAAAGTTTTCTTGCAATTCTTGTTGTTCCATTTGCATTTTTTGTTGAAGCAATTGTTGTTTCTTTTGCAAACCAGCCATTAATTCTTGAGCTTTCGCTTGAGATGCTTTTTGAGCGCTTAATTGTGTTTCTTGAACTTCTAATTGAAACTCTTGACCAACACTATCCGCTTTCTTTCTAAAAGCTTCTTCTTTGGTTTGAAATTTTGCTTCAATATCTTTTTTCTCTTGATAATCGTTTATAACCGTTCCGTTATCTACAAATCCAATTTTTGCTTGTTCTTGGCAAGAAGTAAATGCCAACATCAACGCTGCTGCGTAAACTATATTTTTCATTTGTTTAATTTTATAACACGAGCAAAAGTAGTAAAGTAAACTATATTTAAACTAGAAATTTGTTTGATTTTGATGTATAACTAAAATTTATGATAAATAATTAAAACTATAAAGGTTTACTATCAAAAATAAGCCTCATAAATAAACTGAGATAGATTTATAAAAATTCGGCTGGTGTTTGTGTGTTTTCAATATAAAACAACCTTTAAAACGCCTTAAAATCAATTTTAACTATTTTTAATGACATAAATTAGTGAAGAAACCTCTTTTGTTGATAAAGATTTCAAGTTTGATACCAAACCTACCCAGAAGCCTCTTAAAAAATTCATTTTGCCCTTTTTATACTTTTCTGAAAGAAGGCTTACATAAAATGCATCAAAATACATTGGTTTCGTTTTCACAACTTCCATAGAAACTTTAGAAACTAATTTTGAAATGGACGGTTTATTAAAATGCCATAAATGTCTTGGCACATCAAAAGCAGCCCAAAACTCTTTATAATACGTGGCATCATAACTTTTATAATTTGGCACTGCAATTATTAAAGTCCCATTTGGTTTTAATAATTTTTTAAAAATTTGAATGTGTTCTTCTAAATTTGGAAGGTGTTCTAATACATGCCAAAGCGTAATTACGTCAAAACTTTTAGCTTCCAATTTTAAAAGTTCTTCTATTTCATAAACCGCTTGATTTGTTTTTTTATTAGCAAGTGCCCTAGCCTCTTCATTAGGCTCTATTCCAGAAACTGTCCAATGCTTCTTTTGGGCTGTTTGTAAAAAATCGCCTGTACCACAACCAACATCTAAAAGTGTTTTATCTGTAGATTCAAAACTATTTATAAGCTTCAGTTTTTGTTTTAAAGAGATGCTTCTAACCAAGTGGTAAACATTTTCAAAAACATTTCGCTTTGAATCTGTATGCGAAATATAATCTTCACTCTTATAATAATCGGGCAAGGTTTCTGAAGATGGTTGGGGTCTGGTTTCTAAAAAACCATACTCAAGGTTTTCAACCAAATTGAATAATTCTTGAGAAACAGAATGATCTTTTACTTTTAAAAATTGATTTTTTGAGTTTTCCTTTACCATAACTTACCTCTGTTTTTTTAAGAAATACGTGATTTTTTTAATAAAAAAAGTACGTTCCACGTGGAACGTACTTAAAATATTTAGTGCTTAATTGAATTGAAACATACAATAATTTTGTTTCCACAGGAGTTTAACGTCCCATATAAACCAACAATACTGAAATATCATTTGGAGAAACCCCACTAATTCTGGATGCCTGGGACACCGTTGCTGGTTGGATTTTTTTAAGTTTCTCACGTGCTTCAAAACTCATAGATTTGATTTGTGAATAATCAAAATTCTCTGGAATCTTAACATATTCTAACCTCGTTAGTTTATCAGCATTATTCTTTTCTTTAGAAATATATCCTGAATACTTTACTTGAATTTCTGTTTGCTCTATAACTTCCCTATCTAAATCATGTTCTTGAATATAACTTTCAACCTCTTCAAATTGACGCATATCATCGATGGTGATATTAGGTCTAGAAAATATTTTAAACATCTTATCAGACTGTCTAATTGCAGCAGATTCTTTTACCTCTAAAACAGGGTTTGCATGTTCTGGCTTCACACTTGTATCAGCAAAAAACTTAACAAACTTTTCTGCTTCATCATGTTTCTGTTCCATTCTTCGCAAACGTTTTTCACTAGCTAAACCTATATCAAAACCTTTTGGAGTTAATCTAATATCTGCATTATCTTGACGCAACAAGGTTCTATACTCTGCACGTGACGTAAACATTCTATAAGGTTCCTCAGTCCCCTTAGTTATTAAATCATCTATTAAAACACCTATATAAGCCTCGTCTCTTTTTAATATTAAAGCCTCTTTTTCTTGAACTTTCAAACTCGCATTAATACCAGCCATTAAACCTTGAGCCGCTGCTTCCTCATATCCCGTAGTTCCATTAATCTGTCCAGCAAAATACAAACCTTCCACAGCCTTTGTTTCTAAAGTATGCTTTAACTGCGTTGGTGGAAAATAATCGTATTCTATCGCATAACCTGGTCTAAAAAACTTGACATTCTCAAAACCAATTACAGAACGTAATGCTTTAAACTGAACATCTTCTGGCAAAGATGTAGAGAAGCCATTCACATAAACCTCACAAGTATTCCACCCCTCAGGTTCTACAAATAACTGGTGTCTATCTTTATCAGCAAAACGATTAATTTTATCCTCAATAGACGGGCAATATCTAGGTCCTAAACTTTTAATTCGACCATTAAACATAGGCGATCTATCAAAGCCTTCACGAAGTAAATCGTGTACTAATTCACTAGTATAGGTCATGTGACATGAACGTTGATTTTCCAATGGCTTCGTAGTATCTAAGAAAGAAAATTTCTCAGGATTTACATCACCAGGTTGTTCTACCATTTTAGAAAAATCCAAAGAACGACCATCAACTCGAGGTGGTGTTCCCGTTTTCATTCTGCCAGATTCAAAACCTAAACTTACTAATTGTTCCGTAATACCAGTTGCCGCTTTCTCTCCTGCCCTACCGCCGCCGAAATTTTTATTACCAATATGTATCAATCCATTCAAGAAAGTCCCGTTAGTTAACACGACTGTCTTTCCTTTAATTTCTAAACCCAAAGATGTTTTTACACCAACCACTTTACCTTGTTCTACAACCAAACCAGAAACCATTTCTTGATAGAAATCAAGGTTAGGTGTACCTTCCAAAAGCAATCTCCAATCCTCTGCAAAACGCATACGGTCGCTTTGAACTCTTGGACTCCACATAGCAGGTCCTTTAGATTTATTCAACATCTTAAACTGAATTGCAGAGGTGTCAGAAACAATACCACTGTATCCTCCAAGCGCATCAATTTCGCGAACAATCTGTCCTTTTGCAATACCACCCATACATGGGTTACAAGACATTTGCGCAATGTTTTGTAGGTTCATTGTAATAAGCAATGTTTTACTTCCCATATTGGCAGCAGAGGCAGCAGCTTCACTTCCTGCATGACCTGCACCAACAACTATAACATCATAAACATCATTAAACATAACTTTTTTTATTAGATTGTTCCACGTGGAACATTAACCTTATTTTAATTTTCAGTTTGCAAATATACACTGATTTGCCAAATATTAAACCAACTGGCTTAGGTAGTGGTTCTCCTTTTCACGCATCAACTTAGCATCACTATCCGTCTTATCTTTATAGCCACAATAATGCAACACACCATGAACCATTACGCGTTGTAATTCTTCTTCTAAGGACACCTTAAAATCTACAGCATTATCTGCTACTCTTTCAATAGATATATAAACATCACCCTGAATGGTTTTTCCAATCGAGTAATCAAAACTAATAACATCTGTAAGCGTGTCATGATTTAAGAATTCTACATTCAATTTGTGTAAATATTCATCGTCACAAAATATATAATTCACCTCTTCCAAAACACATTTCTCATCGGTGATAACACCTTTTATCCAATCAGATAATTGCTCCTCATTACCTAATGAGAATGTTGTTTCGTAATTAAAACTAATCATTGCTTTCCTTAAAATATGTTTGAACTTTCTTTTTGTAAACTGGCTGCAAAGGTAGTATTTGTTTATTCAATATTTCAGTAGTATTAAAATATTGCTTAGCGGTTGGAATTTGAGTATTAATATCATTACCATAATCGCCTTTATTAGTTTTAGATTCACGCTTATTATCTTCCCCCTGTTGTAAGGCAGCATTCTCCATTTTTAATAATTGATGCTTTAAATCCATCATCTTCTGGAGTGTTTGATTGGTAAAACCTTTGTTCAATAAATCTAATTCCACTTCTTCCATTTTTCTTAACAAAGATCCCGCATTACCTAACTTCCCCTCTTTAGCCAACTTCTCTTCTAATGCATTTCGCAACTCTAGTTGCTCCTGATAAATTTGATATAACAAACCATTCAATTCCTCATTACCACCTTCGCCTTCACCTCCGCTTTTAGTACCGTCCTTACCTGGTTCTTTTTTATCACCACTCTTTCCTTTATCACCATCTTTTCCCTTTTCACCTTCCTTACCTTTTTCACCCTCCTTCTTACCTTCTCCTTCACTTTTTGGCTGACCTTCTTTACCTTTCTTCATGCCCGACTCCATCATTTTATTAAGTTCTTCTTGACTCATAATTATATCAGGAAGTTGCATCTCTCCTTTCCCTCCTTTACCCATCGACATACTTAAGTTCTCCTGCATATTATCTAACACATCACTTAAATAATTAGCTAAATTATTAGTAGCCGTAATAGCAAATTGCTGTTTAGAAAGTCCGTTATAAATTTGATTTTCGGCAAATAATTCTAAAGCCTTATCTATGTTATAATACACATCTGTAATTTGTTTATTCACATCTTCAGACAACTTGGGTTGACGTAAAGACAAGGCAAACAAACTATCATCAACATGTTCAAAATGTTCACGCAAATTGTTTTGTTTCTTTAATAAAGATGCATACTCATTATTACTTTCCTCAATTGCTTGAAAGCGGTTCATTAGCTTTTCCTGATCAAATGAAAACAAAACGAGATTATCTAAAATTTGGCGAAGCATGTCCACATCTTCCTGCAATTGTTCACCTCCACCAGCTTGCATGGCACCTTGCATTTGTTCACTCAATTTCTTCATCTTCTCAGCAGCCTTCTTCTGATTTTTTTGAGCATTTTTCTGATTCTCATTTTTGTCTGAAGCCTTCTCTTTTTTACCTAATTCATCAGCTGCTTTTTCCTGATCTTTTTTAATTTCATTTTCAGCCAATTTATCCTGAGGTACTTTAATAGGTTTCTTTAACGCATCTCCTTCTTTCTTTAAATCTTCCAATTGTTTTTGGAATTCTTCAAAAATAGTATTCAATTCATCTTGCTTTTCCTTGGTGTTTTTTTCCTCTTTCTCGTTGGCTAATTTTTTTTGTTCCTCAGCAAGTTGTTCCAAATCATCCTTAAGCGATTCCAACTTTTTTTCGACATAAAAGCGCCTGGTTAATTCCAGTAACTGTTCCAAGCTTCGTTTCTTATTCTTATTCTGTTTCGCCAATTCATCCAGCTTTTGGGTAAGCGCTTCTTTATTTATTTTTTCTTGAAGTTTCTGCAATTCATCTAACAGTTTCTCATCTTGTTTTAACTGTTCATCATTCTCATCTAAACGCTTTTTCAAATCTTCTTTAAAGGCATCTTTTTCCTGATCGTCCTTTTGAAATTCCTTTAAATTTTCGTTAAGCTTTTTGTTGAAATTTTTCATCATTTCATCTTGCTGCTTTTGACGTTTCAGAAAGTTTTCTAATTTCTTTTTATCATTAAAATTAAGGTTGGATTTTTCTTTTTGAGTTTTAGACAACTGTTCTAATTGTTTCTCTTGCTCATCAAACTTTTTCAAAGATTTATTTAAGTCTTTGATAGATTCACTCTGGGCATTCAGTTGTTTTGTTGCTTCCCCATCTTTAGTTCTCTTTCTATAGGAGAACACATTACTTTTTACGCTTTTATACTTATTAACTTGATCATTATCAAATACTTGAAAATACAATTCATAAGAAACACCTTCCTGAATGGCCAAATTATTAGGAAATGCCGTGATAAACTCTGCAATGGTCGAATTTGCAATAGAAATAGTTTCCGTTTTCTTTTCCAATTCATTATCCGAAGGATAATAAACCAACTGTAACTTATTAAAACCATAATCGTCACTTACCTGACCATGAAAATAAAGAGTCTGCAAATCCAAACTATCTCTTTTCACTTTTAAGTTAATAACAGGAAATTCGTCTTTAACAACATTCAAATTGAACGATAGAGTTTCATAATCTTTTAAGTTTTTATTACTCGTACTTAAACTATAATTTAGATTATTATAAACGCGTTTGGAACTTTCAAAAAGTCCGTCTTTAAGAAAGGAAAAATTAATAGTGTCTTTAGCAAAAAACTGCACCTGATTGGTCGCTTTAGTTTTAAGACGCCAGGTAATATAAGTCCCTTCTGGAACAACAGCATTCCCTGTACTTTTTAAAGTTTCATTTTTCTTTTTGGTATACTTCGGGTAATTCAATTCCATTTCAAAACTTAATAACGATGGTACTTCTACAACATAGATAGTATAAGGTTTTGAAGTGACTGTATTGGAAGTTAGTTGAAACTCTATACTTTCTTTAGGTTGTGTAAATACATATTCAAACTCACCTACTCCCGTTTGTTTTAAAAAATAAGTTTCATTGTTATAAATTATTTCAGCATTTTCTGGAATGACGGATCCAGCCGTTTTTACAAGCAATTTAAAATCTTTAGTCTCTATGGCATTTAAATTAGTATTCACCACAAAAAACTGAAACGGTGCTGGTGCCTCATAAGCCGTTTTGTAATGTACCACCCGGTTTAAACTGTCACTAAACCAACGGCTATTTCCAAACAAAAAAGTTAATACCAAAATTAAAACAGGAATAGCTGCGTACTTTAAATACTGAACATTCTTTTTAAAATTTACAGCCAACTTAAAAGGAATAGGATTGAGCTCTAAAGATTTTTGTTCGATACTCGCTACCAGTAATTCAGACTGTGATGTACTTTGATGAAGTTGTAATACATTTAACAATTTATCATTCACCTCTGGAAAATGTAAACCAATTATTCTAGAAGCATCTTCATAATTAATTCCTTTTTGAAGTTTAAATAATTTGGCCAATGGGATAAAAATAAACATAACAAGTAAACCCAATTCTACCAAAACAAACAGCCAAAACAACATGGTACGTGCTGCCGTATTAAGCCATAATACATGTTCAATAAATAAGGTTAACAAAAAATACAAGACACCAATCGCAAAAAATAGAATGGCACCTTTTAGCAATTCATTCGTATAATAACGTCTAATAAATGCTTCTAATTTGGTTTGTATGTTTTTAAAATTATTTGGCATGTGTGTAGATTCCCTATTTGCTTGGGAATGGCAAATTTAATGGTTTATTCAATATTCTCTTGAAGCCTAATATAATAACCTACTAAACTACAATTTTATTTAGTACAGTGTTTATAATAATGTGTTAATTGTATCTTTGCAACAAAATTACAAAACATGACCCAGAAAGTTCGTGTGCGCTTTGCACCTAGCCCAACAGGACCCCTACATATTGGTGGTGTTCGTACGGCATTATTCAACTATTTATTTGCTAAAAAATATAACGGAACCTTTGTTTTAAGAATTGAAGACACCGACCAAAACCGTTATGTTGAAGGTGCAGAACAATATATAATTGATGCCTTAAACTGGTGCGGAATTCCTTTTGATGAAGGTATTAATAAAAACGAAACCTTTGGCCCTTACCGCCAAAGTGAACGTAAACATTTATACAAGCAATATGCTGATGAATTAATTGCAAGCGGTAATGCTTATTATGCTTTTGACAGCTCTGAAGATTTAGATTTTCATAGAAACGATCACGAAGCGAATGGTAAAACCTTTATTTACAACTGGCACAACCGCTTAAAATTAAGTAATTCTTTATCGCTTAGCGCGGAAGAAGTAAAAGCAAAATTAGATGCTGGCAACGATTATGTGATCCGCTTTAAATCACCTCAAGATGAAACATTACATTTAAAAGATATTATTCGTGGCGACATAAAAATTGACACCAATGTTTTAGATGATAAAGTTTTATTTAAAAGTGATGGGATGCCAACCTACCATTTAGCGAATATTGTAGACGACCATTTAATGGAAATTACCCACGTAATTCGTGGTGAAGAATGGTTACCTTCTTTAGCGTTACACTACCAATTATATAAAGCCTTTGGTTGGGAGTCTCCAGAATTTGCACATTTACCACTTATTTTAAAACCTACCGGAAAAGGGAAATTAAGTAAACGTGATGGTGATAAATTAGGCTTTCCTGTATTTCCTTTACAATGGACAGATCCTGTATCAGAAGAAGTTTCTAGAGGTTATAAACAAGATGGTTATTTTCCAGAAGCCATGATTAATTTCTTAGCATTTCTAGGTTGGAACCCAGGAACAGAGCAAGAAATTTTCAATTTAGACGAACTTATAAATGCTTTTGATTTAGAACGTGTTAATAAGTCTGGTGCGCGTTTCGACCCAGATAAAATTAAATGGTTTAACCACCATTATATGCAAGAGCAAAATAATGATGATTTAGCAGAAGCTTTCAAAAACAAACATTCAGAACTAGCGGATATTGATGTGAATTACATCGCCCTAGTTGTTGGCATGATAAAAGAACGCGCAACATTTATTTCAGATTTTTGGGATATGAGTGCATACTTCTTCACAGCTCCTACTAGTTATGATGAAAAAGCCTCTAAAAAAGCATTTAAAGAGGGTACAAAGGATCTTTTATTAGAAGTGGTAACAATCATTAACTCTATTGAGGATTTTAGCGCAGAAACGCTTCAAAACGAAATCAAAACTTGGATTACTACCAATAATATTGGTTTTGGTCCAGTGATGATGCCTTTACGTTTAGCACTCGTTGGTGCTTTACAAGGCCCAGATGTATTTGATATTATGTTTATGATTGGAAAAACGGAAAGTGTGAAACGTATAGAAAAAGCAATATCTACTTTATAAAAACATTGATTTTTTAATATTAAATATAGTTTACGCCGAAGTTTAATTACTTCGGCGTAATTTTTTTAATAAGGTTTAAAACGACACTTTTGCTCCTAAAACCAACATGTTTTGGTTTCCTTTAAAACGTGCATCTCCACCAGTAGTATCTAAATCTTGGTTTTCAAGTTTCTTCAAAATATTTGTTAAGCCATAAATATATTGCGCTTTCAACTTAAAATTTCTAAAACCAACTGAAGCACCAACGGCTCCATTAAAATTAAATTGAGAAATTTCACTTATAGCTTCCGCAGATAGATTAGCATATTTATCGATATAATAGTTTTCTTTATCTCTATCTTTTAATTCCATTTTGCTATTGTATTGTAACATCGGTCCTAAATCGATTGTAAAATGATCTGGAATAACTTTAATATGCATTAACAAAGCGACTTGAGCAGCAAACAATTTATAATCAATAAACTCGCTATTCCCTAAAACAGCTTCTGGTCTGGCTGAAATTCCAATAGCACTTTCTGATAATTGCATACCAAAACTTACGTTGTACCATCTATGTGGAATATCGACCGTGGCATCAAATCCTCCCAAAAAACCTTCGCCTTGCTTGGTTATAAAATTATCGGTGGTAATATCAAGTTTGGTAATAGCTCCTGTAATACTTATACCGTTAGAAATTCTATAATTTCCTTTTTGTGCAAAAGATTTTGTAACGAAACATAGCATTAGGGTTACTAATAATATAAGTTGTAGTTTTTTCATAGTATTTTTAATATTAAATGAACAAATATAACTTAATTTAGTAATTAGAATTTTCTAACAATTTTAAATCATTTTTTTATGAGCTTTTACCTTATTCCCTTTATTCTATTCGCATTCGTCATTTTATTTTCGTCCTTCTTTACGGTTAAGCAACAATCAGCAGCCATAATAGAACGTTTCGGAAAATTTTTAAGTATTCGTCAATCTGGCTTACAATTAAAAATACCAATAGTTGATAAAGTAGCTGGCCGTTTAAGTTTAAAAATTCAACAATTAGATGTTATTGTTGAAACTAAAACTAAAGATGATGTGTTTGTGAAACTAAAAGTATCTGTTCAATATAAAGTAATAAGAGACAAAGTTGAAGATGCTTTTTACAAACTAGATTATCCGCACGATCAAATAACAAGTTATGTATTTGATGTAGTACGTGCCGAAGTTCCTAAAATGATTTTAGATGATGTTTTCTTGAAAAAAGATGACATTGCCATTGCCGTTAAAACAGAATTAAATGATGCCATGATGGAATATGGTTATGATATTATTAAAACTTTGGTAACAGATATAGACCCTGACGCCCAAGTAAAAGAAGCCATGAACCGTATTAATGCAGCCGATAGGGAAAAAACTGCCGCACAATACGAAGGTGATGCTGCACGTATTTTAATTGTTGAAAAAGCAAAAGCCGAGGCAGAAAGTAAACGTTTACAAGGACAAGGTATTGCCGACCAACGTCGCGAAATTGCACGTGGTTTAGAAGAATCTGTTTTAGTATTAAACAAAGTTGGTATAAACTCGCAAGAAGCCTCTGCATTAATTGTGGTAACTCAACATTACGATACCCTTCAATCTATTGGTCAACATACTAATAGTAACTTAATTTTAATGCCTAATTCGCCACAAGCGGGTAGTAATATGCTAAACGAAATGCTTGCAAGTTTTACAGCAAGTAATCAAATTGGTGAAGCTATGAAAGAAGCTAAAGAGAAAAAGAAAAAAGAATAGACTTATAAAAAACTCACGAAAAAGCCTCATAAATTAAATGTTTATGAGGCTTTTTTTATGGGTGCTCTTCTTTATACTTTTCAAGTACCGTTCTCAAAGCTTCTAAATATTTTTCCAATGAAACATCATCAATATGTAAACGACCTTCATTTGGAATCGTTATAGGGTTTTCGTCTAAAAATTGATACAATTCAGGATAACTTGTTTCAATTTCGAGCGTAATTTTCGATATTTCAAAAAGTAGTTTAGACTTCAAATTCATGACAACTCTTTTTGTAAAATAATACGTAATTTACTGAAATAAAATAAGTTATAAAAATAAACAAATTAATTTCTATAAGTTTCAACTAAGAAATGGATGGCGTTCCTCCCACTCTTGTTTCGGATTCATCAATCCAAAAATTTGTTTTAAAATAGCATTCAAAATAAGATTGCTATGTTTTATATAAACAACCATAGCTTCTGGTTTAGCACCTACAGAACTTTTAATTTCCATTGCTGTTCTTGCGTAAACAACTGTTTTAAAATTATTACTAATTCCAAATTCTAACATGCTATACAGCATATTTAAATACAACTGGTTTTTATACTGATGCACTTCATCATAGCCTAAAAAATAAGTTTCAAGATGATTTTCATTTTCTATCAAAGTAAAGAAACCAATAAGTTCTTCATTCAAATAATAGCCAAAAACTCTAAACCTGTTTTCTAATTGAAGTTTTAAATTATAAAAATGGTTATCTGGTAGTATGAAGGTATTAAATTTAGCATTGTTAGAAACATTTAAATATAAGGCATGTAACTTACTAGAATACGCCTTAACAGCCTCTAAACTTAGTTCTGAGCATCTAATACCATTTAACTTGTTTCGCGCCGTTTTATAGCGCCTTTTATATTTTTTGTTAAGTGCCATCGTATAATCAGTAAAGCTTAACCAATTTGGATCTAGCTTCAAAACCATATTAGGTTGCACTTTCACTTTGTGTAATTTGTTTTCACTAAAAAAATCAGTTTCTAAATGAATCGCATCATCCAAAAAATAATCTTTAAACATGATGGCGCGTATGGTTTTATTTTGATTGGTTTTGATATGCTTTTTAATGTAATTTAAAGCTTGATTCACCAATTTAAAATAGTTGGTTTGAGAAATATTTTCCTTTTGAAAAAACACACCATGTTGACCGGTATGCGTCAAGTTACCAACTACCAAAATATTTCCTTTCAATATTTTTGAAATGACATCGCGGAAAAATTCCTTTAAACAAGAAACGTTTATGGTTCTAAACATATCTTTCAAGTACAACTGCACACGTTGTACAACAGCAACACCTACTAAAACATCTTCATTAAAAATACCCACATAAAAAAATTGAATGTTATTGGGTGATGCATTTTCAAGCGCTTTAAAGTAGGCCGTTTGTAAAAAAATATCATGCGCAACAACAGCATCCCATGACTTTGGGAGATTGGCAACCGAATGATAAATTTTAAAAGACTTCAAAATATAGAATAAAAAAGACCGAAGTTAAACACTTCAGTCTTTAATTTATTTAAATGTTTACAAAAGTTTATTTCCAAGCACAAATAATACCACCCATAATACCCAGTGTTACAATCCAATATCCGCTATTAATAAAAATATATTTAGCACTTTTTCTTTCAAATAAAGCATTCGTACCTAAAATAGGTAAAGCAAAGAAAATACCCGCCATAACACCATGTAAAACACCATGTTTGAAGGTTCTAAAATCATTACCATAATCACTCATAAAATCGGAATAGGACTGCAAAGCAACACTAGAATCACCTCCAACCAAACTTAAAGCGCCTGCTTGGTGAATAACAAGGTTTTCCAATATAAAACCAATCATAAAGGCAAAAAGAAGTGCTAAAGCAAAAATTTTAGCCATGTTAGCCCCTTTCATACTTTCTTCAGTCATGCCTGCTTCTTGCATCCAAGCTTTTCCAAATACTTTAGGGTTATACCAAATAAATCCAACAACAAGTGCTGAAACTGCAGCAAGCAAAATAGCACTCAGGTTTACAAAATCCATAATATTAATTAGTTAGTAGTTATAGGTTAAAGATAAATAAAAATTATTTTAGTTTTTCGTATAAAATATACTCAGCTCCTTATTATAATTAAAATTATCATTGTCAATCAAATCCACAAGGCTGTGAAACAATAAATCTGTTGATAATTCTCGTTCCTTATTTTTATTTAATGCTTCTACTTTATTTGGATAAACAGTTTTAAAACTATTAGAATACCAAACCATCATACCTGGATTGGTTAATGCCTCTGTGTGTGAATGCAACCACTTGCCATTTTCACCCAAAGATTCTCCATGATCTGATAAATAAACCAACACCGTTGGTATATTATTAGTTTCTAATTTATTGATTAGTGTATTTAAAAAATAGTCTAAATATAAAATAGTATTATCATACGAGTTTATAATTTGTTCATTACTCAAGGATGGGATATATTTACTATCAATAACTGGTTTGAACTTTCTAAATGCATCTGTATATTTATCTTCATACCACCAATGACTTCCAATCATATGGATGGTATACAAACCATTTATTTCCCTTTTAAAAAGCTTATTAAACTCATTTAATAATTCTAAATCGTGTTTTTTGCCAATATTCCAATAAGATTTAAATTTATCAATAATAACAACGTCCTTATTCGTATTTACAATTTGTTCATAACTAGGTTCTAATAATTGGTTACCTATCCAAACAGTAGGTATTTCTAGAGCGTTAAAAAGGCTAAAGACCGACCGAACGGAGTCGTTTTTATTACTATAAATACTTTTATCTGTTAATATACATGGAAGACTTAAAGCGGTGTTCGTTTTGTTAGTATAAACGGTTTTAAAACTTATTAAATTTTGTCTTTTAGAAAGTAGTGGTGTTGTTTCCCTATTGTAACCATTTAAACCTAAATGATCTGCTCGTAACGACTCTCCTAAAACAAATACTATATTTAATTTATTGAAATTTTTAGTATCTGTAATTTTAATAGTTTGTTTTAACGGAATATCAACTTTAATAAAATACTCATTTAAAGCATAAAAAAATGAATACGGTAATTTGGATTCTAAACTCCTAGTTCTTTCATTGTTTACCAAAAAGTATAAGACTAACAATAAACAACTCAAAGGAAAAAATAGCTTAATACCTTGCTTCGGTTTTATCGATTTATAATATTTATGAATACCCCACAATACTATGGTGCTGCATACTAAAAAAAGGATAAATTGAACAGTTATAAGATCTTTAATAATATACGGCTTAGTAGTAACAGAGGCATCAATAAGGGCTGAAGACATTGAAATATTAATACTATAAGTCCAATAACCTACAACACTTAAAATTATGAATAACGTAGAAAAAACTACTTTAAAAATAACTCTAGACAGCGTTAAAAAATAAATAATACTAGCAAAAGTTCCCTGTACAATACATAAATGCAGAAAGTACATTAGTTTGCCTTTTAAATTATTCAAGGGAATATAATAATACGAAGAAAGTGTAACAAAAAGCGCAAAAATAATATTTACAACTAAATTAAAAATAATAATTTCTTTATACTTATTTATAAACTGCTTCATTTAATTAACGATTTCCTTTTAAGGCCTTATAATGCACTAAAACCACTTTAACAGCATCATCTTTTAAAAGTCTTCTAGTTAATAAAAAGTCTATATTTACTGGCCATACTAAATCCCAAATATACTTTGGTGTATTAGGAAAATGTTCACGTAGAATATCATAATCTTTATGACTCGAGGATATCGCTATATTTGGTTGATTAGCTAAAACATTTTTGATATTAGAAATGTCACTATTCAACTCTACATTGTTTTTTTTGTAAAGAAAATAAGGAAGGTAGTAACACGATTTGAAGCCACTTTTAGTGAAAATTGGTAAGGCTTCTGGAAACCTCGTTTCTATTAAAACATTTTGGTGAGGAATATTTCTGGCATCTAAAATTTTAAGTAATTTTAATAAAATTTTTTCTGAATTTTCTGAATTCAAATTTTTTATATCGAGCCAAATACCTTTTAAATCATCAATATTTTCAATACTATTGATACAATCCTCAAATTTTAAATTATAAGACTTGGATGGAGCATGATAAACATCAAAAAAATCATGATCCTCTATGTAAACCAAATCCAACTCTACCCCATTAAAATAGCTTAAAGCAGAATTTAATTTTTCCACACTATTTGTTCTGTGTGCCCAAATTTTATGGTAATACCCTAAAAAATCCAGTTTATACGGACTATAACTATAAATAAATATAAGCACCATAAATGAAAAAAATAATTTTAAAAGTATTCTAACCAACTTATATTTTTTCATATTTCTAGTACTGTAAAACTTAAATAAAGCCCACTAACATTGAATGCTAAATAGCCTGAGTTTCCGCAACCAACAATTCATTAGAATCTTCCAAACCTTTATTAATAAATTCAGAAATATCTGTGTTTTTATCAAGTCCGTTTTTAATCAAAATACCTAAAGTAATCATGGTGGCAATACGCGTTCCTACTTTTTTAGCAGCGGTATTAAAAAGTGGTTGTAATTCATCATAACTCACATCTTTAGCAAGTTCTTGAATTTCAGACTTTACTTTTAATTGCTTCGCTTCTGGTAAATTGGTGTATTTTTTTCCTAATTGCTGAATCACATCAATAGCTTTACGCTTGGGTTGTGTGTTCGGTTTATTTTGATTAACCGGTTTATTATCGGTTTTTTGAGTAGCTACTTGTTTGGACCAATTATCTCTTAAGCCTACTGTTTTATTAAATATTAATTTACTAGTAGAGGAGTCTTTATCTACATTAAAATACCCCAACCTTTGAAATTGGAACCTCTCTCCTACTTGAGCTTCTAACAAACTTGGTTCTACAAAAGCATCAATGATTTTTAAAGAATCTGTATTCAAAAATTCCATAAAATCTTTGTCTTGATGGCTGTCTGGTGCTTCGTCCTTAAACAAACGATCGTACTCTCTAACTTCCACTTTAATAGCATGTTTTATAGATACCCAATGTAAAGTACCTTTTACTTTTTTAGATGTATCTTCAGAATAAGTACAGTGTATTTCTGTAATATGACCCTCCGCATCCTTTTCAACAGATTCAGCTTTAATTATATAGGCATTTTTAAGTCGCACTTCGCCACCTAATTTTAGTCTAAAAAACTTATTACCAGCAACTTCTTTAAAATCTTCCTTTTCAATATATAATTCACGTGAAAAAGGTACTTTTCTAAAACCAGCACTATCATCTTCTTGGTTGTTTTCCGCTTCTAGCCATTCTTCTTTATCTTCTGGATAATTAGTAATAACCAATTTAATAGGGTCTAAAACCGCCATAACGCGGGGTGCTGTTTTGTTTAGGTCTTCACGAATACAAAACTCTAAAAGAGATACATCAATAATATTATCACGTTTAGCAACACCAACAGTATCTACAAATTTTCTTAATGCATTTGGGGTATACCCTCTACGACGCAAACCAGAAATAGTTGGCATACGTGGGTCGTCCCAACCGTTTACAATACCATCTTCAACCAATTTAAGTAGCTTACGCTTACTCATAATGGTATAACTTAAATTTAAACGTGCAAATTCACGTTGTTTTGGTCTTACCAAACTAGGTTCTGTTACTTGATCTAAAAACCAATCGTACAGTTCTCTGTGAGGTTTAAATTCTAAAGAACATAAGGAATGTGACACTTGTTCTATATAATCACTTTCACCATGTGTCCAATCGTACATGGGGTAAATACACCAATCATTGGCAGTTCTATGGTGGTGTTTCTTTAAAATACGATACATAATAGGGTCACGCATCAACATATTAGGGTGTTGCATGTCTATTTTAGCACGTAAAATATGTTCACCTTCATTAAATTCGCCCGCTTTCATACGTTCAAATAAATCTAAATTTTCTGCAACGGTTCTATTTCTAAAAGGACCATCTACACCAGGTTGTGTTGGGGTTCCTTTCTGTTCTGCCATCGCTTCACTCGATTGTGAATCTATATATGCTTTGCCTTCTTCAATAAAAAGTACGGCCCAATCGTATAATTGTTGAAAGTAATCAGAAGAAAACACTTCTTTATCCCACTTATAACCTAACCATGCTACATCTTCTTTTATAGCATCTACATATTCTTGCTCTTCTTTTGCAGGGTTGGTATCATCAAAACGAAGGTTAACTGGTGCGTTATATCTTTCACCCAAACCAAAACTAATACCAATAGCTTTAGTATGGCCAATGTGTAAATACCCATTTGGTTCTGGCGGAAAACGAAAACGCAAGTTGTTTTTTGGCATGCCATTTGCCAAATCTTCTTCAATAATTTGCTCTAAAAAGTTAAGTGATTTTCTTTCTTCAGACATAAAAATGTATCGCAATAGGTAATTAAACAAAAAATATTGTGTAAAATTAGGTAATTTTGCCGACTTAAAACGACCTAACATGGGAATTATAAAAGTTGAAAATA
Source organism: Mariniflexile sp. AS56 (assembly GCF_030552475.1). Lineage (GTDB taxonomy): Bacteria > Bacteroidota > Bacteroidia > Flavobacteriales > Flavobacteriaceae > Mariniflexile. Next base: position 150,055 of record NZ_JAUPED010000005.1, on the reverse strand, counting down.
TTCGTGTATTTGCGCACCACGGATGCTTAGAAGAAGAAACAAAAATAGGAAGTGAATACCGTGTAGATTTACAAATAAAAGCCAATTTAAAAACCTCTTCAAAAACAGACAATCTTGTTGATACTGTGGATTATGTGTTTCTAAATAGAATTATAAAAGAAGAAATGGCGCTTCCATCAAAGCTACTTGAAACCGTTTCAAAACGTATTTTAGATAGAATTTTTGATGAAAATATACAGGTGAAAAAAGCAACTGTTTGGGTTAGTAAAATAAACCCACCCATAGGTGGCGATGTAGAAAAAGTGACTATAAAAATGACAGATAAACGTAAAAAGTGATTTTAACTATTGGAAATTGCTAATTTTTTTTACATTTGCACCATCAATAAGGTGTCGTGGCCGAGTGGCTAGGCTCAGCTCTGCAAAAGCTGCTACAGCGGTTCGAATCCGCTCGACACCTCAAAGAAAGCTTCTGGTTTATACTAGAAGCTTTTTTTATTTTATAGGGCTTATCTTTTCTAGCCTTTCTTTTAAAAGTTCTTTTTCTTTTGGAAAGAAGCCTTGAATTAAAAGTAAACATCCAAAACCTAATATCACTAGAGCAATTATCTTTTTTGTTTTAAAGATAATACGTGGTGTTAATCTATTTTTTAACCTCTTAGCTATAAGTATTTTAATTAAATCTACTAAGAAATAAACAATCAAAATAGTGCTTAAAAATACTATTACCCCATCTTCTGATTTGGTTAAGGAATTACCTAATACAATAAATGCGACCCAACCAATTAATACCCCAATATTTATAAAATTAAGAAGAAAACCTTTTAAAAATAACTTACCATAGCCTTTTTTAATTTCCACTTTGTGATACTCTTTAACGATGTTTCGGAAGGATTTAGAAGTTTTTAAAAAGGAAATAAAACCATAAATAACTAATAAGGCACCTCCAAAAACTAAAAAATTAGGATCGTCTTTAATTTTATCTAACAGTTTATTGGTGCTAAAAAAAGCAACAAGAATAAAAAATATATCGGCGAGCATCACGCCACAATCAAAGATTAAAGCACTTTTAAAGCCTTTGGTGGCACTGGTTTCAAGAAGAACAAAAAATACGGGCCCTATGGTAAAAGCTAGAATAATTCCGAAGGGAATGGCCGCTAAAATATCATCAAACATAATATATGTGAGGGTTTATTACAAAGTAAAGAAATATTTTAAAACTTTAAGACTTCTTTTAAACCCTAATTAAAAACAAAAACCCACTGCAAGCAGTGGGTTTTTAATAATTTTTATTTGGTTTTAGCTTAATCCACACGTTTAATGCGTCCACCTAAAACGGTACTTTCATTAACTGTTTCTGGGTTTCCGTAAATAAATACATCGCCTCCAGCTCTTACTTTCACATCTACTAATTTAGATGCTTTAACATAAGCTTCACCTCCAGCATTGATAGAAACATCTGTTTTAGTAGTTTCTAAAGTATCACCTCTAAAAATACCACCTGTAAACAAAGCTACTTTTTGTGATTGTGATGTACCTGTTGCTTTCACCTTACCTCCTGTAATAGCTTTAACAATGGTATAATTAACATCTAGAGCTACATCTATACTTGCGCCCTCTTGTGCTCTTAAATCGATCTCAAATTGCTTGATGGTCTCTTTTGCGAATACTTTAGAACCTTCATTTACATCAATAATATCTAAAACCGTATAATACAAAGTTACTTTTGTGTTATTCCCATCAAAAATTTCTTCTAAATTCATTTTTATTTTTAAGGTTCCATTTTTGTTATTTATAACAACATTCTCATTGTTTTGACCTGAAATAATAACCTTATTTTCATTTGATTTTATTAATTCAACTTCTATTAAATCGTAAACCTTCAGTTCTTTAAATTCTCCAATACTTTTCTCAATTGTTTTTTGAGCCATAGCTACTCCAGAGATTAGAATTGCTACAAATAGGATGATTTTTTTCATATACTTTTTTAATTGTTTTTTACTAAAACGTGAATAATCAATAATTATTCCGCAGTTTATTTTTTTTAGCAAAATTTTATAATTTGTTACCTTTTTTAAAAAATACCTTGGATTTAAAGGCTATTCATTTTTTCCAATTAAAGTGAAATCAAGATGTTTTTTAACTAAATCTGTATTCTTAACTTTTACAATAACTTCATCACCTAACTGATACATGGTTTTTGTGTTTCTTCCAATCACAGCAAACTGTTCTTGATCGAAGGCATAATGATCATCTTTCATATCACGCACACTTACCATCCCTTCACATTTGTTTTCTATAATTTCAACATAAATTCCCCAATCTGTAACACCAGAAATAACCCCTGCAAAATTTTCATCTTTATGATCTTGCATGAATTTAATTTGCATGTATTTAATAGAATCACGTTCTGCTTTGGTTGCTAAGTTTTCCATATTACTGGAATGCTTACACTTTTCTTCGTAAATAGCTTCGTTGGCAGATTTACCACCATCTAAATAATGTTGTAACAAACGGTGCGCCATCACATCTGGATAACGACGAATTGGCGATGTAAAATGACTGTAATAATCAAAAGCCAAACCATAATGTCCAATATTATGGGTGGTATATTCGGCCTTACTCATCGTTCTAATGGTTAAGGTATCAACTAAATTTTGTTCCTTTTTACCATTCACATCTTTTAATAAACTATTAAGTGATGCTGATGTTGTTTTACGGTCTTTAAAATTTAATTTATAACCAAAACGAGATACAATACCTTGTAAATTAGCAAGTTTACTCTCATCTGGTTCATCATGTACTCGATATACAAACGTTTGTTTTGGAGATTGTTTACCAACAAATTCAGATACTTTTCGGTTGGCTAATAACATAAATTCTTCAATTAATTTATTAGCATCTTTACTTGTTTTAAAGAACACACCTACTGGGTTAGCGTTTTCATCTAAATTGAATTTAACTTCCACTTTATCAAAAGAGATCGCACCAGAACTCATACGTTTATTACGCATTTTTTTAGCTAACTCATCCATTTTTAAAATGGCTTGTGCTATTTCTGGAGCAGTATTATATGCTGTATCAGTTAAAGAAACTTCTTGAGGAATCGTGGTATCTATTTTATCAAGTTGAGAAATTTCATCTGGTTTTAAACCAATATTATTTTCAATAACTGCTTGCGCTTCTTCATAAGCAAAACGTGCATCACTATAAGTCACAGTTCTACCGAACCATTCGTTTTTAATTTCACATTTATCATTCATTTGAAATACCGCAGAAAAAGTAAATTTTTCTTCATGCGGACGTAATGAACAGGCATTATTCGATAATATTTCTGGTAACATAGGTACTACTCTATCTACTAAATACACAGAAGTTGCACGCTCGTAAGCTTCATCATCTAAAACAGTACCTTCTTGTAAATAATGCGATACATCGGCAATGTGCACACCTATTTCGTATAAACCGTTCTTTAAAATTTTAAAAGATAAGGCATCATCAAAATCTTTCGCATCTTTTGGATCTATCGTAAACGTTAAATCTTTACGCATATCACGACGTTTCGCAATTTCTTCTTTGGTAATAGTCGTATCTATATTATTTGCAAATTCTTCTACTTCATGCGGAAACTCGTAAGGCAAGCCATACTCCGCTAAAATAGAATGGATTTCGGTGTTATGATCGCCTGGTTTACCCAGAACTTGAATCACTTTACCATAAGGTGAATCGGCTTTTTCTGGCCAATCTTCTAGTTTTACCAATACTTTATCGCCGTCTTCAGCTTTTAAAGTTTTATTGATAGGTACAAAAATATCTTTGTACATTTTATTACTATCGGCAATTACAAAAGCATATTTATCATGCAATTGTATCACACCTACATATTCACTTTTATCGCGTTTTAAAACTTGTGTTATTTCACCTTCTAACTTACCACGATGGCGACGTTTGTAAACATAAAATTCTACTTCATCACCATTCAAGGCTTTATTAACGTTATTGGAAGCGATGAACACATCATCTTCAAAATCGTCACAAATAATATAACCGTTTCCTTTAGACGCTAAATCTAAAATACCGGTATGGTATTCAGTGTTAATAACCGCTTTGAACTTGCCTCTTTCTACTTCTTCAACTTCTTTTTTAACAGCAAGTTCTGCTAATTTTTTTATAATTTGATTTCTACTACTAGCATCATTTACATCTAGTTTAGCAGCAATTTGTTTATAATTAAAACTTTGGTTTCTATCTTTTTTTAAAATACTTAAAATAGTATTTGTAAGGTTGGAAATGCCTTTTTTGGATTTTCCGTTTTTCTTTCTTGTCATGTAATTTTTGTAATCATTTTCTATTTCCTAAGATACAGGAAATTGTTTTATTAAATAGCAATATATTAGGAGAAGTATTTGCTATTTCTTTTAGCAAAGTTACAATTTTAATATTAAAGCATATTTTTTTAATGTTAAGCTACCTTAAATTGTAGTTATCCACATTATATACTATATATATATTTTCTTTTTAAAATTTAAAAAATTAAATGATTGTTATTATAGTTTGTTAATAGCGGTATAACTTTATTAAGTTTTATTTTGATTACATTGTATTTACATTCTATTAATACGAAGTTAACATGTTATATTACTTTAAAAGCTTCATTTTTAAGGATTTTAAATTTTCTATAAACAGTTGTTAACAACTTTGAAATACTGTTAATTATTAATAAGATTTTTAAAAACACTGTTTATAGACTTCAATTTTTAAGCTAATAACATTGCTAAAAAAAGTGAGTTAAATTTTAGGATATATACTTTCTGTTTTTGATTGGAAAAATAAATGGATTTTCAATTTTATTCTTTTAAAATTCTATCAACACTTATTAACAAGTAATGAATATAGTAATACACATTGTTTATAATTGCTACCTTTGTATAAAGATACCCTAATATATATATAATGAAAATTTCTATAGGAAACGACCACGCAGGAACGGATTATAAATTTGCTATTACAAAACACTTAGAATCAAAAGGTTATACTGTTAATAACTATGGTACTGATAATAGTGATAGCGTAGATTATGCCGATTTTGTGCACCCAGTTGCTACCGATGTTGAAACTAATAAAGCCGATTTTGGAATTTTAATTTGTGGAAGTGCTAATGGTGTTGCCATGACAGCTAACAAGCATCAAAAAATTCGTGCCGGTTTATGTTGGAACAAAGAAATTGTACATCTTATACGTAGCCATAACAATGCGAACATTTTATGTATTCCTGCAAGGTTTACGGCAGTACAACAAGTTATTGAAATGGTTGATGTTTTTTTAAACACAGAATTTGAAGGTGGCCGTCACCAAACACGCATCGATAAAATTCCGGTATCTTGTTAAATGAGTCATTCTCATTCGCATACACATTCTCATAATGAGTTAAAAGGTAGTAATCTTTTAATTTCTATTTTTTTAAACATTCTTATTACAGCTGCACAAGTTGTAGGCGGCTTAGTATCTGGTAGTTTAGCCCTTTTAAGCGATGCACTTCATAATTTTAGCGATGTTATTTCTTTGGTTGTTAGTTATATAGCTAATAGACTTGCTGGAAAAGAAGCTTCTATTCACAGAACCTTTGGTTATAAACGTGCTGAAATTTTAGCAGCATTTATTAACGCTGCTACCTTAATAATAGTCGCTGTCCTTTTAATAATAGAAGCTGTTAAACGTTTTGATAATCCTGAAACTATTAACTCGGGCTTAGTTATTTGGTTATCGGTGTTAGGTATTTTGGCGAATGGCCTAAGTGTTCTTTTACTTAAAAAAGATGCGAGCAATAATATTAACATGCGCAGTGCTTATTTACACTTATTAACAGATATGTTAGCAAGTGTTGCCGTGCTTATTGGTGGCTTATTAATGAAGTTTTATCAACTTTTTTGGGTAGATAGTTTACTTACCTTTTTAATAGCACTTTATTTAATTTGGGTGGGGTATGATTTGTTAAAAACATCTACCAAAATGCTCATGTTATTTACACCAGAACATATTAGTATTAAAGAGGTGGTGCGTTTGGTGAATGAATTACCTAAAGTTAAAAAATTACACCACGTACATATTTGGAACTTAAGTGATAACGAGCTGCATTTAGAAGCCCATTTAGATTTAAATGAAGATGTTTCTATTACCGAATTTGATACCGTTTTACAAGCCATTGAAAGCCTTTTACATGAAGAATTTAATATAAACCACATCACCATTCAACCGGAGTTTAATAAAAACGACTCTAAAGAAGTGATTGTACAAGATTAGTTATAAACCGTTATTACGAGTAAAACGAAGTAATCTCTTCTATTTTAGTTTTAAAAATAATAACTTCAGTTATACGTACTTCGTACAGACTATTGAATAATATTGTTATGATACATACCCAAGTAAAAACATTTTCAGAGTTAACAACTCAAGAGTTATATAATATTTTACAACTTCGTAGTGAAGTTTTTGTAGTCGAGCAAGATTGTGTGTATCAAGATATTGACGGGAAAGACCAAAAAGCATGGCATGTATTAGGTATTAAAGATGAAAAAATAGTGGCCTATACACGTATTTTTAAAGCTGGCGATTATTTTGAACATGCCAGTATTGGTCGTGTGGTTATTGCAAAAAACCAACGTGCTTTTAAATATGGTTACGATTTAATGAAGGCCTCTGTAGAAGTTGTTGAAACCTATTTTAAGGCGAAAACCATTCAAATTTCCGCGCAAGCGCATTTAAAATCATTTTATAATAACTGTGGTTTTGTTGAATTTGGAGATGAATATTTGGAGGATAATATTCCGCATATTGCGATGTTAGCAACAATTATTACTGAAAGTGAATAAACTCGACTACATCATATCACTAAGAGTAAAAGGATTATCCAAAGAAGCAATAATCAAAGAAATGGATGCAAAAGGGTTTGATGAATTTGAGATTAAATATTATTTAAAAAAATCTGATGAAATCCATTTGAATCAATTATTGAATAATAAACTATCAAAATCTCATAGTAAATCTACTCGTTTTTTTAAAACAGTTATTCTAATAATTAGCCTCTTACTTTTGTTGGTAGTTTTTTATGGACACGCAACAATAGGTCTTATTGGACTGTTTTTATTTTGGAGTTTAGTAAAGTTTAGTTCTTATGGAAGATAATATTTCTCATATTGCGATGTTGTACTTAAGTAACTAGTTTTTATTCAACGTTTTAAAACAAAATGCCCCGTAATGGTTTCACCTGTATGTAAAGTTATTGCGTACCAATAATCATTAGTTTCTAGAAGTTTTCCATTAAAAATTCCGTTCCAACCGCTGGTGTTTGCTGGTAAGTATTTTAAAAGTTTCCCATACCTATTATAAATAGCAATATTTTTAATGCTATTATTAAAATCTTGAACCTTCCAAACATCGTGTACGCCATCGTTATTTGGGGTGAAATATTTAGGAATATAATAGGCTTCCGAAGTTATTAACACAGTAAAATTACTTTCATTCGTAGCACAAACCGATTCATTATAAATATAAATAGTTTGGGAGGTGTTTATGTTTTCACCTGGAAATAAAGGCGTTCCTTGGCCTCCAGTTTCAGTAAAGTAATTTCCATAAGTTAGTCCAGGTAAAGTGTATAAGGTGTTGGTTATCACACTTTCTAACCTGTCAATATTTACAAAATTACTGCATTGATCTTGGTTAGATACATAATTTGAAAAACCTGCAGGCAACCAATTAGTGTGAGTTCCCGTTGGGTTATCAACAACCACACAATTTAGGTTTAAATTAGAACTAAAATTTACCGTAGCATTGCTGTTGTTGGTGTTTTTTACATTCAATTCACACAATTGGTTGTTGCTGCAATCTAAAAATATTAGGGATTTGTTGTTCGATACATCTAAGGCAGTCAATGCATTAAACTGGCAATATAGCGTGTTTAGAGAGTTATTAACATTTACATTTAAAGTTGTTAATTGGTTATTTTCACAAGATAAATAAGAGAGGTTTAAGTTGTTACTAACATCTAAATTTGAAATTAAATTAGTACCACATTGAAACCTACTCAAGGTGGTGTTTTTTGAAACATCTAGCGTACTGATGTTGTTATTATCGCAGACCAAAACATTTAATTTGGTATTGTTGGACGTGTTTAAACTACTTAAATTATTATCCCAACACACCAAAGAAATCAATTCCGTTTGGTTATTAACATTCAGGTTGGATAGTATATTACTAAAACACCATAAAATTTTCAAATCTGTAAGAAGACTTAAATTTATAGTTGGTATTTGATTGTTATAAATGTATAATTCCTTTAAACTGGTATTATTAGAAACATTTAAACTTGTTAATAAGTTCACCGAACAATCCAACATTTGTAAAGCGGTAAAAGCTTCAATACCTGTAAGGTCTAAAATATTTTTTCCAGCAACATCTAAATTGGTAATGGTATTAATATTAGCCGTTGGCACCAAGCCATTTATAGGTGCGGTATCTAAACCAATGTCTATTAAAACTTGTTCAAAATTAGGATCGGGAATGGCGGTATTTTGCGCCGATGTAATGACACTAGTAAGCGTTAAAAAAAGGCCGTATATAAGCGTTTTATTTAACCACATAGGTGATAACTATTTCTACACGTCTGTCTAGTTTTGGGTCGCCACCAAGCGGAAATTTTCTACGCAGTCCAATATGGCGCATACGTCGTTTATCAACTCCTTTTTTTATGAAGTAATCATAAATGTATTTGGCACGCGTTTCAGATAGGTTACGAAGTTTTGTTTTTCTATCTATCGCATCTCTACTATTTTGTGTACAGCATACATGGCCTTGTATGGTAAAATAAACACCTTTTCGTTCTACTAAAACTTCGGCAATATTTTCTAACACTTTTTTAGATTCGGGCATAATTTGGCTATACCCTGTTTTGAATAAAATATTTTCGAACACTATTTTATCACCCACTTTAAGCTCGCCTTTTAAGCGTTCATGCGCCTCTTTTTTCTCAGGGGTTTCCACCTTTACTTCGGGTGTAACTTCTACAACTACAGGTGGTTTTGGTTTGACTATAATTTCAACTTTACGGTTTAAACCTCGTATTTTAATTAGGTTTTTTTCTTCAACAATTTTTAATAAAATTTTACCTTTTCCGTCCACATTCGTTATTAAATCTTCGCTAATTTCATTGTTAGAAAAAACGGTTTTAATAGCATTGGCACGTTGTTGCGATAGTTTAAGGTTATAAGAATCGGCGCCCACATCATCACAAAAACCAAAAATGGAAATAGATTCTATATCAATATCCGAAAGGTTTGAAATAAAAAGTAATAAGCGGCTTTCTTCCGTAGAAATAATGTTGTAGTTATCGGTATCAAAATAAACTTCATGAGTGAGTTCTTTTTGAGAAAACACAAAAACAGATTGAAAAAGTATGAATAAAAATACCAGTTGTTTGGTCATAAAGTAGAAATTGAACAGTATCTAAATATACTGTTTTTAATGAATTTTGATGAACACCGATACTCTTTTAAGTTTAAAAACCCTTACAAGCGGTTGAAAAACAACATATTTTACTTTAAGTAGCTTAAATAGCTAGTTTGATTTCCTAAAATTTCGGTGGCTTTTTTAATTTCAGAATCGTGTATTTTGTAATAATCATACAAACCTTCGCGGTACACATAACGTTTTACAATGTCTTCTGTTAATAACTCTAACAAATAGGTTTTATTTTCATCTATAACGCTAATTTTCGACTTATTTAAATTGGAAATAAGCGTGTTAAAGTCGGTTTTAATGTTATCATCCAAATCATCATTTTTTGCGGCTTCAAAAGCTTTATTTAAAGCTTTTTCAGTTTCGGTTTCAAATGAGAATTTATTGGTCTTTAAAAAGCCTTTAAAATTTAAAAAATCGCTGTCGGTTAATTTCAGGCTGTTAATATCTTTAATAGTGTGGTTGTAATAGTAATTGGTAGCGTAATTAAAAACCAAATCGTTATTAACAATGGCGTTTATAATGGACGCATTTTTAGAGGCATTAAAACTCACATCGGGAAATACACCGCCACCATCAAACACTTTTCTACCGTTTTTGGTTTTAAACTCGTTGTAGTTTTCTTGTTTTACACGCACAGCTTCGCCTTTATCATTTCTATGCCAATAATCCAGCGCTTGTATGCATCTACCAGATGGTGTATAATAACGAGAAATAGTAATTTTTACCTGCGTACCATACACCAGTTCTTTAGGGCGTTGTACCAGACCTTTACCAAAACTTCTAGATCCTACAATTACGGCGCGGTCTAAATCTTGTAAAGAACCCGAAACAATTTCACTGGCCGATGCGCTACCGCCATCAATTAAAATAACCAAAGGTATTTCGGTATCAATCGGGTCGTTTTGGGTGTAATAGGTTTTGTTGTATTTTTTAACTTTAGATTTGGTTGTAACCACCAACTGCCCTTTAGGCACAAATAAATTTACAATGTTAATAGCCTCGTTAAGCAAGCCGCCTGGGTTGCCACGTAAATCTAATATAATACGTTCGGCACCTTGGGCTTTTAAATCGCGGAGTGCATAATTGGTTTCTGCCGATGCTTTATTGTTAAAACGACTCAATACAATATAACCTGTTTTGGTATTGACCATCGAGAAATGTGGTACCGCTTTAATCTCAACTTCAGCACGTTTTATAGTAGCTATTTGGGTTTTACCTTGGCGTTTGTAAGTTACCTCTACCGGTGTATCTGTAGCGCCTTTAAGCAGTTCGCCAGCATCTTCTTTGTAAGTCGAAATTAGGGTGTTGCCTACTTTTATAATTTCGTCGCCCGCTTTTAAACCTGCTTTATCTGCCGGATAGTTTTTATAAGGTTCAACAATAATTAATTTATCTTTTTGTGTTTTTACTTTCGCACCAATGCCTGTATAATCGCCGGTATTGTTAATTCTAGCAGCTTCTACATCCTGTTCGTTCATAAAATTAGTGTAGGGATCTAAATTGGCCAACATGCTTTTTATAGCGGTATCCATAAGGTCGCCCGGGTTGGTTTCGTCTACATAATTCATGTTGAGTTCTTTAAAAAGCGTGGTGAATATTTCTATTTGTTTAGCTATTTCAAAAAAGTCGTTTTTAAAAGCGGTGGTCGATAGAAACAACACACTCGCTAAAACCGGAATTAGTATTCTTTTTTTAAGTAATTTTTTCATCTGTTAAGATTTATTATTTTAAAAAGGCGAGATGCTATACTTTTATTAACAGGGTTGTTGTTAACACAAGGACTTGCTTATGCGATGTCATCACCTTGTAATTTTTCAGTTTCAGAAACCTTTTTTAAAAACTTACCAAAAAGGTGACTCATACGTGCTTCCAGTTGGGTTAAGTTGGGTTTTTCTTTGCCAATGTACAAAATCATAAACGCATATTGCGTTGTCATGTTGTTAAAATAGCTGGCTTTATTTAAGCGATAAACCTCTCGCATTAACCGTTTTATACGGTTTCTATCAACGGCGGTTTTAAAATTTCGTTTACTAACCGAAACGCCTGTTTTAGCCACAATTGCCTCATCGAACGTGGTTGGTAAATACACCAAACGCAACGGAAATGCCGAAACCGATTGCCCATTGGCAAACATTTGTTCGATAAGCTTTTTGCTTTTAAGTTTTTCTTTTTGACTGTATGTGAATTTCAACTTTTTTGCTTTAAAAGCCAAAGGTAATGAAATTAAAAAATGATAACGTTTTAAGACGCTATTTTAGTGTTTGGGGGTATGAAAGGGTTTTTGTTTTGGTTGGGTGTTTTTAGAATTTTATAGTAGTCATAACTTTTAGTAATTATGAAATTTTTACGTTTAATAAAAAGTTATCAAGATCAGTTTCTGTACTAAAATGAATAAAAGAATCCGATTTATTTTGGAAGAAGTTTATCAAATCTAAATGGTTTTCAAAAACTCTAAAAGAGTTTCCTTCATAATTATAAATGAAGAAAACTTTACTTAAATTTTCTTTAGAAACCACAGTCGTTTCCAAGGTTTTAGAAGCTCTTAAATATTCTGTATTAATGGTTTGGAGGGTATTCATTTTATAAAAATATTTTGAAAATGATAATCTAAAAATTCTTTTTTCGGTAAAAACCTTTCTGGTTTTGTGATATTTTGATTCTCATGCTTTATAAAAAAATCATTAACAGCTTTATCTTTTGAATAACTACTGAAGTATTTTGAAACTCTTATTTTGAAATCTGGTGTCACAGTTATAAATCCTTTATCAAAAGCTTTGTCATGAATTGAATTTAAGCATAACCCGTTATGTGGATTTGTCCTATTATTTTTATCTTTTGACCAAGGAATTATATGGCTAGCTACTAAAAACTCAGGAATTGATAGCCCCGTTATACAGCACTTAATGTTGTAAGAAGATAAAATAGCGCTTCTAAAAAAGCTTTGATTTATTCTAGTTTTTATGGTAGTTTCTCTTTCTTTTCCTTCTGGTAAATTTTCTAAATTGATTTCTTTAACTTCTTTGTTCTGGAATTTAGCAATTAATTCTTCGCTTTCAAAAGCCAATTCATCCCAATTTCCATTGAATTCATTCCAAACTTCTTCTTCAAGTTTACTACCATTTACTAAACCTGTAATACCTTGTTTTTTCAATTCAGGATCAAGTCTTCCAAAATTTCCAATTTTCATATTTAATGCAGACGGAGACCTTCCAATTATGTTTGCATATTTTATTACAGTAGGATTGGATTTACTGCTGTTTTTAAAAGGTATTTTGCAATACACATTAAATGCTACAATTGTTTCTTCTTTTGTCCAATTGTTTTTTGCCATTATGCTGCAATATTTTTTAAATCAAAAGAGTCAATTGTTCTTACCTTATTTATTTTCATAACTGATTATTAGAATAATATTTAAATGCAAGATAGGAAGACTTCAGTAAATATTAATATCGAAAATCTTAACTTTTAAATCATAGTATTATTTCAAAAATAATAACCCAATCAAACTTGTTGTACTACCCTATTTCAATTCCAATTATTAGCCCAATCTTTCCAAACGGGTTCTAAACCTGTGTTTGTTAACATGTTTGCAATGGCTTCGGTAGAGCGTTCATCTGAAATTTCGAACTGTTCTAAAGTCTGTGGGTCTACGGCGTAACCGCCTGGGTTGGTTTTAGATTCGGCACTTATTGAGGTGATGCCTAAATGCACAATGTTGTTTCTAAAAGTTTCACTTTCGCGGGTGCTCATGGATAATTCGACGTCTTCATCTAGCAACCGAAACGCGCAAATGGTTTGTACCAAATGGGAGTCGGTCATTTCTACTTTGGGTTCTAAGCCGCCACTGTGCGGTCGCAACCTTGGGAATGAGATGGAGTACTTTGTTTTCCAATAGGTTTTTTGTAAATATTTTAGATGCATGGCGGTGAAAAAACTATCGGCGCGCCAATCTTCCAAACCAAACAAAGCACCCAAGCCTATTTTATGAACGCCCGCTTTACCTAAACGATCTGCCGTATCTAAACGGTAATCAAAATTCGACTTTTTACCTTTTGGGTGGTGTTTTTTATAGGCATCGCGGTGGTAGGTTTCTTGATATACCAAAACAGCGTATAGGTTGGCTTCCATTAATTCCTCATACGCATCTTGGTCTAAAGGTTGCACCTCTATGGTGATGTTTGAAAACTGATTTTTAATCAATTCCATGGCATGTTTTATGTACGGAACACCCACTGTTTTATTGGCTTCACCCGTAACAAGTAAAATATGATCGTAACCCTTAGATTTTAAAAAGGCGACTTCTTTTAAAATTTCGGTATCGGTTAAGGTTCTGCGTGGTATTTTATTGGTCATGCTAAACCCGCAATAGGTACAAATGTTTTGGCATTCGTTTGATAAGTACATGGGCACATACATTTGCATGGTGTTTCCAAAACGCTTTTTGGTTATGGCCTTACTTAACTGCGCCATTTGTTCTAAAAATGGGGCTGCTGCCGGAGAAATTAATGCTTTAAAATCTTCTAAATCGCGTTTGTTTTTGGAAAGCGCCTGTTCAACATCTTGGGCCGTTTTCGCATGGATGCTCGCCAGGGTGTCGTTCCAATTGTAGGTGTCGAATAGGGTTTGGAATGTTTTATGCATTGAGGAGTTGAGGGGTTTAGGAGTTGGTTTCTAAAATTAGAACCGTGTTTATTAATTTAAAAAACGTGTTAAGGGGCTGCTGGCTTCGGCATGTTTTTTAATGCTGGCTAATTTGGCATTATAGGCCATTCTGCCGGCTTCTACAGCCAGTTTAAAAGCCTTAGCCATCATAACTGGATTTTGCGAAACAGCGATGGCTGTGTTTACCAAAACGGCATCGGCTCCTAATTCCATGGCATAGGCGGCGTGCGACGGACTTCCTATTCCTGCATCTACAATAACGGGCACGTTGCTTTGTTCGATGATGATTTCTAAAAAGTCGACTGTTTTAATGCCTTTATTAGTGCCAATGGGCGCTCCTAAAGGCATAACACACTGTGCGCCTACATCTTCAAGTCTTTTACACAAAACAGGGTCTGCGTGTATATATGGCATCACTACAAAACCAAGTTTTACTAATGCTTCTGTAGCTTTCAACGTTTCTATAGGGTCTGGTAATAAATATTTGGGGTCTGGATGAATTTCTAATTTAATCCAATTGGTTTCCAAAGCTTCACGCGCTAGTTGTGCAGCAAAAACAGCTTCTTTCGCATCGCGAACGCCCGATGTGTTTGGAAGTAAATTCACGTTGGGGCGTAAAATACTTTGCAGCATTTTATCTTGTTCATTATCCATATCAACGCGTTTTAATGCCACCGTAATTAACTCACTTTCTGAGGCGATTAAAGCTTCAGACATGAGTTGATTGGAGCTAAATTTTCCTGTTCCTGTAAACAATCTAGAACCAAACGTTTTATCTGCAATTTTTAAAATATCGTTCATTTTTATTTGAAGGTATGACGTTGTTCTTCCGTAGAAGAGGCTTTTAGCAATTCGTTAAATGTTCTTATTTTATTGAAATCATGGGTAATTTCACCAGAAACGGCCACTCCAGATATACCAGTTTCGAGTATGGCTGTCACATCTTCCAAAGTAATACCGCCAACACCAATAATGGGCGTCTCGGTTTTTAAAGCGTCTATAATAGCTGCGTAACCGTTTAAACCCAAAACCGGACTTAAATGTTCCTTTGTTGTTGTAAATTTAAAGGGTCCCAAACCAATATAATCGACTTGTTTTTCAATAAGTGCTTCACAATCTTGCAGCGTATTTGCTGTACCGCCAATAATTTGCCAGGTATATAAATGCTTTCTAGCAATACTTGGGCAAATGTCTGTTTTTCCCAAATGCACACCATCTGCTTTAACTTCTTTGGCTATTTTGTAATGGTCGTTAATAATCAATCTGGTTTGAAAATGAGACGTGATGTCTCGAACTTCTTTGGCCAGCTTTAAAATCTTTTTTTCTGAAACATTTTTTAAACGAAGTTGCACCAATTCGGCTCCAGAAGTACAGGCTTTTTGAATGTTATCGAGATGTTCTTTTGGAGTGCTTCCTTGCGATATATAATGTAGTTTTGGTATGATCATTTTATTTAATTTTAAGAATTGTAAAATTTAAGTAGTTAAGAATTATAGGAGATAGGGATTTGAGTTGATTAGAATGTTGCGGCAATAGGCGTTTAGCATTTTGCTTACTTCGTTGATTAAATCGTTTAGTTTTTTATACTCATTTGTTTAAATTCTGAACTACTATAATTATGGGTTCCTAATAAACTCGTGTTTGAATTTAAAAACCTTTCGGTGTAATCTTTTGCAAATTTTGAGGCGTCTTCCAAATTTTGTTCTAGTAAAATATGGCTCGCCAAAGCGGATGCTAACACGCAGCCACTTCCGTGTTTTTCTGAAATATTTTCTACTTTTGGCGGAATATTTACCATGACTATTTTACTGTAATATAAGGTATCCCAGCCTTTTTTGTCGGTTCTGTGTCCGCCTTTTAGGTAGATATTTGTTAAACTGCTGATGTGTTCTACCGTTTCTTGAATATCTAAATTTGGATATAAAAGCTTTATTTCTTCGTAATTGGGTGTTATAATGAAACACTGTGCCCAAATTTTATCTAATAAATCTTGATTTTCGTTGGTATGAAAATCAAAACCTGCAGTGGCTTTAATAATGGGGTCTAAAACTATTTTTACCTCGGAATTTAAAGCGTGTAATGCATCAAGTACCAATGATAAAACATCCCAAGATTGCATGATGCCTATTTTAACCACGGAAATTTCAAAACGTTCAAAAAGTGTTTCTATTTGCGAAATAATAACGTCTGTTGATATCCATTCACAGTGTTTAAAATCGATGTCATTTTGAACGGTCACAGCGGTACAAACCGATAAACCATATAAACCGTGGGCTTCAAATGTTTTAATATCTGAAGTAATACCAGCACCAGAACTTGGGTCCAATCCCGCAATAGATAAAATATAATTATCAATTTGCAATGAAGAATTAGCTATATATATGTTGGTATTAGGCATTCGGTTTCTATAAATTATTTGTTTTCATTTTTAATTATTCCTTATTAATTAAAAAAAGCGTTCATTTTTTTAAAGTTTTCAACAGGGGTTTCACTATTCCAAATACCTCCTAAAACGCCCACACCTTTAAATCCTAATTTCTTGAATTCAGTCAAATTTTCTGCTGTAACACCGCCCATGCCAATAATGGTTTTATCGATATGGTTCACATCAAAACCTCTTCCTTCATAACCCTCTTTGGAAATAGATGAAAATACCGGACTTAGTAAATGATAATCAAACTCAAAATAGCATTCCTCTATGGCTTCGGGTTCATGAAATGAGGAGCTTATTGTTTTGCCATACATGTTCAAATTTTTAAAATACTGTCCCGGATTATCGATGTTGTCTATGCGTTTTTGTTCTTGAAAATGAATGCCTCTTAAATTGAATTCATTAATTAACTCATGAAAGTAATGCGTCACAATTCTTTGGTGATACTGCGGGTCTATTTGGTTTAAATATGCCGCATGTTCCGCATAGTTTTTATGTGGTTTTCTAAAATGATAGTATTGTAAACCAGCTTGAAATAACTGGTTAAGTAATTCCATTTCATTGGGAACATCATTTTCGGGGGCTATTACTATAAGCATAGATAATTAACAATTAAAAATTAACAAGCAGCAAGGTACGCAGATTTGAATGATAGTGCTGCGTACATGGCCAATTGAAAAGGGATTATAGGTATACTTCAGACCCTTTGTCTTTAAACTCTTTCGATTTTTCTTCGAAACCTTTTGCAATTACTTCGTTGTCTACAATATCATTTGCAGCAGCAAAATCTCTAACTTCTTGTGATATTTTCATGGAACAGAATTTGGGTCCGCACATAGAACAGAAATGGGCAATTTTGGCGCCATCTGCAGGTAGGGTCTCGTCATGGTATTCCAAAGCACGTTCGGGATCTAAACCTAAATTGAATTGATCTTCCCAACGGAATTCGAAACGTGCCATACTCAAGGCATTATCGCGATGTTGCGAACCGGGGTGGCCTTTAGCTAAATCGGCTGCATGTGCCGCTAATTTATAGGTCACTACGCCTACACGTACATCTTCTTTATTTGGCAAGCCTAAGTGTTCTTTTGGTGTAACATAGCACAACATGGCACAACCAAACCAACCAATCATGGCGGCTCCAATGCCCGATGTAATGTGGTCGTAACCTGGAGCAATATCGGTAGTTAAAGGCCCTAAAGTATAGAAAGGCGCTTCATCACAGACTTCAATTTGCTTTTCCATATTTTCTTTAATCATATGCATAGGCACATGACCAGGACCTTCAATAAAACACTGTACTTCGTGCTTGCGGGCTATTTTTGTTAGCTCACCTAAAGTTTCTAATTCTGCAAACTGCGCTTCATCATTCGCATCGGCAATAGAACCTGGGCGTAAACCATCACCTAAAGAGAATGCCACATCGTATTGTTTCAAAATGTCGCAAATATCTTCAAAATGTGTGTATAAGAAACTTTCTTTATGGTGCGCTAAACACCACTTGGCCATAATAGAACCTCCACGAGATACTATTCCAGTTACTCGTTTTGCCGTCATAGGCACATAACGTAGCAAGACGCCTGCGTGAATGGTGAAATAATCGACTCCTTGCTCTGCCTGTTCTATTAAGGTATCACGGAAAATCTCCCAAGTTAAATCTTCTGCAACCCCATTAACTTTTTCTAAAGCTTGATAAATAGGCACCGTTCCTACGGGAACTGGCGAGTTACGGATAATCCACTCGCGGGTTTCATGTATGTTTTGTCCGGTAGATAAATCCATGATATTATCGGCACCCCAACGGCAGGCCCAAACAGCTTTTTCTACCTCTTCTTCAATAGATGAAGTTGTGGCAGAATTTCCAATATTGGCGTTTATTTTTACTAGGAAGTTTCTACCTAAAATCATAGGTTCTGCTTCGGGGTGGTTGATGTTTGATGGAATGACCGCACGACCTCTTGCGACTTCAGAACGAACAAATTCGGGGGTGATTTTATCTGGAATGGATGCTCCAAAATGCTCGCCTTTGTGTTGCTTTCTAATTTCGGTCATTTCATCAATGCGTTGGTTTTCCCGAATGGCGATATATTCCATTTCTGGCGTAATAATGCCTTTTTTAGCGTAGTGTAATTGGGTTACGTTGTGTCCTTTTTTAGCACGTAAAGGCTTTTTTAAAAGTGAAAAACGCATGTGGTCTAAACTTTTATCATTTAAGCGCTCGTTGCAGTATTTCGATGTAAAAGCATCTAGTTGCTCTACATCGTCACGATCTAAAATCCATTGTTCTTTAATGCGTTCAATACCATTGTGCACATGGATGTTTTTGTTTGGGTCGGTGTAAGGTCCCGATGTATCGTACACCGTAACAGGTTCGTTCGGCTTTAATATGCCTGTTAAAGAATCTTTGGTGTCGCTCAAAGAAATTTCACGCATGGCCACTTTAATTTGTGGATGCAATTTTCCTTGTACATAGATTTTTTTTGAATTCGGAAAAGGCTTTCTAGTAATTTGGCCTTCTTTGGGTGCGGTGTCTTTACTTTTCATTTTTTATCGTTTTGCAGTTAGCAATGAGTGATTATTTTTATGCTCATAGCGGAAGGCTAATAGCTAGAGATTTCTATTAACCGCCTTGAGTGGCTTGAATAATTAATACGGTATCATTTGGTTTGAAGGTGGCCGTTTCCCATTTTGAATGTGAAATAATTTCAGCATTTATAGCAACAGCAATGCCTGTAGTAGGCGATTTAATTTGGTGCAGTAGCTGTAAAACATTGAGATGTGCATCAACGTCTAGCGAACGATTGTTTAGGTGAATGGTTATCATTTACAATACATTTTAGTTATTGTAAACTGTAAAGACAGAGAATATACTTTGAAAAAAAAGACACTTCTAGAAAAGGAGTGCTTCATGAAAAGGTTTGCCAGCGTATATTACAATACACTATTCAACTTTTCCCTTCGACGGTACTAACCGCATCAGGTTCAAAGGGTCTTTCTCAGTTCTAATTCATTTTAGAACACCCCTAAAGTTTACGTAGCGAATGTATTAAAAAAAGTAAAGCAAGCAGATGATTTTTACAAATTTTTGAAAAGTAAGCACATAAAAAAGGCTCCTTTAGTTAGTAAAGAAGCCTTTTTTAGTATTTAGAAATGTAAGTTGAACCCTTATTTTTTATTATTGTCTTTTTTAATATCTGCCATTAAATTTTTTGGATCTATTTCTACGCTTTTTACTTCTTTTTTAGTTGAAAACGTATAGGTAGGATATGCCCATGCCCAATCTTTTATAAGGGTGGCTTTGGTTGGTTTTTCACCACGCATCATTTGTAATGGAATGTAAAAATCTTCCGTATTACCATCGGTATAAGTAACGGTTACATCAATAGGCATCGGCATTAAGCCAATACGTTCTAAAGTAATGTTGTTGCCTTCAATGGTTTTTACGCCATAATCGATGGTGTTCGTGGTTTGTGCAAAATCTGTTAAATACCAATCCAATTCTAAACCAGAAACTTTTTCCGCAGAACGAATAATATCTATGGGTGTTGGGTGTTTAAAAGCAAAGTCTTTAAAGTATTTTTTAATGGTTTCTTTTAAGTGTTCTTCGCCAATAACATAGCCTAATTGTGCTAAAAATACAGCACCTTTACTATAAGCTGAAATGCCATAGGCTTGGTTAAATTGGTAACGGTCTGCATAGGTAGTAAGGGGTTGCTCTTTCCCTGACTTTGCTAAAGAGATATAGCCTTTATAAGAATCTTCATTAGGGTTTTCTTTGCCCTCATTCATAACCTCGTTCATAGCTAAATCGCTTATGTAACTGGTAAATCCTTCATCCATCCACTCGTGCTTAGCTTCATTGGTGGCTAATAAAAATTGGAACCAGGTATGTGCCAATTCGTGCGCTGTAACGCCCACTAAACTACCATAACTGCGCTCTCCTGTAATTAAGGTACACATAGCGTATTCCATACCACCATCGCCACCTTGTATCACCGAATATTGTTTGTAAGGATACATACCAATATGATTGCTGAAATAATGCATAAGTTCAACCGTTTTTGGTTGCATTTTTTTCCAGCGCTCTTTTTGCTCGTTGCTTAACGAGTTTTTATAGAAAAAATGAAGCATCGGGCCATTAGGCACTTGCATGGTATCGTGAATATAATTAGGATCTGCAGCCCAAGTAAAATCGTGGACATTAGGTGCTACAAAATGCCAAGTTAATTTATCTGTATTTGGACGATTAACGGTTGCTGTTTCGTAGCCATAACCAATCTCATTCGGGTTTTGTAAGTAGCCACTACCACCAATAATATAGTTTTTATCGATATTAATTTTCACATCAAAATCGCCCCAAACACCATGAAATTCACGACCAATATAAGGGTCGGCATGCCAACCTTCAAAATCGTATTCTGCTAGTTTTGGGTACCATTGTGCCATAGAAAGTGCAACACCTTCTTTATTGTTTCTTCCTGAACGACGAATTTGTGCAGGTACTTGACCATCAAAATCCATTTCAAACGTAACGCTTTCACCTGGTTGGATGGGTTTTGCTAAAGCAACTTCTAAAACGGTACCTACGGTTTCATGTTTTAAAGACTTACCATTTTGTTTTAACGAGTTTACTTTTATATACCCAATTTCGTTAGGTTTTAGCTTGCCTATGCGGTTCCCTACTCGAGAGTCTGGATCGGCAATAGTTTGTGAGCGTATGTCCATTTCACTACCTGGTTGAAAGGCATTAAAATATAAATGGTAATACACACGATTTAAAACATCGGGTGAATTATTGGTGTATACTAAGGTTTGTTGCCCTTTGTATTGATAGGTATTTACATCCATATCAATAGCCATTTTATAATCGACGTGTTGTTGCCAATACGTAGACGTTGTTGGGGTTTGAGGAGTTGTAGGAGTTAGAGCCGTTTGTGCACTATTACAAGACCAGAACACCAAAACGCTTAAGGCAGATATAAGAAACTGTTTCATTTGTGTTGTTTTTATAAATGGATTAAAAAAATAAGGCAGTCTAAAAGGTGAATTCAATTCCCTGTAAAGTCTGCCTTATTTTCAATAGGTTATTTGTTTTTAGAACCAACCTATTATTTATTTTTTTGAAGCTTTTGGTTTGTCTTAGATAGACATTTTAGCAGCTAAAATTAAGGCATTATACGCGTTTACCATTTTACCAGACTTCGATAAATCTGCAAAAGGTTTTACGTTATTTGTATCGCCACCAACTACTACTTTGGTTTTAATAGCTAAACCAGACTCCATAATAACTTGTTTTACTTGAGCTGCCGTTAAATTCGGGTAATACGAACGTATTAAGGCTGCTACACCAGCCACCGCAGGTGCTGCCATAGAAGTACCTCCTTTGGTATCGTATTCGTTTTCTGGGGTTGTAGAATATACTTTAGCACCTGGGGCAAATACATCAACATTTTGTTTTCCGTAGTTAGAAAAACCAGCCACAATATTAGATCCGTATTTAGGTTCTAAAGCCCCTACTCTAATATACGAGTTTGAAACTTCTACGCCATTTACATTATCATCTGGAAAATTACTTTCAACATCCACATTTTCACTATCGTTTCCTGCAGCATGTACAAATACGACATCTTTATCGCTTGCATATTTTATAGCATCACGTACCCAATCACTATGTGTTGAAAAACTTTTTCCGAAGCTACCGTTAATTACTGTGGCTCCATTATCAACCGCATAACGAATGGATAAAGCAACATCTTTATCATACTCATCACCGTTTGGTACGGTTCTAACACTCATAATTTTCACATTATTTGCAACGCCATTAGCGCCTTTACCGTTGTTACGTTCTGCAGCAATAATACCCGCAACGTGTGTACCATGACTTTCACTTTTCTTCACAGGTTTTACATTGCCATTCCCGTAAAATTTGGAATTCAAATTATTTGGATCGTCACCATTAACGCGGCCTTTAAAAGTTTTGTTAAGGTTATAATTTAAACGGTCGTTAAAACTTTCTAGACCATCGTTTAATTCCTTTTTAGCATCGGCAAGCGAGTCCATACCATTCCCGTACATGTATTTTGCTATTTGAATGGCTTTGTTTAAATCGGCATCTTCTGTTTTTATGGCAGTAACTTCTGCTTTTGTATAGTCCTTTTTACCTAAATGTTTTGCTAAAGCAGCATCAGCTTCTACAATTTGCTGTAATACTTGCTCGTAATTGGTTTTAAGGCCTACATATTTTTGGTATTCAGCATCATAAAGTTTTTGAGCTTTAGCGTAATCTGGGTGATTGGTATCGCCACTAGCCAAAATACGCACGTATTCTAACTGCTCGTTATAACCATCACCTAAAAAATTCCAACCATGTACATCGTCTATATAGCCATTGTTGTCATCGTCTTTTCCGTTGTTTGGAATTTCACCTTTGTTAGTCCAAATCACATTGTTTAAATCTTCATGATCTATGTCGATACCAGAATCGATAACAGCTACAATAACGGTATTTCCTTTTTTGTTTTTGATAAGCTCGGTATACGCTTTATCAACACTCATTCCAGGAATGGTGTCTTTCACTAAATCTAAATGTCCCCAATTATGTTTTTCAATTTCAGTTAATTCTGAAACTTTTAAAGGAGAACTATCAATGTTTTCAAGAGGTGTTGAAAGGATACTGGCTGTTCCTCCACAGCCTGAAAATAATACGGCTACAACAGCCGATAGCATTATTGTTTTAATTGTTTTCATTTGTTTGTATTTTGAATTAGTCACTTTTTTATTGGAAAATATCTTGAGAAGTAAAGATGTCTTTTAAACGGACTCCTTTTTCAGTATTGGTTACGGTAATAATTTCATTGTGGGCATCATGTTCTAAAAATAAATAATAGTTATTAGATGCTGCGATATTAAGGAATTTTTCTTTTTCCGTTAAGGTTAAAAGCGGTCTGGTATCATAACCCATCACATAAGGTAATGGTAAATGGCCTGCTGTTGGTAGTAAATCGGCCATAAAGGCGATGGTTTTATTTTTGTATTTAATTAGCGGAATCATTTGCTTATCGGTATGCCCATCTGCAAAAAAGATATCGAAACCTAACTCGGAATTTAGAAGCATATCACCTGAAGGCACTGTGGTAAATTGAAGTTGACCACTATCCTGCATAGGTAAAATGTTTTCTTTTAAAAACGAAGCCTTTTCACGACTATTGGGCTGGGTTGCCCAGTGCCAATGGTCTTTATTGCTCCAAAACTTAGCGTTTTTAAAAGCAGGTTCGTAGCCCGTTTTATTAGAATTCCAATTAATACAACCGCCGCAGTGGTCGAAATGTAAGTGGGTCATAAAAACATCTGTAATATCATCGCGATGAAACCCGTGTTTTTTAAGCGAGCCATCTAGCGTGTGGTCTCCCCAAAGGTGGTAATAACCATAAAATTTACTAGATTGTTTGGTGCCCATACCTGTATCGATTAATATAAGTCTATTACCGTCTTCTATAAGTAAACAGCGGGCTGTAAGGTCAATCATGTTATTGGCGTCGGCAGGATTGGTGCTTTGCCACAAGGCTTTTGGTACAACGCCAAACATAGCGCCACCATCTAATTTAAAGTTTCCTGCGTTTATTGGGTATAGGTTCATGTAGGGATTCTATAAGAAAAATGTGCTGCAAATTACTAAAAACGTAATTGATAAGTTGAAAATCATTAAATTTATTAGAGTTTTTTAACATTTACTTAGAATAGTTTAAATATATATTCTTTGAAACCTTTAAAAATTCAACTAGATTTATAAAAATAATTTAAAAATTTGAACGAATCAAACTATGGAAACGCCAATAAAATTAAAGAAAATGAAACTATTACGGTTTGGGCGTGACTTTAAACCTGATGAACAAATTATTTTAAGAGATTATCTTGCTATCGAGCGCACCCGGTTGGCTAACGAGCGTACCTTGCTGTCTTACATTCGGTCTTCGCTTTATTTATTATTGGGTGGTATTGCTTTTTTTCAGCTTAAAAATTTTCCGAATTTCAGATATCTCGCTTTTGTGTCTCTTTTTTTCAGTGCTCTTTTTTTTGTGATAGGAATCTATCGATTTATGCTTCTTAAGAAAAGTTTAAAAAGGTTATACTATATGTCTGAAAACAAAAAAGTGGACTGATTAGCTTAAATAATTTATCCCAAAGAAGTTATGAGCATCGATTTGATTATTACATTTTGCATTATTTTAGTGGGTGTTTTTCTTTTTGTAAAAGATTATTTTTCAATTGATACCACTTCCATTCTTATCATGGCGCTGTTTATTGTTGCGGGTGTATTAAACCCTGAAGAAGGTTTTTCAGGATTTAACCATCCAGCGACCCTAACTTTGGGCTGCATTTTTGTAGTAAGTGGCGGTGTTTTTAATTCGGGTGTTCTTAATGGTTTAAGCGACCATATTATTAAACTTGCCAAAATTCATTATGTGGTGGCGCTTAGTGTGTTTTGTATTATTACAGCGGTATTTTCAGCCTTTATAAATGATACGGCGGTTGTTGCATTAATGCTTCCCATTGCCTTAACGGTGTGTAGAGAAACCAATATTAGTCCTGGAAAATTATTAATGCCTATATCATTTGCGGCACTTTTTGGAGGCACATGTACCCTTATAGGAACTTCAACTAATATTTTGGTGAGTAGTTATGCTAAAAAATATGGACTAGAAGAATTCGGAATGTTTGAATTTAGTGGGGCAGCGGCTTGCTTACTTGTTATTGGATTTTTATATATATTTTTAGTTGCGCCTTTTTTACTTCCGAAGCGTAAAGAGGAAGATGATGCGCTTAGCAAAAAGGTAGAAGAATACATTACAGAAGTGGTTATTGAAGCTGGATGCCCTGATATTAATAAAGCCATTGTGAATTCTAAATTGGTTTTAGATTTTAATGTAAATATCTTGTCTGTGAGACGAGAAGATGGCCTGAGGTATGAATTAGGGCCCGAAACCATTCTTCTAAAAGATGATATTTTAAAAGTGGTTTTACCACCGCACACGGTTCATAAACTATTAGATGTTAAAGGGTATAAGGTAAAAGGAAGTACACTCGCTAATAAAACTGATATTAATTCAGATGGGTATAATGTCTATGAAGTTATTATTCCATTTGGTTCTAGTTTGGCGGAAGGTTCTCTAAAATCCATGCGATTTAATAGGCGTTACAATATGTCTGTCTTGGCAATTCGCCAACGTGGTGAAATTTTATTTGATAAATTATCATCAATAAAATTAATGGAAGGCGATATGCTTTTGGTTTTAGGGAAGAAGGATGATGTGCGAAACTTAGAGGAGAAAAAACTAGCGGTGATGCTTTCTGAATATCAGAAGAACAAAATTAATTTTAAAAAAGCTATACCCGCGGTTTTAATAGGGATTGGCGTTGTTTTAGCGGCCTCACTAAATATCACCTCTATTTTAATAGCTGCGATGGTAGGCGCCTTACTCATGGTTTTAACTAAAATATTAAAACCTATAGAAGCCTATAATGCTGTAGAATGGAAAGTTATTTTTATGATGGCCGGTGTACTTTCTATGGGAACAGCTTTGGAAAAAACAGGAGGCGCTAAGTTAATTGCAGATTTTATACAAAATACCTTGGGGCAATACAACCCACACATCACGTTGAGTTTATTGTATTTGGTGACTTTTATTTCCACAAACCTTATTTCTAGTAAAGCGACGGCAGCCTTGTTAACACCTGTTGTTATTAGCTTAGCGGCGATTATGGAGGTGAGTGAGCGTCCTTTTTTAGTAGCTGTTATGTTTGCCTGTTCATTAACCTTTATGACGCCTATGAGCTACCCAACAAACACCATGGTGTATGCGCCCGGAAATTATAAATTCAACGATTTTTTACGTGTAGGAACCCCTTTAAATTTAATTATTTGGGTAGCAGCTTCTTTTATTATTCCTTACTTTTTCCCTTTTTAGTTTCTGCATTTATTAGGAAATTAAGGTTCAACTCTCTTTAGAAACCACTTCGTTTAAACGCTTTCCGAAGTCGAAAAGTGCTTTTATTTCTTTAATACTCGCCAAACGCTCTTTGCCGAATACGAGTAAACTTTCGCCATTAGATTCGACGTGGTAGTAAGGGTTGCTTTCAAAAAAGTGAGTGATTTCATCTGTGAAAAAACGCGTTATTTCAGCTTCATTATCACCTAACAAATAAAATCTTTCTGAGAAATCACTGTGGTTTTGAATAGGAATATCTTTAAACCCAGCAAAGGCATATACTTTTTCTAAAAACCCTTCACGATCTAATGTAAATTCAGGAATAGATTTTTTTAAATTGATATGAAGCATCGTGGTTCTAATCACCTCTTTAGCAATAAATTCACCTTCAGAAAATTCAATATCAAACAAAGAGATAGCCTTCTTTTTATAGGTTAAAACATTGTAGATATGATCGATGTTTTTAGTGTTGAAAAACAAGAAGTTATTTAAAAAATCGGTGTCGTTTTGATTTTTAGGATGGTAGCTTAATGCATAATCATGCGCTAAACTTTCCATGTTGGTCTGGCGACGTGTTAGGTTGTTTTTAATGATTTTTGGCACCGGAAGTAGGCGTCTTAATGCAAATGGGTGTTTAGAGTCTGTATCGTGCATATCTAAGCCAATAACATCGAAATGGCCACCACGTTTTTTGAACAATTCTTGATAGCGGTTTATGTTTTCCATCACCGTATCATCTACAAAACTACATAACGAAAAATCGACAATAACATCTTGATTTTCTGGAACAGCATCTAGTTTGTCTTTCAGTTTATAATAATTTAAAAAACTACAAAAATGCTTAACACTTATATAATAATTGTGTTGCCCTTCGCTTTCGTGATACATTAAAACATTGGGTTTTAATACGTTTCTGGCAAACAACGAAATGTTTTTATTTACGATGATATGAATAATAAGTGTGGCAAAAACACCAGCTAAAATACCTGTTATTAAACCTACTTTTAGGGTGACTAGAAGCGTTATAAAAAAGATGATGAGCTGTTCTTTTCCTATAAAAAATATTTTTCTTATCACATTGGGCGATGCCAATTTATAACCTGTAAATACTAAGATAGCCATAAGTGCTGTTAGCGGTATTCGGGTTAATTGGGTGCTGAACAAAACGATGAATAAGACCAAAAATGTGGCATGAAAAAAGTTGGAAGACCGGTTGCTAGCACCATTATTTACGTTAACCGAACTACGCGCAATAACGGTAACCACATTAAGACCGCCTAAAAATCCACTCACAACGGTGGCAAGACCTAAGGCCTTCAGGTCTTTGTTTACGTTCGAACGTCTTTTTTCAGTATCCAACTTATCAACCGCTTTAATACTTAATAGCGACTCAATACTTGCTATCAGGGTAATGGCAAATACGCTTCCCCAAAAAGGAAGGCTACCAATACGTGAAAAATTAGGTAAATGAATATCTTCTATGATATTTTGAATGCTAGGAATTCCAGAAATCATGTATTGTTTTGCAATGGGATTTTCTTGATGCAGCACCAATTCAAAATAGTAACTAAAGCCTATAGACAAAATAACAATCCACATAGGGGCGGGGATAAGCTGCAAATATTTGTTTCTAACTTTAGAGTAAAACATCATAATAGCCAAACCTAAAACACCTGCTAATGCGGCGTAAATAAGTCCTTCATTTTTATAATGTAAAGCATCGTTTATGGTTACTGGAATTTCAAAAAGATAGTCGAGCGTATCTTCTCGTTTAATTTTATGAGCAAACATGATGTGAAACTGCTTCCCGAGAATGATAAGTCCGATAGCTGCAAGCATACCTTGTATGGCAGATGATGGAAAAAAATCGGATAATTTTCCCATTCTAAAAACACCAAGAAGCACGATTAATACACCAGAGCATATAATGGCAGCGTAAGCACTTTCTAGGCCTAAGGTTGTAATAGCGACTAAAAGAACGCCTACCATACCATTTCCAGGACCTGTAATGGTGACGTGACTACCTCCAAAAAGAGCTACGATAATACCACCTACAATGGCTGTTATAATGCCCGAAATTGGTGGGGCATCACTAGCCATAGCCAAACCTAAACCTAAGGGTAAGGCAATAAGACTCACCACAAAACCAGAAAATATGTTTTTGGGTATGGATCTAAAAAAATCTTTTAAGTTATTTTTTTTAGGGCTCATTGAAGGATTAATACATCGGTTGGTAATTCGGTTAAAATATGTTCGATATCATGAGGAAACAAACGGTCCCAAAAAGTCATTTTACTTGGGGCATTCATTACCAATAAATCGGCACGAGAAATTTGGGCATAATGGCCAATAGAATAGCCTTGTTTACCAAAAATGGGCTGTGTTTTTACAACAATATTTTCGGTATACTCTTGCGGGATATCTTTAATTATATCTTTTATTCTAGAATCTTCTCTAAGTTTAATACGTTCTTTTGCAATATTGGCGCGACGTAATGATGCATCGTCGTCCACTTTTATCTTAATTTGGTCTTGTTTTATTTCTTCTACTACCGTTATTTTTTCGGCGTGTAATTTTTTAGCAACATAAAAAGCCGATGCGATGGTTTGTTGAGTTTTAGGGTCTTCCAAGCCATTTACAACAATGTGTTGGCAACGCACGCGTTCAACAGACGGTTTTACCAACAATAAAATAGAACACTTTGCTTTTCTTGTTATTTTTCTAGCAATAGAGCCCACATAATATTTAATAAAGCGTTCGCGTTGAACAGCTCCTAAAATTAACAAGTCTATGTTATGTTCTTCTGTGGCATTTAAAATAACATCTTCTGGTTTCCCTAGTTTAAAAACAACTTCAAAATTTAGATTATCTTTTTTAAAAGAAGATAAAATTATTTTAAGGGCTTTTACCTTATCTTCTGAAGCTGTACCCACATGAATTAAAAATAATTTCGAATCAAAAAAAAGGGCAAGTCTAGCAGCTTCAAATAGGTTTGCTTTCAAGTTGGGCGAAAACGCCACACCAATTCCAATACTGTTAAATGGTTTTAAAGACACTTTTGTGTAATTTGTTTCTAAAAGTTGAAAGATAACATTTTTTAAAAAAATCAGACAATTATTAAAAAAAATTAGGAAAAAAAGGACTGTTTATAGTGATTTCACCCATAAAAATTTAAGATCCGGAGCATATAAAGTTAGGAAATACCCCGTTTTTATTTAAATTAGGCTTTTATAACAAATTCGAATTTATGATAGAATTAGCAGGAATTATAATTTTAGGGATTTTAGCACAGTGGGTTGCATGGAAGTTTAAAATTCCAGCCATTTTGCCATTAATCTTAATTGGGTTGTTAGTGGGGCCCGTTTCAGAATTTATTTCGGAAGATGGTACCAAATGGATTGAACCTATTTGGAATGGTGAAGAAGGCCTTTTTCCGGGAGAAAGTTTATTTTATTTTGTGTCTTTAGCCATAAGTATCATTTTATTTGAAGGTGGTTTAACCTTACGATTGAGTGAGATTAAAAATGTGGGCCCTATTATTTCTAAATTAATTACTCTAGGCTCGTTGGCTACCTTTTTTGGTGCGGCGATTGCTGCTCATTATATTTTTCACTTAACCTGGGAAATATCTTATCTATTTTCAGCCTTAATTATAGTAACCGGACCAACAGTGATTACACCCATTTTAAGGAACATTCCCTTGAAAAAGGATGTATCTGCCGTATTGAAGTGGGAGGGTATCTTAATAGACCCTATTGGTGCCTTAGTAGCGGTTCTTGTATTCGAGTTTATTAGCGTTGGTGGCGGTGGTGCGTTTACCAAAACAGCTTTAATTGAGTTTGGTAAAATTGTATTATTTGGTTCGACCTTCGGATTTACCTTTGCTCATGCCTTGAATTTTTCTATAAATAAAAAATTAATTCCTCACTATCTGCTAAATGTGTTCGCATTGGCTACTGTTTTAGGTGTCTTTGTATTGTCTGACGCTTTTGCACACGAGTCTGGATTATTGGCGGTTGTTGTTATGGGAATGGTGCTAGGAAACTCGAAATCGCCTTATTTAAAAGAACTTCTTTATTTTAAAGAATCGTTAAGCGTGCTACTGATATCTATTTTATTTATTCTGCTAGCCGCTAATATTAATATTGAAGACCTTTTACTGGTTTATAATTGGAACTCGGTGATGCTATTTGCTGTTGTGGTGTTTTTAATTAGACCGGTTGGTGTATTTGTTAGTACCTTTAAATCGTCTTTAAAATTTAATGAAAAGGTGTTTATTAGTTGGGTAGGACCTCGGGGAATTGTGGCTGCAGGTATTGCTTCTTTATTTGGCTTAAAGCTTTCTAAAAATGGGATTGTTGATGCGGAATATATTACACCACTTGTATTCATGATTGTGTTGGGTACCGTTTTATTGAATGCAACTACGGCGAGACCCTTTGCTAAATTAATAGGCGTTTTTTTAAAGCGTTCTGAAGGTATTTTAATTGTTGGTGCGTCTCATTTTTCAAGATTGATAGCGCAGTATTTAGAGGAAAATGGCAGGCATGTGGTTTTAATTGATAGCAATCAAACGAATATTAAATTGGCTTTAAAAGCGGGACTTGAAGCTATGGATACGGATATATATTCGGATAATCTAGCAGATAATATAGAACTTAATGATGTTGGCTTTTTAATGGCTATGACAGGGAGTGCTGATATTAACCAATATGCTATTAATAAATTTTCGAGTCAGTTTGGTGAAAGTGGTACTTTTCGTTTGATTAGTATTGAAGAAATGCAAAACCCAGAGAAAACTCCGAAGGAAGGCTTATTTTCGCTTACCGATGGTTATTTTTCACTTACGGAAGTGGCTAGAAATAACCCTAAAATTCATGAAATTGAATTGAATGATCGCGCACATTATGAAGAGTTAATTGAAATTTCTAATAACGATTCCGAGATTATTCCTTTATTAGTAAAAGATAAAGCAGGTGTTTTAGAGATTATCTCTTCTAACAATAAGGCTATGAATAAAATAGAAAAAGGCTTCCAATTAGTATATCTTGGAAAGCCTTTTTCTAGTAAAATTAAGCAGGATGTTTAAAGCGTTTATGCTATAACATGAAGCTCTGTAAATTCTTTACTAACAACAATGGTGTTTTCACCATCCAGTTTTACATCTTCAAAAATAACCTCTTCATTATCAATTTTAAGTTTAGAGATTCTAAATGGTAAGCCGTGGAATCTAATTTTTAAAGTGTCATAAGGCGTTATGTATTTACCAGATTTAAACTGCTGAATTATAACGCTGTTTTTCTTACCAACTAGTTTAAAGTCTCTAAGGCTGTATCTCCCTTTAATGTAATCATACCCATCATGAGCATCTTCAAAAACTTGTGAAGTATCTTCCCCATGTTTGTAATAAACATCCAGTATAAGCTCTTCAATCTTTTTCTCACCTACATATTGTTGGATAGGGTATTTAGGTATGATAGAACCTTCTTTAATAAAGATAGGCATGCTGTCTAAATCAGCATCAACCCAAAGTTCTTGACCTCCTTCAAATACTTCATCATCCCAGATACTGTACCAATTTCCAACAGGGAAATACATACGTCTTCCTTTAGCGTTTGGTTCTGTAATAGGGCAAGCTAATATTTTTTCACCACAAATAAACTCATCGTTTCTATAGTGGGTATGTGCATCAGCTTGATCAAATAATACAAGCGATTTTAATATAGGCACACCTTCATTAGCGTATCTCCAAAATGCGGTGTATAAGTATGGTAATAATTCGTATCTAATTTCGATAAACTTTCGGACAATGTTCGTAATGTTAGTTCCAAAAGCCCAAGGTTCTTGATCACCGTGGTCTCCAGAAGAGTGTGTTCTACAGAACGGGTGGAAAATACCTAACTGAATCCAACGTGCGTATAATTCGCCATTTGGTTGTTCAGCAAAACCACCAATATCAGACCCAATAAATGAAAATCCAGACATACACATACGTTGTGCTTGAATGTTGGCAATGGTTAAATGTTCCCAACTTGCCACGTTATCACCCGTCCAACTAGACGTATAACGTTGTGTACCAGAATAAGCCGCTCTTGTAATTACAAAAGGTCTTTTTGGATATGCGAATTTTTTAAGTCCTTGGTACGTAGCGCGAGCCATTTGCATACCGTAAACGTTGTGTGCTTTTCTATGACTACATTGGTTGCCATCATAATCGTGTCTTACATCATTTGGGAAGGTTTTTCCAGGAACATCCATAACAGCAGGTTCGTTCATGTCATTCCACACACCTTTAACACCTATGTCTTCAACTAGTTCCTTAAATAAATCGGACCACCATTCACGAACTTCTGGGTTTGTAAAGTCTGGGAAATAACACTCTCCAGGCCATACTTTACCTTTCATGTAAGGACCATCGGCACGTTTACAGAAATAATCTTTATCCATACCTTCTTGGTAAACCGAATACTCTTTATCGATTTTAATACCTGGATCGATAATTACGATGGTTTTAAACCCATCATCAGCCAGTTCTTTTACCATTCTTTTAGGGTCTGGGAAGTGTTCCTTACTCCATGTAAAGCATCTAAAGCCTTCCATATAATCAATATCCAAATAAATGGCATCACATGGTATTTGTAGTTCTCTAAACTTACTGGTAATTTCTTTTACTTTAGATTCTGGGTAGTAACTCCATTTACATTGGTGGTATCCTAAAGTCCATAAAGCAGGTAATTCGTGTGGTTTTCCTGTTAAATCTGTATAAATAGAAACAACGTCGGTCATTTGTGGTCCGTAAATGAAATAATAATTCATTTCGCCACCTTGTGCCCAAAAACTAGTGATGTTTCTACGTTCGCTACAAAAGTCGAAAAAGGTACGGAAGGTATTGTCAAAAAAGATTCCGTATGATTTTTTATGGTGTAGACCTGTATAAAACGGAATGGCTTTATAAATAGGGTCTGTGTTTTTTCCGTATGCGTAAGAATCTGTTACCCAGTTTTCAAAACGTTTTCCTTTCAGGTTATTATCAACGGGTTTATCACCTAAACCGTAATAACTTTCACCTTCTTGAGATGTTTTAGACATTTTTACAATATCGCCACCAAACTCATAACTTTCTTCCCAATGAAAACCTAATTCATCTTCACAAATAAGGGTTTTGTCTTTGGCATCGTAAAGTGCCGTTCTCATGTCGACTTTAGAGACATGGCAAATAAGTTTTGAAGTGGTAATGATGTATTTATCAGTATCCTCGGTTACATCTAGAAAATTATACCCTCTACTGGCATATTTTGTAATGGCATATGAGAAATCTTTTTCAAAAACTCCAGTCGTTGTATATCGAAACCTTAAAACACTATCTCGTTGTACTGTGATTTGAAGCACGACATTATTCTCAGCAGTGAATGATAAAGTGTCTAGGTTTTTTTGGTAAGAAATTATTTTAGAAGGAAATAGGTTTCCCTTATATTCTAATTCGGTGTTTAATATCATAAAATTAAAGCTATTATTTAATTAAAGCGAAAATACTAAATTTCAGGCATGTAAATACCTTGTTATTACTAAAAAACACTTGAAATATTACGTAAAATGTAATATTATCAAGTGTTCATTTAATAAACCTTAATGTGTGGTGTTATTTAAATTTAAAAATAGTGACAGCCAATGGTGGTAACGTAATTTCTGCTGAAAAATCTTTACCGTTCCAAGGTTGTTTTTTAATAGTTATTTCTTTTTTGTTGGAAATATTACTACCTCCAAATTCTTTAGAATCACTATTAAATACCTCTATAAGTTTTCCTTTTACAGGCACTCCTATTTTATATTTATCTCTAGTATCGGGCGTTAAATTGCAAACTACAATCACATTGTCTTCTGCTACTTTCCCTTTTCTTATGTATGAGATCACACAATTTTCATGATCATCATAACTAATCCATTCGAAACCTTCTCCTGAAAATCCTTTTTCAAATAGGGCAGGAGTTGATTTATAGAACCCGTTTAGTGCTTTGAAATACTGCTGAAAGCTTTTGTGTGGTTCATATTCTAGTAAATTCCAATCCAAACTTTCTTCAAAATTCCATTCGTTATATTGTGCAAATTCACCACCCATAAACAGTAATTTAGTACCAGGATGCGTAAACATATAGCCGTATAGAAGACGCAGGTTTGCAAAACGTTGCCATTCATCACCCGGCATTCTACCTAGTATGGAGTTTTTACCATAAACCACTTCATCGTGCGATAGTGGTAACATAAAATTCTCTGAAAACACATAGGCTAAACTAAAGGTTATATCGTTTTGGTGGTATTTTCTATATATTGGATCTTTACTAAAATAGTCCAATGTATCGTGCATCCACCCCATCATCCATTTCATTCCAAATCCTAAACCGCCTAAAAATACGGGTTTAGAAACACCTGGAAATGCGGTAGACTCTTCAGCAATGGTTTGTGTGTCTGGAAATGATGCGTAAATTTCTTGATTTAATTCTTTAAGAAATTCTATCGCAGCTAAGTTTTCTCGACCGCCGTAAATGTTTGGTTCCCATTCGCCGTCTTCTCTAGAATAATCTAGAAATAACATGGAGGCCACGGCATCAACACGCAATGCATCTGCATGGTATTGATCCATCCAAAAGGCAGCATTACTTATTAAAAAGGATTTAACTTCGTTTCTTTCGTAGTTGAAAATCAAACTTTTCCAATCTTGGTGGTAACCTTTGCGCTTGTCTGGGTGTTCGTATAAACTAGAACCATCAAAAAAGCCTAAGCCATGTGCATCTTCTGGAAAATGAGAAGGGACCCAGTCTAAAATAATACCAATATCGTTTTGGTGTAATTTATCGACTAAATATTTAAACTCTTCTGGGTATCCAAAACGAGACGATGGAGCAAAATAACCTGTAAGTTGGTAACCCCACGAAGGGTCGTAAGGGTATTCCATAATAGGCATGAGTTCTACGTGAGTAAAATTCATGTCTTTTACGTAGGTAACCAAGTCGTCTGCCAATTCGTAATAAGACAAAAATCGGTCTTCTTCGATATGGCGTTTCCAAGATCCTAAATGGACTTCGTACACCGAGTATGGAGCGTCTAAAGCGTTGTTCTTTTTACGCTTTTTCATCCAATCGGTATCTTTCCATCTATATGAATCTTCCCAAATAACGGAAGCCGTTTTTGGTGGGTGTTCGCAACGACGTGCGTATGGATCTGCTTTTTCCGTTTTTATACCGTTGTTGTGGCTTTCAATTTTGTATTTGTAGATGTTTCCTTTACCCACAAGTGGAATAAAGCCTTCCCAAATACCACTGCTATCCCAACGAACGTTTAATTGGTGTTCGCCTTCGGCCCAATAGTTAAAATCGCCAATTACAGAAACTTGTTTTGCGCTAGGAGCCCAAACAGCAAAGTAAGTGCCTTCAATACCATCAACAGTTGTTAGATGAGACCCAAATTTTTCATAAAGCCTATAGTGTTTACCTGCTTTAAAAAGGCTAATATCGAAGTCTGTAAATAGACTATAAACTTTTACTTGTGCCATATTATATTATAAATCCATTAGGAATAATTGCTCCTTTTTTAACAACTACAATACCATCTTTAATAGCGTAAGTGTCTGTTTCGGTATCTTCTAAGTGACTACCTCCATTAATCCTTACATCATCACCAATGCGACAGTTTTTGTCAAGAATGGCATTTTTAATAAAGCAGCGTTCGCCAATGCCCATTAAAACATCAATTTTCTTTTCTTCAATTTCTAAAAGTGTTTCATAGTAATCGCTACCCATCATATAGGTTTTGATAACGGTACTTTCTTTACCAATTCGAGACCGAATACCAATTACAGATTGTTCAATTTTAGCAGCGCTGACAATACAGCCTTCGGCAATGACTGTTTTGTTTAGTGAGGTACCAGCTAATTTGGTAGTAGGTAGCATGCGTGCACGTGTGTAAATACGTTTTGATTTATCGTATAAATCGAATTTAGGAATATCGTCTGTTAAACCAAGATTTGCTTCGAAAAATGAATCAATATTACCAATATCAGTCCAATAGCCTTCATATTGAAAACTTAGTGTTTTATGCTCTTCAATAGATTGTGGAATAATTTCTTTACCAAAATCGTTTGTAGATTGGTCGTTCATTAATTCTACTAAAAGCTCTCTGTTGAAAATGTAAATACCCATAGATGCTAGGTAGTTACGCTCTTCTTTTTTCATGTCGTCACTTACTTCCGATGTCCAATCTGGTAATAAACTAGCATCTGGCTTTTCAATAAAAGAGGTCACAACGTTTTCGTCGTTTGCTTTTAAAATACCAAAAGAAGTGGCGTCTTTAGCGTTTACAGGAATGGTTGCAATAGAGATTTTAGCATTACTTTTTTCGTGAGCCTCAATCATTTTATCATAATCCATTTGATAAAGTTGATCTCCAGAAAGTATCAAGGCATAATCAAAATCATGTCTTAAAAAATGGTGCATACTTTGGCGAACAGCATCGGCAGTTCCTTG
This sequence comes from Mariniflexile sp. AS56, assembly GCF_030552475.1. Taxonomy (GTDB): domain Bacteria; phylum Bacteroidota; class Bacteroidia; order Flavobacteriales; family Flavobacteriaceae; genus Mariniflexile. Next base: position 112,947 of record NZ_JAUPED010000005.1, on the reverse strand, counting down.
AAACCAACCTTTATTTCCTGGTGTTTGTTCTGCAGCTAATACATCAACAAAAGCACTACTAAAAAAACTAAAATGATAGGTGTCTTTAATATGGCGGTTTAGAGAAGCGGAATTGAACTGTGTTAATACAAACATGCGTTTTATGTCTGAATTGATACAGTTAGAGATTGGAATATCTACTAATCTGTATTTACCGGCTATTGGTACAGCTGGTTTTGAACGTTCTTCTGTTAATGGGTGCAATCTAGAACCTTGCCCACCACCTAAAATGATGGCTAGTACCTTGTTATTAATCATATTGGTTTAGTTTATTGATTTATATAAATTTTTGTATTCTGCTGCTGAAACGTGCCATGAATGGTCTATTTCCATTATTGTGTTTCTTGTTTTCTTGTATTTTTTTTGGTTTTTATATAGGGTAACGCCACGATTTATAGCGTTTGTTATTTCTGAAATAGTGACATTATTATGGCAAATACCAAAACCGTTTTCTTCAGAAATATCGGTAACGGTGTCTTTTAAACCACCAATACTCCTAACTATAGGAATGGTGCCGTAGCGTAAGGCATACATTTGGTTTAAACCACAAGGCTCTACACGTGAAGGCATGAGTAAAAAATCGGCACCAGCATAAATAATATGTGATAGTTTTTCATCGTAGCCTATAAAAGCATTGTATGTACCAATGTAATCTTTTTTTAAGGTTTCTAACTGTTGCTCAACAAAATCATTTCCAGAGCCTAATAACAAAATATTAAGGTTGTTATTGTCTAGTGCTTCTTTAAAGACTTCCGGAAATAAATCAGATCCTTTTTCTCCTACCAATCTACCAATAAAAGCAAAAAGAGGTTTTTCAAAATCTAGATTAAAAGTATCACACAAGAATTTTTTATTAGCTTCTGCGCCAGCTTTAACGGTTTTTATATTATAGTTTGCTTCTATATAATAGTCTGTTTCAGGGTTCCAAACATCGGTATCTATACCGTTTAGTATCCCAGAGCATTTATCGCTTTCTGCGCTTAATAAACTTTCAAGCCCATTGGCGGCTAGTTTTAGTTCTTCCATATAACTTGGCGATACCGTGGTAACGTGCCAAGCGCATTTAATAGCCGATGCTAACGGGTTTATGGTACCACCCCAATCTAATAAACCAACATGGTCGAAATTAAATGGTGGAATTAAACCCACTTTTAAATGCGAAAACCACCCTTGGTATTGGGCGTTATGTATGGTTACAATATTTGGTATTTTTCTAAAGGCTTCATATTTATAGCTTTCTTGAAGCATAAAAGGAATGAGCCCCGTGTGGTGATCGTGACAGTGAATGATATCTGGATAATTATCCCAAGTTAATAACCAATCGAGTGCTGCAATTTGAAAAGCTAAAAAGCGCTCGGTATCATCAGATGAATACACGTATTCTCTAAATAATAGGTCTGGGATATCTATAAAAAAGACATCAAAATCTAAAGGTTTTTCGGTTAATGTTAAAACATTAAAACCAATAAGGTTATTACCTAAAGTGACGTTATTACTATAAACCGTTGTAAACGCATTTTCTTTGGTAAACTTATTATCATAAAAAGGCATGATAACTTGAGAATTGTCTTCAGAACTCTTTTGGTATTTTGGGAGAGCTCCTACAACATCTGCAAGACCTCCAACCTTTGCAACTGGGTAGCATTCTGCACTAATATGGATAATTGTCATTTAATATTTTTGCTTTGTTTATAAACTTACAAAAATATTATGCAACAAATTGAAGGAAAATTATTTTTAAAGAAATTATTGAGGATTGCTCATTAATCAAATTATTCAATAATAAAATTTATATTATAGGTTGAAATAATAGTAATCATTCAATCAATTTTCGGCCTAAGTTGTAATTTCAACAAATAACGTAGGTTTATTTAGTCAGTATTTTTAAGTAAAAAACTAAAAAAGTAGCTGTTTTTTTATACTTTAACATGAAAATATGGCTTAAGGTTTACTTGGGTGTTTTAAGGTTGCCCGCCAGATGTGTAAATTACAGTATATATAAGGACGCTTGTATACGGTTACTTTTTTTACAAATAGACCTTTATTTTGAATTTATAAAGCAACTGGAATAAAAAAAGGAACCTCATTCAGAGATTCCTTTTTGCTTTATTATTTTTATTCAAACCTTGTGAATTCGTTAATTTTCGAACTCGAAAGGGATGTGTTAATCATTCAATTTTAAAACAGCCATAAATGCTTGCTGAGGTATTTCAACATTACCTACTTGACGCATACGTTTTTTACCTTTTTTCTGTTTTTCTAAAAGCTTACGTTTACGCGAAATATCACCACCATAACATTTGGCAGTTACATCTTTACGAAGTGCTTTAATAGTTTCACGAGAAATAATTTTAGCACCAACGGCGGCTTGAATTGGGATGTCGAATTGCTGACGTGGAATTAATTCCTTCAACTTTTCACACATTTTTTTACCTATATTTTGTGCGTTATCAGCGTGAATTAATGCGGAAAGTGCATCAACCGGTTGTGCATTTAATAAAATGTCTAAACGTACTAATTTTGACACTTTCATCCCAATAGGGTGATAATCAAAAGAAGCATAGCCTTTTGAAACGGTTTTTAAACGGTCGTAAAAATCGAATACAATTTCTGCTAAAGGCATTTCAAAGGTTAACTCAACACGTTCTGTAGTTAAATAGGTTTGGTTGGTTACAAGGCCTCGTTTTTCAATACACAACGACATAACATTACCAATAAAATCGGCTTTAGTAATAATAGTTGCTTTTATATATGGTTCTTCAACACGGTTTACGGTTGAAGGGTCTGGTAAGTCTGATGGGTTGTTTACAATAAAAGCCTCGTTTGGGTTTTTATTTGTAAATGCATTGTACGATACATTGGGAACCGTAGTGATTACCGTCATATCGAACTCGCGCTCTAAGCGTTCTTGGATAATTTCCATATGAAGCATGCCTAAGAATCCACAACGGAAACCAAAGCCTAAGGCAGCAGAACTTTCTGGAGCAAACACCAACGATGCATCGTTCAATTGTAGTTTTTCCATCGAGTTACGAAGCTCTTCATAATCTTCTGTATCAACTGGGTAAATACCAGCAAAAACCATGGGTTTTACATCCTCAAAACCTTCAACGATATTGGTGGTAGGGTTTGCAAAATCGGTAATAGTATCACCCACTTTTACTTCTTTTGCGGTTTTAATACCTGTAATTAAATAGCCAACATCACCCGTTTTAACCGATTGTTTTGCTACTTGTGTTAATTTTAAGGTTCCTACTTCATCTGCATAATATTCATTATCCGTCGCAACAAATTTAATTTTTTGTCCTTTTTTAATTTCTCCATTAAACACTCTAAAGTAGGTTTCAATACCTCTAAACGTGTTATAAACAGAATCGAAAATTAAGGCTTGAAGGGGTGCATCTGGATCGCCTTTAGGCGCAGGAACACGTTCTATAATGGCTGCTAATATATTTTCGACGCCAAAACCTGTCTTTCCACTCGCATGAATAACTTCTTCAGGTTTACAACCTAATAAATCAACAATATCATCGGTAACTTCTTCAGGGTTTGCACTTGGTAAATCGACTTTATTTAGAACTGGTATAATTTCCAAATCATTTTCTAAAGCCAAATATAAATTTGAAATCGTTTGTGCTTGAATACTTTGTGCAGCATCCACAATAAGTAACGCACCTTCGCATGCAGCGATAGAACGCGATACTTCATAAGAGAAATCGACGTGACCCGGTGTGTCAATAAGGTTTAGAATATAATTTTCTCCCTTATACATATATTCCATTTGGATGGCGTGCGACTTGATGGTAATACCACGTTCGCGCTCCAAATCCATACTATCAAGTAGTTGGTTTTGTTTTTCTCGTTCGGTTACAGTACCTGTAAAATCTAACAAACGGTCTGCAAGCGTGCTTTTACCGTGATCTATATGTGCAATAATGCAAAAGTTTCTAATATTCTTCATAAAGAATTCCTACCCTAATTTAATGTACAAATATAGATGTTTTAAATGACGCTGAAAGATTGAAAGCAGGTAAATTACATTATCTGGCGTTAGTTGGCCTAATAAATGTATTTTTAAAGCTTATGTTGTAGGTTTTTTTAGATTTGTAAAATTAAACCTTCACTTGAATTACTAGTCTAACAGAGTGTTATTTCAACAAGCAATCAAATTAAAACAAACCGTGTTTACATGCTTAATTTTATAAAAAATCTTAAAAAAGGTCTACTAAATAGTCTTTTAATAGGTATTACTTTTACTGCTTTTTTACAGGCTCAAGAGAAAAAATCAATTCCAAATATTGAAAAAATATATGTGCATACCGATAGGTCTACTTACGCTTTAGGCGAGTCGTTATGGTATAAAGCCTATTCGGTTTATGCGTATAATAACTTGCTTTTTAATGATAGTAATATTTTGTATGTTGAATTAATTTCACCCGATTCAAAAATAATAGTTCAAAATAAAACGCGCCTAGAAGATGGGTTGGGGCATGGCGATTTTAAATTAACAGATTCTACAGGTGTTAAAGCGGGTGTATATCAACTTAGAGCCTACACAAACTACAGTCGAAATTTTGGTACCGATTTTGTTTTTAAGAAAGAGATTTTAGTAACGGATGTTTTTGATAATAAATTGAATAAACCCGATGCTAAGTTGAAACCTATAAAGATGGAAAAAACCACCTTGGACGCGACTCCAAACACTTTTGATGTTCAGTTTTTTCCTGAGGGCGGTTCGCTTTTAAGCACTGTTGAAAGTGTTATCGCGTTTAAGGCTGTAGACAGTAAGGGAAAGCCTGTAAAGGTGCAAGGTAAGGTGGAGGATTCTAGTGGTGAACTCGTTGCTTTTTTTGGAAGTATGCACGATGGGATGGGTAAATTTCAATTGAAACCCATGAAAGGGAAACAGTATCATGCAGTCATTTCATTTGCAAATGGAACGGAAATAAATGTACCACTTCCTAAAGTTAACGAGACGGGCTATTTGTTAAGTTTCAAAAAAATTAATAATAGCGATGTTGTAACGATTAAAACCAATGAAGCCACCATACAGCAGCAGCCTAATGCGCCAGTTACTTTGGTTTGCAAAACAAGAGGGGTTTCTTATTTTGATGGCACACAACTATTAAAAGAAACAAGCTTATCTTTTGAATTGCCTAAAACGGATTTCCCAGAAGGTATTAGTCAAATAACATTATACGATGCTAATTTAAGACCACAGAGTGAGCGTTTGGTGTATGTTGAAAAAGAACAGGATTTAGAAGTGACCCTTGCAACCGATAAAAAAATATACGAACCCTTAGAAAAAGTAACGGTTAACATAGCGTCTAAAACCAAAACGGGTGTTGGGGTGCCAGCAAGTTTTTCTTTAAGTAGCGTCGATTTAAATGGCGTGAAAGATGCTTCAAGTAATGGAACCACTATTAGTTCTTATTTTTTAATGGAATCTGATATTAGAGGGCAAGTACATAATCCTGGTTATTATTTTAATGCCAATAACTCGAAGCGTTTTGAGCATTTAGATTTATTGCTTTTAACACAAGGTTGGCGTGATTTTTTATGGAAAAAACTTCCTAAATTAAACGATTCTTTAGCTTATGAAATAGAAAAAGGTTTTACCATTTCTGGTAGGGTTAAAAAGCTTTTTGGTGATAAACCTTTAGAAAATAACACTGTTTCTTTAACATTGTTTAGCAAAAGTGGTATGAACGGACTTAATACCATAACCGATTCCAACGGAAGCTTTAAGTTTGATAATTTGCATTTTACAGGTAATGCAAGTATGTATTTAAATTCCAAAAATGAAAAAGGAAAAAGTAATGGCATGGTGGAGTTGGATACCTTAAATTGGACACCTATGCGTGTCGATTTTAAAAGTAAGATACCTGTTGAAACACCACAAATGAGTATTTTTAAAGAACAGGTGTACAGAAAATATGTTCTTAATGGCGTAGCACCAGAAAATGTATTGGATGAGGTGGAGGTTATTGCAAAAAAGCCCAGGACTGTAGAAAACATGAATAGTGATTTATTTAGAGGGTATGTTATAGATGAAGAATCGCCTCCTTTTGTAGATATTTTTGAATTGTTGAGATATGCCATCCCCACTCTTGATCTTAACACTTCCGAGTCAATTAAATTCAGTAGAAACACAGAGCCTGCCCTTATTGTAGTTAATCAAACCCGTATATTAGACCCAGATCCAGATTATGAAGGAGCATTAATGGTACTTGATTATGTAAGAGGTATTATGGTTGACGATGTCCTCAAAATAGAATATGACAACAGTGCTGTTTCTACCATGATATACGGTAACCAAGGACGAAATGGTGTTATATCTATTTATCTAAAAGGAACGGGTGATTACGATACATCAAAAAAAACGTTTCATTCTTTAAAACAACACATTGAAGGGTTTTATAATGCACGTGAGTTTTATTCGTTTAACCCCGAAAAACCATCTTTAGAAATGGATAATAAAGAAAAGGTTAGGAATACTATATACTGGAACCCATATATGCATCCAGACCCAACAGGTGTTTCTCAAGCAAGTTATTACAATACAGAAGTTGAAACCAATATAAAAGTAAGTTTAGAAGGCATAACGGCAAACGGTATTCCTGTTGTGCTGCATACCAATTATAGTGTGAAGCGTGACTAGTTTTTAGGTGTTTTTTAAAAGTCTATTATTCATAATAGCACCTTGTTTTTTATATAAAGTCAATTTTTAGCTTAATTTTGATTCCTTGAAGTAAATGGCTAATTATGAAATACCTAATTACATTATCACTAGGCATCATAGGCATATGGAGTGCAAGTGGACAAATAAAAAATGCTACTGAAAAATTTCCGCTACCAACTATTTTAAACGAATCATCTGGTGCTATTTTTTTTAATGGTAAAGTAATTACTCATAACGATTCTGGTGGCGAGAACAAACTTTATGAACTGGATACCATTTCTGGGAACGTAACCCGAGAAGTGGTTATTAGTAATGCCACCAATTTAGATTGGGAAGATATCACCCACGATGATACAAGTATATATATTGGCGATATTGGGAATAATGTTAGCGGAAACAGAACCGATTTAAAAATCTATAAGATTAATAAAAGCGACTACACCAATCAAACAAGCGTCCATGCAGAAACCATTGCTTTTAGTTATTCCAACCAAACAGATTTTACATCCAATCCCAATAACACCGAATGGGATGCCGAAGCATTAGTGTCATTTGATGCTTCAAATTTAATCCTATTTAGTAAAAATTGGGTCAATGGAAGCTCCTTAGCGTATGTTGTACCTAAAACGCCAGGAACTTATACGCTGTCACCTTTAGCAACCACACTGGCCAGTGGCGGATTAATTACTGGAGGCACTTATAATATTTTCTCGGGGAAACTTTATTTAGTAGGATATTCCGAAGCGCTAGAGCCTTTTGTTTGGGTGAGTGAAAACTTTACTGGTAACGATATTTTTTCAGGAACAAATACCCAAATCATGCTTTCTTCATTTGGTTTTGAACAAGCAGAAGCCATTACGTTTGTTAATGAAAATAGATATTTTATCACCTCGGAATCGTTTTCAAAATCATTTGGTAGTTTTACTATAGCAGATCATGCAAAATTAATTTCCTTTTCAACCAATGATACTCGGTTGTCATTAAATAAAATAAACGAAGCTGAGGCTATTTTGCTTTACCCAAATCCTGTAATAAATTATCTAACCATTAAAAACGCCGCAGTTAATAAGGTTGAAATCTATGACGCTAAACTAACTCAACTTTATACGGGTACTAATAAAATTATAGACATGGAGCATTTTAGTAAGGGTATTTATATTGTTAAAATGATGTCTAATCAAGGCGAGCTAGCAATAAAAAAAGTGGTTAAAAAATAGCGTATTTGCTACAAGTTTTAGTGGCTATAATTAGGTGTGTTATTAGGTTTACTCAAAAAACACTAATTTTGCATCAAAATTTTCAACGTGGTAAAAATACACAACATAGAACTTCCCGATTTTCCATTGCTTTTAGCACCTATGGAAGATGTTAGCGATCCTCCATTCAGAGCCTTATGTAAAGAACAAGGTGCCGATGTGGTGTATACTGAATTCGTATCGAGCGAGGGCTTAATTCGTAACGCCGCAAAAAGCGTTATGAAGTTGGATATTTATGAAAAAGAGCGACCAGTGGGCATTCAAATATTTGGTGCCAATTTGGAAAGCATGCTGCAAACCATCGATATTGTTGCAGAATCAAAACCAGACATTATCGATATCAACTTTGGTTGTCCCGTTAAAAAAGTAGTAAGTAAAGGCGCTGGTGCCGGCATTCTAAAAGATATTTGTTTAATGGAGCAACTTACCGCTGAAATGGTGAAACGCACCAGCATCCCCATAACAGTAAAAACCCGTTTGGGTTGGGATCACGATTCTATACGCATTCTTGAAGTTGCCGAAAGGCTGCAAGATGTTGGCTGTAAAGCCATCGCTATTCATGGGCGTACCCGTGCGCAAATGTATAAGGGAAATGCCGATTGGAGACCCATTGCCGATGTTAAAAATAACCCACGCATGCACATTCCTGTATTTGGAAATGGTGACGTTGATACGCCAGAAAAGGCTATGGAAATGCGCGATGTTTACGGTTTAGATGGCTGTATGATAGGGCGCGCCAGTATTGGTAACCCATGGTTTTTTAAGCAAGTAAAACACTTTTTCACAACAGGCGAACACTTAGCACCTATTTCTATTGAAGAGCGTGTAGAGGCAGCACGCCGTCACCTGCAAATGGCTATCGATTGGAAAGGCGAAACTTTGGGCGTTTTCGAAACCCGTCGCCACTACACCAATTACTTTAAAAACATTCCACACTTTAAAGAATTACGAATGAAAATGGTAACGAGCGACCATTCAGAAGATGTTTTTGCAGCCTTCGATGAGGTCTTAGATCAGTTTGCCGATTATCAATTTACAGAGTAGTTTAACTTGGGCAAATGGCAAAAGCCACCGCGCTATCCGCTATATCTTTTTAAAACGACTTTGCAAGGGGCGAGCAAAGAAGCAACCTACTAAATTTTAGTTTGCGCTACAGTTTGTGCCTATTAAAGTTTTAAAAAGGATGCCGCTACTATCGCTTTTGCGGGCTTTCCGAAGGTTTTTTCTTTTTATTAAAGGAGTTGGGAAAATGCAAGTTCGCACCTAATGGTTTTTCAAAACTTGTGAAATCTCAAGAATTAGAATTCTACGAAGTTAATGGCCTTCTACCAACGATTTTGTAACCCGTACCGATGCTATTTTAGAAGCAATAATACCCAAAACGGAAATGGTTATAAATACAATAAGTAAATTTTCAATTTTGATATTTACAGGGTAAGCTAACGAAGGTGTAATCATAACCAGCGAAAATGTTTTTTGAAGAAACACAATAATTAAGCTAATTACTAAGCCTATAAAACCACCCACAACACTCATTAAACTCCCTTGGTAAAAGAAAATACGGCGAATGTCTCTTACGGTAACACCTATATTAAATAAAGTATTGAGGCTTCGTTTTTTATCGAGCATCATCATAATTAAGGAACCAATCACGTTGAAAAATGCAATAATCAACACCAGCGTAAAAATGAGGTAAACCGCCAAGTTTTCAGTGTTAAGCATTTTGTAAAGCGCATCGTTTAATTGGGCTCTATTTTTTATAATAACTTGATCTCCTAAAATAGCTTGAATGCGTTCTTTCGCAAGGGTTTCATCAACACCGTCCTTCAGTTTAAATTCGATGGCACTTATTTGGTTGGGTTCATAATTTAATAAATTCTGAGCCAATTCAATAGGAGCAAACACATAGCTGTCGTTTAGTTTTTCATTAATAAAAAACACACCCACGTTAATAACGTTCATGCTATTAAATGCATTTTTTATGGAAGTAATTTGTCCTTTTCCAGGTTTCGGCACATAAATATTTATCGGGTTGGTATAGTCTAAAATACCTAAAGATAAATTGGTTGCAATACCCCAGCCCACTATAATTTGTCGCGATTTTGGTTCTATCCAATGCCCGTGTTCTATAACCGTATCAAAATTAACTACCTGTTGAAAATGCTCGTCAACACCCTTTATGGTGGCGATGGTATTTTTGTCTTGAGACGCAATGATAACACGCTCTTCAACAATTTTGGCATATTGTGCTATGTCGTCTAACTTATTAAGTTTGCTAATGGCGTCGTCGGTTAGTATGAACGACTTTCCAACGGCAGTTTCTGCTTTCAGGTTAGGATCTATTATGCTCGAAAATTGAAGCGTAAAATCTTTTAAACCGGCAAAACCAGAAAGCACAATAAATAAGGAGGCAGAACCTAAAATAACACCAATAACGGCGATAATGGTAATAAAATTAATAGCATTGTTACTGCTTTTTGAGCGTAAATAACGTTTTGCTATATATAAAGGGAAGTTCAAATTTCGATTAAGATTTTTTCCTTTTGTCTAAAATAGATGGGTCTTTAATAGGGTTTTCTTGGCCTTTTAAAGATTTGTCAATTTGGTCGATGTACTCTAAAGAATCGTCAATAAAAAATTCTAAATTAGGCATACGGCGCAATTGGTTTCTTGTGCGTTGTGCTAATTCATGTCTAATTAATGGGGTGTTCGATTTGATTCCAACCAGCAATTCTTTTGCTTTGTCGTTAGGAAAAATACTTAAATATACTTTAGCAACCGATAGATCTACCGTTACCTTTACTTTAGAAACTGATATTAATATGCCATGCATGCCACCTTGTGTAGCAGCGCCCTGAAGCACTTCAACTAAATCGCGTTGTAAAACCGATCCTATTTTTTTCTGTCTTTGACTTTCCTCTACGTTACTCATTTTGATACCTATTAAAGGTTTAGGATGCAAAAATAGCGGTTATTTAAAGATTATCTTACTTTTGGTAGGCAAAATTTGTATCTTAATAAGTTTTCCGTTAAAGCGGAATGAATAAAGAGATTTCTTTTAACAAGGGAATGACAAAAACTAAACAATGAATAAAATTGAACACATAGGAATAGCGGTTAAAAACATCGAAAATTCTAATGAGTTGTTTTCTAAACTTCTTGGAGCGCCCAGTTATAAAACAGAAACCGTAGAAAGTGAAGGTGTAAAAACCTCCTTTTTTAAGGTGGGAAGTAATAAAATTGAACTTTTAGAAGCAACCAATGCCGATAGTCCTATCGCAAAGTTTATAGATAAAAAGGGAGAAGGCATCCATCATATCGCTTTTGATGTGGAAAATATTGAAGAAGAAGTAAAAAGATTAACAGGTGAAGGTTTTGTTGTTTTAAACGAAATAGCCAAAAAAGGGGCTGATAATAAGCTAGTTGTTTTCCTGCACCCTAAAAGTACAAACGGTGTTCTTATAGAGTTGTGTCAAGAAATTATTTTAAAAGAATAATTTTCTTGCGGAGTTTTAAAATTAGTATTAAATTCGCAGCCAATTTCGGCATGAAGCGGTATTTAATACGGTAACATATACGAAGCGGTCCTATAGCTCAGTTGGTTAGAGCACCTGACTCATAATCAGGTGGTCCCTGGTTCGAGCCCAGGTGGGACCACGGTTTTACAAAGCCTTTCAAGCAATTGAAAGGCTTTTTTTTGTACTATAATTAATAAGATGTTAATTCTTTTTTAAAACCGTAATAAATCAATTTAACTTCTATACTATTTTATATATATTTGTCTTGATTATAAAAAATGAAAGATTTTTTTTATACAAAAATACTTTTTCCATGAAAGAGGCGTTTTTTATATAATTAGAAAAAATAAAGAATAATTGCATTTTGTCGATCATTTTTAGCGCTTCACAGATGATTTAAGCCTAAAAAACACAGAATTCCTTTGTTGGCTTGGTTTTTTTTATACATTTGCACCCAATGACAATACAAAATAAAAGAATATTTGCCTCAATCTTATTTGTATTAATAAGTGTTGTATGCGCAGCTCAAACACAACCGCCGCCGCCAGGGATACCACCACCACCGGGGCTTCCTATTGATGGAGGTGTACTTATAGGTGTTTGTGTTGGTTTATTCTATGGTGCAAAAAAACTAGTGTTTAATAAAAACTAGTTTTTGCCCAAATGCCCTAGTTCTAGAAGTCTAGATACATATTTTCCTAAAACATCAAATTCTAAATTTACTACAGTTCCTTTTTCAAGGGTATTAAAATTGGTGTGGTTATAGGTGTAAGGTATAATCGCAACACTAAAGCTGTCTTTTTTTGAGTTTACAACGGTTAAACTTGTTCCGTTTATAGTTACCGATCCTTTTTCTATCGTAATATTATTTAAAGACGTGTCATAACTAAAAGTGAATTCCCAACTTCCATTGGCTTCATTAATATGCGTGCAAACAGCCGTTTGGTCTACATGTCCTTGTACAATATGGCCATCTAGCCTATCGCCCAATTTCATGGCACGTTCTAAATTTACTTGGCTACCAATTTGAAGTGAGCCTATATTGGTTTTATTTAAAGTTTCTTTTATGGCAGTAACCGTATACTCGTCACTATCAATACTTATTACCGTAAGGCAAACGCCATTATGAGCAACACTTTGGTCTATTTTTAATTCGGGGGTAATCACACTTTTTACGGTGATGTGAAGATTATCTAATTCAGATTTTAAATTTGAAATGGTTCCAATATCTTCAATTATTCCAGTAAACATAATATTGTTTGTTTATTTAACTAAATTTGCGATTCCAAATGAATACCAAAAAGGTTTTTTATTCGGAATAATTATCAAAATTACAAACAAAAGTTGTCATTCTTAATGAAGAAATCGGAAAATATAGTAGTTGGTATATCAATAGGTGACTTAAATGGCATTGGTGGAGAAATTGTTTTAAAAACATTTGAAGACGCTAGGATGCTAGAATTCTGTACGCCCGTAATTTTTGCATCGTCAAAAGTTATGAATTTTTTCAAAACACATTTTAATTCGGAAATCAATTTCAATAGCATAAATAATTTAAATCAATTAGCGACAGGAAAGGTTAATGTGTTTAATTGTTGGAATGAACCTGTAACTATAGACTTTGGTAAAGAAGATATTAAAATAGGGGCGTACGCGATTAAATCGTTGGAAGCCGCAACAAAAGCACTAAAAGAAAGCCTAATTGATGTTTTGGTTACAGCACCTATAAATAAACATAATATACAATCTGAAGAATTTAAATTCCCAGGTCATACCGATTATTTGGCGCAAGAACTAGAAGGAGAAAGCCTAATGTTTATGGTAACCGATTCGCTTAGAGTGGGGTTATTAACAGACCATGTGCCTGTAAAAGATATTGTAGAGAACCTAACGGAAGCATTAATAACTAAAAAAATAAATGCTGTTTATAACTCCTTATTAAAGGACTTTAATATTGTAAGACCAAAAATTGCCGTGTTAGGTATAAACCCGCATACGGGAGATAATGGTGTAATAGGTAATGAAGATGATACTATTTTACGCCCAACACTTCAAAAAATAAAGGAAGATGGTAAGCTAGTTTATGGTCCTTATGCTGCAGATAGTTTTTTTGGTTCTAATAATTATAAGAATTTTGATGCTATTGTAGCAACCTATCACGATCAAGGTTTGATTCCTTTTAAAACATTATCCTTTGGTCAAGGTGTTAATTTTACCGCAGGATTAAATAAAATTAGAACATCTCCAGACCACGGAACTGCCTATGAAATAGCAGGAAAAGGGGAGGCCGACGAGAACTCTTTTAAGGAAGCTGTTTTCACTGCCATTCAAATTTTTAGAAACAGATTTGATTATGAGGAACTTACAATAAATCCTCTAAAAAAATCAAATAGAAAGATGTAAACAAAAAAATGTTTATAAGTAATGTTGCTTAAATAAAAATTTATATATTTGCAGGCTCAAAATAGATGTGATAATGAAACGAGCATGTTCAAAATTTTATTTCACAACGAGATGATTAATAGCGAACTGCATGTGTCCGTTTAAAAAAAATAAGATAAACACATGAAGCCATTAAAAGAGTTTACAATTCCATTTGTAGGGTTAAAGCTAGGAAAGCATCATTTTGAGTATAAAATAGAGCAAGCGTTCTTTGAATATTTTGAGTATGAAGAGTTTAATGATGTAAAAATTGATGTTGATCTAATATTAGATAAAAAATCAACTTTACTAGAATTAAATTTTAAAATTTCAGGATTTGTAAATGTTAATTGCGATTTAACAAACGAGCCTTACAATCAAACCATAGATAATGAGTTTGATTTGGTGGTGAAATTTGGAGATGATTATAATGACGAGTTTGAAGATATTCTTATTGTGCCTCACGGAACATATGAGATTATCACACAACAATACATTTACGAATTAATAGTACTATCAGTACCAATTAAACGCGTTCACCCAGGAGTTAAAGATGGAACTTTAGATTCTGATATACTTGAAAAACTAGAAGAATTAAGCCCAAGGCTTAAGGAAGAAAAAGAAACTGAAGAGGAAACCGATCCTCGTTGGAATACATTAAAGAAACTATTAACGGATAAATAAATATAAAAAATGGCACATCCTAAGAGAAAAATCTCGAAAACAAGAAGAGATAAAAGAAGAACACATTATAAAGCAACTGCGCCACAGATTGCTACTTGCCCAACAACTGGTGAAGCACACCTGTATCACAGAGCTCATTGGCATGAAGGAAAACTATATTATAGAGGTCAAGTATTAATTGACAATTCTGAAGCTGTAGAAAACGTAGCATAAGTAATATGCATGCATATAATAAAACGCTCACATGTGAGCGTTTTTTTTATGATATGCTTTTTCTGCAGGACAAAAACACGTACTTTGCATTATATTTCGTAAGAATTTAGTAGTTTTCACGAAATATTGAGTGTTTTTGTTCAATTTTAATGATTTTTTGATCAATTTAACTATAGAGTTATGGGAAAAATCTCAGCAGCAATAACCGCTGTTGGCGCTTATGTGCCAGAATACATCTTAACCAATCAAATTCTTGAGACTTTGGTTGACACTAATGATGAATGGATAACTTCCAGAACAGGGATTAAAGAGCGTCGAATTCTTAAAGACGAAGGTAAGGGAACTTCTTACTTAGCTATAAAAGCGGCTCAAGACCTTATTAATAAAAAAGGTATAGACCCTAAAACAATAGAACTTGTTATTGTTGCAACAGCAACTCCAGACATGAAAGCGGCTTCAACAGCCTCTTACACTGCAACCGAAATAGGAGCGACAAACGCATTTTCATTCGATATGGATGCGGCATGTTCTAGTTTCTTATACGGTATGTCTGTAGCATCAAGTTATATAGAATCTGGTCGCTATAAAAATGTATTATTAATTGGAGCCGATAAAATGTCTTCAATAATTAATTATAAAGATAGAGCGACTTGTATTATTTTTGGTGACGGAGCAGGTGCTGTTTTGTTTGAACCGAATGAAGAAGGTTTAGGTCTTCAAGATGAATACCTAAGAAGTGATGGTACTGGTAGAGAGTTTTTACAAGCTACTTATGGTGGGTCTTCATTTTCATTAACAGCAGAAATTTTAGAGCAAGGTGGTCAATATGCTTTTCAAGAAGGTAAAACGGTATTTAAAAATGCTGTTTTCAACATGGCAGATGCTGCAGTTAAAATATTAGAACGTAATAATTTAACAAAAGATGATGTAGACTGGTTGGCAGCGCATCAAGCAAACAAACGTATTATTGATGCAACCGCAAACCGCATCGATTTAGACGAAAAGAAAGTGATGATTAATATTCATAAGTATGGTAATACCACATCGGCGACTTTACCGTTACTATTAAATGATTATGAATCGCAACTTAAAAAAGGAGATAATGTAATTTTTGCCGCTTTTGGAGGCGGATTTAATTGGGGATCCATTTATTTAAAATGGGCATATAATTCAGTAAACTAACCACTAACTAATTAGTAAAGATTATGGATATTAAAGAAATTCAAAACTTAATCAAATTTGTAGCCAAGTCTGGAGCAAGCGAGGTTAAATTAGAAATGGATGATATTAAAATCACCATTAAAACAGGATCAGATCCAGAAACAACAGCAGTACATTACGCACCAATGGCACCTCAAATGCCACAAATGCATGCACCTGTTGGAGAAGCTCAACCTGTTGCAAGTGCAGCTGCTCCTGCAGCGCCTGCAGAAGAAGATTCAAAATTCATTACCATTAAATCACCAATTATAGGAACGTTCTATAGAAAACCATCACCAGATAAACCATTATTTGTTGAGGTTGGACAAACCATTGCTGAAGGTGATGTGCTTTGTATTATAGAAGCTATGAAACTATTCAATGAAATTGAATCTGAAGTTTCAGGAAAAGTTGTTAAAATATTAGTTGATGATTCTTCTCCGGTTGAATTCGATCAACCATTATTTTTGGTAGACCCATCTTAATTTGAAGTTTAAAGTTTGAAAGTTTAAAAGTTTGAAAGCATATGTGCCAGAAAACTTGTAAACAACTAAACCATTAACTCTTAAACTCAAAATATTATGTTTAAAAAAATACTGATTGCCAATAGAGGAGAAATAGCACTTCGTGTTATTAGAACCTGTAAAGAAATGGGCATTAAAACAGTGGCTGTTTATTCAACCGCAGATGCAGAAAGTTTACACGTTAAGTTTGCAGATGAAGCTGTTTGTATAGGGCCCCCTTCAAGTGCACTTTCTTATTTAAAAATGTCTAACATTATATCGGCTGCAGAAATTACAAATGCAGACGCGATTCATCCAGGTTATGGGTTTTTATCTGAAAACGCTAAATTTTCAAAAATTTGTGAAGAGCACGGAATCAAGTTTATTGGTGCCTCTCCAGAAATGATTGATAGAATGGGAGACAAAGCCAATGCAAAAACAACAATGATTGCTGCAGGCGTACCATGTGTTCCAGGAAGTGAAGGTGTAATTCAATCATTCGAAGAATGTGAGAAAGTTGCTAAAATCACAGGATATCCAGTCATGCTTAAAGCATCTGCTGGTGGTGGTGGAAAAGGAATGCGAGGCGTTTTTAAACCTGAAAATTTAAAAGATGCTTGGGATTCTGCACGTCAAGAAAGTAAAGCTGCTTTCGGTAATGACGATATGTACATGGAGAAACTTATTGAAGAACCAAGACATATTGAAATTCAAATTGTTGGTGATTCTACAGGTAAAGCATGTCATTTATCTGAAAGAGATTGCTCGATTCAACGTCGTCATCAAAAACTAACAGAAGAAACTCCTTCACCATTTATGACCGATGAACTTCGAGAAAAAATGGGAGCTGCAGCTGTAAAAGCAGCAGAATATATTAAGTATGAAGGCGCAGGAACTATCGAATTTTTAGTAGATAAGCACCGCAACTTCTACTTCATGGAGATGAATACCCGTATTCAAGTAGAACACCCTATAACAGAACAAGTCATAGATTTCGATTTAATTCGCGAACAAATTCTTGTTGCTGCAGGGGTGCCAATTTCTGGTAAAAACTATTTACCAAAATTACATTCTATAGAGTGTCGTATTAATGCTGAAGACCCGTTTAACGGCTTCCGCCCATCACCAGGAACTATCACAACGTTACATGCGCCTGGAGGTCACGGTGTACGTTTAGATACGCATGTGTATGCAGGTTACACGATACCGCCAAATTATGATTCTATGATTGCTAAGTTAATTACAACGGCGCAAACAAGAGAAGAAGCGATCAATAAAATGAAACGTGCTTTAGATGAATTTGTAATTGAAGGTGTAAAAACCACCATACCATTCCACAGACAATTAATGGATCATCCAGATTATTTAGCTGGAAATTATACCACGAAGTTTATGGAAGATTTTGTGATACAAAAACAAGTTGAAGACTAAATAAAAATACTAAAAACTCCGGAAGCAATTTCGGAGTTTTTTTATGGTGTTCCTTTTGCTTTTTTTTAAGGAAAAGCAAAAGTCAGGCTATCCGCTATATCTTTTTAAAAGGTCCTTGCGAGCACTAAGAACGAGGCAATCTGTTAAATGGTTGTCCAAACATGTTAATTACTACCCTATTTTAAAAAGGATGCCGCTTCTATCCTTAACACAAAACACACATTCATATCATTATTTCACTATTTTTACAAGTAACAAGAATTCAAAAACGAAATGAATCTCTCTTATTGGGAAATAAAATCATGGTTTACCAACGTAGATTTCACTATTGTTGGCAGTGGTATTGTGGGCCTAAGTTGTGCCTTGCGGTTAAAAGAACAATTTCCAAAAGCTAAAATAGTCATCTTAGAAAAAGGCATGTTGCCACAAGGAGCTAGCACAAAAAACGCGGGATTTGCTTGTTTTGGTAGTCTTAGCGAACTACTAGACGATTTAAAAACACATTCTGAAGACCAAGTAATTCAATTGGTAGAAAAGCGCGTAAAGGGGCTCCAGTTGCTAAGAGATACTTTGGGTGATGCAGCTATAAACTACCAAAATAATGGGGGCTATGAGCTGTTTTTAAAGGATGATATGCTGTTTGAAACCTGTCTTTCAAAACGAGTAGATATCAATAATTTGCTTCAGCCTATATTCAGAAAAGAAGTTTTTAGTGTAAAGTCGAATCATTTTCATTTTAAAAATATTAAAGAACAGTATGTTTTTAATCAGTTTGAAGCGCAAATTGATACGGGAGCTATGATGGAAGGATTGCTTCTAAAAGTACAAACAGCAGGTGTTAAAATTCTAAATAACATAACGGTTGAAGGTTTTTCAGAAGCCAGTAATTCCGTTAAAATAAAAACGAATGCTGTCGAGTTTTCTTCATCCAAATTATTTATTGCCACCAACGGTTTTGCATCTCAACTTATTGCAGAAATCGTGAAACCAGCACGGGCGCAAGTACTTATAACAAAACCCATTAAAAATCTTCTTATAAAAGGGACTTTTCATTTAGATAAAGGGTATTATTATTTTAGGAATATAGATGATCGTATTTTGCTAGGAGGTGGCAGAAACCTTGATTTTAAAGGGGAAGAAACGACCGAATTTGCAGAAACAGAAATCATTCAGAATAAATTAGAACACTTGTTAAAAACCATCATTTTACCTGAAACTTCTTTTGAAATTGAACAACGATGGAGTGGTATTATGGGCGTTGGAAAACAAAAAAATACAATTGTAAAACCATTGAGTAATCACGTATATTGCGGCGTAAAATTAGGTGGTATGGGAATTGCCATTGGAAGTTTAGTTGGTAAAGAATTAGCAGAATTAATAGCATAATATGTTTAGAAAAATATTTAGATTTTTATATAAAAGTTTCCTTTGGTTTTTTGCGATTTCAATAGGTTTGGTGGTTATATATAAGTGGGTGCCCGTTGTGGTTACGCCATTAATGGTTATTCGTACTGTCGAGCAAAAAATGGATGGTAAAGATTTGGTGTGGAAACACGATTGGGAATCTATAGATAATATTTCAAAAAACCTGCAACTAGCCGTTATTAGTAGTGAAGACCAAAATTTTTTAAACCATTATGGGTTTGATATGAAAGCCATAGAAAAAGCCATTGAATTTAATAAAAAAGGAAAACGTACTAGGGGAGCAAGTACCATAAGTCAACAAACGGCTAAGAACGTTTTTTTGTGGCCGCACCGCAGTTGGTTGCGTAAAGGTTTGGAGGCTTATTTTACGTTTCTAATCGAATTAATTTGGTCGAAGGAACGCATCATGGAAGTCTATTTAAACAGTATTGAAATGGGGAACGGTATTTATGGTGCTGAAGCGGCAGCGCAACATTGGTTTAAAAGACCGGCATCCAATTTACGTCAACAAGAAGCTGCTGCTATTGCTGCTATTTTACCTAATCCGTTACGATACAGAGCAAATCCTGCAACCAATTATATTCAAGGTAGAAAGAATTGGATAACACGCCAAATGCGCTTTTTTGGCCCTTTAAAATACGATTAAAGATGGCGTTAAATTTAAAAATTAAAGAAAGGCTGTATGCACTGTGTGTCGATTTTGTTGACAATAGATTTCGCAGCATTCAAAATACGATTAACGAGATTCAAGAATCTTTAACCTCTGAAACTAAAAGTAGTGCTGGTGATAAGCATGAAACAGGCAGAGCGATGCTGCAATTGGAGCGTGAAAAGGCGGGAAATCAATTAGCCGAAATTCAAAAAATAAAGGAACACGTATCTAAAATAGATGTTTCTAATACGTCAGCATTCATAGGTTTAGGCTCTGTGGTTTATACCAATAAAAGCAATTATTTTATTGCTATTAGTGCAGGTGAATTAAAAGTTGATCATGAAGTGTTTTATGCGATTTCACCCAATACCCCAATTGGGCTATTACTTATGGGAAAAACGCTTGAAGACACAGTTTCTTTTAGAGATCAACAATTTAAAATACTAAACGTGTTTTAAATTATTTTAATACGGAAAGACACATATTTAGACCTTCTTCTAAATTGGAATCATGCTCAAAAAATACGATGTTTCCATCCAAATCCGCTTCAATTAAATAGTAGTTCCCTTTAAAATAGGATTGTTTTACAGTTGCTTTTAAGTTTGAATTTTCAACTATTTTAAGTTGATTAGCATACACAATTCCATAATTTTCGATGATATTGAATTCATCAAAAAAAGAAGCAATTAATTTGTTTTCTGGGTTTTTATAAAGTTCTGCAGGTGTGTTTTCGGCTATAATTTTAGTGTCGTGTAAGACCATCATGTGGTCTGAAAAAGAGAGGACATCATCTTTATCATGTGTAGCTACAATACAGGTAATTTGCTTTTCTTTTAAATATTTAAAAAGACTGCGACGTAACGATTGTTTCTTAAAATTATCAATATGGCTAAAAGGCTCATCCAATAGTAAAACCTCGGGTTGTTTTGCAATGGCTTTCGCAATAGCAACACGTTGCTTTTGGCCGCCACTTAATTCTTTAGCTTTAGTATGTGCATAAGCTTGTAGTTCCACCACATCCAAAAGCTCGTTGATACGTGCTTGTTTTTCTTCAGGATAAAAATTAGAAAGATAGGCGCCAATATTTTCTGCAACCGTAATGAAAGGCATTAAATCAAATTCTTGAGCCACGTATTTCATGTACTCTGGGCCAATAATAAGCTTGTGTTTAGGGCCTAATATTTCCTGGTCTTTCCAAAAAATATGCCCTTCCTTTAAATCGTACGTCCCATAAATCAATTTTAAAAGGGTGCTTTTTCCAGAACCACTTTCACCAATAATAGAATAATGTTCACCTGGTTTAACGGTGAAACTAATATTCTTTAAAACAGGTTTCTTTTTATATTGAAATGTGAGGTTGTTTACTTGTAGCATAAAATGATAAAGGTCTCCTCGGGAGCAGTCGAGATGTTTTTTAAAACTGTTCTTGACCGCTCATGAAGAGACTATATAGTATTATTTAGTTTTTATGGGTATTTGTTGGCAATTCTTGAATGCCCATATTAAAAAGTGTAAATCCAAATATATCGGCGTATTGCTCAATAGTTTTACTAACAGGGGTACCTGCGCCATGACCTGCGTCGGTTTCAATGCGAATAAGTGTTGGGTTGGTGCCTGTTTGTTTATTTTGTAATTCGGCTGCAAACTTAAAACTGTGGGCTGGTACAACACGGTCGTCGTGGTCGCCAGTAGTAATTAAAGTTGCAGGATAGTGTACTCCTGTTTTTACGTTATGTACGGGAGAGTAGTTTTTAAGATACTCAAACATTTCTTTAGAATCTTCCGCTGTCCCATAATCATACGCCCAACCCGCTCCAGCGGTGAAGGTGTGGTAACGCAACATATCTAAAACGCCTACAGCAGGCAACGCTACTTGAGCTAAATCGGGGCGTTGCGTCATAACAGCTCCAACAAGCAAACCGCCGTTAGAGCCTCCGCGAATCGCTAAATAATTTGATGTAGTATATTGTTTCGTAAATAAGTATTCCGCGGCAGCGATAAAGTCGTCAAAGACATTTTGTTTTTTTAATTGTGTCCCTGCATCGTGCCATTTCTTGCCATATTCACCACCACCACGTAAATTTGGAACTGCTAAAATACCGCCTTGTTCCATCCAAATGGCATTGGTAATACTAAAAGACGGCGTTAAGCTAATATTGAATCCGCCATATGCATAAAGTATTGTTGGGTTTGTTCCATCCAATTTAAGCCCCTTTTTATGGGTTATCATCATAGGGATTTTAGTGCCATCTTTAGACGTGTAGAACACTTGGTTGCTTTCGTAAGCATCACTATTAAATTCAATACTTGGTTCCCAAAATAAAGCGGTTTCACCCGTTTCTGGGTTTAGTTCGTAAATGTTTGAAGGGGTATTATAATTAGTAAATATATAATACAAAACCTCATCTTTCGATTTGCTTTTAAAACCATCGGCAGTCCCCAATCCTGGAAGTTCGATGTCTCTAATAAAAGTACCTTGGTAATCGTATTGTTTTACTTTTGAAATGGCATCGACCATATAATTTGCAAAGAAATAGCCACTTCCTTTTGAAGGGTTTAGTACAAATTCAGTTTCTGGAATCACATCTACCCAATGTTCAGGAGTTGGGTTAGAAGCATCTACCGAGACTATTTTTTTATTAGGGGCGTTTAGGTTGGTTACAATAAATAGTTTACTGCCTTCATTTTCAATAATGTATGAGTCGCTATCTGTGTGATTTAAAATGGCAACGAACTTGCTGTTTTTAGCAGATAAATCTTTTATAAAAAGCTTCCTTCCAGAGGTTGAAATACGTGGGTAGATGATTAAAAACCGATTATCCTCTGTCACACTGGTGGAAATATACCTGTGTTTTTCTTCTGGTTTTCCTCCATAAATAAGGCTGTCTTCACTTTGAGGGGTGCCGAGTTTATGGTAATAAACTTTATGTTGATCGGTTTTGGCTGATAGTTCACTGCCCTTTGGTTTGTCGTAACTCGAATAGTAAAACCCTTCTTTTTTGTACCAAGAAATGGAGCTGAATTTAATATCAATTAAGGTGTCTTCAATTTGTTCTTTGGTTTCCGTATTTAAAACAATCACTTTCCGCCAATCACTACCGCCTTCAGAAATAGAATAGGCTAAAAGGCTTCCGTCTTTTGTGAAGCTTAAAGCATCCAACGATGTTGTTGCATTTTCAGAAAAAGTGTTGGGGTCTATAAACACCTCATCGGTACCAGTTCCTTTTTTTCTATAAATAACATTTTGGTTTTGTAAACCGTCATTTTTAGAATAATAGGTGTAATCTCCTTCTGTAAACGGAGCGCCAATTTTTTCGTAATTCCAAAGTTTAGAAAGGCGTTCTTTAAGTTGATTTATATAAGGAATTTGTTTTAGATAGTTTGAAGCACATTCGTTTTGTGCTTGTACCCAAGCTTCAGTTTCTGCACTTCGGTCGTCTTCTAACCAGCGATACGGGTCTTTTACATCAGTATCGAAATAAGTATCAACAGTGTTAACGGTTTTTGTAGGAGGGTAGTTCACAATAATAGCTTTATTTTCAGTTTTGTCGGTTTTACAAGCAAATAAAAGGGCCGCTGTAAAAAGGGGAATTAGTAATTTTTTCATGAATTGAAATTATCAGTTTTCCCAAAAATAATTAAAAAAAGCTTCTGTACCGAAATACAGAAGCTTTATATATAATGGCTTAATGTGTTTTACACTAAGTTGTTTTCAATTAAATATTCACTAATTTGAACCGCATTGGTAGCAGCTCCTTTACGTAAGTTATCAGCAACAATCCACATGTTTAAGGTGTTTGGTTGCGACTCATCTCTACGTAAACGACCTACAAACACTTCATCTTTATCATGCGCTAAAATAGGCATAGGGTATGAGTTTGTTGCAGTATTGTCTTGTAAAACTACTCCAGGAGTATCGCTAATAAGTTGTCTCACTTCAGCTAAATCAAAATCGTTTTCAAATTGTACGTTTACAGCTTCTGAATGACCTCCAGAAGTTGGGACACGAACAGCCGTAGCTGTTATTGAAAAGCTGTTGTCGTTAAATATTTTTTGTGGCTCTTTGGCCAATTTCATTTCTTCTTTGGTATACCCATTTTCTAAAAACACATCACAATGTGGCAATACGTTTCTGCTAATTGGGTAAGGGTAAGCCATTTCACCTTCAATACCAGCCATTTCGTTTTCTAACTGTTTAACGGCTTTAACGCCAGTTCCAGAAACCGATTGGTAAGTTGAAACCACAACACGTTTCATTTTGTATTTTTTATGAAGTTGTGATAATGCTAATACCATTTGAATAGTAGAGCAATTTGGGTTGGCAATAATTTTATCGTCTTTAGTTAATTCGTGTGCATTAATTTCTGGAACCACCAATTTCTTAGTAGGGTCCATTCTCCAAGCAGAAGAGTTATCAACTACGGTAGTACCTGCTTCAGCAAATTTTGGCGCCCATTCTAAAGAGGTGTCTCCACCAGCCGAGAAAATAGCGATTTGCGGTTTTGCAGCCACAGCATCAGCCAAACCAATTACGGTATATTCTTTATTATTATAGGTCAATTTTTTTCCAACAGAACGTTCAGATGCTACTAAAAGCAATTCAGTTACAGGGAAATTACGTTCAGCAAGAACTTTTAGCATCACTTCGCCTACCATACCAGTGGCACCAACAACAGCTACTTTCATTTTAATTTATTTTAAGATTCAATAAAATTTACAAGGCAAAATTAACTAATAATTCTTTTTTAGAATGAAAAAAAGCCCTTGTTTTCTAAAAACGAGGGCTTTTTAACAACAAATAACACGGTGTTATATAGTTAACACTTTGTTATTTTTTAAGTAAATCTCTAATTTGAATAAGTAATTCTTCTTGAGATGGTCCTTTTGGTGCTGCTGGAGCCGCTGCTTCTTTTTTCTTGGTTTTATTGATTCCTTTAATAAGCATGAACATAACGAATGCCACAATTATAAAGTCTATTAAACTTGTTAAGAAAGCTCCGTATAGTACGGCAATTTCACCAGTTACTTCTCCTGCTTCATTAGCAACGCCTGGTGTAATAACATATTTTAAATCGTTAAAGTCAGATTGGAATATCAATCCTATTAATGGAGATACAATTCCAGCAGTAAATGAAGTAACAACTTTATTAAAAGCAGCACCCATTACAAAAGCAACTGCAATGTCTACAAGGTTGCCCTTCATTGCAAAATCTTTAAATTCTTTTAGCATAATAATAAGTTTATAGTTAACTGAGGTCAAAAATAGTTAAAAAACAGTAATTGCTCTAATATTTACTGTAAGAATAATCTTTTAACACGTTGTGAGATACCAGTAATAAGTTCATAGGAAATAGTGTTGGCTGTTAAGGCCAAATTCTCAGCTGTGGCGTGGGGACCGAATACAATTACTTCATCACCTTCGTTACAATCAATCGAGGTAACGTCTACCATAATCATATCCATACATACATTCCCTAGAATATAAGCGCGTTGGTTGTTAATTATAACATAGCCCTTGCCTTTTCCGTATTGCCTGCCTATACCATCGGCATGGCCAATAGGCAATGTGGCTGTTCTTAAAAAAGCATCAGTTTTAAAAGCGCGATTGTAACCAACAGATTGCCCTTTTTCAATTGCATGAATTTGAGAAATAATAGTTTTTAAAGTACCAATAGGTTTGAAGTTTTTGTTTTCTTTTTCAGAATTTCCAAAACCATACAAGCCAATACCGCTTCTTACCATATCAAAATGGGCTTCGGGGTAGTTTAAAATGCCAGATGTATTGCAAAGGTGTAAGAGGGGTTTGTAACCAATTTGTTTTGTAATATTTTCAGTTATTCTTTTAAATGTTTCTATTTGATTTATAGTGAAGTCGCGTTCGTTTAAATCTTCACTAGCTGCTAAATGTGAAAAAACAGACGTTATTTTTACTGATGATGTTGATTTTACTTGGGAAATAACCGTATCCACATCTTGTTCAGAAAAACCCAAACGGTTTAAACCGGTATTAAATTTAATATGAATGGGGTAGTCGCTTTGTTTTTCCGCGGAAGCGATTGCTATAAATTCTTT
This sequence comes from Mariniflexile sp. AS56, assembly GCF_030552475.1. Taxonomy (GTDB): domain Bacteria; phylum Bacteroidota; class Bacteroidia; order Flavobacteriales; family Flavobacteriaceae; genus Mariniflexile. The sequence continues at coordinate 86,851 of NZ_JAUPED010000005.1, read as the reverse complement.
TAAAATTTTAGCGTTGTATATACTAGGTTCTAAACAATTTTCAATTAAAATATTAAAATTAGCTGCTTGTGGGTGCAGTACCAAAATAGGCTTGGTAATTCCTGCTTTTCTAAGAGAAATACCCTCATGCACAAAGGCAACAGCAAAATAATTTACAGGTAGGTTTTGTAAATAATTGGCAATGTTGCAAGCGTCACTACCATAGGCAAAGGCTTTAACAACGGCCATAAATTTGGTGTTGCTATGCAGTCTCGATTTTAAATGGTCAAAATTATGTTTTAAGGCTTTTAAATCGATTTCAAGTACAGTTTCTTGTGCTTTAGGCATCCGGATTTTGTGGTTTTGGAGTCACTTCTTCGGCTTCGTTCACCTTCATTACTCTTATTTTATCGCGTGTCATGGCTTTGTAATAAGCAGCTCTACTAAGGGGTTCGTATTCATCAACCTCACCTAATAAAACCAGATTATCACTTTTGGCTTTACGGTAACTGTATTGCGCTAAATTGCCTGTTCGGGTACAAACAGCGTGTACTTTGGTTACATATTCGGCAGTCGCCATTAAGTTAGGCATGGGCCCAAAAGGGTTGCCTTTAAAATCCATGTCTAGACCTGCGACAATAACACGTACCCCTTTGTTGGCCAAATCGTTGCAAACACGCACAATTTCGTCATCAAAAAATTGGGCTTCGTCAATACCAACCACATCACAGCCATCGGCCAAAATAGGAATATTGGCAGCTGCAGGAACGGGCGTTGAGCGAATTTCGTTGGCATCGTGAGACACCACCATATCTTCGTTATAACGCACATCTATAGAGGGTTTAAAAATCTCTACTTTTTGTCTGGCAAATTGAGCACGTCTAAGCCTTCGGATCAATTCTTCAGTTTTTCCTGAAAACATAGAGCCACAGATAACTTCAATCCATCCAAATTGTTCTTTATGATTTACTGTATTTTCAAGAAACATTTTGTAATTTTAACACTTAAATAAAGCGATTATTCGTTTGTATAAAGGTGACGCAAATTTATTAAAAAACAAATGCCTAAATAGCAATAATTTAAATTTTATAACAATGAAGAAGAAGATAGAGTCTGAATTGATAAGTATTGCACACAGAATTCTTAAATTAAAAGGAAAAGAGGATGTTGTTAAGATGCATACAGAGGTAAAGGAGCTTTTTGAAAAGCTATCGGTATTAAAATTTGCGCATGAAAATTTTGAAGGCGATTTACCAACCATAGGAAATGATTCCTCCTTTTTTGATATGTTAGATACCGCTTTTAATAACAAAATAAGCGATAATATTGAAGTAGAAGATAAAATTTACGTGAACCTTGATGAGGTTGTAGACGACCATATTATGGAGCCTGGTATTGTAACTATTCGCGATATGGTGGCTCAAATGCCAAATGATCCTCAAGATATGGAAGTTGTTTTAGAAGAGGCTGTAGCGAAAGAGGAACAACAGAAACACCACTTAGACGATTTAATGTCTGGTTTTGCTGATATGCCTGTTTTCGATCCTGTTCCAAAAGCGGCAAACGGTGTTTCAAACGAGAAAAAATCATTAAACGACACTCTTAAAAGTGGCGGATTGAACATAGGTTTAAATGATAAATTAGCTTTTATAAAACACTTGTTTGATGGTAAAAATGAAGATTACGAACGTGTTATTTCACAGTTAAATACCTTTCAATCGTTTACCAATGCCAAACAATTTATTGTAGAGATAGTAAAACCAGATTATAATAATTGGGTTAATAAAGAAGAGGTTGAAGAGCGATTTCTTCAAATTTTAGAAAGCAGATTTAATTAATGAGTAAACTTTACATTGTACCAACACCCATTGGAAATTTAAAAGACATGACCTTTAGAGCCGTTGAGGTTTTAAAGGAAGTCGATTTAATTCTGGCCGAAGACACGCGAACCTCTGGGAAATTATTAAAACACTATGAAATTTCAACCCATATGCAGTCGCACCACATGCACAACGAGCATAAAACGGTTGAAAATTTAATTTTAAAATTACAGAGCGGTACTACCGTGGCTTTAATTAGCGATGCGGGAACACCAGCCATTTCAGACCCTGGATTTTTATTAACACGGGCGTGTATTGAGAATAATATTGAGGTTGATTGTTTGCCAGGAGCTACTGCTTTTGTGCCGGCTTTAGTCAATTCGGGTTTACCAAATGATAAGTTTGTTTTTGAAGGTTTTTTACCCGTTAAAAAAGGGAGACAAACACGTTTGTTGCTGCTTGCTGAAGAAACTAGAACCATTATTTTTTATGAAAGCCCTCATAAATTAATAAAAACATTGGGGCATTTTTGTGAGTATTTTGGTGAAGATAGAGAAGTATCGGTATCAAGAGAACTTACCAAGTTGTTTGAAGAAACAGTACGAGGCACAGCCAAAGAAGTGTTAGAACATTATACCAATAAACCACCAAAAGGAGAAATAGTTGTTGTGGTTGGTGGGAAAAAATAAATAAGATATATTAATAATGAATTTAGAAGTATTAAAAAACACATTAAAAGAGACACCAAAAAGTACTGAATTTACAGATACTATGGAGGTAATAGAATCTAACTATAATTTTACGCCAACGGCTTTTAAAAATGGCGATTTACAAAATAATGCTGGTGAAAATTCAGGGTCTTGTAAATTATTTGCTTTTGCAAAATTGCAAGGTTTTTCAAAAGAGGAAACCTTAGCGTGCTTTGGTAAATTTTATTTTGAAGATGTGTTAAACGATCTTAATGGGGCAGGACATCAAAACATTAGAAACTTTATGAAAACAGGTTTTGAAGGGTTGACTTTTGATGGGGAACCACTAAAACTTAAATAGTTTTTTATTTCAGATGGAAGACTTATTATCAACTATAAGGCAATGTACCATCTGTGAAAAATACTTGCCTTTAGGTACGCGACCTATCGTATCTGCACATTCTGCTGCAAAAATTGTAATTATTGGTCAAGCGCCCGGAACGAAAGTGCATAAAACAGGAATTCCTTGGGATGACCCCAGCGGAAAGCAATTGCGAAACTGGTTGGGTGTTACTGAAGACGAGTTTTATGATGCCACAAAATTTGCCATAATACCCATGGGTTTTTGTTATCCAGGAAAAGGGAAAACAGGCGATTTACCACCACGCCCTGAATGTGCTCCGCAATGGCACGAAGTTTTATTAGAAAAATTACCAAATGTCGAGTTGATTCTTTTAATAGGCATGTATTCTCAAAAGTATTATTTGGGTAAAAAAGCAAAGAAAACATTAACCGAAACGGTTGCCAATTATAAAGCGTATTTGCCAAAGTTTTTACCATTGCCACATCCATCACCTCGAAATAGGTTTTGGTTAACTAAAAATCCTTGGTTTGAGGTTGAGGTATTGCCGGAGTTGAGGAGTGGGGTTAAGAAATTGATTTAGAAAAGTTGGTGAAATCCACATAAACCATAAAAAAATCATATACTTTCAAGTACAGAGATTAAATTATTAGTAAAGAATAGAAATGCTATAGTAATAAATATGAGGATTGGGAGGATTACCCAAAAGACAATTAATCTTAAACATTTATATAGGTATTTGCCTCTAAACCTTGATAGTATGTTAATGTTAACAGATTCCATAATAACTAATTAAATGAATTTTTATCACCTAAAGTACTTCTCATAAATAAATTAGTATTTCTAAGTGTATTCTTTTCAAAACTTTCAATGTCTTTTAAGGTTGCATCAGGGAAAAGTCTCTTGTGTTGCCTTATTCTAATTAGCATTCCTATTTTAAATACATTGCATATGCCAATTATGAAACTAAATGATCTGGCGATTATTAAATATGTTTCCATTATTTCTAATATTTTTAACTAAAGTAAATCAGTCTTTTAAAATAGTTTAAGACATGAAAATCACCTCAACTTTACTCTGTATAAAATTATTACTTTATCTATTATTTAGAGTCTTTCTTAGATTGTTAATTCCGTAGCTTCATATGATTTATGTTTAAATCAAAAAAACCTCACCATTTCGGGTAAGGTCAATTAAAAAGTTGTTCATCTATATAGTGAATAAAAAAGCAGAAACTCATCATGAGATTCCTGCGAAAGCAGGAATTAAAGGTGCTTTCCCTTCTCCCAGCCATGTTTTCCTAAATATTGGTCACCACTTTCAACGGCGCCATTTTCAATAGAAGTTCCCATGCTGTCGTTCCAACGGTTTAAATAGCCAAAAAGTGAAATAACACCTAGCATCTCAACAATTTCACCTTCATCCCAAAAGTCGTATAAGCGTTTTTTAATGGCTTCATCAACGGCATTTGGTACTTGTGATGCTGCTAAGCTAAATTCTAAGGCGGCACGTTCTGCCTCGCTAAAAGCAGGGTGTGTACGGTATTCCCAAATGTTGTCTAGTTGTTCTTGTTCGGCACCATAACGTTCGGCAGCACGAATGGCATGGGCTTGGCAATACCTGCAACCCGTTGCATTACTACTTACCCAAGCTATCATGCGTTTTAAAGCCGATGTGACGCGGCCTTCGTTAGCCATCACAGCTTTATTTAAATTAATAAACGCCTTGCTAATGGCTGGACGCCGTTGCATGGTAAGCACCGAATTTGGGCAAAAACCTAAGGTTTCATTAAAGAATTCGGCTAAGTTTTTTGTTTCAGAATCGTGATCGGGAGATAATGGTGTTACTAAAGGCATAATTTTAGTTTTACATTGAAATCAAAGATATAATTTTATTAACTTCCCTCCATCATTTATACTTATTTATGGAGTTACTACTTAAGTCATTCAATTTAAAATTAAAGCATACGTTTTCAATTTCTAGAGAATCTTACAATGTACAACCTACATTAATTGTTGAATTAAAAGACGGTGATTTTTCAGGTTTTGGAGAGGCGACTTCAAATCCCTATTACCACATTACGGTACAGAAAATGATGGACGCTTTAACTAGTTTGAAACCAATTATTGAAGCGGTAAACCATAGTACTCCCGAAGAATTTTGGAAACTCATGTACCCGCATTTAAAGCAAAATATGTTCGCGTTATGTGCTTTAGATTTGGCGTATAACGATTTGTATGCGCGTAAACATGGCAAAAAACTATACGAACTTTGGAATTATGATATTTCAAACAACCCCTTAACAAACTACACTATTGGTATTGATACCATTGATAAAATGGTGTCTAAAATGAAGGAACTTCCATGGCCTATTTATAAAATTAAACTAGGGACTAAGGAAGATATTCAAATTGTTACCGAGTTGCGAAAACATACCAATGCTATTTTCAGAATTGATGCCAATTGTGGGTGGACGGTTGATGAAACCATTAAAAATGCCCAAACTTTGAGAGATCTTGGTGTGGAGTTTTTGGAACAGCCTTTGAAAGCCGATGATTGGGATGGGCATAAAGCCGTGTATCAAAAATCAGTATTGCCTATCATTGCCGATGAAAGTTGCCAAGTGGAAGCCGATGTAGCGCGATGTTACAATCACTTTCATGGTGTTAATGTGAAGTTGGTAAAATGTGGCGGGTTAACAGCTGCAAGACGTATGCTGGTGCATGCTAAAGAATTGCGTATGAAAACCATGGTGGGTTGTATGACGGAATCTTCGGTAGGCATTTCGGCTATTGCTCATTTACTACCACTTTTAGATTATGTAGATATGGATGGAGCTTTGCTTTTAGGTAAAGATATTGCAAGAGGTATTACACTTGAAAATGGCGTGACAACATACAGTAAATTAAACGGAACCGGTGTGGCATTAATTTAGTAGTGTATGGTAATTGATGGATTTCCAGATAGAGAGATTATTGTAAATGGGCAACCCTTTTTGTATTTCGGAGGTACTTCATATTTAGGTTTATCTACAAACGAAGCGTTTCAAAATAATCTTATCTCTGGTATAAAAAAATGGGGAACTTCTTATGGAAGTTCTCGAAATGCTAACGTAAAATTGTCTGTTTATGAGAAGGCAGAACATTTGTTTTCAGAAGTAATAGGGGCAGAAGCTGTTGTGACCTGTTCTTCGGGTGCGCTCGCTGGTAAATTAGTTGTTGAGCATTTGTCTAAGCACGAAATCACCTTTTACCATTACCCTAAAACACATCCAGCGATTTTACATAAAAGCAGTGTGCCTCTATTTGTAAATGGAAAACTGCACCCCAATTTGCTTAACAATACAAACGAAGCTGTTGTAATAACGGTTGATGCGCTGTTGGGTTTAGAAGTAGAACCTACAGCATTCCATTTTTTAAACGAGATTTCATCACAAAAAAAAGTTACTTTGGTATTAGATGAATCGCATAGTCTGGGTATTGTTGGTGAACATCTCAAGGGTGTTTTTAGTACCATATCGCATGAAAAATTATTTCGAAAAATCATGGTGTCGTCGTTGGGGAAAGCGCTGGGTATTTCGGGAGGCATTATTGCTGCCGATACAGGTTTTATTGAAGCCTTAAAACAGGAGCCAGATTTTGTTTCGTCGTCAAGTATCAATCCGGCGTATTTAGATGCTTTTTTGGTGTCACAAGATATTATTAAAGCACAACGGAAAAAGCTTCAAAACAATTTAGATTTTTTGTTTGAAGGATTGATTTTGAATTCGGACTTTAAGTTCCATAAAGAATATCCCGTTATTTATTGTGAGGATGAACGTCTTTGTGATTTTTTATATGAACAAGGAATCGTAATGACACATTTTAAGTATCCCACCTATAAAACAGCAATGAGTCGTATCGTTATTACGGCAAATCACACTCAAAATGATTTACTTAAACTTAAACAATCGTTAATAGCTTTTAACGGCTAAAAGATAGGTGTTTAGGTTGTTTGTAATTTGACTTTAAATAAAATAAAAAGCTTTTAATGCAAGATTTTCAACACTTTAGCTTTTTAGTTGTGTATTATATATTAGTGAGCAACTAATACGGTTGAATGCTTTTGTTGTAAAATTAATACGTATTTTTGCCGTTTGTAAGTAATAAAATCGATTATAAAAATGACAAATAGTATTACAACAACCTGGTTGGGGAACATGAAGTTCGAGAGTACAAACCCATCTGGGCATAATTTGTTTATTGATGCAGGGCCAGAAAATGATGGTAATGGTGATGGGTACCGCCCAAAAGCCTTGATGTTATCTGCGCTAGCAGGTTGCTCTGGTTTAGATGTGGCGTCTCTTATTAAAAAAATGAAGTTGGATGTTTCCGATTTTAAAATAGATATCGACGCAAACCTTACCGAAGAGCATCCTAAATTTTATGATAAAGTAGCGATGCATTTTCATTTTTACGGTGATAATTTAAGTGAAAAGAAACTTCAAAAGGCAGTCGATTTATCGGTTGAAAAATATTGTGGTGTTATGGAAATGTTTCGCCAATTCGCAGAACTTACTATAGAAACTCATTTCCATAGTAAATAAAGTTAAAAAGACTTCTCTCAACTTTTAATCTAAAACTTTAAACTAACAATGCGTTGGACACTAAAACCCAAACCCGATTCTAATAAAGTTGAAGTGTTGCAAAATGCACTTCAGGTAGATCCTATTGTGGCAACCTTGTTGTTGCAGCGTGGTATTGAGACTTATGAGGATGCTAAAACGTTTTTTAGACCAAGTTTAGACGATTTGCATGATCCGTATTTAATGAAAGATATGGATAAAGCAGTGGCTAGAATTGAAAAAGCCATGGCTAATGATGAGAATATTTTGGTCTATGGCGATTATGATGTAGATGGTACTACCGCAGTAGCACTCATGTCATCCTATTTAAAATCGAAGTATAATTTAGTATATACCTACATTCCTAATAGGTATGATGAGGGGTATGGTATTTCATATAAGGGTATCAATTTTGCTTTAGAGAACGATTTTTCACTTATAATTGCTTTAGATTGTGGTATTAAATCGGTTGATAAAGTGGCATATGCCAAAGACCTTGGTATTGATTTTATTATCTGCGACCATCACAGACCTGCTGATACTATTCCTGAAGCCGCTGCTGTTTTAGATCCAAAAAGAGAAGATTGTAATTACCCGTATAAAGAATTGTGTGGTTGTGGAGTTGGTTTTAAGCTCATCCAAGCTTTGGCTTTAAAAGATGGAAAAACTGCCGAAGATTTAACCGAGTATTTAGATTTAGTAGCTACGGCTATTGGAGCAGATATTGTGCCTATTGATGGTGAAAACCGCGTGCTAGCCTATTTTGGATTGTTAGTTATAAATAGTAGTCCAAGACCAGGTATTAAAGCTATTCTTGATCAAGTTGAAAAAACAGAATTAACCATTACCGATGTGGTTTTTGTAGTGGCGCCTCGTATAAACGCGGCGGGACGTATGGAACATGGTAATTTTGCCGTGCGATTACTAACAGAAGAGGATAGTGATTTAGCTGCTAAATATGCTTCTGAGATTAACGATTACAATCTCGAAAGGCGAGAAACAGATAAGTATATCACAGAAGAAGCACTAAAACAAATCGAAGCGCATAAAGAACAGGATCGTATGACAACGGTTGTGTATCACCCAGAATGGCATAAAGGCGTTATTGGTATTGTGGCTTCTCGATTAACCGAAACTTATTACAGGCCTACTTTGGTCTTTACTAAAAGCAACGATAAATTAGCTGCTTCGGCACGTTCGGTAAAAGGTTTTGATGTATATAATGCTTTAGAAGCATGCAGTGAACATATAGAGCAATTTGGTGGCCATAAATACGCTGCAGGTTTAACGCTTTTAGAAGAAAATTACGAGGCGTTTAAACAAGCTTTTGAAGATGAGGTTTCTAAAACCATTGATAGGAACCTTTTAACACCGGAAATTAAAATTGACTCTAAAATAAATTTAGAGGATATCACTCCTAAGTTTTATCGTATTTTAAATCAGTTTGCACCTTTTGGACCTAATAATATGACACCGGTTTTTATGTCGGAAAATTTGGTTGATACAGGCTACGGAAAATGTGTTGGTGAAGATAAAACGCATTTGAGAGTCACTGTAACTCAGCCACCATCTAAAAGTTTGGTCGCTATTGGTTTTAGTATGGGTGATAAATTCGATTTAATTTCAAATAAGAAACCATTTGAAGCTGTTTATACTATTGATGAAAATGAATGGCAAGGCAATGTTTCTTTACAATTGAAACTTCGGGATTTAAAATAATACTATTTCAATAGAAACTTAAAATTAAATACTTCTCTATTTTAGAATTTAACAAAAAACTAAAATTAAGTGCGTTCTTATTTTAGAATTTAACAAAAAACTAAAACTAAGTATATGCTTATTTTAGATTTTTTTTACTTTTGTAAAAATAAATTTTGTCTTTATGAATTGTTTTGAGTCTGGAAAAAGTATAAATCAAGGTTATTATAAAAGTTTTCAACCTAATCTAATAAATAAAGATTGGCAAATATCTGATATGCAAATATTTGCCTTATTAAGTAAGGCTGATAGGCATTTGGGAAGGTTGGACATGTATTCAGAATATGTGAACTTAGATTTATATGTAAGTATGCATATTGCTAAAGAAGCAACGCAATCATCTAAAATAGAAGGGACTCAAACTAATATGGAAGATGCTTTTTTGAGTAAAGAAGACGTTGCCTTTGAGAAAAGAGATGATTGGGAAGAAGTACAGAACTATATTGCAGCAATGAATGAAGCTGTGAAAATGTTGCACACGCTTCCTTTTTCATCTAGACTTATTAAGCAAACACACAAAATATTATTGCAAGGAGTTAGGGGTGAACATAAACTGCCTGGGGCATATAGAACAAGCCAAAATTGGATTGGAGGCGCTTCAATTAATGATGCTGTTTTCATTCCTCCAAATCACAATTCTATAAATGATTTAATGTCTGATATTGAAAAGTTTGCGAATGACGAACTAAATCAGTTACCTGATTTACTTAAAATAGCTATTATTCATTATCAATTTGAAACCATTCACCCTTTTTTAGATGGTAACGGAAGAGTTGGAAGGTTATTAATTACTTTATATTTAGTAGGGAAAGGAATTTTAAAACAACCTATTTTATATTTATCAGATTTTTTTGAGAAAAATAGAACGTTATATTATGATAATTTAATGAGGGTTAGAACACATAATGATTTAGGTCAATGGCTCAAATTTTTCTTAACAGGCATTATTGAAACGGCTCAAAAAGGCGTTAAAACATTTGACGGTATTTTACAACTTCAAAAAAATATAGATGAAAAAATAAAAATACTAAAGGGAAGAAGCACGGACGCTAAATTACTCATTGAATATTTATATACGAAACCTGTAATTAACGCAGCAACGGTTGCAGAAGTTATAGACAAATCAGCAGCTTCAGCTTATAAACTTTTGAGAGATTTCGAGACTTTGAAAATTTTAGATGAAGTAACTGGATCAGAACGAGGGAGACTTTATGTGTTTAGTGAGTATATAGAATTATTTAGTAAAGACGATAGAAGTTAAAGTATGGCAAAAACAGACCCCTACGCAGCACTGCGCATTAAGGAATTCAATATTTTTTTATTAGTACGCTTTGTGCTTGTTTTTGGCTGGTCTATGCAATTTATTGTCATAGAATGGGAGGTCTATAGTATAACCAAAGATCCGCTTTCATTGGGTGTTATTGGGCTCATGGAAATTATCCCAGCATTTACCATGGCATTATTTGCTGGCCATATTGTAGACCAAAAGGAAAAACGGAACTTGTTAGCGCTTTGTATTGCCGCTTTTTCCATTATTAGTTTGGGCTTGTTTTTATTAACATGGCCTAAAATTGTGGGCGATTGGTCTACCCAATCCATTTTATATAGTATTTATGCTTTGGTGTTTTTTGGAGGTTTTTTACGATCTTTTTTTGGACCTACCATATTCTCATTGGTCGCTTTAATAGTGCCTAAAAAAGTCTACCCCAATGCCGCAACTTGGAATAGTTCGACCTGGCAAATGGCATCGGTTTTAGGACCTGCTTTTGGCGGTTTTTTTATTGGTTGGATTGGTGTGCATTGGTCGCTTTGCATTATTTTTGGTTTAATTATAGCGTCCTTTTTTATTTTATTGAAAATTAAAAGAAAGCCGATTTTAAACCCGAAAATTGGGGAGCCTGTTATAGAAAGTTTGAAGGAAGGCGTGCGTTTTGTGTTTAAAACGAAAGCCGTTTTGGGCGCTATGACTTTAGATATGGTTGCGGTTCTTTTTGGTGGAGCCATTGCGCTTTTACCACTCTTTGCACAAGATATTTTGAAAGTAGGCAGTGAAGGTTTTGGTGTGTTGCGAGCAGCACCTGCAGTTGGCGCTTTTATAACCATGTTAATAACGGCTTATATTCCTATTAGTAAAAATGCGGGTATGAAATTGTTGGCAGCTATTTTTGGTTTTGGGGTTTGTATTATTGTATTCGGCCTATCTTCTATATTTTGGGTTTCTGTACTCGCCTTGTTTTTTAGTGGTGTGACCGATGGGGTTTCTATGGTGGTACGTCAAACCATTTTGCAATTAAAAACACCAGACCACATGCGCGGGCGTGTATCTTCTGTGAATTCGATGTTTGTGGGCTCTTCTAATGAGCTAGGAGCTTTTGAGAGTGGTGTTACTGCTAAATTTATGGGTGCTGTAACTGCGGTGGTGTTTGGTGGTACTATGACGTTAATTACCGTTGTTACCACAGGTATTGTGTCGCCTTCGTTTAGAAAATTAGATTTAACGAAGGATTTAGAGGAGCATAATAAAGATTAAATATTTTTATTTGTAAACTTTCAATTCCAGATTTTCGCCATCAAAAACACCATAAGTATAATACCCAATCCAATCGCCCAAATTGATGTATTTTGAGTTTTCGTTTAGATTAATTTGCATGGGTAAATGCCTGTGACCAAATATAAAATAATCGCGGTGTTTATCTTTTAATTTCTCCTTGGAATACTGCACCAACCATTCCTTGTCTTCACCAAGAAATGTAGCATCATCGTCACCAGAAATCAATTTGTTTTTTACCGATAAATATTGTGCTATGTTAACACCAATATCGGGGTGTACCCATCTAAAAACCCATTTAAAAAAGGGGTTTGTAAATACCTTTTTCATGCGTTTATAGCCTTTATCGTGTGGGCCTAAGCCATCTCCATGACCAATAAAAAAGGTTTTGTTGTTAAAGGTGAATTCTTTGGGTTTGTGGTAAACGGGAATGTTTAGTTCTTCTTGAAAATAACCATTCATCCATAAATCGTGGTTGCCAACAAAAAAATGAACAGGTATTCCAGAATCGGTTATTTCAGCTAGTTTGCCTAGTGTTCTGGTAAAGCCTTTAGGAACTACGGTTTTATATTCAAACCAAAAGTCGAATAAATCGCCTACTAAAAAAATAGCGGCAGCATCGTGTTTAATGCTGTCTAACCAAGCAACAAATTTTTGTTCGCGGGGGCGAGAAGCTTCGGCTGTTGGTGCGCCAAGGTGATTATCGGAGGCGAAATATATTTTTTTTCCTTCTGGAATATTCATGCGGTAAATATAAATAAATTACCCACTAATGCACGAATAATTGTTTTATTACTAAACATGGTTGGTAAGCGCGTTAGGGATAGAAATGAAAATCCTTTTTAAATTAAAAAACATCTGCCTTCTAGTTAAACACTAAATTGGCAGATTACTTTGTTCTTCGTGCTCGCAAAGCCGTTTAAAAAGATTGTAATGTATAGCCCGACCCGATAGGGGAACTCCCTAATTATTGTCGTACGCATACCACTCGGCAAACGAACTATCGGTTTCTTGAAGTTTTAGAGAGTGTAACTCGATGTTTTCGGGCAAACGACTCTTTATTTTTTTTGCAAAATCGATAACCATCATTTCACTGGTTGGTTGGTAATCTACAAGTAATACGTTGTGACCTCTGTCTTCAAGCTCTTTGGCAAGTTCTACGTGTGGCGTATTTTTATTGAAAACAGTGGCGTGATCGAATACGTTTACAATATCTTCTTTTACTATTTTTTTTAGGTCGCCAAAGTCTATAACCATACCGAATTTCACGTTTTTACTATCGGAAATAGGTTTTCCAATAACAGTTACAGAGAGTTTATAGCTGTGACCGTGTACGTTTTTACACTTACCATCGTAGCCATAAAGGGCGTGACCGGTTTCGAAAGAGAATTGTTTTGTAATGCGAATGAAGCTCATTAGAGATAAATTTAAAGTACAAAGATAGGGGTTTTGTAAAAGCAATTTGTTTTTAGATTACATTTGCGCGCTTTTGTTCGTGCTGAACACAAAGTTTTTTGTTAAATACTTATGAATCATCTTTTTGAAGCTATTGATTTTGTTGAGAATGACCTTTATGAACAGATAATTTCTGACATAGGCAAGCAACAATTTAGTATTATAGAGAACTTTTTCTCGACGGAAGAGGTTAACATTTTAAGACAATCGCTTTTAGAAAAGTATGAAGAGGATGCTTTTAAGAAGGCTGCCATTGGTAATAGGGTGAATGAAACGATTGTAAAATCTATTCGTGGCGATGTTATTTTGTGGATGGATGAACGGATTGCTGATGCTAGTGAAATGTTATTCTTTAATAGAATAAATGATTTGGTGGAGTACTTAAACAGTACCTGTTTTATGGGAATTCTGCATAAAGAGTTTCACTATGCTATTTACCCTCAAAACACGTATTATAAAAGGCATATTGATACATTTCAAAATGATGATAGACGGAAATTATCCTTTGTTTGTTATTTAAATGAAGATGGCTGGTTGCCAGAAAACGGTGGTGAGCTGGTATTGTATTTAAATGAAAATGGTGAGGAAGTAGAAAAGGTGATCTATCCCTTCCCAGGACGTGTTGTTATTTTTGAAAGCCAAATTATTGAACACGAAGTGAAACCCGTAAATACCGAACGTTTAAGTATAACGGGTTGGTTAAAAACACGTTAGTTAGCGTCTTTTTCTTCGATTTACGAAATATACAATGACCAAAATAAGGGCTAAAACTAGAAATAAACCATTGCCACTTACAAAACTTAAAATATCCATAGTTGTTGAGTTTAAAGCGCAAATGTAAAAATATTTACGATATAAATTCACAAGAAGAATGAGTCTGTTTTTATTGGTTATTAATGTGAATTAATTTTAAAATGTCAGTTTAATTTCGTCTATATTTGCGCAACGTTTTATGCAATTCATTTAATTGGTTACTTTTGTATTAAAATTATTTACAACATGAAAAATATTTTAGTACCTGTTGGAGCTTCGGAAAATGCATTAAGTAATTTACAATATGCAGTAGATTTTGCTCAAGCTTTTGGAGCCAAACTTTTTGTAGTTCAAGTATATAATGTGTATACGAAGGCAGGGACGATGATAAAGATTGATCATATTTTAGAAGAAGACACGCTTAATTATTTAAACGACTTGGTTTCTAAAGTAGATACAAAAAATATTGAGGTTGTTGTTAGAGCGCTTAAAGGCAAGTTTATTGACACCATTGAGATGGCGTGTAAAGCTGCCGATATTGATTTGATTTTAATTGAACCAAGAATTTATTCAGAAGATGACGAGTTGTTTTTAGGTAAAACATCTGGTAAAATTGTAAAGCAAACCCTTATCCCAACTTTAGTAATTCCAGAAGGTTATGTTTTTAAACCTATTGAAACTATTTTGATGGCTGTAAAATCGGCTGTTATTCAAAAGGAAGGAGTTTTAAGTCCGCTTAAAGCTGTGAAAGATAATTTTAAAGCGGTTGTAAGTTTGCTTTTAGTGAAAACACCTTATTATAATGAAGGTGATTTTGAGATGAATGATGAGTTATCTGGTTTAATTACAGATACCATTCAATCTGAAAACCCAACGACATATCATGGGGTTTTAGAGCATTATAAATTGCACAATCCAGATATGCTTTGTGTAGTAAGACGTAAAAGAGGTTTTTTCATGAAGAAATGGGAGAAAAACCAAATTTATAAAAAAGATTTTAACAGTAGCTTACCTGTTTTAGTGTTAAGTGAATTAAAATAAATAGCCGGGGATGTAGCTCAGTTGGCTAGAGTGCTTGACTGGCAGTCAAGAGGTCGTGGGTTCGAATCCCATCTTCTCCACAGTGATAGCAAGGCTTTACAAGGTTTCACCTTTTAAAGCCTTTTTAATTTGCACGCAATTTGCACGCACTAGAAGCATTTAATTAAATTTGCATCCATTTGATGCCAATTGGTTTAATTTGTTTTCATTTAGTTTCATTTCATTTTAAATGTTTACTTTATAATAATTTTTTACGATGTAATGCTTTGTAATTAAATATGTTATAATTATCAAAATCTGCGTTTTCAAACCTCACCATTTATCAAAACCCGTGAATTCCATTGTTAATAACTCAATAAACGCCCTAAAAAGGTCATTTTCTGTCCATTAAATTTGATGCCGTTTGATGGCAAAAGACGTCAAGAAATATTATATGCAAAAACCTTAATTGAATTTGTTGATGTTTGTTGTATTTTGTTGTTTGTCAAATAGTTGTGAATAACTAATTAATTTTATTTTTTCTTTCAACAGCCACGTTTTATACCTTTATTACTATAATCCCGTAAGGGAAAGCAAAAGCGCTTTTGTTCATTTTATTAATCTATAAAACAATAAAAATGGACACTATTTTAATACTAGAACGATTAGATCGTTTAGAAAAACTACTTATAGGAAGCAAAGAGGTCTTGACCTTTGATGAAGCTAGTGACTATACTGGCATATCCAGAAGCTATCTTTATAAACTGACAGCTTCAGGAAGAATTCCACACTCTAAACCAAACGGTAAAATGCTCTTTTTTGAGAAGAAGAAACTTGAGGATTGGTTACTTCAAAATGAAAGGGAATAATACTTCATAGACTTTCAAAATTCAAAACAAATTAGTTTAACCCTATACCATGATTTAATTGTGGTATAAAAACAATTATTATGGAAAAGATACCCTATGTACGTGTCGGCACCTCTTATTATAAACTTGTAAAGGCACCAACCATAGCCGGACATTTTAACGAAATCTTGGTGCACTGGAATATGGAAACCATTAAACAGGACCATGGTAAAGACCATTTAAGTAAAATTCCGAAATACGATGGCTTTACCTGTATTCCAAGCCATATAAATTTTAACCAGGAATATTTAGGGTTTTATAACATCTATTCCCCTTTGGGCAAAGTGCCCAAAGAGGGAGACATCTCTTTGTCCTTAAAATTTGTAAAACACATCTTTGGTAAACACTGTGAATTGGGCTTGGATTATCTACAGCTATTATATCTAAAACCCATTCAGGTACTTCCTATCCTTTGCCTCGTCTCCAAGGAACGCTCCACGGGAAAAAGTACCTTCTTAAAATGGCTCAAGGAAATCTTTGAAAACAACCTGACCTATTTGACCAATGACAGTTTTAGCAGCCAGTTCAATGCCGATTGGGCAAACAAACTTTTAATCTGTATTGACGAAGTTCTGTTCAATAAGGAAGAACTCACCGAACGCATCAAATATTTGAGCACTACTAATATAAATAAGCTGGAAGCCAAAGGCAAGGATAAACGCGAAGTGGAATTTTTCGGAAAGTTTATCCTGTGCAGTAACAATGAAGACAATTTTATAAAGATTGATGCCAATGAAACCAGATTTTGGGTAATTAAAATCCCAACCGTTGATAAAGAGCAAACCAACTTCCTTGAAAACCTAATCAAGGAAATTCCAGCTTTTATGCATTTTTTATCAAACAGAAAACTAAGTTCTAGACATTTAACCCGGATGTGGTTTACAGCACACCAAATTAAAACCCAAGCATTGGCAAAACTGGTTCAGAATAATCGTAATCGGGTTGAAAAGGAGCTGGCGAGTATTCTTATGAGTGTGCTTGAAAAATTCGATATAGAGACTGTAGATCTCTGTCCAATGGATGCCTTGTTAGCACTCAACAAAACCCGAGTGAAAACAGATTTGACACAATTGCGAAAATTACTGAAAACAGATTGGAAATTAAACAATCAGGAGAACTCGAACAAATATCAAAAATTTGTGATTTGGACCGATGGCGATATGACTTTGGTTGATGCAAAGGGCAGATATTTTACCGTAGAAAAGGATTTCTTGACCAAAAATTTTGATGAAACGATGACGGAATCGTAAAACCCCAATGTTTATAAGGGCTAAGGCTGTCATCAAACTGTCATCATTTTATCATCAAAAAAAATAATGATGATAGAAAGAGGTTGAAAAAAACATAAATGATGATGTGATGACAAATCGATGACGGATTAAACCCAGTGATATAAGGGCTTTAGAGGGTATTGTCATCAAATCATCAAAAAAACAGCTAAAAAACCATTGGCTTATGAAAAGAAAAATAAATTGTGAAACAGCCCGTAATTTTTCAGTGGTAAATGCACTGGAAAAATTAGGGCACTTTCCCAAAAAGACAACGGAAAAAGAAGCTTGGTTTCTGAGTCCTTTCAGGTCAGAAGCCCAAGCCTCTTTTAAAGTCTCTAAAACCAACAATCGATGGTACGACCATGGCGAAGGAATAGGCGGAAACGTGATAGATTTAGTTTGTAAGATTTTAAAGTGTTCGATAAAGGAAGCCTTGGACTATTTAAACAATGACGTAACCAATTTTTCATTTCAGCAGCAAAAGGTTTTTAATGATAATGAAACCCAGATTGATATTACCAAAATTCAAGAGTTAACACATCCTGCCTTAATTCAATATCTAAGCTCCAGGGGAATTTCAATAGCCATTGCCAAGATCTATTGTAAAGAAGTTTGGTACAGGTATAAAAATATTCCATTTTTTGCTATCGGATTACAGAATCACAAAAATGGCTGGGAGTTGCGAAACAAGTTTTATAAAAATAGTAGCAGTCCAAAATCCTATACATACATCCAAAACAATCCAAAACAACTCATTATTTTGGAAGGCATGTTCGATTTGTTATCACTTGCCACCATAGATGAAGATATGATGAACATTTCAGATATTATTATTTTAAACTCCATCGCATTTATTAAACAGATAGAAAAACACATAAGTAAATACGAATTGGTGCATCTCTATTTGGATAATGACAGCGCTGGAAAAAACGCTATTCAATATTTAATCAATACATACAACCATGTCATTGATAAAAGTTCATTCTATAAAAACCATAAAGATTTAAACGAC
The DNA here is from genome assembly GCF_030552475.1 of Mariniflexile sp. AS56. Classification (GTDB taxonomy): domain Bacteria; phylum Bacteroidota; class Bacteroidia; order Flavobacteriales; family Flavobacteriaceae; genus Mariniflexile. Next base: position 68,674 of record NZ_JAUPED010000005.1, on the reverse strand, counting down.
CTGTTGCGCTATGAAAAATGAGAACAAATTTGATTTTAAATCAATGGTTGAAAAGACCCAGTATGTAAAGATTCCTGCCGATATACTAAGTGATTCGGATAGTATAGAGTTGGATATAATACTGAACTCACCTGAAACTGAAATGGTCTTGGGGAGGAATGCGAGATGTGTGTCTGTGGACACATTCTCGTTTGCTCCCCATGGTCGCAAAGAAAAAAAAGAGTTGTTTAAGGGGAAGGGTGACCTCGTGAAGTTTCGATGTACCGTTTACGAAAAGAAACTTCTGAAAGTGAAATCAAAACGGAGTGGATTGAGTTTAAGCGAATACATTCGGCGAAGTTTATTTGACCAAGAAATTACGGAACGTTTTTCAGATGAACACATCCAGCTTTATAAAATGCTTATTAAGTACCACAATAATTTTAAGGCCATTGGAAACATGTATAGAAAACGGAATCCTAAACTAGTTGAAACGGTTTACAATCTTGCAGATGAAATTAAAACACATCTTAAAAAATTTCAATAAATGATTGGGAAAGGCAAAAGCATATCGCACACCAAAGCTTGTATGTGTTACGGATGGAATCAAGAAAAGGATGCAGAAATTGTATTTAAGGAATTTTTGCATGGTGATTCGCCAGATGAATTCACTAGGGAATTCAAAATACTCCAGGACCAGAATTACAACTGCTCAAAAAACACGCTATCTTTTATAATAAGTCCAACGATAGAAGATGGCAAAAGATTGGAACCAAAGGATCTAAGCGAAATCACAAAACGTTTTATCCATGAAATGAAACTGGGTGAACGACAAGCCATTGCCTTTGTACATAAGGACAAAGAACATAAGCACATCCATTTATATGTTAATCGTATTGATTTTAGAGGGGTCGCCTATAACGATAGCTTTATTGGGAAACGGAGTCAGCAAGCTGCTGAAAAGGTAGCGGAACGGATGGGATTGACCACGGTGAAACAGATCCAATTTGAAAAGGAGTTCAATCTAAAGGAAATCCGAACAGAAATTAAGCGCCGTCACGATCTAACAATGAAACAGTTCCAGCCCAAATCCTTTGATGATTATGTAAAAGCCATGCAGGTAAATGGCGTTAAGGTCATTCCAACCATTAATAATCAAAACAAGCTACAGGGCTTTCGGTTTAAATTTGATGGTCATAACTTAAAAGGTAGCGAAGTACATCGCAATATGTCTCTTGGTAATATTGGAAAAAAGATATCAGGTATCCATGGGGCAAGAATATTAAAGGAAAACAATGTAAGTATCAAACTAACTGGTAAGGTGGTTGATTTGACACCGAGCTTAGCCCTGAAGATTACAAAGTTCATTATTAAAAAAGCCATTAATAAAGGAATAGATATAGGATATTAAATTAAACAGGACAATCATGACAAAACTTGAAGAACTATCAGCTTTATTGGTCAATGAAATCAATGATTTTAAGAATGGCGTTGAAAAATTAGAAAAAATCACGGTGCAAATAAAAGAGGCCAAAATTAAATTGGATGTTACGGAATACAAATCTATTATTGAAAAATATGAACAGCGAATGGAATCTCATTTATTGACTATCCAAAATTTTGAAAACCGATTTGAGAAACAATTGAAACAAGTTAAAATATATACTACTTGGGCGGTATTAGTTTTTTTTGGAATAATAGCAGTATGTATAGTATTTTCCTTTTTTTTATTAAAAACTACTTCCTTAACTTAGTATTCTAATTAGTTGAGATGTTGATTAACAAGTTATTGGTTTCAGGGTGGTTTCTACTTCAAATTTTAATAACATTATATAAGTATAATAATGAGTTTATTTTTTTGTGGATTCCCTCTTTACTAATGCAGTTTCTAATACAATTTCTTTATAAACAACGGGTTTGTTTTTTTTAATTCGTTTCATTTCTTTATAAAGTTGTTTAAAAGCTACTTTTCCCATTTCAAATCCTGGTTGGTTAATCGTTGTTAAGGTTGGCGAAATCACCGAAGACATAAACCAATTACTAAACCCGACAATAGAGATGTCTTCAGGGACTTTTACACCTTGTTTATTAAATTCAGTCAAAGCCCCAATGGCAACTAAATCGGTATTTATAAAAATACCATCCACATCGTTGTGGTCTTTTAATAATTGTTGTGCGTTTTTTTTGCCTTCTTCAAAACTCATATCGTCGCATTGGCAGATATAAACTAAAGAAGGGTCGTAAGGCATATTATTATCTAACAAGGCCTTTTTGTAACCAAGAAATCTGTCAATAGAGTTTTGCGGTAAAAGAGCACCTCTAAAATGGGCTATGCGTTTACAGCCTGTATCTATTAAATGTTTTGTTGCCATATAGGCGGCTTTTCTGTCATCTATTATAACTTTCGAGCATTTTACAATTTTAGCAATTTTATCGAACATAACCAATGGCTTGTCTTGTGCAAGAACGTCGTTTAAATGATTGAAATTGGCAGTACCATTGGCAAGTGATATTAATATGCCGTCAACACGCTGACTCATTAATAAATCTATTTGCTTTTTTTCTAATTCATAAGATTCATTAGATTGAAGAATAATAACCAAATACCCTTTTTTTTCCGCTTGTGAAATGATACCCCTAATTACATTTGAAAAGAAATGATGCACAATTACCGGAATTATTAAACCAATGGTTTTAGATTCTTTGGTTCTTAAGTTAACCGCAAAAGCATTGGGTTTGTAGTTTAATGTTTTTGCTAATTCTTTAACTAAAGCTTTTGTTTTAGGGCTAACATCTGAGTAATCTTTCAATGCTTTTGAAACAGTTGTGACAGAGATATTTAAATGCTCTGCTATTTGTTTTAGGGTAACTGGTTTCATTATAGATTTTATATTTTTTTTGAGTTAAATATAAGAAAAAAATCAAAATCGAAAACGTTTTCGTTTATTTCGAAAACGTTTTCGGTACGAAATTCATATTTTTAAGAGTTCTTAAATGTAAATTGTGTCGTAATTAAACTAAAATATTATTAAATAACTAAATTTAAGACAAATGAATGCAACAAAAACAAAATGGAGTTTTTTTCTTCTAATGTTATTTTCAGTATCGGCAATTTTTGCACAATCAACGATTTCTGGAACTATAAAAGATCCTAGCGGAGTGCCATTGGGAGGGGTGAATGTTATTTTAGATGGAACTTCTAAAGGTTCTGTTTCTGATTTTGACGGTGACTATGCAATTAGCAATGTAGAAAATGGTACTTATAAATTAAAAGCATCATCTTTAGGGTACAAAACTTTTACTAAAAGCATTACAGTTCAAGGTAAGGATGTAAAATTAGATTTTACAATGGCAGAAGATGCCGCATCTTTAGACGAGGTGGTTGTTACAGGTGTTGTAAATCCAAAATCTAAAATCGAGTCGAGTGTATCTGTTTCTACAATGGATGTTAAGCTTATTGAACAGGCTTCACCAAGAAGTGCTGGAGAGCTTTTTAGAAATGTACCAGGTATACGTGCAGAATCTTCCGGTGGCGAAGGTAATGCCAACTTTAATGTTCGTGGTGTGCCAATTTCTTCTGGTGGATCTAGATATTTCCAAATTCAAGAAGACGGGTTGCCATTAAACTTATTTGGAGATACCTCTTTTGGAAATGCTGATAACTTCTTAAGAATTGATTCTAATATAGGAAGAGTTGAAGCTATTAGAGGAGGATCAGCATCTACTCAAACATCTAATGGTCCTGCAGGTATCATTAACATGATTAGTAAAACAGGGGCAACAGAAGGAGGTTCTTTAGGAACTACTTTCGGATTAGATTATCAATCAAATAGATTAGATTTTGAATATGGGGCACCATTAGAAAATGGATTATCTTATCATATTGGAGGGTTTATGAGATCTGGTGAAGGTCCAAGAGAAATAGGTTACCAAGGAAATAAAGGTGGGCAATTTAAAGCGAATCTTACTAAAAGATTTGATAATGGGTATGTGCGTGCGTATGCCAAGTTTTTAAACGATAAATCGGTTATGTATTTGCCAATGCCAATGCTCTTGGAAGGAAGTAATGATAACCCAACATACTCTAACTTACCTGGTTTTGATATCACAAGTGACGCAGTACAATCTGCTTACTTACAGCAAAGTGCTGGTACATCTCCATTTACAGGCGAAAGACATGTTAATGATGTTAGAAACGGTAATAATCCTATTTCTAAGGCTTTAGGCGCAGAATTTTCTTTTGATTTAGGAGATGATTGGAAAGTAGCAGGTAAAGCAAGATACTCTAACAATAGTGGTCAATGGGTTGCACCGTTTACTGCTGCAGTAGGTACGGTTTCTGAAATTGAAACAACGGCAAGAGACGCTTCAAATGCTACGGGAGCTTTAGTGTATGCTGATGGCGATAGAGAAGCTTTCAATCCTTCAAACGGATTAGCACAAATTATACATATGTTTGACGTAACGGTTGACGATTTAAGTAACTTTTTCAGCGATGTAAAAATATCTAAAAAATTAGGTGATAATGTAGGTGTTACGGCTGGTTTATTCAGTGCGACACAAAATACTAAAATTGGATGGCAATGGAGTTCTTTCCTATCTGAAGTTAAAGGTGGAGGAGACGCAAGATTAGCGGATTTTGATGGTTTTTCTAGAGGCGGACAATATTCTTACGGAACACCTGTTTGGGGTAATTGTTGTCAACGTAAATACAATACAGTACATAATGTAAACTCTCCTTATGTAGGTGTAGACGCTGATTTAAGTGAAAAATTAAATTTTGACGGTAGTATACGTTTTGAAAATGTACGTGTGAATGGAAATATACAAGGTGGTCCAACAAGTCAAGGTGAATTTGATTATGACGGAAATGGAACCATTGAAGGCATTGAGGAAAGTGTGCCGGTAATTATTGGAAATGCTGGTCAAATTGTTAACGATAACTATAATTTTGTTTCTTACTCTGCGGGTCTTAACTATAAATTGAGTCAAGGTGCTGCTGTTTTTGCTAGATATAGTTCTGGTGCATCTGGAAGAGCTTCAGATAGAAATAATTATGGTACAGATGGAAAAGCAGATGTGCAGTATGATGAAGTTTCTCAACTTGAAGTTGGGTACAAGAAACGACTTAAAAATGGAGTTCTTAACTTAACTGGGTTTATGAGTAATACTGATGAAGGTTTAAGTAACGAATTAAATAGATCTGTAGGTAACCCTTTTAAAGCTTTAGGTTTAGAGGCTGAAACTTCTTTAGATTTTGGAGATGACTTTTCTTTTAATGGTTCTTTTACTTGGACTAAAGCCGAAATTGATGGTGGTGCTAATAAAGGAAATACTCCTAGAAGACAAGCCGATTTGGTTTATAACTTATCGCCATCTTATAATTTTGGAGAAACCAGTCAACATAGTGTAGCATTAAGTGTTTTAGGTACATCAAAATCGTACGCGCAAGATGATAACGATTTAGTGATGCCGGCATATGCATATTTTAACTTAATAGGAAGAGTTGGTTTAACCGAGGGTCTTTCTTTAGTGTTAAGTATGAACAATATTTTTGATACAGTTGGTATAACAGAAGTTGAAGGTAATGGCGATGGTGCTTTTGGTTCAAATCGTTTAGTGAGAGCAAGATCTATTAGTGGTCGTTCATCAACCATATCGCTTCAATATAAATTTTAATACTGGTTAATAGCATTTAGTTAGTTTTTAAGTTAGTAATTAGAGTTGGTGTTTTGGCAACTTGATATCAACTCTTTTACTTTAAATTTATTCCAATATGAAATATTTAGCTTTTACATTTCTTTTTTTTATGACTTTAAATAGTCAAACTAAACTTTTAAGTGATGATTTGGTACAAGAACAAAAAACCATTATTGTTTATGGCAGTGATACTTGTCATTATTGCACCGATACCAAAGCGTTTTTAAAAGAAAAAAAAGTAAAGTTTATTTATTTTGATGTAGATGTGAATTTGGAAAAACAACAAGAGATGCTGAACAAATTAATAAAAGCAAATATTGATGTTTCTAGTTTAAGTCTACCGGTTATTGATAAAGGTGGAGAAATTTTTACCAACGGAAAAGATTTTAAAGCATTTCTTAAAAGAATTATTAAATAAAATATAAAATGGCAGTTATGTTAACCAAACCTAGATTAAGCTTTTGGCAGATTTTTAATATGAATGTTGGATTCTTAGGAATTCAATTCAGTTTCGGTTTACAACAAACCGCTGTTAACCCTATATTTTCTTTTTTAGGAGCACATCATGAAGATTTGCCCTTATTAAACCTAGCAGGTCCTGTAACAGGTTTAATCATTCAGCCTATAATAGGTGCTATTTCAGATAAAACTTGGTCACCGCGTTGGGGAAGACGTAAACCGTTCTTTTTAATTGGCGCACTAATTGGTAGCTTGTGTTTGTTTGCATTTCCTTTTAGTCCAACACTTTGGTTTGCCGTTGGTTTGTTGTGGATTCTAGATGTAGGTAATAATATGGCTATGGAACCTTATCGTGCTTTTGTGGGCGATAAATTACCAAACAAACAGCTAAGTTTTGGATATCAAATGCAAAGCTTATTTGTAGGTGCTGGAATTGTTTTGGCCAATGCCTCTATTTTTCTTTTTCAAGATTGGTTTGGTGGCGCAGAAACGGTTACTGAAACTGTAAGTGCTATTCCAAAATGGTTGTATTATTCCTTTTTTATTGGGGCTGTATTGTCTGTGGGTACCATATTGTGGTCTGTTTTAAAAACACCTGAAATTCCACCTTCAGACGAGGAAATTGAGGATATTAAAAGGCACAATGCTTTGCCGCTTTCAGATAGGATAAAAACACCTTTTTTAGAAATTGTTTCAGCAATAAAAGATATGCCCAAATTTATGTGGAAATTATCTGCGGTTTATCTGTTTCAGTGGTATGCTTTATTTGTGTATTGGCAGTTTATTGCGCCCATGTTTGAAGAAAGTATGGGGTTTGATAAATCGCAAGCCTTAAGTCAGGCAGCAAAAATGAATACTACTTATAACGTTTCCACCATTGTTTTTGCATTGGCTTTAGTGCCTCTAGCGTTAAAATTTGGAGGTAAAAAAGTATATGTACTAAGTCTGTTTTTAACAGGAATTGCTATGCTTTCAATCCCCTATATACAAGATCCATTCTTGGTTATTTTACCCATGATTTTATTTGGAATTGGGTGGGCTGCCATGATGGGGATTCCTTATTCTATGGTTTCAAAAATAGTGCCTCAAGAACGTCGAGGCGTCTATATGGGTATACTTAATATGATGATTGTTATTCCTATGGGAATTCAAACATTAACGTTTGGGCCTATTGTTAAAAATCTTCTTAATAATAGTGCTTTTAATGCTATATTATTTGGAGGTGTATTTTTTGTGATAGCAGGTATTCTGGCGTTACGACTTAAACAGCCAAAGGACAATGAAGATGGTGATGAGGCAGTACCGATGGGCAGTGGCGGACACTAGTTTAAAAGCGAATGACTTATTAAAAACGAATTTATTTTGAAAAATAATATAAAAGATATAGATATTTTATGCGTTGGCGAAGTGCTTGTCGATTTTATAGGGCATCAAGCAGGCGTGCAAATTAACAACACAAGAGATTACCACAGATATTTAGGGGGTTCACCCACAAATGTGGCTATGAATTCCGCCAGATTGGGATTAAAATCTGTTTTGGTAGCAACAGTTGGTAATGATGGTTTTGGTGAATATATTTTTGAAAGACTTGGTGAAGTAGGTGTACTAACCCATTTTATTAAACGGCTTGAAGAGGAGCCTACCAGTGTCATTTTTGTGTCTAGAACAGATGGTACACCAGATTTTATTCCGTTTCGAAAAGCTGATTATTGCATTACCGAAGATCAAATTTCAAGAGAAATACTTTCTAATACCAATATTTACCACACTACCTGTTTTGCATTAAGCAAAAAACCCGCACAATCCACTATTTTAAAAAAGGCTGAAGAAGCTTTTAGTTTAGGTTGTAAATTAAGTATTGACGTCAATTATGCTAAGAAATTATGGGATAGTCAAGAAGAAGCGCTTAGTGTTATTAAGGCCTACTGCAAGTTCAACCCATTGGTAAAGATTAGTGAAGACGATATGTTGCGACTATTTGAGAAGGAATTATCACATGAAGATATATTTGAGTTTTTTCATTCTCAAGGAGTAGATGTCGTTTGTTTAACCTTAGGTAGTAAAGGTGTTAAACTATCGCAAAAAGGAAAAAACGTAATTCAGTTACCAGCTATTAAAATTGATGTGGTACAAGATGCTACGGGAGCTGGCGATGCGTTTTGGTCTGGTTTTTTATTTGCTTATATAAAAGAAAAACCTATGGAAAAATGCTTGGAGGTTGCTTTGCAACTAGCTGCTTTAAAACTTCAAAATGTAGGGAGGTTACCAGATAACATTAATATATTATCAGAACTTCTGTAAATCTTAAAAAGAGATGTCAAAAGAGAATAAAATTAGTAACGGTGTTATGCTCAATGCATATCCAGACAGTATAGGTAGTAATTTAAATGATACCATTACTATGCTAAAAATGCCCGAATTTAAGGATGTTTTTTCATTGTTTTATGTGTTGCCAACCTTCTTTAATAGCGACTTAGATAGAGGTTTTTCTATTATCGATTATAACATAAATGAAGAATTGGTTTCAGAAGCAGATTTAAAAGCTTTAGAAGCACTCAATATCCAATTGAAATTTGATATTGTATTAAATCATTTATCGGTGGCATCGCCTCAATTTAAAGATTTATTAAAACACGGAGATCAATCAAAATACAAATATTTTTTTATTAACTGGAATGAGTTTTGGGAAGGTCATGGCATAATGGGAGCTGATGGGGTTGTCATTCCTAACAAAGAATTTCTCAATAAATTATTTATGAGGAAATCGGGCCTGCCTATTCTTAAAGTTATGTTTCCCGATGGAAGCGAAAAACCGTACTGGAATACCTTCTATCAGCAAATTACGTATAATAAAATAACGGAAAGCGATTTACAAAGTATTAAAAAGTTAACTAGTTGGGAAGCTAGATTCATCACAGATAAAGTAAATAAAGCCATTGAAGAAAACCAAGATTTAACAAATCTGGATTTTGCAGATTGCAACCATGTTAAAAGCGACGTATTACAAGTTGTAAATAAAAAACGCTCTTATTTAGGGCAAATGGATGTAAATGCCAATTCCGAATTAGTTTGGGATTTTTATACTGAGACACTTGAAAAAGTGAGCAATTATGGCGGTAAAATTTTAAGATTGGATGCGTTTGCTTATTTGCACAAAGAAATCGGACAATCCAATTTTTTTAATAAACCAGGTACCTGGGAGCATCTTGAGCGTATTAAACAAATAGCAGACAAGAATAATTTAATACTTTTACCAGAAATTCACGCAGAATACGGATTGCATTTGCACGATGAGGTGGCTAAAGAAGGGTATCAGATATACGATTTTTTCTTGCCTGGTTTAACCATTCACACCATTGAAAATGAGAATAGTAAAGCCATTTTAACCTGGGCTAAAGAAATTATAGAAAAAGGCTATAAAACCGTGAATATGCTAGGGTGTCACGATGGTATTCCTGTGCTAGACCTAAAGGGAAAAGAAGTAAATGGCACCTATAATAAAGGGTTGTTGGACGATGCCGAGATCGAGGGAATAATGAACAAAATCATGGAACGTGGTGGTAGAGTTAAAAACCTGTATGATCCAGAAGGAAATAAAATCTCTTACTATCAAGTAAACGCTACTTTTTTTAGCGCATTAGGAGCAGATGAACAAAAGTTGTTGCTAGCTAGAGCAATTCAAATGTTTATGCCGGGGATTCCACAAGTATGGTATTTAGATATTTTTGCCGGAAAAAATGATTATGCTGCAGCCGATAAAGGAGGTAGTGCCGGACACAAAGAAATAAATAGAACCACCTTAACTCTAAAAGATGTTGAAGTAGCACTTAAAACAAACATAGTGCGCAATCAATTGGAATTAATCCGATTAAGAAATACCTCAAAGGCATTTTCGGGAACGGTCAAAATTAATGACTCAATTGATAGTATGATTGACATTTTATGGACAAATCAAAATGAATTCGCTCATTTAAAAGCTAATCTTAGAACAAAACAATTCAGTATAAAATATCTGCAAGACGGTGTGTCTAAGACTGTGTTGCTATAAGAATAGAGTTTTTAAATTTCCTTAACTATAAAAGTCATCATTACGATGATTTCAGAGAACAATAGGGTAATTTTAAAAAGCCCAAAGCTGAACTAACTTTTTGTTGTAATCATCTAATATTTCACTAGGTAATGATTTAAGATAAATTTGAGTGGTAATTAAGCCGTTATGTCCTAGCATGGCGGAAATGGCTTGTAAAGGTACATCTTGTAGCGTGGCTTGAGTAGCAAAACTATGGCGTGAGAAATAAGAGGTTACTCGTTGTACTATTTTATATTTAATACTCGCACACCTAAAAATGCCAAAAACAACCTATTTTGCACATGTAAAAATGCAATCTGGAACAATTACTAGAAAAATTGGCAGCATGAGTAAAACGAATGTGTACCGAAATGTGCATGCTTACTATTCGCCATTAGTATTATTTAAATAGTGATTGAATTTTCTTTATTATCATTTTATATCTCTTATCTTGAGTTTCATAATAAAGGTTTCCTATTATGGCTTCTTGCATCCTGTTTGAGTGCAAAATATTTTGAAATTGCTCCAGCAAATAAGTTTTGACTTTAGTATCAGCATAATTAACTATTTCATGCCAATCTGTACGATTATCCAAAATATAAACAATGTCTTCAAAATCATGACTCATCCTAGGGTCATTGCCTCCTCTATCTGTGTGAGCTACAAATTTACTGGCCAAGAAATAAGGTAATGGCATTATATTAATAATATATTCTTCAATTTGAAGTTGTTCTTTATGATCAAAACCTAATTCAAACCATGGATTTGCAGGAGCCCAACCTACTGGTGAAGTTCCCATAACATCCACCAAAATATCATCAAGTTTGAATCTGCAAATTACCCCTAAATCAGCCGATTGTTTGAATCCTTTAGCAACCAATTTCTCTCTGATTTCCTCTAAATGTGTTATTGATACAATTTTAATACTGATATCAATATCTTTTGTAGGTCTAACATCATCAGCGGCAGGGTCATTGATATACAAGCTTACTGTTGCTCCCCCCACATAAATCACCTCATTGTTTAGATCTCCCAATGCTTTGGCAACTCGCTGGATGATTATTCTATTTATAATTGTATTTTTCAATTGAAATGTTTTTCAAGTTCTACTTTCGCTATTTTTTGCTCTCTTACATTTCCTAAACGTATTGCATCAACTAAAGCCAATAATTCATGCAAAATAGGATCTTTTAATGCCGCTTTTGGAACATTTGGGTGTAAAGGCTCAATAGAAAACCCTCTCTGGTTTCCTTCAGCATATGGCCAAACATATAATTCATCACTTTGTATGATTTCAGAAAGTGGTGGCGCGCTATGTGCGGTTGCAATACCCCTTACTAGTCCACTTGGCTTTTGTGGATATACATATTTTAGCCCTGAAGTTATAAACTCCACCAAAGCCTGGTTCATAACTCGCTTTTTATCACTAGCAATAAGACCTGCAAGGACACTACGATTTAAAGATTCACTTACTTCACTATTACTAATAAATAATTCGTTTGCAATATCTTTCATCAACCAATCTTGATCACCCTTTGCTACTATTTTTAATAAAATAACAATATCGTGAGGTCGCATTCCATTATGCTTTTTCATATGCTTAGTTTTTGTTTCGCGATTCGCAAAACACGAAATTAGAATTTTTTAAATTAATATTCAAAAATAACAGACTATAATTATAATGGTAAAATGAAATTATCTAGGAAATTTAATAGCCTAGTCTATAATCGGCCTAAAACTGCATTAATTTTTTATTATAATCATCTAATACTTCACTAGGTAATGATTTAAGATAAATTTGAGTGGTTGTTAAGCGGTTATGTCCTAGCATGGCAGAAATGGCCAGTAAAGGAACATCTTGAAGCATTGCTTGAGTTGCAAAACTATGGCGAGACACATAAGATGTTACGCGTTGTTCAATATTACATTTTTCTGCAATTTGCTTTAGCCCCTTGTTATAAACTTTACGAGCCCATAATACATCTTTGTATTGAAGTTCGTAGGTGTCTCTTTTTATAATTGGAAAGATAAAATCGGATTTTTCTTTGTCTTTTGTGTAAAAATCAAGTATCTCTTTTAATGGAGCGGTGATTTTAATATCATACGGTTTAGATGTTTTGCTTCTAAAAAATTTTATACGATTATCTATAATGTTTTCAAGTTTTAAAAATGCCATATCAATAAAAGAAACCCCATAAAGCATGTAGGATGCTAAAAAGTAATTTCGAAAATGAAAAAGATGGTCCGATTCATCTAATTGCAATAGCATGATTGCTTTTATACTTTTAATATCAAGAGCTCTTTTTTCGGTAGGCGTTGTTTTTATCTTATAATTTACAAACGGATAAGCTTCTTTTGCAACAATTCCAGCTTTGATGGCTTTATTAAATATAGCTCTTATGGTCTTCATGTAAACAGCTAATCCGTTCGTGGAATTTCCTCTAGAATAATGAAATTGCTCAAACCTTTTAAGAAACTCGTAATTAACTTCGTTAAATTTTAAATCATTATCATTATTGAATTTTTTTAAAATTTTAGTAATTGCGTAGTAGGAATTGGCATTTCCATACCGCTCAACCTTATTAAGGTCTTCTATGATGCTGTTACTATATTCAAAAAATGAATTGACGGTAACCTTTTTTGTGATTTTGTTTTTTATTTGAGAAATGGATAAATAATTGAGTTCTTCCTTTTCATTTAAATGGTCAATAATATTAATTGCACGCACTTTTGCTTTTAATAGGTTATTGTTTAATTTTTTTACGGTTACAGAATTACCATAAGATTTTTTTATTTTTTCGCTTCTTTCATCCCAAAAAATTAATGGCACAGATGCTCCTAACCGTATTGACGTGGTTTTTCGAAAATGACTAAGCCTTAAAATTATTGGAAAAGAGTTGTCATTTTTCTTTCTGCGGGTGTCTAAAGAAAGTTTTATATTAGTATTCATGATACCCAAAGATAAAAAAAATTTGCACGCAATTTGCACGCAGATAGATGATATCAAATGATATCATTTGATATCAAAATTAATTAAACAACTGAAAACCAGTATTATATGTTTGTGTTTGGTGGTGTTTGATGTGCTTATTCCAACTCTGGCAGTCAAGAGGTCGTGGGTTCGAATCCCATCTTCTCCACTAGTATTGATAAGGGTTTACAGAGATGTAAGCCTTTTTTTAATTGTTGTTTTCAGAAAATTTATAAATTAAATTTAGTCTATCTTATTCATAACATCCCGATTGTGATTTTAAGACTAGAGCCTAATATGTTTTTGTCGTTTTCCTCTTCATTTACAATTCTATTTATCTTAATAAGAATGGTTGTTTCAATTTTGTATCGTGAATTGGTGAAATGAAAAATGAAGGGATAATGATATTTTTAATATACCACTGCCTGTTCAATAATTGACTTTTGGAAATACGGAGCGTATGTTGATGTTATAGATAGAGGAACTCGTAGAATCATTTACTTTTTATTAGGTTCCTGAAGTTCTTGCTGTTCTAAAGGTAATGATGCTAGAAAATCTTTAGAGGACATGAGGTAGCTCGTGGATAATAATGGATTTATTAATGATTCCCCCTTCGATATTGAGTCCGATAACAACACGTCCTTCCGCATCTGTGCTAATTTTTCCTCTAAAATTTGTTTCTCCGTCATAGAATGAAAGTTTACTTTTATATGCTAATTTAGTATGTTTTTTTAAATTATGCGTCCAACAAAAACTTTGTTTTATATTAAAATAGTGTTATTAACATGACGGTTTTATTTTTAGTTGGTAAGTGGGCAGGGGCTTTTATTAAGATGTTGTGGGGTGTTTCAAAAAGGCACGAACTTTTTGAGCAACCTCATCTAAGTGTTGTGGAAGGTCTTCTTCTCTCCAAGGATGATATGCTCCAAACACATGGTTGGCGGCATCAATAATGTGTAATTCACTTTTCGGATTCCATGCGTGAAGTTGTTCAGCTTCAGCTATAAAAACGCTGGTATCATTATTCCCGTGAATTATAAGGTGCGGGATGTTTATGCTGGAAACAGCACGTTTAATGGTTAGACGCTCTTCATTAGTTATAAAATCTTCATAAAACTGATAAAAATGCGGCATTTGCTGTTTTGTTCTACCATTTAAAACATATTTTACACCATCCGTTTTCCACGATTCTAAATCGCCAATGGTTGCGGTTCTGCTTGCGAAATCGCATACTCCGGCCAAACTGATAAGGTTTTTTATTCTACGGTCTTCTTCTGCTTTAATAGCCACGATGCCTCCGCCTCGGCTATGGCCAATTAAAGTAATCTGGTCGGTATTTGCAATTTTTTGTATGTCTGGGTTATTGAAAACCCAATCGATAACAGTTTCTAAATCGTCTAACTCTTTTGTGTAGTTGTTATTTCCAAAGGCCTCTAAATCTGGGAAATCTATAGGTTGTTCAACAGTGCCGCCGTTATGTGAAAAGTTGAATTTTACAAAGCAAAATCTCGTGTTAGCAAATTGTTTCGCCATGATGTTCCAAGCGCCCCAATCTTTAAAGCCCTTGTAACCGTGACAGAATATAATAACAGGTAGATTGGTTTTGTTTTCTGCAAAAGTCACATCCATTACGATGGGCCTTTGGTGTTTTCCGTTTATAACAATATGTTGTTGTGCTAGCATTTAAACTTCTTTTTCAGTGAATGGGATGTTAGGGTTGCAAATTTCTAAAATAAGCTGTTTTAATTCAGACTTAAAACTGTCAATAGTATCGTTTGTAATCAAAAAATCTTTTTTTGCTCCATTACCAGATTTATCTTTTTTAGCAAATTTTAAAAAACCGGCACTTAAATTTTTAAAGGAAATGATACCTGCTTCCACGGGGAGATTAATCGTGCCCATTTGTTGCATCATATAAGCATATGCAAGTATTTGAAAAGACTTGCTATATTTTTTATAGTCGGTTGTAAGCTCGTCCCAATTAATAACTTCAACTTGGTTTTGCTCTACCCGACCCGTTTTATAATCGATAATTCTGGTGATGCCATTATATTCATCAACTCTGTCTACTTTTCCAACTAATTTCACAGGGAAATCCAGTTCAGGAATATCGACTATAACCTGGTTATCTGCTTCAATCGCTATTATTTTAATTTGATTTCCAGCTTTTAAATCTTGAATTTCTAAATCTAAAAAATTGGATACATAGCGTTTTGCTATTTCAAAAACAATTAAGTTTTTTCCCTTGGTAATATCACCTTCCTTATACTCGTTTTTAAAGTGATAAGTAACTTGTTCTTCAATTTTAGATTTTAAACTTTTAATAATATCTACTGTTATAAAAGTGCCAGTTAAAGGTTTGTAAAAATCTTCAAGGGTATTGTGTACAACAGTTCCTAGCGTGTTGGCAGCCACGGTTTCTTCAACATCATCATGCTCTTTTATTTTTAATAATTTCTGATGATAAAAATCGATGGGATTTCGAATATAAGAGGTTAAAGAAGAAGGTGAAAAACCTTTTGCTGATAAATTTATAATATCATTTACAAGACTTTCATTTTTATCAATAGTTTGTAATGAAGCTTCAATTACAGGAACCTGAGGTGCAACAATTTGATGGTTAATATTGTGTATGCCCTCTAATTCTAGTTGGGTGATAAAACGGCTTCTTTCGCCACCAGTTAACACATCGGCTTCAGTGTTGTAAAGTATATAAATATTTTTGGCACGTTGTAAAAGTCTGTAAAAGTGATAGGTGTAAACGGCATCCTTTTCTTTGTAAGTAGGCAGTTTATTTTCAAGTTTTACATCGAAAGGAATAAAGGAATTATTGCTTTTTCCGGAAGGAAGCACGCCTTCATTTACAGATGAAATTATAACGGTGTCAAAATCTAAAACACGCGATTCTAACATTCCCATAATTTGCAGTCCTTGTAAAGGTTCTCCCTGGAAATCTAAAGTTTCAGAACTTAATAATTCTTTATAGATGCTAAATAGCGTTGAAACATCTTTTATGTGTTGGTATTTGGCATTTAAACGTGAAAGCTCATTAAACAATTCATTAAACCTAAATAAATACTCCAATGAGAGTAAATTAGCGGCCTTGTTAGCGTCTAAATATGTTTTTATACTCAGTATAAGCTGAAAGCAATTTTGAAGCGCTAAATCGATCGTTTTGCCCCAGTTTGAGAATAGAAGATCGATAACAGTTCCCGAATGAGGTGCGATGGCTTTTAGTCGGTCTGCCGTTAAGTAAATAATATTGTTAGCATCTATGGTCTCAATTATTTTTGAAGCATAGTCTACTTGGTCTACATTAAAAAGAGGTCTAATAAATTGATGCGACATCACATTAATAACATCTTTATGGTAAAAACTATTAGATGGTGTTTTGTGAATGTAAAACAAGGTTTCAAATAACCAAGCCAATGGAATGGACTTTAACGGAAAACCCATTGTTATATTTAAGGCGTCGATATTTTCAGGCAACGCATTAAGCACAGGAATTAGTAAATTCTCATCGCCTAAAACAACAGCTGTGTTTTGCAAACTTGAGTTTTCATGTTGCAGGCTTTTTAATAAGGAGCCAATATGTTTTGCTTGTCCTATGTTTTTGGGGATTCCGAACGTTGAAATGTTTTTTTTGTTGGAATAATTAGTCGTAATCCAGTTAAAAGGCTCGGTTTTAAAATGAGGCCACTTTTGGTGATGTTGTCTTGTAAATAAAGCAGCATCGTGGTTTGGACTGTTAAAAAAAACGGTATCAATATCCCAATAAATTTTTGCTAAATGATTTTGAAGCAATTTTTGAATAATTGTTTCTTCACAGGTATTAAGCGCGTTGAAGCCTAAAAAAACATGTTGTTTGTTTGGGTGGTCTTGAATGTACGCTTCCAAATTTGCGACAGCTTCTCTGTAAATTAAGCCTTGGTACCCAATTTTTTTATTGAGAAGTTGCTTGCTGAAATGCGTGTAATAACTGTGTAATTTATTCCAAAAGGATAAGTAGTTTTTTATAAACTCCGTTTGGTTTTCTTCTAAAGACCAATGGTGGTTTTCAATTTCTTTTATAGCTGTTAGATAATTGAAAATCTTTTCTTGAGGAATAAGATAACGGTCAATCTCGTTAAAATCTTGAAGTAAAATTTGTGCCCATTTTGAGAATATTTCAAAGCTATCCGTTTCCTCCTTTTTCGTTACTTGGGTATACGCGGTATAAAACTCGAAAAGTAATTCGGTATTTGAGATGGTTTGAAGTTGTGATAAATCTTCAACAAATTCTTCAATACTAATAATGGTGGGTGAAAAAATAGTTTGATTGCTAACCTTATAAAGTTGGTGTTTTAAAAAGAGACCAGCTCTTTTACTAGGTAGAATAAACGTAAGCTCGGAAAGATTTGAGTTGTTGTTTTGTAAATCTTTTAGAACATCAAAAATGAAAGTTGTCATTGTATAAAAATAAAAAACGCTTCGGATATCCGAAGCGTTTTAAACTTATTTATTTTTACTTTAAAAGTAATTATTTAGCTAAGTTAATTTCAACACGTCTGTTGTTAGCTCTACCTTTAGAAGTAGTGTTTTTGTCGATTGGTTTAGCTTCTCCGTAACCTTTAGAAGAAAGTCTAAATTCATCAATACCATTTTTAGTTAAGTATTCTTTAACTGATAATGCTCTAGCTTCAGATAAAACTTGGTTTAGTTTATCACTTCCAATAGAATCAGTATGACCCTCAACTGTAAATTTAGAGTTCGGGTATTCTTTAAGAATTTTGATGATGTCAGCTAATACAGCCGCAGATTGCTCTTTAATTGAAGACTTTCCAGTATCAAATAAAATAGTTTTAGCGTATGCATTTAAAGTTTTTTGAACTTCTTCTGAAACTTCAGGACAACCATTGTTTGCAACAGTTCCTTTTACAGAAGGACATTTATCATCTTTGTCTAATACACCGTCACCGTCAGTATCAGGCCAAGGACATCCTTGGTTTGCAGCAGGACCAGCAACAGAAGGACATTTATCGTCAGCATCAGTTACACCGTCACCGTCAGCATCAGGACAACCAGCTAAAGCTTTTAATCCAGCAACAGAAGGACATTTGTCATCTTTGTCAGCAACACCGTCACCGTCAGCATCAGGACATCCGTTAAGTTCAGCAGGACCAGCTTCGTTAGGACAAGAATCTTTGCTATCTTCAATTCCGTCACCATCAGTGTCAGGACATCCGTTAAATGCAGCAATACCTGCAACATCTGGACAAGCGTCATCTTTGTCATATATTCCATCACCATCAGTATCAGTTCCACCAAATTTGATAGAGATACCAGCAGTATGTTGGAAGTGAGTGCTTAAGTAATCTTCAAACGCATGTTTGTAAGAAGTTTGTACAGTTAAACCAACGTTATCGTTAAACCAAATGTTTAAACCTAAAGTTCCGTTTAAAGTACCAGCACCAACTTCGTCAACCCAAGTGTAACCACCACCAAGACCTAAGTAAGGATCGATAGTTGTACCGTCTAAAAAGTTGTATTTAATTGTACCGTCAACACCATAGTAAGATAAATCAGATTGATTTACACCATCCCAGTGCTCTATTTTATTTAAAGATCCAGCTCCTCCAAAAGAAAAACCATCTCCTAAATATTTAGATACTGAAATAGATGATAAAGAAGGTAAGATATTCCAGTTATCTCCTACATTGAAGAAGTCTGAAAATGTACCACCTACATCTTCTGTTGGGTAATTATCAACGGCATTTGCGCCAATTGTAATTTGCCATGGATTGTTTTTGTCTTGCGCATTAGCGTTGCTAAATACAAGTACAAGCAACATAGCGAACAATAATCTGCTAAGATTTTTCATATTCAAAAGTTTAATTTTTAAGTGTTAATTGTAAACAAAAGTAAGTTGTTAAATTTTATTAACAAAGACAAATATATAAAAAAAACGAAGTTTTAGGTTATTGAACGATTGTTCAGAATAGTTTTAAATTATATTTAAGGTTTTTCCAACAAGCGTGAAGGCGTGTATCGCTTTGTCTAGCTGCTCTTTGGTGTGCGCTGCGGATAGTTGCACACGTATTCGTGCTTTTTCTTTTGGTACTACCGGGAAGAAGAAACCAATTACATAAATGCCTTCCTTTAATAACATATTGGCCATGGTTTGTGCCAATTTAGCATCGTATAACATGACGGGAACTATCGCAGAATCTCCGTCTACAATATCCAATCCAGCCTTTTTTATGCCTTTTTTGAAATAATTCGTGTTCCATTCTAGAGTGTCCCGCAATTTGGTGTCGTTTGCCAGCATATCAAAAACCTTAATGGAGGCGCCAACAATAGCAGGAGCTAGTGAGTTTGAGAACAAATAGGGTCTAGAGCGTTGGCGTAGCATTTCTATAATTTCCTTTTTACCAGTAGTATAGCCGCCCATTGCGCCACCCAAGGCTTTACCCAAGGTTCCTGTTATGATATCTATTCTGTCTAAAACACCCTTTTCCTCTAGGGTGCCACGGCCTGTTTTTCCAATAAATCCAGCGGCATGACATTCATCAATCATCACTAAGGCGTCATACTTATCTGCTAAATCACAAATTTTATCAAGCGGGGCTACTAAGCCATCCATAGAGAAAACACCGTCTGTTACTATTATTTTAAAACGTGCGCCATTTTTATTGGCTGCAATAAGTTGATTTTCTAAATCTTCCATATTGCTGTTTTCGTAGCGGTAGCGGGCTGCTTTACATAAACGAACACCATCTATAATAGAAGCGTGGTTTAAGGAGTCTGAAATAATGGCGTCATCAGCACCCAATAAAGGTTCAAAAACACCACCATTGGCATCAAAAGCTGCAGCGTATAAAATGGTGTCTTCGGTTTGATAGAAATCGGAAATTTTCTGTTCTAATTCTTTGTGAATATCTTGTGTTCCGCATATAAACCGAACGGAACTCATTCCAAATCCATGAGTATCCATAGCATCTTTAGCAGCTTGGATTACATCGGGATGGGATGATAATCCTAAATAGTTATTAGCACAAAAATTTAAAACTTTTTGGCCTGTATTTAAAGTTATTTCGGCACCTTGTGCAGAGGTAATAATACGTTCTTCTTTAAAAAGTCCGTTATCTTTTATGTCTTGAAGCTCTAATTGTAAATGATTCTTTAGTTTTCCGTACATAATTTAATGTTTTATAGCTTTGAAGTGTTTTTAGTTTTAAACCGGCTGTAATTATTGTATTGTTAAATAATCGGCTTTAAATTTAATTTAATTCAAAATTACACTTCTTTTACTAAAATATCATCATTTATATATATAAGAATCTTCTTTTTTACAATTATTTTCATGTCTTGCAACACATCTTGATAGGATTGTAATTGTTGTATGTGTTTTTTGTCTTCAGCTCCTGTTTTATAATCGATAATAACGGCTTCATGTTCTGTAGTTAAAACCACTCTGTCTGGTCTTAAAATAACACCTTCTTGGGTAATAATATCACGTTCATTATAAATTGTATTACTTGCACTATAGTAGGTTTCCAGTTTTGGATGGCTTACAATTTTAGTAACTAAATTTTTTAATTTATCGGCCTGTACTGTATTAATGGTGGCACTGTTAATGTAATTGGTTAGTACAGCATCAATATCTTCCTTCGTTTTTATATGGGACATGATGTTGTGAACAAGGTTTCCTTTTTCGATGGCTTCTTCTTGATTGGTGTCCCAGAGCATTCCCGATTTTGTAACTACGCGAATATGGTGAGTTTCTTTTGAGGTTGAAATGAATTCCGTTTGAAAGGTCGTATTTAACGAAGACACTTTGGGTTTAGAGGTTTTTTCACTGCTTCCAAAAGTGTACGTGGTGTCCAAATCGTTCCAAACACCTAATTGTTGGAGGTAATTAATGAATAACCCTGAATATTTTTTACTATTGATTTCTCCTTTTGCTGAAATATCTTTGGTTGAAATGATATAGAGTTGCTCCACAGCACGGGTAAGGGCTACATATAAAAGGTTGATGTTATCCAGCTCTTGTTCCGATTTATGGTTGTTGAAAATTTCCAAGCCTACATCACCAAAATTTTCAAAGTCTTTATTGAAATTCAATAAGGTATTCGAGAAACCGCTGTAAACGTCTTTGTTTATAGGGAACCATTCTTTTGGTTCTAATTCTCGGTAAATATCTAAATCGGCATACGGGAAAATAACCACAGGAAACTCCAGACCTTTCGATTTATGAATAGTCATAATTTGTACAGCATCTTGTCCTTTGGGCGATACGATACTTAAATTTTCTTTTTTCTTGTCGAAATAGTTTAAAAATGCAGCAATATCCGAACCTTTTTTCTGAGAAAAATCTAAAACAACATCTAAATAAAATTGAATATAAGCATTTGAAATTTTAACTAAACCGAAGCTTCTAACAATGGTTTCAGCTAAATCGTAAAGCGGAAGTTGTAATAAATCTTGGTTGTTTACAAATACATGGTGCGCTTCAAAGCTCTTGAAAAGTTGTGATGGTGTGAGTGCTAAATGCGAACTAAAAAAGTCGTGTTTGTTTTCAATATTAAATAAAGTGGCTAAAAAATCTAAAACAGCAATTTTTAGTTCGTTGTTTTTGGGCTGATTTAAAAGCCCCATCAGGTTGTTTATAAAAGCAACTTCAGGTGCATTGTTTATGAGAAGGGTTTCAGAAGATACTATAGGAATGTGGTGCTGACTTAAGTAATTGGCAATAGCGACACCTTCTTTTTTCTTTCTAACTAAAACACAAATATCTTCAAGTTTAAAACCGTTTTTTTGACTGTCTTCAATGATTTTTAAAACACGCTCTGTAAAAATTTCATCTCTGTCGTCTTCCTTTTCTAGGCCTAAAAAAGATAGTTCTACATAGCCATCGTTGGTTTTGCTAATATTTTGATGGGCATTTTCATAAAGGTTTTTATAAGCCTCATTACTAAAAATTTGGGATGCTATAAAGTTGAAAAAACCATTGTTAAAGGTAACAACCTCTTTAAAACTCCTGAAATTGGTTGGTAAGTTTTTTAATTCTTTTTCTATTTGGAATGGGTTGTCGTTATGAAATAGCCCAATAAATTGTTCTGCTTTCCCGCCACGCCAACGGTAAATAGCTTGTTTGGCATCGCCTACTAACATGGTGCTTCCATTATCTGTAGCCAGTGAGTTGTCTAGTAACGGAATTAAATTTTGCCATTGCATGGTTGATGTGTCTTGAAACTCATCAATAAAATAATGCTTAAATTTTTCGCCAATACGTTCGTAAATAAAGGGAGTGGGTTGGTTACTTATTTCTTTACTAATTATGGTATTAAATTCTGAAATAAGCATTTTGTTTTGGTCGGCCTTTAAAAGCTTTAGCTCATTATTAATGGCATTTAAAACGGATAAAGGTGTTATGTTTCTATAAAAAGCGTTTAAAAATTTAATGTGAAAAACAGCCTGTTTGGTTAGGTTAAAAACAGAAGCAATTTCAGGTTGTAATTGTTCAATTATGGAGGCAACTTCTGGTGTTACACGTTTTGGGTACAGCGTGTTGTTTTCTATGCCTTCTTGCCATTTTGTGCCGAAAGAAACCTCAAAATTTTTATCAGCTAATTTTTGAAAGTGTTTGGGTAAATAACTGGATGAAAAATCATTAAATTCTAAACCTGCTTCTTCTATTAATGTTAAAATACTTTGCGCTGCTTCAATAATGCCGATTTCTGTTGTGCTTACTTCTTTCTTTAGTTGTTTTTTTAAGGCTATAAAATCGTCTAAACTTTTGTTTTTTAAAGTGTCAATAAACGGAATGTCGTTTTCATTAACCAGCAGTTTTGCTATTTTATTAAAGTCGAAAGAAACATCCCAACTTTTGTCACCATCAGCTTTTTCAATTGCAAAATCTACCAACACGTTTGTAAGTAGCTTGTCTGTACCTGCTTTGGCAATTAGGCTATCAACAGCTTCATTTAGCAAGGCTTCTTGGTCTAATTCTACTTCAAAATTCAGCGGCAGCTTTAAATCAAAAGCAAAGGTTCGTATTAATCTATGCGTAAAACCATCAATAGTTGAAATATCAAAAGCCGCGTAATTATGAATGATGGTGTTTAATAATTTTTTGGATTTCAAATGAAGTTCATTGGGGTCCATTTGCAATTCGTCACAAATAACCTCAAACATGCCTTCTGGGTTTTCTATAATTTCAATGTTTGAGAATGATTTGAGTACTTCAATAATACGTTCCTTCATTTCAGCCACAGCCTTATTAGTAAACGTAATGGCTAAAATGCGTTTGTATTGATCTGGATTACTTGATTGAAATAAAATTTTTAAATACTCTTTAACCAAAGTAAAGGTTTTGCCACTACCTGCAGAGGCGTTGTAAATTGTAAACGGGTGATTTTGTGGCATGAATTTTAAAATTTGCATACAAGATAAAGACTATCGATGATTTGATAACAATTAATTATTTTTAATTGAAGCGTTTTATGCGTAAATTTGGAAAGAAAATAAATACTAATTATAAAAACAAAAAATTATGGCTTTCGAATTACCAGAATTAGGATACGCTTATGATGCTTTAGAGCCTCATATTGATGCTCGTACTATGGAGATACACCACTCAAAACATCACCAAGGATATACAACGAACTTAAATAACGCTATTTCAGGAACAGATTTAGAAGGAAAATCTATTGAAGATATTCTTGAAAACCTCGATATGAACAATGGTGCAGTAAGAAATAATGGTGGCGGTTTCTTTAATCACTCTTTATTTTGGAGTGTTATGAATCCAGAAGGAAAAGGTTATTTATCTGGTGAATTAAAAGATGCTATTGAAGCAGCTTATGGTTCTGTAGATGCATTTAAAGATGCTTTTGCAAAAGCAGCAGCAACTCGTTTTGGTTCAGGATGGGCTTGGTTATGTGTTCAAAAAGGTGGTAAGGTAGAAGTTTGTTCTTCTCCAAACCAAGATAACCCATTAATGCCAGGAGTTGGATGTGGTGGCACACCAATTTTAGGAATTGATGTTTGGGAACACGCTTATTACTTAAACTACCAAAACCGTCGTCCAGATTATATTAATGCATTTTTTAGCGTTATTAACTGGAACGAAGTTGAAAAACGTTACGCAGAAGCGAAATAAAACATAGTTACATAGTATAAATTAAAGCAAACTCTTCATTGGGTTTGCTTTTTTTTATGGCGTTACCCAAGGGTCGGGCTTTTCGCTAAATCTTTTTAAAACGTTATTTCTCAAGGAGTGTGATAAAGCAATCTACCAGTTTTAAGTTCTATTGAAGGGTATTGTTAGTTACTAGTTTTAAAAAGGATACCGCTTCAATCCCTAACGCAAAATAAGAAGACTAAAAGAATTAGAAATTATAATAAGACAGTATTAAAAAGGGTGGCTATTTTTTACGAAAGTTTATAAAATGAAAAAGGTGAACGAGTGTTCACCTTTTTGCCCCAAATCTACCATAAACTTAACCTACTTATGTTATGGTGATACAAATGTATAGCTGCTTGAGCGTTGAGAAAAATATTTTGGTCAAACTACTTATATATTGGCTTAAGCGGTTTGTGGTGATTTTTAATAATATTTGAAAAAGGAAAGTTTATTCCATAAAAAAAGGCGAACAGATGTTCACCTTTTTTTGCCCCAAATCTACCATGAACTTAACCTACTTATGTTATGGTGATACTAATTTATGTGTATTTTCGAAATTTCAGTCATTTATTAGGTAAACGACATATTTTTCGGATTAACTGTATTTTAAAAGTTTTAACCTAGTAAAATTGAATGCATTACATTAGTATGCACGTTCATTGTTCCCTTCATAAAAATTGATAAAGGCACGATTTACAACACGGTTACCACCAACTGTTGGGTAGTCTCCTGTAAAATACCAATCGCCTAAATGCTCAGGGCAGGCTTTATGTAAATTTTCAACCGATTGGAATATAATCTTAACTTCGGCTTTTATCGTGTCATCACTTAATAATTCTGCTATTTTATCAGATAATTGCTCGTCTGTGAAAGGATCGTAAATTTCTTTTACAAAATTTTGTACATGCTTATCATCTAAATCCGTTTGTTCAATACATTTCAAGTAAACGTCTTTAACAATATGGAATTTGTCTGTTTCTTTTAACAGTGCTAAAGCAGCTCTAAAAGCGACTAAGCTTTCAAGATTTGCCATATCAATACCGTAACAGTCTGGATAACGAATTTGCGGTGCTGAAGACACAACAACAATTTTCTTAGGGTTTAAACGGTCAAGCATTTTTAAAATACTCATCTTTAAGGTAGTCCCTCTTACTATACTGTCATCAATAATTACTAAGTTATCTGTTGGTTTAATTACACCGTAGGTAACGTCGTAAACGTGTGCCACTAAATCATCTCTACTACTGTCTTCAGTAATAAAGGTTCTTAGTTTTACATCTTTAATAGCTATTTTTTCTATACGAATGCGTTCAGAAAGCACATCGGTAACTTTTTCTGCAGATAGTGAACGTTGTCCATTTAATATGGCAGCCGTTTTCTTTTTGTTTAATGCCGCTTCAGCTGTTTCTACCATTCCAAAAAAGGAGGTTTCAGCGGTATTCGGAATAAAAGAGAATACGGTATTTTTAGTGTCGTTATCAATAGCTTCTAATACCTTTGGCATTAATAATTTACCAAGCATTTTACGTTCTTGATATATTTCAGCATCACTTCCTCTAGAAAAGTAAACACGTTCAAATGAACAGGCTTTACGCTCTAATGGTTCTAATATTTTCTTAATAACTACTTTACCAGATTTTTTAGTAATAATTGCATGGCCAGGTTCTAATTCTTTTACGTCTTCAAATTTCACGTTGAATACGGTTTGAATTACTGGACGCTCTGATGCTATTACAACAATTTCATCATCTTTATAATAATATGTTGGTCTAATTCCTGCTGGATCTCTTAACACGAACGCATCACCATGACCAATTAATCCTGCCATAGCATAGCCACCATCCCAATCTTTAGCTGCTTTTTTTAATATTTTAGCAACATTTAAACGTTCGGCAATTAATGGAGAAGCATCCATTTTGCTATAGCCTTCTTTTTTAACGTCTTTATAAATTTTGCTTACAGCATCATCTAAAAAGTGACCAATTTTTTCCATGATGGTAATGGTATCGGTGTACTCTTTAGGGTGTTGCCCAAGTCTGATAAGGTTTGCAAATAACTCTTTAACATTGGTCATGTTAAAGTTTCCAGCCATAATTAAATTACGGTGCATCCAGTTATTTTGTCTTAAAAAAGGGTGTACACTTTCAACACTGTTTTTACCAAAAGTACCATAACGTACGTGGCCTAAAAACACTTCACCAATATAAGGAATGTGCTTTTTTTGTAAAGCAACATCGTCTGTATATTCTGGGTGCGCCTCAAACTCTTTGTTTACGCGGTCGTTTATTTGAGCAAAGATGTCTTGAATAGGCTGTTGTGCAATAGATCGCACACGGCTAATGTAGCGTTCACCTGGTTTAGTATCTAGCTTAATACTTGCAAACCCAGCACCGTCTTGACCACGGTTGTGTTGCTTTTCCATCATAAGGTACATTTTGTTTACCCCGTAAAAGGCTGTACCATATTTTTCTTTATAAAATTCTAAGGGCTTTAAAAGTCTTAAAACGGCTATACCACATTCGTGTTTTATTGAATCACTCATCTTTAAAGATTTTCGCTTTACTCTATTAGTTTTATTTCAAATCGTTGAATTCGTGAATCATTAGATTTCGCCGAAATGAAAATTATTATTTAAATTAAAAACGCGCTCTATTAAAGAGCGCGCTTGTTTATGATAAATTTATATCAAATTGTGTCAATTGTTTAAATTGTAACAATCGATTATGTACGTCTTCACTTTTTAAACTTTCCATACGTTCGGTACCAAATTTTTCAACAGAAAACGAAGCCAATGTCGAACCGTAAATCACAGCTTTTTTCATGTTTTCAAAAGATGTATCACCTGTTTTGGCAATATAACCAGCAAAACCACCAGCAAAAGTATCACCTGCTCCAGTTGGATCAAATACTTCTTCTAAAGGCAATGCAGGTGCATAAAACATAGCGTCATTGTGAAATAATAAAGCGCCATGCTCTCCTTTCTTAATAACAACATATTTAGGACCCATAGTCTGAATTTTTCTAGCAGCCACAACTAAAGAGTATTCTCCGGTAAGTTGTCTCGCTTCTTCATCGTTTATGGTA
Organism: Mariniflexile sp. AS56; assembly: GCF_030552475.1. GTDB lineage: Bacteria > Bacteroidota > Bacteroidia > Flavobacteriales > Flavobacteriaceae > Mariniflexile. The sequence goes on along the minus strand of NZ_JAUPED010000005.1, from coordinate 41,245 downwards.
ATAACATCTACGCGTTTCATAACGTTATGTAAATCATTTAATGCAATATCCATCCAAAAGTTCATCGTATCTAAGATAACCAATTTTGGTTTAGTAACCATTTGGTCTAATACACTAGATTGGACGATAGGATGTAGATTTCCTAACATAACTATTTCAGCATCACGATAATTTTCTGGAACAACGGGATTGAAATTTTCAAGCGTATTTAGTTCGGTAACTAAGGTGTCTCTAGAATTCATGTCGTTGTGGTAGCGTCCACTCCAAAAGAAAGTTTTGCCATCTTTAACGATTTCAATACCTGAAATATCAATATTTCTATTAGATAAAAGATCTAAGTATTTTTGAGGAAAATCACCACCTACAACAGAAACGGCAGCAGCATCAATATTAAAATGTGAAGCAGCCAAACCAATGTACGTTGCAGCGCCACCAAGAATTTTATCGGTTTTACCGAAAGGCGTTTCAATAGCATCAAAAGCCACCGTGCCAACAATTACTAATTTACTCATAAAAGCGTGTGATAATTTTGTGCAAATATAAGGCTTTTAAATACTAAGGCAAGAATATTTTTGTGAATAGTATCGTTTTAAAGCGGAACGTAAAGGGGTGTTATTTTCTTCCAAAATCGGCAGGAATTTCTCCCCAAGCCTTGGTTTCCCATTTTACAATAACGGTATTGTATGTGGTTGTTTTTAGCCAATTTACAGCTCTATCAACCAATTCAAAAAGAGCTTTGTTCTTTTCGTTGCGTTCTAATTTGGTGTTGCAACCTTTCTTTCTAACCCAACTCATGGCTGTTCTACTATCCGTATATAGGATTCGGTCGCTGTTATTCTTTTTAAGAATTGCCAACCCATGAACTAAGGCTAAAAATTCACCAATGTTATTGGTGCCTTCGGGGAAAGGCCCTTGAATAAATAATTGCTTTTTGGTTTTTGTATCGACACCACGGTATTCCATAATACCAGGGTTTCCGCTTGAAGCGGCATCAACAGAAATGGAATTGTAATTTGGAAGCCCAATTTTTTTTAGTTGAATGGAAGATAGCTCACTTTTAAAGCTCGTTTTTTTACCTATGTAATTAAAGTAATTACCGGTAAGCGCTTCTTTCGCGGCATCTAAAGTTTCAAACGATTTGTATTGAGCGCCTTCAAAATTGGATATTTGTGCTTTACAAGCTTTCCATGTTTCAAAAACACCGGTTTTGTGTCCTTTCCAAACCGTATAGTATTTTTTTTTCTTTTTGCTCATATTGTCATTCCCTAGCAGGAGAGAATCTTATGAATTTAGTGTTTTTTTTATGAATAGCGGCTTCGATTGCGTTTAACGCAACGAACTATTTTAATAATTTAGCCACCACTTTTGGAAAATGTTCCATTTCCAACTCGTGAATTTTTGCCGCCACATCTTGAGCAGAATCTGAGGGTGTTACTTCACATGTCGCTTGAAAAATAATAGCGCCTTCATCATAATGTTCATTAACATAGTGGATGGTGATTCCTGTTTCAGTTTCTTTATTAGCAACAACAGCCTCATGTACATGCATGCCATACATGCCTTTACCACCGTAATTTGGTAATAAGGCAGGGTGTACATTAATTACTTTATTGGGGAATTCATTCAGGATAAATTCTGGAAATTTCCACAAAAAGCCAGCTAAAATAATTAAGTCTGGTTTGGATGCTTTTAATATGTTTAGAACATCATTGCTTTTTGAAAGTGCTATTTTATTGAAAGACAGCGCGCTAACTTCAAGAGTTTTGCAGCGGTCTAAAACTTTGGCATGAGGGTTGTTAGTTAGTACTTGAACAACAGACGCATTATCGCTGTTTTTAAAAAACTTGATTAAATTTTCAGCATTACTTCCACTTCCGGACGCAAAAATCACAATACGTTTCATCTATTACTATATGTTTTTTAATTTTTTTAGGTGCAATAAGCAGATTAAAATAAGAATGTTAAGTAATTTTTACAAATTTACGTTAAATTTCAAATGATAATATTAACTTGTTCGAGCAAAAAAAAGAATAAATATTAACAAATTGAGGCTTAAAATAAAATACTTGAAACTTATTTAGTAAATTACAATCACATTTTTTTATTAAAGATGTGATTTAAAAATAAAGTTTTTTATTTTTGCCACTTAATTAAAACTTAAAATTAAAAGATTATGTCAGACATTGCATCAAGAGTAAAAGCGATTATCGTAGACAAGTTAGGAGTTGATGAGAACGAAGTTGTAACTGAAGCAAGCTTCACGAACGATTTAGGAGCAGACTCTTTAGACACTGTGGAATTAATTATGGAATTCGAAAAAGAATTCGATATCCAAATTCCAGATGATCAAGCTGAAAATATAGCAACAGTTGGTCAAGCTATCTCTTATATAGAAGCTGCAAAATAAGCAAAAAACATTTATGGAATTAAAGCGAGTTGTAGTCACGGGTTTAGGGGCTTTAACACCTATAGGCAATACCAAAGACGAATATTGGGAAGGCTTAATAAGTGGTAAAAGTGGTGCTGCGCCTATAACATATTACGATACAGAAAAGTTTAAAACGAAGTTCGCTTGCGAATTGAAAAACTTTACTGCTACCGATTTTATTGACAGAAAGCTGGCCAGTAGAATGGATAAATTTACACAATATGCTATGGTAGCTGCCGATGAGGCCATTGCCGATGCTAAGTTAGATTTAGATGCCGTTAATAAATTGCGCGTAGGTGTTATTTGGGGTGCAGGTATTGGAGGTTTAGAAACCTTTCAGGAAGAAGTTTTAAACTTTGCTAAAGGCGACGGAACACCAAGATTTAATCCGTTCTTTATTCCTAAAATGATTGCAGACATTGCACCAGGAAACATATCCATTAAATATGGGTTTATGGGACCAAATTACACAACAGTTTCTGCTTGCGCGTCTTCTGCAAACGCGATGTTTGATGCTCTAAACTCAATACGTTTAGGACATTGCGACATTGTAGTTACAGGAGGAAGTGAAGCTGCAGTTACTATTGCAGGAATGGGTGGTTTTAATGCCATGCATGCGCTTTCTACTAGAAACGAAAGTCCAGAAACAGCGTCAAGACCTTTTGATGCTACCAGAGATGGTTTTGTGCTTGGTGAAGGTGCAGGTGCACTTGTTTTAGAAGAATATGAGTACGCAAAGGCAAGAGGAGCAAAAATTTATGCTGAATTTGTTGGTGGAGGTTTATCGTCTGATGCCTACCACATGACAGCACCACATCCGGAAGGAAGAGGCGTTGTTGCCGTTATGAAAAATTGTTTAGAAAATGCAGGCCTAAAACCAGAAGATGTAGACCATATCAATACACATGGAACTTCTACACCATTAGGAGATGTTGCAGAATTGAAAGCAATTTCAGAAATATTTGGCGACCATGCGAAGCATATCAATATTAATTCAACAAAATCAATGACTGGCCACTTATTGGGTGCGGCAGGTGCTATTGAAGCTATATCGGCTATTTTGGCAATGGAACATGGTATTATACCACCAACCATTAACCACACAACAGCTGATGAAAACATTGATCCAGAATTAAATTTGACTTTGAACAAAGCCCAAAAGCGTGATGTTAAAGTAGTAATGAGTAATACATTTGGATTTGGCGGACATAACGCTTGTGTATTATTTAAAAAATTAGACTGAATCCCGAATGAAGAACATTCGTAACATATTAAATTCCCGTTTTAGACGCAACGGGAATTTTTTTATGGAATTAATTAAGATTCTCGGTTTTAAGCCTAAAAACATCAAATTCTATAAGAAAGCATTTACACATCGATCTATGAATATAAAAGATAGCAAAGGAAATGCTATCAATTATGAACGGTTGGAGTTTTTAGGTGATGCTATGCTTAGCGCTGTAATTGCATCTCATTTGTATCTTGAAGTGCCAGCGGGTGATGAAGGTTATTTAACTAAAATGCGTTCTAAGGTAGTTAGTAGAGAGCATTTAAATGAACTAGGTCGCGAGTTAAACCTTATTAGTCTAGTAGAAAGTAAAATACCTGCAGGCCAGTTTGGTGACAATATACACGGTAATTTATTTGAAGCTTTAGTAGGCGCTATCTTTCTGGATAAAGGCTATAAATATTGCGAAAAGTTTATTTATAAGCGTGTTATTACACCTTATGTAGACATTGAAACCTTAGAAGGTAAAGTAATAAGCTATAAAAGTTTATTAATAGAATGGTGTCAAAAAGAAAAAAGAACATTTGGTTATAATGTGTATGAAGATACTGGTAATGATGATGTTAGGCATTTTTCAGTAAAACTATCCATAGACAGTAAAGTTGTTGCTAAAGCAAGAGCTACTTCTAAGAAGAAGGCAGAAGAAAAAGCTTCTAAGCGCGCCTTTTTTGTATTCCAAAATAAGATGTCTAAAATGCTTTAAGACGTTTTATTTACAACATTTAACTATAACGTTTTAGTTGTTTTACTTGTTAAGATTCGCATAACTTTCACTGTTGAATGTTTTTAAATACTATATTTACATTGTTTAACATAGGTTATGGCAGTACACAAACTTATTCTTGATGATGTTTTTGAAGAGGTAGATTGCACATTAATTGCAATTCATTGTACCATTGAAGATTATCGTTTAGCATATCTTCTAAATAAAAACTTGAGTACCAATCTCAATCGAAAATCATCAAATTTAGATTTCTGTGTTGATAATGCCACCTATTCAGTTTTTGAATGGGAAGACTCTAAGTATTTAACAACATGGTGTTTAGTGTCTAATATTTATAAGACCGAAGTTTATAAACAAGATAATTTTAATTCTTTGTTTAACACCGAAGAAAAAGTAATAGAAACAATTTATTTAGTACCAGAATATAAGGCTGTTAACTATTTTTTGAAAATAGATAACGAATTCAATTTAAGTGAAGAAAAACGTATTCTAGATAAAATTTTAGATATACCACAAGTAGCAACAGCCTTTAGTATTGATATTAATCAATTAAAATCAAAAGACAATTTAATTTTTAGCTAATGCCATTAAGAAAAAAAACCAAGATAGTAGCGACCTTAGGTCCAGCTACAAGCACTAAAGAAGTATTAAAAGGAATGCTTGATGAGGGTGCTAACGTATTTAGAATTAACTTTTCACACGCTGACTATAAAGATGTAGCAGAACGTATACAAATGATACGTGAACTGAATGAAGAATTTGGTTATAACGCTGCTATTTTAGCCGATTTACAAGGGCCTAAACTTCGTGTTGGGGTTATGAAAGAGGAAGTGGTTGTAAACCCAGGTGATGAAATTATTTTCGCAACTGGAAAACGATTTGAAGGGACAAAAGAACGTGTTTACATGACTTACGACAGGTTTCCACAAGATGCTAAACCAGGAGAGCGTATTCTTTTAGATGATGGTAAACTAATGTTTGAAGTCGTTTCTACAGACGGGAAATCTGAAGTGAAAGCGAGAGTAATTCAAGGCGGACCTTTGAAATCTAAAAAAGGAGTAAACTTACCGAACACGAATATATCGCAACCTGCTTTAACTGAAAAAGACATCGAAGATGCTATTTTCGCAATAAGTCAAGATGTAGATTGGATGGCTTTATCATTTGTGCGTCATGCAGAAGATTTGATTCAATTACGTGATTTAATAGAGAAACACAGTGATCACAAAATTCCTATTATAGCAAAAATCGAAAAACCAGAAGCTGTAGCAAATATTGATGCGATTATCGCGCATTGTGATGGCTTGATGGTAGCTCGTGGTGATCTAGGTGTGGAAGTTCCTGCTGAAGAAGTACCGCTTATTCAAAAGCAATTAGTTTTAAGAGCTAAGAAAGCTAGAATCCCAGTAATTATAGCAACCCAAATGATGGAAACTATGATTACTAGTTTAACGCCAACACGTGCAGAGGTAAATGATGTAGCTAACTCGGTTATGGATGGTGCCGATGCTGTAATGCTTTCAGGTGAAACATCTGTAGGTAGCTACCCAGTTCAGGTGATTAGACAAATGGCCAATATTTTAAAGAATGTTGAAGATTCACCATTAATTAAAGTACCACAATTGCCTCCTCATATCCGTACTAACCGTTATATTACAAAATCAATTTGTTATCATGCGGCTATTATGGCAAATGAAATTGATGCAAAAGCTATTTCTACTTTAACAAATAGTGGTTATACAGCATTTCAAATTTCGGCTTGGAGACCTTCATGTCATATTTTAGTGTTTACATCTAATAAACGTATTTTAACACAATTGAGTTTACTTTGGGGTGTTAAAGCATTCTTTTACGATAAATTTGTATCGACTGATGAAACTGTTGGAGATATTAACAGAATGGCTAAAGCACAAAATTACGTGCAAAAAGGCGATATGGTAATTAGTTTAGCATCGATGCCTATAGCAGAAAAAGGTATGGTAAACACATTGAGAGTAAGAGAGATTTCTCAATAAAACATCATTTTATAGAATTATAAAAGGGCAGATTTCTTTATTAAGAAATCTGCCCTTTTTCATTTTGTAGAGGGGTGTTGCATATAAAATGGGGTGCCACTAAAACCCAAATTTTAACTGGACGCTTACACTTTTTTGTTCCGGTGTTTTTTTTGTTTCGGTGTTAAGGTTAGACATGGAAATGCCAAGTAACCGCACCGAGTTATTTAATTTTTCTTGATATAATAGGTCTTTGGCGGTATCTAGAATTAAAGCCTTGTCGCTAATAAAATAGTGCAAAGTTTTACTTCTAGTTTGCAATGTGAAATCGCTATATTTAATTTTTAAAGTCACGGTTTTGCCAGAAACTTTACTTTTCACTAACCTTCGGGAGACTTCGGCTGCGATGTGCTCTAATTTTTCAAGCATAAATACTTCACTCGATAAATTTTCACTAAACGTACGTTCAGCAGCTAAACTTTTTCTAATTCGGTTGGGTTTAACGTCACTGGTATGGATTCCTCTTACCACATCGTAGTAATACTTTCCAGATTTTCCAAAATGTTCATCTAAAAACTCAATAGATTTTCGTTTTAAATCTTCTCCCGTAAAAATGCCCAATTGATACATTTTTTCAGCAGTGACCTTGCCTACGCCATAAAATTTCCGAATATCAAGAACTTCTAAAAATGGCACAACTTCTTCGGGGTTTACAGTTTTTTGACCGTTAGGTTTATTATAATCACTGGCAATTTTGGCAACAAACTTGTTTATAGAGATGCCTGCAGAGGCTGTTAAGCCCACTTCATTAAAAATACGCGCTCTTATCTCTTCAGCGATTAATGAAGCGCTAGGGTTTCCTTTTTTATTATCGGTAACATCTAAATAGGCTTCATCTAAAGAAAGAGGTTCAACCAAATCGGTGTAATCGAGAAATATTTTTCTAATTTTTTTTGAAATTTCGGTATAACGTTCAAAATTAGGTTTCACGAAAATAAGTTCTGGACACAATTTAATAGCTAAATTTCCTGCCATAGCACTTTTTACGCCAAATTTTCTGGCCTCATAACTCGCAGCACTTATTACGCCTCGTTTTCCGTTTCCTCCAACAGCGACCGGTTTCCCTATAAGATCTGGGTTATCCAATTGTTCAACAGAGGCATAAAATGCATCCATATCTACATGAATTATTTTTCGTATTGGTAAATCGGTCAACATACTGTAAATTTATGAATTCCTGAGACGGCAGGAATCTCAATTTATTAGATTTGTATAAAATTAATGAGATATCCACCTTAGTGGGCATTATTATGATAGAAATAGAACGTAAATTTTTAGTAAATTCAAATAGATATAAAACGGAAGCTTTTAAAAGCACTAGAATTATCCAAGGGTTCTTAAATACGCATAAAGAGCGAACGGTACGCGTTCGGTTGAAAGGAGATATGGGGTTTATTACTGTAAAAGGTGCGTCGACTCATGATGGTTTGTCGCGATTTGAATGGGAAAAATCGTTGTTGAAAGAAGAAGTAGAAGCGCTTTTAAAACTTTGTGAGCCAGGTATTATAGATAAAACGCGTTATGAAGTTAATGTTGGTAATCATATTTTTGAAGTGGATGAGTTTTATGGTGAAAATGACGGATTAGTTGTTGCAGAAGTAGAATTAAACTCGGAAAATGAAACTTTTTTAAAGCCCGATTGGTTGGGTGAAGAGGTTACAGGAGCTATAAAATATTATAATTCACAACTTAGTAAAAAACCATTTAAAACTTGGTAACGTAAATTATTAAAAGAAAACCCATGAAAAAATATATAGGAGTATGTGTTGCGGTATTAGTGCTTGTGTCGTGTAAAAAAATAGAAAAGGAAAACCCAGTGGTTAGCGAACCTGTTCAAGACACCATAATTACAGAGATTATAGAAGAACCTATAATAAAAACGGTTAAAGAAATTAAAGAAGAACTGACTTCTAAAGGGTTTAAAACCTACGAGTATGTTGATGAAAAGACGAAAGACACCATTTTAATGCAGCAGTATTTTATGGCTTTTTTAAAGAATGGACCCATTCGTTCGCAAAACGAAGAAGAAGCAGAGATTTTACAGCAAGAACATTTAGCGCATTTAGCTAAAATGTATGAGTTAGGTTATGCTGATATTTCTGGTCCTTTTGGAGATACAGGTAGTATACGAGGTGTTACTATCTACAACGTGCCAACTCAAAAAATGGCGGATAGTTTAGCGAATGCCGACCCTATGGTGAAAGCAGGCCGTTTGGTTATAGAAATGCACCCTTGGTGGGCAGGAAAAGGCTCTCCGCTTAGGTAATGATAAAATTTTTCAGGATTCTTTATTGGCTGCTAAATGTTGTATTAATTACGGCACTTTTGGTAGTACATTTTGTATTGAAGGAGCGTAGTTACACGAGTTCATTATATTATTATGTATTTACGTTACCAGCAATTATAACTGTCATATTAATGTTATCGGTATTTCTTAAGAAAAGAAAGTATCATGTTATTGTAGCTAGTGTTTTATTAGTAATTTGGCTGGGACGAAGCTTTAAAATTCACATTCCAGAATCTGTAAAAGATTCAGATCTAGAGGTGGTATTTTGGAATGCGTCACGCGATAATGGTTTTGAGGAAGCTTTTAATGAAAGTAGCAGCATTCCAGATGTATTGGTTTTAGTGGAATCTGAAAAGGTTCGTGTAAAGTTGCTTCAGCTAAAATATCCAAACTATTATTTTTATAAATTGAGAAATGGAATCACTATTTTTTCAAAAACAGCCATTCAAATTGAAAACGAAATAACTTCCAATTATAAGTCTACAGTTATAAATTTTAAAACCCAGGGCATAAATTTTTATGCGGTGGATGTTACAGGAAGTCCTGATGTGCCACGAACATGGGAACTCGATTTTGTAAATAAAATAATTAAGAAACAAGAAAAAACCATCCTTTTAGGAGATTTTAATGTGCCTTTTGAATCTAAAACTTTAAAAGAAATTAAAGCTAATTTTAATCATGCTTTTAATGAAAAAGGAAATGGTTTTAGAGAAACTTGGTTTTGGAATATACCCTTACTGTCTCTCGACCATATTTGGGTTTCTAAAGATTTGAACATTCTTAAAACCCAAAAAATAAGTACATTTAAAAGTGACCACAGTATGTTAAAAACATATATTAAACAGTAGTTTCTGGGGCATTGAAATTGTAGGCACGTTCAACTTTACAAATTTTCACATCATACCAATCGTACCAAGTACTCTTTCCTTTTTTCTGAGCTATAAAATGGTCGCTTTGTTGCTTCCAATTCGTAATGTCATCCAAACGTTCCCAATAACTTACAGTAATGCCAATATGGTCTCGGGCGCTAGTGATGCCTAAGAAACCCTTTTGTTGTTTTGCTAAAGTTTCCATTTGTTGCGTCATCTCGTTATAGCCATCTGTTACATTAGAATGTTTAGATGTGAAAATAACCGCATAATAAGGGGGTGTTTTTGTCATTTTCCAGAATTATTTTTTATTTAAAATAGACTTTAAATATAATTTATTTTAGTGAGTATCTTCAAAAAGTATTGAGTTTTTATTAGTATATTTACCTGTAAATAATATAATTCGTAAATATTCAATATATATGAGTGCAATTTCTGCAAATTTCGGAATAAAGGAAGCCTTAGAGCAATTAGGTGTTAAAGCAATAAATGAAGGAACTTCTACAGGTTCAGTGAATTTTTCTAATGGAGACGTTTTGGAATCTTACTCGCCCGTAGACGGACAATTAATAGGGAAGGTCGCTACCACTTCAAAAGAAGATTTTGATAAAGTCATGGAGGCTGCTACCCAAGCTTTTAAAACTTGGAAGATGATGCCTGCACCGCAACGAGGAGATATTGTTAGGCAATTTGGAGATAAATTACGAGAAAAAAAAGAGGCTTTAGGGAAACTAGTGTCTTATGAAATGGGTAAATCATACCAAGAAGGTTTGGGTGAAGTACAAGAAATGATTGATATCTGCGATTTTGCAGTGGGTTTATCGCGCCAGCTTCATGGGTTAACTATGCATTCGGAACGTCCTGGACACCGTATGTATGAGCAATACCATTCACTAGGCGTTGTTGGTATTATTTCTGCATTTAACTTTCCTGTAGCTGTTTGGGCTTGGAATACCGCGCTTGCTTGGATTTGTGGTGATGTATGTGTGTGGAAACCGAGTGAAAAAACACCGCTTTGTGGTATTGCATGTCAAAATATGGCGGCCGAAGTTTTTAAAGCAAATAATTTACCCGAAGGTATTTCCTGTTTAATTAACGGCGATTATCAAGTAGGTGAATTTATGACCAAGGATACGCGTATTCCGTTAATTTCGGCAACAGGTTCTACCAGAATGGGTAAAATTGTAGCCAAAGAAGTGGCGGGTCGTTTAGGGAAATCTTTATTAGAATTGGGTGGAAATAACGCTATTATTGTAACGCCAGATGCTGATATAAAAATGACAGTTATTGGAGCTGTTTTTGGTGCCGTGGGTACTTGCGGACAGCGTTGTACTTCAACACGTCGATTAATTATTCATGAGTCTGTTTACGATACGGTAAAAACCGCGGTTACCGATGCTTATAAACAACTTCGTGTTGGGAATCCGTTAGATGAAAATAACCATGTAGGACCGTTAATAGATACAGATGCTGTTAAAATGTATCAAAATGCTCTAACCAAAGTTGTTGAAGAAGGTGGAAACATTGTTGTTGAAGGTGGCGTTTTTAAAGGTGAAGGTTATGAAAGTGGTTGTTATGTAAAACCAGCAATCGCTGAAGGGAAACCTGAATATAAAATTGTACAACACGAAACTTTTGCTCCTGTTTTATATTTACTTAAATACTCAGGCAGTATAGAAAATGCTATTGATATTCAAAATAATGTGGCACAAGGCTTATCTTCTGCAATTATGACTAACAATTTACGAGAAGCTGAACATTTCTTATCTGTTGCTGGGTCTGATTGTGGTATTGCTAACGTGAATATTGGAACTTCTGGTGCCGAGATTGGTGGTGCTTTTGGTGGTGAAAAAGACACAGGTGGTGGTCGTGAATCGGGTAGTGATGCTTGGAAAGTATATATGCGACGCCAAACCAATACCATTAATTATACAACCGAGTTACCACTAGCGCAAGGCATTAAGTTTGATTTATAATTAAGCGCTATATTTATGCTTTAAGCTGCCTCCATTAAACTATTTTAAATAATTAGGGTCTAAGAGGTTATATAACTTATTTGTTTACAGATGAAAGCAAAGCATATTCAGCATTTATATTGGCGAGCCGGCTTTGGTATTTTACCAAATCAGGTAGAAGTTTTATCGAAATTAAAGAAGGAAGATGTTATTCGGAATCTTTTTGAGAGTTCGAAGAATGTCACGGCTTTAAAAGTAGATACTGCTGAAATTGATGCTGTTTTAAACGGTGAAACCAAAAGGTCTTCAGAAGATTTAAAAAAACTTCAAAAGTTAAGTCGAGAAAAAACCATAGAATTAAATGTGGCTTGGGTAGATCGATTGGTAAATTCATCGGAACTTTTAAGAGAGAAAATGACACTCTTTTGGGCTAATGTGTTTGTTTGTGAAGATAATAATGTAGTGTATATTCAGCAGTTTAATAATATGCTGCGCCAACATGCACTAGGAAATTTTAAAGATTTTGTGAATGCAGTTGCTAAAGAAGCTGCCATGACCAAGTATTTAAATACTAAACAAAATAAGAAACAAAAACCCAACGAGAATTTCGCGCGTGAACTCATGGAATTGTTCACCTTAGGCGAAGGACATTATACCGAAAATGATATAAAAGAAAGTGCTAAAGCTTTTACAGGCTATGGCCATAATTTAAATGGCGAATTTGTTTTTAGACGTTTTGCTCATGATACTACCGATAAAACGTTCTTCGGAAAAACAGGAAGTTTTAAAGGGGAAGATATCATCGATATTATTTTAGAGCAAAAGCAATGTGCAAAATTTATATGTGAAAAAATATACCGCTATTTTGTAAATGGTGTTTTAGATGAGGCGCATATAAACCAAATGGCCGATGTGTTTTATAAAGACTACCATATTGAAAGCCTTATGCGCTTTGTATTTAGTCAAGAGTGGTTTTATAATGAAGAAAATATCGGTACAAAAATAAAATCGCCCATCGAACTTTTGGTTGGTATGAATGTACTAGTACCCATAAAATTTAACAACCCAAAGCAATTACTTTATATTCAAAAACAACTGGGGCAAACCTTGTTAGACCCGCCAAACGTGGCAGGTTGGAAAGGTGGTAAAAACTGGATAGACAGTAATACCATTGTGTTGCGATTAAAGCTTCCTTCTATTTTATTAAACGATGCCTACATTTCTAAAATGGAACTAGGTGAATCGGATGGTATGATGGCTACTAAAAAGTCAGCATTTAAAAACACTTACGGGAAGAAATTTAAAATAGAGCATAATTGGGAGGCCTTCAATAAAAATTTTAAAGACGTAGATGTAAAAGACTTGCAAGATTATATTTTGTTAAGCGATTTAAATCTAGAAGCGCGGCATTATTTAAAGTCATTAAATAAAGTGTCGAAGCATGAATATTGCATTCAACTTATGTCATTACCAGAATACCAAATGTGTTAGTTATGGATAGAAGAAAATTTTTAAAACAGTCCTCTTTAGCAAGCAGTTTATTTTTTGTACCAAGTTTTGTGAAAGCTTTTGAGCAGGTTGCGAGTAGTGAATTGGGATATAAACGTTTGGTTATTATTCAATTATCTGGCGGAAACGATGGTTTAAATACGGTGATTCCTTTTAGAAATGATTTGTATTATAAGGAACGTCCCACTTTAAGCATTCCGAAAAATGAAGTTATAAAACTTAATGATGAGCTGGGGTTACATAGTAGCCTAACACCATTAAAAAGATTATACGATAATGGGTATTTGTCTATTATTAATAATGTAGGGTATCCCAATCCGGTTCGTTCGCATTTTAGGTCGATGGATATTTGGCAAACAGCAACCGATTCGAATAAGTTTTCGCAAACAGGTTGGCTAGGGCGCTATTTAGATGCCTACGGGGAACAACCGTATTCGGCAATAGAGGTTGATGATAATTTGTCGCTGGCTTTAAAAGGCTCGAACATGAATGGTATTGCAACTCAAGATCCAAAAACCTTGTTTAATTTATCGAGAGACCCTTATTTTAAAAACTTAGGCAAACATCAAAATGATGCACATTTAAGTGAGCATAATTTAGGGTATTTGTATAAGACTATGATTGATGCGCAATCATCAGCCAAGTATATTTATGAAACCAGCAAAACGGTATCTTCTGTAAAAGAATATCCAAACAATAAGTTTGGGAAACAGCTTAAAACAACGGCGCAGTTTATTAATTCTGGGTTACAAACCAAAGTGTTTTATACGTCTTTAGGCGGGTTTGATACTCATGTAAACCAACAAAATACTCAAAAGAAATTATTAAAAACCTATGCGGAAGGTATTGAAACTTTTGTTGAAGATTTAAAAGCCAATAATACTTTTAAAGACACTTTAATACTTACTTTTTCTGAATTTGGACGTCGTGTTAAACAAAACGCCAGTGTAGGTACAGATCATGGAACGGCAAATAACGTGTTCATTATTGGTGACCAGTTGAAAAAACAAGGTGTTTACAATAACATGGCGAGTTTAAGTGATTTGGATGATAATGGCGATTTAAAGTTCGAAATAGATTTTAGAACTATTTATGCTACGGTACTAAATAAATGGTTGGAAGTTGATGATCATAAAATTCTAAACAAGTCTTTTAACCAGTTGGATTTTATATAAAAAAAAACCTTGCTACAATGCCGAAGTTTTTCTCGGGAGCAGCAAGGTTATATCTTGATAAAGATTAATAGCAAGGCAAATATATGTATTATTTCGTCAGAAAAAAAGCACCCATGTTAATTTTAAGTAAAATTTAGTAAAAAAGAATATCAACTGTATTTTACCTTTCTTAAAACACGCATAGATTCTTTAAATAGCAGGTATAATTCCTCGCTATGTGCTCTTAAATAGGGCTTCGCTTCATGTAGTTTATCAATAGCTTCATGAAATAAATTAAGGTAACAAATTAAATAAGTAACAGGTAAATTTTTCAAATCGGCTTCTTCATTTTTTGTGAAAGGCAGTCCGTTTTTAAGTTTTTCAAAAAGAGCGTTTGTAGTATTGTAAATGTGGTGAAGTACTTTTTTATCATATTGCGGTGGTTCAAATAAAAGTTTAGTTTCGATGGTGTAATTAGCATTGTTTTCAAAACTAATACGTGTTTCTTCCAACTGGTAGTATTTATTTGAATTTTGAAACCCTAGATTTACATATTCAATAATTTTGAATGAATCGTCACTTATATCGATAGTGACGTCATCTAAAGCGGAGAAAAACAAGCGGACTTGTTCATTTATCAATTCAATGTCAACTCTAGAATAAAAAATTTCATCTTTAACGACCTTCTTTTGTCCTGCCCAACATACCACAAAATACTCTTTAAACACTTTGTATTGGGCGTTGTAATCTTTTCGTTTCTTAAGAAAATCGAAAACGCCGTTTAGAGTGTGCTCTATATTATTTTGCGAATTGTTTTCAATAGCCTCTACAATTTTAGAGTTATTATCTTTTATTTCAATATCAAACACTTTAGGCATACTCATGCTGCCATCTCTAAAAAACACCGAGCCGCCGTAATATTTCCAGATATTTTTGCGTAGGGATGTTATTTTTCCCGTGGGGCGAATGGTTACTAAGCCAACTACTTTGTGGTCGGGTAAATGTGGAAACGGTATATTTTCATACTGAACAATAGGTGGGTGGGATAAATAGGCATTGATAAGGTTTTGAATTTTGCTGTCATCAAAAAAATCGACACCAACAATATCGTTGTCATCATCTTCAACACCAATCACAATAAAGGAGTTGTTTTTAGGGTTGCTGTTCGATAGGGCGCAAACGTGCTTCAGAAATTTAGCTTTTCCTTCCTTGAAACTAATATCAATTTTACGCTTTTTATCGTAAAAACTATTTTCATCGTTATGCGATAACAGATGTTTTATAAGTAGGCGTTTGTTGATCATCTTTGATATTATCTATTGTTTATTTTTATTATTTATTCGAGACTAATCAAATTTAGACCCCTTGCGTTCAGAGTTTTTTAGATAATTAATGAATTTTGATAATTGATTTATTAAATTTTAAGCATTAGCATTCAATTTATTAAAAGTGATTTCATCGATGTGGTTTCGTTTATAGCATCACAAAACACAGTTGCTTCTTTATAAATGTCCAGACTTTCAAATGAATTGTGGTGCGCCATATTACTTGAATAAATAATGTTCAACTCTGGTCAGGAAATCTGTAAAGATTTATTTACAATAGTTGAACTCGCCTGCGCCGTACAAAACAATAATACATCAGCAATATTCACATGGGCGGGACGTGACACCACAAAATAAATAGTTTCTGCAACATCTTCCGCTTGCAACGCTTTGAAACCTTTGTAAACGGAATCGGCTATTTTATCACCCTTAAAACGGACTTGCGAAAACTCGGTTTCAACCAAACCGGGGTTTATAGCGCCTACTTTTATGCCAAACGGATTCAAATCGATACGCATGCCTTCAGTTATGGCTAAAACGGCATGTTTACTTCCGCAGTACACATTTCCTTTAGGGTACACTTCTTTACCTGCGGATGAACCAATATTTATGATGTGTCCAGATTTGCGCTCGGTCATTTGTGGAATAATTGCTTTACTTACATATAAAAGTCCTTTTACATTTATGTCCATCATAGCATCCCAATCGTCCATATTCCCTTCGTGTATGGGATCTAAACCATGCGCATTGCCGGCATTGTTTATTAAAATATCTATCTGTTTAAAGTTTTCGGGTAGCGACTCAATGGCTTTAAATGTTGCGGTTTTATCACGGACATCAAAATTTAAAATATGAACTTGGGTTAGGCTACTTAAATAGTTCTGTATGGTTTGTAAACGCTCTAAACGTCTTCCACATAAAATTAAACGAATACCATGTTTTGCGAATTCGCGGGCAGTTGCCTGTCCAATACCACTTGTTGCACCCGTTATTAAGGCTGTTTTTGTCATATGTTTTTAATTAAACAGTTTAATTGATTTATAAAAATACTTAAAACTTAGTTTACTATTTTGCTTTTACTTTTTAAATGTGTTTAATAATTTATTTTTAGTGTATTGAGGTTTATTGCACTTGGTTGTAACCTTTTTAAATAAGGGAGGAAAACTTCAGAAAAATGGTTGGAAGCGTCCAAAACCGTAAAAGGCTGCGTATATAAAACTTTAGTTTAAGTTTAAAAACAGCATATTTATGAAAAGTTTAAAATATTTATTTTATTTAATGGTCTTAGCATTTGTGTCTTCTTGTACAGATTCAGACTCAAATAGTTTAGATAAATCGACTCCAACCATATCGGTAAGACTTGTGGATGCTCCGGGTGATTATAAAGCCGTTAACATCGAAATTGTAGATGTGATGGTTAAGATGAATGATGATTCAACCGATGATAATGGGTGGGTGTCTTTAAACGCAGAAAGCGGAACCGTTAATTTATTAGATTTCACAGGTGGCTTTAGTAAGGTTTTAGTAGATCGTTTTCTAATTCCAGCAGGTACATTAAGCCAAATGCGTTTGGTGTTAGGTGATGGAAATACTATTGTTATTGAAGGAGAAACAAGCGATAATGAATATGAACTTAAAACACCTAGTGCACAACAATCTGGTTTGAAAGTGAAAATTAACGCTGTTTTAGAAGAAGGATTTACGTATGATTTTGTTTTAGATTTTGATGTTGAAAAATCCATCGTAATGGCTGGGAATTCAGGAAATATTATATTAAAACCAGTACTTTATGCAAGTGCAGAAGTGAGTTCTGGTATTATTCAAGGAACAGTAAACCCAACAGATGTCCCTTCTGTAGCGTCTGTTTTAGTAGATGATAAAGGAACTCCAGAAATTGAAGATGATTTTATTATTTCAGCAAATACAGATTCAAACGGTGCTTTTGCATTGTGGGGTGTGCCTGCAGGAACTTATGAAGTCGTGGTGACGCCTTTAGATGAAACCTCTAGTTATAGCTCAGGAAGTGCGATGGTTACTGTTGCAAACGGTGAAGTAACAGTTATTTCAAACCCTATTGAGTTATTATTAAAACCAGGATCTATAAGTGGAGATGTAACAAATAACATTATTGTGAACGTTATTGTGAAATTAAAAGATAGTGTTGAGGTTGTAACAACAATCAATTCGAATGCAAATGGTGAATTTCTTGTAGAAAATATTCCGGCTGGAACATATACCGTAACAGTTGGTGCTGCGGGTTATGTATCGCAAGATGTAGAAGCTATCGTAGTGTCAAATACACTAACGGCATTGGCAGATATAACGTTAGTAGCCCAATAAAAGTAATTAGAACCTTTATAATTAAAGAGCAGTTTCGTAAGAAACTGCTCTTTTTTATTTTAACCTATTATTAACGGTGTGCCTAAATTATTTTAACCATTATTTAACAGCGTTCAAAGAAAAATTTTAACAATTTGCAATGCTCAAATAAGCTTACTATATTCGGGCTTTTAAAAACAAAAAAATGATGGAAGAAACTGGTACAATTGATATTAAGACAATTAACGAGAAAATTGAAAGAGAAAGTGCTTTTGTTGATTTATTGATGCTAGAGATGAATAAAGTCATCGTAGGGCAAAAGCATATGGTAGAACGTTTGCTTATTGGTTTACTTGGGCAAGGGCATATATTGCTAGAAGGTGTTCCTGGATTAGCAAAAACATTGGCCATTAATACTTTAGCGCAAGCGGTTGATGGTAGTTTTAGTAGAATACAGTTTACCCCCGATTTATTACCTGCCGATGTTACAGGAACCTTAATATACAACATGAAGTTGAATGACTTCTCCATCAAAAAAGGTCCTATTTTCGCGAATTTCGTGTTGGCAGATGAGATTAACCGTGCCCCTGCAAAAGTGCAATCGGCGCTACTTGAAGCCATGCAGGAAAAGCAAGTAACCATTGGTGATGAGACTTTTAAGCTAGATAGACCATTTTTAGTAATGGCAACCATGAATCCTGTTGAACAAGAAGGAACTTATGTATTGCCAGAAGCACAGGTTGACCGTTTTATGCTGAAAACGGTTATAGATTACCCGAAAATTGCTGAGGAGCAGTTGATCATGAGAGCGAATTTAAAAGGTGCTTGGGATAAAGTGAACGCAGTCGTATCTGTAGAACAAATTCTAAAAGCGCAATCTGCTGTTCGTGAAGTTTACATGGACGAGAAAATTGAAAAATACATTCTTGATATTATTTTCGCAACGCGTTATCCAGAAAAATATAAACTTGCCGATTTAAAACCTTTAATTTCTTTTGGAGCATCGCCTCGTGGAAGTATCAATTTAGCCACTGCTGCTAAATGTTATGCTTTTATAAAACGTCGTGGTTATGTAATTCCAGAAGATGTTCGTGCTGTAGTATACGATGTGTTAAGACACAGAATAGGTATCACTTATGAAGCGGAGGCTGAAAATGTAACTTCAGTAGACATCATCAATAAAATAGTAAACGAAATAGAAGTGCCATAAAAAGAGTTTACAGTGTTCAGTTCCAGTTTGTAGTTGCAGACTAAAAACTGAATACTCATAACAAAATTAACGGTTTGCTGATAATTGAATACTGCGACTGAAAACTGTTTACTAAAAAAAATGGATACTAAAGAATTACTAAAAAAAGTACGAAAAATAGAGATTAAGACACGCCGATTGTCTGATCA
Source organism: Mariniflexile sp. AS56 (assembly GCF_030552475.1). Lineage (GTDB taxonomy): Bacteria > Bacteroidota > Bacteroidia > Flavobacteriales > Flavobacteriaceae > Mariniflexile. The sequence continues at coordinate 21,935 of NZ_JAUPED010000005.1, read as the reverse complement.
TATTTTTGGAGGGGAATACCATTCCACCTTCAAAGGTCGTGGTATGACTTTTAGCGAAGTGCGCCAGTATCAATTTGGTGATGATGTTCGAAATATAGATTGGAACGTGACGGCGCGTTACAGCGAACCTTATGTAAAGGTTTTTGAAGAAGAACGTGAACTTACCATGATGCTTATGGTAGATGTTTCAGGATCTGAAATGTTTGGAACCGAATCACAATTTAAAAACGAGATTATTACAGAAATAGCGGCTACTTTAGCCTTTTCCGCCACTCAAAATAATGATAAAATTGGGCTTATTTTATTTTCAGATAAAGTAGAGCTTTATATTCCACCAAAAAAAGGACGTTCGCATGTACTTCGTATCATTCGTGAATTAATTGAGTTTAAGCCAGAAAGCAAAAAAACCAATTTGGCAGAAGCTTTAAAATTCATGCGAAATGTCATGAAGAAGAAAACCATTGTTTTTGTATTATCTGATTTTATTGCAGATGATTACCGCCAAACCATGAAAATTGTTTCAGGTAAACACGATGTTACAGGTATTCGGGTGTACGATAAACGTGAAGAAGAGATTCCGAATTTAGGAGTCGTGCAAATGCAAGATGAAGAAACGGGCGAATATATGTTGGTAAATACATCTTCAAAAAAAGTACGTTTAAATTACGCTAAGTTTTACCAAGAAAAAGTAGATTATTACAAAGACAGTTTTGCAAAATCGGGAGCTGGTACCATCGATTGTCGTGTGGATGAAAGCTATGTGAAGAAAATGTTGGGGTATTTTAAAAGAAGAGGATAATGCGAATGATGAATTACAAATTACGAATTACAAATCTTGAAAACAGACAACTAAGAAATTATGCCTTGTCTTTGGTATTGGTTCTTCTATCTTTTGTGTCATTTTCACAAGTAAAATCTTCTATCGATTCTACAAAAATCAAGATAGGGCAGCAAATCACCTTTAAAATTGAAGTAGAAACCAAACCTAACGGCTTGGTGGTATTCCCCGAAGGGCAAACTTTTTCACCTTTGGAAATGATTGAATCGTATGCGATTGATACCATTAAAAATACAGATAAATACAGCCTTATAAAAAAGTACGGTTTAACCCAATTCGATTCTGGGAAATATACCATTCCAAGGCAAAAAATTATTATTGGCGATAAAACCTTTTATACCGATTCTTTAAAAGTTGAGGTGAATAATGTGGTGGTAGACACTACAAAACAAGGGCTTTATGATATAAAACCTATTATTGAAGTAAAAGAAAAAGGCAGTGATTGGTGGAAATACCTTTTGCTAACACTTTTAATAATTGGCGCTGTAGGCTTTTTAATGTATTGGTTTATTTGGCGTAAAAAACCATTAACGGAAGCAGAACAAATAGCTTTATTACCACCTTACGATCGTGCGAAACTAGCACTTAGAAAGTTGGATGAAAGTCATTATTTAGAAACCGAATCTATAAAGGAATATTACTCAGATCTTACTTTCATTATTAGAAAATATCTGGATGAAAAAGTATACGATCGCGCTTTAGAGAGCACCACGGATGAGTTGATTAACAGACTTAAATTATTAAAGGAAGGAAATCAAATTGAGTTAAGTGTTGAAGATATTAAAAATTTAGAAAGCATCTTAAAACGTGCCGATTTGGTGAAGTTTGCTAAATCTGCAGTAGATGTTGAACTTGCTAAATTAGATAGAAAGACCATCGATATTGAGATCGATCACGTAAAAGAAGCGCTTCCAGAACCTACTGAAGAAGAAAAACTTCTAGATGAGCAATATAGAGAACAATTAGAACGTAAAAAGAAACGCAAAAAAATAATCATTACGGTGGTAATTGGTGTGTTCCTTTTAATGGCAACCTTTGTTGGCTTTGGTTTAAAATATGGGTTCAGTTATGTAAAAGACACCATTATTGGTCATGATAGTGTAGAGCTTCTAGAAGGCGATTGGGTAACGAGTGCGTACGGTGTGCCTCCTGTTACTATTTCTACGCCCAAAGTGTTATCGCGCATCGAGCTACCACTTCCAGAGGAAATGAAAGCCCAAGTAACTCAAACAACCTTTATTTACGGTACTTTGTTGGATGTGTTTAGTGTGATGGTAAATACCAACTCATATAAAAATATGGGTGAAAATAAAATTGATGTCGAAAAAGCATCAGAGCAAAGCTTGAAAGGAATTGAAGCGCAAGGAGCTCAAGATATTGTGGTGTTGCGTGATAAATTTATAACACCAAATGGTGCAGAAGGATTAAAAACCTACGGAACATTAAAAATTAAAAACCCAATAAGTCAAAAAATACTAGAAGGAAACTATGTGTTATTGCAATTTGCATCAGAAAATGTGTTACAACAAATTATGATGACTTATCCTGTAAATGATGAGTATGCAGATCAAATAATAGCACGTATTTTAAATTCAGTTGAACTTAAAAAAGCAGAAGAATAATGTTTGAAGGCATCGATTTTTTAAATAAACAATGGTTTTGGGCATTTTTGGTATTGCCTTTGGCGATAGTTTGGTACATTTTCAAACATAAAAAACAAACAGCCGAACTTAAAATATCAAGTTTACAAGGGTTTAAATTAACCAGTTCTTGGTTGCCAAAACTAAAACACGGCTTATTTATATTGCGTTTATTGGCCTTGGCTTTATTAATTACGGCATTGGCAAGACCGCAAACAGTTGATGTGTCTTCTAAAACAAAAACCACTAGAGGTATTGATATTGTAATGGCTATAGATGTTTCGGCAAGTATGTTAGCGAAAGATTTATCTCCAAACAGATTAGAAGCTTTAAAAAATGTAGCGGCAGAGTTTATTAAAGGCAGGCCAAACGATCGCATAGGGTTGGTTGAATATGCCGGAGAAAGTTATACCAGAACACCGGTTACCAGCGATAAATCTATTGTATTACGTTCCTTGAATGATATTAAATACAATACCATTATTGAAGGAGGTACGGCTATAGGTATGGGTTTAGCTACAGCTGTAAATCGTTTAAAAGATAGTAAAGCCAAAAGTAAAGTGATTATTTTATTAACCGATGGGGTTAATAATTCTGGTTTTATAGACCCAAAAATAGCAAGTGAATTAGCTATGGAATATGGCATTAAAACCTATACTATTGGTTTAGGAACTAATGGAATGGCACTCTCACCTGTGGCTTTAGACCCAAGAACAGGCGGTTTTCAATACGCGCGTGTACAGGTAGAAATAGACGAAGTACTATTAAAAGAAATAGCTGCAGTTACAGGTGGAAAGTATTTTAGAGCGACCAATAACAAAAAGTTAGAGGAAATATATGGTGAAATAAACAAACTTGAGAAAACGGATGTAGAAGAGTTTAAATACTATAATTACGAAGAAAAATACCGCCCGTTGGTATTATTGGCGGGCCTATTTATATTAATAGAATTTTTACTTAGAAATACGATTTTTAGGAGTTTTGTATAAAAATGAATGATTTAATCAAGAATAGAAGTTGGTTTCATAGAAGTTGGAAATGGTTCATACCATTAATAATGGTTTTTCTATTTGGGGTATATGCTCTATCAACTACTAAAATTGGTGAAGGTATTGTGACTACAACAGTTGCTTATAGTGAGGGAAAGCTATATGATGGTGCATTGGAAATAGCAAAAAAGAGTATAGAATTACAGGAACTGTTAGGTGATATAGAACCCTTAGATAATTTGGCTATTCTGGAAGGAACCACGATATTTTCAAATAATAACAATACGGTTAAGACGAGTGTAAGGATAAAAGGGAGTAAGTCTAACGGAAAGCTAGATATTTCAGCTGAGAGAAATGGAGCCGTTTGGAATTACAAAGAAATTAATGTAAGAATTAAAGAACCTAAACAAACTATACTAGTTTTGAAGGATGAAGTTGATTAATTCGTGGCAAAATATATAAATAAATCCACGAGAAACAAATAAACAGTTAATGTATCAATTAGATGAAAAAATATGGTTTTGGGCTTTAGGAATTATTCCAGTAATAATCCTATTCTTTTTGCTGCTTCAATTTTGGAAACACCGCACCCAACGCAAATTTGCCGATAAAGCATTATTGAAAAAATTAAGTCCGAATGCCTCAATATTCAAATCGGTTTTAAAAGTGGTGGTGTTAAGTTTAGCTTTTGCGTGTTTAGCAATAGCCTTGGTAAACCCAAAAATAGGTACGAAGCTAGAAACTATAAAACGCGAAGGAGTTGATATTGTATTTGCAGTCGATGTATCTAAAAGTATGCTTGCCGAAGATATTGCACCCAACCGATTGGAAAAAGCAAAGCAATTAGTTACCCAAATTATCAACAATTTAGCGAGCGACCGCGTGGGTATTATTGCTTACGCAGGAAAAGCATTTCCGCAATTGCCTATTACAACCGATTATGGTTCGGCAAAAATGTTTCTTCAAAGCATGAATACCGACATGCTTTCATCGCAAGGAACAGCTATTGATGAAGCCATTAAATTAGCAACAACCTACTTTGATGATGAAGAACAAACCAACCGTATTCTTATTATTATTTCAGATGGGGAAGACCATAGTGAAGGTGCCACAACGATAGCTGAAGAAGCAAACGAAGCAGGTATTAGAATTTTCACTATTGGTGTTGGAGATGTAAAGGGTGGTCCCATTCCAGAAAAACGAAACGGTATTGTTTTAAATTATAAGAAGGATAGTAAGGGAGAAACCGTTATTACGCGGTTAGATGAGGAAACGCTTAAAAATATTGCATCTGAAGCCAATGGTGTGTATTTAAATGGAAAAAACACAAACGATGTCGTTAAAGAAATAGGCGGTATTTTAAACGGTATGGACAAGAAAGAGTTTGAAACCAAGGAGTATGCCGATTTTAAAGACCAGTTTCAATGGTTTTTGGCTTTTGCTGTATTCTTTTTGTTAATAGATATTTTCTTGTTGGAACGCAAAACAGCTTGGTTGAAAAAGTTGAACTTATTCAACGAAAACCTATAATTTCCGCGAAAGCGTTATTTAAATATTTTATAAAACCTTTAACTATAAGCCGTTGTTTGGTTTTATATATTTATCAGTCGATTAAAGAACCATAAAAATGAAGTATATATTTTTTATCATAATAGCACTAACCACGACGTTTTCTTTCGCTCAAGAGCAAGAGAAGGCAGCCCTTTTAGCAGCCAAAAAGGCTAATAATTATGTGTATGAAGGAAATAATTTAATAGGTGAAGATGATTTTGTTTCAGCTGAAAAGGAATATAGAAAAGCCATTTCAGAACAAGGAACAACTGTTTCAGGTATCTATAATTTAGGAAGCTCTTATATTAAAAAAGGAAGTTTTGATGAGGCTTTGTATCGTTTAGATGAAGCGGCAAAAATATCGACATCAAAAGTTGAAAAGCATAAAGCATATCACAACATAGGGAATGTGCTTATGAAGAATAAAAAGTGTAAAGAAGCGGTTGAAGCCTATAAAAATGCCTTAAGAAACGACCCTTCCGATGAGGAAACCCGTTATAATTTGGGCTTAGCTAAAATATGTGCAGAGCAACAAAAAGATAAGGAAGACGATAAAAAGGACGATAAGGACAAGGATAAAAAAGACGACAAAAAGGATCAAGATAAGAAAGACGATAAGGGCGATAATAAAGACGATAAGAAAAATCAAGATCAAAAAGACCAAGACAAAAAAGAGGGCGACGATAAGAAGGATGATAAAGGAAAGCCTAAAGATGAAAAAGACGATAAAGGGAAAGGTGACGAGAAGGAAAAGCAACAGCCGCCACAACCTCGCCCAGGACAAATGTCTCCACAACAGGTTAAGAGTTTATTAGAAGCCATGAACAATCAAGAACAAAAGGTTCAAGAAAAAGTAAATGCTGAAAAGCAAAAAGGCAGCAAAGTAAAAACAGAAAAAGATTGGTAAAACGAATTATGAATTTTGATTTTTACAGGTTCGAGAGCGACATTGTGAATGCAAAATTGTTAATCGTTGTTCGTTAATTATTATGAAATTTATAAAACACACATACATACTATTATTCATACTTGTAACAAGTATGGCTTCTGCACAAGTTAAGTTTGATGCTAAAGTGAGCAAACAAAAACTTGGGGTTAATGAGCGTTTGCGCATCGATTTTGAAATGAATCAAGATGGCGATAATTTCAATCCACCAGATTTTGCTAATTTCACCGTAGTTGGTGGCCCGAATCAATCGGTTAAAAGAGTGTATGCAAATGGGGTTGGAAGCTTCAGCAAAACATATAGCTATTTTTTAGCGCCTAAAGGCCGAGGTAATTTTACTATTGGTCAAGCTACTATTAATATTGGCGGCGAAACGTTCAAGACGGTACCTATTGCAGTTGAGGTTACTGCTGCGGTAGACATCCCTAAAGACCCTAATAATCCAGAGTATATTGCTTCAGAAAATATTCATTTGGTTGCTGAAATTTCAAAAACCAGTCCGTATTTAAATGAAGCTATCACCGTTGTATATAAGCTTTATGTGTCTCCAACCATCGCTGTAGATAACTGGAATGAAATTGATAGCCCACGTTACAACGACTTTTGGAGTCAGAACATAAACACACAAGGACAGAAAGTACAAAACGGTACTTACAAAGGGGAAGATTACCGATTTTTAGTGTTAAAGAAAGTGGTGTTATATCCTCAAAAAACAGGTAAACTTGATATTGAACCTTTAAGTTTAGATATTTCTTTGCGTGTACCAACCAACAGACGCGATATTTTTGGAAGCCTTTTAATGACGCGCACCAACAAAGTAGTTTCTGCTGGGAATAGCACGATTACGGTTAAAGCATTGCCTGAAGAAGGAAAACCTTTAGATTTTTCTGGAGCTGTTGGTAACTTTAGTTTTGAGGTTGTGCCATCAAAAACAAGTTTAGACGCATCCGAATCTTTACAATTAAAAGTAGCAGTTAGTGGAAACGGAAATTTAAAGCTTTTTAAGCTACCTAAAGTGTCGTTGCCAAGTTCACTAGAGGTTTATGAACCGGAATACAAGGAGGAAGTTAATACAACCCTTTCTGGTATGCAGGGAACTATTTCCGATAGTTATACCATCGTACCACAATACAAAGGGAAGTATCCCATACCAAGTATTTCCTTTTCGTACTTCGATTTAAAAACAGAAAGTTATAAGCGTTTAACATCTAACGAAATTGTTTTAGATGTTTTAGGTGGCCCCGTAAATAGTGTCAATGCCAATAATGCAGCCATGGCAAGTAACGGAAAGCAAGCTGTTATTCTTAATAAAGATCAATTTGCATTTATTAAAACCAGCACCAATTTTGTGAGTGTTAGCAGTTCAAAATTCTTTAAAACAACAGGGTTTTGGAGTTTGTTATTACTGCCATTTTTAGCCATTCCTTTAGCGATTATGATTAGAAATAAGAAAGCAACACGCGATGCTGATGTGTATGGTAATAAAATTAGAAAAGCTGATAAGTTGGCTAGAAAATATTTAAGTCATGCTAAAAAATCGCTTGGTAAAAAAGAAGCGTTTTACATTGCTTTAGAGAAAGCGTTACACAATTATTTAAAAGGAAAGTTACACATTGAAACCAGCGATTTAAGTAAGGATAAAATTAATGAATTGTTAGCGGTTAAGCAGGTTGACAACGAGGTGATCGTCGATTTTAATAAAATTTTAGAAAGTTGCGAATTGGCACGTTACACACCTATAGATATTGTAACCATGCAAGAAGATTATGATAAAGCAGCGAAAACTATTTCTTTAATTGATAAACAAGCACGTTAAGATGAAACAGTTATTATACATACTATCGTTTTTGTTCAGTGTTGGTTTGATGGCACAAAATACAGCTGTTTTCGAGCAGGCTAATGCATTATATAACGCCGGAAAATATGGCGATGCTATCGATAAGTATAAAACCATTTTAGATACTAAAAATCATTCAGCTGAACTGTATTTTAATTTAGGGAATGCCCACTATAAATTAAACAATATAGCACCAAGTATTTATTACTATGAAAAGGCATTGCAGTTAGCGCCTAATGATCAAGATATAAAAAACAACTTGGCTTTTGCACAAAACATGACTATTGATGCCATTGAAGTGGTTCCTGAAGCTGGATTATCAAAAATAGTAAATAACGCCACCAACAGAATGGAGTTTGATGGGTGGGCGAAAGTTTCAATTGGCTTTGTGTTTTGTTTTGTAATTTTATTCTTGATATACTATTTTGCTTATTCGTCACTTAGAAAACGTTTAACTTTTTTAGGTAGTTTGGTATCCTTAATATTGATGTGTGTGAGTTTGTTGTTTGCATTTCATAAGTTCAATTTAGATAAAAAGGATAAACCAGCGATTGTGTTTGCTAAAGAAATTTTGGTAAAGAATGCCCCAAATAACAGAAGCGACGAGTCGTTTAGGTTGCATGAAGGCACGAAGGTTCAAGTGTTAGATACGGTTTCAAATTGGAGGAAAATTAAGCTTCAAGACGGTAAAACGGGTTGGGTATCTTCCGAAGATATAAAAGCGCTGTAACTTCCTTTACAGTATCTTTAACCTTATTAATTATTATATATGAACTTAGATAAAGTCTTTCAGAATAATAAACAATGGATTAAGGAGAAGCTAGATACCGATGCACATTATTTTGAAAATTTAGGCGAAGGTCAAAGTCCCGAATTATTATTTATTGGTTGTTCTGATAGTCGCGTTACGGCAGAGGAATTAATGGGTTTGGGACCTGGAGACGTCTTTGTACATCGTAACATTGCTAATATGGTTTCAGGAACCGATTTAAACGTGATGTCGGTTGTTGAATATGCAGTGGTGCATCTTAAAGTCAATCATGTGGTAGTTTGTGGTCATTATGCCTGTGGCGGAGTCAAAGCAGCGATGCAGTCGGCAGATTTAGGTGTCTTAAACCCATGGTTGCGCAACATTCGCGATGTGTACCGAATTCATAAAAGTGAGTTGAACGCTATAAGCGATCAAGAAACTAAATATGATAGACTTGTAGAACTTAATGTGCAAGAACAATGTGTAAACCTCATTAAAACGGCTGCCATTCAAAAAGCAGCTCGCGAACGCGGATTAATAGTGCACGGTTGGGTGTTCGATGTGCATACGGGTGAACTAATAGATTTAAAAATAGACTTCGAAAGTATTCTTGAAAACATTAGAGAGATTTATCATTTAGATTAGATAAAACGTTTATTTAACTATTATTAAGGCTTCGTTTTCTAACGGTTCCTTCTCTAAGTCATCTCCAATTGGTTTGCCATTCACTATTAAATTTGGAAAAATTAAGGGCACAATAGATCTTATAGGCGTGTAAAGTACCGAGGCTTCTTTATCTTCTTCCGCAGTAAACGGAATAGTTGTGTTTATTTTTTCAAAAATAATTAGGATAGCACTTAAAATTACGGCCATTTTTAATCCGCCAAAAAGCGCACCTAATGCTTTGTTAACCAAGCCAAGTGCTGCGAAATCTGCTATTTTTGTTAAGGCTTTTCCTGCCAAAGCAACCGCTAAAACAATAAGAATTAATGTGCCTACAAAGGCCACAATGTTTATAGTATTTTCATTCCAATCTACTTTCTCTTTTAAAAATTTAGAGGCAAAATCACTAAAGTGGAAAGCGCCGTAAACCCCAGCGATTAAAGCAACTAAGGAAGCTACTTCAACAAAAAGTCCGCGCCAAAAACCACGTACCAACCCAAGAATTAAAAAGGCTAATAAAACAATATCTAAAGCATTCATTAAAACAGTTTTTGTAAATATATAATTTTTTAAACAGAGAAGCAGTCTAGACCCATAGAGGTTTACTAACTTTGCAACTTTCAAACATTAAATTTTCCACTCGAGAAATGTCTAGAGACGAACAATTAAAAGAACGCTGGGAATTGGTAGTAAATAAACTATCCAATCAATTTGCCGATGGTGATACACTAGACCTCGATGCTATTATTTATTTAATAGGTGTGCAAGAATTAGGGCAATTAGATAAAACCTTTAAAAAAGACCAAAAATTAGATTTAATGCACATAGCCATTTGTAAGTTGCTCGCGCCTTACGGTTATTATGAACTTGAGTATGTAGATGATGAAGGTTGGCCACATTACAAAACTATAGGTGAATTGCCTCATTTAAAAGCAGGTGAGCAAAGTGTTTTAATGAAAGAAGCGGTTGTAAATTACTTTTTAGAAACCGAATACATAAATTAGTTTTTTTGAGTTATTGCTTAGCGAATTTTTCATTTGCTGAAGCTATCTGTGTCTTTTTTACAGATTACTTCGTGGTTTCCACCTAGTAATGACTAGAAATTAATTAAATTTGCCATCATTTTAAGGAAGTTATGATAGACAAGATAAAAGAACTTATTGCCGAAGCGGATGCCTTTAAAGCACAGACTAAGGAAGAAGTAGAGGTTTTTAGAATAAAATATTTAGGAAAAAAAGGGTTGCTTAACGACTTTTTTGCCGAGTTTAAAAACGTTGCCAACGACCAGAAAAAGGAATTTGGACAAACTATAAACACCCTTAAAAAAGTAGCGGAAGCGAAAGTAAATACTTTAAAAGAAGAGCTAGAAAGTAAGGAAGAAGTAAAAGGTATTTATGGCGATTTATCGCGCCCAGGAAGTCCTATTCAAATAGGTGCGCGTCATCCTATTTCTATTGTTAAAAATCAAATTACCGATATCTTTTCGAACATTGGTTTTAATGTAAGTGAAGGTCCGGAGATAGAAGATGATTGGCATAATTTTACAGCTTTAAACCTGCCGGAATACCATCCAGCACGTGATATGCAGGATACGTTTTTTGTGCAAACAGATCCAGATATTTTATTACGCACACACACCAGTTCGGTACAGGTGCGTTATATGGAAGAAAACCAACCGCCTATACGTACTATTTCTCCGGGACGTGTATACCGTAACGAAGCTATTTCAGCGCGTTCTCATTGTTTTTTCCATCAGGTAGAAGGTTTGTATATTGATAAAGATGTGAGTTTTGCCGATTTAAAGCAAACGCTACAATATTTTACTACTCAAATGTTTGGAAAATCGAAGATACGCTTACGTCCATCTTATTTCCCGTTTACAGAGCCAAGCGCAGAAATTGATGTGTACTGGGGATTGGAAACTGAATCTGATTACCGCATTACTAAAGGTACAGGTTGGTTAGAAATTGGTGGCTGTGGTATGGTAGATCCAAACGTTTTAGAAAACTGCAAAATAGATTCTAAAGAATATTCTGGTTTTGCTTTTGGTGTAGGTATCGATCGTATTGCGATGTTACTTCACCAAATAAATGATATACGTTTATTAAGTGAAAATGATGTTAGGTTTTTAGAGCAGTTTAAGTCTGCATTATAAGCTATAAATTCATTTTAATATTATTTCTTAAGCCGATGATTTCATCGGCTTTTTTATTTAACAATTTTTTAACTTCGTTTAGTTCGGTTTGTTCCGAACTAGTTTTATTTTTGCAGAAATATTTACTGTGCATGAATACATTGAGTTCGCTATTCAGTAATAAAATAATCAAAAATGAAAGATAACGTTTGCAAAGAAAAAATGGCTCTGGTTGAAAAACTAGGTGTGCATTTGGAAAACAGAGAGCAGTTAGCTCCTGTTGCGGCCCGTATACTATCTTATATTATACTTACAGGTAAAGCAGGAACTACTTTTGAAGATATGGTAAGCATTCTTTGTGCTAGTAAAAGTACCATTTCAACGCATTTAAATCATCTGCAAGATTTAAATAAAATTCAGTATTTCACAAAAACTGGAGATCGTAAAAAGTATTTTATAATTAATAAAGACATCATAATCCAACACATTGATAAAATGGTAAATCATTGGGATGAAGAGCGAAAAATACATTTAGAGATTAAAGATTATAAGGAAGTAATAAACAACTTTAAGATCGAGAAAGAAGAAGAGAAATTTGATTTAGAATTCCATACAGATTACATTAAATATATAGACGAAGCCAGCGCTTCCATAACCGCTTTAAAAACAAAAATAACAGACAATACAATTAGTATTTAAACTCAGATAAAATGAAAAAAAATAATATATACACCGTATTAACACTAAGCTTCGTGTTACTTTTTTTAAGTTGTGGCAGTAAAGGAGATGCAAAAGCGGCAGCAGCATCTGCGGCTCCCTTACCTTTCCCTGTAGCCCAATTAGAGCCAAAAACAGTAACGGGTTTTCAGGAATACCCAACAAATTTAGAAGGTATTATAAACAGTGCAGTTCGTGCAAAAACATCTGGTTATATCCAAAAAGTGATGGTCGATGAAGGTGAGAAAGTACGTAAAGGTCAAGTGTTATTCAAATTAGAAACACAGTCTTTAAGTCAAGATGCAGGTGCAGCCAAAGCACGTGTTAATGTGGCACAAGTAGAGGTGAATAAATTAATTCCTTTAGTTGAAAAAAATATTATTAGTGCTGTGCAACTTGAAACGGCTAAGGCTAATTTAGCACAGGCAAAAGCGAATTACAGCAGTGTCTCTGCAAATATTGGTTATGCTACGATTAAAAGTCCTGTAGACGGTTTTATTGGTGCTATTAATTTTAGAGAAGGTACATTGGTAAGCCCAAACGATGGGGCACCATTAACAACCGTGAGTGATATTAGTAAAGTTTATGCGTTTTTCAGCTTGAATGAAACGCAGTATTTAAACTTTTTGCAAAATGCAGAAGGTGCTAGTTTAAAAGAAAAGCTAGATAATTATAGTGCTGTAAATTTAATTTTAGCTAACGGAAGTACATATTCTGAAAAAGGGAAAATTGAAACTAGTACAGGGCAAGTCAATAAAAGCACAGGAACCGTAAGTTTAAGAGCGGTTTTTAATAACCCAACACAGTTATTAACTAACGGAAATAGTGGTAAAATTCAAATACCTACCGTTTATGAAAACGTGACGGTGGTACCTCAAGAAGCTACTTACGAACAACAGGGCAATGTTATGATTTACAAATTGGGTGACGATAACAAAGTGGTTACTACGCTTATAAAAGTGAAAGCAACAATTGGTAATCTATATGTTATAGAATCTGGAGTAGATGCTAAAGATAAAATTGTTACCACAGGAGTTGGTAAATTAAGAAATGGTGTTGAAATAGTACCCATGGAGGTTTCTTTTGAAGAGGCTACGAAACCAATAGCTACATTATTTAAAAACTAGAAATCTACAAATACATTAGTCATGTTAAAAACATTTATTGAAAGACCCGTACTTTCAACGGTAATTTCTATTATCATAGTTGTGCTAGGTTTAATAAGTATTACAAGCCTGCCAATAGAAGAGTATCCAGATATTGCACCACCAACAATTAAAGTAGTTGCTTCGTATCCAGGAGCTAATGCCGAAACGGTTTTGGAAAGTGTTATTGTTCCTATAGAGGAGCAAATTAATGGTGTAGAAGGGATGACCTATATTACTTCTACAGCATCTAATACAGGTTCAGCTGAAATTACCGTTTATTTTGATCAGAAAATGGATGCAGATATTGCTGCCGTTAACGTTCAAAATCGTGTATCTAGAGCAACACCCTTATTGCCTCAAGAAGTTATACAAACGGGTGTAACAACACAAAAGCAAGAAACCAGTGCGTTGATGTTTATTTCTATGTATTCTGAAAGTGAAGACTATGATGCTACATTTATTCAGAATTACTTAAAAATAAACGTAATTCCTGCCATGCAACGTATTAGTGGTGTTGGAGATGTTAGTGTATTCTCGCAACAAGATTACGCCATGCGTGTTTGGTTAAAACCTGCAAAATTAGCAGCATATAATTTAATTCCATCAGATATATCTGCAGCTTTAAAAGAACAAAATTTAGAAGCAGCAGCAGGATCTTTAGGTCAAAATAACGGGGAAGCATTCTCTTATACATTAACCTATAGTGGACGATTCAAAGAAGCAAAACAATATGGAGATATTGTTATAAAGGCATTAGGCAACGGCGAGTTTCTTCGTTTAAATGATGTAGCAACTATCGAGTTAGATGCACAATCATACGCAGCCAATGCAACAAGTAAGGGGAATCCAGCCGTTTTCATGGGGATTTTCCAAACCAAGGGTTCTAATGCTCGTGAGATTATTGAAAACATAAAAGTGACCTTGGAATCGGTTAAAAAAGACCTTCCAGAAGGATTGGATGTTTTTATTCCGTATGATACTAGTTTGTTTTTAAATGCGTCTATTGAAAAAGTAATTAGCACCTTACTAGAGGCTTTTATACTTGTGTTTTTGGTAGTATTTCTTTTCTTGCAAGATTTTAGATCTACCTTGATTCCAGCCATTGCAGTGCCGGTTTCTATTATTGGTACCTTCTTTTTCTTGAGTGTTTTTGGCTATTCCATTAACCTCTTAACGCTATTCGCATTAGTCCTCGCCATTGGTATTGTGGTGGATGATGCTATTGTTGTTGTAGAGGCGGTTCATACTAAAATGGATGAAGGTGAAAAGAATCCTAAAAAGGCAACGCTTACAGCGATGAACGAAATATCTGGAGCCATCATTTCTATTACTTTGGTAATGGCAGCGGTATTTATTCCGGTAACGTTTGTAACAGGACCAACTGGGGTATTTTATGAACAATTTGGGGTTACATTAATTATTGCCATTCTTATTTCGGCAGTAAATGCTTTAACATTAAGTCCTGCGTTATGTGCTTTATTATTAAAAACACATAAGGATGATGAAGAGTTAAAAGGTAAAAGTCCTTTAAAACGTTTTTACACCGTTTTTAACCGTGGGTTTAATGCCACTGTAGAACGATATGGTAGATCACTCCAATTTTTATACAAAAGAAAATGGGTGCCTGTTTTATTATTGCTTTTAGCTGTAGTTGGTATTTTCTGGGCTTCTAAAACAACTCCAACAGGATTTGTACCTAATGAAGATAGAGGAATTATTTTTGCAAATATAGAATTACCAGCAGGGTCTTCTTTAGATAGAACAGACGAGGTTACAAAAGATTTATACGACAGAATAAATGGTTTAGACGGTATTGTAGCGGTTAACTTTATTAAAGGTAGAAGTTTAATTAGTGGAGCTGGTAGTAATTACGGTTTTGGTATTATAAAACTTAAAGATTGGAGTGAGCGTGGAACCGAAGCATTATCGGCAACAGCCATTACAGGTAAACTATTTGGAATTGTCGCATCTATTCCAGAGGCAAAGATTATTTTCTTTTCACCACCAAGTATTCGTGGTTTTGGTAACTCATCTGGTTTTGAGGTTAATTTATTAGATAAGTTTGGTGGCGAGTTCACCGATTTAGACACGGCAAATAAGGAATTTGCCATGGCTTTAATGTCGCATCCAGAAATTAAATACGCACAATCCTCTTTTAATACAGAATATCCACAATATGAAATGGAAGTTAACGTGCCTTTAGCTAAAGAAAAAGGGGTGCCAATTAACAGTATATTTTCAACCTTACAAGGGTATATAGGGGGTATTTATGCCTCTGATTTTTCTAAATTCGGAAAACAATTTAGAGTTTATATTCAAGCCTTACCAGATGATAGAGCAGGTGTAGACGATTTAAACAGTATGTATGTAAGAACAGATTCTGGAGAGATGACACCTATTACACAGTTTGTAAACTTAAAACGAGTGTATGGTCCGCAATCGGTAACGCGTTTTAACTTATTTAACTCGACGTCTATTACAGGTGCTACAAATGAAGGATTTAGTACAGGAGATGCTATTCGAATTATTGAAGAAGAAGTTGCCAAATTACCAAGTAATTACACCGTGGCGTATTCTGGTTTAACTAGGGAGGAAGTTAGTGCAGGGAACCAAACCACATTTATTTTCGCATTAAGTATTTTATTTGTGTACTTCTTATTAAGTGCTCAATACGAAAGTTATTTACTGCCATTTGCGGTGATACTTTCACTACCGTTTGGTGTATTTGGAGCCTATATAAGTACCAAGTTTTTAGGATTGGAAAACAATATTTATTTCCAAATTGCTTTAATCATGCTTATTGGTTTGCTGGCTAAAAACGCCATTCTTATTGTAGAATTTGCACTCGCCAGGCGTAAAAATGGCGAAAGCATTGTGAATGCTGCTATTAACGGTGCAAAAACACGTTTACGACCTATTTTAATGACCTCTTTCGCTTTTATTTTAGGCTTAATGCCATTAGTGTTAGCAAAAGGTGTTGGTGCCGAAGGAAACAACTCTATTGGTACAGGTGCCGCAGGCGGAATGCTTATTGGTACTATTTTAGGTGTATTTGTTATTCCTGTATTATTTATATTATTTCAGTGGTTACAAGAAAAAGTTTCGAGTAAACCAGCAATACAAACTATTGAAGATTAAGAAGAATGAAATCAATTATAAAACATAGAAATTTTAGTAAAATCATGCTTTTAGGGCTGGTTTTAATCACCCTAGAAAGTTGTTTTGTGGCTAAAGACTACGAACGTCCACTAGTAGAAACAGAAGCGCTTTACCGTACAGATAATTTACCAACCGATAGTGTGTCGATGGCTAATGTGTCTTGGAAAACCTTATTTAACGATGCGCTATTAAATCAATATATAGAAGAAGGACTCCAAAATAATATGGATGTTCGTATCGCGATGCAACAAATGGCTGCAGCCGAAGCTTATGCGAAACAAGGAAAAGCGGGTTATTTTCCAACCTTAAGTATAAGCGGAAATTTAACCCACCAAGAGTTGTCAAAAAATAGTCAGTTTGGTTCGTTTTTAACAAACACATCAACCGATCAGTATGATATAACTGGAAATTTATCATGGGAAGCTGATATTTGGGGAAAAATTAGAAGCAATAAACGAGCAACACAAGCGGGTTATTTGCAAAGTGTTGCAGGGCATCAAGCAGTGAAAACACAGCTTATTTCTAGTATTGCCAACACCTATTATAATTTATTAGCTTTAGACGCACAGTTAGTTGTTACCAAACAAACCATTGCAACTAGAGAAAGCGGTGTAGAAACCATTAAAGCTTTAAAGGAAGCTGGAAATGTAACGCAAGTTGCTGTAGATCAAAATATAGCACAATATAATAGCGCCAAGGCATTACAGGTAGATTTGGAATTTGCCATTTTTAAAGCTGAAAACACACTAAGTATTTTATTGGGTAAATCACCACAACGTTTTGAGCGTGGTAGTTTAGCCAATCAAAAAATTGATGAAGATATCACACTTGGGGTGCCAACAAGTTTACTTGTTAATCGCCCAGATGTGATGGCGGCAGAGTATGGGTTAATTCAAAATTTTGAATTAACAAATGCAGCAAGAAGCAGTTTTTATCCGTCTTTAAAATTAACAGCCTCAGGCGGTTTACAGAGTTTAGATTTAGACCAATTATTCAATGCAAATTCGTTATTTGCTACGATTATTGGCGGATTAACACAACCTATTTTTAATAAACGTAGTTTAAAAACTCAGCAAGAAGTTGCCTTAGCAAACCAAGAACAAGCTTTGTTAACTTTTAAGAAAACCTTATTGATTGCTGGAAACGAGGTTTCTAACGCGCTATATAGTTTTAATGCGGAAACCAAAAAATTTCAGTTTAGAACTTTGGAGGTCGAGGCGTTACGACAAGCGGAAAGCAACTCGGAAGAATTACTTAAAAACGGGTATGCGAATTATTTAGATTTATTAACAGCCAGACAAAGCGCTTTAAGTGCCGAATTGAATGTGATTGATAGCCAGTTGAAACAATTAACTTCTATAGTCGATTTATATGAAGCGCTAGGTGGTGGCTGGAAGTAGTATAAAAATATAGAAATAGTTTACTTATTTTTGCCGGATGAAGAAAGATATTGAAATCCCAAAAGTGGAAGGTGTTTACGTGGCGATTGTAAATGAGTACAACGATATTTATAAAACCCAAGATTGGAACGCTTATATAATTAACGATAAAGAAGTTGATTTAGAGATGGTTTTAATTGTAACAACAGGTTATTCTGAAGAGAAAATAACATCGACCTTTAGAAAGAAATTGGATGTGTTACCTAAAAAAAGTTATGCCAAAATTGAGTTGATGCAAGAGGATTTGTTTGCATTAAATAATACGTTTAAGGTGTCTTTTTTTGAAGGGAATGCGATGTTCGATAAAACCTATTTGTTTAGAAAAAACACGGTAAATTTAAAGGCATTACAAGCTATTCCTTTAATGGAAGTTAAAGGGGTTTTGGTGAAATAACAGATTCCTGCGAAAGCAGGAACCTGTTTAAATTAAATGTTGTATTCTTTTAAAATTCTGAAATTGCGTTAGGGATAGCAGCGGAAAGCCCACAGCGAGGCACGAGCGAGGACTTGTAGAGAATAGCCCGACCTTTAGGTAACGCCCAAATAAACGGATTGCTTCGTGGTTTTTTTAAATTGAAAATTAATCCAATCTATCAGTCAGTTTTTTAAAGGTTTTTTTTGGGTCTTTACCTTCGTACAATATATCATAAACCGCATTGATTATTGGTAAGCGTGTTTTTTTGCTGTTTTTTTCGTTTAGTAAATGGGCACTTTTAGTGGCATAAAAACCTTCTGCTACCATGCTCATTTCCATTTGTGCACTTTTTACGGTGTAACCCTTTCCAATCATGTTTCCAAACATACGGTTTCTAGAAAATACCGAATAGCCCGTAACTAATAAATCGCCTAAATAAGCAGAATTATTAATGTTACGTTTCATTTTATGCATTTTTTTAATAAAGCGTTTCATTTCACGAATGGAGTTGCTCATTAACACACTCTGGAAGTTGTCTCCATAGCCCAAACCATGTGCTATGCCTGCTGCAATGGCGTAAATATTTTTAAGCATTACGGCATATTCTATACCTATAATGTCGTCGCTAATTTTGGTTTTTATATAATCGCTTGATAAAGTATCGGCAATAGTTTGTGCCTTTTTAGCATCGGAACATGAAATGGTTAAGTATGATAAACGCTCTAAAGCAACCTCTTCGGCATGGCAAGGTCCCGCAATAATGGCAATGTTATTATAGGGGATTTTATAAGATTCATGAAAATGTTCGCCCAATAATAAACCAGATTCTGGTAAAATACCTTTTACAGCAGAAACTACTATTTTATTAGAGATATCAACCGTTAATTTTTCTAATTCGCTATGAATAAAAGCAGAAGGAATTACAAAAATTAATACATCAGCATAATCTGCAATCTCGTTAATATCATTACTAAGTTTTAATTGGTCTATATGAAACTCAACCGAACTTAGATAATTAGGGTTGTGGTATTCTCTTAACAAATGCTCTTTGGTGTAAACACTTCGCATGTACCAGCCCACTTCATCTAAATTTTCACAAAGCATTTTCACAATAGCTGTTGCCCAACTTCCTGCGCCAAAAACTGCGTATTTTAAAGGTTTATTCATATAAAGTTTCGTTGTTTATATTTCAAAAATACGTAAAATATTTTTCGGTATTGGGAACAAAGTACTATAAATAAATACAAAAAGTGGTATATGGAATGTACAGCCATTGCAATTGAAAACTAAGCATAAAAATTTTTTGGCACGTGTTTTGAAAACTATTAAACTATAAACACTAAAAACGATTGATTATGAAGACTATAAAATTACTTTTCACATTTGCATTATCAGCGACCTTATTCACTTCGTGTTATACCGAGGTTCTTATAGATGATTACGATAATACGCCACAAGTATCATTAAACCAATTATTAGGTTCGTATGAGTTGTGGTATGTAGATATTAATGCCACCAAAGGGTATGGTGAAACTCCATTTTTACAAAAGGCCTTTACCATGTCGTTTAGAAACGGTGGTGTGTATGCTAATAATAATATTGTTGGTTTAGGAGATACCGGTAATGGTTATGGAATTAAAGTTGGAAATTATGATGCTTATGATATGATTTTAGATGTATCGCATGTTATTGATGGTTTCTCGACATTCGATATTTATCAAGTTGATAACAATACCATAGAACTTTACAACCCTAATAACGATACCTCATACTTTTTAGATGGTTACCAACGTAGCAATTTCGATTATGATTTTGTGTTTTATGATAACATTCATTATTTCTTGCAAGAGTATAATGCCTGGGAAAAGGTTTACACCAGTGATTATGGCGCTATTAATGAGTTTGATAACGAAAACTTTTTACAGTTTTTAGCTGGCGGAAACGATTCGACTTTTAAAAGCTCGCAAGATGGTAATGGTACTAGTTCTAATAACCTGTACTGGGATTATACGGGTATCTATGGTGTTGGAAATGTTACAGGTAATAACAAGCTTAAAACTTTAACATTAGATTATGACTACTTCGACAATGAATATTTTGAATTGAGCGTTATTAATGACGGTAAGATAGAATTGTATCACGCAGATTCTGGAACGGCCTACGAGTTTGTTGGTAGAGGTTATATACAGTTTATGAAAACCACAGACACCAAAGGGAAAACAGCAACAACAGAAAAAATGCGTAAGTATAGAAAAGATAAAGTAGATAACCCAAGAACAAATACAAGGGGTTAATAAAAATTTGGTTGGTTATTTGGTTAAAAACCGTTTAAAGATATATTCTTTGGGCGGTTTTTTTTGTGGTATTTTATCGTAATCTTTATTCTATTTTGAGGGAATGGCGAATCTTAATAATCCTATTCAAAAAGAAAAAGGCTTTCCCTAAGAAAAGCCTTTTTTAATTCTACTGTAATAAGGTTTATTGCTCTTTTTTGTTACGTAATTTTTTAATTCCAAAAGCAGCAGCACCTGCTAACAGGATGGCTAGCCCGCCGTCTAGAGGAATAGAATCTGGGTTGTCTTGAACGTTGTTATCGCTTTGTCCACCAAGATTAGGAGGGCCTGCAATACCTTGAGCTTGTATGTTGGTTGTGCATATAAAAGCAATTATTACAACCATTACTTTTAAAGTTTTAATTAAGGTGTTTTTTGAATTTTTCATAATTTATAAATTTATTAGTTAGTTAATCATTAATTTTTTAGTTATTGATTTGCCTTCAGAAGTTAACTTTACAAAGTATAAACCACTATTAATAACGTTAGTGTTTATAGCCTCTTCGATACCTGCTTTTAAGTTTGTTTTATGCAATATTTTGGCCCCTAAAGCATTGTAGATAGTCATTTCCAAATCTTTCATATTTTGTGGAATGTTTAAATAAAACCTGCCTGTATTAGTTGGATTTGGGTAAAGTAAAATTTCATTTAGATTCTTGTACTCCACAGATAGTCTTTTAGCATTATAGATAATTTTAAATCTGTTTCCAGCCTTAGAATCTGGCACATCATTTTCTACGTTAAAAGGATAATTTACAGTTCCGTTAAGTGGGATTTCTGTTAACACATTTTTATAAGAATCTAGTAAATAAGGAACTTCTCCTTGCAAACTAATACCTTCAGCTACTATAGTATAATTACTAAATCGGTAGGTGTTAATTTCTAAAGGAATTTCATCTAAATTATTAGGTGTTGCTCTACTTTCAATACCTAGTAAGGTGCCCTTGTTTGAAGTTGCAAAATTTTCATCCAAATTGGTGAATTTTACAGCATCTTCACTATCAATGTCATTATTGCCAGCATCATCGAATAGTATTAATAAACCATCTGCAGCTGTTTGGTTGTTTGCTAATGCATTGTTTTCAAATAATAATAGGCGTAAACGGCCAGTACTAGCAGCTTTCTTATCTATAGATTTAAATACCTGTGTTTGAGGATTAGATACGTTTTTACTTGATTGGGTAAAAGTTAAATGTGTGGGTCCTGTTAGGGTAGTTTGAACAAATCCCGCCTGTCCTGCTTGTAAATATTGATTTGCTTGACCTGCAGATGGAATTCCAAACCTGACATTTATAGACACATAAGCACCTCTAGTTCCTAAAGTAGGGTCCCAAGCCCAATAGTAATTTGGATTCACATTTGTAGAATTTGTTGT
>NZ_JAUPED010000049.1 GCF_030552475.1 Mariniflexile sp. AS56 | reverse complement strand
ATTAAATTAGTGGCATTGGTGTTAGGAAGCGCATTCCATGATTGACTGATGTTATCAAACGAATACATTGATGGGTTCCCTGTGCCTGTAGCATCAAACCCATTTGCATTTGTTAAAGATCCTGTTATATGAGTACCTAATTGCCAGTTGTTTGAAATAAATGTACTAGTTGTAACAGGCGAACTTAATAATCTAAAGGCTCTTTTAGCAGGGATAAAACGTTCTACCGTTGCATCACCTACAAAAGTACCCGTTCCTGTACCTATAGATGCAGAACCAGCAGCATTCGATTGAAGTGTAAATGTGCCATTATTAGTAACAATTCCATTATTGGTAATTACAGATAATGGATTCATGGTTAATGAAGCGGCACTTTCAATAGTTAAATAAAAGCAAGCATCTAAGTATAAAGCCTGCGTAGACGCTATTATAGGGTAGTTCGTTAATCCATTAGGAATACTAATGTTTGTTTGAGGCGATAAACCAGGGCTTAAATTGTTTACCCAGTTACCGTTGTTAGTCCATTCGTTGTTGATTGAACCAGACCAAGTTGCTATTGCCGAATTTGGAACTAAAGGACAGCTGTCAGTAGCATCGTTTATACCATCTTCATCATCATCATCATCACAAATATCGCCAAAGCCATCACTATCATTATCAGCTTGGTCTGCATTGGCTGTGCTTGGGCAGTTATCTTCATTGTCTGGAATTCCATCTTCATCGGTATCTGTTATTGCAACAAGAAGGGCACATGACGCTTCAATCCAAGTACCTGTCACTTCTTGACCCTTAGACGCATCTACTATCACTTCATTTCCGGTTAAATCAAAGTTTATTAAAGTACCATGATTATTTCCAGTTTCGTCCATAGCTATAGTTATTGCGGTATTGTCTGCTCCCACAACTCCAGAATCAAATTTCCAGTAGCTGAGAAGGTTAGTTTCTGTTCCAGAGAGAGCGGTAGTAGCACTTTTAGTAATTTCAGAAGTAGTTCTGGCTATATTAAAAAAAGAAACATTATCCATTTCTCCATACCAATAATTACCTGGAAAACCTTGCCTTTCTCTACCAATGTAAACGGGTGCTATATTATCAATATTTACTCCATAACGTGAATGAGTAACACTATTTTCCAAGATACCATCTACATACAGTTTTACGGTTTGGGTATTTCTATCGACTACTACGGCCACATGATGACATTCCGCATCTGCAATAGGAGTCAGACCGCTGACGTAGTCTATTCTGTTGTCAACAGCCCATTCCAAACTTAGTTTACCATTTTTAGCCCAAATTTGATAGCCAGTTATAGATTGGTCTGGGTTATGGTTCTCTACCATTTTTGAAAATAAACAACGACTTTGGATATTATTATTAAAAGAAGATCTTATAACTGCTTCAAAAGTAAAACTAGTATTTGCTCCTACATTAAAAGTTTCTGGATTGTTTACCAATATAAAATCGCCTTGCTTAAAATTAAGGGCATTACCTGCTTCGACATTACTTTGACTAGTAATGGTTTGTGGAATTAAACTTAAAGTAAAGAAAAGTGCTAATGTTAAAAATTTTAGTTCTGTTAACTTAAATTTTGATTTAGTTAGTAATATTTTACTTAACTGAGCGCTGTTGAAAGTGAATTTTTGTTTCATAAATATGTTAGGTTATTAGCAATTATTAACCATGACATTTGTGGAGTCAAACCGTTTTTTAATTTTATTAAAACTAAAAAACCCTATTTTAAGGTAGATATGAGAGGGCAATGAAAAAATAAAGTGCTTTGATAAAAAACACTAAAACAATTTTATAGGTGGCAAACATAGATTATATTTAATATGTTAGAGTTATTTCCTCGATAAAAGGTAAGTAAATCGCATCAAGATGTTGTTCTCTGTAAGAAAAAAATATAGCACCTCTAATTTGTTAAGTATTGAATAAAAATGATATATATATATATTTAATGAATGTGCATATTAAGTTGAGAAGTAAAGGAGCTAAATGGATATTATTTCTGGATCTTTACTTGAAAAAAACGTGTTTTACAGGGTCTAATTCTTTTAATGTTTGGTCTATTTCTTTTTTTATTTAAAACTAATAATAAACGCTTTTACAATTGGCATTCATTTAAATCAATACTTAAAAGTTTTATAGATATTTTATTAAGGTTTATGTCGTTACCAGAAAAAATGCGTAAGTATAGAAAAGATAAAGTAGATAACCCAAGAACAAATACAAGGGGTTAATAAAAATTTGGGCGGTTTTTTTTGTGGTATTTTATTGTAACCTTTATTCTATTTTGAGGGAATGGTGAATCTTAATAATCCTATTAAAAAAGAAAAAGGCTTTCCCTGAGAAAAGCCTTTTTTAATTCTACTGTAATAAGATTTATTGCTCTTTTTTGTTACGTAATTTTTTAATTCCAAAAGCAGCAGCACCTGCTAACAGGATGGCTAGCCCGCCG
>NZ_JAUPED010000048.1 GCF_030552475.1 Mariniflexile sp. AS56 | reverse complement strand
CAATTTATCTAAATAAACTTTGTTTGGCTTAAATATTGATTGATAGTCATCGCGTTCCGTAAATTAAGCACAACGGTTTTGGCTATGGTTTCGTTACGGAATGGTTCGATAGAACTATTCCGCAGTAAACCAAAGATAGTAAACACACAGGGAATTTCCGATAGGAAATTCCGCCGTAATGAACTATAGCCGTTGTTAGCTAACGTTTTTTATTTAATTCATAAATTTCAATTCCGATGTTGTGGGTTTTTGGTTTATTATCGACTGCTAATTCAGTTGTTATGACATTCAACATATCTTTTCCGTTTTCATCAAAAAATTGAATAAACCTCAATTCTGACATTATCCCAACTAATTGGTCACTTTCATAATTCACAAGCTCAAATTCCACTTCATTACTTACTTTTGATTCGAAAGTTTGGTAATAAGAGCTATCCCTTGATTTTTGAAAAATCGAAAGGCTCAAAGTCTTTTCCTTATTTATATTATTTGGATTCGAGTCGTAATCAGAGTAGAATTTAAAAATTCCGCTATAAGTGTCTGGCTTTTCAGATTTCACAAGATTAAATTTAAAAAAACGACTTTTGGTAGAGTCAATAATTCCGTTTTTCAGGTTTATTACTTGGTTAATTATTGTATCATTTTCTTTAGAAATATAAACCTCAACCTTTTCGCTAAAATTATTCGGATACTCATATGTAATCCAAAATCGGTCATATTTTTCGTTGTCCACTTTCTTTTTGGATTCAACTTCTTTTAATTCCGCTTTATCCTTTTTTTCTGCACAGGAATTTAGTCCAATTACAATAATTAATATTAAGATTCTGAAGTTTGTCATCAAATGTTAGCTAACGGTTACGTATAAGAATAGTGCGGTTTTGTGTGCGAGGATTTTCCGCAGGAAAATCAGATGTAACAAAAATGCACTAACTCTTGTTTAAGCACTAATCTACGCATTATTTTTATGCGATGTTACCTACAGTATTTTTAATTCAGATTCGTGTATATTAAATCCAAGAATAATTTCCGATACATTATTTTTTGAAATTTATCTTCTGGAATTTTATTCAGCGCGTCAATTAAATATTCGCTATCAGTTTTTAAATCTCCGTAAGCCTCAAATTTGTTATAAGCTAATCCAAATTCAAATTGCCAACTTGACTTGTCTAAAATTTTTAGTTGTTCAAATAAATAACCATAGCAAGATAAATGGGAATTAATCGGAAATAACAAATATGGGTCAAATCCTAAATCCGATTTAAGTTTCTCAAAAAACTCAGGCTCTATTTCTTTGCGACTTGCCTTTTTTAATAATTCCGTATATCCGTTTTTACTTATTTCAGTCAGATATTTTTCTTGAATTAGTGAATTTTCTAATAAACTATGAATATTTTGTTTGTAAATCAGCTTTCCCTCAATCGGTCCAACTTCCGTAACGAGGCGATTATATTTGATTTCAGAGCATAATTCAAACTTTTCGTCCGCAATTAGGTCAGTCGTGTTTTTAGTTGAACCACAAGCTGTGATTAAAGTCAGAATTATTATTTGAAGCAGTTTTTTCAATATTGTAGGTAACGGTTTGTATAAGAATAGTAAGGGTTAAATATGCACTTACTTTCGGTTTTAGCACTTAGCCAAATTTACAATTTTACTGTTATTTTCTTTTAACCGTCAAATTTTAAATTTGGCGGACTTTGTTAAAGTGTACCAACTTTGGGTTTGGCACCAAAACCCTTATTATTTTTATACCTTGTTGTGGGTATGTGCTTTATTTTTTGATTTCATAAACAACAATATTATTCCTCCAATAATTAATCCAATACCTATTAATAAACTTATTGTATTTATTGGATGTCCTATTTTAGTTGACCAAGCAAAACCATCTAATAGAAAACCTAAGACAATCAAGATAAGACCTAGTAATTTTTTATTCATTCAGTTCCGTTATTAATAGAAATGGACTGTATTCCACTCTTGAATTATTAGAAAAATATTTCACTTTATCCTCTTTAATCACTTTTCCGTTTTTTGTCCATTTTAAATTCCAGTTACAATTGCAAGGTTGAATAATTGGTGAAAATTCAGATTCAATTTTCCAAGTCCATTTTGGTTCGTGATTTTTTATTTGATATGGTTCAACATTCCACAATTCTATTTTATTCTCAGAATGACAAATCTCAGTTGTTTTTAAAGTTTCAATTAATGGTTTGAAGTAGGTTAAATCAGATTCGGAATATCCTCTGTCTGGAAACTTAATAAAATCCATTTTTTTCCAAAATTTTTCCGACTCTCTTGGCGCACAAAATAACTTTATGGCTAAAAATCCTTTTTCTTTAAAATATCGAGAAATTTGGTCAAAGAAATATTTTCCAATTCCTTTATTTCTATGTTTAGGGCTAATTTCTAAAATATCAATTTCGGCATAAATTTCTCCTTTGCTCCAAACTAAAAATCCGATTGGTAAATTATTGTGATTTAAAGTTATAAATTCTTTATTTCTAAATGCTTTTTCTATAATTGTCCAATTGCAATAAAATCCGTTTTGAGAAATTTTATCTTCTTCAATTAACCACATTTCGACTTCTTTCAAGTCAGATTGAGTAGGTGAAAAGTTCAATTGAAAGTCTAATTTCATTAGTTTACGTGATTTTTTTGCATGTCTTGTCCTGAAATATGGCTACAGGTTAAAATTGATTTACGCTGTTTTTAAATATACCATATTAGGTGTTTTAT
>NZ_JAUPED010000047.1 GCF_030552475.1 Mariniflexile sp. AS56 | reverse complement strand
ATTTATATTACTTTGGGGTATAACGCTCTGGATTCATAACCCGGAGGTCGGGGGATCGTGCCCCCCTCTCGCTACAAAATTTAATTAACTCAAAAACAACGGTTTAGTTTTCGCTAAACCGTTTTTTTATGTCTACCTTAAATGAATTAGTTACCTTTGAAAATCAAAATGAATACGAAAGTGCATACGATTTGTCAATAAAAAGAAACTTTTCACCTCCCAAAATTTACAATGCTAACGGCGATTTAAAGAAACGTTGGTACATTTATTTTTCTTTTCGCGATCCAAAAAGTGGGAAGTTAAAGCGAATCACACCCTTTTATGGCAATGCCAACAAGTACAAAACAAAAGAAGAACGCTTATCTGTTTTGGTTACTTATAGAAAAGTACTTCTTAAATTATTGAAACAAGGCTACAATCCATATGCAGACAATACAGAGCTCTATCATCAATTACAGGCGAAAGAAACCGTTAAAAAAACTCTAGTTTTAGACCAAAAACAAAATAACACCCCTAAGGCTATTGAAGAAATACCTGCAATGACTTTGCAAGAAGCCTTTGATTTTGGTTTAAAGCAAAAAGAGAAGATTGTAAATTCAACCACTAAAAGAGGGTATGATAATAGGGTTAAAAAGTTTTTAGAATGGATTCAAGAACATCGTCCCGAAGTGCAATCTATAAAAGCATTAAATAAAAAAGTATTCATAGCCTTTTTAAACGATATGCTTTCTAAAACAAGTGCGAGAAATAGGAATAATTACCGTGCTGATTTAAGTAGTATTTTGCAGGTTTTGGAAGATAATGATATCGTTGACTTAAATTTTATTAAGCAAATACCCGTTTTAAAATCTATTCCAGAGCGAAACAAAACCTATTCCAACCAAATACAAGAAGATATTTTTGAATATTTAGAAAAGAAAGATCCTATCCTTCTGCTCTACATAAAATTCATTTCCTATAATTTTCTGCGTCCCATTGAAGTATCTCGATTAACGGTAGGAGATATTAATGTAAAAGATAGAACCATACGTTTTAAAGCAAAAAATAGTCCTTTAAAAACTAAAATTATTCCAGAATTACTATGGGTTGAATTACCCGATTTGGCTCAATTTAATAAAGAAGCCGTCTTGTTTACTCCCGAAGAAATTGGAGGAGCCTGGGAAACCGAAATTAACAACCGCCGCGACTATTTTTCAAAACGTTTTAAAAAGGTAGTCAAAGACCACTTTAATTTGGGTAAAGATTATGGCCTTTATAGTTTTAGGCACACCTATATCACCAAACTTTATAGAGCACTTATGGTCGATTCTTCTCCGTTTGAAGCTAAAAGCAAACTGATGCTTATTACAGGACATTCCTCTATGACCGCATTAGAAAAATATTTACGAGATATTGATGCCGAACTTCCAGCCGATTATTCAGCCATGTTAAAAAATACGCATGGATAAAACGCCTTTAGAAACATTTTTTTCAAGCTTAATACCCAACCTCTGGGAGGAATTGGTGTTTTTTATACCCGCCAAGTACATTCCTAGCGAGATTATGGAAAATTTTCAAAATGAAGCAGTAAGAAAACTGTTTAACAAGATTCTTGTTATGGATACGTTTACGGGGCCGATGCTTTATAATAAGGATATAAGTAATAAGAATATCATTCTGAAAGTATCTAAATTAGATCAGAATATATATGCTTTATTACAAGAGCAATCAAACACTGAAGCGTCTAGTTTCAACTTTATCTTAGAAAAATATTACCATCAAGTTGAATGTTTATATTTTATTAGCCATTGGATGCAAACAAACTTGCATGAAGCGCAGCAAATAGATAATAATATTGAAGGACTTTTTCAAATACAGGCTAATTATTATAAAACACATCTTGAAACTTTTTTAAAACAGTTTTACCCCAATAAAGGAAGCGTTCCAAAAGGTCATTTTGATATTGTCGATATCATAGAAACCTATTTACCCGATATCTCTAGGCAATACATAAAGCCTAATGAAGAAACCGTAAATACACCAGAAGACATAACGCAACAGCCTACAGAAAATATTAAACCGACTCCAAAAAAAACCAAGAAACAACCCATTATTACCGAAAATGAAGCCGAAACGGTATTACTAAAAAGTATATTTAAATTAGATATAAAAAATTTAAAATAACATTTATGCGTAAATTACACGTATAATTGACTCATAAACATGAAAAAACCTGAAATTTGTGAACATTGCGATGGTGAATACTTCCCAACCAGACGCGGCGCCCAAAAGTTTTGCTCAGCATCGTGTAAATCTAGGTATTGGTATTTAAAAAACAACAACACCCAAGAAATTACAAAAATTTCTCATGAAACGAAACCTGAAAAACAGAACAACAAGGTCGAAACCATGAGTTTTGCAGGCATTGGAAATGCAGCTGCAGGAACTGCCGTAGTAGATACATTAAAACATGTATTTGCATCACCCGAAAATAAACCAGCCACCAAAAAAGACATACAAGAACTCAAGGCCCTTATGCTAAATCGTTATTTACCCGTTAACAATGCAGGTAAAGACGCCTATGGTAGATCGCCATTCTATGATGTTGAAACGGGGAATGTGGTGTATCTACAACAATGAAGCAAGTTAATACATCAATTATTTAAGCCATATAATCTTGCCACTGTATTAGCACATATTTATCAACGTTGTTCTCTGTCCGTTTTATAAATCCAAATTCATAAACAAATAAATAAACATCGCCTTTGGTGTTCTTCCAATAGTGGGTAAAGAAATTGGCATTAAAGCCCAATTCTTTTAAAAGATCTGCTCTCACGGTAACCTTACCTCCTTTGTTATATTCCTTAAGTAT
>NZ_JAUPED010000046.1 GCF_030552475.1 Mariniflexile sp. AS56 | reverse complement strand
CATACAGCTAATTCAAAAAACTGTATTTTAGTAGAAATATATAAAATTGCAGTAGGTTATTAGACAGACTGACGTTGGGCATAATTAAATGAAGAAACTAAAAATTAAAATACCATCACTTCTGACAGTTGAGATAGTTACTCTTCTTGCTAGCGTTTGTCTGATATTTTACACTAATTCAAAACTTAATTACAACAACGGAAATCCGATAAAAAATGCTAATAATAATATTTCATTTTTGGAAAAAACGGAGTACGATAAGGAAGTAACCGATTACCTTTCAATACAACATAATTGTGGAGAAATAATGAAAGTAAGTATGTTTTTGCGCCCCTCGTTTGAAACAGATAATAAGGGATACATTGATACTGATTTAAAAATTGCTCCTTTCGAACAGAAAGAATATCCATGTAAACAAATTGCAATTAACTTCCCTAGTGAACTAGAAGAAATATCATATTTAATAGGGAATACATATTATCCGTTAGAAAATAATGAAAGACCAGATTGGTTAACTGAAAAAGATATTTATATCGATAGTATAAATGCTCCAAAGTTTCAAGGTGAGCTATCATTCAAATGGAAAAATTCAATAGTAGATGTAGGAAAGTTTGAATTTGGAGTAGTCATCCCAATAGCTTTTTTACAAAACGAATTTGAAGAAATTTCAACTTCTCATATGACTTATTTGATTCAGATTCAAACACCTAGCCCATATAAATTAATCAGCTATAACTACCCTCTAGATGATGCTCCAAAAATACATCCGCAAGGTGAAATAAATACTTTTAGAATTGGCCCGATGTTTAGTGCTGAACCTTTGATTTTAAGGTATGAAAACACAAATACAATACAAGAAAAATCATCAAATAGTATTTTTTGGTCAACACTATTTGGTTTATGGATTGGGTTAGCTGTTCAGGCTTTCTTCGCTATTATCAAGGAACTATTGAATAAGAAAAAAACTATGCCCAACAATGTATAAAAATAATAGCGGTTTAATCTCTAAAACGAAATTAAGTAAATATAAAAAAGGTCTTTGTTTAACCGAAAAGTTAGCGTTTCAAAATCCGCTACTATTCTTATACTATGCCGTTATGTGCAATTTGAGATAACCAAATCAAATTGTTGATATAATTAAAATTTGCACCCTTAATTAACTCTAAATTAATGATAAAAAAAGATACATCCGTTGGTGAGGAAATAGAGCAAGACGATATTTCAATAAACCGAGAAATAGTTACTAGACAACCTGCTTTAGATTTATCGGCTGCCGAAATAGCCTATTTTGAGCAAACTAGACGAGAGTGTGATGTCGAGAAAACACAGAAAGATCGTGCGCTTCAATATGCTTTTTTAGTTACTGGCGGAACAAGTGTTTTTGGATTAACAAATCTTGAATCTACTTCTGTTCAGGCAGCGTGGTCTTCTTTACTGTTAGGCTTTTCTCTTTTAATTATTGTAACTGCTTTAATGAGTTGGAGAAGACAAAAACTTAGGGCACAAGGATATAGATGGGTCGTTTTATATAGCTTAATAAAATCAGGAACGATTAAGGAAGGGGCTTGGATAAGTTTGGAATCTATAATTATCAATGGAATAAAAAAGAACATTCACGGGAAGGATGATCGTTTGTTTACGTTTGGGCTTTCATTACCTATATTATCCCTGATTTTATGGCATTCATATAACTTATGTGTCACTAATTCTCAATACCTAGCCTTAATTATAACGGCAGCTAGTCTTGGTCTATTTATATGGTCAATGTTCAGACATTCTAAGCGAACTGAAGTTGAATACGGAATAGGAGAGATTATTAAAAAAATTGAAAATATATAGTTATGCTTATATCTAAAAATAGAGAACTCATATACTCTCAGCTTATATCAGAATCTAGTAACACTCCATTACTAGATATAATAAAGGAATCCATTCCAAATAATAATCGTATACTGCTAAAAATAGAATACGCCAATCCCGTAGGCAGCATACATATGAGAGTCTACCCATATGTTTTCAAACAAGCTGAAGAATTAGGTTTTTTGAAACCAAATCTAACTCCTGTTATTGAAGCAAGTTTAGGAAATGCCGCAGCCGCATTCGTATATTGTGCTAATATTCTTGGATATAATAAGCCATTTCTTCCAAAAGTAATTGTCCCTGAAAATATTAGTGCAGAAAGACTTAAGCTGCTTAAAAATCTAGGTGCAGATGTCATTTTTTCCCCATCGGAACTTTACAATATAGGTTATGTAAATATTCTAGAAAACAAAATAAATCTCGCAAAAGAAAAATGGATTAATAATTTAAAAATTGAGCCTGGGCGATTATACCCTGTAACCAAAACGCGTAAAAATGCCAGATTGGCATATTTTAATCTTGTAGATGAAGTTTTCGAAGAATGTAAAAGACTTAAAATAGAATTTGTTGATTATTTTGTTGGTATTGTTGGCTCTGGAACTAGTATAAGCGGAATAAGCGAAAGACTGAAAGAATTGAATCCTAATTCCCTTACTATTGCTTCGGAGACAGCCGAATTCCCAAATACTACATCATTATTAAATTCAGGAAAACCATTGCCATTAGAAAAGGTTCCTAAAAATTTCCCTCCTTTAACTGCGATTGGAGTGCCCTTAGAAAAATTAAATTTACGCACAGATTTAATTGATAAAATTGTTCCATATGAGCTTAATGAACTAGATAGAATTACAGACGAAATTTTTAAAAAACATAAAATTCAAATAGGTAAATCGACTGCCGGTGCTATATCATCAGCTCTTACGCTTTCTAAGCAAATAAAAAATAAATGTATTCTAGTGTGCGCATATGATGAACGTAAAAAATGGAATTAAAAAAAGCACATAACAATGGTAATCGTTGCACAAGCCTATTATAAAATACAAAACTATAATTCAAAACCGTCTTTTAAGGCGGTTTTCATTTTTAC
>NZ_JAUPED010000045.1 GCF_030552475.1 Mariniflexile sp. AS56 | reverse complement strand
GCGTGTTTGTAACGTCTGAATTTCCTTCGGAAATTCCTCGCATACAAACCCGCAACTATTCTTATACATAAACGTTGCCAACCATTTAAAAAGCCGCACAAATAAAATTTGAGTATGAGTAAAGAAGAAAAGATAGTATGATAGATAAATTAAGAGGTTTATTTATCAAAAAAGAAACCTCACTCACACAGAAGTCAATACAATTAGATGTTAAATTAATAACACTTATTGATAGTTTATTAAAAGACTTGTTGGAAAAGGGAGACATTAATAATTATAATTCAAATACAATTCTTATTTGCGAAAACCTTCGATTAATAAAGCACACAGGAGTTGGTAAATACTTATTAGAAGACAAAGGAGTTACGGCAATAGAAGATGGTGGGCTTGAAAACTATTTAGAGAATATAAGAATAGAAAAACTTAGAGATAATGCAATAAAGCGACTGACAAGAAGAAGTTTAAAGTATGATGTTATGTGGAATATTGGTTTTATTATTTTAGGGGCATTGTTATCACTTGGTTCAGTTATGTTTTTAGGAGATAATACACAAAACAATGAATTATTGGAAATAGAAAAATTGCGTAAACAGGAAAACGCCATAATTGACAAACATGATAATTTTGAAACTTATCTTCAACAAATGCGTTCAGAAATAACTTCTTTAAAAAACGAAATAGACTCTTTAAAAAATTCAAAATAATCATTTTTAAATTAAAAATATGTTTGAAACAGTCGACACTTTAATAGTACTCGTAGCAAAATTAGCTTTGCTTATTGGGTTTATTTACTCTTTAAAATATTGGTACAACAAAAAAAAATCAATAATACCTGTTATAGTATATTGGCTGCTAGGTTTGGTTTTTGTTTTACTAATTAGTTTCACTCTTTTTGATTGGATAATAACTATTACTTTACAAGGCGATAATCTTGGCTCATTAGCTGCGATATTCGCTATTTTATTCTATGTTTTTGTTGGTATTAAAAATTTTAAAATAAACAATATTTAAAAATTGGAGAGAGTCCCATGTATATAAAGATTTCTATTTAGTGTTATGTTCAGGATTCCATTCGTAATGGATGCGATATCTGTTCGGATTTGTTGACTCGTTAGTAGCAAATCCTTTAAACATTGACTAGACTAAAATATTTACAAACCTCTCTCCTTATTTCGACTGACCTTAGCAGTGCGCAACTGTTGCGTGCGACTGACTTTAAAAACGTTAATAATTAAAAACAAACTATATGAAACTAACCGATGAAACCGCAGAAAAATTAGCAGAAGCATTAAACAATTTATCTGTAAGCTTGGATAATTTTACAAGTATTCACGCAGACGGAATAAGATTATCTGAATTAACACATAAGACACTAAACAAGTTAAACGACAGTATTAAGAACTTGAATCAGGAAAATGGGTAGTATATATGTGTTCTACTTCTTTCAAAACATCTTCAAGACTTGTTTCTTTGTCGATGTCGAAAAAATTAAAACTTAATAAACCTGAATATTTTCGGAAAGTTTGCGATGATTTCATAAGACACAATAAAAACGGTTGGCAACACCATGTATAAAAAATAAGGGCTTGGTGTCTAGTTAAAATTAATTTTTGTTTGCTCGTTTTTTTGTTAATCTGGATGGGAGTTTATACTTAGCCCTTACTTTCCATACATATTAACCGTTGTGCGTAAGCTGAACAGATCAACGAAAATTGAGTTTTAATTCAATTTTTTAGATATTTACGAACGAAAAATAATTGGAATTTGAGCGACAAATACATTTCACTAGTTTCAGAAAAATTAAGTTCTGCTAATTCAAAGAAAACAGCCGAAAAAATAGTTCAGTTTCTATCCGAACAAAAAATCATTGAAAAAAAACTAACTGATTGTGTTTTAGGTTCACCAAATGGACACGCACCAGATAAAAATTATCGAAATGCTTTAGAAAATACTGAATTGGACTTGACCAAACTGAAAACAAACGGAGTTCAGTTTATTACCGAAAAACAAGTGTTTGACAATGGCGGAAATGGATTGGAAGAAATAAAATGTCCGAATTGTGGAGAAAATAATATTGAAAATGACTGGGGAGATTCGTTAGATAATTGGCATAGCGGAACTGATTCCGACAAAATAAAATGCCAAAAATGCGGAACTGAAAATTCAGTTACGGAATTTGAATTTAAACCGACTTGGGCTTTTGGGAATTTCGGAATCACATTTTGGAATTGGACAAAACTCGACTCAAAGTTTGTGGCTGAACTGGAAAAAATAATCGGAACGGAATTGAAAAGTGTTTATGGAAGAATATAAAAGCCTACGCACAACACAGTATAAAATTAATGGCTAGTTCTCGCCTACTTACGAAAATCCTAGCGGATTTTCTATCTGGTGTATATTTGCTAAATTAGGTGCTTTAACACGCCACTAATCTTATACATAAACGTTGTAAGTAATTTGAGAAATAAACTTCAAATAATATTAATTCTAACAATTTTCACTAATTGCAATCAAAAAATGACTGAAATTGAGAAAGCATTAAATCTGTCTGATGAAACAGAAAAAATTATTGCTATTGGAGATTTAATCGGAAACAAAATTGGAGACGATGACTCATTAGAAAACTTAACTGAATCAGAAAAAACCTTTCTCTATGTGGATATTTTAGAGAGAGAAGTAAATAATGGCGGATTTGACCAGTTCTTTTACAATTCTTCTGGCGAATTTGCCCATGAAATACTTGATGCTTACCAGAAAATTGGAGCTGATAAAACTGCTGACATAATAAATCGAGCGATAAAATTATTTCCGACTTTACCTGTCCCTAAAAATTGGGAATTAAGACAAGAAATATTATTAGAAAAAGAATCTAATGCGGAATTATGGGACGAGCTTGACACCGAATTTTACAAATACGAGGATAATATTAGTGACCTGATAATTAAGTTCGTTGAAAAAAATAAAACAGAATTTGAATAAAAACTACTTACAACACAGTATAAAAATAATTGCTATTTTAGGCTTAATCAAAGGTCGTTGCGCTTTTGTTACGTCTGATTTTCCTTCGGAAAATCCTTGTATACAAACCCGCAACTATTCTTATACATAAACGTTGTGCTTCATGCTGAAAAATGAGATAAAAAGTTTATTATGGAAGTTAATATGGCATATTATCGTAAAAAAGA
>NZ_JAUPED010000044.1 GCF_030552475.1 Mariniflexile sp. AS56 | reverse complement strand
TTTCTACAACAAGCTTAAGAGATATTAAAAATCCTTTTGATAATTTGTAAGAAAGTAATTATATTAGCCTAAATACTCAAAAACACCATTTAAATATGAATGATAAAACGCATAAAAACCATCCATATCCCGCTAAAATGGAATATTATAGAGTATTCAATAAAGCATATAACTAAGTTAGGCAACATTTGAGCAGTTACCTTTTGAACATTCGCTATAAGCACCATAATTTCGGCTTCTTGTTTTTTCTATGGTTTCTAATTGAACTATAAAACCCTCGTTTGTAAGTTCTGTAAATTCCTTTTCAGTTTCTTTTGTCAAGCTATCTACGTGGCAAGCCAATGTAAATCCTTCACACTTCGGGCAAACTGCCACTTTTGATACATTTCCTTCTGTTCTCATAATAAAACGTTGCCTAACACTATA
Organism: Mariniflexile sp. AS56; assembly: GCF_030552475.1. GTDB lineage: Bacteria > Bacteroidota > Bacteroidia > Flavobacteriales > Flavobacteriaceae > Mariniflexile. Next base: position 2,886 of record NZ_JAUPED010000044.1, on the reverse strand, counting down.
TAAAATTAATTGCTATGTCAGGTCTTTTTAAAAGTTAGTGTTTATCTATTTAATTTATTTTTCATCCGATAGTAATTGCATTTTTACACGCAACTAATCTTATATTTTAACGTTAGGCAACATTTGAGCAGTTACCTTTTGAACATTCGCTATAAGCACCATAATTTCGGCTTCTTGTTTTTTCTATGGTTTCTAATTGAACTATAAAACCCTCGTTTGTAAGTTCTGTAAATTCCTTTTCAGTTTCTTTTGTCAAGCTATCTACGTGGCAAGCCAATGTAAATCCTTCACACTTCGGGCAAACTGCCACTTTTGATACATTTCCTTCTGTTCTCATAATAAAACGTTGCCTAACACTATATAAAATTAATTGCTATGTCAGGTCTTTTTAAAAGTTAGTGTTTATCTATTTAATTTATTTTTCATCCGATAGTAATTGCATTTTTACACGCAACTAATCTTATATTTTAACGTTAGGCACAATTTGACCAAAAATTGTAACAAATTCTCACATTTATCGTCTTCTTAACACAATCATCAATCAAAAAAATCATAATGAAATACTTAATAATTCTAATTCTAATTGTCACTATTAACTTCAATTTAAACGCACAAAACCAATCTCAATTAGATACAAATGAACAAGAGAATATTACATATGTCATAAGAAATGTGAACATAATCCCAATGACAGAGGACAATAAAGTCATTGAAAAAGCGACCGTTGTAATTCGTAATAAGAAGATACAATCAATTAATGATTCCATTCCAGTTAATGCTAAAACAATAGACGGAACAGATAAGTGGCTTATTCCAGGACTTATTGATATGCACGTTCATAATCTTGCGGACATAAGAATGAGTTCAAACTATCCTACAAAAGGTGCTACCTTATTTATGGATAACCAAGATTTTATGTTGCTCTACGTTGCGAATGGAGTTACTACGACTTTTGAACTTAGTGGTCGAGTAGAACATTTCGGACAGAGAAATGAAATTATCAATGGTAAAGTCATAGGACCTCGAATTGCTTTAGCATATTTAGTAGATGGTGGCGACTCTGGAAATACTGCAAACACGCCTAATGACGGAAGACAAACTGTAAGACTTGCTAAACAACAAGGCTATGAATTTATTAAAGTTTATTCTAATCTAAATATTGAGACTTATAAAGCTATTGTTGATGAGGCAAGTAAACAAAATATGAAAGTTATTGGTCATATTCCAACAATCTTTAAAGGAAACACTAAAGAGGCTTTTGTACCTCATTTTGGAATGGTTGCACACGCAGAGGAATTCTCAAGTCAGACTGACGAGTATACAATTGAAGTAGCTGAAGAGTTTGCAAAACTAGCAAAAGACAATAACACTTGGGTAATGCCAAACCTTTCAAATTTAGTATATATAGCAAAACAAGCACGCTCACTTGATAGTGTGCGAAATTTACCAAGTTTCAAATATGTGCATCCACTTATGCAAAGTAAATGGATAGTTTCAAATCAGTACAACAAAGGTACATCACCTGAACGTGTGGCGTATTTTGATTCACTTGTCGATTTTCATATTAGTATGGTAAAGGCTCTTAAAAATGCAGGTGTGCCAATGGTTGCAGGTACAGATTCAGGAACTTCGGGAATAGTTTGGGGATTTTCACTTCACAATGAGCTTGAGCTTTTAGTAAAAGCAGGTCTTACAGAAGAAGAAGCATTAATTTCGGCTACGAGATTACCAGCAAATTGGCTTGAAATTGAAGATAAAATTGGGACAGTAGAAATCGGAAAATTTGCAGACCTTGTTTTGCTTAACGCTAATCCGTTAGACAATATAAATAATACACGTAAAATAGCTGGTGTTTTTGTCAATGGCGAATGGGTAAACAAAGAATGGATTGACTATATGCTTTCGGATTTAGCAGAAAAAAATAATCGGAACAAAGATAAGTACGATTGGAATAAGAGAAGTGAATACTAAAAAAACTGTGCCTAACAACATGTATAATTCATTGCTTTGGCAAGTGCTCATCTGGAAAATTCCATCGGAATTTTCTCTGGCAAGTATTTGTTTACTAAATTAGTTGCTTAACCACGCAACTAATCATACACAAAACGTTACCACACATTTGACAAACATCACGTATGATAAAGGAAATTTTCGACATTGAACCAGTACAAAAAAACTCTCTAATTATATTTTTAGGAATATTGCCTATAACATTTTTACAATTATATTTATTCAAACCCGAATTAATAGACAAAGGAGTTTTTGTTGTTATTGGATCTTGTTTAGCTTTAACTGTTTGCTGGTATATCATAAATATTTTGCCATTAACTTTATTTCTTGAAGCAATAGTTGACAATGATGTTAATTTAGTAAGGTATGACACTATTATTTTTCTTTTAGGTCTTTTAGCAATTGCTTGGATTATATTATTTACATACATAGCTTATGAATTTAACTTAACTTTTAAAAATTTCATAAGATGTTCTATTGGAATGTCTTTTTTAAGATGCATTTTTTGGATTGTTTATAGTCTTATACCCAACCAAAAAAAAACATAATTAGCAATCCTATAAATAACACCAACGATTCTATAATAATCGTAATCAAAAGAATTTTATAAAACTTTGGATATTTATATTTTGACATAATATTTGATTTTAAATTAATAATCTGATTAAAAAACGTGTGGTAACAACACCTATAATTTATTGCTGGTATTGGCTTGCTTACGAAAATCCTTGCGGATTTTCTATTTGGTTTGTACTTGCTAAATTCATTGTCTTACCACGCAACAAATCATAGCACCATACGTTGTACCTAATTTAAGAAATGAACATTTTTCCAACCAAAGAACTGAAATTTAAACTAATCGATGACCAAGCAGAA
>NZ_JAUPED010000043.1 GCF_030552475.1 Mariniflexile sp. AS56 | reverse complement strand
AAAACACCTAATATGGTATATTTAAAAACAGCGTAAATCAATTTTAACCTGTAGCCATATTTCAGGACAAGACATTTGAGAAATGACAGAAAAAAAGCCTATTTACACTACTTTTTCATGGATACGTTTTGCAAAAGACTTAGTTTTTGGGTTGATAATTATTTATATTATCACAAGTGTTTTTTTTGGATCTGAAAACGAGATAAATATTAATGCTCTTGCAATCGGAATTTTTTTAATAATATTCATAATAATAATTGACTCAAAAGAATTGGAAGTTTACGAAAATAAATTGCGGATTAAAAGCAATCATCTTTTTGGATTAATTTCACGTAAAACTGACATCGAATTATCTAATATTAAGGATATAACATACTCTGGAAAATTTTCTCAATCTAACGATTTAACACAAGATTTTTTGCGTTTAATTTTACCTGTTTTTGACTTTAAAAACACGCTGACTATTAAAACTTTTGACAATAAAACTTATGAATATGAAGTTTACGTGTATAAAGAAAAACTTGAAAAAATAATAAGCATAATTAAAAAACGTTAGCCAACACCGTGTAAAAAACATTGCTTATTTTAGTTAAACCGTTTGGTCGTTGCTTTGTTTGCTAGCATCTGATTTTCCTTCGGAAAATCCTCGCACTCAAACACGCAACGTTCCTTACACATAAACGTTAGCCTTTATTAAAAAAACCAATTATGGAAACAAACTATCGAAAATTAGGTTACGTTTTTTTACTAATTATTCCTTTAACAATTATTGGATTTTACCCTAGTTATTTTGGTTTATTCCCCGAATTTAATGAACACATTGACATTCTTGTTCATTTGCACTTTTTCTTATCTGCATTATGGATTGCTATATTAATTACACAACCATTACTTATTGTAAATAAAAAATATAAATGGCACAAAATTATTGGAAAGAGCACTTATGTAATTTTCCCATTATGGATTTTAAGTTTTCTCGTAATGATTTATAAAGTCATTGAAAAAGAAGATTATGATTATTTGGTTTTTCCAATTGGTAATATGCTTATTTTGATTGTTCTGTATTTTCTGGCTATCAAGCACCGAAAAACAACTGCCAAACATATGCGATATATGATTGCTTCAGCAGTTGTGCTTATTGACCCAACTATTGGAAGGTGGACATTTAATATTTTTGAAAATGATTTAATAGCAATGCCAATTACGTACGCTATTATGAATTTAATTTTAGTAGGACTAATTTGGATGGACAAACGGAATGGAAAGGATTACAAACCTTATGTTGTAGCTTTAATATGCTTTTTATTATACAACATAGCCTTTTTTATTGTGTATCTGACTTAAAACAATAATGAAAATAGTGAAATAACAAAGGCAAACACAGTATATAAAAAATTGCTAGTTTTATCCTAAACCAAAGTTAGTTGCTCGTTTGCTAGCTTCCGATTTTCCTTCGGAAAATCCTCGCACTCAAACACGCAACTTTCCATATACCAAACGTTGGCAATAATTTAAAACATGAACAAACTACAATATTTTATAGTAATCAATTTGATTTTTATTCAGTTTTCATTGGCACAAAATAAAGATAGTATTGATATTAAAAATTTAAGACAAGAAGTTTCTAGATTAGAGAATCATGTTAATACTGTTGAAAAGAATCAATTAAATTATAAAATTGAAAAAGATTTAATTAAAGAAACTTATTCTAGTAATTATGAAAGGATAAATACGGTTATTACAATTATTCTGGGAATCATTGGAGTAATAGGGTTTATTGGAATAAGAGATATAAATAGTATAAAAAAAGAATATTTAACAGAGTTAGAAAAGTTAAAAGGATTACAAGTTGAATTTGAGTCAAAATCAAAAGAGTTTAATACTGAGAAAAACAAGTTCGATACAGAAATAAAACAAATATTTATTGAAAATGAGGAACAAAACCGTAAAATAAAATTTATTGAGCTTAAAGAAAAAATTAATGGGCTTTTGAAAGATGGCAAATTACATGATGCTTTAGAATTTGTAAATGCGGCATTAGGTATTGAGCCTGAGGACAGAACAGTATTAAGACAAAAAGCTAGAATTTATGTAAGGTTAAATTTACTTCCTGAAAGTCTTAAAGTTTACGAAAAATTAAATAGTATTTTCCCAGAAGATTCTTCTATTGCATTAGACAATATAGAATGTTTATATTTTGCTAATCATTTAAAAGATGCTAAAATACTTTCTGAGAAACATTCAGATAGTTTAACAGGAAAAGAAGATGGTAAACTTCTTCAATTTTTAGAAGTTATAGAATTATATCATAAAAAATCTGATGAAGAATTACTTAAAAAAATTCAAAAATTTATTGATTTTGAGAACCTAGAAAAAGCAGAAAAATGTTTCAAAAGTTGGGATTTAAAAGAAGCAAAATATTTTGTAGCACATCAACCTGAATCTGAATTAAAGAAATCTTTACAATTCGCAATTTGGTATCTAAATGGAGAGGCAAATGGACAACAAGTTTGTAATGCTTTAGGAATAGAAACTAAAAACACATAAAAAACTATTGCCAACACCGTATAAAAAAAATTGCTAGTTTTACCTAAACCAATGTTAGTTGCTCGTTTGCTAGCTGCTGATTTTCCTTCGGAAAATCCTCGCACACAAACACGCAACTTTCCTTATACATAAACGTTGGCAATAATTAAAAAATGACGCAAATATTATCCGTAATTTCAATACTTGTCTTTCTAGGACTTATCTACGGTGTAGTTGAATTTGATAAAAAAAAATATTCTTATAAATTGCTTTTAATAATTATAAGTATTTGGAGTTTTTTTGTGTTCTTTATTTTGTTTTTCACAAAAGAATTAACACACTACAAAAACCTATTATCTCAATCATTAGCAATAATAAATGTAACCCTTCCGCTAATGATGTTATTGAAACCTAATATTTTTTATAATAAAAATTCATCGAAAAACTCTATTTCCCTTATTCTAATTTGGGTTTTTACGATTTTTTCAGGATTATTATTAATATCAACATATGGAGGGGTTTTTTTATTGGTAACTCAACCTTTCACATATTTACTTTGTTTTTATAAAATGCAAATAGATGACCAAAAAATTATGGTTCCAATATTTTTAAATTTTTTTATGACTTTTATAATTGTCTTTTATTCGGCATCATGGATTTTCACTCATTAGAATATTTCTATCCGAAAAAGAATTGGAAACTTATTTAACTGAATGAAGTAAAAAATATAAAAAAACTATTGCCAACACAGTATATAAAAAATTGCTAGTTTTAGCTAAACCTGTAGGCTTCCCCTGGTTAGAACTGTTTAAATTTCCAAAACTTCTATAAAGTTATCTTTTTTTAATTTAATATTAT
>NZ_JAUPED010000042.1 GCF_030552475.1 Mariniflexile sp. AS56 | reverse complement strand
GTTCATTGACATATTGAAAAAAGATACATGAAAATTAAGATTAAACTTTAAGTTTAGTTTTAAATAATAAATTAGATTAATTAGAATCACCACGAGCGATCTCTAATTAATCAAAAAACGTTTAGTTTACGAGGTGTAAGAAACAATGATTGGTATTTATATTGATTATTCTGACTGAAAATTGTAGACTGAATAGTAACTCATTAAAAAAGCAAAAAGTACAATAAGCTAAATAAGGGCGTATGGGGAATGCCTAGGCTCTCAGAGGCGATGAAGGACGTGATAAGCTGCGAAAAGCTGCGGGGATCAGCACACATGATTTGATCCGCAGATATCCGAATGGGGCAACCCACTATATTGAAGATATAGTATGCAGCAATGCAAGCAAACCCGGGGAACTGAAACATCTAAGTACCCGGAGGAGAAGAAAACAATAGTGATTCCGTTAGTAGTGGCGAGCGAACGCGGATTAGCCCAAACCGGTATTGTTACGGCAATACCGGGGTTGTAGGACCACGATATTCGAAGCAGGATGAATTAGAATACTTTGGAAAAAGTAGCCATAGACGGTGATAGCCCGGTATAGGTAAAGAATGTTTAGATAGTGGTATCCTGAGTAGTGCGGGACACGAGTAATCCTGTATGAAACAGTCGGGACCATCCGATAAGGCTAAATACTCCTGAGAGACCGATAGTGAACTAGTACCGTGAGGGAAAGGTGAAAAGAACCCTGAATAAGGGAGTGAAATAGAACCTGAAACCATACGCTTACAAGCGGTCGGAGCGGCTTCGTGCTGTGACGGCGTGCCTTTTGCATAATGAGCCTACGAGTTACCGTTGCTAGCAAGGTTAAGTGATTAAGTCACGGATCCGTAGCGAAAGCGAGTCTGAATAGGGCGCTTTAGTTAGTAGTGGTAGACGCGAAACCGTGTGATCTACCCATGGGCAGGTTGAAGCTGTAGTAACATACAGTGGAGGACCGAACCGGTTGACGTTGAAAAGTCTTCGGATGACCTGTGGGTAGGGGTGAAAGGCCAATCAAACTCGGAAATAGCTCGTACTCCCCGAAATGCATTTAGGTGCAGCGTTGATTTATAGTTTTATAGAGGTAGAGCTACTGATTGGATGCGGGGGCTTCACCGCCTACCAATTCCTGACAAACTCCGAATGCTATAAAATGTTAATCAGCAGTGAGGGCATGGGTGCTAAGGTCCATGTCCGAGAGGGAAAGAACCCAGACCATCAGCTAAGGTCCCCAAATATATGTTAAGTTGAAATAACGAGGTTGAACTGCTTAGACAGCTAGGATGTTGGCTTGGAAGCAGCCATTCATTTAAAGAGTGCGTAACAGCTCACTAGTCGAGCGGTTCGGCATGGATAATAATCGGGCATAAACATATTACCGAAGCTATGGACTTATATTTATATAAGTGGTAGGGGAGCATTGTAGTGTCGTCGAAGGTGTGATGTGAGTCATGCTGGAGAAGCTACAAAAGAAAATGTAGGCATAAGTAACGATAATGCGGGCGAGAAACCCGCACACCGAAAGACTAAGGTTTCCTCAGCTATGCTAATCAGCTGAGGGTTAGTCGGGACCTAACGCGAACCCGAAAGGGGTAGTGGATGGACAACAGGTTAATATTCCTGTACCTGCTCTCATTAAAAGTGACGGAGGCGTAAATTTGGTGCGAACTGACGGAATAGTTCGTTGAAGCGAGTGGTAACACCGCGATAGTACACTGAGACTTCGGTCAAGGTGATAATCCAGAAAAGCGACTTCCAAGAAAAGCAAGAGAAGCAGCCCGTACCCTAAACCGACACAGGTAGTTGGGATGAGAATTCTAAGGTGCTCGAGAGATTCATGGCTAAGGAATTAGGCAAAATAGACTCGTAACTTCGGGAGAAGAGTCGCCACCCTTCGGGGTGGCCGCAGTGAAAAGGTCCAGGCGACTGTTTATCAAAAACACAGGGCTATGCTAAATTGAAAAATGATGTATATGGCCTGACACCTGCCCGGTGCTGGAAGGTTAAGTGGAGGGTTTAGCTTCGGCGAAGATCTTAAATGAAGCCCCAGTAAACGGCGGCCGTAACTATAACGGTCCTAAGGTAGCGAAATTCCTTGTCGGGTAAGTTCCGACCTGCACGAATGGTGCAACGATCTGGACACTGTCTCAGCCATGAGCTCGGTGAAATTGTAGTATCGGTGAAGATGCCGATTACCCGCTGTGGGACGAAAAGACCCCGTGCACCTTTACTATAGCTTAGTATTGGTTTTGGATAAGTAATGTGTAGGATAGGTGGGAGACTTTGAAGCGGCGTCGCTAGGCGTTGTGGAGTCATTGTTGAAATACCACCCTTTGCTTATCTAGAGTCTAACCCTTGAACAAAGGGGACAGTGCTTGGTGGGTAGTTTGACTGGGGTGGTCGCCTCCAAAAGAGTAACGGAGGCTTCTAAAGGTACCCTCAGCACGCTTGGTAACCGTGCGTAGAGTGCAATGGCATAAGGGTGCTTGACTGAGAGACCTACAAGTCGATCAGGTTGGAAACAAGAGCATAGTGATCCGGTGGTTCCGCATGGAAGGGCCATCGCTCAAAGGATAAAAGGTACGCCGGGGATAACAGGCTGATCTCCCCCAAGAGCTCATATCGACGGGGGGGTTTGGCACCTCGATGTCGGCTCGTCACATCCTGGGGCTGGAGAAGGTCCCAAGGGTTGGGCTGTTCGCCCATTAAAGTGGCACGCGAGCTGGGTTCAGAACGTCGTGAGACAGTTCGGTCTCTATCTACAGTGGGCGTTAGAAATTTGAGTGGATCTGACTCTAGTACGAGAGGACCGAGTTGGACTAACCTCTGGTGTATCTGTTGTTCCGCCAGGAGCATTGCAGAGTAGCTACGTTGGGAAGGGATAAGCGCTGAAAGCATATAAGCGCGAAACCCACCACAAGATGAGATTTCTTTAAAGGGTCGTGGAAGATGACCACGTTGATAGGCTATAGGTGTAAAGGCAGTAATGTCATAGCCGAGTAGTACTAATAACCCATAGGCTTATTGTACGCCTGTTTTTTTATAAAGTTCAATAGATTTATTATGTATAAAGTTCATGTATATTGGTAGAGATACCCTTTTTTCAATATGTTAAGATATTTGTTCATCTATAGGATGAACGCTGAATGCTAAAGGTGTAAAAACCAATAGCGAGCAGCTATGACTTAAGGTGGTTATAGCGACGGGGCTCACCTCTTACCATTCCGAACAGAGAAGTTAAGCCCGTTAGCGCCGATGGTACTGCATTGTGGGAGAGTAGGTCGTTGCCTTTTTTGAAGAGTCTAATTACATTATGTAGTTAGACTCTTTTTTTTGTTTTAAACTCTAGCGAAAACTATCTTATTGTATAAAGTTTAACTAGCTTTTATTAAAAAAACCTGTATTTTATAATGAAGGGCTTTGTTGTGGGGG
>NZ_JAUPED010000041.1 GCF_030552475.1 Mariniflexile sp. AS56 | reverse complement strand
CTCGCGGACTTTCTATTTGGTGGTTATTTGCTAAATTAGGTGCTTAAACACGCCACTAATCTTATACAAAAACGTTGTACACCATATGAGAGAAACATTCGTAATCATATTTACCTTAATCGGATTTTTAACATTTGGACAGGAAAATAATCTTGACCCAATTGATAACAAAGTGAATTCTATAGAATCGGATTCCACTCTTACGGAAACTGAATTTGATTGGGTGGAACTGACTGGAATTGCTTCAGATGGTGGCGGAATTTTAAAAGTTTGGCGGAATGAAAAAAAGATTTGTAAAATAGTTGAGGAAATCGGACTTTCTTATGGTCGAATAAGAACAATTATTTATCTGAAAAACGGAATCCCAATTAAGATTATAGAAACCGAAGAAAACTTTGAAATAAAAGACAACGAATTAAATTATAAAAAATTGAACGAAGTTTATCGAGAAATAATTTATGTTTTCGATTGGGAAAATGATAGTGCTGAAATAAAACGAATTGGAAAACGAAAAATGAGTGAACAAAGTTGCTCAATGTATGAATTGGCAGAATCTGTTATGGTAAGAGCAAAAAAAGCAACAACGGAATAAAATACGGTGTACAACACCGTGTATAATTAATGGCTAGTTCTCGCCTACTTACGAAAATCCTCGCGGATTTTCTATTCGGTTTTTATTTGCTAACTTAGTTGCTTAAACACGCCACTAATCATACACAAAACCGTTGGCACCAATTTGACCAAAATCACCCGAAACAGAAATCCGACAATGAAAAGAGATATAAATCGAGTAGTTTTTTATTCAATACAAGATTTATCAAAAGATAGAAACCTACAAAATGCTGAATCTTTAATTGAAAAATTCGATTCTAAAAATCTCTATGATATAAACGACATTCTAGAATTATATCAAATTAAACTTTATTTTGACAATGAACTCTATCGTAGTGTTTGGTGTGAAGAAACAAAAGAGAATTATTTAAAAACCGTTAATTCCTTTTGGGAAACAATAACTTCTTTTTTTCTTAAAATAAATAGCGAAAATATTTCAACTCACTTTATTTCAACTGATTATCAATATTATGATTCATTTTGGACTTTAATAAGTCAATTAAGCATTCACAAAAAAATCTCTTCAGATAGCCTAAAAGAAATACTAAAAAATAACAGATTTCACATAAGACAATTGCTAAAGCAAAAAAATATAGTAAATCATTTTTCTAGAATTATTAGTGACTTCCTTATGGATTCTACAGAGTCAGCAGAATTATTGCTTTCCCAGTTCGAAGAAGACCATATCTTATCTGAAAAACCAAAATTATTCTTTCCAGCAACATTAAAAGATTCCGATAAAGAATCTATGATTTTAAATTATCTAGATTTACCTAACGCTAATTTAAATTACGTTAAACTAGTTGTTAATTCAAGAACATTAAAATTATCAGACAAGACTAAATTAAAGGCAAAAAGATTAGAGAAAAAGCAGAATGATGATTTTTTTAAAAGAGAAGCTGGTACTTCTCAAAGAGTACAAGGTTCGCTATCAAAAGACCAAGATGAACCTTACAAATTAGAAAATAAAAATGGTCAGTTAACGCATTCCTATTCCGAAAAGTGGCTGGATGTCACAAAATCTAATGAAAACATTTTTCGGAACTTCTCTTACCTTTTTAGATATATCAATGAACAAGGTTGTATAGAATTAGTGAGTAAAAATCACGAAATTGAATCACTTGAACGAGTTTTTATGCGTTCTAAAAACGAGTACTTGATAAGTTTTAAATTTCACGGTAAAAGCTTATTGTCACATATTCAATTAGCGTTATATCTTCATTACTTACAAGAAAACAAAATAAATCTTGAGAATGTTTTATCACATCAAGTTAATGAAGTCTTGAATGAAAGGTTCGAAATTAAAGGATTAACTATTTCATTCGCTTCTGAAAATGCTTCGCCTTTAGAGAAAATTAGATTTATAGCACCTGAATTAGAGTTCCTAATAAAACAATATCAATGCTACGTTGAAGAAGGTTTCATAGATTTTGACTTGATTAAAATTAGTTCCTCTCAATTACATTTAAGCAAAGTAAAAAGTAAACTAAATAAGAAATATGTTTATGGTCAAGGAGAAGAATATTTAAGGCTAAATTATTATTTCTTTTCAAATTCATCTATGCTCTACTATATTGAGCCTTTTAAAGAAAAGTATCGCTCATTTTATCAATTATTAACAAACGAAAATATTGGTTATGAAGATTTTCAAGATTATCAAAAAGGAGATATTGACTATTTAATTTCAAATAATTATTTGTACAAAGATAAAGACGGGTTTTTGAGAATTAAGAACCCAGAATTAGTTTTTGTTATTGGGAAATTACATTATGAGGATGTTCTAAATTTTTGGCACTATTCCGAGCAAATCAGAAATGAAATTTTAGAAATGGAAAAAAAGGGAATGGTAAAATTTGAGAACACATTATTTACCATTGAGGAAAGAAAATATTTAAACTATTATCTAAATAAAAAAGAGTTTTCGAATGGAATGGATTTACGAAATAAATATTTGCACGGAACAAACAGCAGTTCGGAAGATGAACAACAAAACGATTATCAAATATTATTGAAATTAATAATCCTTATCATCTATAAAATTAAAGACGATTTGAATTTATATGAAACTGAACAAAAAACTGGTGCCAACACCGTGTATAATTAATTGCTTGGTTCTAGCCTACTTGCGAATATTCCTGCGGAATATTCACGGGTTCGTTATTGTTTACTAAATTAGTTGCTTAACCACGCAACTAACCATACACAAACACGTTGTAAAACATTTGAGAGAAACATTGGGTAACGAAAATCAACATAGAGAATTAAATGGAATTGAAGGAGAAATTTATCTTTCTTCTTGGAATGAATTTGAAAACAAAAAAAGTGATTTTCTTTTTGAATATTCCATAGGTGGAGATTCTACTTTAGAAACTGAAGAAATAGAAACCTATCAACACAAAGCGAATGAATATCTTATAAAAAATGAAGGGGAAATCAAAAATGAGATACTCAAAGCTTTAGTTATTAAATATCCTGAAATTCAAGACATTTACGATTATGAACCTGATGAGAAGAAAGAGTTAATGCCAGATGTTATTAACCCAAATGATTTTAAAAAACTTATCGAATTAATCAGAATACACTTTATGAATGTTAAAAAAGATGACATTGGATATATTGGTTTTGAATTCGATTGCAAATGGGATATTGAACACGGATTAGGCGCAATGACTCATAAAAATAAGGTTATTAAAATCGGTGGAGCTGATACATCTTTTATGGAATGGATTGCGGAAGAAGACTTATCTAACAAGGAAAATTAGTTTTGAATTAAAAAACGTTTTACAACACCGTGTATAATTAATTGCTTTGGCAAGTGCTTATTTGGAAAATTCCTTCGGAATTTTCTCGCGTTCGTTTTTGTTTACTAAATTAGTTACTTAAACACGCAACTAACCATACACAAAACCGTTGTGGTTCATTTAAGATTACTCGCCAATGAAAAGGTCAATTTTTAAAGACAAAGAATATTTTGATAATTATA
>NZ_JAUPED010000040.1 GCF_030552475.1 Mariniflexile sp. AS56 | reverse complement strand
AAACACCTAATATGGTATATTTAAAAACAGCGTAAATCAATTTTAACCTGTAGCCATATTTCAGGACAAGACATTTATGAAAACACTTCAATCGACATTTTCCGTACTTTTTATATTATTTGTGAGTACATGCTTCAGCCAAAACTATAAGTTTGATAAAATAGTAAAGAGTAATTTTTCTACTCAATTATTTCCGAATCAAGAATGGACTAACCTATTTAATTCTGAAGATGACTCATATCATATGCAGATATACAACCGTAACGATTCTCTAGTATCTAGAATATTTGATATAAAGGAAAATCAAGTTCATTATTTTCATATCGATAAATCAGATTCTTTAAAATTATATTTTATGGAAACGAAAAATATGACTAGTAATATCACCGAAAATAAATTTGAATTCTCTGAGATAAAAGAAAAAAAAGGAATTAAAGAGATTACTTTTAAAATTCTAAATGATAAAGACAAGAAAATTGCGAAATATAAGTTCGTAATAAAAGAAACTGACAAAAGTTATTTCTCTGTTTTTAAACTCTCTGCTCTTGAGACACAATTATTCAATAAAATAAAAACACCTATGAATTTTATAGTTTTAGAAGCAAAAGGAACGAATACCAGTGGACGATTTGTCAAATACAGACTAGAATCTATCGAGGATATTAATCTGAATATTAAAATACCGAATTAAAACTATTTACAACACCGTGTATAATTAATTGCTTTATTTCTGCCTACTTGCGAATATTCCTGCGGAATATTCACGGGTTCGTCAATGTTTGCTAACTTAGTTGCTTAACCACGCAACTAACCATACACAATCACGTTAGCTGTAATTTGAACCAATCTTTATGGTAGAAAAAAAAGACATCGAAAAATTAATTATTCAGAACAAAAAAAGTACTCTGAAAAATCATTGGAATGATGCGTTTTTTTACAACACAACAAAATACAGTGGAGAAATAAAACCGAATGAGCTTCTCATTTGGCGTTCATCACATTTTCTAAGAGGTGCCTATCCGATTTTTTATCTGACTTTTGATCAAAATGGAGAATTAAATGGTATAAAAACTGTGAAAAATCCTTATTACAAACTTTGGAATAAAATATCAATCGGATTTCTTATTATGCTTAATTTGATTTTGATATTTACAACTGAATTTAAGACTGCCATCTTTGGAATAATCGGAATTTCTGTATTGGGATTTTTTTGGTATTTATTCATGTTTAATGTAACAAAGTACGAAACAAAAAATTTGACTAAAGAACTGAAAGAAGAAATAGAAAATATTGAAAGAGAAAACAATCCCGCACTTAAAAGCATACCGAAAACGGAATTAAAGAAAGAAAAGGTTAAAGAATGGACTTTTACAAAAATCTTGACAAGATTTCTACTCTATCCGTTTTGCTTACTGATTTTATGGCTTTCGATAACTGGATTTTTGGACGAAGGAATGACATTATACCGAATATTTGGAATAATTATAGTTTTAACTTATATAATTGCTGACATAATATTGGCAATTAGAAAAAATAAAAACTACAGCTAACACCGTGTAAAAAACATTGCTTATTTTAGTTTAATCGCTTGGTCGTTGCTTTGCTTGCTTGCATCTGATTTTCCTTCGGAAAATCCTCGCACACAAACACGCAACGTTCCTTACACATAAACGTTGGCATTAATATAAACCGACCATCAAACTAATGGAAAACGAATTTACAAAAGTGATGTCCGAAAGGACAGACGAAGACTTAATAAAGATTGTAACAGTCGAGAGAGAAAGATACAATCCGACTGCAATCGAAGCTGCGGACGCTGAAATTGAAAAGCGGAATATTGACACATCTGAATTTGAAAAAATACGAGAAAAAGCTACAACGGAAAAAGAACAAAAACAAAAAGTTGACTCGAATGTGGTTGGTTCGGGAATTAGGTTTGTAAATTTTATAATTGACTTTTTTGTTTGGCTAATTTTAGCATTTATAATAAGTTTTATAATAGGACTTTTCATTCCTGTGACAGCGGAAAGTCAAGGAATTTTAACACTATTTGTTTATGCTTTATTTTTTGGGACGTTTATTGCATATTACGCCATTTTAGAAATTAAATTCCAAAAAACTATTGGGAAATTTGTAACGAAAACCAAAGTCGTAAAAATGAATGGGGAAAAACCTGAAAATGGAGATATTATTACTCGGTCTTTTTGCAGACTTATTCCATTCGACCGAATTTCATTCTTATTTGTTAAGAACGGAATTCACGATTATTTGTCTAAAACTAAAGTTGTAAAAGATACAGCGGAATAAAAATACTAATGCCAACACCGTATAAAAAAAATTGCTAGTTTTAGCTAAACCAAAGTTAGTTGCTTGTTTGCTAGCTTCTGATTTTCCTTCGGAAAATCCTCGCACACAAACACGCAACTTTCCTTATACATAAACGTTGGCAATAATTAGAATACTCAAATGAAAACAAGAATTTTATTTTTATTTTTAACCACAATTTTCACTTCTTGTAGTAGTTCACGCGTAATTAAATTTGATAAATCATATAGAAATCTAACAAATTTAATTTACACAGAACCTATATATGAATTTGCTTCACTAAAGGAAAAAAATTCTAAAAGCGGACAGTATTTTACAAAATATACGAATCAAACTCTTGATTCAATTTTTACAGTAGATTCTTTAAAATATAAAATTTATAAAAAAATTGCTATAAAGGATAAAGAAAAAATTACATATACTCTAATTCCAAAACTAAACAAAATAATAGAACAACTAAAGTCTCAAAATTCAGTAGGACAAATAGAAGTTCCAAAGGAATTTTACTCATTGAATGAATCCCAATTTTTAATGTTTACACTTATAAAACCTAATTTAATATCAAATGATAAACGATATCCAAATTCTATTGTTTTAGGGACTTCAGCTAATTCATTTTTTGTTCAATCTAGTGAAGTTTACATCTTTATACTTGACTTTAAAAAAAATGAAATAGCATTTTATGGAAAGTCGTCAGGTAAATTGAATAATCTTGGTTATAGAAAAAAAATCATCAAGGATATAAATTCCATATACAATTTGATGTAGGAATAAAAAATAACTATTGCCAACACCGTGTAAAAAACATTGCTTATTTTAGTTTAATCGTTTGGTCTTTGCTTTGTTTGCTTGCATCTGATTTTCCTTCGGAAAATCCTCGCACTCAAACACGCAACGTTCCTTACACATAAACGTTAGCTACAATTTGAAATGATGACTTTCATAATCATAATCGGATTAGTTTTAATACTAATTATTTGCTTTTTTATTTCGAATAAAATCGGAGTAAAAAAACTGACTGATGAAATAAACGAAATTTGTTTAGCTCACGAAAAACTTAATTACCCTGAACTTGACAAAAAAACTCAATTGAATATCATGGAAACTGGAAATATGAATTCAATTGCGGAATTAGTTCCTGAATTTAAGGACAAAGGAGTACCCTTTCGACTTTTGAAAAAGTATATTACAATTTCAAAAAATGACCTTAAAGAACACATAAAAGTTTCTGGGTTTATTGAAAAACAAAAATTAGAAAACGCACCAAATCCTGAACATGACGGAATTTGGTTGTTAAAAGACAAAATTATTGACCAAGAAAGAGGAATTACTCATCGAACTTGGAAAGTGAATAATGAAAGCGAAATAGCAGAAATTTACGCTGATTTACTTTGGAATAAAGTAACCGATTAATAAAAACTGTAGCTAACACCGTGTATAATTAATTGCTAGGTTCTTCCCTACTTGCGAATATTCCTGCGGAATATTCACGGGTTCGTAAATG
>NZ_JAUPED010000004.1 GCF_030552475.1 Mariniflexile sp. AS56 | reverse complement strand
CTATCTTATTGTATAAAGTTTAACTAGCTTTTATTAAAAAAACCTGTATTTTATAATGAAGGGCTTTGTTGTGGGGGGGAATGCAGACAAAGTATAACCAAATCAATTATATACTCCTGTAAGCTAAATAAGCGTTACGTGTTTGATGCTAGTTGTAAGCTGCAAGAGCGATAGAAGCGGCATCCTTTTTATGCTTAACGCTGGTTGATCTTTTGTTAGAATTTCTTAGCATAAAAAGATATAGCGGATAGCGCGGTTTTTATGTTTCTTAAAAACTTGCACGAATCATCTTCATATAAGTTAAAATAATTTTAATTAATGTGCCTTATAGTTTTTTGGTTCGTTCCAAAGCTCATTATAGTCGACACTTTTGTTGCGATGGGTATGCATTAGGAATAACTTGACACTAGCTCTTATTAAATGCTTATGAAGAATTACGCTGTAACCAGTTGGGCCATTTAGAGAGTCGATATGTGGTACATAGGGTAGACCGGAACCTGAAATGGCCATAGTTTCTATTAAATGGCCATTTTTAAATTTACAAATCAATAATGTTTTATGATGTAAATAGGGAAACACCTTATCATTCAACGCTTTAGAATGGGTTGGGTCTTTCATTAAAATATCTACGCTACTGTAATCTGGATAAATTATACCATTTTTATATTGGTATATTAGCAATTCTTCATCGGCCTTATATGCTTTATGTTCGTGAATAGTTATTGATTCTAAAAGAACTTTAAATAGGGATGAGAGGAGTAGGTGCAGACTTCTGCAGTGAATAAATCGACTATTATCTTGTTGTTTTCAATAAGGACTTGACAACTTTTTCAAACCAAGCGCCTCCTTCAGTAGATTCATCTTTTAATAAAATTGGGACAAAACCCAAGTTGTAATTGGCTATTACAGCACAATGGCTTGCATAATATAGTGTTCTATTATAACTAGTTTGGTGCAATTGAAAATCATTTTCGTTTAATAGTTTCTGTTAGATTATAATGTGGAGTATCTTGAGTTTGTGGTCGTTTATTGTTGCTATAGACTCCCCCATTGGGTAAGAAAGTAACGAAAAGGTTTAAAGAAAGGAATAAGACCTAAAGCATACATACACTTGCTTTAAGACTAATAAAAATTATTTACCGAATAAGGTTATTGATAAAAGTGTATAAATAGGAGATTGAGAATTTCCTAAAAACAAAAATCCCGTAAACAATTAAGTTTCGGGATTTTTTTGTGGTACCTCCAGGAATCGAACCAGGGACACAAGGATTTTCAGTCCTTTGCTCTACCAACTGAGCTAAGGTACCTCGCCTTAGCGGTTGCAAATATATATTGATTTTTAATATTCAGCAAGAGAAATTTGGAAAAAATTCATCTTATTTTTTTTTTTTTTAAATTGAATTACGCATGTGTTTTAAAATCAATATAATAAGAAAAAAAATAATACTTATTATTTTCATTTTGTAGATTTGAACTTTAATTAAAAATATGAATTTAATAATAGACGTAGGAAATTCTTTTGTAAAACTAGCCGTTTTTGATGGGGGTGCTCTTAAACATAAAGAAGCAGTAGCTCTAAATTTGATTTTAGAGCATATTGAGGCTATTAAAAACGAATACCCAAGCATTAGTCAGGCTATTGTTTCTTCTGTAGGTAAACTGAGTAAAACGGATGTTGATGTTATATCTAACTATTTTGATTTACTTTCTTTAAATTCTGATACGAAATTACCTTTTACAAATCTTTATGAAACGCCAAAAACATTGGGTGTGGATCGATTGGCCTTGGTATGTGCTTCCGTAAAGCTTTATGAAAATAGAAATGTTCTTGTTATTGATGCTGGTACGTGCATAACTTACGATTTTATAAATACCAAAAAAGAATACTTAGGCGGTGCCATTTCTCCTGGCTTGCGCATGCGTTATAAATCGTTGAATAATTTAACGGCCAATTTACCGTTATTAGATATGGGCTTGCCAAATAGTATTATTGGAAATTCAACCGAAACAGCTATACATTCCGGTGTTGTTTATGGTGTTTTAAAAGAAATGGATGGTGTTATAGACGAGTACAAAGTTAATTATCCCGATTTAACAGTTATTTTAACAGGAGGTGATAGTAATTTCTTGTCTAAACAATTAAAAAGTAGCATATTTGCGACTTCTAATTTTCTTTTAGAAGGACTGAACTTTATTTTACAATTTAATTCAAACGAATGATTAAAAAACTTGTATTAGTTTTTATTGCAGTTTTTGCAATTAATAGTTACGGACAAGAGGGCACAGCCTCACCTTATTCTTTTTACGGTATTGGAAGCTTAAAATTTAAAGGAACAGTCGAGAACCGAAGCATGGGAGGTTTAAGTATTTATACAGATAGTATACATATTAACTTAAGAAACCCTGCAGGATATGCTGGTAAGAATTTGGAGATGTTAGCTGGCGAAAGTAGACCTGTTAAATTTACGGTTGGTGGAACCTATTCTGATGTAAAACTAAAAGGTAGTTCTGAAAGTGCTAAGGCAAGTACAACAACCTTCGATTATTTAGCATTGTCGGTGCCTGTAGGTAAATTTGGTTTTGGTTTCGGTTTAATGCCATTTACGTCTGTAGGCTATAAACTCCAATCTTTAGATTCTAATTATGATGATGGTAGGTTCTCAAATAAATTTCAAGGTGAAGGTGGATTAAATAAAGCGTTTTTAGGCTTAGGATATTTAATTACAGACGGTTTGAGTGTTGGTATTGATGCGCATTATAACTTTGGAAATATTCAAAACAGTAATATTGCCTTTACTTATGATGATGATGGGAATGCGACGCAATATCAAACCAGAGAAAACAATAGGTCTGATTTAAGTGGACTGAATATTAATTTAGGATTATCATACAAAACCATGATTAGCCCTAAATTGGAATTAGTTTCAGGTGTTACATATACACCAGAAAGTAATTTAGGTTCAAAGAATGAACGTTCTATATCTACAGTGATAGTGTCTTCAACAGGATCTGAAACGGTATATAGCACTATTGATACCGATTTAGAATCTTTAGGTCTTTTGAAAACTGATTTGGTGTTACCATCAAAATTTTCAATAGGTGCGGGTATTGGTGAACCAAGAAAATGGTTTGTAGGTATCGAATCTGAATATCAGAAAACCAGCGATTTTTCTAACGATTTATACTCAAGTACAGAGGTTAAATACGAGAATTCTTCAAGCCTTTCTATTGGAGGTTTTTATATTCCTCAATATAATTCATTTACAAGTTACTTTAAACGTGCTGTATATAGAGCGGGAATACACTTTGAAAATACAGGTTTAAATATAGAAAATGAATCAATTAAAGAGTTTGGCATGTCTTTTGGAGTAGGATTACCAGTTGGTAGTTTTTTCTCTAATGCCAACTTAGGATTGGAGCTTGGAAAAAGAGGAACAACAAATAGTAATTTAATTCAAGAGAATTTTATTAATTTCCAAATAAGTTTATCTTTGAACGATAGATGGTTCCAAAAAAGAAAATTTGACTAACAGGTTAACATTATTATCATGAAAACAAAAATTACATTTTTATTAGTAGCATTATTCATTGGTTTAAATATTAGTTTTGCACAACAAGATGAAGAGTGCATGACGAAGCTTTCTATATTCCACGAATATGTAAAAGCTAAAAACTTTGATGCAGCTTTTCAACCTTGGATGGAAGTACGAGCAAAATGTCCACAGTTTAACAACGCTATATATGTTGATGGTGAGAAAATCTTAACAGATAGAATTGAAAAAGCTACGGGTGCAGATAAGGTAAATTACCTTAACGACTTAATTAAACTTTGGAAAGAAAGAGGCGAGCACTTTGCAAGTAAAACTCCAAAAGGAGAGTATGGCGCGCAAACAGGCCAATTAATGTACGATAATAAAGGTATATTAAACAAATCGAACGAAGAGTTATACGGTGTTTTTGATGCAGCTTACCAAGAGGATAAAGGAACATTTACAAACCCTCAAAGTTTGTATACGTATTTTTCTTTAATGGTTGATTTATATGATGCTGGTAAAAAACCTGCAGAAGACTTATTTAATAAGTATGATGATATTGTTGAAAAAGTAGAAGACGAAGTTAAAAACTACTCTGAAAGCCTTAACGTGCTTATTGAAAAAGAAACTGCTGGTACAGAGTTAACAAGCAAAGAAGGACAATATAAAGCGTATTACGAAAGCTACTTAGCCGCTTACGATCAAATTGCAGCTGGTATTGATGAGAAAATGGGAACAAGAGCAAATTGTGAGATCTTAATTCCTTTATACCAAAAGAACTTTGAAGAGAATAAAAACAATTCAGTTTGGTTACAAAGAGCAGCTGGTAAAATGTCTGAAAAAGAATGTACAGATGACCCATTATTCTTTAAGTTAGTAAATGCATTTCATGAGTTAAGCCCATCGGCTAATTCAGCTTATTACTTAGGGATCTTGAAAGATAAAGAAGGTAAATCTAACGAAGCTATTTCTTTTTACAAACAAGCGATCGATTTAGAAACTGATAACTTTAAAAAATCAAACCTTAATAATAGAATTGCCTTAAAACTTAAATCTAGAGGTAGTTATTCTCAAGCAAGAAACTTCTTTAGAGAAGCGTTAAAGTTAAACCCATCAAACGGGCGTCCTTACTTATCTATTGCAGCTATGTATGCAGCAAGTGCTAACGATTGTGGTGACACTAACTTTAATAAAAGAGCGGTGTATTGGTTAGCAGCAGATGAAGCTCAAAAAGCAGCACGTGTAGATTCTAAGTTGTCTGGAGCATCTGCAAATTCTGCAGCGAACTATTTATCTAAAGCACCATCTAAATCTGAGATATTTAGTGCTGGTAATACAGGTCAAACTATTAAAATAGGTTGTTGGATTGGATCTTCTGTTACAGTGCCGAAAATTTAATGAAAAAAACAATTATATATAAAATACTAAACATAGTCATCCTTTTTGTGATGGCTATGTTTTTTTCATGTAATGACAGTTTTAATCAAGTCCAGAAAATGGGGGTTTCAGAAAATGAACCTATTGGAATTGCTGAAAACATCAACTTAAAACATACCGATTCTGGTAGGGTTACTGCCAATATGCTAAGTCCGAAAATGTTAGATTTTAAAAACAGGGACTTTCCATATAGTGAATTTCCAGAAGGGATTATCTTAAATTTATTTGACGAGCAGAATAAAAAAAGCGTAGTAGTGGCAGATTATGCCATTGTTTATGATGAAACCGGTTTGTTGGACCTGCAAGGAAACGTAGTGATTACTACGGCCGATAATGGAGTTTTAAAAACTCAACAATTATATTACGACCGGAAAAAAGAATGGTTGTTTACTAATAAACCCGTTTCTTATAAAACCGAAACCGATATTATTAATGGTAATGGTTTCGATTCTGATTCAAAATTTACGACTGCCGAAGTACTTGAAGTTACAGGTATTATTACGGTAGAAGATTAATTTTATTCAAATTAATTTAAAATTGACATTCTTCAATTTTAATTATCTTTACAAATTATAAAATAAACACATGAAATATTCAAAGATTTTTCAATACGCTTATATCGTTTTTGCTGTACTATTTATTTATGATGGTGTTACAAAATGGAATGTAGGTGAAAGCAATAGTGCGTATGTCTCATTCGGACTCGCAGCATTGGCTGTTTTTATGTATTTCTTCAGAAGAAAATTTGCTAAGAAATACGATAATACTAATAATTCAAAATAAATGAGTGTTGATGTCATCATCATTATTGTATCATTAATACTTTCAGCCTTCTTTTCGGGTATGGAGATTGCGTATGTATCTTCAAATAAAATTCATATAGAAATTGAGAAAAAACAAGAAGGCATTTTACCAAAAGTTTTAACCAAACTTACCGCAAAACCATCCAAATTTATTGCCACCATGTTAATTGGTAATAATATTGCATTGGTAATTTACGGGTTTTTTATGGGAGATTTGCTGGTCGACTGGTTTCAATCGTTGGTACCAACACCCTATCTTTTTTTAGATTTGATGTTTACAGATTTTAGTCTGTTAACTCAAACCGTAATTTCTACACTTGTTATATTAATAACGGCGGAGTTTTTCCCAAAAGTGTTTTTCCAAATATATGCGAATTCTTTAATAAAAGCCCTTGCTATTCCTGCTTATGGGTTTTATATGTTATTTACTTTTATATCAGATTTTGTTATTTGGATTTCAGATTTTGTATTAAAATATGTATTCAAAACGGAAGGAGACCAAATACAATTGGCATTCACGAAGGTGGAATTAGGGAATTATATAAGTGAACAAATGGAATCGGTAGAAGCACATGATGATGTGGATTCTGAAATTCAAATTTTCCAAAACGCCTTAGAATTTTCTGAAGTTAAAGCCCGTGAAGTTATGGTACCGCGTACCGAAATTACTGCTATAGAGATTAACGACTCTATTAAGTCTCTCAACGCGCTTTTTACAGTCACCGGTTTTACAAAAATTTTAGTTTATAAAGATACCATCGACGATGTTTTAGGGTATGTACACTCTTTCGAGCTGTTTAGAAAGCCTAAAAACATTAAGGCTATGATGCTTCCTGTGGAATATGTTCCGGAAACCGTTCTTGTTAAAGATGTACTTAGTGTACTTATTAAGAAACGTAAAAGTATTGCTGTTGTTTTAGATGAATATGGAGGTACTTCTGGAGTTATGACGGTGGAAGATATTGTTGAAGAACTATTTGGTGAAATTGAAGATGAACATGATACGGTCGATTTAATTGAAGAGCGATTAGAAGATGGAACCTACACGTTTTCAGCACGATTGGAAGTTGATTACCTTAATGAAACTTATAAATTAAACCTTCCTGATAGTGAGAATTATGAAACCTTAGGTGGTTTAATTGTTAATCATACCGAGGAAATTCCAACAAAAAATGATGTAGTTAGAATCGATGCATTTAGTTTCACTATTTTGGAAGTTTCTAATACCAAAATAGACCTTGTAGAATTGAAGCTTTTAGATGTAGATTAGACGCTTAGTTTAGTCAAAATTCAAGTAATTTTCCATTCATAAAAAACAAAGTACATTCCTGCAAACAAATGCCTGATAACACTTTTATTATTAAATAGAAAATAGTATTTTCGCCCACAATATTTTGCCAAGTAACAATTGGCAACCAACTTAACAATAGATTTTTTTTAAAAAATAATTTCAAATGGCAGTTTTAAATAAGATAAGACAACGTTCACTATTTTTAATCATCGTAATAGCCTTAGCGTTATTTTCTTTTGTATTAGCAGATTTGTTTAAAAGCGGTAGTTCGTTTTCGGCAAGCTCTCAAAATGTGGTAGCAACCGTAAATGGTAAAGATATTACCCGCGAAGACTTTATGCAAAAAGTGGAAGCTGCACAACGTCAAGCAGGACCAAATGCTACAGGATCTCAAGTTATCAATCAAGTTTTTGAACAGGAAGTTAGACAAGCTATTATGGAAAACCAGTTTGAAAAACTTGGTATTTCAGTAGAAAAAGATCAAATGAGAGATTTGTTAAAAACAACATTGGCTACAAGTCCTGAGTTTTTAAACGAAGCTGGTATGTTTGATGAGAATAAATTAAACGAATATATTGCCAACTTAAAAGAAACATCTGCCGAAGGTTACCAAGGTTGGATTAACTACGAAAAATCTATCGCTGCAAATGCATTGCAACAAAACTACTTTAACATGGTTAGAGCTGGTTTAACAGCTACTTTGAAAGAAGGTGAGTTAGAGCATAAATTAGACGGAAATAAAGTAGATGTTCAGTTTGTTCAAATTGCTTACTCTTCAATTGAGGATGATAAAGTGAAAATTTCAACGTCTGATGTTTCAGATTATATCAAGAAACATAAAAAACAGTTTGAAGTAAAAGAATCAAGAGATATTAAATTTGTACAATTTAATGAAGTTGCTTCAACGGAAGATGAAAAAGCAATCAAAGCGAGTTTAACGGGGCTTTTAAAAGATAAAGTTGAGTATAACGAAGCTTCTAAAGCAAGTGAATCAGTTATTGGTTTTTTAAACACAACGAATAACGAAAGCTTTGTAAACAATAATTCAGATATTAAATTTGATAAGCGTTATGTATTTAAATCTGGCTTATCTGCTGTTGTTGCAGATAGTATTTTTAAATTGAATGAAGGTCAAGTGTATGGTCCGTATCAAGATAACGGTTACTACAAGATATCTAAAGTAATTGCGGTTAAACAAATACCAGATTCAGCAAAAGTAAGACACATATTAGTTCCATATATTGGTTCTCAAAGTGCAACTGCAGATGTTGTTCAAACGGAAACAGAAGCGAAAGCAACGGCTGATAGTTTGTTAGCAGTTATTAAAGGTGACCGTAGCAAATTCCCAGAATTGGTTACAGCGTTTTCTTCAGATCAAGGAAGTGTTCAAAACGAAGGACGTTACGATTGGCATCCTTATAACTCTATGGTTCCTGAATTCAATGATTTTGAATTTGAAGGTAAAGTAGGTGATGTAGGTGTTGTTAAAACTGTTTTCGGTTTCCATATTATAGAAATTGAAGGTCAAAAAGATAAGAAAAGAGCGATTCAAGTAGGAACGCTTGCTAGAGAAATAGAGGCTTCTGAAGCGTCTATAGATAAAATATTTAGAGATGCGTCTAACTTTGAAATCGCTTTAGAAAAGAAAGATTTTGAAGCGGCTGCTAAAGAAAAAGACTTTGTAGTACGTCCTGTAAATGGATTGAAAGTGCTAGACGAAAATATACCAGGTGTTGGAAGCCAAAGACCAATAGTACGTTGGGCTTTTGAAGATGGTTCTAATGTAGGTGATACAAAACGTTTCAACATCACAAACGGATACGTTATTGCTCAAATAGTAGCTAAGCATGAAGAAGGACTTATGTCTGTTGAAGATGCAAAAGCGACTGTTATGCCTATTGTACGTAAAGAAAAGAAAGCGGAGTTAATTAAAAACAGAGTATCTGCTACAGGTTTAGATGCTTTGGCTAAGGCTGAAAGTACCACAGTTAGAACTGCTTCAGATGTTAATATGAAAAACCCAATGCTTACAGGTGTAGGTAGAGAGCCTTTAGTAGTTGGTGCTGCTTTTGGATTGAAAGAAGGACAAACATCTAGATTAATTGAAGGTTCTAACGGTGTTTACATGATTAAAGTAACTAAAGTGAAGCCAGCTGTTAAGTTAGATAGCTATCAAGCTGCTGCTAACAGAGTAGAGCAACAAAAATTAAATGTTGTGTCTTCAAGACTTTATACGGCTTTAAAAGAAGCTTCAGAGATTGAAGATAACAGAGCTAAGAATCAAATTCAATAATTCTTTTTGAATAGAAGAATTTCTAGAATATAAAAAAAGGAGCACATTTATTTGCTCCTTTTTTTATGCGCTATTTTTAAATTAAAGTACCATATCCGTATATGGAATGATGGTGTCAAAACCTTTTTCTTTAAAATAAGACGAAGGGTCTGCTGTTGAAGTTACCAAAACAAAATCACCACCCCAAGCACCAAGACTTTTTATACTTCCTTTAAAATCATTAAAGAAAATAGATTTCACAGTTGCCTGTTTTGTGATGTTGGAGATAATCTGTTCATGTTGATCTAGCAATGTTTCAAAATCGTTTAAATTCTGACACTCGATAATATGTGTGGTTAGTATATTGATGTCGTTAATAATAGGCTCTAAATGCTGTTTATTGGCCTGGTAGGTCGCGATACCATCACGACTGTTTTGTTTCTTGTTTAAATAGACAAAGTAAATGGAATCTTTAAACTTTGGGTTGAAAATAATGGGATTTACAGCAATCTTATCTTTCTGTAATTGATAGGTAATGGGTGTGTTATTTTGTGCACATGCAATATCATAGCCACTTCCGCCAAAAGTTTGTTCTAATAATTCAAACGGATTAACATGTGCCCATTGAGACATATTATTAATTAATGTAGATGAAGTACCTAGACCCCAGTTTCTTGGAAAGGTTAAATGAGTCGAAATTCTAAAACCATTTTTTGTGTTTAAAAAATCAGGATTCAACGTTTTCGCAGCCTTTAATATTTGAATGATACGTTTTGAAATCTCGTCGTCATGCTGAACTTGTTTCAACATCTTACTAATTTCTAAAGGGAATGTGTTGTTAAACCAACAATTGCCATTAGTATCAAAACTTTCCCAAACAAGATTTTGTTCGTTTAGAGTTTCAATTTTTAAAGATTGTCCAAATTTAGTTGGGACTGCAAGTGATAATGCACCATCAAGTACCACATATTCACCAGTAAGTAAAAGTTTCCCGTTGCTATAATACGTTTCCATGATTAGTTTTTCAATCTTAATTGCTGAATGGCTTCAACAACGGCACTATGTGTGACGGTATTTACTTTAAAATGTGCGGTTAAGGTGTCCTTCTCTATATTCGTAGCGTCAAACTGATTTAGAATATTCATTAAGTGCATTTTCATATGTCCTTGTTGAATTCCGGTTGTTGTTAGTGATCGTAACGCTGCGAAATTTTGTGCAAGTCCAGCAACTGCTACAATTTGCATCAACTCTTTCGCTGTAGGGTGGTGCAACAATTCTAAGGATAATTTCACTAAAGGGTGTAATCCGGTAAGTCCGCCAACAGTTCCCAATGCTAAGGGCATTTCTATCCAAAAAGTGAAAATACCATTTTCAACTTTGGCATGAGATAAGCTGCTGTAACGGCCCTTTCTAGAGGCGTACGCATGTGCGCAGGCTTCGATAGCTCTAAAATCGTTACCAGTAGCTAAAACAACAGCGTCAACACCATTCATGATGCCTTTATTGTGTGTAACCGCTCTGTAAGGTTCTATTTCGGCAATCTTAACTGCTTGTATAAATTTAGCAGCAAATTCTTCAGATGAAATTGATTGGTCTTCACTTAAATCTTCCACCTTACAACTTACTTCGGCACGTACTAAACATTCTGGTACATAGTTAGAAAGTATACTCATTACTATTTGAATATCTTTTTCATCCGAAGTAAAAGCATCAAAAGTTAAAGCTTCTGCTTTAAATGTTTTTGCAAATTGTTCTAAACATGAGTTTATAAAATTGGCTCCCATGGCATCTAAAGTTTCAAAGGATGCATGTAGTTGGAAATAACCGGGAATGTCGCTCGTTTTATCTCGTAATTCAATATCCATAATGCCTCCACCACGTTTTTCCATGTTTTTGGTAATCGGGTGAGCGTCTTGGATTAATTTAGGTTTAATATGATTGAAGTAGTTTTTCAGGGAGTCAATTGCCCCGTGAAACATAAAATGTACTTGTCCTATTTTAGTAGTAGAAATAACTTTTGTTTTAAAGCCTCCTCTATCTAGCCAAAATTTAGCAGCTTTACTAGCAGCGGCAACCACAGAACTTTCTTCAATGGCCATAGGAATGGTATAAAACTTACCATTTATTAAAAAGTTAGGAGCAACACCTAAGGGTAAATAATAATTGGTGATGGTGTTTTCAATAAATTCATCATGTAGTTGTTGAAGTTTATCGTTGGTATTCCAGTACTGTTTTAAAACATTTTTGGTTTCTTCGGCATTAGAAAAGTAGGTTTCAACCATCCAATCGATTTTTTTGGATTTCGACAGTTTAGAAAAGCCAGAAATAGAAGCGCACATTCGTTTAGGTTTAATTAGAAATACAAAGATACTACATCCTTTTTTTATAAGAACTTAGTGGTATTTATTTGTTAATATTTAGGGTTTTTTGAAGAATTTTTAGTAAACTTGAAAACTTTTAGCAAAACCGCAACGATTAATGGAAATTAGCAAGATTATTTTAATGTTTCCAAAATATTAATCAGTCTATTTTAATAAAACAATTTTACAATAAATTCATGGCAGTTAATACATTAAAACCACATCAAAAAGAACTTTGGGGACAACCAATAGGTTTATACATTTTATTTTTAACAGAAATGTGGGAACGCTTCTCCTATTATGGAATGCGAGCCCTCTTAGTGTTGTACATGACAACGTCTTCCTTGGGGGATGATGCGAGAGGTTCAGGTTTAGGCTGGACCAGTCAAGAAGCATTGGCGCTTTATGGCTGGTATACCATGTTGGTTTACGTGATGTCTATTCCGGGAGGCATGATTGCCGATAAATTAATAGGTCAGAAAAAGGCCGTGTTATACGGAGCCATCATTTTATGTATCGGGCATGGTGTTTTAATTCTTACTGATATTTGGGCATTTTATACTGGATTGGGACTTGTAATTTTGGGAGTGGGCTTATTAAAACCAAACATTTCGACCATGGTTGGAGGTTTATATAAAGAAGGCGACATTCGAAGAGATAAAGGTTTTAGTATTTTTTATATAGGAATTAATACAGGTTCTTTATTAGCAACCTTGGTAATTGGTGGTGTTGTTGCCCAATGGGGCTGGCATGCCGGATTTGGACTTGCAGGAATTGTTATGGTATTGGGACTTATAAATTATATTTTCGGACAAAAATATTTAGCGAACGTGGGAGATTTTGTGCCTAGTTCTAAAGATGAAAACGAAGTGTCTTATGGTAAATTATATTCCAAACTATTATCATCTCCTAAACAATTACTTATTGTTGGAATTCTGTTACTAGCTTCTATTTATGGTTGGTATACTTTAGAATGGGGGTTTGGCTTATTGTTCATGTTCTTAACAGCGATTTCGGCCTTATTAATTATGATTTATAAAGAATTAGATTCACAAGTATTTAAAGATAGATTCTTAGTATTATTGCTGTCCTTTATTATGGTTATAATATTTTGGGGCGCTTTTGAACAAGCCGGTGGTTTAATGAATTTGTATACAGAATCTAAAACGGACAGAGTTCTTTTTGGATGGACCATACCAACAGTGATGTTCCAAAGTTTAAATGCTGGGTTTATCATCATTTTTGCAACAGTGGTAGCTGGTTTTTGGGCTAAACGAAAACTGAAAGGTAAAGAAGCTTCGTCCTTACTTAAAATGGCATTGGGTATCATCATTATGGGGTTTGGCTTTCTTTTTATGGTATTTGCAGCCATGGAGTTTGAGAAATCTGGCACATCAAGTATGATTTGGTTGGTTTTGGCATATCTATTTCATACCATAGGAGAACTTTGTATATCTCCTGTAGCGCTTTCATTTATAACTAAATTAGCACCCGTAAAATATGCATCCTTAATGATGGGGGTTTATTTTGCTGCAACAGGTTTAGGTAATAAAGTAGCAGGACTTATTGGAGAGTCGGCTTCTCATTATGGAGAACACGCTGTTTTTTCAGGAATTTTAATATTCACAGTTATTATTGGATCTTTATTTATTTTACTATTGAAACCATTAAAACGCTTAACACATGCTGCTGAAGATAACGAGCGTGTTATGGAATAAAAAATGCTAAAATTTTTAAATTTGCAGACGAGCAATTAGCTATTTTTAAATTTATATATCAAACGATGAGTGAGAATACAACCGACCAGTTTTTTAAAAGTACCGTTTTAGGGCATCCTTCGGGATTATTTGTTTTGTTTTTCACCGAAATGTGGGAACGATTTTCATATTACGGTATGCGTGCATTATTAGTGCTGTTTTTAACCGCATCTATATTAGATGAAGGTTGGGGTTGGCCTCGAGAACATGCCATGGCTCTATTTGGCTCGTATGTTGGCTTGGTGTACTTATCTACAATGATGGGTGGGTATTTTGCAGATAAAGTTATTGGGTTTCGTTGGGCAGTGGTTGTCGGAGCTTTACTCATGACTCTGGGGCACGCCTCCATGGCTATAGAAACACAATGGTCTATTTACTTAGGGTTAGGGTTATTGGTTATAGGTAACGGTTTTTTTAAACCTAACATGACGTCCATTGTTTCAGAAATGTATAAGGACAGACCCGAGAAAAAGGATGGGGCATATACCATTTTTT
Organism: Mariniflexile sp. AS56; assembly: GCF_030552475.1. Lineage (GTDB taxonomy): Bacteria > Bacteroidota > Bacteroidia > Flavobacteriales > Flavobacteriaceae > Mariniflexile. Next base: position 323,124 of record NZ_JAUPED010000004.1, on the reverse strand, counting down.
ATATGGGAGTAAACGCTGGTGCTTTCTTAGGAATTTTACTTTGCGGATATTTAGGTGAGCGTGTAGGTTGGAGTTTAGGTTTCGGTTTAGCTGGTATATTCATGCTTTTCGGGTTGATTCAGTTTTGGTTGGCACAAAATATTTTTGGAAATATTGGTTTGAAACCTAAAAAGGAAGATAAAAATTCCATAGAAGCTTTAGATACAGACAAGAGGGTTCCTTTTTCCACTTGGCAATTAGTGATGATTGTACTTATGGTGGGTTTAGGCTTGATGTGGGTTTTAAATGCTCCCGCAACAACCATCTCCAATGGTGAAATTAACGTGTTTTCGTTTTTAGGGCCTAATGGTAATAATATCGCCATTTTAACAGCCTTAGGTTTATTTTTAATACTGCTTATTTATCGATTTACCCAATATTCGAAAATTACAAGAGAGAAGTTGATTGCGGTTACATTTTTCGCGATTTTATCTGTTTTTTTCTGGGCTATATTTGAACAATCACCAGGAACGCTAACCATTTTTGCAAATGACTATACAGATAGAACCTTAGATGGTACTTCTGCTACCATATTTAGAATAGTTAATGCGTGTATGACTATTATTCCACTTGCAATTATAACTTGGGTGCTGTTCTTGCTTTTTAAACAAACTTTCGGAACATATAAGTGGGCAAACTTAATTCTAAGTCTTAGTTTTTTAATTGTTTGGGGTATTGCTATCTGGATGTTGTTAGATCAGTTGAAGGATGAAGAACTTGAAATTCCAGCGTCTTGGTTTAGTGTATTAAACTCTTTGTTTATAATAACCTTAGCGCCATTATTTTCAAAATGGTGGGAAAGTAAGTATAATCCATCGGCTAACGCGAAATATGGTATTGGTATGTTTTTACTCGCTTTAGGTATGGCTTGTGTGGCTTTTGGAGCTATGGGGATTGAGCCTGGGGCTAAAACGGCATCGGTAAGTGTTATTTGGCTTATTTTGGTGTATTTATTTCATACTATGGGTGAATTATGTATATCGCCTGTTGGCCTGTCGTATGTAAGTAAATTGGTGCCGGCAAGAATGATTGCCTTCATGTTTGGAGTTTGGTATTTAGCCATCGCAATAGGAATGAAAGGTGCTGGTGTATTTGGTGAAAATGTAGATAAAATTGCTAATGAGAATGGAATAAGTTATTTTTTCTGGATACTTACCATTATATCTGCTATTGCGGGTGTTGTTTCAATTTTATTTCAACCCATCATCAAAAAACTCATGCACGGAGTACGTTAATCGATTTAAAAGTTAAAAAATATTCAAAATGCGCCGTTTTTGGCGCATTTTTTGTATGTTCGATATTAGTTTTTACAAAAAAGTGAATTATGAAAAGAATTGTATACGTATTAGTATTTGCTGTTTTAACTTCGGTTAGCGGCGTAGCACAAGAAATTAATTGGGTAAGCCTGGAAAAGGCTATGGAACTTCAAAAGAAGAGCCCTAAAAAAATAATGATGGATGTTTACACCAATTGGTGCGGCCCATGTAAGATGTTAGATAAAAACACCTTTCAAAATCCCGATGTTGTTAAATATGTAAACGCGAATTATTATGCAGTTAAGTTTAATGCAGAAGGGAATGACAATATTGCCTATAAAGGGAAAACTTATGCGAACCCTGGGTACAAACCAGAATTGGCTAGCAGACGTAATTCGGCACATGAATTATCTCGTTTTTTACAAATTCAAGCCTATCCTACCATCGTTTTTATGGATGAAAAGGCAGATGTTATCGCTCCGATTAGAGGTTACCAAACACCTCCACAATTGGAACTGTATTTAAAAATGTTTAAAGCAGACGAGCATAAAGGTTTAGATACCCAAGAAAAATTCAATACTTACCACACGGCTTTTAAACCCGTATTTAAAGGTTAATCGAGTTTTGAATTGTTGGTTGCGCACTGTCGAAACTAATTCGGTTTTATATCAATAGTGAATAATAAAAGCTCCTTTTTTACTGGTTTGGTGAAAAGGGAGTTTTCGTTTTTTACAAATAGCTTCCCAGTATTCTAAATCCGATTTGTAATTACTCCCATCGGCAATGATGTATTTGGGTTTTAAAGAATCAATTAACCTGTTCAAATTTATTTTAGGTGATTTTCGTAGCAAAACATAATCTGGCTGAAACGATTTTAGGTTGTAAATGCCAAGGCTATCAATTACAAGGAGTGATTTGTTATTCAGTAAGTAAACGTTTTTGAGTGAATCTATCTGAATCGTTTTAATGTGATTTCCAATACGATACTCTGTGGTTATTTTACTTTTAGCTGCAGTAATACTATCAAAATCTGATGCGCTATAAAACCTGTTGTTAAAGGAGTTTCCTAAAAGTGACTGTCTACTTTTATGGAATATTATGAATTCATTTTTAGGTTGTTTATATGTAGTGTAAATAAGAGCGCTTTGTCCAATTAAAACGGTAAGTATTAAAAATTTTAAAGTTGAATAATTTCGTTTTATGTAAAATTGAACCAATCCTATGATGAACAAATAAGCAACAAAAACATATAAAATGCCAAACGGAATATCTTTAAATAAAAAGGCTTCTTGTTTTGAAATCCATCCAACAAACCGAGTCATGAAATCAATAATATAGCCGTAAATAGTAGCTGCGAAAGTTGGTAATATATTTAAAACGGCTAACACTATAACAACGATTCCATAGCCGAGAATAACACCTAAAAGTGGAATGATGACTAAATTTGATAGAAAGAACAAACTAGGGAATTGGTGAAAATAAAATAGGCTTAACGGAATAATACCACATTGAGCTGCAATGGTAACCGTTAACGTGTGCCAAAGTTTATCTGGAATGTAATAGTTGGTTTTCCATAATTTATACAGCAAAGGGTCGATGGCTACTATAGAAAAAACAGCCAAATAACTTAATTGAAATCCAACATCAAATAAAAATAAGGGCTTAAAAAGTAATATAACAAGCATTGAGATTGCCAGTGTGTTGTAAATGTTCGTCGGGCGTTTTAAATTTTGCGCTATGGCAATCACACTAAACATAGTCACTGCTCTGGTAACGGAAGCAGAAAGACCTGCGATAATGGCAAAACTCCATAATAGGCTTACTAATAAAATGGTATTAATAAATCGGCCGTGTCTTAACCGTTCTATGGGTTTTAAAATGGATTTTAAAAACAATAAAATAAGACCAATATGTAGACCCGAAATGGCTAAAATGTGTATCGCGCCGGCATTGGTATAGCTGGTGTAAACTTCTTCGCTAATATCCTGTCTCTGCCCCAATAGTAAGGCGTTTATAATAGCTAATTCATCGGGTTTGAAATGATGAAGTTTTAGTTTTTCATTGATATGGCGTCGAATGGAATTAGCGATGCCAGAGCATGTTGTTTTGTTCGACTCTAACTTAAAAAGATGGGATCCAGAAGTGAAAATTTGATGATAAATATAGTGTTTCTCTAAATGATTTTTATAGTTGAATTGATGTGGGTTTAACGGGTTAATTACATCTTTAAATGTTGTTTTACTTATATAAATAGCATCAACAAGCAAAGGCTTTGATAGTGCGTCTTTTTGAATGTTTAGTAGCGTTTTACCAGTAACCTTGGTTTCGCCAACTTCTAATAGATCAACAATATATTTATCATAATAAGCACCCGGTTTAAGAACTTCTCTAATTCGAAAAGTAATATACTTTATCGAATCTTTTTCTTTTGAAAGTTGATGTGTATAATGTATTGAATTGCTTTTTTCGTTGTGAAGATTAGTTACTAGAATACCAACTAAAATCATCGCCAAGAAACTGAAGCTACCAAACCAAACTGTTTTGATAAATTGATTTTTAGAAACGTAGAAAAGTATTAATAGGAGTACTACAATTACGCCTGTTACAAGTAAATTTAAAGAGAGGGGAATGTTATAGAAATAGCCGATTGCAATGCCTATAATAAAGCAAAACGTTAGTTTTATTATGGTGAAATTGAGTAGCCGCATAGCAACTCGAATATATGAAATATCTTATAATATTCTACGTGCTTCAACAAAAGCATTATTCCAATAATTTTCAGACAATTTAGAGACAATAACGCCTCCTCTTGTAGTGGAATGAATGAACTCAATAGCACCATCTTCGTTTGTAACTACGAGTCCAACATGGCTAATATCATTTCGTCTATTCATGGTTTTAAAAAAAAGTAAATCTCCTTCTTGGGTGTCTTTTAAGGTGACTTTATCACCATGTTTGGCCATATCTCTAGAAATTCTTGGTAAAATGATGTCGAAGGCTCTGTACGATTCAAACACCAAACCAGAACAATCCATTCCGTCTCGGGTGGCGCCACCAAACTTGTATTTTACACCACTAAATTGTTTTGCGTAGTCTATTATGTTAAACGCTTTGGAGTTTGTGTCTAGGTTTTCGTCAATGCTAGTATCTAACGCCTTGGTGATTGTTACAACAGGTTCGTTAAGGTTTGGCGTTCGTTTTGAGGCCACGGTTTTTGTCGATGTTCGTTTTTTAACAACAATACTTTTGGATGTGTTGCAACTGGTAAAGCAAACACTAATTATAAGTAGGAAGGTTGTTATGTTTTTTAAAAACATGCTTAGGCTTTAATAGATTTGTAAATTAATTTGGCAGTTTTTTCGCTGGCACCTTTTCCGCCAAGGGCTTTTTCTAATTCGTAATAATTAATAAAGATTTTAGAACGCTCTTTTTCGTCTAAAATTATTTCAAGTTCTTTTTTTAATCGTTTTTTATTGAAATCATTTTGAATAAGCTCTGTAACAACCTCTTTATCCATAATCAAATTAACCAACGAAATAAATTTTAAGGTTACAATACGTTTGGCTATTTGGTATGAAATGGCACTTCCTTTATAGCAAACTACTTGCGGGATTTTAAATAAAGCGGTTTCTAAAGTAGCGGTTCCAGATGTAACTAAGGCAGCATAAGAAACACTTAGTAAATCGTAGGTCTTGTTCGAAATAAACTTAACATTATTGGTTTTTATAAAAGGTTCGTAGAAACTGTAATCTTGACTGGGAGCTCCTGCAATAACAAATTGGTATTTGGGGAAATCATCAACCAGACTAAGCATTACGGAAAGCATGTTTTTAATCTCTTGTTTTCTGCTTCCTGGTAATAATGCTATAATGGGTTTGTCGCTTAATACGTTGTTTTCTCTAAATTTATAAACACTTACTTGGGTTCTGTTGGCAATGGCGTCAATAAGCGGATGACCAACAAAAGTTACTTTGTAACCGTGTTTGTTGTAAAAAGGTTCAACAAATGGTAAAATCACATACATGGCATCAATATCACGTTTTATAGCTTGAATTCTGCTAGCACGTGATGCCCAAACTTGTGGTGAAATATAATAATTGGTTTTAAAACCGGCTTGTTTTGCCCATTTGGCAATGCGTAAATTAAAACCTGAATTATCTATGAAAATAATAACATCGGGTTGAAAGCCTTGAATGTCCTTTTTGCATAAAGCTATATCCTTGAAAATGGCAGATAGGTTCATGATCACTTCAATAAACCCCATAAAAGCGCGCTCTTTGTAGTGCTTAACTAAAGTGCCGCCAACGGCTTGCATAAGGTCGCCACCCCAAAACCTAAAATCAGCATGTACATCTTCATTCAGTAATGCCTTCATAAGGTTCGAGGCGTGTAAATCGCCCGATGCTTCTCCTGCTATAATGTAATATTTCATTGTATGCTGGTATTAGTTACTTGTATTTTATTTTTAGTCACTTGGTTCTAAATCATCTTAAATACAAAAGTAAAAATAGCAATAAAAACGGTAATTAATAACACGCCTCTTGCACGATAATCTTGACGTTTTCTAATAAAAATAAAAAATGCTCCTAAATTTAGAATGGCTCCTAAACTAACAAGTTTTCCTAAAAAACCTTCTGAAATGGCTGCTTTTATTACCGTGGTAAAGTCATCGCCTTGTCCTAAAATGGAGGCCGTTGCAAATAGGCCAATAACATTTGCAATTAAACCAATAAGCATGCCGATGATAATGTTTTTTTTAATCATTCTAAATTCCAAGTATTTAAAGATTGTATGTAATGATGTGCTGTTAAATCGAATTGAATAGGAACAACGGATACATAGCCGTTTTCTAAAGCCCATTCATCTGTATCTTCGCCTCCATCTAAATTGACGAATTTTCCTGTAAGCCAATAATAATCGCGTCCTTGCGGTGTTTTACGTTTGTCAAATTCTTCTACCCAATTCGCTTTGGCTTGTCGGCAAATTTTAATGCCTTTTATGTTTTCTTTTGAAAGGTTTGGGATGTTCACATTCAGTACAATACCATTCGGTAAACCTTCTTTAAGTACATTGTCTGTAATGGTTTTTACAAAGCTTTTAGTCGCTTCAAAATTGGCGCTCCAAGTGTAATCTAGTAGCGAAAAACCAACAGCAGGAATACCTTCAATACCCGCTTCGATAGCAGCACTCATAGTCCCAGAATAAATTACGTTTATAGAAGAATTTGAGCCATGGTTAATACCTGATACACAGATGTCTGGTTTTCTAGTTAGTTTTTCTCTTATGGCTAGTTTTACACAATCGGCAGGCGTGCCCGAGCAACTGTATTCCGTTTGCGGACCATCATCAATAAAAACTTGTTCAACATATAATGTAGAATCTAGCGTTATGGCGTGTCCCATACCACTTTGCGGACTGTCGGGAGCCACCACAACCACATCGCCAATGGTATTCATTATAGAAATTAGGGTTCTAATTCCAGGGGCATTGATGCCGTCGTCGTTAGTAACTAATATGAGTGGTTTTTTTGTCATTTCGTGCTTAAAAAAAGTATCGCTAAAATACATAAAATCCTTAGGAAATGGGTTATTTCTTTAGTTTAACAAAAAATTAGTAGCGAATGCCCGAATTGGCATGGTTTTTTCTTTATTTTAGTAAAAAAATGATGGGCATAGTAAGTGCCATTGAATATTAACCGAATGAAAAAAATTATGAGAAGGAATTATAAAGTGCTGTTATTGTCATTATTGCTAGCCTTCGCATCGTGTAGTTTTACTACTAAAAAATTTAGTAATCCCGATAAAGATAAATTACTAATTCAAGTAATAACGTTTGTTTTAGAACAAGGGCATTTCGACCCCATTCTAATAGATGATTCGTTTTCTGAACAATTATTTAAAGATTATCTAGAAATAATAGATCCAGTGAAACGTTATTTTTACCAATCTGATTTTGAGGATTTTGAAAAATATAAATTAACGATCGACGACCAAATTAAGGCGACTGATATCACCTTTTTTAATGTGGTGCACGAACGTATGTTGAAACGTATTGAAGAAGCTAAAGATATTTATAAGGAAGTGTTGTCGGAGCCTTTTGATTATTCAACCGATGAAAGTTTTAATACCGATTACGAAAATAGTGGCTTTGTAAAAAACAGAAAAGAGTTAAAAGAGCGTTGGAGACAACAACTTAAATTTTCAACACTTTCAAATTACGACGATTTATTAGCACAAGAAGAGGTTTCTAAAAAGAATAACGCTCTTTATGTGATGAAAAAGGACTCAGAAATTGAAAAGGATGCACGTGAATCTACTTTGAAATCCATTAATGTTTATTTCAATGATAATATTGATGATTTAGAACGTGAAGATTGGTTTGCTATTTATGTGAATACTATTGTGGAAGAATTCGATCCGCATACGTATTATTTAGCACCAAGAAGTAAAGAAGATTTTGACCAACGTATGTCTGGTAAATTAGAAGGTATTGGTGCTAGATTACAAAAACGAATGGACTATATAAAAATAGTAGAATTAATTTCTGGCGGTCCTGCTTGGAGAAGTAAAGAACTAGAGGTTGAAGATATTATTTTAAAAGTAAAGCAAGAAGAAGAAGCGTTTCCTGTAAATATTGTAGGGATGCGTATCAACGATGCGATTAAGTACATAAAAGGTCCTAAAGGTACTAAAGTAACTTTAACCATTAAAAAAGTTGATGGAACTATTAGAGACGTGGTTATTACAAGAGATGTGGTAGAGTTGGAAGAAACCTATGCCAAATCATCGGTAATAAGAAAGGATAATATGACTTTTGGTGTGATTGATTTGCCTTCATTCTATGTTGATTTTCAAGATTATAAAAATATAAATGCTGCCAAAGATGTGAAGGCAGAAATAGAACGTTTGAAAGCCGATGGTATTCAAGGTTTGGTTTTAGATTTACGTAATAACGGTGGTGGATCTTTACCAACCGTGGTAGAAATGGCTGGTTTGTTTATTAAAGACGGTCCTATTGTGCAAGTGCGTTCTACAGGTGAAGCGAAAGAAGTCTTGAAGGATAGAGATCCATCTATTTCTTGGGATGGACCGTTGGTTATTCTTGTAAACGAGATATCTGCGTCTGCTTCCGAGATTATGGCAGCAGCCATGCAAGATTATAAACGTGCAATTATTATAGGAGGTAAGCAGACTTACGGAAAAGGTACTGTTCAAAATGTAATAAACCTGAATAACATGCTTAGAAATAATACGAATGGAGACTTAGGAGCGTTGGCTTTAACCACCCAGAAGTATTATAGAATAAACGGAGGGTCTGTGCAATTAGAAGGCGTTAAAAGTGATGTGAATGTGCCTGGGCGTTTTAGCTTTATTGAAGTAGGTGAAAAGGATAAAGAAAATCCATTGCCTTGGGATGAAATTGATGCAGCGGATTATACACCATGGGAAAACTATTTTGATTATAATGTCACCATTGGAAAAAGTAAAGAGCGCATGAGCCAAAACCAACAGTTAAAGCTTATTGAGGAAAATGCGAAATGGGTGAAAAGTAAAATTGATGAAACCATCGTGTCTTTAAATTATAAAAAATACAAAGCAGGTTTGGAGTTGAATGAAGAGGAAGCAAAACGATTTGACGCTTTAACCAATTATAAAACCAACTTAACATTCGATTCTACAAAATATGAAAAGTCGCTTTTTAATGCAGATACGAGCGATCTAAAAGAAAAGCGTGATAGATGGCATGAAAGTTTAAGTCATGATATATATATTGAAGAAGCTGTAAATGTTTTAGAGGATTTGAAAATTTCATATCCAATTAAAAAAGTAGCTACTACAACAAAAAGTTAAGTGATGTATGAGTCATAAATCTAACTCACTAAAACAGTTAGCGCTCCAAAAATTTAAAAAGAATTTTTGGGGCGTTTTTAGTTTTTATTTTATAGTTCTTGTAGGGCTTGTTTCTGTGTTTGCGTATGCCTTTGCGCCCGATAGTTCACAATATGCGAACCAAATGCATTTGGCTATTCATTCCAAAAGGCCAGGGTTTAAAGTGGCGATGCTTACAATACCATCGCAGTTGGAAAACAATCAAAGTGCTTTTGATAAATTGTTTTTTGGGAAGAAAAATGCCGATACTGAAATTCCTGTTTCCCAATATACTATTCAAGACGATTTGTTGTCTTATAAAGAATACGCGTCTGATGGTTTAGAAGGTGTTGAAAAAACCATGCCTATCAGTGAGTTTCCAAACCATTCAGCAGCATCTTATATTAAAGAAAAAACCTTTTTGTTTGGTACAGATAAATATGGGCGCGATTTATTAAGTCGTGTTTTGGTTGGTGCTAGAATCTCCTTTTTTATAGGTTTTGTTGCCGTGTTTATATCCTTAATTATTGGCATATTTATGGGGAGCGTTGCAGGGTATTTTGGAGGTAAAGTAGATGCTGTAATTATGTGGCTTATTAACGTTACCTGGTCCATACCAACCTTATTATTAGTTATAGCGATTACTTTGGCTTTAGGAAAGGGGTTTTGGCAAGTGTTTATTGCGGTTGGCTTAACAATGTGGGTAGAAGTAGCTAGAGTGGTGCGTGGTCAAATAATAAGCGCTAAAGAAATGCAATATGTTACAGCGGCACGTGCCTTGGGTTATAACAATTTTAGAATTATTACCAAGCATATCTTACCGAATATTATGGCGCCAGTAATTGTCATTTCAGCAGCCAATTTTGCTGCAGCTATTTTAATAGAAAGCGGTTTAAGTTTTCTAGGTATTGGTGCGCAACCGCCCATGGCTAGTTGGGGTGCTATGATAAAAGACCATTATAATTATATCATTCTCGGAAAACCTTATTTAGCGATTATACCAGGACTCTGTATTATGAGTTTGGTTATGGCGTTTATGCTGATTGGTAATGCGCTGCGTGATGCTTTGGATGTGAAGGGGTAGTGCTTTTTACCACGAGACTTTGTTGTGGTGTTACATTAGTGGTCTAACTATGTTTAGTCTTTCTATCCAATTTTCAGAATCCTTTTCATTAGAGTACTTTTCAATTTTTTCGTTTAGAAAGGTATTTAATGATTGCTTCTGTTTCGTTTTTGATAATAGAATTAGAACTCTTTGTATATCGAATGCGAAATTATTAAAATTATACCTGTTGCTGCTTTCTCCAAATTTTATTGCTTCGGAATAGGATTCTATGGCTTTATCAATTTTATTGTTTTTTTCAAGTTTCTCAGCCGCTTTTCTTAAAGATAATATTTTATTAAACTCTGTTTTCCAAGTTTTATGTTCATCCCGTAATTCTTCTGTTTTTTGTTTGAGATCTTTCGTGTTTTTAGGGAAAGCCTATTTTGACGTGGATTTACTTTATTAGAATCTTATTTACTTATAAGTACATGTTGCAAAATCATTATAATGTTTTTACATCTAATGTTAAACGAAGTTAGTTGGTTTTTTCTACAAAACCAATAGGGAAGATAAATTTAGTTGTAAGAGGAATTTAGATGGTATCTAACTTCATGTTGTTGTTTAGGTCGTCAATATATCCTAATACATCATCTTTTCCAGCTTCGTTGCTAGAAGATGTAACGAAGTAATTAGGCATGGCTTCCCAAGATTCTAAAACTACTTTCTTATAGTCTTCAACATGTCTTAAAATGGCATTAGGTTTTAGTTTGTCTGCTTTCGTGAAAATAATAGAAAACGGGATGCCGTTTTCACCTAGCCACTGCATAAATTCTAAGTCTATGGGTTGTGGGGTGTGGCGTACATCTACCAAAACAAAGGCGGTTACCAGTTGTTCGCGTACGTTAAAGTATTGGGTGATAAATTTTTGAAATGTCTTTTTTGCGTTTTTAGAAACACGTGCATAACCATAACCGGGTAAATCTACCAGGTGCCAATCTTTATTAATTAAAAAATGGTTTATAAGTTGCGTTTTTCCTGGTCTACCAGATGTTTTTGCTAAGCTTTTACGGCTGGTTAGCATGTTTATAAGCGACGATTTACCTACGTTACTTCTACCAATAAATGCGTATTCGGGTAGTAAGCCTTTGGGACATTTTTCCACATCGGAATTACTCATTACAAATTCGGCCGATTTTATATGCATTATTAGTTTTTTTGTTATTCCCGTGAAGACGGAAATTTTATTAATTGAACTTTAAATTTCCAATATTGGAAATTGGTCTTTTTAATACTAGAAGTTTTATTAAATACCTCGTTTTTGTAACCAAGCGTCGAGAATTTGGTTAAATTCTACAGGGTGCTCCATCATGGCTGCGTGTCCACATTTATCAATCCAAAATAACTCAGAGTCAGGTAAAAGACTGTCGAATTCTTCTGCTACTTCTGGAGGTGTTACCGTGTCATTTTTCCCCCAAATAATACAAGTGGGAAGGTTCATTTTTGGTAAATCCTTAGCCATGTTGTGGCGAATGGCACTCTTAGCAATAGCCAATGTTTTTATAAGTTTGTTACGGTCGTTTACGGTATCATAAACCTCGTCTACAATTTCTTTAGTTGCCACAGCAGGATCGTAAAAAACATCTTGAGCTTTCTTTTTAATAAGCTCATAATCGCTGCGTTTTGGATAACTTCCACCCATGGCGCTTTCGTAAAGGCCTGAGCTTCCGGTTATTATTAAAGCTTTCACTTTTGCCGGGTATTGTTTCGTGTGGTATAAGCCAATGTGCCCGCCTAATGAGTTTCCAAGTAAAATAACTTCGTCATACCCCTTAAACTCTATAAAATCGTGTAAGTATTTTGCGAAACTTTTTACGTTGGTTTTCAGCAAAGACATGGTGTAAATAGGAAGCTCGGGAATAATAACTTTGTAGCCTTTTTGGCTAAAATAATTTATTACCGCATCGAAATTACTCAAACCACCCATAAGTCCGTGTAGAACTATAATTGGTGTACCCTCACCAGCCTCAATATAGCTGTAATTCTTCTCTTTTTTTAAACAGTGCGTCATTAATCGGTTGTCATTGCTTTAAAAACAAATATAGTTATTTCATTCATATTACAATCATTTTATTGATTTTCAAAAATAATATTTAATAATAGAGATGTTAACAAATGGGTTAGGGCTGTGTGCTTTTGTTTAACATGTTGATTCTTAGTGGTAGTGGGAGTTGTTGCCTGTTAAAAATTATAATAAAGAACGTTTGGTCGAAAAATTATCAACAAAGTGGTACAAAGTGGTAAAAAGTGGTAAAAAAATCAATATATTTGAATTTCAAACTCTAAAAAGTTTTTAAAACACAGTGGACTTATTAACAGGAACATACGATTGCAAAGTGGATGCAAAAGGCAGGCTTATGATGCCTGCTCCGCTTAAAAAGCAGCTGGCTTCAGTTTTGGAAGGCGGGTTTGTGTTGCGTCGTTCTGTATTTCAAAAGTGTTTGGAGTTGTACCCCATGAGTGAGTGGCAGGTGCTAATGCAAAAAATGAACAAGCTAAATAGATTCAATAAAAAGAACAATGATTTTATCCGTCGTTTTACGGCAGGAGTTAAAATGGTTGAGGTTGATGTGAATGGACGCTTGTTAATACCTAAAGATTTGACTGTGTTTGCAGATATCACAAAAGATATTGTGGTAGCCTCTGCAATAAATATTATTGAGATTTGGGATAAAGATTTATACGAACAAGCCATAGATGATGCTGCTGTAGATTTTGCAGATTTAGCTGAAGAAGTTATGGGACAAGATGATGAAGATTATGGAATATCATAACCCCGTATTGTTAAAAGAAACTGTTGATGGATTAAATATTAATCCAGACGGTGTGTATGTCGATGTCACCTTTGGTGGTGGTGGGCACAGTAAAGAAATACTGAAACGACTTAGTGATAAAGGAAAGTTGTTTGCTTTTGATCAGGATTTAGATGCGCTTGAGAATGCCATTGACGATTCGAGATTTACATTGATAAATGAAAACTTTCGCTATATAAAACGCTTTTTAAGATTTTATGGTGTGAAGAAAGTGGATGGTGTTTTGGCTGATTTTGGTGTGTCTTCGCATCAGTTTGATGTGGCTGAACGCGGATTTTCAACACGGTTTGAAGCGAATTTAGATATGCGCATGAATCAAGAAAGTGTGTTGTCTGCTTTTCAAGTGGTTAATAAATATGAGGAAGAGCAATTAAAACAAGTGTTTTTTCAATATGGTGAATTAAGAGCAGCGCCTGCTATGGCAAAATTAATTGTGGAGCATAGAGAGTTGCAGCCTATTGTTACTAGTGAAGAGTTGAAGGCGGTGTTAAAAAAGTTTTTACCACCACGTCATGAAAATAAAGTGTTGGCTCAAATTTATCAAGCCATACGTATTGAGGTGAATCAGGAAATTGAAGCTTTGAAAGAGTTTTTAGAACAAACACCTGAGATTTTAAAAGAATCTGGACGATTAAGTTTGATTTCTTACCACTCATTGGAAGATAGATTAGTGAAACGTTTTATAAGAAACGGTTTGTTTGAAGGGGAACCAGAGCGTGATATGTATGGGAATTTTGAAGTGCCCCTTAAAAAAGTAAATGGATTGATAGTGCCTTCAAAAGAAGAAGTAAAAATAAATAGTAGAGCAAGAAGTGCAAAACTTCGTATTGCAGAAAAAATATAATTAGAGGTGACTAATCGTAGTTGAAGCCGAAATTAATCATATGAAAACGAATATCTATAAAATATTAAAAGGCACTTTTTTAGTAAGTGATGACTCTTTTAAGAATTGGAGATTTATCATATTTATTTCGGCTTTAGCTATAGTAATGATTGCGAGCTCACATAGTGCCGATAAAAAGGTGTATGAAATAGCGCGGTTAAAAAATGAAGTAAGCGAAATGCGTTCTGCCTTTATAGATGGTCGTTCAAAGCTTATGAAGTTAAAAATGGAATCGAATGTCATGGAGGTGATGCTGGTAAAAGGCATAGAGCCTTCTGTTATTCCGCCAAAAAAGATAAAAGTAAAATCTCAAAAGTAACGCAGAAACTTAGTGATAAACGAGAAAAGCATATTAAACCGATTGTATTTTGTAGCAGGATGTATGTTCGTCTTTGGGCTTGCCGTGGCGTTCAAATTGGTTAGTATTCAGTTTTTTCAAGGCGATAAGTATAAAGCGATGGCTAGTGAGCGTGTTATTCGAAATGTAGTAATTCCTGCAAATAGAGGTAATGTGTATTCTGTGAAAGGGAATTTATTGGCGACATCCATTCCTAAATACGATCTTAGGTTTGATGCTTTGACGCCTACAGTAAAAACTTTCGAGAAATACGTAAAACCATTAAGTGATTCACTTTCAAAATATTCAGGAAAACCTTCTGGCTATCATCAAAACGAACTTAGAAAAGCACGTGCTAATAGAAATAGATACTACTTAATTGCGCGGAATGTTGGGTATTCAGATTATATCCGTTTACGCAGTTTTCCATTATTAGAACTGGGGGCATTTAAAGGTGGGTTGATTGTAGAGCAAACCACAAAGCGCGAACATCCAATGGGTGGTATTGCGCAGCGTTCCATTGGTTATGAGCGTTTTGATGAAAAAGGAAATGTAACTCGAGCAGGTATTGATGGTGCTTTTGGGGTTAAATATTTGCGCGGAACCGATGGCCAGAGAAAAAAACAGCAAATAGGTAAAGGGCAGTGGAAACCCTTGAACGATGCCAATGAAATTGACCCTAAAAACGGTTATGATGTGTATACAACCATCGATGTTAATATTCAAGATATTGCGCACCATGCGCTTTTAGAGCAATTAGAAAAATACAAAGCCGATCATGGTTGTGTGGTGGTAATGGAAACCAAAACAGGCGAAATTCGTGCTATTTCAAACTTAGGAAGAAACAGTGATGGTTATTATTACGAGCGTTTGAATTATGCTGTTGGTGAATCGCATGAGTCGGGATCTACTTTTAAATTAATGGCTTTAACAGCCGGCATTGAAGATAAAGTGATTGATACGAGTGATGTGGTTGATACTGAAAATGGTGTTATAAAATTCTACGGGAAATCGGTTCGAGATTCGCATCATGGTGGTTATGGTAAAATTAGCATATCTAAAGCATTCGAGGTGTCTTCAAACACCGGTATTGTAAAAGCGATTGATAAAGCGTATGGTAAAAATCCAAGCAAGTTTGTCGATAGATTGTATGCTATGAATCTGAATAATGATTTAGACCTTCCTATTATAGGGGAGCCTATGCCTGTTATTCCAGATCCGCGAATTAAAAACGGACGTTGGAGTGGTATTGCATTGCAGTGGATGGCTTATGGTTATGGTGTGTCTTTTACACCGCTTCAAACCTTAACGTTTTATAATGCGATTGCCAACGATGGCGAAATGGTGAAACCTCAGTTTTTAAGAGAGGTGAGAGAGTTTGATGATGTGGTAGTGCCTTTTAAAAAGGAAGTGATAAACAAAGAGATTTGTTCAAAAGAAACGGTTTCAAAAGTAAAACAACTGCTTAAGAATGTGGTTGAGAAAAAACATGGAACAGGACACAGGTTGTATTCTGAGAATTTCTCCATGGCTGGAAAAACAGGGACGTGTCAAAAAGATTATGCAAATAAGGACAAGTTAAGTTATATCTCATCATTCGCTGGGTATTTTCCTGCTGAAAACCCTAAATATTCGTGTATTGTGGTTATTCATGAGCCTGATAAAAGTGTGGGGTATTATGGTGCAGATGTATCAGGGCCTGTGTTTAAAAAAATTGCTCAAAAAATATTTACAGATACACCTATTATAGATGAGGTGAGTTCTCTAAATGTTCGAGTAGCTTCCGTAGAAACGGAATATGAGAATTTTTATAAAACCGCGCAAACCTATAAAACAATTATGCCAAATGTGGTTGGATTGCCAGCTATGGATGCTTTAGCTCTTTTGGAAAATATGCAGGTGAAAGTAAAAGTGAAATTATTAGGGAATGGTGTTGTTACAAAACAATCCATCGAACAGAATATAAAATTAAAGACTAATCAAGTAGTTATTTTAAAAGCTTCATGATCGCATTAAAAGACATATTATATAAGGTAACGCTAAATGCTGTAGTAGGTTCTACGGGTGTTAGTGTGTCGGCTTTAGATTTCGATTCTAGAAACATTAAGACTGGCGATGTGTTTGTAGCTATAAAAGGCAGTGTTTCAGATGGTCATAAGTTTATCGATGTGGCTATAAATCAAGGCGCAGTAGCTGTTGTGTGTAAAGTGATGCCTGAGAAGTTAGTGGAAGGTGTTACGTATTTGGAGGTTGATAATACAAGTAAAGCCTTAGCGATTATGGCTTCAAATTATTATGAAAACCCGTCTGGGAATTTAAAGTTAGTAGGTGTTACCGGTACAAACGGAAAAACGACGGTTGCTAGTTTGTTGTATCAATTATTCAAAAAAGCAGGTTATAAAGTTGGTTTGCTATCTACCGTGAAAATCATGGTTAACACTAAAGAATATAAAGCAACACATACCACGCCCGATTCTTTAACTATTAACAAGTATTTGCAATTAATGAATGCGGAAGGTGTTGAGTTTTGCTTTATGGAAGTGAGTTCGCACGGTATTCATCAGTCGAGAACAGAAGGCTTGCATTTTGAAGGAGGCATTTTCACCAATTTAACACATGATCATTTAGATTATCACAACACATTTGCAGAATACCGAGATGTGAAGAAAAAGTTTTTTGATGCACTTCCTGAAAAGGCATTTGCGCTTGTGAATTTAGATGATAAGAATGGTATGGTGATGCTGCAAAATTCTAAAGCACGTAAATATACCTATGCCTTAAAAAGCTATGCAGATTATAAGGCTCAAATTTTAGAAAATCAATTTAGCGGATTATTGCTAAAGATTAATGATGCAGAGGTTTGGACGCGACTTATTGGAAATTTTAATGCTTACAATATTTTGGCTATTTACGCTACAGCGGAATTATTAGGTCTTGAAAAGGTAGAGGTTCTACGTTTGATAAGTGAATTGGAAAGTGTAAGTGGACGTTTTCAATATGTTATTTCAACTGAAAAAGTAACGGCTATTGTAGATTATGCACATACGCCTGATGCTTTGAAAAATGTATTAGAAACTATTAATAGTATCCGTACAAAAAACGAAGAATTAATTACCGTTGTTGGTTGTGGTGGTGATAGAGATAAAACCAAGCGCCCAAAAATGGGACACATTGCAACGGCTTTAAGTACTAAGGTGATTTTTACAAGTGATAATCCACGAAGTGAAGAACCAGAAACGATTTTAAAAGAGATTGAAAAAGGGGTAGAGCCTCAAAATTATAAAAAGACACTCACTATTACAGATAGGCTTCAGGCTATTAGAACGGCATGCCAAATGGCGCAGCCCAATGATATTATCCTAATCGCAGGAAAAGGACATGAAACGTACCAAGAGATTAAAGGAGAGCGATTTGATTTTGATGACTTTAAAATAGTGCAAGACTTTTTAAATCAATTAAATAAATAATAATAAATAAACGATAACCAAATGCTGTATTACCTATTTGATTATTTAGAAAAGCAATTCCAGATTCCTGGAGCGTCTCTTTTTGGTTTTATAACCTTTAGGGCTGCTGCTGCTATGATTTTGTCGTTGTTAATTTCTACTATTTATGGAAAACGCATCATTCGTTTTTTACAGAAGCAACAAGTAGGTGAAACTATTAGAGATTTAGGTTTAGAAGGGCAACAAGAAAAAGCAGGTACGCCAACAATGGGTGGTGTTATTATCATATTGGCAACCTTGATTCCTGTATTTCTACTTTCAAAATTAGATAATGTTTATATCATTTTATTGATCATCACTACACTTTGGATGGGTGTTATCGGTTTTATAGATGACTATATTAAAAAATTCAAGAAAGATAAAGAAGGTTTAAAAGGGCGTTTTAAAGTGCTTGGGCAGGTTGGTTTAGGTATCATTGTTGGAGCAACTTTGTATTTCAACCCGAATGTAACTATAAAGGAAAAATTGCCAGTAGAAGTGCGTCAACAAATGCTGTCTGAAGATCCTAATGTGTCTCCCACTAAGTTTTTTGAAGAAGAAATGAAATCAACTAAAACGACCATTCCTTTTGTAAAAGGTAATGAGTTTGATTATGCTGATATCTTAACTTGGGTAAGTCCGAGTTTGAAAGATTATGGCTGGGTAATTTTTATAATTGTTTCCATATTTATTATCACCGCAGTTTCAAATGGTGCCAATCTTACCGATGGTATCGATGGTTTGGCGGCGGGAACCTCCGCGATTATCGTGCTTACTTTAGGGATTTTTGCATGGGTGTCTGGTAATATTATTTTTTCAGATTATCTCAATATCATGTATATCCCGAGGGTGGAGGAAATCACCATTTATATCGCTGCTTTTGTGGGAGCGCTTATTGGTTTTTTATGGTACAATACCTATCCGGCTTCTGTTTTTATGGGAGATACGGGGAGTTTAACAATTGGTGGAATTATAGCTGTTATAGCAATCGCCGTGCGTAAAGAATGGTTGATACCGGTGCTGTGTGGAATATTTTTGGCCGAAAACTTATCGGTAGTGATGCAGGTAAGTTGGTTTAAGTATACCAAGAAGAAGTTTGGTGAAGGTCGGCGTATTTTTAAAATGTCGCCGTTGCATCATCATTATCAAAAATCAGGATATCACGAAAGTAAAATTGTAACTCGATTTTGGATTGTTGGTATTTTACTAGCTATTCTATCCATCGTTACATTGAAAATTAGATAGATGAAGCGATTAGTCATTCTTGGTGGAGGTGAAAGTGGTGTAGGAACAGCACTTTTAGGAAAGGCGAAAGGATTCGATGTTTTTGTTTCCGATAAGGGGAAAATAAAAGAAAAGTACAAACAAGTTCTTATACATAATGAGATTGAATGGGAAGCTGAAACGCATACGGAAGTAAAAATTCTAAATGCCGACATCGTAATGAAAAGCCCTGGAATTCCTGATAAAGCGCCTTTGGTAAAACAAATTCGTGAGCAAGGGATTTTAGTGGTGTCAGAAATTGAATTTGCTTCTAAATATACCAACGCAACAATTGTAGGAATTACAGGAAGTAATGGTAAAACAACAACAGCAACCTTAACGCATCATCTTTTAAAAGGTGAGTTGGAAGTAGGGTTGGCGGGTAATATTGGCGACAGTTTTGCAAAACAAATTCTGGAAAAAGAGTATCCAAATTACGTGTTGGAGATTAGCAGTTTTCAGTTAGATGATATTGTTGATTTTAAACCGAAAATAGCGGTAATCACTAATATTTCACCCGATCACTTAGATCGATATGATTACAAGTTTGAAAACTATATAGCTTCCAAATTCAGAGTAGCAGAAAATCAAACAAAAGATGATTATTTGATTTATGATGCTGATGATGCAGTGTTAACAGATTGGTTAGAGAAACACCCGGTTCAATCCACATTATTGCCATTTTCATTGGTTAAAACCATAGAAAACGGTGCGTATTTAGATAAAGAGAATATAATAATAACAATAGATAACAATAAAATAATTATGCCAACAACTAGCCTTACTTTAGAAGGAAAACACAATGTTAAAAATGCCATGGCAGCTTCTACTGTAGCGCATTTATTAAAAATTAGAAAACAAACTATTCGCGAAAGCCTTGAGAATTTTCAAGGGGTGGAGCACCGTTTAGAGCAAGTGCTTAAAATTAACAAGGTTCAGTACATAAACGATTCCAAAGCAACTAACGTTAATGCGACGTATTATGCTTTAGAAAGCATGGATGCGCCAACTGTTTGGATTGTTGGAGGTGTAGACAAAGGGAATAATTACGCTGAATTATTTTCATTTGTAAATGAAAAAGTAAAAGCGATTATTTGTTTAGGCGTAGATAACGAAAAATTGATGACTGCCTTTGGGGGTATGGTTGATACGGTTGTAGAAACTCAATCAATGTCTGAAGCCATAAAAATAGCTTACAAATTAGCAGAAGCAGGAGATAATGTATTGTTGTCACCAGCTTGTGCAAGTTTCGATTTATTCGAAAGCTATGAAGATAGAGGACGTCAATTTAAAGAAGCAGTAAGAAATCTGTAACAAATCCCTGAGAAGGAATAAGAAATGCAAACACTATTTAATAACATAAAAGGCGATAGGTTAATTTGGGCAATAGTTGCATTGTTGGCAATTGTGTCGTTTTTGCCCGTGTATAGTGCTGCCAGTAATTTAGCGTATAGAAGCGTTGGTGGCAATACCTTTACCTTTTTTATTAAACATTTAGTGCATTTGGCTTTAGGGTTTGCTATTATGTATGGTGTTCATAAAATACCGTATAGATATTTTAAAGGTTTATCGTTAGTGATGATTCCTATCGTGTTAGTGTTATTGGGTATTACGATGTTGCAGGGAACCACTATTGAAGGGGCGAGTGCGAGTCGATGGATACAAATACCAATAGTAGGTGTGTCGTTTCAAACGTCCACTTTAGCATCTGTGGTGCTTATGATTTATGTGGCACGATACATGTCTAAAATTAAAGACAAGGAGATTACGTTTAAAAGTTCCATTTTACCTTTGTGGGCACCTGTGTTCATGATTTTGGCTTTAATACTTCCGTCGAATTTTTCAACCACTGCTATTATGTTTTTAATGGTGATGATTTTGGTTTTTTTAGGCGGATATCCCATGCGTTATATGGGTGTTATTTTAGGGATTGGTTTAGTTGGGTTGGTACTTTTTATAATGGTTGCCAAATTAACAACCGGTCCATTAAGTGTTAAAGTAGAAACTTGGGAAAATAGAATTAAGAATTATTCTAATGATGAAGATACAGAGGCCGATTATCAAATTGAAAAAGCTAAAATAGCGATTGCTTCGGGCGATATTTTTGGTGTTGGTCCAGGTAAAAGTATTCAAAAGAATTTTTTACCACAATCGTCATCCGATTTCATTTTTGCAATCATTATTGAAGAATATGGCATTGTAGGCGGTTTTTTTATCATGGTATTGTACATGTGGTTATTGTTTAGAATTGTTATTGTGGCACAAAAATCGGATACCGTTTTTGGTAAACTAATAGTGGTGGGTGTTGGACTGCCTATAGTTTTTCAGGCCCTTATAAATATGGCTGTGGCCGTGGAGTTGTTTCCTGTTACAGGGCAAACCTTGCCTTTAGTAAGTAGTGGAGGAACCTCTATTTGGATGACTTGCTTAGCCTTAGGAATTATACTAAGTGTAAGTGCGAAGCGAGAGGAAATGAAAGAACAAGAAAGTGTTGAAGATAATCCGTTAGAAATATTAAGCGAAGCTTTATAAATGAGTAACTATAAAATCATATTGTCTGGAGGCGGAACGGGTGGTCATATCTACCCAGCCATTGCTATTGCAAACGAATTAAAGGCGCGGTTTCCTGATGCTGAATTTTTATTTGTTGGGGCAAAGGATAGAATGGAGATGGAAAAAGTGCCGCAAGCGGGATACGAAATCAAAGGACTTTGGATTTCAGGAATTCAGCGGAAACTAACTTTAAAAAATTTAATGTTTCCGTTTAAGTTAATTAGTAGTCTTTGGAATGCTCGAAAAATAGTGAAGTCGTTTAAACCCGATGTGGCTATTGGTACAGGAGGTTTTGCAAGCGGACCGCTGTTACAGGTGGCTGCTTCCTATAAGGTGCCTTGTTTAATACAAGAACAGAATTCCTTTCCAGGTATTACAAATAAGATGCTTTCGAAAAAAGCTCAAAAAATTTGTGTGGCTTATGATGGTTTGGAACGTTTTTTTCCGAAGGATAAAATAATAAAAACAGGAAACCCGGTTCGTAAAGGTTTGTTGGATATTGAGTCGAAAACGGTAGAAGCTAAAAACTTTTTCGATTTGAAACATGGAAAACACACGCTTTTGGTTTTAGGCGGTAGTTTGGGGTCTAGACGAATTAACCAATTAATTGAGAAAAAATTAGACTTTTTAGATACACAAAACGTTCAAGTTATATGGCAATGCGGCAAATTGTATTACAGCCAGTATAAAATTTATAATAACACGAATAACGTGCAGGTTTATGAGTTTTTGAATAATATGGACTTTGCTTATGCAGCTGCTGATATTGTGATTTCAAGAGCAGGTGCTAGTTCGGTATCCGAGCTTTGTATTGTTGGTAAGCCTGTTATTTTTGTGCCTTCGCCAAATGTAGCGGAAGATCATCAAACAAAAAATGCCATGGCTGTTGTAGATAAAGGAGCTGCGATGGTTATTAAAGAGGAAGATTTAGATGCCGATTTTGAGAATAAATTTTCTCAGCTTGTAGCTTCTACAGAAAAGCAAAAGCAATTAGGAGATAATATAAAAAAGTTAGCATTAGTAGATGCTACGAATCAAATAGCCGATGAAGTTGAGAAACTTCTTAAAACAAAAAAATGAATTTAAATAAGATACATAACCTATATTTTATTGGCATTGGCGGTATTGGCATGAGTGCTTTGGCGCGCTATTTTGTTGCTAACGGAAAGGTGGTGGCTGGTTACGATAAAACGCCAACTGAAATCACAGATAGCTTAGTGGCTTTAGGTGTTGAAATTCATTTTGAAGATGCGGTTAAAAATATTCCTCAAAACTGTTTAGATGTAGAAAACACCTTGGTGGTTTATACGCCTGCAATTCCTAAAAATCATTTAGAGTTTGAATATTTCAAAACAAATGATTTTCAAATATTAAAAAGGTCTCAAATTTTAGGATTGATCACTGAAAACACATTTTGTTTAGCAGTAGCAGGTACACATGGAAAAACAACAACTTCAAGTATTTTGGGGCATTTGTTGCATGAGTGCGATGTGCCATTAACAGCCTTTTTAGGTGGTATTTGTGAAAATTATAATTCCAATTTAATTCTGAAAGGCACCGATGTTTCAGTAGTTGAAGCAGATGAGTTTGATCGTTCATTTTTAACCTTGTCACCAAATTTAGCGTGCATAACGTCTATGGATGCCGATCATTTAGATATTTATGGTGATGCTTCAGAATTAATAAAATCATTCGAAGATTTTTCAAAAAGAGTGAAGCCTAACGGAAAGCTGTTTGTTAGAAACGGTTTACCAATTCAAGGTATTACTTATGGTATAGAAGATGATTCCGATTATTCGGTTCAAAATATAAAAATAGAAAATGGGTGCTATATTTTTGATGTGAAGACCCCCAATGCGGTTCTAGGGAATTTGCAATTTAACCTACCTGGTAGACATAATTTGTCTAATGCACTAATAGCCTTGGCGATGGCTGTAGAATATGGTTGCTCTCACCAGCAGCTCGCCAAAGCTTTAGAGTCTTTTAAAGGGGTGAAGCGTCGATTTACATATCATATTAAAACAGATGATTTCGTTTATATAGATGATTATGCCCATCACCCAGAAGAAATTAATGCGGTGCATCAGGCAGTTCGAGAAATGTATCCAGGCAAAAAGGTGTTAGCTATCTTTCAGCCACATTTATTTAGTAGAACCCGCGATTTTATTGACGATTTCGCGAAAAGTTTGTCTCAGTTTGATGAGGTGTTGTTGTTGGATATTTATCCAGCTAGAGAGTTGCCTATGGAAGGGGTCGATTCTGCATGGTTATTAAGTAAAATGACCAATGAAAATAAGCAACTAATTAGTAAGGTTGATTTATTGCAAAAAATAGAAGCTAGTGATGCTCAAATAGTACTAACCATTGGTGCTGGCGATATTGGTGAAGAGGTAAAACATATTAAAAATAAATTTAGCCTTGAAAATTAACTGGAACTACATAAAGATGTTTGTGTTGCTAGGCTTAGTGGTCTTCTTGTTTGCTTTTGCTTCGGCAAGAAATTCAGTGAGAACCGTGTCTAAACCCAACGTTAAATTTGTTGGAGAGAACAACTTGTTTATAACAAACGAGAATGTTAGTAAATTGTTAATACAAAATTTTAAAGGTCTCATAAATATACCTAAAGAAACTTTAGTTTTGAATGAGTTAGAAAATGCCCTAAAATCTAACCCTATGATTAAAAAGGCAGAAGTGTATGTTGCTGTAGATGGCACACTTAATGCTGAAATTGAACAAAAATCACCTATTGCGAGAGTAAGTACAAATGAGTCTTATTATATAGACGATGACGGTTTTTACATGCCATTGTCTCATAATTTTTCTGCAAGAGTACCTTTAGTTACTGGTTTTGTTGAAAAAAATGATTTAAAAAACATTTATATAGTTGCAAATAAAGTTAATAATGATGAGTTTTTAAAAAAGCATGTTGTAGAAATTCGTCAAGGTATTGATAAGGATGTTTATCTAAAACTTAGACAATGTCAATTTTTAGTGCAATTAGGAGATGTTGCTTTTTTAGATAAGAAAATTAACAACCTAAAAGCATTTTATCAGAAAAACCTAAAAGAAAAAACACTTGATAGTTATAGTAAAGTGAATTTGCAGTTTGATAACCAAGTAGTATGTACCAAAATATAAGCCATGGAGCATAATTTAGCAGTAGGATTAGACATAGGAACCACAAAAATTGTGGCTATGATTGGTCGTAAAAACGAGTACGGAAAAGTAGAAATTTTAGGCATTGGTAAATCTAAAAGCTTGGGTGTACACCGTGGTGTGGTAAATAATATCACACAAACCATTCAATCTATACAGCAAGCAGTTCAAGAAGCAGAAGCGGCTTCTGATATTAAAATTGAAGGTGTAACAGTGGGTATTGCAGGACAGCACATTCGTAGTTTGCAACACAGTGATTATATAACCAGAGCAAATTCTGAAACGGTTATAGATGATGAAGATATTGATAGATTAATAAACCAAGTACATAAATTGGTGATGCTTCCTGGTGAAGAAATTATCCATGTTTTGCCGCAAGAATACAAAGTAGACGGGCAAGGGGAAATTAAAGAACCCATCGGGATGTATGGAGGTCGTTTAGAAGCGAACTTTCATGTCGTAGTTGGGCAAGTGTCTTCTATTAGAAATGTGGGGCGTTGTATTCAAAGTTCCGGTTTAAATTTAGAAGGCATCACTTTAGAACCTTTAGCATCTGCCAATGCGGTTTTAAGTCAAGAAGAAAAAGAAGCGGGTGTAGCGCTTATAGATATAGGAGGTGGTACCACCGATTTAGCCATTTTTAGAGATGGCATTATTCGTCATACAGCAGTCATTCCTTTTGGAGGAAATGTGATTACTGAAGACATTAAAGAAGGTTGTTCTATTATAGAAAAACAAGCTGAATTATTAAAGATAAAATTTGGTTCTGCATGGCCAGGAGAAAACAAGGATAATGAGATCGTTTCCATTCCTGGTTTACGAGGCCGAGAACCAAAAGAGATAACCCTTAAAAATCTCTCTAAAATAATTCATGCGCGTATTGTTGAAATTATTGAGCAAGTGTATGTGGAAATTAAAAACTACGGACACGAAGAGCAAAAGAAAAAATTGATTGCCGGAATTGTTTTAACAGGTGGTGGTAGTCAATTAAAACATTTAAAACAGTTGGTAGAATATATCACTGGTATGGATACTCGAATTGGTTATCCTAACGAACATTTAGCTGGCGATAGTGATGATGATATTACAAGCCCATTATACGCAACAGCTGTAGGTTTAGTTTTAGATGGTTTAAAACGCAACGAACGCAAAAGAATTGAACAACAAGAAATAAAACAAGAGGTTCAAGAAGAAGAAAAACCTGTTGAAGAGATTAAAGAGAAACCGGTAAAAGAACGCCGTTCGTTTCTAGACAAGTTAACAGAGCGTGTTAAAGATTTTTTAGACAACGCAGAGTAGTACAAAACATCCATAGAACAAAAAGTAATTATTAAAGTATAATACCAGTAAAACAGAATTTATGAGCAGCAAAAACGAATTCGCAAGTATCGCATTTGATTTACCTAAAAACCAATCAAATGTTATCAAAGTTATTGGTGTTGGAGGTGGTGGTAGTAATGCCATTAACCACATGTTCCAACAAGGCATTAAAGGAGTTGATTTTTACGTCTGTAATACAGATGCACAAGCACTTCAAAATAGTGGCGTACCAAACAAAATTCAGCTAGGACTTAACTTAACAGAAGGTTTAGGAGCAGGCGCCAACCCTCAAGTAGGTGAGCAATCGGCAGTAGAAAGTTTCGAAGATATTTCTACTATGCTAGATACAAATACCAAAATGGTTTTCATTACCGCCGGTATGGGTGGTGGAACGGGTACGGGTGCAGCACCTATTATTGCTAAAATGGCTAAAGATTTAGACATTTTAACAGTAGGTATTGTAACTATGCCATTTCAATTTGAAGGTAAAATGCGTATTCAACAAGCGCAAGATGGTATCGAGAATTTAAGAAACGTAGTCGATTCATTAATTGTAATAAATAATAATAAACTTCGTGAAGTATATGGTAACCTTGGTTTTAAAGCAGGGTTTTCTAAAGCAGATGAAGTGCTATCTACAGCTGCTCGCGGTATAGCAGAAGTTATTACACATCACTACACTCAAAATATTGATTTACGTGATGCTAAAACCGTATTAAGTAATAGTGGTACAGCAATTATGGGGTCGGCAATGGCATCAGGTAATAGTCGTGCGCAAGACGCCATTCGTAAAGCCTTAGATTCGCCATTATTAAACGACAATAAAATTACTGGAGCTAAAAATGTATTGCTGCTAATAGTTTCAGGAACAAACGAAATCACCATTGATGAAATAGGTGAAATAAATGATCATATTCAAAGTGAAGCAGGTCACGGTGCCAATATTATTATGGGTGTTGGTGAAGATGAAACTTTGGAAGAATCTATCGCAGTAACTATAATAGCTACGGGTTTTAATATAGAACAACAGGATGAAATTTCTAATACTGAAACTAAAAAGGTAGTACATTCTTTAGTTAGTGAGGATTTAGACGTGAAATCTAAAGAAAAAGAGCCTGTAATTATCGCACCTGTTATCGAGTTAAAAGAAAAACAGGAGCCGCCTATTGTAAAGCATACTCTAGAATTAGATGTTGAAGAGGAAGAGACTTTTAAATTTGAAAAGCCGGTTGTAAAAGAAGAACGCGTAAGTAAACCTTCTGCTAACAACAACATCGATTTAATACCAACTTCAGAGCTTTTAAAAAACATGAAAGTTGTTTATGAAGAAGTGAGTTCAAGTTTTGAAGATGAAGAAGATTTCATAATCAAACCGGTTACTAGAATGTCTAAAGCGGACAAAGATGTTGCCGATATTGAAGTAATTTCAGATTATAGTGAAGAAGAAAAGCAAATAACATTAACGTTTGATTTGCCTTTATCTACCAATGAAAAAGTAGAAAGAATTCAAGAGGTAGAAGAAGATATGCCGTCAATGAAAGTTGATGAGGATATTAAGAAAATCCCTGTAAATGATTATGTAGAATTAATCCCGGTTAATGAAACTAATGAAAAAGGAGATGTACGTTATGCGCTTGAGGATTATTTTGAAGTAGAATCTTCAATCAATAAAAAACAGGTAGAAACAAAAGAAATTGTAGAAGAACTTGATCAAGAAATAGTTTTCGAAAAGAAAGTGGTTAAAGCACCAGCTCCTAAAGAGAATTTAGATGAAGATTTTGACCCGATGAACAGTCCAATTTCTGATATTCTTAAAGAACGTGCTGAAGAACGCAGACGTAAAATGAAAGACTTTAATTATAAATTCAACAGTGCAAAAATTGAAGATATAGAAAGAGTACCAGCTTACAGACGTCAAGGTGTTAATTTAGACGAAGCAAAACACTCTTCAGAAACAGATTTATCACGCTCTAGTGTTGGGTTTGATGATAATGATGATATTCAAATAAGAAGTAATAATTCATTTTTACATGATAATGTAGATTAAATATATACTAACCTAACTTAGTTATGAACCCGAAAAGTTTCCCTCAGCTTTTCGGGTTTTTTAGTTTTAAAAAAAGAAGGATTCTTATTTCTTTTTCCAGACAAAAACCTATTCAAAAAATCTCTATTAAATAAGATTCTATTTTTTATCTTCGCATTCTAATAAAATAAGACCATGAGTTTACAACAGGATATTATGACGGCTTTAAAGGAAGCCATGAAAGCGAAAGATCAAGGAGCGTTAACGGCTTTACGCGCTGTTAAATCGGCTATTTTATTAGCGCAAACAGAAAGCGGAGCGAAAGAAGAGTTAACGGAAGAGCAGGAACTTAAAATACTTCAAAAACAAGTAAAGCAGCGTAAAGATAGTGCCGCTATTTATTTGGAACAAGGTCGTGAGGATTTGGCAGCACCAGAATTGGCAGAAGCTGAGGTTATCAACCAGTTTTTACCAGAAGCCATGAGTGAAGAAGCTGTTGCTAAAATTGTGGAAGACACTATTAAAAAACTAGGTGCAGAAGGCATGAAAGATATGGGGAAAGTTATGGGTGTTGTAAGTCAAGAACTTGCAGGGAAAGCCGATGGTAAAACCATTTCAAATATAGTTAAGGCTAAATTGTCTTAAAACATAATGGTTCCTGCTTTCGCAGGAATTAATGGCTGCGTAGTTCAACTGGATAGAATATCAGATTTCGGCTCTGATGGTTGGGGGTTCGAATCCCTTCGCGGTCACAAAGTGGTGAAAATATGAGAAGTATAGAGGCCACATGGGTGTCACTTGTTTTAGGGGGTTACTCATTGCTAGATGAATTTTTTAATACGTAGTTATGAATAAAAGTTTTGTTGTTTGGCTGTTACTTTTTTGTGGTTTTCTTGGTAATTCACAAAGCTTTACTTATAATAAAGTGTCTGCTAGTGGACAGAATATAAAATTGAAAGGTGTTATTACTGTTTGCGACACTCTTATTTCTATTCATACGAACGGAAATCCTGCCAATTTTAAGGTGAAAAAAACTTTGGAAGCAGGAGATACTAAACAATTTAAAGCTTTAGAAACGGGTGATAACGCTCAAATTAGAATAACATTAAACAACCCCGCAAATCCTACTAAATTAGCACCTAAAAGTTTGTTGCTGGAAACAAAGGATGAATTTTCAGGGACTTACACGGTATTAATGTATTACCTAGAAGATGTCCTTGAAAATTAATAATTTAAGTGCACGTTTCGTATTTTTAAAGTTTAGATGTAATTAAACTTTAAAACAGACGTTTCTACTTCATGTTAAACCTACTAATTACTGAAGCTCCTTCTTTAGGAAGTCAAATTTTTATTGGATTGATACTTGCCATATTGGTCTATGTTGTCTTGCGTTTAGCGTTTAAAATGATCGAAATGGGTTATGTCTTAAAGCGTAAGCGCCCCATGTATAATCATTTTTATTTCAGGTTAAGACGCCTCAATCAAAATCAAAAAAACATTTTACAAAATCAGTTTTCATTTTATAAAAAACTTAGTAGTACAGAGAAGAAACACTTCAACCATCGTGTCGCTTCCTTTATGGCTGATAAAGATTTTATAGCTAGAGATGGTTTTGTTATTAATGATGAAGTAAGAGTTTTGGTTTCTGCCACGGCCATTATGCTAACTTTTGGTTTTCGTGACTTTTATATAGGAGTAATTTCTAAAATTGTTATATACCCAAAAGCATTTTATTCGAATACCAATAAGGCTTACCACAAAGGGGAGTTTAACCCAAGATTAGAAACGTTGGTTCTGTCTTGGGAAGATTTTGTAGAGGGCTTTCGAGATGGGAAGGATAATATTAATTTAGGAATACACGAATTTACACATGCCATTCATATAAATAGTTTGAATGCGAGCGATGTGAGCGCAACCATTTTTAGTGATTCGTTTAAAGAGTTATCTGAAATGCTGGTTGAAAGCGAACCTTTCCGAAATAAATTAATGGACTCCGATTATTTTAGAAAGTATGCTTTTACCAACCAGTATGAATTCTTAGCCGTTATTATTGAAAACTTCATGGAAACACCTCAAGTTTTTAAGTCACAATTCCCGATTTTATATATTAAAATAAAGCAAATGCTGAATTTTAATATCGCGGGTTATTAATTATTTAAGAGTTTGCAATGGCTCTTAATTCTTTAATGGTCTCTATTTGATTCTCGCTTTTAAAAACGAAACTACCCGCAACTAAAACATCGGCACCAGCATCTGCAAGAGCTTTTGCGTTGGCACTGGTAACACCACCATCAATTTCAATAATGGTAGAAGCACCTTTACGTGTAATTAATTCTTTAAGCTGTTTTACTTTGTCGTAAGTATTCTCAATAAAACTTTGACCACCAAAACCAGGATTTACACTCATGATAAGCACTAAGTCAATATCCTTAATGGTGTCTTCTAAAAGGCTCACATTGGTATGTGGGTTTAGTGACACACCTGCTTTCATGCCTTCGGCTTTAATAGCTTGTAAGGTTCTGTGTAAATGTGGACAAGCTTCATAATGTACCGTTAAAATATTGCTTCCTAAATCGGCAAATGTTTTAATGTATCTGTCTGGATCAACAATCATTAAATGTACATCAACCGTTTTTTTTGTGTGCTTTGTCATAGCCTGAAGTACTGGCATACCAAAAGAAATGTTTGGTACAAAAACACCATCCATAATATCTATATGAAACCAATCTGCTTCACTTTGGTTTACCATTTCAATGTCACGTTGCAAGTTTGCAAAATCGGCAGCTAATAAAGAAGGGGCTATTAATTTAGTAGTCATTTATTGAAAAATTTAATTTCTTGCAAAAATAAATGATTTAATAGCCAATGTAACTAATATTGAAAATTATTTAAAAAAGTTTTGAATGGTTGTTAAAAATAAAGCGGCATTATTTAAGTTGTTTATGGAAGGAGAACTTAAATAAGTTTGGAGTCCTAATAGCGATTCGATGCTCTTTATGGTATTATAGCCGGTGCCAAAATCTTTAAAAGAGTTCGATGTTATTGGAGTATTTAGTATTTCATTAATTTCATGATGTCTCGTATCTTTTTTGATGGCAGTATATAAATCATCTAAAATAGCTTCGGGACCTTCTAAAATTTGAAAGAATTTGTTGTTTTTTGCAACCAGCACTCCCTTAATTTTATGGCTATTGTTATTTAGTCTCGTTTCATGAAATAGCATTTCTAGTTTAAACGCATGAATGTTTTGCGTATATATGCTGGTGTAACAAATTGTTTTAATCATTGATTGTTGAAATAAATAATGTTGCTAATTTATGGGGGAGAATTATTGTTTGAATATACAAATTAAAAAATAAACCCCCGGTAATCAGCCGAGGGTTCTTTCATCAATCAAAAAACGAACAGTTATGTGTAACTGTTTGTTACTGGTATTTGGTCGTAAAAAAAATACTAACCTAAATATGTTTTTAATATTTTACTTCTAGAAGTATGTTTCAGTCTTCTAATCGCTTTTTCTTTAATTTGGCGTACACGCTCACGTGTTAAATCGAAAGTTTCTCCAATTTCTTCAAGAGTCATTGGGTGTTGGTTTCCTAAACCAAAATATAAACGAATCACGTCAGCCTCACGAGGTGTAAGTGTTTCTAAAGCACGCTCTATTTCAGTACGTAAAGATTCGTGTAATAATTCTCTATCTGGGTTAGGCGATTCACCACTGTTTAATACATCATATAAGTTAGAATCTTCACCTTCAACTAAGGGCGCATCCATACTTACGTGACGCCCCGAGTTTTTCATAGACTCCTTAACATCGTTAATAGTCATGTCTAACTCTTTTGCAATTTCTTCAGCACTTGGTGGACGCTCATGACTTTGTTCTAAAAACGCAAATGTTTTATTAATTTTATTAATAGAACCAATTTTGTTTAAAGGCAAACGTACAATACGAGATTGTTCAGCCAATGCTTGAAGGATGGATTGACGAATCCACCAAACGGCATACGATATAAATTTAAAACCACGAGTTTCATCAAAACGTTGTGCGGCCTTAATTAAACCTAAATTACCTTCATTAATTAAATCGGGTAATGTTAAACCTTGATTTTGGTATTGCTTAGCTACCGATACAACGAAACGTAAATTCGCTTTTGTCAACTTTTCTAAAGCTAGTTGGTCACCGGCTTTAATACGTTGTGCTAATTCTACTTCTTCGTCTGCAGTAATTAAGTCAACTTTTCCAATTTCTTGAAGATATTTGTCTAGCGAGGCGGTTTCTCTGTTGGTAACCTGCTTCGTGATTTTAAGTTGTCTCATCTAAAGTTCTCCTGTAAGTTTTAAAATGAATATTGTTATTCAATAGTTATACGTTGTGGTATTAATAAATGTTACAAAAATTTTAAATTATTTTTGTATTTCTTTTTTTATGACCCTTATAAATTGAAAAAGTCACACATTTTAAGTGGATTTTTTAAGAATTATGCGCATGCTTCTTTAAAGGCTTTATATTTTTTATGAGTCAAATATAAAACGGCTCTTCTTCTATTTTAAGTAAGTTGGTTCTAAATTTTAATTAATGATTTGCTAGTAAGGTTGGTAGCTTCTAACATTTCTTGAGTAAAGGCATAATGTCCACGCGTAGTTATGAGTTTAAATTTGGACGATTTTAAACGGCTTAGTGCGTTTAGAAATAACCATTTCGATTTTAATAAATTTGGTTTTTCAGATTTTAAACTGATGTCGAAATAATGTTTTCTACCTTCTTTATCGGCGACAATATCTGGGGTAATACTAATAGTACTTCCTGATTTTTTATATGATTTCGGTGTTTCATACCCTTCCGTATCGGCTTTTATGTTTTCGAAGCCGCGGTTTTCTAAATAGGTAATAGAGTTCTCTAAAATGTCTGAATATTTTGCTTTGTCTTCCTGTATCATAACTTATAATATACTGAAAATAAGCTTAAAAGCAAGTTTTTAACAAGGTTTAACGTTTTGTGGTCACGCTAAGTTTTATGTTTTCCTTCAATATAATTCATAAAAAAGCCTGTTTCAAATTTTGAAACAGGCTTTAGTAAAATATAGATTCTAAAAAACTTAATCGTCTTTTCTATCTTCTCTAGGTTTTCTATCGTCACGACGGTTATCGCGTCCACGATTATCTCTACCTCTGTTATCACGTCCACCACGATCGTTATTATCTCTTGGTGGTCTTGCAACATAACCTTCTGGTTTTTCTAATAAAGCTTTACGAGATACTTTTTCTTTACGTGTTTTTGGATCGGTTCCAAAATACTTCACGTTAAAAACATCACCCATATTAACTACGTCACTTACATTTTCAGTACGTTCCCAAGCTAATTCGCTTACGTGTAATAAAACTTCATTTCCTGGCGCATCCATATATTCTACAACTGCTCCAAAATCTAACATTTTAATTACTTTCACTTCGTAAGTTCCACCAACAGATGGTTTAAACATTAACGAATCAATTTTAGTTAAAACAGCATCGATACCCTCTTGGTTAGTACCTAGAATCTCAACAATACCTTCTTCCGTAATTGGGTCTTCATTAATAACAATAGTGGTCTTAGTAGCTTTTTGTAATTCTTGAATTACTTTTCCACCAGGTCCAATTAATGCACCAATAAATTCGTTTGGTATAACACGAGTTACCATTTTAGGAGCGTGAGGTTTCACGTCTGCATTTGGTTCTGTTATTGTTTCGGCAATTTTACCTAAAATATGTAAACGACCTGCACGTGCTTGTTTTAATGCATTCACTAAAATTTCATAAGGCAAGCCTTTAATTTTAATGTCCATTTGGCATGCTGTAATACCTTCCGTTGTTCCTGTAACTTTAAAGTCCATATCTCCTAAGTGATCTTCATCACCTAAAATATCAGACAATACTGCGTAACGATCACCATCAGAAATTAATCCCATAGCAATACCAGAAACTGGTCTTATCATTTGAACTCCAGCATCCATTAAAGCCATAGTACCAGCACAAACAGTTGCCATAGAAGAAGAACCGTTAGATTCTAATACTTCAGATACAACTCTTACTGTATAAGGACAATCTGTAGGGATCATTCCTTTTAAACCACGTTGAGCTAAATTTCCATGACCAACTTCTCTACGAGACGTTCCTCTTAATGGTCTAGCTTCACCTGTACAAAAAGGAGGGAAGTTATAATGTAAATAGAATGTCTCTTCACCTTCGTAAGATGGCATGTCTATTTTGTTAGCTTCTCTTGAAGTTCCTAAAGTAACGGTTGCTAATGCTTGCGTTTCACCTCTAGTAAAAATAGCAGAACCGTGTACAGATGGTAAGTAATCTACCTCAGACCAAATTGGTCTAATCTCATCTGTTTTACGTCCGTCTAAACGTAAACCTTCAGCCAACGTTAATTCACGAACCGCTTCTTTTTCTGCTTTACTGTAGTAGCCTCCAACAAGGTGACCAAATTCAGCCATTTCTTCTTCTGTAAAGGAAGCTTTAACTTCTTCTTTTACTTCGGCGAATGCAGCGCTACGTTCTGCTTTAGAAGTTCCTTGCTTAGCAATAGCGTAACATTTATCATAAGTTAAATCATGAATTCTTTTTGCTAATTCTGCGTTTTCTTCTGCAGTAGCGTATTCACGAGTTTCTTTTTTACCAAAAGCTTCTGCTAAACGCAATTGAGCGGCAATTTGAAGTTTGATCGCTTCGTGAGCGAATTTAATAGCATCAGCCATTTCTTCTTCAGAAATCTCGTCCATTTCACCTTCAACCATCATCACAGAATCAGCTGAAGCACCAATCATCATGTCAATGTCAGACTCTTCTAATTGAGCACGTGTTGGGTTAATAATGAATTCACCATTAATACGACCAACTCTAGCTTCAGAGATAGCGCATTCAAATGGGAAATCTGATAATTGAATAGCAGCAGAAGCAGCTAAACCAGCCATAGCCTCAGGCATAACATCATCATCATGAGACATTAACTGAATCATCACCTGCGTTTCTGCATGGTAATCTTTAGGGAATAATGGGCGTAAAACACGGTCAACAAGACGCATTGTTAATACTTCACCATCACTAGGTCTTGCTTCTCTTTTGAAGAAACCACCTGGGTAACGTCCAGAAGCTGCAAACTTTTCTCTGTAATCTACCGTTAACGGTAAAAAGTCAACATCACTTTGTTTGTAGTTGGAAACAACTGTACACAAAAGCATACATTTTCCAGATTGTACAACAACAGACCCATGAGCCTGTTTTGCTAATTTTCCTGTTTCGATGGAAATTGTGCGGCCATCACCAAGGTCTATAACCTCTTTAAAAACTTTTGGAATCATAAATTTTTTTAATTCTAATTAAACAATGGTCGTTGCGTTGTTGTGTGTAGTTGTTGTGTGACCAATGAAAAACAATAATAAGCTTCTTCAATTCGAATTTTTATACTCGTTTCGCTAGAGTTATTTTATATGGGCGTTTCCCTTTCGGGTCGGGCTTTTCGTTACAAGTCCTCGCTCGTACCTCGCTGTGGGCTTTTCACTGCAATCCCTAACGCAAAAACAAAAAAGAGGCTGAAAAGCCTCTTTTTATTTATTTTCTTAATCCTAATTCTTTTACTATAGCACGATATCTTAAGACATCTTTCTTAGTTAAGTAATCTAGTAAGCTTCTTCTTTTACCAACTAATTTTACTAATGAACGCTCTGTGTTAAAGTCTTTACGATTCTTTTTTAAGTGTCCAGTTAAGTGGTTAATTCTGTAAGTGAATAATGCAATTTGTCCTTCTGCAGAACCTGTGTCTTTAGCACCTTTACCATGTTTGGTGAAGATAGCTTCAATTTCTTTTTGATCTAAATACATTCTAATATTATTGTAAATAATTGTTATGTAAACGAAAGTGTCTCTTTCGAGCTGCAAATATAATGAATAAATTTCTGTTAATATTAATAACAGGGAATTCTTTTTAGACGCAATAATTGTCATCTAAATACTCGTGTGTTTTGAAGAAAAATAGTATATTTATTGATGTGTAATTCATATCCTCTATATATGCCGGAAAGTTTGAGTCTTATTAAAGACAAGTTGTTTGAGAATATTTTTAATTTTGCCCATGGTGGAATCGCTATTTTGAGCACGAAAGGGAAATGGATAAAAGTGAATCAAAGTGTTGTTAAGTGTCTGGGGTATTCAGAGGAAGAACTTTACCAACTTTCATTTCAAGACATCACTCATAAAGATGATTTGGATAGTGACTTAGGGCACATGCGTTCGCTTATATCAGGGAAAACCGATAATTATCAGATAGAAAAACGTTATTTCCGTAAAAATGGCAGTATCGTTTGGACATTGCTATCGGTATCCTTGGTGAGAGATGTTGATGGGCGTCCTTTATATTTTATATCGCAAATTCATGACATTTCAAAACAGAATGAAGATAAGAGTCGATTAGGAGCTTTACTTAGAGTAGCCAAAGAACAAAATAATAGGTTGTCTAGTTTTGCCGACATTATTACACACAATTTACGTACACATGCTTCCAATTTATTAACTCTTTTTGATTTTATAGAGGAGGAATATCAATTGTTAGTTAAAGGGGAAAACTTCGGTTTGCTTAAAGAGTCTATAAATAATCTAGATGAAACAGTGTCTCATTTGGCTGAAGTT
Organism: Mariniflexile sp. AS56; assembly: GCF_030552475.1. Taxonomy (GTDB): domain Bacteria; phylum Bacteroidota; class Bacteroidia; order Flavobacteriales; family Flavobacteriaceae; genus Mariniflexile. The sequence goes on along the minus strand of NZ_JAUPED010000004.1, from coordinate 286,356 downwards.
GCTAAAATAAAATCGATTGAGGAGTGTAAAATTGAATCCCTTAACTTAAGTGTCTTTGTAAGGCATGCTCTGTATAATGTAAGTGCCCTAGCTAAAAATATAAATTGTACCATAGAAAATCATATTTGTGAACATCATAAAGTGAAAGCAGTACCTGCGTTTTTGGACAGTATTATTTTAAATTTTTTAACAAACGCCATAAAATATCGTTCAGACTGTAGAGGTTGTATTATTAAATTAAGTAGTGAAATTATAAATGAGTTTGTTGTATTTCATATTGAAGATAATGGCTTAGGGATAGATTTAGAGAAATATGGAGATAACCTATTTCAAATGTATAAAACCTTCCATAGAAATAAAGATGCTTTAGGTGTTGGGTTGTTTATAACCAAAAACCATATTGAATCTTTAGGAGGTTGTGTGGATGTGAAAAGTGAAGTGGATAAAGGGACTACCTTTTCAGTTTATTTAAAATCAGCTTAGCCCTGTTTTAATTAAGCAAAAATGATATAAAATAAAAAAGCCTTACTAATTTAATTTAGTAAGGCTTTTTTTATTTTGAAATTATGCTCTTAATGGTTGATTCGTAATTAAATCAACATATTGATTCACTCTGTCTTTTAAATCCTTTCTTAATGTGATAAAATCTAAGAAACCGTGTTCTAGTAAAAACTCTGATGTTTGGAAACCGTCTGGTAAATCTTTACCTGTAGTATCTTTTACAACACGTGGACCTGCAAAACCAATTAAAGCACCAGGTTCAGCAATGTTAATATCGCCTAACATCGCAAATGATGCAGTAGTACCTCCCGTTGTTGGGTCTGTACATAATGAGATGTAAGGAATACCAGCATCTGCTAATTGTGCTAGTTTTACAGATGTTTTTGCTAACTGCATAAGCGATAACGCTGCTTCCATCATTCTGGCGCCACCAGATTTAGAAATAATCATTAATGGTATGTTGTTTTCTAATGAATGATTAGCTGCACGTGCAATTTTTTCACCCACAACACTTCCCATAGAACCTCCAATAAATGCAAAATCCATACAAGCTACTACCAAATCTTTACCCTTAGATTTGCCAACGCCAACGCGTATTGCGTCTTTTAGATTTGTTTTTTCTTGTGCAGATTTTAAACGGTCTGGATATTTTTTAGTGTCAACGAATTTTAATGGATCTTTAGATTCTAAATTAGCATCTAATTCTTTAAATTTATTATCATCAAAAAGAATTTCGAAGTATTCTTTACTTCCTATACGTACGTGGTAACCATCTTCAGGACTTACATAAAAGTTCTTTTCAAGTTCATCTGTATCGACAATTTTTCCAGTAGGAGATTTGTACCAAAGTCCTCTAGGGGTGTCTTTCTTTTCCTCTGTTGTAGTTGTTATTCCTTTTGTTTTTCTTTTAAACCAAGACATAGTGATTTACAATTTATAGTTTACGATTTTCAGATTTAAAAAATCTTATACATCGGTATTAGCGTTAAGCTGGTTACCATGTTCTTTTATATAACACTTTAGGTGAAAATAAAAAGCCAAAGCAAAAAGCCTGACTACAAAATTAAGGCTTTATTTTAATTTTGTGTAACCCGAATACCTTTTTTATTTCCGAAATACTTTTTCTGCTTTTTACTAGGCATATATAAATGAAAAAATCCTGCATAAAGCAGGATTTTTATATATTATAAATAATCAACGATTATTATAGTGTATTTACGTTGTTTAGATCTTCAAAAGCTTGTTTTAAACGATCGATAAAAGTCACCTCACCAGCACGTAACCAAACACGTGGGTCATAGTGTTTTTTATTTGGAGAATCATCACCATCAGGGCTACCAATTTGAGCTTTTAAGTATTCAGATTTAGATCCCATATAATCACGGATACCTTCCATGAATGCATATTGTAAATCTGTGTCAATGTTCATTTTAATAACACCGTAGCTAATACCTTCACGAATTTCTTCAACTGTAGATCCAGAACCACCGTGGAATACAAAATCGATATGGTTATGACCTACACCGTATTTTTCAGAGATAAAATCTTGAGAATTTTTTAAGATTTTCGGAGTTAATTTTACGTTTCCTGGTTTGTAAACACCATGAACGTTTCCAAAAGCAGCAGCAATAGTGAATTGGTCACTTACTTTACTTAATTCTTCATAAGCATAAGCGACTTCTTCTGGTTGTGTGTATAATTTAGAATCATCTACATCGCTATTATCAACACCATCTTCTTCACCACCTGTAATACCAAGTTCAATTTCTAAAGTCATTCCCATTTTGCTCATACGCTCTAAATAGGTTTTGCAAATAGCTATGTTTTCTTCAATTGGCTCTTCAGAAAGGTCAATCATATGTGAGCTGAAAAGAGATTTTCCAGTTTCAGCGAAATGTTTTTCACTAGCGTCTAATAAACCATCAATCCAAGGTAAAAGTTTTTTAGCACAGTGGTCTGTATGTAAAATAACTGGAACACCGTATGCTTCAGCTAAAGTATGTACATGTTTTGCTCCAGCAACAGCTCCAGCAATCGCTGCTTTTTGACCGTCGTTATTTAAGCCTTTTCCAGCATTAAATTGTGCGCCACCGTTTGAAAATTGAATAATTACAGGTGCATTTAATGATGCAGCAGTTTCTAATACACCATTAATGGTATCTGAACCTATTACGTTTACAGCAGGTAAAGCAAATCCTTTTTCTTTAGCAAGTTTAAAAATGGCTTGCACTTCTTGTCCTGTAGCAACGCCTGGTTTTATGTTATGTCCCATAATTATTAGTTATTTTAATTTTAGATTGTAAGTTTCAAAAGTAATCAATTTTTAAATCATTTTTAGTGTTTTTTCGGGTTGAAACCACTAAAAAAGTACTAAAACGTTATAGTATGTCTGGAATGATTTAAAGCTTAAAACGGATAGTTAATACCGATGTTATAAACAGCATTAGAAAAATTATAGTCGTTAAACCAACGGTTTTGGTCTTGGTAAGAAGGGTCGTAGGTTTTAAAACCAACATCAAAACGGAAGATGAAAAAACTGAAATCATAGCGCAAACCAAAACCAGAACCTACAGCAATGTCTTTTAAAGAACTCAGGCTTGTAAAGGTGGAGTTTTCATCTGTAACATCATCTAAGGCGTTCCAAATGTTTCCAGCATCCACAAAGAAAGCACCGTTTAAGCTGCCCAATAAATTAAACCGTTGCTCTACACTAAAGGCAAGTTTTAAGTTGGCCTCGTTAAATTCGTTGGTTGAAGCAGAGCTTCCTGGTCCTAAGCGGTAGGCGGTCCAAGCACGATTATCATTCGCGCCTCCAGCAAAGAAACTTTTAGAGAAAGGAATGTTACTTGAGTTGCCATAGGGTATCGCAAAGCCAAAATAACTTCTCGTGGCAAGCACGTTTTTTTTACCTAAACTCCAGTGTTTAACATAATCTAGCTCGGTTTTTACAAACTGAGAATAGGCTACATTGAAAAGCTCGTAGCGGTTGTCAGAATTTTTTTTCTGTCCAACAAGGTCAGATATACTAGAAAGTAAATTTCCTGCTAACTCTAATTTAAAACGGAAAATAGAAAAATCTTCGTCAAACAAATTGGTGCGCTCATCATTCGTTAAGCTGAAACTGGTGGATATAATTAAGTTGTTTTCTGTTAATCTATTTTTACGTTCGTTGATGCTGTTTACGGTGGATAGTTGCGTAGATGAAACTTCAGTCGGCGTTGGTGTATCCAAAACATAGGCTATAAAGGCGTCTGTATCGGTTGGTATGGCCAAATCGATTTCAGTATAATCTAGATCGTAGGCGATGTCATTTAATGAATTGAATGAGTTTTCATAAACTCGAAAATAATTTTCAATATTTAAATTTCTAACATATTGAATATTAAATACATCTAGCCTGTTGGTTACTTTGGTTGAAGGTTGCCAATTGTAATTAAAAATGCCTGTAAACGTTTGTTTATCTAAGCCAATGTTGGTTTGGCTGGTTGTAGCTAAACTAATTCGCGTACTGGGCGACATGTATTTAGGTATGATTTTTTCGGTATTAAAAGGAAAAAAGAATCGGGGTATAGTTAGTTTTAAATCGGCACCAATTTCATTAATATCAAAAAATGGGTCGTCAATATTATTTTTGTCTTTTGATGCGCCAATTGCTCCAATTGCAGACAGCTCTAAAGTTTCGGCACCTCTAAAAACGTTCCGAATCATTAAACTAGGGTTTAATGAGAAGCCAACGGTTTGTATATTACTTTGCGACACATCGGCACTAAAACTTAAACTAAATTTCTTTAAAGGTGTTAGTCTAATCGTGTCTGTTAATGTGTTGTCGGCGTTTTCGGTGTAATCAATATTGGGGTACTTAAAAGTGCGTAACTCGTTAAGGTGTCTATAGGTTAAAGTCCTATCTCTATCTCTAAAAATAGTGTTCGGTGCAATAAAAATAGCATCGGTTAAAGCTTTGGGACGGTACTTAATTTTATTATAGCTAAAAATTTTATAGCCTTTGTATGTAATAGAATCTTGAAACGGTTTGTCTTTGTCTTCAAACGAATAATCGGTTATAATATTAACGTCTTTTATTTTGTAAATTTTAAAAGGAACTCTGCTAACCGAATCTTGAGTTCTAATTGCTCTATTTTGAATTTGAATTTCAACATTTACTTTTTTGTTGGTGCCAATTGTGTCCGTCTCAAAAGTGACATAATCTTGGTTAAAATGGTAAACGCCCGAGTTACGTAACTCGCTGGAAATACGTTCCCGTTCTTGGGCGAAATTTGAAGATCTGTATTGGTCGTACTGTTTAAGTACGCTATTTTTTTTGATTTTTTGATAAAGTGAATCAACAACAGTCGGTTTAATTTTAGCCGAAATGGTGTCGAGAATAAATGCATTGCCGGTCTCTATTTGATACTCCACATCGGCACGTTTGTTCTCGTTTTTGTTAATGTTGTAATTGGCGTCGACATCAAACCAACCGTTATTTATGTAGAAAGCCTTCAATCGTTTTACCGATTTTATAGCCTTGTCTTCACTTACAATTACAGGTGCTTCTCCTGTTTTGCGTAACCAATTATTAAAGCCTATGGAAGATTCTTTTAATTTGTCTAATTGTTTTTTAGATAAGCGTTTTGTTAAACGCTCTCTACGATTTGGTTTTTTATCTAACCAGGCTTCGAATAAAGAATCTCTGTTTTTACGAGCTAAATTATAAACGTGTAAGCGCAAAGGTGTACCAATTACGGGTATTTGGCTGTTAGGCTCTTGGTATAATAAGTTGTTTATTAGTTCGGTTTGGTCTTTTTTACCATTTACATAAACTGTGTTATTAGTAAGTAAATGGTCGTTTTCTCCAACTCGTTTTACGGCATCACAAGATATTAAAAGTGCTGTAAATACTGCTAAAAGTGTTATTTTTGAGACTTGTTGTTTCAAACGAAAAAAAATTAATTCAGGTTATAGGTGTTCTTTGTCTATTTGGTTAAAAAAAATAATGACCTTTGCGGACTCAAAAATACATTATTTTCATTGAAATAAATATTTAAATAATTTGAGATTAATACATTGGTATTTTCATTTCTTTATAAAAAATCATATTAATTAATAAAACGTCATGCTCTCTAAAAGTCAGATAAAACTAATAACGAGTTTAAAGCAAAAAAAATACCGACAACAACATGGTCTTTTTGTTGTTGAAGGCGTTAAAACGATAAAAGAGTTATTACAATCTCATTTGGTTTTACATGCATTATATACGACTGAATCCTTCAATAGTGATGCCAGAAATGAAATTTTAATCAATGAAACCGATTTAAAACGAATTAGTTTTTTAACAACACCCAACACGGCTTTGGCTATTTTTAAAATACCTGCAGAAGAACCGATTGAAGTAAACGGACTTACAGTGGCGCTTGATGCTGTTAGAGATCCTGGGAACTTGGGAACCATCATCAGGCTTTGTGATTGGTTTGGGGTGAAAAATTTGGTGTGTAGTCATGAAACTGTAGACTGTTTTAACCCTAAAGTGGTGCAGGCGACTATGGGGTCTATAACCAGAGTGACTATTAATTATGTTGATTTGGTTGAGTTTTTAAAAGCAACAGAGGTTCCTGTTTATGGTGCCTTTATGGAAGGTGAAAACGTTTATAAGGAACAATTGCCTGAACATGGTATTTTGGTTATGGGTAACGAAGCCAACGGCGTTTCAAAAAAAGTGGAAGCTATTATTACTGATAAAATATCCATTCCAAGATTTGGCGATTTACAAGCAACTGAAAGTTTAAATGTGGCGACTGCGACTGCTATTTTATTGAGCGAATTTAAGAGAAGAGGGTGTTGATTTTCAATGAATAATTGAAAATTAACAATTAAAAATGGGTTGATTGGTTAAAGCTAAGTGCTTTTTGTCTTAAGTCTATTGAAACGTAAAATTAATAAAAACACCTCTGGTTTTCATGCTGTTTACGTTGCTTGTCCAAGGACTGTCTGGGTTTTCGTCACGCACAAGTTCGTCGTTAATTCCAAAAAGACCGCGTATAGAGGGTGTGAATTTAAAATTGTATAAATAGAAGTCTATACCAAAACCTAATTCGTAATATAGGTTGTTTTTGGTAGTTCTAAATTGCCCGTTAGAATTGTCGTTAGGGTTTTCTTCATTACTAGATAAGTTTAAAGCTGTTGAAAAACCGCCCACAATAAAGGGTTTGAAATTATTAACACGCTTGGTTGAAACTTTAAGTAATAAAGGTAGATGTATGTAGGTCGATTTGACCTCACGTATTAAATCGGCTTCAGTAACTGCAGCGCCTTGAAAATAGCTTTGGCTATAATACAATTCGCGGGTTGTAATTAATAAACCAGGTTCTAAACGTAAATCTAAAAACTCGTTAATGCGTAGGTTTCCTATTAAACCTACACTAAAACCAGGGCTTCGTTTTACGTAAATATCACGTAAGTCTTCGTTGTAATCGAAGTTGAAATCATAATTATTAATTCCTAAAAAGTATCCCCAGCGTAATAAGTTATTATCGGTAGTGCCTCTCCCTTGGTTTGCATCATAAGTTACTTTCTCTTTTCTGAATAATTGAGCATCAGAAGATTGTGTGATAAGTAAACATGTTAATAATGCAAAAAAGTATTTCATGTAAGTGTGTTTATTTTTTAACGGACACATGTTGTTCGCAATTAATCATTTCCTTGGGAGATGAAATTTTTAACATGCTCGTTTCATAGTTTTATTTTGACGCTTTGTAAATAGTCGCAACTCCAAAAGTTTGCGGAAAATCTTCAACATTAATAAACCCAATTTTACGTAAAATATTGTTCAAAGCTTCACCATAAGGAAAAACAGATGCCGATTCGCATAAATATTTATAAGCACTTCTATCTTTAGAAAACAGTTTACCTATAAGAGGCAATATGTTTGATGTGTAGAATTTGTAACCTTGTTTGTAAGGGGTTTTTGTTGGGATCGAAGTTTCTAAAATAACAAATGTACCGTTAGGTTTTAGTACTCGATAAATTTCTTTAAGGCCATTTTCAAGTGTTTCGAAGTTACGCACCCCAAAGGCAACGGTAATAGCGTCAAAACTATTATCTTCAAAAGGCATATTTTCACTGTCACCTAAAATCATGTCTATTTTAGATTCTAAAGCTTTCTTCTTGATTTTTACTTTACCAACTTCAAGCATGCCACTACTTATGTCTAAACCAACAATTTTAGTAGCGTTGGTTTCGGCTAGATTTATAGCTAAATCGCCCGTTCCAGTAGCGATATCTAGAATGGTGTCTGGGTTGCTTTCTTTAACAAGCTTAACTACGTTTTTACGCCATTTAATATCTATTCCAAAAGATATCACACGGTTTAACCCGTCGTAATCTCCAGAAATGGTATCAAACATTTTAGTTACCTGTTCTTTTTTTCCTAAATCGCTGTTTTTGTAAGGCTTAATTTTCGACAATGCTCTAATTTTTTGGCAAACCTACATAATTTATTTCTACTTTAAAATATCAATTAAAATCTAAATAGGGTAAAGTGATAAAAATTTCAGCATTTCTAAATCATTTAATTATTACAACTTACACGATTTATTGGTTACATAAAGCTATTTTAATGTGCTAACTCTAAAATATAGTATATTGCAGTCCCTTATTAGGGTGTTTAAAATGAATTTTAATAAATGAAAATAATTATTGCTGGAGCCGGTGAAGTAGGATTTCATTTGGCTAAGTTATTATCTTACGAATCTCAAGAAATTACTTTATTAGATCCCAACAAGGTAAGTTTAGCCTACGCTGATACGCATTTAGATATTAGAGTGATTCGAGGTGATGCCACTTCTATTGCAATTTTAAAAGAAGCGCGTGTAAATACCTGCGATTTATTTATAGCCGTAACATCGAGCGAAACCACGAATATTACTATTTGTGTGTTAGCTAAGCAATTAGGGGCTAAAAAAACCATTGCAAGAATTTCTAATACCGAGTTTATACACCATAAAGAAGAGGTTGGTTTTACAAAATTTGGAATTGATGAGTTGATTTCTCCTGAGGCTTTAGCAGCATCTGAAATTGAATTATCATTAAAACAATCATCCTTTAACGAGAATTACGAGTTTGAAAATGGGGCCTTAACGATGTCAGGTTTAACCCTGTCTAGATCGGCATCCTTTGTTGGTAAAACCGTTAAAGAAGCCGCTGAAATTTTTCCAGAATTACATTTTGTGCCTATTGCGATTCAGCGTTTTGGAACGCAATACACCATCATTCCTCGTGGTGATACCAAGTTTAAACGGGGTGATAATGTTGTTTTTATAACTTCTGAAGGCGGTGGTGATGAACTTTGTAGACTTACCGGAAGAACCAACAAAGCTTTAAAAAATGTGATGATTCTTGGCGGAAGCCAAATAGGTTTTAAAACCGCTAGAGATTTAAGTGAAAAAGGATTTAATGTTAAATTATTGGAAGGCAATAGAGATAGAGCTTTCGAAATTGCTGAAGTTCTCACAAAGGTATTGGTTATTAATAGTGATGGACGAAACGTTGACTTGCTAGAAGAAGAAAATATTCGCGACATGGATGCTTTTATAGCTGTGGGAGGAAATTCTGAAACCAACATTATGTCGTGTTTAGTGGCAAAATCAAAAGGCATAAAAAAAACCATTGCTTTGGTTGAAAATATGGATTATTTCGAGTTATCACATTCTATTGGGATTGATACCTTGGTAAATAAGAAATTATTAGCAGCCAATAATATTTTTAGATATATACGCCGTGGTGAAGTAGTTGCCATGACCAAGCTTAATAATTTAAATGCAGAGTTGCTGGAATTTGAAGTTAAAGGGACATCTGCTGTTTGTAATAAATCTATTAAATCTATCGATTTTCCAAGATCTGCCATTATAGGTGGAGTTATTAGAGATGGTATTGGAATGATTGCTTTGGGCGATTTTAAAATTCAAGAAGGTGATCGCGTAGTCGTGTGTTGCTTGCTTCAATCTATAAAACGAGTCGAAAAATTATTTCTTTAAAAAAAACAAACAGCTACGAAACCCGAAACTCCCGTATATGAAAGGGTGTCGAATTAAAAATAAGATTCGAGATGTCGTTTTAAGTAAAAATATAAATACTATCTAATTGAAACTCAACTATAAAATCATTTTCCACTTTTTAGGATTGCTGTTAGTCTTTAACGGTGGTTTTATGCTGTTAGCGTCTCTTGTAAGTTTTCTTTATAACGATGGTGTGACTTTACAAATATTTTTTGCTGGTCTGTTTACCATCATTATAGGAATTGTAACCATGTTGCTTACTGCCAAGCATAAAAAGGAAATGAATAAGCGTGAAGGTTATATTGTTGTAACCTTTGGTTGGATTATTATGTCCTTGTCGGGTACTTTGCCGTATGTGTTAACAGAAAGTATTCCCACGTTTACGAATGCTTTTTTCGAAACCATGTCTGGGTATACTACCACGGGCGCTTCAATTTTAAACGATATTGAAATATTACCCGAAGGTGTTTTGTTTTGGAGAAGTACCACACACTGGATTGGGGGTATGGGTATTATTGTACTTGCTATCGCTATTTTACCATTATTAGGCATAGGAGGGATGCAGCTTTTTGCAGCCGAGGCACCTGGGCCTAGTGGCGATAAACTACACCCTAGAATTACAGATACAGCCAAACGTTTATGGCTTATTTATTTTGGGTACACTGCAGCGGAAACACTTTTGTTAAAACTAGCAGGAATGTCGTTTTTCGATGCGATCAATCACTCTATGGCAACTTTATCGACAGGAGGGTTTTCAACAAAAAATGCCAGCGTCGCTTATTGGAATAACGAACCTGTTATTCAATACATCATCATATTATTTATGTTTTTGGCGGGGTCAAACTTTGTATTAAGTTATTTTGCTTTTAAAGGACGGGTTCAAAAAATAATTCAAGATGAAGAGTTTAGTCTCTACTTTAAATTTGTAGTTGTTTTTACTGTTATAGCGGCTCTTGTAATTTATTTTCAAGCGGACATCTCAAAATCGACTATAAATCATCCTATGGTTTGGGGAGAAGGTGAAAGTGTTTTTAGGCACGCCTTATTTCAAGTGCTAAGTGTTATTACAACAACCGGTTTTATAAGTGCTGATTATACCTTATGGACACCCTTTTTGGTGGTGTTCTTTTTCGGACTCATGTTTCTTGGTGGTTCTGCAGGGAGTACTTCGGGAGGTGTAAAAGTGGTGCGCCATTTAATACTTATAAAAAATGGTTTTTTAGAATTTAAACGCACGCTGCACCCCAACGCTATTATTCCAGTAAGGTATAATAATAAGGCCATTAATAGGTTTATTGTGTTTAATGTGTTAGCCTTTTTTATTCTGTATATGCTATCGTTTATTATAGGGGCTTTGGTGTTTTCGATGTTTAATATAGATTTTGAATCGGCTATAGGTTTGTCTGCTTCCAGTTTAGGGAATATTGGTCCTGCGCTAGGTAATTTCGGACCTGTAAATAATTATGCGGCTTTGCCACCGTTGGCACAGTGGTGGTCGTCGTTCTTAATGCTTATTGGGCGTTTAGAATTGTTTACGGTACTTATTTTATTCACACCTTTCTTTTGGCGTAATAGATAGTTTCTTGTCATTCCTGCGACGGCAGGAATTACATTGTTTTATGTTGTGTAATACTTGAAGGTTTTCCAAGCGGGGAGTTTTACCTGTTGATGGTTTTGGCTCACTGTGTTTTATAGCAAAAGAGCTAACCGTTTCGAAGTCAAGTTGTTTTTACTTTTATAGGCTAATACAAACGGGGCTGGATTTCTGAATTTAATTTTCCATGAGTAAATGTTTGAAAACAAAAATGTATATTTGAAAACATTTCGTACAGATATGAGCTTAAATCGAAAAATGGGAATCATTTTGTTAATAGTGGGAATAAGTATTGGATTATTAACTGTTGTTGCGGCTGTTATAAGTTATAAAACAGGAGTGTCTGATAAAAATGATAATGAAGATCGTGATCGCAAAATTGATTTGCTTTTAAAAGTTGCCTATATGGATGATTCTGATCCAATGAAAAAACAATTTTTAGCACAAATTAAGTCTTTAAGCGAAGCAGAAGATGATGAAATTGCTAATATTCTTAACGACTCTTATTTAGAAGGAAGGGGATTGCTCGAGAAAGCATTATCATATTATATTGCTGATGACTATTTTAAATCGTTAGGAGTGTTTGAATATATTCGGAGTAACACCAAAGATGATTATGAATTAGCAATTAGTGATTCATTTATAGGTAGAATTTATTTAAATAATATTCTTGAAAAGGGAGTAAAGCCAGAAACTTATTTCATCGAGGCGCTTAGTCTTTTCAACAAGTACAATTTGGATACTGAAATATTTCTTATTCAAAAAGCAGAAATTCATACTGATTTAGGTATTCTTTATAAGCAAAAAGGGGAAATAGAAAAAGCTAGAGAGCAATACGATTATTCTTTGAATTTGTATAAAAGATTAAATTTTTTGTATTCAGGAAAGTATAATATTAATATAGGAAAACAATATCAGAATATCTATAGCTTGTATAGTGGCTATAATAAATTTTATGATTCATTATTATTAGAAGCCTATGATTTTAAAAAAAAGGCATATGAAGCTGAAAACAACTATGTTTCAAGTTACTTAAATACCATAAGTAGTTTAGGTAAGTTGTATGTGAAGCAAGGAGAATTTAATCAAGCTCGAACTTATTTTGATGAGGGAGAAGAATTGATTAATGCAGTTAGTAATAAAGATTATTTAGGAGAAGATTTTTTATTTATTGTAATTGCTTTTTATATCAATTTTAATGACTACTATTCTTTGATATTCTATAATACTAATAATAGTGATGATTTAAAATTAGCTAAATTTTATTTAGAAAAAGCTGAGCAGGAATTTAAAAGTTTTAAAAACATAGAGGGGCCTAAAATATTAAGGGTTTATGCTGCTTGTTTATATGGTTTAGGGCTTGTTAATTATAATTTAAATATTTATGATAAATCTTTGGAATATTATGAGAAGTCTAAAAAAGTTAGAATTAGTTTAATTGATAGTGAAAATAGAAAAGGAGTTTTTGAAATAGAACTTGCGCATGTGTATTATGGTTTGGCTAAATTGTTTGACAATAAGAGTTTTGTGAATTATGATAAATATAAGGCTGAATTTTATGCAAAAAATGCGATCGACATATATGTGAATTTTGTAAATGTTGATGTCAGTCTAGGAGATTATATAGATAGTATGGAACTCATTATAAATAATTAATCTGTATCTAAGTGTTTATTAATTCGAGAGAAGCCAATTTTATATAAAGGAGAAAGATGCTTTTCGTTTTCAAACAAGTTCTATAAGTTCACACCACCATTTTGTAACATTTTTATAAAATTAGCTACTTATATATAAAGCAGCTTTTTTTAGTTTGATTGAGAATACCTGAGATTAATAGTATCTTTTGTTGTTTGATAAATCAATTATGTTTCATTTTAAAACTTAGAAATTATGGGTGGAGAAGGTGCTATGATGGCGGCAATGAATTCGTTAAAAAATAACCGAAGTCTTTTAACAAAACGAAAAGATAACAGTGCTTTAGAAGGGAGTTATTCAAATATCGAATTAAAAGAATTCCCTAAAGCGACTGCAGTTCAATTAGAAAATATAAAAAAGCGTATTCAAATTAAGAATCGACAAAATAGAATTCGGCAACTAGTTGCTGTTAGTGTTTTCTTGTCCGTAGTAATAGCGTTCTTAATCTACATCAAATAAATAAATTCAAGCCACTTTAAATAGGTGGCTTTTTTATTCCAAAATAATCAGTTTCTTAAAATTCTATAATAATCTATAAAAATTGTGTAACCATACATCTTTACTGCTAGCCTACCTTTGTGTCAAAGAGTAAAGCGCTCTTATAACTTATTAAATAACGAAGCCATGAACAAGAGTGTAAAATCAATTTTAATGATAGTAGGAGTCGTGTTATTGGGGTATGGTATTTATACCATGATTATGCCAGAAACACAGATAAGTATAGGGGATTTAGATCTTATTGAAGCGCAAGATAACACCAATGCCTATATAACAATAGGTTTAGGGCTTGTAGCGCTTCTTTTTAGCTTTGTAGGTGCTAAAAAAGCCTAGAACAATGACTTTGCAAATGAAAGAGAGAAATTATTAATATAAAAAATAATAATTATGAACGCTACGGAAATTAAAGTCAACTGGATCGAAATAAAAGATAAGTTAAAACAAAATTATGCTGAGTTAACAGAGGATGATTTGCTTTTAGCTGAAGGAAAACAAGGCGAGTTAGTAGTTAGGCTACAAGAAAAACTCGGAAAAACGAAAGAACAAGTACACAAAATCATTTCTAATTTATAGCAAGTAAATAGTCAATACTGTCTAGAATTGTTGCACGCTCAGGTTGTTTGGTTGGTTAGTAAAAATCGAGATTTGTAACACCTAGACAGTTTTTTTTTTATTTAAACTTAATTATATGAATTCTAAAAACCACATCAATCACAGCGCCCTAAGTTTAGTGTCGCTTATTGCTGTGGTTTTTATTTTGTATGTATTAAAACCTTTTATAGTACCTATAATTTTCGCCATCATACTAAGCGTTATGATATTCCCTATACAACGTTTGGTTGAGAAAAAATGGCATTGTAGTAGGTTGTTTGCAACACTTACATCTTTAATAACCTTATTTGTTTTAACGGCATTACTTTTTTTCTTAATAAGTAGTAGGTTAATGTACTTTATGGATAATAGTGAAGTGTATTCTCAAAAATTAGGTGAATTATTTCATAAATCGGTTAACGGTTTAGAGCAAACCTTCAATATAGGAAACAATCGGCTTTTTTCAAAAGGTGAATTCAAAGCTGAAAATATTATTAAAGATAATTTAGACAAGATTGGGATTGTTTTAACCGAATCAAGTAGTCTTCTAAGCGATTTGGTTTTAATACCGATTTATATTTTTTTCTTTCTCTATTACCGAGCATTTTTTAGAACATTTGTTTATAAAGTATTTAAATCAAAATCAAAATCGTTTATAAATAGTGTTTTGAAAAAAATATACGCTATCCAGCAAAATTATTTATTAGGTTTAATTAAGGTGATACTTATTGTGGGCTGTTTAAATAGTTTGGGCTTATTACTTTTAGGTATTGGTAACCCATTCTTCTTTGGGTTTTTAGCAGCACTTTTATTACTAATCCCTTATATTGGGGTTATAATAGGCTCGTTATTACCTGCTATTCTTGCTTTAGCAACCAAAGATTCTGCATGGTATGCCTTTGGTGTGATTGCCATTTTTGGATTTATACAGTTTTTAGAAGGGAATTTTATAACCCCTAAAATTACAGGATCCAAAGTAAGCGTAAATGCTTTTGTAGCCATATCATCATTGGTTTTGTTTTCAATGTTATGGGGTATAACAGGAATGGTTTTAGCCTTACCAATTACAGCAACTTTAAAAATACTATTTGATAACACACCAGGTTGTGAAGCTTATGGATTTCTAATAGGAGAACCTGTAGATAAACATTTACAAAGTAAAGCTCGGGTGCGCTTAAAAATATGGAAAGCCATTAGAAAGTCTAAATAAATAACTTTTAAACTATAAGTATAGCATAATAAATTAAGGTTAAAAAAAAATCTTTCTTAACTTTACAGTAATTTTAAAAGCTATATGAAATTATTTATAAAGTTTGATTTTAATGCTATCTGTAAAAAAGTTTTGGAAACAAGACTTAGTGAACTCAATATAAAATACAAAATTCTCGCTTTTGGAGAAGTTGAGTTACTAGAAAAAGTACCCACAGAAACGTATCAATTATTAACCAGTTCGTTAGACGAATATGGTATCGAAATAGTTGAAAATCAAAAAAGTATATTGATTCAAAAAATTAAAGATGCCATTATTGATATGGTTTTTAATGAAGATTCTACTATCAACGTTAAAAGTTCGGTATATTTATCAGAAAAATTAGGTCATAGCTACGGATATCTTTCCAACTTATTTTCTGAAGTAACTTATACGTCTATTGAAAATTTCATTATTATTCAAAAAATAGAATATACCAAACAATTATTGTTATCTACAGATTTAAGCTTAACCGAAATAGCTTTCAAACTTAACTATTCTAGTGTGGCTCATTTAAGCACACAATTTAAAAATAGCACAGGCATAACGCCTTCTGCTTTTCAACGTATTATTACGAAGCGAAGAAATATGGCGCAACAATAAACTAACCAGTATTTATAAAAGAATATATGCCAAACGATTATATACATATTATTTTAGCTGATGATGATGAAGATGATAGACTGTTTTTTACAGATGCTTTTGATGAGTTAAATATGAGTACTAAAGTAAATACCTTTAATGATGGGGTAGAACTTATGGACTATTTATTATGTGAAGAAGCAATCTTGCCACAAGTACTTTTTTTAGATTTAAATATGCCTAAAAAAAATGGTATAGAATGTTTAAATGAAATAAAGTCGAATAGTAAAATGGCAGATATTGCCATTGCAATTTATTCCACATCGGCATCAGAGGAAGATATAGAGGAAACCTTTGTGTTAGGAGCCAATATTTACATTAAAAAACCAAGTAGTTTCAAGCAATTAAAGAAAGTGCTATCGGAAGTGGTGTCTATGAACTGGCAGTATCATACCAATGGTTTAAATAAAGATAATTTTTTAATGAGGTTATAATGACGAAGCAAGTATTCTCAAAATCGGCCTTATTTTTAAGAATAGTTTTCTTGGTTAGTGTTTTTCTAATTCTTGTTATAGGAGGCTTTACCTATAAGCATATTTCTAATTTATCAAACTCTACTAAGTTGGTGGTTAGTACCTATAAAGTTAATGTAGAGTTAGAGCAGGTTATATCTTATTTAAAAGATGCGGAAAATGGTCATAGAAATTATATTTTAACAAGAGATACAACCCATTTAGAGCCTTATTTAAGTGCTAGAGAAAAAGTAAATGAATCTTTTGCAGAGTTAAAAGAAATAGCAAGCCATAGTGAAGATCAGAACGAAAATTTAAAAACATTAAGCAAATACATTGATAATCTTTTTAAAAACTTTACTCAAACTAATGCATTCGTTGAAAACAAAGAAACTTTAACAGAAGAATTTAAATCCAATTTTTTTGAAGAAAAAATAATAATGGATTCTATTAGGCAAAAAATCGATGAGATGATTTCGCTTGAAAATCAACAACTTGAAAAGCATCACAAACAGTATGAAAGTAATTTACAGTTTACACCATTATTCTTGTATTTGCTGTTGTTGTTTACATTGGTGCTTATTATAATATCATACAATAGAATAAGTAATGATTTTAAAAACATCAAGTTATTTAATAATCAATTGTCCATTTTTCATGAAGCAACTATTCAGTTAGAAAATATAGGTAAACATGGTAATTGGGTGTGGCATGTCGATACAAATTCATTTACGTTTTCAGATAATTTATATCGGGTTTTAGGTGAAAAACCAGGAGCCTTTCAAGCGACTCTAGAAACGTTTATGAGTTTTGTACATCCAGATGATAAAGATAAACTTGCAGCCGATGTCGAAAAAATGATGGAGGAGAAGCATTTACCTTTTACTTATTACAGGATTATCCAAAAAGATGGCACTATAAGGCATATTAAAGGCTATGGTAAGCTTTTAGTAAGTGATGAGGGAGAAAGACGGGTTATTGGGAATATTACGGATATCTCAGATGAAATTGAAAATTATTTGGAGCTTGAAGAACGTAATTTAGAACTTGAAAGAAATAACGAGGAACTTTCAGAATTTAATTATGTGGCCAGTCACGACTTACAAGAGCCTCTTCGTAAAATTCAAACGTTTATATCGAGATTAGAAGAAAAAGAGTCTGATAAATTTTCGAGTTCTGGAATTCAATATTTGGATCGTATAAATGCGGCGGCTACTAGAATGCGCTTGTTAATAGACGATTTACTTCAGTTTTCAAGAACAAACAAACCGGATAAAGAATTCGTTTTAACTGATTTGAATGAGTTGCTAGAAAACGCTAAACAAGATGTGGCAGAAACGATAACAGATAAAGAAGCTACCATTTTTAGTGACGTCTTGCCTTCCGTGTTCGTAATACCTTTTCAGATGCGTCAACTCTTTTTAAATTTGTTGAGTAATTCGTTGAAGTATAGTAAAAAAGATGTGCGTCCTATAATTAAAATAACGTATTCGATAATTAATTCAATAGAAGACGACGTTTTGGTAAAAGGTCAGCAATTAAATTATCATAAAATTACCATTTCAGATAACGGTATTGGTTTCGATCAGCAATATGCTTCGCAAATATTTGAATTATTTAATAGACTTCATAATAAACAAGACTACTCAGGAACTGGAGTTGGACTTTCAATTTGTAAAAAAATTGTAGAGAATCATCAAGGCTTTATTGTTGCCGAAGGCGAGCTACAAGTTGGTGCTACTGTTGTAATTTACCTTCCAGTATAAATAAAATACAAATCCTATTCAATTTTTAAAAACCTTAAAACTGTATGTTTTAAGGTTTTTTTTATGCATTAATTCAGCCAGAATTCAGTGAGTGTTGAAATTCTATAACAATCATTAAAAATGCTGTAACACAAAACCTGTAAAGGGGTTGCATCTTTGTATTATAGAAAATGATAGACAAGGTGATAATTAATAGAAGTATAAAAATATGCATAGCGAGCTTACTAATTATAGCTGTAAGCATAGGTGTTATTTCTTGTGATTTGGAAAGAGCTGATAATAACTCATATTTGAATGAGAAGAATATAAAATCTCAAGAAAGTATTAAAACTAATATTGAAGAAGCAGCCGTATTATCAGATATTGACATATTGAATGATAGTGTATTGCAGTTGAATGCGTTGTATGTAGAAACAACCAAGTTTGATAGTATGTATGTCATTGCTAACAGACTTGAAAAAGACGTATTGATAATAAGGGGCTATTTACACAGTTTAGCTGAGAAAAAATTAATACTTCTGCCAGGGCCTAGTCGTTTTGAAGAGCGTAATTCTGAAAAGGTAACAGTGGCAAACAAACAGGATTCTTCTAATATGTATTTAGCTAGAATGGAGAAATTATTAGAAAATGAAATAATGCATTTAAAATATTTGTCATCCATAACAAATGATATTGATTTTAAGGTGGTTACGGTAAAAATATTAAACAAGTTAAATTATAATTTAGATCAAATACAACAAGAATTAAAAGGAATTATTAACAATTAAAAATCAAAATCATGAGAAGTTTATTATATCTAATTGCGGTAGTGCTTGTAATAGGTTGGGCTTTAGGGTTCTTTGTTTACAGTGCAGGAGGTTTAATCCATATTTTATTGGTAATAGCTGTAATAGCCATATTACTTAGGCTAATAGGTGGTAGAGGCGTATAGTTTTTACACAACCTAAAAATAACAAAACACCACCATTTGGTAGGTGGCAAATTAAAAAATTAAAAAAAAATCAAAATTATGAAATCAAATATATTAGGCGTATTAGCAGGTGTTGCTACAGGAGCCATTTTAGGAGTGCTTTTTGCACCAGATAAAGGATCAAAAACAAGAAAAAAAATTAAAGATAAATCGGTTGAAGCTAAAGAAAGCTTAAAAGAAGAATTCGATAATTTTTTAGATACCGTATCAAAAAAATACGATTCGGCTATTAAGAATGGGGAAGAAATTCTAGAAAAAGGAAAAAAAGAAGTTAAAGAAACAGTGAACTCAAAACTTTAAAAAATGAACAGCGGCACAAACATGACAAAAAGTGTAGACTTGCTTTATGAAAAGGCTAAAAAATACACCGAAACAAGTGCAGAGTTATTGGCTCTCAATACGGTTGATAAAACAGCTGATGTATTGTCGTCTTTAACAACAATTGTGCTACTTGTTCTTGTCGTTGTGATGTTTACACTGTTTATTAACGTGGGGTTAAGTCTTTTAATTGGCAGCCTGTTAAACGCGTATTATTTAGGGTTTTTTATAGTGTCTGGGTTTTATATAGTATTGGCTTTAGTGCTATATGTGTTAAAAGATAAACTCATTAAAATGCCCGTATCTAATTTAATAATATCCAAATTATTGAAATCGAAAAATTCAGATTTTAATATAGCAGACATATTTAAAAAAGCACATCATGAAGAAGCCTAAAAATCAAATAGAATTATTAAATGATGCCATGGTACTTCTTGAAAAAAGAAGAAGAATGGAGTATGAAGATTTAAGACTTCAGTTTCATGAAACTACCGAAGCTTTTAGGCCGATAAATATATTTAACCAAACTGTAAAAGATTTTAGACAGTCACCAGACGTGAAAACCAATCTACTAGAAACCATATTAAGTATTTCTGGAGGTTATTTTTCAAAAAAGATAATTGTTGGTAAATCAAGTTCTTTAGTGAAACGGGTTTTGGGCTATGCGTTGCAGTATGCCGTAACCAATTTTATTTCAAAGAAGGTAGGTACAGAAAAAGATAGTGAAGCGTAAATATTAATTTAAAAAACAAAAAAATGAAAACTTTAAAAATAACATTAGTACTAGTTGCGGCATCAACCATGTTTGTTGCTTGTAATGATAGCCAAAAAGGTATGGCAGAAAAGAGTGTTGATAATTATGAATTTTATGTAGATTCTGTAAGTAGAGAGGCTAGAAATGAAGCAGCTGCAAACTGGGAAGCTATTGATAGAAATTATCACAAAATGAAACTGGAAACAGATAATGCGGTAGTAGCAGTTAAAGATCATTCTGAGTTGCAGAAGGATATAGATGAGGCTACAGTAAAGTATGAGAAATTTAAAGCGGAAGTGATTGCAGAGCATGAAAGAATGGAAGTAGAGTCTTCTAAAAAGATGATGCATCAATCATTATTAGGTAGCCATTATACTGGTGGAGACATGACCTTCACATGGATTAATAAAGATAATATTTTAGGTGTTTATCAGAATTTTGTAGATACAGTTCAAAACAATAAAGACACGTATTCTCGTGAAGATTGGGATGAGATTAAATTACTTTACGAAGCAATTGATACTAGAAAAAACACCGTGGAGAAAGAAGGGTTGTCAAGTTCTGATAATAGAAAGATTGCAGGTTTAAAATTGAAATTTGCACCTATGTATACTGTTAACAGAATGGGAGCCAAATCGGATGAAAACGCCGATGCTAAAAAATAATTATTAGTCTATAAAAAATAATAGTCAATAAGTAACTTATAAAATAAAAAAATGAAAACATATTTAATTACAGGAATCGTATTGTTAATGGCAAGTGTGTCATTAAATGCCCAAGAAATAGCAAAAAATGCTTTAGGATTAAGATTAGGTGATAGTAACGGTTTTGGGACTGAAATATCATACCAAGCACGTTTAGGAAATGACCATAGGTTAGAGTTAGATTTAGGTTGGAGAGATGGTAAAAACTATGATGGTTTTAAACTAGCAGCATTACACCAATGGATTTGGAATATTGATGGTGGTTTTAACTGGTACGCCGGTCTTGGTGGTGGAGTTGGATCATATAACTTCAATAATGGAGACGATTATAATGACACCTTTATTTTTGGAGCCGGTGATATTGGTATAGAATATAATTTTGATATTCCACTACTTATTTCATTAGACTTTAGACCAGAGTTGGCCTTTGGTGATGAACGTTACAATAATAATGATCTAGATTTTGATATTGCCTTGGGACTTCGATACCAGTTTTAAATGATATAAACTTAAAAATTTAATATTATGGAAATTTCAAAAGCAAATAAGGAAACAGTAGATGTTTTACAGGAATTACTTCAGAAAAATTATGATGCTGAAGCAGGTTATAAGCAAATTATGCAAAAATCTGATAATGTTCTTTTAAAGAATTGGTTGCAATCAAAAGCGCAACAAAGAAGTCAATTCGCAAATGAGTTAGATGCCTTAATACGCGGCCTAAATGCAACTCCAGTTAGTGATGGTACCATTCTAGGTACGGCACATAGAGCTTGGATTGATGTGAAAACAACCTTGAGTTCTAATACAGATGAAGCAATTTTAGAAGAATGTATTCGAGGCGAGCAAGCAAGTGTAGATGAATATGAAAAACAACTGGCAAAGGTTAGCAACTATTCAGATATTAACAATCTAGTATATAGTCAATTAGTTAGTGTTAAAACAGCTTTAAACACAGTAAAGAGACTTGAGGATATTGATTAAGTAACCTCAGATATATATATATATATATATATATAAAGTATTAATTAACCATTAAAAATTAGTAAGATGAAAAAATTAGTATATGCATTTTTATTATTAGCAACAGTTGGAATAATTTCGACTAGTTGTAGAGAAAAAAAATCACCAGGAGAGAAAGTAGAAGATGGTATTGAAGAGGTAGGTGATGGTATTGAGGACGCTGTAGATTAATTTAAATCTACTTATTATAACAAAAAAAGACTGCTTATAAAAGCAGTCTTTTTTATTTTATGTATATTAAATACGTGTATTTTAGCTAACAACAGCCTTAATACGTTTAATAGCTTCTCTAATTTGCTCTTGTGAAGCAGCGTAAGAAATACGAATACAATCAGGGTTTCCGAAAGATTCACCATCAACGGTTGCTACTAAAGCTTCTTCTAATAAATACAAAGAAAAATCAGAAGCATTGTTTATTGTTTTTCCGCGTAGCGTTTTTCCAAAGAAATGAGAAATGTTTGGGAATACATAAAAAGCACCTTCTGGTACGTTTGTTACGAAACCTTCAACATCGCTTAATAAGTCTAAAATTAAATCACGACGTACTTTAAATTCGTCAATCATGTATTGTACACGACTTGGCGATTCATTAAGAGCGGTAATAGTTGCACGTTGTGCAATACAGTTAGCACCACTAGTAACTTGGCCTTGCATTTTGTTACAAGCACGAGCAATTTTTTCAGGAGCACCTATGTACCCAATACGCCATCCCGTCATTGCGAATGCTTTTGATACACCGTTTACAGTGATTGTACGGTCGTACATATCTTCAAACTGTGCCATACTTGCATGCCCACCAACATAGTTAATGTGTTCGTAAATTTCATCTGAAACGACATAAACATCTGGGTATTTTACTAATACATCAGCTAAAGCTCTTAATTCTTCTTTACTGTAAATAGATCCGCTTGGGTTACAAGGTGAGCTAAACCAAATCATTTTTGTTTTTGGAGTAATAGCAGCTTCTAACTGTGCAGGAGTCATTTTAAAATCGGTAGCAATTGTTGTTTTAACTTCAACAGGAATACCATCGTTTAATTTTACTAAATCGGCATAACTAACCCAGTAAGGACATGGCATAATAACCTCGTCACCTTTGTTAGTCATAACGGCTGCAATGTTTGCTAACGATTGTTTAGCTCCCGTTGAAACCACAATTTGGCTTGGTGCATATGTTAAATCATTATCACGTTTAAATTTAGTGATAATGGCTTGTTTTAAATCTACATATCCATCTACTGGAGAATACGAATTGTAGTTTTCATTAATAGCTTGAATAGCGGCATCTTTAATAAAATCGGGCGTGTTAAAATCTGGTTCACCCAAACTTAGCCCAATAATGTCTTTGCCTTCAGTTCTCAATTCTCTTGCTTTTGCAGCCATAGCTAATGTCGCAGACGTAGCCATGTTTAAAATTCTATCGGATAGTAATTGCATTTAAATAAATAATAAGTGTTAGACGTGTAAAGCTGGTTTTATTCCCATTTCTTTTAAATGTTTGAAATGTGCAATAATGGCTTTACGTGTAGTTTTATATTCGTTATATGGTAAGTTAAATTCTTTAGCGGTTTCCTTCACTATTTTTGAAATTTTAGTGTAATGAACGTGACTAATATGAGGGAAAATATGGTGTTCTACTTGATGGTTTAAACCACCAGTAAACCAATTTACAATTCTGTTTTTAGTGCTGAAATTAATGGTTGTTCTAAGTTGGTGAACAGCCCAAGTGTTTTTCATAGTCCCATCTGCTTCTGGTAAAGGCATCTCTGCATCTTCCATAACGTGTGCTAATTGAAATACAACGCTTAAAATTAAACCAGCAGTATAGTGCATTAGAAAAAAGCCTATTAGAATTTTCCACCAAGAAATTTCTAAAATAAGCATAGGTAGCACAATCCAAACAGCCACATAAATAACTTTAGAAACGACCAATTTACTCCAGTTTAAAACAGGGTTTGGAAATTTACCGTAAGATAATTTACGTTTCATGTAGCGTCTCATTTGCTGAAAATCGGTAGTAATCGCCCAATTAATAGTTAATAATCCGTAAAGTAAAACAGAATAAAAATGTTGAAATTTATGGTACCATTTCCACTCAGAATGTTCTGTAAAACGTAAAATACGTCCTGCTTCTAAATCTTCATCATGGCCATGAATGTTTGTGTATGTATGGTGTAAAACGTTATGTTGTACTTTCCAGTTATACACGTTTCCTGCGAGGATGTAAATACTACTTCCCATTAAACGGTTAATCCATTCTTTATTAGAAAATGAGCCGTGGTTTCCATCATGCATGACATTCATACCAACACCAGCCATACCAATACCCATAACTATGGTTAGAAGTAATTGAGCCCATCCTGGAAAATCTAATGTTAATAGAAGAAAATAAGGGGTTAAAAACATAGAAAACATAACAATGGTTTTTACCCACAGTCTCCAGTTTCCTGTTCGCTTGATGTTGTTGTCTTTAAAGTAATCGTTAACACGTTTATTAAGTGTTCTAAAAAACTTTGCCGAATCTGTTCTCGAGAATGAAAGGGTCTGTTTTGTCATGTTATTATTTTTAAATATGTTACACAATTGAATACGTATACCATATGCGGCGCAAAGATAGGCATAAAGCAACTTAAGTTATAACGTTTTTTTGTAAAAATATGTACTTAAATAGTATATTTTTGTTGAAAATTTAACAAGAATGAACCTGATATTAAAATACTTTACGAATCTTACAGACGATCAAATCCTTAAATTCACTCAATTAGAGGCGCTTTACCAAGATTGGAATTTGAAAATAAACGTGGTATCTCGTAAGGATATTGACGAACTTTATTTAAGGCATGTTTTACATTCCTTGGCTATCGCCAAAGTGATTGAATTTAAAGATGGTAGCAAAATTTTAGATGTTGGTACAGGTGGTGGTTTCCCTGGGATTCCCTTGGCTATTTTGTTTCCTAACTGTTCTTTCCATTTAGTAGATAGTATTGCTAAAAAGCTAAAAGTGGTCGATGAGGTTGTTGCAGGCTTAGGCTTAACCAATGTTAAAACAACACACAGCCGCGTAGAGGAAATTAATGATACTTATGATTTTATTGTAAGTCGCGCCGTAGCCATTATGCCTACGTTTGTGCATTGGGTAAAAGGTAAAATAGCTAAAAACCAAAACCATGACCTTAAAAATGGGATACTTTATTTAAAAGGTGGTGACTTATCTGAAGAACTTCAAGAATATAAAACAGCAACAACTTATAATATAAGCGATTTTTATTCAGAAGATTTTTATGAAACCAAAAAGGTGGTACACTTGCCTTTAAAATACAAAGGCTAGTTGATTACTGTAAGTTAACAAGCTTTTTAAAGTTTTCACTAAAATAAAAATATTGGTTTTGATACCAGTAAGTGTTTTTAAATTGATCGATGCTATCTATCGTTGCTTCTGGCGCTATAATAGCTTTAGCCTTTTGGAAATGAAGTTTAGCGCTATTTAAATTATTCATGTTGTAATAGGTGAGTGCTAAGCCTGTAAGCGCATCAAAATCTAAAGGGTCAAAACCAAGTGCAGTATTAAAATCTAGAAGGGCATCTTCATATTTTCCTAATAAAAGAAACGAGGTGCCTCTGTAGAAATGGGCAAAACTATTATTTCTGTTGCGTTTTATGGCGATTGAAAAATCGGTATTGGCATCTTGATAATAATTAATGCTTAAATAGAAAACACCTCTATTATAAAACGAGTCTGAACTTTGGTCAGATAAAATAGCTAAGCTGTAATCGTTTAAGGCTAATTTGTGATTTTCTAAAGC
Organism: Mariniflexile sp. AS56; assembly: GCF_030552475.1. GTDB lineage: Bacteria > Bacteroidota > Bacteroidia > Flavobacteriales > Flavobacteriaceae > Mariniflexile. The sequence goes on along the minus strand of NZ_JAUPED010000004.1, from coordinate 260,752 downwards.
GGCGTAAGCCGAAGCTCTTAAATAATAGGTTTTAGTCACCGAAGGGTCTACATTAATAACACCACTCAAGTTGCTTATGGCACCTTCAAAATCACCTAAATCATATTTTACACAGGCTAAACTGTAAAGGGCATCAATAAAGTTAGGGTCGAGTTTATAGGCGTTTTCATAATCATCTTTAGCGCCAACATAATTTTTTATACTGTATCTGGAGTTTCCTCTGTTGTAATACGTGTCGGCATCTGGTTGTATAACAATGATTTTAGAATAATCAACAATGGCACCCGAATAATCACCCAAATCATTTTTAGCAAGGCCTCTATAGAAATAAGCATCTAAATTTTTTGGTTCTAGTTCTATAACTTGAGTGTAAAGTTCTATTTTTTCATTTAAATCGTTAGTCTTCGTCGCTTGTCTTAAAAACTTTCTGGCTTGGGCATAAGTTGTGAATTGGCAAATAGTAACTATTAAAATAATTATAATTCTTTTCATTTTAGACAGATGTAATAGATTTGAGTTCTAAGGAATAAATTTAGTGATATTTTTAATTGATTCTAAGTAAGAATCTTAACTTTTTTATAGTTTATTCAAAACTCAGGATAAGTTTATTCTCTCAAAAAAAATGAATTATTAATAATATACTGACAAAAACCATTTAATTTTAACCGTTCATCTATAAAAACTTGCTTCTTGTCGAAATATTTCTAAATTTGCTCAGCTACTATATATAGAAGCTAGTAGTTTAAATTGCTATTTTAATTTACTCAAGTAAATATGAACAAACTTTCTCTCTCTCATTTGCTAACGGTTTCGTTAGTGCTTTTATCTTGCCTCATTTCTAACCAATTATTGGCACAAGATATTAAAGTTGAAATTTTAGGAGGCTCAACAGTTTCAGGAGGATCGACGGTTTCCATTTCTGCAGGTAACAGTATTGCTTTTAGAATTACAAATACAAGAACAGATTGTGATAAGGTTAAAATTGAAGATATAGCGATCACAAATACCGCGGATTTTTCACTTTCTACTGATAAAGTACCTACAAACGTAGATACAGATGCTTGTAATGGAAAGACAAAGAATGTCGATTTTACAATAACGAATATTAGTGGTAATTGTGGCGGGTCTACAGATATCGTAATTTTAGTTAAACAAGATCCTAACTTTACTTTTACTTTTTCTATAAGTGGTTCTCCGGAAATTAATGTGGTTGGAGGAAGTCCATCTTCCGATATATTAAACGGTGCTACCACAACAACTTCTAGTAACGGAACCTATTTTGGAGTGATTGATGAAGGGGCTTCAGCGACACGTTATTATACCATTGCAAATACAGGTAGTTGTCCGTTAGTAATTTCTGCAGTGGCAAGTTCACTTAGTGATTTTGCAGTTCCGGCATATGTGTTGTTACCAAATTATTCACCTTCTAGCTTTCCTACAAGTGTTGATCCTGGCGATTATGTTATTTTACCTGTCACATTTACGGGCCCAACAGGTGGTTCTGGAACCTTAACGTCTACTATTAGTGTTACAAATACGGCCAATACAACCTTTACTTATAACGTAAGTGCAGAAATGTTTAATTATAGTATTCCTGGTCCTGGAGGGGTAACGGCAGACTTTAGACTTTGGCTTAAATCGACTCGTGGTATTACGGCAACGGCTTCAAAAGTGTCTAAGTGGGCAGATATTGGTACTAATGGAAAGGATGCCATATCTGATACTGGTAAAGAACCAACTTATATAGATAATGCAACGTCTAACATAAATTTTAACCCCGTTTTAAAGTTTGAGAATGATGGGGCTAGTGTAGAACAATATTTATACAATAATAACAGTACGATAAGCGGTTTTTATAGCCACGATATTTTTATTGTAATGATTCCTGATGCTACGATGACTAGTAGTTCTTCAAGAAATACCATTTTTGGAGGTCTAGAGTCTGGAAGTGCAGGCGATATAACAGGTTTGGGTTTTGGTGATTACTCAACAGAATTTACTAATGAAGCCTTGTCGTACAATCAAAATATAGTTGGTGGTAGTAGTTTTAATGGTGAAGCTGAAATTGGTTCTTCTTATGCTAATGTGGGGATTATTAATGTTCGAAACAACTCCGATACATCGCCAACAAAACAAGATATTTTATATAATTCTTCAGTTTTAACGACTTCAAATAAATCGGATGTGTCTTTCGCTAATGTAACAGGGAGTAAGTACTGGATAGGTAGAAACTTTGATTTACAAGGAAGTTTAAACGGGCGTGTTGCAGAAATATTCACATTTGCATCGCGTGTTAATGATGCTGGGAGACAAAAAATAGAATCGTATTTAGCTATTAAATATGGTATTACTTTAGGAGCTTCAAACGAAGCGCAAAAAAATTACATTAATTCTTTTGATATTGCTGTTTGGGATGTTACTGCGAATACGGGGTACAATTACCATGTTGCAGGTATTGGGAAAGATGAGAGTTCCGATTTAAATCAAAAACAATCAAAAACAGTAAATACCGTAAACGAAGTTACTATAGGTTTAGATGGTGTTTTTACAACCAATAATTCGAATTTAAATGAATTTAATGATGACGGCGATTTTTTAGTTTGGGGTACAAACGATGCTGCTTACACAGCAAGCGGCAGTAATACGGTAACTATAGCAACTGGAATTACAACATCTTTAACAAGAATATCGAGACAATGGAAAATAGTAGAGTCTATCGCACCAAGTTCTGGTGGTGATGTGGAAACGGTGTATGTCTCCATTCCATCTGCTGCTTTTAGTAGTTTTTCTTTGGGTACAGATGAGGAATATGTTTTAATTGTAGCCGATAATGATGCTTTTGGAGATGCAGATATTATAGATGTTATTCCTTTAAAAGCGGATGGTGCAGGAAATCTTGAAACCTGGTATGATTTTGATGGAACTAAGTTTTTTACCTTCGGAAAGGCGTCTAAGTTTTCAGAAAACCACTCGGTAAGTATTGCTTCAGGCGATTATTTAGTAGGCGAATCTTTGCTCAATTTAAATGTAAACGATTTTACTATTTCAGCTTGGGTAAAAAATAATACAGCTAGTGCAAGTCCTCGAACCATCATGTCTAAAGGGAGTAAGTTACAACTTAGGTTGAATACAAGCGACCAAGTTGAGGTTATGGTAGATGATGTTGTGACACCTAGATTCACATCATCTATGCAATTGAATGATGGTAAATGGCATCAAGTAACCTTTGTGTACATAAGTGGTACCATGTTTTTGTATGTGGATGGTGTTTTAGATAAATCTCAACAAAACGTAGCGGCGCCTTCGCCTAATTTCAATCGTTTTGCAGTAGGGGCATTGTATATTGATAAAAACACGATTTCAAATCCCTTTTTAGGAGATATTGATGAAGTGTATGTGTGGGATCAAGGTTTAACGGATAACCAAATCCATTACCTAATGAATCAAGAAATTGAAACAGTAGGAGGTATAGTGAGTGGTAAAGTTATTCCAACAGCTAGTGCTAGTAATGAGGTTTCTAATATTGTTTGGAGTCAACTAAAAGCGTATTATGATTTCAATTCCTTTTATGGTTCTACAGTGGAAGGTTTAACAGAAGATAGAAATTTCTTAAGATTAAAATATTTAGATAAAGATAAAGAACTTATAGAATCGCAAACAACACCACTGCCATATATATCGGTAGCAGATGGCGCTTGGGATTCTGAAGGGGTTTGGAGTCATAGTGCCAGTCAAGTGATCCCGAATACATTAAGTTTAGATGGTGTTACCATGATAGATTGGAACATTGTTCAACTATCTCACGACATCACTTCTGGCGATAGAGACATCTCACTTTTAGGTTTAATTCAAACCGCTGGTATTCTAACGATGGCAGATCCTGTGGTAACGTCTCCCGAAGAAAATAACACCGGTCAAGAATTAACGATCACTCATTATTTAGAGCTAGATGGTGTTATAGATTTAGTTGGTGAATCGCAACTTGTTCAAACAGAAGGCAGTATTGTAGATGCGGATAGTGGCGGGTATATAGAACGCGATCAACAAGGTACAGCCAATGGGTATAATTATAATTATTGGTCATCTTCAGTAGGTCCTAGTTCAGGAGATGCGTCTACACGTGGTGTAGGAGCATCAAGCACCAATGAAAACTATAATTTAGTAAGTGTTTTGAAAGATGGTACCATGTCATCTTTATACCAAGACATGCAATTTAGCTCGTCTGTTAACGGAAGTGGTTCTGCGCCACCTCCAGGATTTCCTAGAACTATTAGTAATTATTGGTTATATAAATTTTATGGAAAGGCAGGTAGTTATGATGGTTGGTCGCGAATAAACGAAACATCGCCTATGCTAGCGGGTGAAGGATTTACCATGAAAGGTACTTCTGGTAATGTTCCAATTGATGAATTGCAAAATTATGTTTTTAAAGGTTTGCCTAATAACGGCGATATCACTTTGGAGTTAGATAAAACTTCGGGCGATGTTAACCGCTTAATAGGGAATCCATATCCATCTTCTATTGATGCTATCGAGTTTATTTTAGATAATATTAGTGCAGCAGAAGGTGGTAATAATGCGAATACTGTTATTAACGGTGCTTTGTATTTCTGGGACCATTTTGGTGAACAAAACACACACGATTTAAAATCGTATGTTGGTGGGTATGCTACTTATAATTTAACAGGTGGTGCTGCAGCCATTTCAAATGACGCCAGAATTAATGATGCTTCCGAAAAAGGTGTTGCTGCTACAGGAACAAAGGTGCCGGGGCAATACATTGCTATAAATCAAGGGTTTTTCGTGTCTACGAAGTTAGATGGAAACCCTAACGATAATTTGGGAACTATTGCAAGTGTTGATGGGGGAACGGTTATATTTAAAAATAGCCAACGTGTTTTTGCTACAGAGAATGCATCGACCTCCTTGTTTTTTAAATCGTCAAATAGCAAAACGGCTGCTAAAACAACTAATGAAGCCATAATTAACAAAACTCCAACCATCCGATTGGTTTATGATTCGCCATTAGGGTATCACAGACAATTAGTTATTGGTGCTAATAAAAAGGCTTCGAATGGTTTCGATTTGGGCTATGATGCTTTTATGGTTGATGTGAATGAGGAAGATATGTATTGGGATTTCAGTAATAATAAATTTGTAATTCAAGGTGTTGAAGTTTTTGATGAGTTTCAAGAATTTTCATTAGGACTGGTTGTAAAGAACGCAGGTGTTGCGAAAATAAGAGTGGATGGTTTAGAGAATTTAGCATCGGGTTTACCTCTTTTTATTAAAGATGAATTAACGGGTGAAACGAAACAAATTAATACGGAGTCCTTCGAAATTAAATTGGAGCCGGGTGTGTATGCCGACAGGTTTAAACTGGTATTTAAGCAAGAAGAAATGAAGGTGGCTATGGTTGAAAGCGTAAAAAGTGTAGAAGCAGTGAGCTCTGTGTTTATTGGTTACGATTCAAAATCGGGTGAATTAAATTTAGTTAATTCAGAAAACATTCATATCAAGGATGTGGCTATTTATGACGCTCTTGGTAACCGAATTAAAAAAACGAAATTAAACACGCGTTCCCATGCATCGGTTCAGGTATCTGCTATTACAGGTTTTTATATTGTGAAGTTAAATACAGGAAAAGGGATTGTAACTAAAAAAATCATTATAAATTAAAACCCCATAAGTTTAGGGGTTTTATAAATATGAGTAAATAAAAATGCCACCAAATTTTGGTGGCATTTTTTATATTAATAAGTAACAAGCATTATTATTCACCTAAAAAAGGGTAACGATAATCTGTTGGTGTTACAAAGGTTTCTTTAATTAATCTTGGAGATACCCAACGAAGTAAGTTTTGTGGGCTTCCTGCTTTATCATTTGTCCCAGAGGCACGTGCACCACCAAAAGGTTGCTGTCCTACAACGGCACCTGTACATTTATCATTAATGTAGAAGTTTCCAGCACAATTTTGCAAAGCAGTAGTTGCTTGTGTTACAGCGTATCTGTCTTTTGACAAAATAGCACCTGTTAAGGCATATTCACTCGTGCTATCTACTAACTCTAAAGTTTCAGCATACGCTTCATCTTCGTAAACGTAAATAGTGATTACAGGTCCAAATAATTCGGTATGCATGGTCGTGTAATTCGGGTTTGTTGTTACAATAACCGTAGGTTCTATAAAGTAACCTTTACTTTTATCGTAGTTACCACCGGCAATAATTTCAACATCGCTATCTGCTTTTGCAGCATCAATATATTTTGCCAATTTATCGAAAGAGCCTTCGTGAATTACAGCAGTAATAAAATTACCCATATCTTCTGGAGAACCCATTTTAAAAGATTTTACATCTTCTATAATAAACTTTTTAACCTCACTCCAAATACCTTTTGGTACATAAGCTCTAGAAGCAGCACTACATTTCTGACCTTGAAATTCAAAAGCACCTCTTACAATAGCGGTAGCTACTTGTTTCGAATCGGCACTTTTATGCGCCATTATAAAGTCTTTTCCTCCAGTTTCCCCAACAATTCTTGGGTAGGTTTTGTAGTTGTGAATGTTGTTTCCTATTTGTTTCCAAAGTTCTTTGAAAATAAAGGTAGACCCCGTAAAGTGTAAGCCAGAGAAATCTGGACTTGATAATACCGTTTCAGAAATCATAACAGGATCTCCAAAAACAACATTAATAACACCAGGAGGTACACCTGCTTCTTCAAAAATATCCATGATTACTTTTGCAGAATATACTTGGCTATCACTTGGTTTCCAAATCACCACATTCCCCATTAAGGCCATACACGCGGGTAAATTTCCAGCAATAGCCGTAAAGTTAAATGGTGTTACTGCATAGGTGAATCCTTCTAAAGGTCTATATTCAACTCGGTTCCAGGCATCACTGGTGCTTTTTGGTTGCTCACTGTAAATTTCCGTCATGTACTGTACATTGAAACGTAAAAAATCTACTAATTCACAAGCGGCATCAATTTCTGCTTGAAATATATTTTTTGATTGCGCTATCATGGTAGCGGCATTAATTTTATAGCGGTATGGACCAGCAACTAATTCTGCAGCTTTTAAAAAGATAGCAGCACGTTGTTCCCATGGCATTAACGACCAGGCTTTTCTCGCTTCTAAAGCCGTGGCAATGGCCTCGTCTATATGCTTTTTTTCGGCTAAATGATAGGTTCCTACCACATGTTTATGGTCGTGTGGAGGCGACATGGTTCTGGTATTTCCTGTGGTTACATCTTGTCCGTTTATGTATAAAGGCACATCCACAGTCGTTGCGTACATCTCTTTATAAGTCTTTAAAACAGCGTCGCGTTCAGGCGTTCCCGGAGCGTAACTTTTAACAGGTTCGTTAATAGCAGGTGGTACATTAAAAAAACCTTTTCCCATGATTTGTTTGTTTTTGTTATTGAATTATCAGTAAATAGGTAACAAACTTATGAATTTTAAAACGATTATTTGGCTTGATACCTTCTTAAATGCGCGTTAAAGTTTATTTATTTTTTGTAAGTTGCCAACCAGTTTTTAGACTACAGTTTTTATGTGTACAGTAACTATTATTCCAAAAGGCGATACCGATTTTGTGTTGACATCAAGCAGAGACGAGGCTCCTAATAGGAAATCGCTTCCGCCAGATTTTTATATAAATAAGGAAACCAGACTTTTATACCCTATGGATATTGAGTCTAGTGGCACATGGATTGGTTTAAGTGAAAAAAACAGAGTGGTTTGCGTATTAAATGGTGCATTTACCCGTCATGAACGTCAAGCGGAATACAAAAAAAGCAGAGGTATCGTGGCGCTCGATTTTTTAACGACTGATGATCTTTTGGCAACCGTTGAAGCTTATGATTTTAATCACATAGAACCTTTTACGATGGTACTTGTAGATTGGGATACCACGCTGAGGTTTTTTGAATTGGTTTGGGATGGCACCGAAAAATATTTAAATAGCTTGCCTTTAGAGCCTAAAATGTGGTCGTCCTCAACGTTATATACTGCGGAAATGCAAGCGGAGCGCCAACAATGGTTTGAAAGTTTTAAAGCTGAAAATGATTTGAATGCACAAACATTGCTGAAGTTTCACAAAATAACAAAAGCGGATAACAAAGAGTTTGGTATTGTTATGAACCGTGATTTTGTAAAAACAACCAGTATCACACAAATAGAAAGATTTAGTGAGTCGCTTGAAATGTATCATCAAAACCTTCAAAATAAAACCATTTCAAGTAAATCTTTTCAACTTTCAGAGACGGTAAATGACTAACACAGGTATCATTTTAACATTAGCCTACCCTGATACTATTGTGATGGTTTCTAAAGAATGGTTTTCGCCATTTTTAAGGTTTGTGGGTGTTGGTAAAAAGAATTATTTACGAGCAGGTCATGCGGCTTTGGTGCTTATAAATAAGGAAACAGGTATTTTAGAATACCATGACTTTGGACGCTACATTACCCCAGAACCTACAGGGCGCGTGCGTGGTAATGATACCGATAACGAATTGCGTTTCCCTTTAGTGGCGACCATGGAAGGTGATAAAATAACCAATTTAAACGCAATTTTAGAGTTTCTAGCAACACACCCGAAATTAACACATGGTGAAGGTAAAATGGTGGCTTCGGTTTGTAATGCGGTCAACTATAAAAAAGCCAGAACGCATATTACAAGCATGCAAGAAAAACATTTTATCCGTTATGCTGCTTTTATAAAAGAAGCCTGTAATTGTGCACGCTTTGTGACGGACGCATTGATTGCTTCCGTAACCGATACCCGTATTAAAAAGAATCTTGAAAACTCCAAATGGTTTACACCGAGTACGGTTGGTAATGTGCTGCTAGCAAATACAGAATCGAATACTTTTGTTGTAAGCGAAACCGGTGTGATTTCAAAATTTGAAGGTTCTCAAAAAAGTGAAAATGTACGTTGTTTTTTAGATAAACTTAAAAACCACGAACCACAATTTATGGGTAGTTTAAAGCCACAACCGGTTGATGGTTTACACGAAAAAGCACAATGGTTACCAGGAATTGCAGCAGGTGCGTGGTTTGAATTACAACCAACCGAAAACGCGATCGAATACCTTTTTAGAAGAATTTCACCTGCGGGCCATGTCGATGTGGAAGCTGTTTTTATAGTTGAAAATGATAGTTTCAATTACCAAGACAAATTTCAATTTGTACATTATTCTAACTGCAAATTTTTTCACGTCAAACAGCAGGAGACTGTATTTAGGTTTGAACTTAAATCTTAATTTCTACAGTTAAATCAATAAAAAAACGCCTGTATGGATTTCCAAAACAGGCGTTCCTATTATATTAATATATTTAATACTAATTATGGGTTTGTAGACCATAAAGAAGCGCTATTAAGCATAGCTCTTCTTGGTAATTTTAAACCTGCAACAATTAATTCTGCAAAATCTTCTGGTTGTAGCACGCTATCTGTAGAGTCTTTACTTGCAATACCTAATTCAATAGACATGTCTGATGCAATAGTGCTTGGTGTTAATGTGCACACACGAATGTTATTTTTACGTACTTCCTTCATTAAAGATTGTGACATACCGATTACCGCAAATTTAGAAGCAGAATACGCCGATGTATTTGCGTTTCCATTCAACCCAGCGGTAGATGCTACGTTTATAATATCTCCTTCATTCTTAGCGATTAAGTAGGGCAGCACTTCTTTGGTTACATAATACATGCCCATAACATTTGTTTGCATAATTTGGCTCCATTGGTTAACGTTCATGTCGTTAAAAGATCCAAAAGCGGCAATACCAGCGTTGTTTACTAAAATGTCTACGGGTCCAAGGGTGTCAATTATTTCCTTGATGCCTCTTTTTACATCCTCATAATTGCCTACATCAAATACCGAGTAGGTGGCTTTTACACCAAATGCTTCTAATTCATAAACCGTTTCTTTCAAGACGGCTTCATTTCTACCTGTAATAGCGATGTCAATACCTTCTTTTGCAAATGCGATGGCGGTTGCTTTTCCTAAGCCTCTACCACCTCCAGTAATGAGTGCTTTTTTATTTTTTAAATTTTCCATTTATTTTATTTTCTAGAATGTATGTTGCATTTAATTTTACTGGGAGTACCAGTGTAATTAAGATTCAAACTTACTGAAAATACAGTGAACCCGTAAAAAATTAGCAGGATTTTAAGAGTGTAAGAAGGGGAATCAGTAGTTAGAAAAAGTGCAAGACCAAGCGGTTTAATTATAATAAGCCAAATTTTTCACCTCAGTTCTTTGTTGTGTTTAGTTTTTTATACTGTCAGTTTTAAATTCATATTTCTCAATTAAATCTTTCATTTCATTTTTGAATTTTCCTCCTTTTAGTACAAAGATTGTGTCAGTAACTTTGTCCTTTTTGTTGGTTCCTATTTTTCGTTCATATTCCGATTCGAAAATCATTCGGCTATGCTCAGGGTTTTTGTCAGAGAACTCAACTTTGTAGAAATTTCCATTTCGGATATTTTTAGAACTATATGCTGTTGAAGTTCCAGTATATTTTTTTCCGTTATTATAGAATTCGTATTTGTAATTCCGTTTGCTGTATTTTTTATATATCGATGTTGAGCCATAAACCATTCCGTAAGTCAGAGTTTTATTTTGTTTAATATCTTCTTTGCTTTCCATAACGCCAATTATTGCAAAAATGAAAAAAGGAATTCCAGCAATCCAATAATATTCAGATATAAATTCTTTTACTTTCAGGTATTTATCGGTTAAATTCAATTCTGAAATTCTGATTTTATCGATTAGGTTTAAATTAAACACAACAATGGGATATGCCCAACGGTCCTTGTTCCTACGAATATAATAAACATTAACTTACGAAAAAAGGCCTCTAAGTTTTTGATTTCTTCAGTTATAAATACTTCGTTTAGTATTTTGGAAAATGTTTTTAGCGTAGAAGGTTTTTTGTGAACCATGTTTTATGCTGGTTATGTCCATTTTTGCATCCAAATAGTTCCAATGAAGGCTATAATTATTCCTAAAATTCCAGAAACAACCAGAAGTTTGCCTGTTAAGACTAATATCTGATTAATTTCATTTGTTTTGTCGTCATGATAAACATGGGAAGATTCACTTTTCCGAATAGATTTGATACCATACTTAAAGGCCTTGAAAGATTCATTAAAAAAGTTGCCGTAGGTCACTTCTATTTCAGACTGGTAGTCCTCTTTTATAAAAGTGAATGAGTTTTTAAAGTATGCAATGAGTTGCCTATGCCTAATGAGTAATGTGCCTACTAGAATTGTTGTTATTCCTCCTAATACGGCCAAAAAAAGATTAATTATTGCGATTATTATCATTTATTTTTGATATTTTAATACATAGTTGTTTGTTCCGTCACTGCCATCTAAGGCTATTCCGCTAGGGCAATATAGGTATTCGGGTTCGTTGTTGGCATCCATTAATAGCTGAGGTCTTTCAAATTTAACACCATTGCCATAACGCGCATTTGCATTTTCAGGTATAGCGCCGTTAAGGTAATAATTTTGAAAATTGTGAAAGCCAGATAAGGGCTCCGAATTAAACTCGAGTCCGTCTTCAGACACCCAAAGTAAGCCACCTCCTTTTTCGAGAATCCCATGATTATCTGTAGTTAATAAGCAAATTTTATTTTTCCACATGAAAGCATAACCATCTTCAATTCGAACGTTGTTGGTGGTAATTGGATTGGGTTGAATGGTGTATGGACCTTCTAGTTTTTCTGAGATAGCAAGACCCATACTTACTTTTCCGCCTTTACCTTTTGGACCAGCCATGGCTTTGAAATACAAATAATAGTTGCCGTTGGGGTGTTTAATAATACTTGGGTTATTTACACCAAGTCCACTATCATAACACCAAATAGCACTATCAGTTGGCGGACTTAGTACGGGCTCATTTTTATTTGGTATTTCTTCCCATGGCCCATTGAGATTATCACTTGTAAGAATGCCTATTCTTTGACTAGCTCCATGATTTTTATCGCCATCATTGGCAATAAATACTAAAACATAGGTATTATCAATTTTCTTAATACTTGGGTTATGGAAACCAGCAGAATTCCAATTTTTATTACCTTTTCCTTTCGCTACAACCTCTAAAAACTTAAAAGGGCCTTCAGGACTTTTTGCTATATAATGAGCGATTTCACTATCGAAACGCCAAGCTTTTTTAAATGCTGTGCTAGACGGCCATCGGGCAGCAAAAAGATGTACATTTCCTTGGTTATCTCTTATTGGTGAACTTCCCCAAACATCATAACCAGGCTCGTTTATGGACTCTCCAATTAGTTTCCAATGATCTGACATTGCTGTAGGAACTTCTATTTGTTTTTGAGAAACCTCATTTTTCTTAGTTTCTGGGTTCTTGCTTTTTTTGTTTTGACAAGAAGCAACAAATATTGAAAGTGTTAAAGTGGTTAATATTATTTTTTTCATTAGTGATTTAATTAAAAAAGTTTAGAGTATTTAGTTCAGAGTAAAATAGTGCTGTTCTATTCTTTTATCTTAAATGAAACATGAGTAAATGAACCTGTTGTTATATCTATAAGAAATTGATTTTCTTCTACAGGTTCTATAACAAAAGATGCTCCAAGAGGTTGATCATCATCATCCCATTGTGTTACACTTATAGTACCATCAATTTTAAAACCATCTAGAATCCCTACAGGGTATTCTTCGTAAAAAGGTGGTATAAAAGTTTTACATGGACTCACAGTGTTAATAAAAAACACATTTACTTCATTACCTCTTATATAGGCTCTACTATGAAGTTTCTCCCTACTAAGTACTTCTTCACCATCATGATCTAACATTCTTATAGGTTGTGAACCAATCAAAGCTTCAGTATATGCTCTGGTAATATAATGTCTTGGTGCATTCCCACCAGATAAAGGGTAATCCCACCAACTTACTAAGTCTAATCCAAGGTCAGTCCAATCAAACATACATCCAATAGCAAGTTCAGAAGTCCAAATTTCTCTATCATTTTCGTAAACATTACTACACCTAAGGGCATCCCAATGTGCTTCTGTAGCCCAAGCTTCACGATATTTATCACTTTGAGCTAGTTCATATTCGTATTTTAAATCTGGATGAATAGTTGCATTATGATGATTCATATAATAATGATTACCAAATACGTCAAATCTATCTTCTCCATTAATTTTGTATAAATCGTTAAAAGACCCAGATTCACCTAATGGTTTATAGAATTCTGGAGCCACAATTTTTGGCACCACATAACCAAGTCTTGCAGTTCTTGCTCTTAAAGTATCTACAGCTATCGTAAAACCTGTAACATCCATTCTAGCAGCTTCTTTATCAAAAGCGACATAGTTTACTACGTGTCCATGTTCATGCATAAACGCAACATAGTCAACAATCAATTGTGCATATTTTACAGGATTAGGCACCGTTGGTGCTTCTGTTGTTACCCAATCAGGAAAATACTCAGCTTTATTTGATGTTAAAACTTTTAAACCTAAAAAAATCATAAAAGGTTCAGTACCGTAATAAGATGCTTTCGCATTCTCTATAGATTTTAAAAGAGTTGCGTAAACACTTTCTACTACCTCACCTTCTGCAGGATGTCCTCCAAAGGCATCACCACAAAATAATGGGACTCTAAGACCATTCATTTTGGCTTGACCACTATCTTCTCCAAAAGCTTTCTCTGCATTACCGATGTTATTTAAAGCTCCAGCATTATGATTCAAGTCATACATATGATATTTTGTAACCCTTCCAAATTTTTCAAGTGGGGCTATGGTTGCTTTATTTGCATACGTTGGCTTCTCAAAATCAACAATTTCTACCGTGTACTCTTCGAAATCTCCATCAGAATGAAGTCTAAATTTCTCAGTAACTTCCCATTTACCAATTCTTGTTTCTGGATTTGGCGTTATTATGGAAACCCCTTCGGAATATTTATAAGTAACAGACTTAATTTCTAAAGGATCTTTGACACCATGTAGGGATATAATTTTGTTGTCTTCACCAATAACACCAATCGATTTTTCTCCAGATGATAATGTGACATCAAATTGAATGAATGTCATTTCTAGGTTGTTGACTTCTTCAGTGTCGCCGTCTTTATTACAGCTCACAAATAGAAAAATGGATAGAATTACTAAGTAAATTTTGTTCATAAATATTTAGTTAATATTTAAACTCGATATGTGTGCTTTCTGGAAGAAGAACACCTTCCATATGTAATATGTTTAGTGATTAAAGAAGTTGGTATTGAATCTTGTTTAAATAGTTCGTAATTGTTTAGTTCATTGCTAATTTATTTAATACCTAAAGAATAGGTTGGGGGTTATTGTAGCAACAAGGGGGTGATAATGTTACAATTGATGCTTTTATAAGTTTGTAAGGTATGAAGTAGGGTTGTTGACGGAAAAAAGGTGTAGGTCAGAGAGTGAATGCTAATTTAATAACACCTTGTAAATAGTTGTACTGTATTTATTTGTTGATAGATAATACTTTACTATTGTGATAATAAAGTGGTTTATTAAAGTACCTTTGTAGCGGAATTATTTATCTGTAGATATAAATTATCTTTTCGCGCAACTTTTGCGAATGGCTAAGGCTTTTCTTTCAAGCTTTTATTGTGATTCATGAAACTCTAGTGGCCAATTTGTAGCCTGATTACTAGTAATTTTTTTTCCTTTTATACGAAAACAAAATAAAGATGATTACCAATATTCATGTAAACAAACCGGAACCTATGGTCTCTGGAAAACAATTAGAATTGTTTAATAGCACCTCAGATATTAGGTCTACGATTAAGGCATTAGTAGCTGGTAAACCTGTGTTGATAACGGCGTTTTACAGTAATGGCTTGTTGCTTTTAAAGGAGTTGCAAATGTACCTTAAGAATAAGTTACCTAATAAAACGTTTCAGGAGCAACGGGTATTTCGGGCAGAATATCATAAATTATCAAACCTTGTTTTAATTGAAATTGCTGCTCATAAATTAACAGTTAAAAAATCGCCTAGTATTGGTTGGTTGGAAAAACTGTATCCAGAGACTAGCGATTTTTTATTAACCTTTCCTCAGGTACAAGGGCTTAATAGTGCATGGCAGTGGTACCAAAACGGAATTTCTATTCCTGTATTACGTAATAAACTGCATCCGTATTATGGAACGTATTTTCCAACCCGTTTTGATCATTTAATACTTTTTGATAATTGGTTGAAACGCTATGAAGGACCTAAAAAGTCGGCGATAGATGTTGGTATTGGTAGTGGAGTGCTTTCATTTCAAATGATAAAGTCTGGTTTTCAGAAGGTTTTTGGAACAGATGTAAACCCGAACGCTATCGTGGGGTTAACAGAGTTTATGGGCGATACTAAGTTGTCTCGTAAAATCGAATTGGATTTCGGTCATCTTTTTGGGAAGTTTGAAAAACAAACCGAATTGATTGTTTTTAACCCGCCTTGGTTGCCTGAATCTAAGGATATTGATAATCTGGACGGTGCTATTTATTACAATCAGAACCTGTTTCCAGATTTTTTTGAAGCCGCAAAAAAAAGATTGTTGCCTGAAGGGAAGCTTGTAATTGTATTCTCAAATTTGGCTCAAATTACCAATGTCACAAATAGGCATCCTATAGAAAAGGAGTTGGCTAAAGGCGGAAGGTTTCAGTTGGAAGCGTGTTTGAAAAGAACCGTAAAAAAAGCCTCTGAAAAAACTAAACGCGATCAAAACTGGCGTGCTTCAGAAGAAGTAGAACTTTGGGTGCTTATTAATAAATAAACAGGAGTCTTGCTATAGAAACAATGCTTCTCTAACAATTTTAAAAATAATGTTTTTTTAAGTGGGTTAATTTATCGCAAAGGGTGCGCTTAATTTAAAGGTAGGGATAGTAACTTTAAAATTTTTGGTAGTGGTAAAATTTACCATACTGTAATGTCCTTGCATGGCGCCAAACGGAGAAGTAAGTAAACAACCCGATGTGTAGGTATGTGAATCGCCAGGTTTTAACACCGGTTTTTTACCTATTACACCTTCGCCAGAAACAATTTCAACATTGTTTAATGCATCTAAAATTTCCCAATGGCGTGCATTAAGTTGCACAGAGTCTTTACTTTGGTTTTCAATAGTTACGGTATAGCCAAAGGCGTATTGTATTTTATAGTTTTTATAAAATGAGCCTTCGTAGGTAGTCTCTACGGAAATTTTTATGCCTCTTGTGACTTGTTGAACCATTTTAAATTTGGGGTGTTCAATTTGTTTAGATTGCTAAAATACTAAATTTTAAGCGGTAATTACTGAATTGGGGCTTGTTTGGTTTAAATATTAGTTAAACGGTGTGTTTAGTTCGTGATATTCACAGAACTGCCTTCGCCTATGCCTATAATCTTGTCGTAACGAGCACCTAAATCGCGGTAATACACAACCACTTTGTAGTTGTTTTCTGTTTGATAAAAGTTGCCACTTATAGCACCTTCATCTAGAATTCCGTTTTTATTTACCACAACAAATTTATAGTTGTAAAACCCTTGTTTTAAGAGAATGGCGTTTCTGAAAATAGTATGACGTTCATCAAAAAGTAATCTGGTGCTTTCGTCTATAACGTAATTGTTAAAGTTTCCATACACATGTATGTTTTTGTTTTTAAGTGCTTCCGTTGGTACTAGTGAGAAATGCATCCAAACATAATCGGCTTCGATACTTGGGTTTTCAGCATCTAAAACGGTTATTACGTAATTACCATTAATATCGGGGTTGTAAGTGTAGGGTTTGCTGGCACGTTCCACATTCGTGAATAAATAGTTGTGATACAGTTCTTGTAAATCGATGGTTCGAATGCCAGTATTGGCTGCTCGAACATCTTTATTTTCAAAAAACAAATATTCATTACCCCCTAAAAAACTAGTCTCGGTATCGTATTTGTAAATAAGTTGGTTGCCAAGGGTGTATTGTGGTTTTAAATTGTAAATGGCTGTGTTTAAATTATTGTTTTGAACAATAACCGTTTTTACTGTTTGCGTTGGGTTGTTTAATTGAGCACTGTTGGAGGTAATAATAATTTCAACACGTTGCTTTTCTTCAATAAACTGTACATCGCGTGCTCGTTTTATGCTTACACCAACAGCTGTTTTGTCTTCATAAATCATGAATTTTCTTGAAAACACCAATTCATCATTACTATTAAAAACACTTAACAAATAATTGCCAGATACTTTTAAACGTTTGGTTTGCTCGTTAGGAATGCTTAATTGGTAATGCGAATAAATTTGATAGGTGTTGAACGAGTTTTCATAATTACGGATACGCTGGTTATCGAAACCATCCATAAATTCCGATTTCATTAAAACTGAAGGCGTCCAATCATAATTATAATGGTCTATTTTATAATAATAATCGTCTTCATTGCCGTTTAGTGCATCAAATTCTAAGACCACATATTCACCCAATTTTATTATGGGCAATTGAGTTTCTGGTGTATTACCTTTAAAATTGATGGTTTTTATAAAGTTTGGTGGGTTTATTTCTTTAACTTGACAAAAACTTCCAAATGGAAGAATTAATAAAAGTAAAAAATAAGAAGACTTTAATGCAGGCATTTTTGAAGCTGTTTTTTTGTAAATATAAACAAATTTTATGCCTAAGTTCTATATTCTGATTGTTCCGCAAAATTTCTAAGTATTTATTATGAAAACTGCATTATTAATTTGTATTTTTGCATCGATTTTTAGACAAATAATTTCAATATAAAAAAATATGTCAAACGACATTCGCATTAAAAAAGGTCTAGACATTAAACTTAAAGGTGAAGCTGAAAAAACCTTGGAAAAGGCGATTTTAAGCAACTTTTATACTTTAAGGCCTGAAGATTTCCATGGCGTTATCCCTAAATTAATTTCTAAAGTTGGAGCTGTCGTGAAAGCAGGTGAGCCTGTTTTTTTCGATAAATCTAACGAAAACATTAAGTTTGTTTCTCCAGTTTCTGGTGAAATTTTAGAGATTGTACGTGGTGAAAAACGCAAAATTCTATCCATTAAATTGCAAGCAGACAAAACGCAAACATACCAAGATTACGGTGTGTTTAATGTAGATGCAGCTAAGCCAAACGAGGTGAAAGCACATTTATTAGCTTCTGGATGTTGGCCTTTTGTAAAGCAAAGACCGTATGATGTGATTGCAAACCCAGAGAAATCGCCTAAGGCTATTTTTATTTCTGGTTATGCAAGTGCACCTTTGGCGGCCGATTTGGACTTTACTCTAAAAGGAAAAGAAGCAGCATTGCAAGCAGCGGTTACGGCATTGGGCAAACTTACAGAAGGTAAGGTGCATGTGTCGGTTGGTGCAAGTTCTTCTTCACCATTGGCTGGTTTAACGGGTATAACGTTACATAAAGTATCGGGACCACATCCTTCAGGGAATGTTGGTACTTTAATTAATAAAGTAGACCCTGTAAATAAAGGCGAAGTTGTCTGGACGGTTGCTGCACAAGATTTAGTTATTATTGGCGAATTGCTTTTAACAGGTAAATTTAATGCAGAACGTATCGTAGCATTAGCGGGTTCTTCTATCGAAAAACCACGTTATTTTACTACTAAAATAGGTAGTGAAGTGGCAACGATGATTTATGATAAAGGCATTGCCCGGAAAGCACGTGTTCGTGTTATTTCTGGAAATGTGTTGAGTGGTAAACGTATTAAGCCAGATGGTAATTTAGATTATTATAGTAATGTGATTTCTGTAATTCCAGAAGGTGACGATTATGAGCTTTTTGGTTGGAATAAACCTGTTTTTAATAAGGTATCTACAACAAGAGCGTTTACATTTTCTTGGTTAACCCCTAATAAAAAGTACGATTTGAACACCAATACGAATGGTGAGCACCGTGCTTTTGTTGTTACTGGAGTTTACGAAGAAGTATTTCCTTTAGATATTTTTCCAATGCAAATTTTAAAAGCTTGCATGTATAAAGATTTAGACGAAATGGAAGCTTTAGGTATGTACGAAGTAGCGCCTGAAGATTTCGCGTTAACCGAATTTGTTTGTGTGTCTAAACAACCACATCAAGAGATTATTAGAAAAGGATTAGATGTAATGCTTAAAGAAATAGGGTAATGAATTTAAAAACAAGATTACATATTTTAAAAAGAAAGTATAGAGGGTCTAAAATGGCTCCAGCGTTTAATGCGCTGCATACTTTTTTATACTTACCAGATGAGATCACACATAATGGAACTCATATAAAAGCAGCCGACGATTTAAAGCGTACCATGAATACCGTGATTATGGCGATGGTACCATGTTTAATTTTCGGAATGTTTAACGCTGGTTACCAACATAATTTAGCAGTAGGAGAGATTCAATCTGTTGCTGGAAGTTTCTTTAGTTCAGAATTTTGGACTTTAGATAATTTCTTTATTGGCTTCTGGAAAATCATTCCGTTAGTACTTATTTCTTATGGTGTAGGTTTAGGAATTGAATTCTTATTCGCTATCATTAAGAAACATGAAGTAGAAGAAGGATACCTTGTAACTGGTATGTTAGTGCCACTTATTGTACCTGTAGATATTCCACTTTGGATGTTGGCTGTAGCCGTAGCTTTTGGTGTGGTTATAGGTAAAGAAGTTTTTGGTGGAACAGGAATGAATATCTTAAATCCAGCACTTACTATTAGAGCCTTTTTATTCTTTGCATATCCAACGTGGATGTCTGGAGATAAAGTATGGGTTGAAGGAGCTGTTGAAAGAACGAATGAAATTGCTGCAGGTGCAAACCTAGATGCTATTTCTGGTGAAACTATTTTAGGTAGTTTGGCACAAGGTAAAGAGGCTGCTTTTTCTGCTTGGGATATGTTTATGGGGTTCATACCGGGTTCTGTAGGAGAAACATCTACACTTTTAATCATTTTAGGAGGTTTGTTTTTAGTATTCGCTAAAATAGGAAGTTGGAGAATCATGTTATCTTCTGCTCTTGGAGCGGTTGTTATGGGGCTTATCTTCAATCAAATTGTAGATGCAGGAGTTATAACTGAGTCTAGTAAATTTTTCGGATTAATGAGCACACCTTTTTGGGAGCATTTATTGATTGGTGGATTTGCTTTTGGTACCGTATTTATGGCGACCGACCCTGTTACAGCATCTCAAACAAATAAAGGAAAATGGATTTACGGGTTTTTAATAGGTTTCATATCTATTTTAATTCGTGTGTTTAATCCAGCATATCCAGAAGGTGTGATGTTAGCCATCTTATTAATGAATGTTTTTGCACCAACAATCGATCATTATGTGGTTCAAGGGAATGTGAAGAAAAGAATGAAACGTTTAAAAGTAAAAACGGCTTAATAATGGAAAATAGAACAGATAAAAATTCATATACAATTCTATTTGCAATAGCAATGGTATTAATTGTAGGTGCCGTATTAGCATTTACAGCTTCTTCATTGAAACCGAAAATTACAGAAAATCAACGTATAGAAAAACAACAAAATATTCTATATGCGATGGGTGTAAATAATAATGATGAAAGCAGTGCGTCTTTTGTGTCTACACAAGAAGCTGCTGATTTGTTTTCAAAATACATCACAAAGCAAATTGTTGTAAAAAACGGAACTGCTGTAGAAGATGAAAAAGCATATTTAATAGATCTTAAAAAAGATAAAGCCGCAGCTGGTGGAGATGCTTCTAAAAGAAACTTGCCAGTTTTTGTTGGTGAGAAAGATGGTAAAACATTTTATGTGATTCCTATTTACGGTAAAGGTTTATGGGATGCTATTTGGGCTTATGTTTCTTTAGATGAAAACATGGTTATTCAAGGAGCATATTTCGATCACAAAGGTGAAACACCTGGTTTAGGAGCCAATATTAAAGAGCGTTTCTTTATGGACGATTTTATAGGTGAACATTTGTTGGATGACAATGGGAACTTTAAAGGAGTTACCGTTTCTAAAAGTAATGGAGATCCAAAAAATGAAGATAAAACAGATAATGAGGTGGATGCTATTGCAGGAGCAACTATTACAGGTGATGGTGTAACAGCTATGATTAGAAGTGATTTAAAGCTTTACAAACCTTATTTTGATAATTTAAAAAACAATTAATCTTATGGGACTTTTATCAAAAAAAGACACCAAGTTAATAACAGATCCGTTAGCAGATAACAATCCAATTACTATTCAAGTTTTAGGTATTTGTTCTGCCTTGGCAATTACAGCGCAATTAAAAGCGTCTATCGTAATGGCTGTATCGGTAATGGCGGTGTTAGGAATAGGAAACGTGGTTATTTCTTTAATGAGAAATATCATTCCTTCTAAAATTAGAATTATTGTTCAATTGGTTGTAGTTGCTGCTTTAGTAATTATAGTAGATCAAGTGCTTAAAGCATACTCTTACGAGTTAAGTAAAACATTATCTGTATTCGTAGGTTTGATTATTACAAACTGTATCATCATGGGGCGTTTCGAGGCTTTTGCATTGGCAAACGGACCTTGGCGTTCATTCTTGGATGGTATTGGTAATGCTGCTGGTTATGGGTTAATTCTTATTATCGTTGGTTTCTTTAGAGAATTATTAGGGTCTGGTACTTTATTAGGTTTTAAAGTTTTAGGAGATCCTATCGAGAAAACAGGTTTATACGCTATCGGGTATGAAAACAACGGTTTTATGTTATTGTCACCAATGGCATTAATAGTTGTTGGAATTATTATCTGGGTACAACGTAGTAGAAACAGCGCATTAATAGAAGACTAAAATTAGTTTGCAGTCACCGTAAACAGTCACAGAAACTGAATGCTGAAAACTGCAACTGAAAACTAAAAATATGGAACATTTAGAATTATTTTTAAAATCAATCTTTATAGATAACATGGTGTTTGCAACCTTCCTTGGGATGTGTTCTTACCTTGCGGTATCTAAAAAAGTAAATACAGCAGTTGGTCTTGGTGCTGCCGTTATTTTTGTATTGGCAATAACAGTGCCTTTAAACTGGTTATTGGATCAGTATTTATTACAACCTGGGGCATTAGCGTGGTTAGGTGCAGAGTATGCCGATTACGATTTAAGTTTCCTTTCATTCATCATGTTTATTGCTACCATTGCAACGATGGTACAATTAGTAGAGATTGTAGTAGAGAAATTTTCACCATCATTATATAACTCACTTGGTATCTTTTTACCGCTTATTGCTGTAAACTGTGCTATTTTAGGTGGGTCTTTATTTATGCAATCTCGTGAAATTCCTAGTTTAGGTTTAGCGACAACATACGGTGTTGGTTCTGGAATTGGATGGTTTTTAGCCATTCTTGCCATTGCTGCTATTCGTGAGAAAATTAGATATTCTAACGTGCCACCAGCATTAAGAGGTTTAGGTATTACATTCATCATTACAGGTTTAATGGCGATTGGTTTTATGAGCTTCGGAGGTATGTTAACAGGAGGTGATGAAGAAGCGCCTCAAGAAGAAAAAGCTGTAAAGGTAGATTCTAAAGACGAAAAAGAAGTGTTAGCTAACAACATAAAAGTAAATGAGTAATATGATATTAGCCGCAAGTACATTAGGAACAATAACAGTAACAGTAGTAGCTTTTTTAATTATTACTTTATTATTAGTAGCATTATTGTTATTTGTTAAACAAAAATTATCTCCATCGGGTCCAGTAAAGATCACGATTAATGGAGAAAAAGAAATTGAAGTTGCTTCAGGTGGTAGTTTACTATCTACTTTAGGAAGTAATAAAATATTCTTACCATCTGCATGTGGTGGAGGTGGAACATGTATTCAATGTGAGTGTCACGTATTAGAAGGTGGAGGTGAAGCTTTACCAACTGAAACACCTCACTTTACAAGAAAAGAATTAAAGCACGGTGCCCGTTTAGCATGTCAAGTTAAAGTAAAACAAGACATGAATATTACCATTCCTGAAGAGGTTTTTGGTATTAAGAAATGGGAAGCTACCGTAGTGCGTAATTATAACGTAGCATCTTTTATTAAGGAGTTTGTTGTTGAAATCCCAGAAGATATGGGTTACAAAGCGGGTGGATATATTCAAATTGAAATTCCTCCATGTGAAGTAAAGTATTCAGATATGGATATTACAGCGCACCCTGAAGAACATGATACTCCCGACAAATTTCAAGCTGAATGGGATAAGTTCCAATTATGGCCATTGGTAATGAAAAATACCGAAACCATAGAAAGAGCTTACTCAATGGCTTCGTATCCTGCGGAAGGACGTGAGGTTATGTTAAACGTTCGTGTGGCTTGTCCACCTTGGGATCGTTCTAAAAACGGATGGATGGATGTAAACCCAGGTATTGCATCATCATACATATTTAATCAAAAACCAGGAGATAAAGTTACTATTTCAGGACCTTACGGTGAATTCTTTATCAACGAATCAGAAGCTGAAATGCTTTACGTTGGTGGTGGAGCAGGTATGGCGCCAATGCGTTCACACTTATATCACCTATTCAGAACCTTGAAAACAGGTAGAAAAGTAACCTATTGGTACGGAGGTCGTTCTAAACGTGAATTATTCTATTTAGATCATTTCCTTAAATTAGAGAAAGATTTCCCTAACTTTAAGTTCTACTTAGCATTATCTGAGCCTATGCCAGAGGATAACTGGAAGGTTAAAGGGGATATTGATTCTCCAGGTGACGGTTTTGTTGGATTTATCCACAACTGTGTTATCGATAATTATTTAAGTAAACACGAGTCTCCAGAAGATATTGAATTGTATTTCTGTGGACCACCATTAATGAACAAAGCAGTTCAAAAAATGGGTGAAGATTATGGAATTCCAGATGAACACATTCGATTTGACGACTTTGGTGGATAGAATTTTTGCGAAGGCAGGAATCTCTTAACCGGAGGAACTAAACATAAGAAAAAAACCAGTACAAACATGTACTGGTTTTTTTATTCGCATATTTAGGCAATTTGTGAATAGTTCTTTTTCTTTTCAAATTCAAAAAGTTTCGTGTAATCCAGGATGTTGGGAATATTATCAAGGGTGCATAAATAGGTGATGACTGCAGAAAGACCTTTAAATAAAACATCTTTATCCGTTGGGTTCTTGGGTTTCTTGTTTTTGTGATGTAGTGGTAATTCGTAACCACAAGCTTCTAGGAAAGTAGCTTCTATATGTAACAATTCAGAAGGTGTGTAGCCATTAAACTTACGCCCGAATGCTTGGTGTACATTTCCTAAATAATTCAATTGTAAAGCACCATGATGGTCAGTGAGGTGTTTCCAACTATCCGTATTGTCTAAAATGTTTCCAACAGCACATTGTTTGCAACATTCTGGGTGTAATTCATTAGTATGAAAGGCCTTGTAAAGTTTTCTTATAGCGGCATCTAATCTTACGGAAGTCTTCATAACTGAGATATTTTATTCCTAAGTTAATAAAAACACAGCACTTTTCCTATGAAAATTAGAAAACCAATCCGATAACAAATTGAAACATAAGGATTAATAAGCCTGCCGAAATTAGATTGATAAAAATACCAACTCGAGCCATTTGTCCCACTTTAATATAACCACTTGCAAATACAATGGCATTTGGCGGTGTTGCCATAGGAAGCATAAAAGCACAACTACTAGCGATGGTAACGGGTATTAAAAGATGAAGTATCGGAATATCTAACCCTATGGCTATTCCTGCAACTACAGGTGCTAAAACAGCGGTTAAAGCCACATTACTCATCAGTTCGGTCATGAAAAGCATCAAAGTGATTAAAAGGGCTGCAGTTAATAGTACGCTAATGTTACTACTTGAAATTTCAGCAGCAATAATGTCTACAATACCACTTGTATTCATACCATTTGCCAACGCTAAACCACCACCAAACAGAATTAAAATGCCCCAAGCTAATTTTTGAGTATCACTCCATTGTAAAATGAAATCTCCTTCTTTTAAATTAAAAGGAATTACAAATAAGGCCAAAGCTCCAAAAATACTAATCATGGTATCTGATAAGTCTAAATTTGGAATTAAGGAGTTGATCAAGCTTCGAAAAATCCAAAGAAATACTACCACACTAAAAACGCTTAAAACTTGTTTTTCTTTAGGTGAAATACGACCTAATTTGGTAAGTTCTAAATCAATCACTTCTTTTGAAGCATTAAATTTTAATCCTTTATTAGGAAAAAAGCCTTTCACCAAAATAAAGTAAATAATGGTTATTAATACTATTGAAAACGGCAAACCTATAAGCATCCATTTGAAAAACGAAATTTCGATGTTGTATTCATTCTCTAGTAAGCCAATTAATATAGAGTTTGGTGGCGTGCCAATTACCGTTGCAATACCCCCAGCATTCGCAGAAAATGCAATACCTAACATCACACTAATAGCGAAATTTTGGTCGCTTTTTGTATAACCATCGGCATCATCAATAAGTAAATTTATAACAGACATCGCTATAGGAAGCATGAAAACAGTGCAAGCAGTATTACTAATCCACATGCTCATAAAGCCGGTGGCAATCATGAACCCGAGAACCACTTTGTTGGGTGTAGTACCTGTTTTTTTTATAATGTTTAGAGCGATTCGTTTATGAAGGTTCACTTTTTCGAGTGCTAAAGCCAAGACAAAGCCACCAAAGAATAGAAATACTATAGGACTGCCATAATTGGCGCCAACAGCTTCAATAGGCATTATTTTGAAAAGCGGAAATAGCAATAAAGGTAATAAGGCAGTAACCGAAATGGAAACCGTTTCCGTAATCCACCAACAAACCATCCATAAGGCTGTTGCAATAACGGTGTCTGCATTGGGTGATATAATATCGAAAGGTAAAAATTGAACAATGGTGAATAGAATAGGACCTAAGAACAGACCTATTTTTTTTGAATATGAATGATTTTTCATGAAAGTGCTCGGTTAATACTATGAATCACCGTGTAGTTGCTAGGGTTAGTTAGTGAATTTAAAGTTAAACATTTTTTAATTTTGGCATAGGTAAAATTTTAATATATTTTTGTACTATGAGTAAAGCACTTTCAGAGCAAGAATTACATAATTTAGCCATGAATCACGTTGGAAAAGACTTGGAGGAACGTGGTTTTGAATTTATAGCAATTAATAGCAAGCTAAAAAAGCATCCGCAATTTGTTTGTATGGATAAAAACAAGCAATATTATTTCGTAATTGTACGCGCTGTTATTTTGCCCGACAACCCGAATAATTATGATGTGGTTTGGATGGAAGCCTTTAAAAAACATGCCAGAGATAAAGATGCCAAGGTGCTGTATGCGGGGGTTGGTATAGGTAATATTGCAGGCGAAAAAGAGCCTATTTATTTAAATCAAGATTACTTGCTAGAGTATAATGGGATACAAGTTTTAGAAACTAATTTGAATTAGCGGCCTTCACATGAAAATAATATACAATGTAGTTCTGTTTTTACTAATGTTTTCGTGTAAACAGGATCCTATAAATACCAGACTTTCAGGGCCTGTTTTTGGGACTAGCTATTCCATCATTTATAATTCTGAAACTAATTATCAAGCTGAAATAGATAGTTTGTTTTATGTGATAAATAAATCGATGTCTACCTATCAGATGAATTCTGATATTTCTAAACTGAATCGAAGCGAAGAAGGTATAGTGGATGCCCATTTTATAAAAGTTTTTGAAGCTTCAAAAGCAGTATATGAACAAACAAACGGTATTTTCGACCCCACTATTGGTGCTGTTGTAAATGCATGGGATTTTGGTCCGGAAGGTAAAATTGTCAACCTAGATAGTTTGAAAATTGATAGTTTAATGGTGTCGGTTGGTTTAAATAAAATCAAGTTACAAGGTGATAAAATCACCAAACCAGAGCAAACTTTTATCGATTTTAATGCCATTGCCAAAGGCTATGGTGTTGATGTTATTGCTATGTTCTTAGATAGTAAAAACATAAAGAACTATTTAGTAGAAATAGGAGGGGAGATACGTGCTAAAGGACAGAATAGTGAAAAGCAGTCCTCTTGGAAAATTGGAATTGAAATGCCTCATTTTGATGGCGAACAATCTATTTTAAAAGCGATTGAAGTTAAAGATGAAGCCATGGCTACTTCAGGTACGTATAGAAAGTTTAAAGTAGATGCCAATGGTAACCGTTACGCACATATTATAGATACAAAAACGGGTTACCCAAGCAAAACTAATTTGTTAAGCATATCGGTTATTGCCAAAGATTGCATGATTGCCGATGCCTATGCGACCGCCTTTAAAGCCATGGGTATGGAGAAGGTGAAATATTTTTTAATAACGCACCCGGAACTTAAGGCGTTTCTTATTTTTGAAAATGATAAAAAGGAATTGGAAACCGTGTCTTTAAACGGGTTTCCAGAGTTGTAGATTATTTATAGACCATGGGAATAAGTTCCCCTTTGGCTAAACAGTATTTTGTGATATCGGCGTCTGAAAGATTTGTGGTATAATCAACTTCTTCCACTTTAAAACCAATGCTTCTTAGTTTGTCAAAATAATCACGACCATAAACACGTACATGATCGTACTGTCCAAATATTTTTGCGCGTTCTTTTTTGTCGGTTATCGAATTGTCTTCAAAGGTTTTCGCTCTAGTTAAATCTTGTGGAATTTGAAAAACACCCATGCCTCCAACGCTCATCACTCGGTATAATTCTTGCATCGCTTTAGTATCGTCTGGAATGTGTTCTAATACATGATTGCAAAGTATCACATCATAGCTATTATCTTTAAACGGCAGGTTGCAAATATCTGCTTTAACATCTGCAATAGGCGATAGTAAATCGGTGGTTGTGTAATCTAAGTTTTTTAGTGTTCTAAAACGTTTTAAAAAACATTGTTCTGGTGCAAAATGAAGCACTTTTTTTTCAGCTGAAAAAAAGTTTGTTTCATTTTTTAAGTAAAGCCAAAGCAAGCGGTGACGTTCTAAACTTAAAGTGGAAGGTGATAATACGTTGTTGCGTTGTTTGCCATAGCCGTAAGGTAAAAAACTTTTAAAACTTCGCCCATCAATAGGGTCTGTGAATTTGTTTCCTTTTAGAATGAAAGCTAAAACAGGGCGAATAACATAGCTAAACCTTATAAGTAAGGGTCTAGGAATGATGTTCAATATTATTTTAAAAAGTTTTTTCAAAAGTGATTAGGCTTCAGTTTCTATTGGTGTACTAATTAAGTTCGCAATACCATCCCAAAGCGCAATACGATGCAATAAAGATTCTTTCGCGACTTGTAATGTTTCTTCCCATTTTGTAGCGTCATCACCACATAACTCTTCCATCATTTTTAATGAAAGTGGGCCATGTTCATCGCCATCCAATTCAATATGCCTTTTTAAATAATAGGTTAGTTTGCTGTATGACTGGTCTTGTGTTTTTGACTGATTTATAATTTGAAAAAACATGTCAGGAATAACATCTTCGCGTCCAAAAGTAAATGCCGATGCAATAAGATGTGGTTTATTCGTTGCTATTACATTAAAGGTAAACTGAATAAATCGAGATGTTTCAGAATTTAAATGAACTTTTAAAGCAGCATCACGTATAGAGGTTCCTTTTTTGATTAAACTGATAAATGCTTCTATTTGATTCGTGTTCGCGTGTATTTGTTGCATAGCATCTAAATACATGTCGAAATGGCTATTGGGTTCACCCAATTCATTCACATCACTTTCTTCACCCAACACAATTTCATTAATAAAACGTGCTGTTGAAGGATTTGCAACCGGTACCCATGGTAGGGTGGTGGTGGTTAAATGATTTTGTAGTGCTTTTAAGAGCGACATAAAATCCCAAACAGCAAAAACATGCTGCTCCATAAAGATTTTAATATCGTTTATAGAATTTAAGGCACTGTATAATTTATGATTATTAAGTTGAGTTCTTAAAGTCTCAAGCTCCTTTTCAATAAAAGTGATTTGTTTCATGAGGCTATAAAACGAATGCTTTTTGTCTGAATTCGTCTTCTTCGTTTGAGGTTATTCCAAGTGCTTCGTAAATATAGGCGAAGGTTGAAAGTAGCTCTGGTTTTCCATCAACAATTGCAACATCATGCTCAAAATGGGCAGATGGTTTATTATCTAAAGTTGTAATAGTCCAGCCATCATTATGTTGTATAATGCGGTGTGTTCCCATATTGATCATGGGTTCAATGGCAACGACCATACCTTCTACAAATTTTTTCCCGCGTCCGCGTTTACCGTAATTTGGCATTTCAGGATCTTCGTGCATTTTTGCGCCTAATCCATGACCTACCAATTCTCTAACAACACCATAGCCCTGATCTTCACAGTGTTTTTGGATGGCATAACCAACATCACCCACACGATTATTCGCTTTAAACTCGCGAATACCAACGTATAACGATTCTTTGGTAATTTGAAGTAATTTTTCTGTTTCAGGAGCAATGGCTCCAACAGCAAAGGTATAGGCGTGATCACCATAAAAACCGTTTTTTAAAGCGCCACAATCTATTGAAATAATATCACCTTCTACCAAAGGCGTGTTATTTGGAATACCGTGCACCACTTGGGTGTTCGGACTCATACACAGGGTGTTTGGAAAATCATACAATCCTAAAAAACCAGGAATGGCTCCGTGGTCTCTAATACAGGTTTCTGCAATTTTATCGAGCTCTAAAGTGGTAACGCCAGGTTTAATGGCTTTAGCAACTTCTCCTAAAGTTTTGGATACGATTAAAGCACTTTCGCGCATTAATTCTATTTCTTCTCTTGTTTTTACTACAATCATACTTATAAAATAATGGCAAAGATACTTAAAATGTAAGTATTAGCTTTTTTTGTGTGAACTGGTTTTTTGAATTTATTTAAAGAAATCAAAAAAGCCTTTCTTTTTTTCTATTTGTGGTGGTTTGGTATTGGTAAGCATTTGATAAATTTCACCCCAACCTAAAAAGCCACCAATATTACGGTCGTCTATAAAAAAGTCGGCATGAATTTTTCGGCTCATGTCGTCGCTATAAACTTCTTCAGCAAAACTTTTATTTACTGCGTAAAAATGCACGCCGTTTGCTTCGCAAAAACGAACGGCTTCGTCTAATTTTACGCCACTTCTGTAAGTCCATAAAATAAGACGATGCCCTTCTTCTTGAAGTTTTTTCAATGTTTCAAAGGCAAATATCATTGGTTTTCCTATCTGAGGATAGGCGTCTTCAACAATAGTACCATCAAAATCGACTGCAATAATTAAGTTTTCTGTAAATTTCATTTAAAAATTTAAGACTTGGGTTTATGTGAAATATACATTTATTTATATGTTGAACATCTTAAACTAATGGATGTCTCGTCATGGCTTTAGGTTGTTCTACTCCAATTAGTTTTAAAATGGTAGGAGCCACGTCGCCTAAAACACCATCGTTAATAGATTTTAAGTCGTTATCAATTAAAATAACAGGCACAGGGTTGGTGGTATGTGCTGTGTTTGGTGAGCCGTCTGGGTTAATCATGGTTTCACAATTACCGTGGTCTGCAATAAGTATCGTAGTGTAGTTGTTTTCAAGTGCAGACGTAATTACGTTCTTAACACATTCATCTACAACTTCACAAGCTTTAATGGCTGCTTCCATCACACCAGTATGCCCAACCATATCACCATTAGCAAAGTTTAAACATACAAAGTCTACTTCGCCTTTTTGTAATTCCGGAATCAGGGCATCACGTAATTCGTAAGCACTCATTTCTGGTTGTAGATCGTAAGTTGCTACTTTTGGTGAGTTGCGTAGAATACGAGATTCACCATTAAAAGGCTCTTCACGACCACCAGAGAAAAAGAAAGTAACGTGTGGGTATTTTTCAGTTTCTGCTATTCTGATTTGTTTTTTGTTGTATTTTTCTAAAACTTCACCTAAGGTTTCAGTTAAATTATCTTTATTAAAAATAACGTTTACGTTTTTGTACGTATCGTCATAGTTTGTAAGCGTTACATAGTGCAAGTTTAATTTATGCATGTTTTGCTCATGAAAATCGGTTTGCGATAAAGCTTCGGTTAATTCACGACCACGGTCTGTTCTAAAGTTAAAAAAGACAATAACATCGCCATCTTTAATTTTAGCAACTGGATTTCCAGCGTTGTCAGCCATGATTATAGGCTTGATAAACTCATCGGTAATGTCGTTTTCGTAATTGTTCTGAACCGTTTTAGTAACGTTAGTCGATTTCTCTCCCACACTATTTACTAAACCATCATAAGCCAATTTAACGCGTTCCCAACGTTTATCTCTATCCATAGCATAGTAACGACCGGTTACTGTTGCTAATTTGGTGTTTGTGTTCTCTATATGATTTTCTAAAGCGGTTAAAAAACCGAAACCAGATTTTGGGTCTACATCACGACCATCCGTAAAGGCATGTACGTAAGTGTTTTTAAGTCCGAAATCGTTGGCAGCATCAATTAAACCGAATAAATGATTGATGTGTGAGTGTACGCCACCATCACTTAATAAACCTAAAAAGTGAACATCTTTATTGTTGGTTTTAGCATAACTGAAGGCATCAACTAAAACCTTCTCAGTATTTAAAGTTTTGTTTTCAACAGCTAAATTTACTTTCACTAAATCTTGATATACAATTCTACCAGCTCCCAAATTCATGTGGCCAACTTCACTGTTTCCCATTTGTCCTTCTGGTAAACCTACATGTAACCCATCGGTTCTTAAAGTGGCAAAAGGGTATTTTTTATATAAAGAATCTATAAAAGGAGTATTTGCATGATCGATAGCGGAAACCTTCGGGTCTGGAGAATTTCCCCACCCATCAAGTATCATTAAGATGACTTTTTTATTCATTTTTTTTAACATTTTTAACAGATTTCAAAGATACTGAAGTTTGACAAAATAAGGTTGGAAACTAGCCGAAAAACCGCTGTAAGTATCGATTTTTAAAAGAAATCTAATAAATAGTGAATCCGTTAAATATATATGAATTAAATGTTAAAAATCTGTTATTAACCATTTTATGTGTAACAAATTTGAGGTTTTGTCGTCTCTTTAGTATATCAAAAAACGAATCATTAATCAAAATCAAAATCTTTCATCATGAAAAAAACAATCATTTTTTCTGCAATCGCATTATGTGCCTCTTTAGGAACAATTCATGCAAAAACAGCTCGTTTTAACGTTGAAAATTCTAACGTAGTAAAAGTATTCAAAGTCAATTCATTTTGTGTTTCAATTGCCAAGGGCGATATTGAAACCGTAAAAAAACTATTATCATTAGGTGAAGATGTCAATCAAAGATCTAACGGTATGACGCCAGTAATGTACGCTGCAAAGTATAACAGAACTGAAATTTTAGAACTTTTAATAGCTAAAGGAGCTAATTTGAAAACGAAATCGGATAAAAAAATGACGGCAGCCGACTATGCAAAATTGCACGGGGCTATCGATGCTCATGCTATTATTGAGCAAGCATTATCGAAAAAATAATTTGTTCTGTATAATTATTTTGAGTTAGTCACTCTTAAAAACCCTGATATTCAGGGTTTTTTTTATGTCTATAAATGAAGCTTATGTAAATTTTTATGCATCATAAAATGAATGCCAACGTCTTTTATCATAAACGGTTTACCTGTAGTTTGATACCCTATTTTTTTGTAAAAATGCGTAGCGTGTTCGCGAGCATTACACCATATAGTTTTAATATGTTTTTCTTTAAGAAAGGTTTCTCCGTGGTTTAAAAGCAGTTTGCCTAAACCAAGGCCTTGGTAGTCGTTTAGAATTGCCATACCTCTAAGTTGGTATTGAGCCAATTCACTTATTAACTGGTTGTTGTTTTTAAAAAAAGAACAAATTCCGACTAGTTTGGTTTCGTGATAAATTCCTAAATGATAAGTAGTAGTTAGATCATCTCCATCGAAAACACAAGATTCTATTGGTTTTCCAGTACGTAAAACGGGGTGTCTTACTATATATGTATCGGTAGCAGCTATATGTTTTATGGTGTAATTCAAAATTATTTTTATTGAAGGATCTATTCAAACTTAAACAAAATTATTTTTCGGTGTATTGAACATTTCTAATTTATTTATCTTCACGGAAAAAAAAGTAATGTCTTTTAAATTCAAAATTATTGAAAAGGATGCGTTGTTGACTGTTGTCCCTTTGGTTGAAAAATTAAATGATTATAAAGTGCCTGCAGATGTTTTAGAAGCACGTTTTAAGGAAATGGCAACTCAAAATTATGAATGTGCGGTTATTTATGACGATAAAACCTTAATTGGCGTGTGTGGTTTGTGGTTTTGTACGCGACATTATTCAGGAAAAAGTGTAGAAGTAGACCATGTTTATATAGATGATGCTTATAGAGGAAAAGGTTTGGGAAAAGAATTTTTTAGATGGATTTATAATTATGTAAAGCTAAAAGATTGTGAATCAGTCGAATTGAATACCTATGTGAGCAACTTCGCATCGCATAAATTTTACTACAATGAAGACTTTAAAATTTTAGGCTATCATTTTTTAAAAAAGCTGTGATTTTTGTTGCAAACTTAGAATCTGTTTTTATATATTT
Source organism: Mariniflexile sp. AS56 (assembly GCF_030552475.1). Classification (GTDB taxonomy): domain Bacteria; phylum Bacteroidota; class Bacteroidia; order Flavobacteriales; family Flavobacteriaceae; genus Mariniflexile. The sequence continues at coordinate 227,256 of NZ_JAUPED010000004.1, read as the reverse complement.
GCGCCAGAAATGCGAGAGTAGCTCAGTTGGTAGAGCGTCAGCCTTCCAAGCTGAATGTCGCCGGTTCGAACCCGGTCTCTCGCTCTAAAAAGCTTCATAGAAATATGAAGCTTTTTTTTATTTTAAATGGTTTAGTTCGGTGTTCGTTTTTACTTCGTAAGGCGCTTTCTTATATTCAAAAATACGAGCATCCAAAGTTCCTTTAAGAATAATAGAATCGCCTTTTACTTGTAACCAGCTGCCTTCACGCAAACCAATAACCGGTGGCGTATTGTAGTAATGAAACTCTTTAATTCTAGTTTCCCTGGTTTCTCCCATATGTGTACTACCAGTATCAGGATCTAAATAATGTGGATTGATATTGAAAGGAACAAGCGCGAGAGCATTGAAACTTGATGGATATACGATGGGCATATCGTTCGTAGTTTTAATGGTGAGGCCGCAAATATTACTTCCAGCACTAGTGCCTAAATAAGGCGTGCCGTTTTTTATAGTAGTTTGTAGTGTTTCAATAAGGTTATTTCTATATAATTGATTGGTGAGCACAAAGGTGTTACCGCCGCCAACAAAAATAGCTTCCGCATTCTTAATGGCTTCTTTAGGGTTTTCGAATTCGTGAATACCTTTTACGGTTTTGTTAATTTTCGCAAAAGCATCAACGGCCTTTTTGGTGTAGTCTTCATGGGAAATTCCGCCGGGGCGAGCATAAGGAATAAACAAAATGCTAGAGGCATTTTTAAAAAAAACAGTTAATTCATCTAAAATATACTCTAAATAGCCACTTCCATGAATGGTTGATGTGCTGGCAATAATTAAATTTTTCATTCCTTTAGTTTATGGTGTGAAATTAATCAATTGGATGTTTTAACAAAAGTTTAAATCCGTTTTTCATTTTATTTAAGAGTTTGTAGACGTTCTTTATGGCGCCAAACCAAAAATATGTCAATTTTTAAAGGGAGTATAAGTGTCTTCTTAATTTTCTTTTGCCAATCGATGTTTTCACAAAGCATAGAGATTTCGGGAAAAGTAAATAGCAAAGTAGATGCGGAAAACATTCATGTTATTAACAAAACAGCACAGGTTTTTACGATTACCAATACTAAAGGTGAATTTAAAATTTGGGTAAGTTTAAATGATACGCTAAGTTTTTCGTCCATACAGCACCAACCAAAACTGGTGGTTGTAGATAAAAATATGATGCTGTTTAAAGCCATCCGGGTTACTTTGGATGAGCAAATTAATGAATTAGATGAAGTGTTAATAGGTAGGGTTCTTACCGGTAATTTGCTTTCAGATATCAGGAATATTAAAGGGGATGCGCCTATTAATTTTTACGATGTTGGCATTCCTGGGTTTACAGGAAAACCGGCAACACAAAGTGAACGTCGCTTGAGTGAAGCCTCAAGTTTTAGCCCAAAAGCTGGCGGTTCGTTGGGGGGTGTAGGTGGTTCAGTGTCGGCAACGGCTATTATAAATGCCATTTCGGGACGTACAAAAATGCTAAGAGCCCGCGTTGAACTGGAAGAATCTGAAACCTTAATGCAAAGTATAAAAGGCCGGTTAGCTAAAGATTTTTTTACTTCAAACCCAATGGACGATGATTTGCAAATGGATTTCTTCTATTTCTGTGCAGATGATGAAAATTTTATAAAGTATTGTAAAAATGAAACCGATTTTAAAATCCTAATTTTCTTAAGGCATAAATACAAACAGTACCTGGAAAATTTGAAACCCATTGAGCCTTAAATTTTTTTGGAATACTTTTTGAAACAACCATTCTAAAATAATTACTTTAGCAAACAAATACTTAAATACCTTATATGAAACGGCTACTAATACTCTGCGTATTACCTCTTTTGGCATTTACTGCCATCCATAAGTATTATATAAGTGTGACTCAAATAGATTATTTGCAAGAGAAACAATCGGTTCAAATAACCTCCAGAATTTTTATTGACGATTTTGAAAAATTATTACGCGAACGTTACGATGATAATATCACCTTAGCGGGCAAAAAGGAACTAAGCAGCGTCGATATGTATGTGGAGCGCTACTTAAAGGAAAAAATAAAAATAAAAATAAATAATAAAGAGGTTAACCTGAACTTTATAGGTAAGGAATATGATGTCGATCTTGTTAAATGCTATCTAGAAATTGAAGGTGTAAAAAAAATTGAATCATTCGAAATTAGCAACCAAGTACTTTTCGATTTGTTTGGTGAACAACAGAACATTATTAAAACAAAAATTAATTCTCAACAAAAAAGTGTAATCCTCATACCTGAAAATAATAGTACAGTGTTAAAGTTCTTTTAAAAAAACGTTAATTATTTTATTATTCTTTATGTTTTTATGTTTTTTGTAACAATAAAATAATTATAATTGCAAAAAGCTGTTATTTTTTTAACGCATAAATATTTATAATGATAAAATTCAAGTATTATTTTTTGTCAATATGTTTTATATCGACATCGCTGTTTTCTCAAGACCAAGAAAAACAAGATCGTAAACCAGGCCATACCAATACCAATAAATTTAGGCAGTTGTACAACGAGTTTTCAACACCTAATATGTATCGTGCTGCTTCTGGAGCTCCAGGTTCTGCTTATTACCAGCAGCAAGCAGATTATAAAATGGATATTGTTTTAGATGATAAAAACACTAAACTTTCTGGTTTTGAAACTATTACTTATTCTAATAATTCCCCAGACGATTTAAAATATTTATGGGTGCAATTAGATCAAAATAGACGCGCTAAAGATTCTCAAAGTCCTTTAATAGAAGAAAGTAGCATCCCGCAAGTACAGCGTCCAGATGCGTTTGTTAAAGAGTATTTAAGCGATCCGTTTGATGGAGGTTTCAATATTCAAGAAGTAAAGGATGCAAGTGGGAATGCACTTAAGCATACCATACATAGAACGATGATGCGTGTTGAATTACCAAAAATATTGAAAGCGGGCGAAAAAGTGTCCTTTTCAATTAAATGGTGGTACAATGTTAACGACCATATTAAAGATAGAGCACGTTCTGGTTACGAATTTTTCGAAAAAGATAATAACAGAGCCTATGTCATAGCGCAGTTTTTTCCTAGAATGGCTGTTTATAATGATGTGGAAGGCTGGCAAAATTCACAATTTTGGGGTCGTGACGAGTTTGCGCTTCCATTTGGTAATTATGAAGTAAGTATTACAGTACCTGCAGACCATATTTTAGATGGAACAGGGGAGTTGACCAATAGAAAAGATGTGTTTTCTAAAACGATGATGGATCGTTACGAACAAGCAAAAAAATCATATACAAACCCTGTTGTTATTGTAACACAGGCGGAAGCCGAAGCAGCAGAAAAAAGTTTTTCTGATAAAACAAAAACGTGGAAGCTAAAAGCTGAAAACGTGCGTGATTTTGCTTTTGCAACTTCAAGAAAATTTATTTGGGACATGATGGCTGTTAAAGTAGGTGGTAGAGATATCATGGCAGTTTCTATGTATCCAAAAGAAGGAAACCCGCTTTGGGAAGAATGGTCTACTAGAGCTGTTGCCAGTACTTTAGAGTCGTATTCTAAAATGACTTTCGATTATCCTTACCACAAAGCGATCTCGGTACACGCTAAAAATCAAGGTATGGAATACCCTATGATTTGTTGGAACTATGGGCGTCCTGCCGAAGATGGTACCTATAGCGACCGTGTTAAGTATGGTATGATGGGTGTTATTATTCATGAAGTAGGGCATAACTTTTTCCCTATGATTGTAAATAGTGACGAGCGTCAATGGACTTGGATGGACGAAGGTTTAAACACCTTTTTACAATATGTAGCAGAACAAGAATTTGGAGAAAAATATCCTTCAGCTTTATCACCAGATGATAAAACATTCCCTTCAGATCGTGGTCCTGCGCGTATGATTGTACCATATATGGGAGGCAATCAAGATTTTATTGCGCCTATTATGAGTAAAGGTCTTAATGTATATCAGTTTGGAAATAATGCTTACGGTAAACCAGCAACGGCACTAAATATTCTTAGAGAGACCGTTATGGGGCGTGAGTTGTTCGATTATGCCTTTAAAGAATATTCACACCGTTGGATGTTTAAGCACCCAACACCAGAAGACTTTTTTAGAACCATGGAAGATGCCTCGGCATTCGATCTAGATTGGTTTTGGAGAGGTTGGTTCTATACTACCGACTGGGTAGATATGGGTGTGAAAGAAGTTAAAAAATACTATGTATCTTCAGAACCGAACCAGTACATAAAAGATTATTTAGAGAAGAATAATAGAAAAGAGAGAGATTTAATGCCATTGGTTTATATGGTTGCAGAAGACAGCGGAGATTTTAAAGAAAAAATGAAAACGGGCTCGCTTTTAGATAACTCTAAATCACTTAAGGAGTATTTAATGGATAATTTCACAGAAGCTGAACGTCAAAACATTAAATCACCTAAGTATTTCTATAACATTACATTTAATAAGCCAGGAGGCCTTGTAATGCCCCTAATTGTTAAATACAGCTATGCAGATGGAACTTCTAAAATGGAAACCTATCCTGCCGAAATATGGCGCTTAAATGATAACGAAGTTTCTAAAGCCATTGCTTCAGAAAAAGAGATTGTAAGCATTGAAATTGACCCGAACTTAGAAACTGCCGATATAGACACTTCTAATAATTCTTGGCCACAAAAAGAGGTTAAATCAGAATTTGATAGCTTTAAGGAACAAGCTAAAGGATAAGTAATTTTAAAAAAGCCAACTAATTAAGTTGGCTTTTTTATTTTTTTTAACGTCGCAATTTTTAAAAGTAATCAAACAACTTACTATATTTGCATCGTGATACTACAACCTACATTTTTATTTATTAGTGGTGCAGAAATAGCCTTCGTGTTATTTATTGTCATCATGGTTTTTGGTGCAGATAAAGTACCGGAAATTGCGCGTAATTTAGGCAAAGGCATGCGTACCCTTAAAGATGCTACCAACGATATTAAGCACGAAATAACCAAAAGTGCCGATAAAAATGGCATCGACACCAGTATTGTGTCCGATGTTAAAAAGCAGTTGGATAGTGTAAAAGACGATTTAGGCGACTTCACAGGCTCCGTTAAGAGAAAGCTATAGGAAATCTATTTTTGTTAGGGCGTTACCACAAGGGTCGGGCTTTACGTTACAAGTCCTCGCTCGTGCCTCGCTGTGGGCTTTCCACTGCAATCCCTAACGCAGCGCATTAGCTAAGTATAAGCAATACCATAAAGCAAGTGTCTTTAGGCTACAATTTTCTACTAATAGTCAACCCATCTCTAATAGGTAATAAAACGGTCTCAATTCTGGGGTCTTCTTTTAAAAGGGTATTATAATCTAAAACCGCTTTTGTTGAAGCATCTTTGGGATCTAGAGGTTCTACCACTTTTCCATGCCAAAGTACATTGTCTGATAAGATAATGCCGCCTGGGTTTAATTTCTCTATAATTAAATGAAAGTAATTAACGTAGTTAGGCTTATCAGCATCAATAAAAATCAAATCGAAGGTTTTATCGAGCTTCGGGATCATATCAATGGCATTCCCTAAATGTTGATGAATTTGGTGTCCGTATTCCGATTTATCGAAATATTTACGTTGAAAGTCAAACAGTTCTTCATTTACATCAATGGTGTGTAATTCGCCATCTTTTTGCAAACCTTCTGCTAAACATAAAGAAGCATAACCCGTAAAAGTACCTAGTTCTAAAACCATTTTAGGGTTTTTAAGTTTAGAAATCATGCTTAAAACGCGCCCTTGGTATGGGCCACTAAGCATTATGGGTTGTAAAATTTTTTGGTACGTTTCACGTGTCAATTGCTGCAGCAAATCGGGTTCCATTTCAGAATGTGCAACGACATACTCATCAAGTAATTCGGGTAAAAAATGCATTAAGATAAAATTCTATTAATTAACTTTTGTTTGGCCAGTTCATCATCACCACAAAGCCATTGTATCACGTTGTCTTGCCAAATGGCATCGCGCTGCGCTTCTGTTACAATGTTTTGTTCCATGGCCAAATCTAGTATTTTTCCGGGATATGACGATTGTTTCTCGCTTTCCATTTCACCTAACGGGTAAGGGTCGTCTAAGCCCATTAAAACCTGTTTAAACCCTTGATTTTTAATTAGTAATTGTAAACCTCCAGTATCGTGAACCAGCGTGTCAAAGAAAATGTTTTTGTGCCCTACCGCTTTTCTAGGGTGGTGTTTGCCTTCAAATAAATCGGGTCTACCATCAAAACCTTGAATACGTCTTCCTAAATTTATTTGAGCCAATTGGCCGCCATGTGCGAAACAGGTACGCATATTCGGGTATTTTTCTTGGTACCCATTCAATGTTAAAAAATGATAGGCATCGGCGCATTGGGCAAGCATCCAAATAAGATGGAATCGCCACGATGTATTTTCAAGTTTTATAAACTTCTCACCATCGTAAGGGTGAATTTCAACCGCTAAATTATATTTGTTTGCCAATTCAAAAATAGGCTCGTTTTCTTCATCAAAAATACAACGCCACGTGCCAATGGTATCCATATAATGCGTTGGTAAGCAAAGTAGTTGCATACCGTGGCTTTCTACACAACGCTCTATTTCCCAACAGGCACCGCGAACAAAACCTGGATGCACTACAAAACCACAGGTAAATTTACTTGGGTTCTCCTTTTGGATGCGTGCATTAAAATCATTTTGAAAATGCAACGCTTGTTTCATTTCTTCCACTCGCAGTCCGTTACCATAAAGTTGCGAGAGGTTTAAAACCACGGCATGGTCTATCTTGTAGCGCTCCATCCATTCCAGTTTTTCATCTAGAAAGAAACTTGAATCGGTTACAGGGCGACTCCAATCTTTTTGAAGCATGAATTTACGATCTTTATCTACCCAAAAAATACCTTTTTCACGCATGAAATCTGGAATTTCTTCTGGATATGGGAGTAAATGCGAGTGACCATTAATACGAAGTTTGCGTGTCATAAATTGGGTTTAAGCTTTTTTTGGTGGCTCCATTACGAAGGTGCATTTGGTGCAAGTACGCTTTTCTTCATTACTATAAAACTTGTCAAATATTTTAGGCATATCAGTTTCAATATTGTCTAATTTGAATTTCTTTCTGTAAAGTAAATTGTTGCATTTTTCGCAGTACCATTCTAAAGCATCCTTCATTTTTTTAGAACGAGGGTATTCAATAACTAACCCAACGGTATTGGCAACGCGTTGTGGTGAGTGTGGTACTTTTGCTGGCAATAAGTAAATATCACCTTCTTTGATGTGGATATCTTTTGGAATGCCCTTGTCTATTATTTTTAACACCATGTCTCCTTCAACTTGATAGAAAAATTCGGGTGTTTCATTATAATGATAATCTTTTCTATTGTTAGGTCCACCAACAACCATCACAATAAATTCACCATCTTGCCAAACCACTTTGTTACCAACAGGGGGTTTTAATAAATGGCGGTTTTCCTCTATCCAAGCTTTAAAATTTAAAGGTGAAACTAGTTTACTCATAATGTATGCCCCTATTAATCTCCGGTGAAGGAGAAACTCAAAATGGGGTGTTTGAGTTTTTTTGATTATATAATTTGATATGTATAAATATAATACAATTCAGTTGATTTCTTTGTGTTTGTAACGTTAAGGATTGGGTTACAGACTTTTTGTACGCCCACCATCAACAGGAAGGTTAATGCCGTTAATATAACTAGCGCAATCGCTAGCCAAAAATGTAATAACGTTGGCTGTTTCTTCAGGTTGTGCAAATCGTTTTGCTGGACAGTAGTTTTTCATTATTTCTGTCATGGCTTCAATTGTAGTGCCTTCATGAGTTGCTTTAATTTTAACAATTTCAGCTAATCGTTCGGTGTCTGTAAAGCCCGGTAATACGTTATTCACGGTGATACCAAAAGCACCCACTTCAATGGATAAAGTTTTACTCCAGTTTCCAACGGCACCTCTAATGGTGTTGCTTACTCCAAGACCAGGAATAGGCTCTTTAACCGATGTTGAAATTACGTTAATAATGCGTCCAAAACCTTCTTTTTTCATAAACGGAATGGTAGCCTGGGCCAAAACGTGGTTGCACTTTAAATGCATGGTAAACGCATTATCGAATTCGTCTAAACTAGCCGATAGAATGTCGCCACTTCTAGGACCTCCCGTATTATTTACTAAAATATGAAACCCTTTATTTTTGTCAATGTGTTTAATAATTTGTTCTTGTAATTCTCTGGGGTTAGAAAAATCGGCAACAATGTAACTGTGGTTTTCGCTATTTGGTAGTTCAGCTAAAACTTGTTTTAATTTATCTCTATTTCTGGCAACGAGCGTAACGTTTACCCCTTCATGCGCCAAAGCGATTGCGGTTGCTTTTCCAATACCTTGTGTGCTTCCACAAACTAATGCGTTTTTGTTGTTTAGGTTTAAATTCATTTTTTTTATTTTTTATTAGTCTTTTAGCCAGTCTCGATTAAAGGTGTTTACTCTTATTCTTTCTTCCTTTAAAATATTAGAGTATACGATTACAGGAATTAGGAAAAAGCTAGCTATTGCTAAGGTTGAATATAGTCCACCATGTCTAAGGAGAAACATTGGTATGTAATATATTAAAATCGGAGTTCCTATAATTAGTATTAGGCTAGCGATAATTAAAGCCGTTTTAGATTCTTTTGCGTATAATTCATTTACTTTAAAATTACTGTTAAGGTTGCAGTTTTTACAGTTTAAAGTTTTTATTTCACCGTCATACATTGCTAATTCAACTCTTGTATTATAATTAGAACTGAAATTTATTTCATGTTTGCAATTAGAATAAGTAGCAAATAACTTCATAGGTGTCTTAATATAAATTGGGGTTTTGTTACTTAGGTATGTTTTTATTCTTTTTTTAATATTTTATACAAACGTTCTTAGCCTCGGTGAAAAAACGTAAGGCTTCAAAACCGCCTTCTCTACCTACACCAGATGCTTTAATGCCTCCAAAAGGTGTGCGCAAATCGCGGAGCATCCACGTGTTTACCCAAATAATACCAGCTTGTAGTTGGTTAGTTAAGCGCATGGTGCGTTTTAAGTTAGAAGTCCAAAGAGTAGCCGATAAACCATATCTAACAGCATTCGCCATGTGTAAAACCTCGTTTTCTGTGTTAAAAGGCATGATGGTTACCACGGGACCAAAGACTTCTTCTTGGTTTATTTTGCAATCGTTCGTACTTATTTCTATAACTGTTGGTTCTAAATAATAACCACCTTCGTAATCTTTAATAATTACTTGGTTGCCGCCACACAAAATGTTACCGTTTTCTTTTTTAGCGATATCAATATAGTTTAAAACTTTTTCTAAATGTTGTTTTGATACCAAAGCTCCTAGTTGTGTTGCTTCACTTGACGGGTGTCCTACTTTGAGTTGGTTTACTTTAGCTATAAAATCTGTTTTAAATTTTTTGTAAATAGATGCTTCTACAAAAATGCGACTTCCGCACAAACAAATTTGTCCTTGGTTTGAAAACGATGCGCGAACCGTTGTTTCTAACATGCCCTTATAATCGCAATCGGCAAAAATGATATTTGGGTTTTTTCCGCCAAGTTCTAAAGATAACTTTTTAAACATGGGAGCCGCAATTTTGGCAATATGCGCGCCCGTTTTTGTGCCTCCAGTAAAGGAAATAGCTTTGATGTAAGGGTGTTCTACAATGGCTTGACCTGTTATTTTTCCCAAACCATGCACTATGTTTAAAACTCCTTTAGGTAAGCCTGCTTCATTACATATGTTTCCTAAAAGAAAGGCGGTTATGGGGGTGATTTCGCTGGGTTTGGCAACAACGCAGTTACCTGCGGCAATAGCTGGCGCAATTTTCCAGGTGAATAAATAAAGTGGTAAATTCCATGGTGAAATACAGCCTACGATGCCTATAGGTTGGCGTAGTGTGTAATTAATGGCGTCTTGACCAACACTTTCATGGCTTTCGCTGGCAAATTGTGTGATGGCGTTACCAAAAAAGCGGAAGTTACTCGCCGCTCTAGGTATATCAATCGCTTTGGCTAAACTAACGGGTTTACCATTGTCTTTACTTTCGGCTTCTGCGAATTGTTGTATGTTGGCTTCTAGTAATTCGGATATTTTAATTAGAATTCTGCTACGTTCATCTAAAGTCGTTTTAGACCAACTAGGAAATGCCAATTCTGCTGCCTGATACGCCCTTTCTACATCGTCTTTTGATGAGTTGGGTATTTGCCCGTAAATCTCACCATTGGCAGGACAATAGTTGTCTAACCATTCGTTATTGGAAGGGTTTTCAAATTGACCGTTTATGTAGTTTTGGATGGTATGCATTATATTTTTTTATAAGCCATAACCTTAATTTCAACAACCAAATCGGGATGCGGCAATTGGTGAACCGCTACGGTGGTTCGCGTTGGGCCTGTTTCTTTATTGAAAAAATCGGCATAGACTTTATTATAGCCTGCAAAATCGTTCATGTTTACTAAAAAGGTGGTTACATCTACCACATCGTTTAGAGTGGCTCCTTCATTCGCTAGTTTTTTTTGAATGTTTAGCAACACTTCGCGGGTTTGGGTTTCTATGTTAAGGTGTTTGGTTCCCATGTCGTCAATAACATCTACGCCTGCAATGGTGTTGTCTGGTCGGCGTGAGCTGGTGCCAGAAACAAAAATAAAATCGCCTGCTCGTTTTGTGTGTGGGTATGCACCTCGTGGTGTTACATTTTTACTCATAGTGTTCCTTTTTTAGCCTGTTCTTCGTTTTTTCGGGGTAATGCCCAAATTATATTAGGATAAACCAGCAATTCTATCGTCTTCTAGAATGGCTTCGGTGGCTTTTTTTATTTTTTCTAAACAGATTTCTAAATCGCCATTTACGTCCAATTCATGATCGGTTAGCATATTTAAAATGGCTTTGTCTTGAGCACGACCACGTAACATGGCTTGTCGATATCCTATGTTTTCGTTGAAAGTTACTAATGAATATTTGGATGCGTACTCATTTGGAAACTGCTTTTCTAAAGCCATTTCCAAGTTACGCTTTTCTCTAAAAACGGCATGATTTACATGGCCTTTCATTTCGTGAAAGTTATCGATGGCTAAATCTGCAATGGCATCGGTGTCTTTTTTTCGTGCGGCTCCGTAGGTTTTGAAAATGGCTTCCCAGTCGTTATTATGGGTATCTAAAACCTTGTCGAATTCTACAACATCTTCAAAAGAAGCATTCATGCCTTGACCGTAAAACGGAACAATAGCATGCGCTGCATCTCCCATTAATAAGGTGTTGCCTTTATAATGCCAAGGGGAACATTTCACAGTACCAAGGGGTGATGTTGGGTTTTTTAGGAAGTCATCAACTAAATTTGGCATCAATTCTAAAGCGTCTTTAAAATAAGTACTGAAGAATTCTAAGATACGTTCTTTCGAGGTGAGGTTGCTGAAGTTGTATGCGCCATCGTTAAAACTTAAAAAGAGTGTTACCGTAAAACTGCCGTCTAAATTTGGGAGTGCAATAAGCATGAAAGCTTCACGACCCCATATGTGTAAGGCGTTTTTATAGGTTTTATAATCGCCGTTATCGTCAGGCAGAATACATAATTCTTTATAACCATGGGTTAAATAATCTTGTGAAAAACTAAACAAGAATTTTTTGCCTAAATAGTAACTTTTTCGCATCACCGAACCAGCACCATCGGTGGCGATAATAACATCGGCATCTTCTATAAACTCATTTTCACTTTCGTAGTCTTGAAATAAGGCAGTTGTTTTTTCGAAATCGACGGATTTGCATTTTTTATTGAAATAGATGTTGACGTTTTGGTGATTTTCAGCTTCATCTAATAATAGAGCGTTTAGTTGATCGCGCGAAATGGAGTTGATGTATTCCTCTTCGCGACCGCTATAAGGGGCGAAAATAGTATGGCCTTCTGTATCGTGAAGCATTCTGCCATTCATGGGAATACATAAAGCTTTTACTTTATCTTCAATACCAACTAATTTCATGGCCTTATTTCCTCGGTTTGAAAATGCCAGATTAATAGAGCGCCCAGAGTCTAAATTCACTTGGCGTAGGTCAGGACGTTTTTCGTAAACGGATACATTATAGCCGCGTTGTCCCAAGCGCAAGGCTAGGAGTGAACCACAAAGTCCGGCACCAATAATGAGTATGTTTTGTTGGTTATTCATTTAAAATAGTTTTCAATCGTTCTACTAAATAATAAATATCTTGAAAGGAATTATATAATGGAACAGGTGCACAACGAATCACATTGGGTTCGCGCCAATCGGAAATAATACCCGCTTCGGTTAGCTTATTGTGCAATGATTTGTTTGCGTTTTTCACGGCTATGGATAGTTGGCAACCACGTTCATTAGGGTTATTAGGTGTGATAATTCGAATAGAATCGTTTTCCAATTGTTTTAATAGAAACTCAAAATAGCCAGTAAGTTTTTTAGATTTATCAGTTAGTTTTTCAAAGCCAACTTCATTAAAAATAGCTAAGGATGCTTTAATGGCAGCCATAGCTAAAATAGGAGGGTTGCTAAGTTGCCAACCTTCGGCACCGGGTAATTGATCGAAGTCATCACGCATTTTAAAGCGCGTTTCTTTGTTATGGCTCCACCAGCCTGTAAACCGGTTGAGGTTTTTATTGTTGGCATGTCGTTCGTGCACAAAACAGCCAGCGATACTTCCTGGTCCGGAATTTAAATATTTATAAGTACACCACGCGGCAAAATCGGCTCCTGAATCGTGTAGATTTAATGCAACATTGCCAGTAGCATGTGCACAATCAAAACCGACCATGCACCCGTGTTTATGCCCGAGTTGTGTGATGTATTTTAAATCGAAATACTGGCCTGTGTAATAGTTAACGGCGCCAATTAGTACTAGAGCGATATCATTCCCTTGAGTTTCTAAAATGGCCTCTAAATCATCGTAATGAGCTAGTTCTTCGCCTTTACGGGCTTTCCAAAGAATTAATCCTTCTTTATCATCAAAGCCATGGTGGCGTAATTGTGATTCTACGGCATATTTATCCGATGGAAACGCATCCGCTTCAATTAAAATTTTATAGCGTTTTTTGGAAGGTTTGTAGAAAGACACCATCATAAAATGAAGGTTGGCAGTTAAGGTATTCATAACAACCACCTCCGAAGGTTGTGCTCCTACAACTTTTGCCATATCTTTGCCTAAAGGTTCATGGTAGTATAACCATGGGTTTTTTGCTTTAAAATGACCTTCAACACCCAAATTTGCCCAGTCTTCTAATTCTTGGTTTACATAGGCTTTTGTTTGTTTTGGTTGTAGCCCAAGTGAATTACCCGTCATGTAAATACAATCACTACCGTCGCTGTGCTTTGGTATATGAAATTGATTTCTGTATGTAGACAATACGTCTTTTTGATCTTGTTCTAAAGCGAAATCGAGACCTAGTTTATAGTTCGGCAAAGTGAGTTGATTTTCGGTTTACAACAAAAATAAGCTATTTATCTTATATGAATATTATGTAAAGAATAATGTACGAATCGCTTTTTTTGTAGTAAAATTTTGTAGTTTTAATGTAGGGTTAAAATATAACTAAAAAAGTATTTAATGTTAACGAGTTTTTGGAAACGTTACCAAGATTGGTATATGGATTACATTGGTTTTTCTAAACGAAATAAGCAAGAAGGTTTGACTTATTTTCGAGATAAACTCTTTGTGTCTATATTATTGCTAACGAGTGTTATAGGTGTGGTGTCCTATATTCCTAGTGCGGTATTGGCTATTTATACAGGTGAGTTGTTTGTTCTGTATATAGATACTTTTGCGGTTTTAATATTGTTGTTTCTTAGTTTTTATAAAGGGATGAGTTTGGGTATGAGGAAAGTAATATTTTCCACCAATCTATTTTTATTGTCTTTTTCTTTGTTTGTTTATCTGGGGTTTGGTGGTAATGGAGTCACTTTACTGTTTATGTTAAACATAATGATCACCTTATATAGCGGGAGAGATAAAGGGTTAAATGCGGTTTTTATAAATGCCCTATTTTATGCGCTTTTAGTTATTTGTGTTTATTTTGATTTTGTTGCCTTAACCTTGCCTTGTTTTAATGCGTATGCCATTGAAGTTCTCATTGTTATTTTAATGAATAACATTCTTTTTAATTTGCTTATTGTTTTTGCCGTATCTTTTTTAATTGAACTTTTGCATAGTGCTTTATTAAAGCAAAACAAACTACAATTAGAGCTTTTTGAAGAACATCGAAATATTTTAAAGGAAAAAGAAAAGGTAGAATCATCAGATAGATTGAAGACTGCTTTTTTGGCAAATATGAGCCACGAAATACGAACGCCTATGTATGGTATTTTAGGTTGTGCAGAATTTTTAAAAGCCTATAATAAAGACGATAAAGATTATTTAGAATATGTAAATGTTATAGAGTCTAATGGGGAAGTATTATTAGATGTGGTTTCAGATATTCTGGAAATATCAAAAATTGAAGCCGGATTAGTGACTTTGAATGCAACCACTTTTAATATATGTGAAACTGTAAACGAGGTTTATAAAGACTTGTTGCCTTTAGCTATTGAAAAAGGGTTGACTTTTAGAAATGATGATTTTATTAATCCGAATAGTTGTATTGTAAATTCAGATCAAGCTAAGTTAAGTTCGCTGTTAAAACATTTAATAAAGAATGCTATTAAGTATACAGATGAAGGTGGGCGTGTTTCACTTAAATCGATAAGTCCTACCCCGAACACTTTGGAGTTTTATGTAGAAGATACAGGAATTGGTATTTCTGAAGCATATTTCAAAACTATTTTTGATCCCTTTTATCAAGTTGATCTTGAAAACAAAAAAGCATTGCATGGTTCAGGAATAGGTTTAGCCATTGCAAAGGCGTATACTGAGATTTTAGGAGGTGAATTAAGATTGGAAAGTAAAGAAGGTGTTGGTTCTACATTCTGGTTTGTTATTGATACTAATATTAACCAGCATTAGAATTTGTCTAGATTTTAAAAGTTTAGAGATGCTATTAAATATTTCGTATATTTAATAAAACGGTTATTATGAGTAAAATAAAAGAATATTCAAACGTAGAAACTACTATTGTTTGGGAAGCTGAAAAATGCATTCATTCTGCTATTTGTGCTAAAGGATTGCCCGAAGTATTTCAGCCAAAAGAGCGTCCTTGGATAAAAATGGATGCAGCTAAAACCGAAGCTTTAGTAAAACAAGTGAGGGCATGCCCATCTGGTGCTTTAAGTTTTTATATGAATAATGAAAAGGATAAAAGCGCTGAGGTTTTAGAAACCAAGGTTGAAGTATTGGAAAACGGCCCTTTGTTGGTTTATGGAACCTTGCAGGTAACCCATAAAGATGGCAGCAAAGAAATTAAGAATAAAACAACGGCATTTTGCAGGTGCGGTACTTCAAATAATAAGCCTTTTTGCGACGGGTCGCATACCAAAGAACAATTTGTTGGATAAAAAAAAAGAGCTTCAACTTAATAAGTGAAGCTCTTTCGAATATATAGAGACGCATAACGCGGAATATTCAGTCTTTATTATATATACGTCTCAAACCGTCTTTTGGATCTTTTAGTCTGTAAAATTTAATTCATTTCAACTTGAACGTGGGTAAAGTTTAGATTCCAGTTCTCTTCAGGTTTTTTATGTTCTAAAGCTATTTTTAGGCCTTTAAAATCTTGATAATTTTCCCAAGAAGTCATCATCGATGGTTTTGCAGCGTTTCCTTTTCTAAAAACCCATTCTTTAACTATATAGTCATCTCCAAAATAAAAATCGTAAGCATCTCCAGGGGTGTAACCTCCTTCATTGGAATATGTTAGTGTTATTTTGTTTAATTGTGTCTTGCTTATCGGGGCTTCCGCAATAACAGGTTCAGAAATACTAGTACCAGAATCCCAAACTAATTGATAGGGTGCAAGTAGCCAGAATTTATCATTAATGAACCCTCTATCTGCTTTTTCAGATAAGCTATCAACAGATTTTCTATTATAAGAAACCGTGTCTTTACCTGTAATTAATGTAACATCGCCTGTTTTAGGTTTCCAAGACCAAGAACGCTCAAAATGAGTCGTGTCTTTATCTACATTAAAAGTGAAATTTAGTTTTGTTACGTTTTTCCACTTGTCAAAGCCATTGGCATTAGCGATTTTTTGGGCTATAGAAAGCTCTATGTCTGCGGCTTTAGTTTCTTTTTTTTGTTTACAAGAATAGCTGATGGCCAAAAGAATAAGTAAAATAAGTAATTTCTTCATGATTGATATTTTAAGTAAAGATAGAAAACAAGAGAGTTAAACGATATAGCCTTAATGTTTATCTTTAAGTAATTCAGGGAATTTAGCCTTGAAACGATTAAATCTTGGAATAGATACATTTTGAATATAGCTATTATTTGGGTGAAGCCGTTCGTAATTTTGATGGTAATCTTCAGCAATCCAAAATTTTTGAAATGGATATACTTCAGCAGCTACAGTGGCATTTAATTTTTTAGCGAGGGCTTCTTTCTTTTTAAGTATGATTTGTTTTTGTTCTTCATTTTGATAAAAAATAATAGAACGGTATTGCGACCCTCTGTCATTTCCTTGTCCGTTTACCTGTGTTGGGTTTTGCGAACCAAAATAAATATCTACTAAAGTTGAAAAACTCACCACTTTTGGGTCGTAAATAATCTCAACAGCTTCAGCATGTCCGGTACGTCCGGTGTTGCTCGCCTCATAAGTTGGGTTTTTTGAGTGGCCACCTGAATAACCACTAATAGATTCGTCGACACCTTTTACATGCTCGTAAATAGCTTCTACGCACCAAAAACAACCGCTTGCGAAATAAGCTTTAGCTTTTCCGTTTTTCACAGGTACTTCAACAGGGCTTGCATTAATTACGGTTTCTTGATTTTTATTGGTCTGTGCGTTGTTTTGGCAACTAAATAGCATGGCAATGCATACGGTAATTATTATATTTTTCATGTTTTAAAGGGTGTTTTTATGTTAGACGGATAAATAACGGAAACCTTAATCTGCTTTTTAAACTTAATATAATAAAAAAAGCCCTCACATAAGTGAAGGCTTTAAATTATAGTGTTGGTAATTACTTAACTTAATTTATTAAATAATTTCGCCATTTTTTCTTTTTGTTCTTCAGCTAATTGTGCATCAACTAAAATACGGCCACTATGCTCATCGGTAATAACCTTTTTACGAGCAGCAATTTCTACTTGAATTTGTGGTGGAATAGTAAAGAAAGATCCTCCAGCAGCACCTCTTTCAATTGGCACAACTGCTAAACCGTTTTTCACGTTTTTGCGAATTCTATTGTAAGCAGCAACCAAACGCTCTTCAATTTGCTCTTGGTATTCTTGAGATTTTCCAATTAAAGCTTGTTCTTCTTTCTCAGTTTCAGCTAAAATAGCGTCTAATTCACTTTTCTTATGCTTTAAGTGATTTTCACGTTCTTTTAAACGGTCTTTGTTTTCAGAAATAACAACTTTTTTCTGCTCTATTTGAACTTTAAATTCTTTAATGTGCTTATCAGCTAATTCCATTTCTAACTCTTGGAATTCAACTTCCTTCGTTAAAGAATTAAATTCTCTGTTATTTCTAACATTTTTTTGTTGCTCGCTGTATTTTTTAATTAAAGATTTAGACTCTTCAATTTGATTTTTTTTAGAAACGATGTCATTATCAATTACTTCTAAACTTGCAACTAATTTTTCTAATCTGATGTTCAGTCCAGCAACTTCATCTTCTAAATCGCGCACTTCTAATGGAAGTTCTCCACGAACATTTCTTATTTCGTCTATACGAGAATCGATAAGTTGTAAATCGTATAACGCTCTTAAACGTTCTTCAACAGTTAATTCTTTAGTTTTAGCCATATTTTAAAAATACTTAACAGGATTTGTATTTGTCTCCGATAAAATGATTGCAAAATTAGTAATTTTTTTTGTAAGATATGCTACTAAAAGATTTTTTGTGAACTGCTCACTTTCATAATGCCCAACATCTGCCAAAAGAATCTTGTTTTCTGCCGTAAAAAAGTCGTGATATTTCAAATCTGCAGTTATAAATACGTCAGCACCAGCGTGTTTAGTGGCTTCTATGGCAAAACTGCCAGAGCCTCCTAATACCGCTATTTTTTTTACTTTTTTATTTAAAAGTGATGAATGTCTGATGCTTTCAGTGTTCATTTTGTCTTTTAAAAATTTTAAGAAGTCTAATTCGCTCATCGAATCGTCTAGTTCGCCAACCATTCCTATGCCAATATGCTGATTTTTATTCTCTAAAGTCATTATTTCATAAGCTACTTCTTCATAAGAATGGGCCTTAAATAAGGTTTGTATAATTTTAGATTCTAAATGCTTTGGGAAGGTGATGGCAATTTTAGTCTCGGCTTCTGTATGCATCGCGCCTTTAGAGCCTTTTGTGGGGTTGCTGGTTTCGTTCCCGTTAAAAGTACCGTAGCCTTCTACATTAAAGCTACAATTAGAATAGTTGCCAATGGTGCCTGCTCCAACAGCAAAGAGTTCCGACCTTAGTTGTTGGGCCTCATCTTTAGGAACATAGGTAGTTAGTTTTTTTATGGTAGCGTTTTGCGGAATTAAAATCTGTTTGTTTTTTAATTCTAAAGTATTGCAAATCATATCGTTTACCCCTTGTAGAGCGTTGTCTAAAGCGGTATGCATGCTGTAAATAGCAATATCGTTTTTTATGGCTTTCATAACCACACGTTCCACATAGTTTTTTCCGGTTAATTTTTTTAAACCTTTAAAAATAATAGGGTGGAAGCTTACTATTAGGTTGCATTTTTTGTTGATGGCTTCGTCTACAATAGCTTCTAGGGTGTCTAAAGTGACGAGAACACCTGTTAATATTGCGTTTTTATCGCCCACTAAAAGGCCTACATTATCAAAATCTTCGGCGTAGGCTAGGGGTGCCAATTCTTCTAAATGGTTAATGACGTCTTGAACAATCATGAATAAATTTGTTTGTATCAAAGATAAAATATTATTTTCGCTAAGATGAAACATCTATTACTAAAAATTTAATCGGCCTAAAGAGCGGTTATTTAGATGTTATACAGAACCTTTGAAAGGGAATAAACAGTAACACATGAAATTAATTAGAAATATAGCGATTCCTTTTGTACCTGTGTATTACGCCATAACCAGTTTAAGAAATAGGTTGTTTGATTTGGGTATTAAAAAATCGACTTCCTTTGATTTTCCGGTGATATGTGTTGGTAATTTAAGTGTTGGAGGAACAGGGAAAACCCCCATGATTGAATATTTAATAGATTTGTTGAAGGCAGATTATAAAGTGGCTACGTTAAGTCGTGGCTACAAACGTAAAACTATAGGTTTTCAATTGGCTAACGAATCTTCTACGGCAGAATCCATTGGAGATGAACCGTTTCAGTTTTATAATAAATTCAAAAAAGAGGTTCTTGTGGCTGTTGATGCAGATAGAACGCATGGTATTCAACAATTAAGACAGCTTAATGAAGCGCCAAACGTTGTGCTGTTAGATGATGCGTTTCAACACAGAAGAGTAAAGGCAGGTTTGAATATCATGCTAACCACCTATGATAATCCGTATTTTTCAGATTATGTTTTGCCAACAGGCAATTTACGAGAACCTAGAAGTGGTGCTAAACGAGCCAATATTATTGTGGTAACCAAATGTCCTAATAATATAAGTGATGATCAAAAAAGTGTGTATTTAAAACGTATTTCACCTGAAGACTATCAGCATATATTTTTTAGTTCTATAAGTTATTCAAATACGATTATTTCAGCCGAAACTAAAATAAATTTAGGTACTGTTACCAATTTTAGTTTGGTAACGGGTATAGCAAATGCAAATCCATTGGTTGATTTTTTAAATGGAAAAGGACTTCAGTTTGAGCACCTAAACTTTAAAGATCATCATGAGTTTACAGAACAAGATATTCTTGCATTAGAGAAAAAAGAGTTTATAATAACCACTGAAAAAGACTTTATGCGTCTGAAACAGTATCCCTCTTTAAAAACAAAATTGTTTTATTTACCCATTACCGTGGTAATTAGTAATAATGCTGTTTTAGATAAATTAGTTAAAAGTTTTGTCGCACTTTAAGTTGTAGGCAGGGTGTTCTTTTTTGATGCTAATGCATTGTAAAGTTTTTTCTCAAACTCCTCTTGTTTAAATGGCTTCGGAATAATATCTGTAAAACCAGCCTCTTCAAATTCGTGCATTTTATCTTCAATAGTAACCGCAGTTAAGGCGAAAATGGTTAATTCTTTATCAAAAGCGCGTACTAATTTGGTGGCTTCCATACCGCTTATACCAGGCATGTGGATGTCCATTAATATAATATCGTACTTACTTGCTTTAATCATATCGACAGCGTCTTCACCGTTATCAATAATGTCGCATTTAAGTTCCATTTTAGTTAAAATCTTCTTGGTAATCATTTGGTTGATTTTGTTGTCTTCAACAACCAATATTTTAACATTCGTTAAGTCTAATTCATTGGCATTACCACTAAAGTATGTTGTTTTAACTTCTGCAGCTTCTTCAATTACTGTGTGCTCTAAAGGAATTTCAAAATAGAAAGTGGTTCCTT
Organism: Mariniflexile sp. AS56; assembly: GCF_030552475.1. Classification (GTDB taxonomy): domain Bacteria; phylum Bacteroidota; class Bacteroidia; order Flavobacteriales; family Flavobacteriaceae; genus Mariniflexile. The sequence goes on along the minus strand of NZ_JAUPED010000004.1, from coordinate 206,639 downwards.
TTTCAAGTTCACTTTTAACGTATATGCTTCCGTTTAAGATATCGATCAAACCTTTTACAATAGAAAGTCCAAGACCGGTACCTCCATATTTTCTGTTAATTTGAATAGAGCCTTGTGAAAAACTTTCAAACATATTGTCTTGTTTTTCTTGGCTAATACCTATACCATTATCTTCAACTTCAAAACGTAAGGTGTACATTTTACCTTGTTCTTCAATTTTGTAAATACGAATCCAGATATCACCATCTTTAGTGAATTTGATGGAGTTACCAATTAAATTGATAAGTATTTGAGAAATTTTTAATTGATCGGCAATGAAGTTTTCTGGTAAATTCTTGTCGAATTCAAAATGCATTTTAACATTATTATCTTGAGCCGAATTAGTTAAGGCTAAAATAATATTGTTTATTTTTTTCTTTAAGTTGAATGGTTCTGGTTCAATATCAACTTTATTAGCTTCAATTTTATTAATTTGAAGGATGTCGTTGATAAAGGTTAGCAAATAATCGCCCGAAAATTTTAACGATTTCAAATGTTGTACTTGTTCTGGTTTGGGGTTTTCTTCTAATAACATATTACTTAAACCTGTTACGGCATATAAAGGTGTTCTTAACTCGTGTGTTACTGTAGATAGGAAGTTTGCTTTGGTTTTTGATGCTAACTCTGCTTTTTCTTTGGCAATGATAAGTTCTCCATTTTTTTTATGGAGCATGTTATTAGTTTTTAGCCTAATGTTATTGTTTTTATAAAGTGATAAGGTTAGTAGAGATAAGATGGTAATTAAGGCGACACTTAAAATGGAAATCAGGGTGCTTAAACTATTGTCGTCTTCAGCTTTCTCTAACTTTTGAAACATTTCATTGTTCTTCTCTAAAGCGTCATTCAACAAATATTGAGTTTCTTGATCTTTGGAATAATTAGCACGTTTTAAATTGGCTATAGAATCTGAAAGATTTACGTAGTTATTTAAAAATTCTCGAGACGATTTAAAATTTTGGTTATTATAATATATGTCGCTTAAAGCTAAATAACCTTCGTTAAGAATGCTTATAAATTTATTTTTTTTGGCAATTCTCACACCCTCTAGGGCGTAGTTTAAAGCTTTGTCGTTATTGTTTAGTTTGCTGTAAACCAATGCGTGAGAAACTAATGCATCACTTTGTGTTTTTAAAAAATCATCTTTCTTAGCTAATGCTAAAGATTGTTCTATAATATCTCGTGCTTTGTTATAGTTTTTTAACTTAATATAAGTTTTTCCTTCGCTTAAAAGCACTTCAGCTAATTCAGCATTTAATGCTTCTTCTTCAAATTTAGATTTTGCAGACCTATAATAGTCTAAAGCTTGGTTGTAATCTTTTTTGGCAAAATAAACATCTCCGAATATCTTGTAGGAAGTCCCAAGGTTTATGTTATCATTTATAAGGCGTTGTACTTCTATTGCTTTGGTGAGCGATTTGATGGCCTTGTCATTTTCATCATTAATAAGTTGAAGGCGACCTTTTATGGCATATATAATACCAATACTTTTACTGTTATTAGATTGTTCAGCTAAAGTTAAAGCTTCATCGAGATTTTTTTGCGCCTTGTAGTAGTTGAAATTTTCCAACTCGGTTTGCGATTGTAAAATGTGGTAGTTTACACTGTTTTGAAGCAATTCAGGGTCGTCCCCAATTGTTTTTTGAGCAGAAACCACCATGCTAAAAAGCATTAATCCAATAAGTATGTGATTTTTAATTTGAGACATTTTAGCAAATATTACACGCAAATATAATTATTTTATCGATAAAACACGCTTTTTTACCGACAAATTACATATTAAATCAATAATTCTTTTAGAATAGCCTGTTTCGTTATCGTACCAACCTATGATTTTCACCATATTTCCAATAACAGATGTCATATCAGAATCGAAAATACAAGAATGGGTGTTTCCAACAATATCAATGGAAACAATAGGGTCGTTTGTGTATTCTATGACACCTTTGTATTGATTTTCTGCAGCATTCTTAAAGGCGTTATTTATCGTTTCTATCGATACCGTTTTTTTTACATTAAATGTAATATCGGTTAGTGAACCATTAATAACAGGGACTCTAATTCCGCAACCTCCTATAACATTAGATAGTTCTGGGAATATTTTTGTTAAGGCTTTTGCTGCTCCAGTGGTTGTAGGAACGATGGATTGACTTGCGGCGCGCGACCTACGTAAATCTCTATGTGGTTGATCGTGTAAACTTTGGTCGGTGGTGTAGGAGTGCACCGTTGTAATGTATGCTTGGTTAATACCGCAAAGTTTATTGATAACATCAATCATGGGTGCCGCATTATTGGTTGTACACGAGGCGTTGGAAATGATGGTTTCTGTACCGTCAATGCTCGCGTCATTCACACCCATTACAATTGTTTTTATATCATCTTCAATTGGTGGAACACTTAAAATAACAGTGTGTGCGCCATTATCTATATGATGTTGTAATTCTGATTTGGCTTTAAACTTTCCGGTGGCCTCAATAACCATATCCACCTGAAAAGGTTTCCAGTTAATATCTTTCGGGTGCTTATTATTTAGTAGCGTAACCCTTTTATCATTAATAATAATGTGATGCTCGTCATGAGTAACAGTGCCATCAAAGCGTCCATGTACACTATCATATTTTAGCAAATGGCTAAGCGTTTTAGCATCGGCTAGATCATTTATAGCCACCACTTGAATGTCTTTATAGTCTTGAAGTAGCCTAAAAACACGTCGGCCTATTCTACCAAATCCATTGATAGCGATTGTAATCATAGTTAATTAATGTGTTTTTGAGCCTTGTAAGAAGAGCGTACTAGCGCACTACTTTCTACATGGCGAAAACCTAATTCTAAACCAATGGTTTCGTATTCTTTGAATTGATCTGGTGTGATAAAATGCTTAACAGGTAAATGTTTTTTACTTGGTTGCAGGTATTGCCCAATGGTTACCACATCTACATCGTTGTCTTTTAAATCGTGAAGCGTTTGAATAACTTCTTCGCGTGTTTCACCCAAACCAAGCATAATACCCGATTTTGTACGTCGTTGTCCTTGTTGTTTTAAGTATTTTAAAACCCCCATACTTCTATCGTACTGTGCTTGAATACGCACTTCTCGTGTTAATCGTCTAACCGTTTCAATGTTGTGAGATACCACTTCTGGGGCCACATCTACAATTCTATCTATATGTTGTTCTATACCTTGAAAATCAGGAATTAGAGTTTCTAAAGTGGTCTCTGGGTTCATTCTACGTACAGCTTTTACCGTTTCACCCCACATAATGCTTCCCATATCTTTTAAATCGTCTCTATCAACACTCGTTAAAACGGCGTGTTTAATATTCATGATTTTTATAGAGCGCGCCACTTTTTCTGGTTCATCCCAGTCTACAGTTTCTGGTCTGCCGGTTTTTACGCCGCAAAAGCCACAAGAACGGGTACAAACATTTCCAAGAATCATAAAGGTAGCAGTACCTTCTCCCCAACACTCACCCATATTTGGGCAACTACCAGAGGCGCAAATGGTGTTTAGTTTGTATTTATCAACTAAGCCTCTTAATTCGGTATATTTTTTTCCTGTCGGAAGTTTTACACGCAGCCATTTGGGTTTAGCTTGACGTTCTTCTGGTAAAATATTTGAAACGATTTCTGAATCCATGTCTTTAAAATAAAGAACAAAGATACAAAGTATTCTTTTAAAAGTGTCTTATAAAGAGATGAGATACCACACACTAAATCCTATTAAAAAGACAATGCCAAATAAACTTAAAAGATGTAGTTTTTTTGACGGATGCCATTCTTTTGGCGTGTGTTTGCTTGAAATCAAGATGTAATTTATAATGGCATAAAAAGGAGCTGTAATGAACGATAAAATGGTGGCAACCTTTATAAGTAAGCCCATTTCTGAAGCTAAGAACAGAAATATAAATACCGTTCCAATAGATAATAGTGCAATCCAGAAGGTGTAATTAAATTTCGAGGATTTTTTAAATAACAAACTAGTTGTTTTTGCCATGGCTCTTGGCGATGCGTCTAAAGTGGTTAGTGTCGTGCTAAACATGGTTGTAAAAGCGGCCACTCCAATTATAATATAAGCCCAATTACCAAGATTTTTGGTATACATGTTTACGAGTTGTCCAGAAAATACACTGGCCGAATTACTAAATGTTTCTCCGCTATGGAACATAACTAAAGTTCCCAAAAGTAGAAACCCAATACCTATAAGTATGGCGCTTATATACCCTATGTTAAAATCGAATAAGGCCGATTTAGGTGAGTATGTTTTGGTTTCTTTGTTTTTTTCGATAGCCCAAAGCGATTGCCATACCGCAACATCTAAAGGCGCAGGCATCCAACCCATAAAGGCTATTAAAAATCCGATTTCTAAGCTGTTACTTGGTAATATTTGTTTAAAAATTATAGGTTCGTTGTTGTTTGAAAAAGCAATGCACACAGCTAAAAAGGTGCTAATGGTTAGGGTGATAATGATGATTTTCATTAACCTATCCAGTATTTTATACTTCCCTAAAGTTAAAATGCTTAAACAGGTTATTAATATGATGATGGTCCAAGTTTCTGTGCTTGTTACTGTTTTGGTCCCAATGTTAAAAGTTGCAATATCACCAAACAAGCTCGCTGCCAAACCAGCGGTAACAATAGTTACTGCCGTTTGAATGGTAAACATAATGGCTAAATTCAAAATGTAATACGTGGCTAAAACGCCTTTTCCTAATTTGTTGTAGCCTTCTAATAAACTTTCGCCTGTTGCGGTTGCGTAGCGCGGACCAAACTGAAAAAACGGGTATTTACAGATGTTTACTAAAAGTAGTGCCCATAATAAACCCAAACCAAAATCGGCGCCAGCGCGTGTAGATTGTACTAAATGTGAAACGCCAATGGCAGCACCAGCAAATAATAAACCAGGACCTAAGTTTTTAAGTTTAGCAATCATTTATTTTTCCTGAATAATTTCAGATAGTAATTTCTTAGCGCGCAGCAATTTCACTTTTACATTATTGATGGGTTCGCCAAGTTCAGCTGAAATTTCTTTATAACTAAGTTCTTGAAAGTAACGTAAGTTTATTATTTCTTGATAATGAGGCTTCAATTTTTTTATATCACGAAGTAATTTTGCAAGATGTTGTTTGGTTATAAGTTCATCTTCAGGGGAAGGCGATTCATCTAAAATTTGATAAACCGATTTGTCATCGTTTGAAATTATTTGAGAAATAGAGTTTTTCTTCTTTCGTAATAAATCAATATGAATGTTTTTTGAAATAGTAATGAGCCAGGTTTTAAACTTGAAATTACTATCAAAAGTTTCAATACGGTCAAAAGCTCTTGAAAATGTTTGAATGGTGATATCTTCAGCATCATTTTCATTTTGAACACGCTTTAATTGAAAACCATATACATCGTCCCAAAAGGTGTCTAACAAGAAATTAAACGCTTTCTGGTCGTTTTCCTTGGCTCGTGTAATGGCTTCATTTACTTCCAATGATTGGGTTTTGAGATAAGATTATTTATAAAGATAGTTAATTGCGTCATAACTAAAAAGACTTCTAAAAAAGGAAGCATAATTATAAGATCTTGTTCTCCTAGTTTTTTTGATGACAACCCGAAAATGGTATATTGTAGTGTGAGTCTTATTAAAATTAAGCCTATTACTATTTGCCAATTAAACGTGGTGATAAGAAGCACAGGTGCTAAAATCCAAAACAGTAATTGTGTACAATAGAGTAGTGCTAGTAAGGTTTTGTGGGTTGCTTTATAGTGTTTTGCTGTTGAAATATGGCGCCTTTTTTGGGTGATCCAATCTTTAAAGTTTGTTTTTGGTAAGGATAGCGTAAAACTGTTTTCTGAAAAACAGATGGCTGTATTGCTTTTAGTTGCAACTTGGTTTATAAATAGATCGTCATCGCCCGAGCGTACTTTTATATGGTTTATAAACCCATTGGCATTAAAAAATTCCTTTTTTGCATAAGCTAAATTTCGGCCAACACCCATATAAGGAATCCCTACTTGAGCAAACGAAAAATATTGGGTAGCCGTCACTAAGGTTTCAAAACGAATAAGCTTGTTTATAAACGATTTTTTAATTTTCGAATAGGCACCGTAGCCTAAAACAATGGTTTGTTCTTCATTAAAATGGGCGCACATGTTGTGTATCCAGTCTTTTGAAACGGGTTCGCAATCGGCATCTGTAAATAAAAGGTAATCATTTGTAGACGCTTTAATACCTAGAGTTAAGGCGTATTTTTTATTACCCCAAAAGGCTTCAATATTTTTAACATTTACAATTTTAATATTGCTATGTTCTGCTGCAAAAGCTTCCATAACTTCAAGGGTATCATCCGTTGAGGCATCGTTAATTAAAACAATCTCAAAAGGGGGATATCTTTGAGATATAATGGAAGGTAAAAAGTTTTGAAGGTTTTTTTCTTCATTCTTAGCACAAATAATAACAGATACGGGAAGTGTTTTTGTGCGTTCTTTTTCTGGTTTTATAAAGGCAAACTTAGAGAAGAAAAAAACATAATAAACAACTTGAATAAAAACTACAGTAATAAAACTGTAGTAAACAAAATCAAGAAAACTCATATAATACTATGAATGTTGAGTGTCGTTGCAATCAGAAAATTGTTCTGGCGTTTTGCCACAAAAACCACAGTTTTCACCGGTTTTGTTCAGCATGGGGTTTTGGCTAGCGCAAGTGCCAGCAAATTTGCCGTCTTTTTTAGCCCAAAGTTTTATGGCAATTCCTGCAATTCCTAATCCTAATAAAACGATTGTTATTAAAAGAAGTTTCATTTTTTATATTATAATTTGATGCAAAGATAGCGTATTAAACTATAAATTTCTAAAAGTTTGTGAATAGATGGGGAATTAATTGTAGAGATGAAAAAAGCCTCATTTGATTTATCAAATGAGGCTCTTGTTGAGGGATTTTATTATTAAACTGGTTATTGTAAATCAATTTCGGCTACCATATTATCTAGAGACGCTGTTGTATTGCCGCCTTTAGGCTCTATCGTAATGTTTAATGCTAACGCATTTTCGGTATAAGGGATAACCCTTAATTGTCTGTCGGCTTCAGTTAAGATACCTAAGCTTACCATTTTACCTTGTAATTCTGCCCAAATTTGGTAGCATTGTTCTTTAGGTAATTGTGGTAGGGATACCACATCAATCATCGATGTTTTATCTTTAGGATTGATGTAGGCTACCGTTTTTAAGTTTTTTGCACGACTATTGCCTTGCATAATGTACTTATAAGTATCCGGGTCATTAAGCTCCATAAACTGGTTCATAATGTTGTCTAACTTTTTATTGTTAGCATCAATATCTCCACGTAAATCAAAAATTTCATCAACTACAACTTGGTTTTCTTCACTAAGTCTTTGGTTTTGCTGATAAAATAAATAAGAAGTTCCTGCAAACATTAAGGCTGCAATACTGGCTGCAACACTAATTTTATACCAAGATTTGTAATTTTTACGGGTGTTTAATGGCACCACTGGTGCATCATCAAGTTCATCTAAAATAGAATTTAAGATAAACTTAGGGGCTTCAACAGCATTACTTTTTGCAACTATTTCTAAGTTGTATTGTAATGTATTGTAGGCATTCTGTACTTCTGGATATTTTGAAATATAAGATTCAACCGTTTCCGTTTCAACAGAAGTAGTATCACCTAATAGATATTTTTCTAGTAGGCCAGAATTTAAAAAAGTAGTTATTTTCGCATTCATGACTGTTTTTTTAAGGATTATAAATTTTTTTCAATTCACGTAATCCAATCTTTAATCTCGATTTTATAGTTCCCAGCGGTATGTCGAGTTCATCGCTGGCTTCTTGTTGGGTCATGCCCTCAAAAAAGAGTGCATTTATTACTATTTGATATTTTTCATCCAAACTACTCAGGTGCTTTTGCATGTCCATGACATCCTGATTTAATTCGTCTGCTGATATTTTATATACGGGCGATTTGTCCATTTGGACTTCTTTACCGTCTTTATTTTTTTGAGACCTAACTTTGTCTATAGCAGTGTTATAAGCAATTCGATAAAGCCAAGTGAATAATTTAGCTTTGCTAGAATCGTATTTTTTCGAGTAGCGCCATATTTTTATAAAGCTTTCTTGAAGAACATCTTGCGCCGTATCATCGTCCTGTATAATTTTTTTTATAACACCGTATAAGGCATCTGAATAGTTTTCATACAGTATGGTTATGGCTTTTTTATCACCACGTTCCAATAAGCTAACTATTTCTTTTTCTATAGATGATATCAAGATGGATCGATTTAAAAATTAAAAACCTATGGTTATAGTATCAAAGTTAGAAATTTCTTTGGGATTATAAGATATTTACTTCGGCTTCTATGTAAATATTAAACAGTCTTTTAATAGTGTCTTGTATTAAAATTGAAAGGTTTAAAATGTCAGAACCCTTGGCATCCCCATAATTTACAAGTACTAAGGCTTGATTTTTATGTACACCATAATCGCCAAAACGCTTGCCTTTAAATCCTGCTTTTTCTATAAGCCAACCTGCAGGAATTTTAACTTCAGTGTCTGAAACAGGGTAACTAGGCATGTCTTCGAAATTTTGAAGCAAGTTCGTGTAAAGTGTTTTTGGTACAACGGGGTTCTTAAAAAAGCTACCGCTGTTACCTATAACTTTAGGGTTTGGCAATTTGCTTTCGCGAATGGCAATAACGGCTTTTGAAATGTCTTGAATACTTGGAGCCGTAATTTTCATGGCCTCTAATTGAGAAGCGATGGTGCCATAATTAATATGAAGTTGATGGTTTTGTTTCGTTAATTTGAAGGTGACGCTGGTAACAATGTATTTGCCTTTTGCTTCGTTTTTAAAAATAGAATTTCTATAATCGAATTGGCAATCTTCCTTTTTGAAGGTTTCTATATGTATATTTTCTAATGAAATAGCATTACAAGACTCAAAAGTATCTTTAATTTCTACACCATAAGCACCTATATTTTGAATGGGTGTGGTGCCTACGTTTCCTGGGATTAATGATAAATTTTCAATGCCGCCAAAATCATTGTTAATACACCAAAGCACAAATTCGTGCCAATTTTCACCAGCATATGCCTTTACAAAAACACAATCAGTATGTTCTGAAACTATTTCAATACCTTTTAGGTTAACGTGAATAACAAGCCCTTCAAAATTTTTAGTAAGCAGCATATTGCTACCACCACCTAAAATAAGTTTGTTTGGGTATTCTTTTAGAGATAGAATTTGTTTTAATTCTTCAATAGTCGAAACCGATACAAAATGGTTGGCCGAAACATCAATACCAAAGGTATTAAATGGTTTTAGAGATATGTTTTGTTGAATTTGCACTAGTCTTTATAAACTTTAAGGGCTTCTTTTAAAATATGTACCGCTTTAATTAAGCTTTCTTTATTAAGTACGTATGCAATACGCACTTGGTTTAAACCCAAACCTGGTGTGGAGTAAAATCCGCCTGCTGGTGCTACCATTACAGTTTCACCGTTTACGTCAAAATGTTCCAAAAGCCATTGTGCAAAATGGTCTGAATTTTTTATAGGTAACTCGACAATGCAGTAAAAAGCACCTTTTGGTTTGGCTACTTTTACACCGTCAATTTTTTGTAATTCATGTATTAAAGTGTTGCGTCTTTCGGCATATTCTGCAATCACATCGTCAAAATAACTTTGTGGCGTATCTAAAGCAGCTTCACTGGCAATTTGTGCGTAGGTAGGTGGACTTAAACGTGCTTGAGCAAATTTTAATACCGTTTTCATAACGGTTTTGTTTTTTGATACCAAACACCCAACTCTTGCACCACACATGCTGTATCGTTTGGATACAGAGTCTATTATTACGGCATGTTCATCGATACCTTCAACTTGCATAATTGAATAATGCACATCTCCGTCGTAAACAAATTCACGGTACACTTCATCTGCAACTAAAAACAAATCATGTTTTATAGCTATGGCTGCTAGTTTTTCTATTTCAGCTTTAGAATATAGATAACCAGTTGGGTTTCCAGGGTTGCAAATTAATATAGCCTTGGTTCTTGGGGTGATCAATTGCTCAAAAGTTTCAACAGATGGTAGACCAAAATTGTTTTCTATTGTACATACTGCAGGTACTACAGTAACTCCGTTGGCGGTTGAAAAAGCGATGTAATTTGCGTAAAATGGCTCAGAAATAATCACTTCATCACAGGGGTCCATTATACTGCTAAATAGAAAAAGCAAAGCTTCACTGGCACCTGTTGTTACAACGATGTCTTTATACGAAACCTTAATGTCGTGCTTATTATAATAAGTCGCTAATTTTTCTCTATAGGTATCAGAGCCTTCCGATCTAGAATAAGAAAGTATGTCTATAGTATTGTTTTTTACTGCATTTAAGGCTACTTCTGGGGTTTTTATATCCGGTTGCCCAATGTTTAAATAGTATATAGTTTTCCCATTCTCAACAGCTTGTTCAGCATAGGGAACTAATTTTCGTATAGGAGATTCAGGCATTGAAAGCCCTTTTCTAGATATAGTTGGCATTTTTCATCAATTATAGGGCACAAAGTTGAGGAAATTATCTTAAAGTTTTTTTAAAAAAGCAGCTAAAATAAACGGGACGTCTTAAAGATTTGTAAATTGAATGTATCTAAGCTCCTGTTATTTACTATGAAAAGGTTTGTTGTTTTAGTATGGACTGTTTTTTTGTTGAGTCATAACGTGTACTCTCAAAGGAGTTTTACAGTTCAAAACAAACAGAAATCAGATAGAATTAAGTTTAAACTTATCAATAATTTAATTATAATACCCGTAGAAATTAATGGTGTTACCCTGTCGTTTTTATTGGATACCGGCGTAAGTAAACCCATTATTTTTAATTTTTTAAATATTTCAGATACTTTAAAAATTAAAAACACAGAGACTATTTTTTTAAGAGGTTTGGGTGAAGGCGAACTGGTTGAGGCCTTGAAGTCTACAAATAATATGGTTAGAATAGGCGATGCTATAAATTTAGAGCAAGATTTATACGCGGTGTTTGAGGCTAATTTAGATTTGGCTCCTAAATTGGGTTTTCCTGTTCATGGTATTATTGGTAATGATATTTTTAGTGATTTGGTTGTTGAAATTAATTATAACACCAAGTATTTAAAATTAACAGAGCCCGATGCATACCGCTATAAAAAGTGTAACAGGTGCGAAACATTTAATTTAGAATTTTACAATGGCAAACCTTATATAAATGCTGAAGTTACTATTGATGAGGGACCTGTTCCTGTTAAATTGTTGATAGATTCTGGTGGAAGTGATGTGCTCTGGTTGTTTGAAAATGATTCTTTAGGTATTTCGTCGAATAAAGCTTTCTTTAATGATTTTTTAGGACATGGTTTAAGCGGAAGTGTTTATGGTAAGCGTTCTAAAGTGGATGCCATAGCTTTAAAAAGTTTTGTTTTAGAAAATGCGAATGTGGCATACCCTGATAGTGCTTCTATTTCTTATGCGCGAAAATTTAAAGACCGAAATGGTAGTTTGGCTGGTAATATTTTAAAACGATTCAATGTTATTTTCGATTATCAAAAAGCTATAATCACGCTTAAAAAGAATGCTCTTTTTAAGGAAAAGTTCAGTTATAATAAAAGCGGAATAGAATTGGCTCATGATGGGGTGAGACTCGTTAAAGAGCTTGATGATGGCAAGTCGGGAGCAAGAGGTTTTGATAAAGATAATGGAGCCTCAAACAACACCAAAATTGTTATAGATACCCAATATAAAATATCCTTAAAGCCAGCATATACTATTGTTGAACTTCGTGAGGGGTCACCCGCAGAAAAAGCAGGTTTGCTTATTGGTGATGTTGTTTTAAGAATAAACACGAAAGGAGCCCACCAGTTATCTTTACAACAATTGATGCATTATTTCTATGAAGATGCAGGTAAGCACATCCGCTTGAAAGTAGATCGAGAAGGGAGCATCTTGAATTTTAGCTTTTCTTTAGAAAATCCGTATTGAACAAAAAAAAAATCCTTAAGCATTGGCCTAAGGATTTTTTTTAAATGATATGTTCTTGTTTTTATTGCTGAACAATACTTTTTTTAGTTTTATCAAGTACGTTAGCGTTTTTAGTATCGATAACTTCACCTTTAATTTTTAAAGCAACCGTTGGTGTTTCAGCATTCGAGATAACCGTAATTGTTTTTCTAATTGGGTTTACTCTGTTAGTATCATACTTCACCTCAATTTCTCCGGTTTTTCCAGGTAAAATGGGGCCTTCAGGTTTTTTAGGGATAGTACACCCACAGCTTGAAGTTACATTTGTTATTATTAATGGAGCATTACCTGTATTTGTAAATTCAAAAACACGTACGCCATTAGATCCTTTTTCTACGGTTCCGTAATCTACTGTGTCCGATTTAAATTCGATTTTAGCCACCTTGTCTTGTGCATTAATGGCTAAACTTGCTAATCCGATAAATAAAATTGTAAATAATTTTTTCATTGTTGTTGTATTTTTTTTGTTGTTTTGGTTCTTTATGTGTTAATCGCTCAGTTAATTAAGCTTTTAAAATAGTTGTTTTTGCGGTAAAATTCACTCCAAACTTACTTATTATTTCTATAAACTGCAAAAATAATAGATTAAATGCTTATTTTTTTTAAAACTGATTAGTTAAAAGTACATATAAGTTTTCTATTATAATTCTTAAAAATTGTTAAAATAACACCTTCTTAATTTTATCAATGTGTATTATATCTTTTATAGAAAAAGAAATATAAGTACTTTTGCAGATTATTATTCAAAAACTATTCCAAAGTATGCAAATGCCTTCAAAATACGATGCAAGTCAGGTAGAAACTAAGTGGTATGACTACTGGATGAAACATAATTATTTTCATTCAGAACCAGACGAAAGAGAACCATATACCATTGTAATTCCACCACCAAACGTTACTGGTGTGTTGCACATGGGGCATATGCTTAACAACACCATCCAAGATGTGCTTATTCGTCGTGCGCGTTTGCAAGGTAAAAATGCGTGTTGGGTACCTGGTACCGACCATGCATCTATTGCGACCGAAGCGAAAGTTGTTGCAAAACTGAAGGAACAAGGTGTTGATAAAAATAATTTATCTCGCGAGGAGTTTTTAGAACATGCTTGGGAATGGACGCACGAATACGGTGGTGTTATTCTAGAACAACTTAAAAAACTAGGTTGTTCTTGCGATTGGGATAGAACTAAATTCACCATGGATGATGACATGAGTGAAGCCGTGATAAAGGTGTTTGTAGATTTACATAATAAAGGCTTGGTTTATAGAGGTTACCGTATGGTTAACTGGGATCCTGAAGCGAAAACCACACTTTCTGATGAAGAAGTTATTCATGAAGAACGCCAAGGGAATTTATACTATTTAAATTATAAAATTGAAGGTAGTGATGATACGCTAACTATAGCAACAACACGTCCAGAAACTATTTTTGGAGATACCGCTATTTGTATCAATCCTAACGACGAGCGTTTTACACATTTAAAAGGTAAAAAGGCGATTGTGCCTATTTGCAACCGTGTGATTCCTATTATTGAAGACGAGTATGTAGATGTTGAATTTGGTACAGGTTGTTTAAAAGTGACGCCTGCACACGATGAGAACGATAAGAATTTAGGTGATAAACACAACTTAGAAGTTATCGATATTTTTAATGACGATGCGAGCTTAAACAGTTTTGGTTTGCAGTATCAAGGTAAAGATCGATTTGTTGTAAGAAAGGAAATTGTTCAAGAACTAGAAGCCAGCGGTGTATTGGTTAAAACCGAAACACATATTAATAAAGTAGGAACATCAGAAAGAACCAAAGCTGTTATCGAACCACGATTAAGCGATCAATGGTTTTTAAAAATGCAAGATTTAGTAAAACCAGCTATTGAAGCGGTTTTAGGTGAAGATTCTGAAATTAAATTGTTTCCAAAGAAATTTGAAAACACCTATCGCCATTGGATGGAAAATATTCGCGATTGGAATATTTCTCGTCAGTTATTATGGGGTCAACAAATTCCAGCCTATTATTATGGCGATGATAAAGAAGATTTTGTAGTTGCAGAAACGAAAGAGGAAGCTCTAGAATTAGCAAAACAAAAAGCGAATAACCAAGAATTAACAGCTAGTGATTTGCGTCAAGATACCGATGCGTTAGATACCTGGTTTAGTTCATGGTTATGGCCAATGAGTGTGTTTGATGGTATTCGTAACCCAGAAAACGCCGATATAAAATACTATTACCCAACCAACGATTTAGTTACAGGTCCAGATATTTTATTTTTCTGGGTAGCCCGTATGATTATTGCTGGTTATGAGTATAAAGACGAAAAACCATTCAATAACGTGTATTTAACAGGTTTGGTTCGCGATAAGCAACGTCGAAAAATGAGTAAGTCTTTAGGGAATTCGCCTGATGCTTTAAAGTTAATTGAAGAGTACAGTGCAGATGGGGTTCGTGTTGGTTTGCTTTTAAGTAGTGCGGCAGGAAACGATTTAATGTTTGAAGAAACACTTTGCCAACAAGGAAAAGGTTTTGGAAATAAAATTTGGAACGCCTACCGTTTGGTTGATGGTTGGGAGGTTAGTGATACCATCGAGCAGCCAGACTCTAGTAAAATTGCTATCGAGTGGTACGAATCAAAGTTTCAAAAGGCATTAATAGAAATTGAAGATCATTTTAGTAAATACCGTTTAAGTGATGCTTTAATGGCTATTTATAAATTAATTTATGATGATTTTTGTGGTTGGTTACTAGAAATGGTAAAACCAGCATACCAACAGCCTATTGATGCGGTTTCTTATAAAGCGATTATCGCGATTTTTGAAGAAAACTTAAAAATTGTACACCCATTTATGCCTTTCTTAACGGAAGATATTTGGCATTATATAGCTGAGCGTACACCGGAAGAAGCGTTAATTGTTTCTAAATGGCCTGTTGCAAAAAATTTAAACGAAACCTTGATTACCGAGTTTGAATTCGCTTCAGAAGTTATTTCAGGTATTAGAAATATTAGAAAAGAAAAAAACATAGCGTTTAAAGATGCTATTGGTTTTTCTGTGATAAATAATGACAAAACAAGCACTTCTTTTGATGCTATTATTAGCAAATTGGGTAACCTTGAAAGTATCAATTATGTAAATGAAGCGGTTGAAGGTGCTTTAAGTTTTAGAGTAAAATCGAATGAGTATTTTATTCCTATGGCCGGAAGTATTGATGTAGAAGCTGAAATTAAGAAACTTACAGAAGAGTTAAGTTATACGGAAGGTTTTTTGAAATCGGTACAAAAGAAACTTTCTAACGAGCGTTTTGTTGCCGGTGCACCGGAACAGGTTATAACCAACGAGCGTAATAAAGAAGCCGATGCTTTGGCTAAAATTGAAACCATAAAAGCGAGCTTAACTAGTTTAAAATAAGTTTTTTGAAAATTACTAAGTAAAAGTAAAAAGGGTTTTTACTATAAATTTAAATAGGCCTCGATTTTTAATTCATTTTAAAAATCGAGGCTTATTTTGTTTTTAGAAGTGTATTATATTTTAATCACCTTATGTGTTTCCTTTTTAGTGCCTACCATAATTTCAATAATATAAACACCGCTACTTAAATGCGATAAATCAAGGCTTAGTTTTCCGAAAACAAGATAGTCTGTTCGATCGATTAAAAACACCCCAGAACTATTAAAAACGCGATAGTTTACCGTCGTAACATCATCTATGCAAGAGAAATTAAGAGTGTCTCTAAATGGATTGGGGTAGAGTAGCCATTGTTTGTCAAGTGTAGTAGGCGGTTCTGTTTTCAAGCCTCCTAGACATGAAGCCGATACTGCAAATTGTTCTTTTATTAGATTCTGAACTTTTAGGTCTGTAAAACTTTCGTTAGTGGAATGGTTGAAAAAAGTATCATCAATTATAGCGTTAGGTGCTCCTAAAAAATCTTGAAGCAAGGTGGTAAATGTTTGACGGTAATCGTATTGTACCGTTTTTATTTGATAATTATTAGTACTGGTAGCTTCGGTTAAATCTGGGTTTGTGCCCGTAACACCGCCTGCAACAGGCTCCCCAAAAACAAACATGGGTGCTATTTCACCATGATCGGTACCAAAACTACCATTTTCACCTGCTTTTCTGCCAAATTCAGAGAAGGTTAACCCAACAACATCTTCACCTATATTTTGACTTTTTAAATCGTTCATAAAGGCTTCTATGGCCTGTGAAAGCTGTGTGAGCAAGTCGTAATGCTTACCTAAAACCTGTCCAGAGTCTTGTACTTGCAAATTATGGGTGTCAAAACCACCTATGCGCACCATGTAGACTTTGGTTTTTAAATCGCCACTTATTAATCGCGCCACCGTTTTTAGTTGGTTGGCAATATCTGTGTCTGGGTAACTCGTGTCGTTTTGCCCTGTATCAAAGGCTCCAGAAATAGACTGTGCGTATTGGTTGGAAAGAATATCTGTGTTCTTAATGAATTCTAATTCTTTTCCATAATCTGAGTATGGAATATGAGTTGGTGGTACACCGCCTAATCCATTTAAAACGGAATAAAACCCCGAAGGGTCTTGCCCCGTAATATTTAAAGCCAAACCATGCGCTTCTTCCCCGTGAAATCCAAGTGAGGTTTTACTCGAACCAATTTCTACTGCCAGGGGGTAGGTTTCCACAATTAAATCGGAATAATATAATTCCATAAACCGACCCATCCATCCAGAATCGACACCGTTTGAAAGACTGTTACCATCGTTTCCTGTTAAATATAAATCGGTCGATTTAAAATGACTTTTATTTTGTGATGGATATCCAACCGATTGCATGATGCGCAACCAACTCTTATCATAAATAGATTTAAAACTAGTAAGTGCAGGGTTTAAGCCTATTTGTTGATTTGCGGGTAAAGTGGCATCTAAGGTTATGTATTTATTTAACCCAGAATCTGGGACTTTTATAGTGGGACGTAAGTTACTATAGGTGTCATATTGGTTTATTGGGATAATGGTGTTTAAGCCATCATTCGCGCCAGCTAAGTTTATCAAAACGAGTTTTCGGTTTGATATGTTTGGGCAATCAGCTATAGGTATATATGATTTTAAAGCTGCTTGCAATTGAAAAGGCATTAAGCCAATGGCTGAAGCTGCTGCAGAGAGTTTTATAAATTTTCTTCTTTCCATAGTCTGTAACTTTACATTAATTGAAATTCTGCAGCGTTTATCATCGCAGTTATTAAAGCGTCTAATCTTATTTTTATACTGGAACCGTCGTTTGTGTTTTTGTATTCCGACCAGGCATTAGTCCAATAATAATCAGGGAAACCAGCGTCAACTAAAAAAACTTTAAAGTAATTAGTTCTATCCGTATCTATGCTTTCTGGGTATAATAAATTCGCGATTTCTGTTACTAAATCGTTAGGGTTTGAAGGGGTTGAAATGTTGTTTTCAACAAAAAGTAAGGTGTCTAATTTTGTGTAAATATTACCTGAAGTGATTGTGTTTTTTCCAACAATTAAACTTTCTATTAATTTATATCTTGAAATAAGGGTGTTTGAAGAAAACCACAAGCGGTCAAAATCGGGTTCCTGGTAGTGTGCAGGATAACCAGCCACTGAATCGGGATCGAAGAAGCTCATTCCAGCGCCTTTTAAATACGTGTTGTGAATAAAATAATGAAAGAAATTGGCGTAATAGCGTTGGGGATCTGTTTTTGGATCTGGTATGTTAAGATTGAAAAGGCTGCAAATTTCGCTTAATACTTGTAACGGACTTTTGATGATGGATCCAATAATGTTATTTGTCGCATCCTCATCATCAGCGTCATAAAAATGTTCGCTTGCTAATAAGGTTTTTACAACGGGCAATGTGTTGAAATTATTGGCAATGAGCATTTGTGATAATGGTGTAATAATATCGGCCTCTACAGTTTCATTCCATTCGCTTTTTACGTAAAACCTGTAAAGTTTACGGCAGTAAGATTTAGCGGTTTCGGGTTGCGCAAAAACCATGTCTACAAAATCATTTAGCTCTTCAAACATGCCTGCCGCTGTGTTTTTTCCAACAATAACTTGGTTGTTAAAGGCAGTACTGAAGGTTTTATTGTCGCCACTATGTCTATTGCTGTTCCCGTAACCTCTTGGTAAATTGGTGTCTGCATCAATAACAGAGCGGTTTAGTTGCTGTCTAAACCCTGTAAAAACTTTAGCGGCTTGCTGTACATCTATTTCTGTGTAATTGGTGTAATTGCCATTTCCTATCTGGGGGCCTTTTAATATGGTGAATAATTCTAAAAATTCACGTGCATAATTTTCATTTGGATTGGTGGCAATATTGTTGGTGTTATCTAAATAATCGAGCATTGAATTATCTAGTGTTATTTTTTTAGCCAGTGTTTTTAAACTGCCATAGGTGTAAAAATCAAGTAATTGGAGGTGGTCGAAAAAATTAGTTGATTGTCCTGCACCAGAATCTTTTCCCACCGTAAAACTAGTATGCAGAAAGAAGGTGAGTTTATGTTTTAATGTAGTTTGACTTATAGCATTGTACCACCACCACCCAGTGATAAGTGATCGTTTTCTGCCTTGTCCAGAAAATGTATTGGGATGCTCTGAACTTGAAGTCCAAAAGCCATCTGGATTTGCAGCTGGAAGTGGGTCGTAGGGTTCCGAAAGGCTGTTTTCTGGTGCGGTTGCTAAGCTGTTAACGGCCTCTAAAGCCGTCATGTTCGATATGCTGTCTAGTTGTACTTTGGAATAGTTAAATGTTGCTCTTCTAAGCAAATGTTTAGCGCTTCGTAAGCCTAAAGGTGTGCTTAACGGGTTAAGAGATGCCATATTTAGTTGGTTGTATTAGCATAGGTTGGTATGACTAAAATAAATAAATTTAACATATCTGTTTTTAAAAACACATATAAATTGTTAAAAAACTGTGTTTTAATGTTTTTTGTCGATTGTTTTAAATAAAATGTAGGGTGGGTGAAAGATCATTACAATGCTTTTTTTAGTAATGATCATGTTGGTTTTTCTGTGAAAAGGAAATGTTTACCTGTTAAATGGTTATTAATTGATAAGGTTGATTTAGCGTCAATGAGCAATTTGTTTTTATCAATCCTAACCTTTATTTTCTGCGAAATACATTCGCAATTGTTTTTCCAATTTCGTCCAATTTTTCTAAAGGTTCTAGTAGGGATGGGTTGTTAAAATCGATGGTGTCATTAATGGTGTTAGTTTTCATAATGGGGCACACTAAAATGAAATTATTCGATTTTAAATAACGGTTTAAGTAAATGGAAATATTTTTGATATTCTTGTGGTAAGCGGGTTCGTCTTTTCTGGTTAAAATGAAAATTAAATTATCATCGAGTTTAATATTGTTCGATAGTGTTTTGGCGCTATTCCAGCTATTAAAAACCACGAAATCGGCATCAATAGGGTGTTCTGAATGGATGTTTTGAATTACTTTAATAGTTTGTTCGGTGCCGTAAAAAACAAGTTTTGCACCTGTGTTGTATGAGATATTCCAAATTTTAAGCAACCAAAAAGGGAAGCCAATCTCATTTTCAACGTGGTTTGGCATAATTACAATATGCCTTTTTATGGTGGCGATGGGTTGCGATGGGTTGTAAATAAAACTGGTGGCATGGCATTTCGATAAAACACCTTCGGTTAAGTTGCCTAAGAATGATTCTGAAATATTTGTTTTAATGTGTAAGCCCAAAACCAAATCGGTGGCTTTTTTTTCTTTAGCAACGTTTAAAATACCATTCATGATATTTAAATCGTAACGCAATAATTTATTGATTTTAATATCAGAAGACGCCCCTGTTTTTAAGGCTTTGTCCAATATTTTTATAGCGCTTGGTTCCGCATGCACCTCGGTGGTGTCGTTGTTTATAACATGCAAAGCAAACAACGCATTTTTATTTTCTTTTGATTTTATAATGGTGCTTAAACTAATTAATTCTTCAACCGTATCGGCATTGTTAATGGCAATAAGTATTTTTTCTTCATTAGCTACATTCTTTTTATCTTTTGCAGTCGATTGAAATAAAGATAGATTTCTGGCTCCTTTTTGTACTACGAAGGTCGAGATGGTACAGGTAACTAAAATCATGATTATAGTACCGTTTAAAATGCTTTCTCCTAATAATCTTATCGGTTCTCCTGTTTCGGTTTCTCCAATAATAATGTTGTATCCTACTGAAACGGTTGCTAAAGTAACCGCCGCATGGGCAATGCTTAAACCAAAGATAAGTCGGCGTTCATCTATGGTAAATTTAAATGATTTCTGTGTTGCCCACGCCGCAATAAACTTGGCTAGGGTGACGGCAATCGTCATGACTACAGCGACTAGAATGGTTTCAAAATCAGTAAAAAAGGCACGGTAATCTATTAGCATACCAACACCAATTAAGAAAAAGGGAATAAAAATGGCATTTCCAACAAACTCAATACGATTCATTAGGGGAGAAGTAGATGGTATTAATCTATTCAATGCAAACCCAGAAAGCAGTGCGCCAATAATGGCTTCTACACCTGCAACTTCAGCTAAAAAAGCGCCTAGAAAAAGAATGACTAAAACAAAAATGTATTGAGAAATAGGGTCTTGGTAACGTTTTAAAAACCATCTGCCTATAATGGGGAAAATGTGTAAAACAATAAACCCGAATATAATAACCGATATAAAAAGCCGAATCCAAAATTCACTGGTCACAGAGCCTTTGGTAAGGCCTACAATAATGGCAAGTACTAAAAGTGCTAGGGTATCAGTTATCATGGTACCGCCAACCACAATGTTTACGGCTCGGTTTTTAGTAATACCGAATTTCCCTAAAATGGGGTAGGCTATCAAGGTATGGGAAGCAAACATGCTGGCAAGTAAAACCGATGTGAGTACAGAAAATTTTAATATAAAAATGCCCACTAAAACTCCAAAAGTCATGGGTATAGAAAAGGTAAATAGCCCAAATAGTAGACTCTTAAACTTATTCTTTTTAAATTCATTCATATCTATTTCTAAACCAGCTAGAAACATAATGTACAGTAAGCCAGCGGTGCCTGATAGAATGATGCTGCTATCGCGAAGCAATAAATTAAACCCGTTAGGGCCAATTACAGCGCCCGCAACAATAAGTCCTAAAATATGTGGAATTTTTAATTTATTAAGTAAGATGGGGGCCAGTAAAATAATGACCAAAATGATAAGAAATTTTAATACCGGATTGGTAAACGGAAGTGAGGTGTCTAAAATGTTTATTAGTAACATAACCCTTATAATTTTCAACCAAATATATGAAATGGTTTGTTCTGTTTTTCAAAATAAAACGAAGTGCATTTTATTTTTAATAGGGTTTAAAAATGAAGTCTAAAACTAATGTTTGGAGTAATGCCTAAGGAGTGATTTTCTACTTTGGCCACCTTCTTTTCATCATCTAAATTGTAATACCTGTTTAGAATGTTTTTTTTATTGGTAATATTCCAAACAGAAGCGCCAACAGTGGCCTTGTACGTATTGGAAATATTAAAGTGGTAGGTGGCAGAGCAATCACCGCGTAAATAATCTTTCAAGTTGGAACTGTTTGGGTCTTGGTACGTTATTTCGTCGTCGTTAGGGGTGTCGTTCGTACTTGGTGCTGTGTTTGGTTTTCCAGAATGCCAATTTAAACCCAAAGCAAATTTAAAGTGGTTGTAAGTATAAGTGCCTCCAAAAGTAACGGCGTGTCTTATATCGGCATTATTAGGGAATGCTTTGCCATTATTTAAGGTGTTGAATTTATAGTTGTTGGTATTGTATGAATAGGAAACCCAGGTGCTTACAATGTCGTCAAATTGTTTGTTTAATAAAACATCAATCCCTTTAATTTCATAACTACCTACGGCTTTTTTAAATTGATGCTGGTTTTGGAAGCCTTGACTTCTGGAGGTAATGCCATTTACTTTTTTTATGTAGGTTTCGGCACTTATAAGTAGTTTGTTTTTGTTATAATGAATACCTACTGAAGCTTGTTTACTTTTTAAAACTGGAATGTTTTTATTGTTTGAAAGCACCCAACGACGTTTTTCAATGCCTAAAAAATCGTTTTGTAAATCGATGATTTGTGAGGAGGTTTGGCTTTTATATTCGCCCAATAATTCAACTCTAAAATTATTAAAGAAACGCTGACTAAAACTTAAACGCGGTTCTGCAAATAGCATGTCGAATTTCTGAATGTAGTTTAAGCGCGCACCGAATTTTAAATTGGTTTTCGCGTTGTTTGATAGCAAACCTGTTTCAGCATATGCGGCATGACTACGAATCACTTCTTTTATATAACTCCTGAAAACGGGGTTGTTAACGTCTTCTAAATTACTAATGCCTACTTCGGTAAATTGATAGCCTCCGTTTATTTTAAGTTGGTGATTGGGGTTGTATTTAAGATCCACTTTGGCAGAACCATCATACACTTCATTTTCTTGAATTAAACGTAAGTTGTTTGTAATGTCGTAGTTAGTGGCGTCTAAATCGTAATTTGAAACAGCAATTTGTGAACTTGTAGAAAGTGATTTAGTCCAGTTTCGGGTGTAGGTAATTCCTGTGGCTAGGTTTTGTTGGGTGAGTTTGCTATTTAGTACTTCGTTTCTATCGTTAATGGTCGACTGTTCATCATAGTTTAAGCGGTTGTTTACATTCAAAAAATGAAGTCTAATTTTATCTTTTTCAGTTATATCATATAGAAATTTCAGGGTGACGTCATAAAAATAAAACTGTTCGTTTTGCGAAATGGAGTTTCTGTTGGCATTGGTTAAATCAGAATCTTGAAAAATACGTTTAAAATATTGGTCGTAGGTGGGTGTTAAAACCAAATCGGTTACCGAGCGACGCGATGCTAATTGTAACTCCGTTTTTTTTGAAAGCGGTATTTTGGCAAAGGCATCGGCATTAATTAAATTGAAACCCAAACCAGCTTTAAACTCGTTGTCAATGTTATCAGGTAATTGCATATCGATAATGCTTGAAATACCATCGCCATATTTCGCGCTCGTCCCATTTTTATACACATGTACGCGTTTGGTTGTGTAGGGGTTAAAAGCGGAAATTAATCCGAAAAAGTGTCCCGATTGGTACATTTTAATACCATCCCAAAGCAGGAGGTTTTGGTCGTGCGTGCCGCCACGTACGTTAATATTCGATACGGTTTCGTCGGTACTTAAAACACCCGGAAGTGCTTGTATAGTTTGTAAAACATCGGGCTCTATTAAACCTGGGAGAATGCCAAACGTTTCAGGTTTTATGGTGATAGAACCATCATTAAGTTTGGTAATACCTGTAGTTAAGTAATTGTTAATGGTGATTTCTTCTAGATGTTGCATTCTGAAATGACTCGGTTTTGCTTGGGGTTTCTTTTTAATTACAACAAAGCGATTGTCTAGAAGTTCAAATTCTAATAAGGTTTCGGTTTTAAGAAACTCTAGAACGGCTTCTAGTCCTAGATTAGAGTCGGGTAAGAGCGTTTTTTTATCTGAAATGGTGTCATCAATATATGAAAAACGAATGTGGTATTGTGCTTCAAGAACTTTTAAAATGGATATAAGCGGTTGCTTTTCTTCTTGAATGGTTTGAGCGCTTAGGGAGGCAACATTCAAAAAAAATAGTGATAAAAAAATAGAAAGGAGTCCTTTTCTACTCACGTTTTAGTGTAATAGTTCTGTTTGTTTTACTATAGGTTACGTGTAATGGTAAAGTGATTGCTTTTAAAGCGACTTCTAAATTGTTGTGTGCAAAACTACCCGTGAATAATTGGTTCGAATTGATGTCTAAAAGCGTAATGTCAACCTCGTATTGTCTTTCAAATTCTGCGATCACCTCTTTATAAGGTACGCTTTTAAAGGCGCTTTCGTTATTTAGCCACGAAGGTGTCGAGCGGTTTTCTTTTTCTTTAGCAATTTGTTTCCCATCGATAATTAAAAAACTGTCTCCAGGTTTTAATTTTGTTTCTTGAGAATTGTAACGAACCCCTACTAAACCTTCGTAGCAAATAACCTCAAAATATTGTTCGCGTTGCTTTACATTAAATTGAGTACCATAAACCGTAACGGTTCCTGATTTTGTTATAACATTAAATGTAGACCCTTTGGCAACTTTAAAAAAAGCTTCACCTTCAAGAGTCACATCACGTTCCTGTTTCCATGAATTTTTATTGAACGCTAAAAGTGATTTTGCATTTAAATTTACGCTTGAGTTATCTGGTAATTCAATGATTGTTTTTTGAGCAAACTCGGTAGTCATTGTAGTGTCTAGCGTTGTTGTGTAATAGAATACACTGAAACAAATAGCAAGTACAGCAGCAACACGCATTAATGGTTTTAGCCAATAGGTTGGTTGTTTTTTTGTGGTTTTAATGGTTTTTAAAACATGTTCTAATTCTGTAGATGTGTTGTATTCTGTAGCTTTAAAAGCTAGTATGCCATCGTTTAACTTAACTAAGTCGTCATAATCTTCAAGCATTTTAAACGCTTCAAGTTCTTGATCGTTTAGATCGTTATTTAACCATTTTGATATTAACTCTTCTCTGTTCATCATGTCGCTATTCAATTATATAACAGTTAACTATTATTTTTTCCTACCCTACTTTTTAAAAAAAGTTTCAAAGGTTTAAGGTTTCAAAGATTCAAAGTAAAAAAAGTTTATTTTTCTAATTCTCGAACCTCACAACTCCTTAATATCCTTCCGTAACTTTTCCAAAGCACCATAAATTCGTTTTTCAACTGCTTTTGTAGAAATTTCTAAAATCTCAGCGATTTCTTTAAAACGTTTGCCTTCCACTCGGTTCATCATAAAGGCTTCACGTTGGGCTTCAGTTAATTTAGCTAAGGCTTTTTGCAGTTTGGCCATGTATTCGGTTTCCTGCATTAAAAACTCCGGGTTTTCGTTGGTGTAGGTTTTTGGTTTGGTTTGTTGGTGTTTTAGTACCACCTTTTGGTGTGCGGTTTCATTCAGCATTAAATTATTGGCAGTTGTAAAAACAAAACTCTTTGCTTTTTCGGGCGGTATCTTGGCGCAATTTTCCCAAAGTTTAATAAAAGCTTCTTGTACTTTATCTTTTGGGTTTAGTAAATCGCCATACTTATAGTATAAAAAGTTATGTAAGTCTTTAGCGTATTTATTAAAAATGGTAGAAAACAGGTGCTCTTCGCAAATATTTTCATGTAGTGGTTTAGTCATTATAGTTGGTGATTGTGCCACTAAAATAGGGTTTTTTGCAGTTTGGCTCTGAAGTCTCGTGATTAATTTATTAAACTTTTTTTAAAAGTAGGGTAGGAGTTTTTAAAGTTAAACTGTTTTATAAACAAAAAGCTATGTTTAACCCAAAAATCAAGAATCATGAAAACTAAACTGAGAACCTTATTACTAATTCCTTTTTTTGCCCTTTTAATGTTTACATCTTGTCAAGACGAAGTGATAGACATTACACAGCCTACAGAAGCAGAGGCGCTAGTTGCAACCTCTGAGTTAACAAGTATGATAAGCGCCACCTCTAAAATGGATGGGTCTGCTGATAATATTATTGATAAAGCCAGCTGCTTATCCGTCCAATTACCTGTAACCGTTAAAGTACATGGTAAAGAAATTATTATAGGCACTAAAGATGACTATAAAACCATCGAAGCCATTTATGATAGATTTGAAGATGATGAGGACGATCTAGAAATTGTATTCCCCATCACCGTTATACTGGCAAACCACGAAGAAGTTGTGGTGCAAAACCACGATGCTTTAGAAGATTTAATCGAAGATTGTCAAGGTGAAGATGAAGAAGATGACGATATTGAATGCATCGACTTTCATTACCCAATTTCATTTTCTGTTTACAATGCCCAGTTTCAAGTAGTGAATGTGGTGACTGTTGGAAGTGATAGAGAACTATACAGGTTTATTAAACGTGTTATCAATGCAGAGGTTTTTGCAAGTCTTAATTTTCCGGTTACTTTAGATTTGGCCGATGGAACTTCCGTTTCAGTAACAAACAATGCGCAATTAGCCGCTACTATAAAAGAGGCTAAAAATGCCTGTAATGAAGATGATAATAACGATTACCATGACGACGATTTTTCTAAAGAGCGTTTAGATGCTTTGCTAAAAACATGCCCGTGGGTAGTGCACGAATTTCAACGTAATGCGTCTAGTTTAAGTGATTCTTACCGCGAATATCTTATTGTTTTTAAAGAAGACAACGTCGTGAAAGTACGTAATAGAAATGGCGATATGCTAACCGGTACTTGGGCAACACGTGTAACAGATCGTGGCGCTTTAATAAAGTTAGAGTTCGATACCCTTGTAGATTTTACTTTGGAATGGTTTGTATACGATTTAGAAGCTGGTAGAATTAAATTATACCAAGCTGGAGGTAATAGAGTCATTTTAGTTAAAAACTGCGATGTAGTGGTAGATCATACCAAAGAAGGCATTGAAAACTATTTACAAGAATGTTTTTGGAGAATAGCACGCTTAAGTGTAAATGGTTCAGATAATGAAAAAGCGTATATAGGCACACCATTAAAATTCTTAGCAAACAACGAAGTTAAATTAAGAATTAATGGCGAGTTTGTTACAGGAACTTATGAAGTTGGTGTAAGAAATATAGGCTTTATTTTACAAATCACACTTGATGGTAGACCCGATTTAAAGCTAGAATGGTTAATTACATTCTTAGAGCCTGGCGTTATTAAACTTGAAAATGCCAATAATAAAATGCTGTTAGAAAGACACTGCTTGGGAACAGATGATGATTTAAATTACATCGAAACTGTGCTTGCAACCGGTGTTTGGGAAGTCGCTAAATACGATGATGGTTTAGACCACGTGGTAGATCCAATAACTAACTTTCATGGGTATTCTATAAACTTTCTTGAAAGTGGACGCATAAAAGTAACAGATCCAAACAATGGTTTCTCTGTAGGTTCTTGGTTGGCATATAGAGATGATGGCTTGTATTTAGGCTTGCTTTTTGCAAACAACCCGCCGTTTAATGACCTAACTTTTAGATGGAGAATTAAAGAGATTTCACCAAATAGAATAGAGTTGAAAGATCTAAACCATAATGGTGAAGTAGAACGAATATTAGTACTTGAAAAGAAAAACTAAGTGTAATCTTTGTAAAAAGGAACTTAACGTGTTTGATTGGTTAGGTTAATTAATAATTCGAGTTCCTTTTTAAGGGCTGTCAAATAAAATAAATTTTGACAGCCTTTTTTATGTTTTATGGGCGCTACCCAAGGGTCGGACTATCCGCTACAAGTCCTCGCTACCCCGAAGTGTCGGGTCAGCTGTGGGCTTTTCGCTTCTATCCCTAGCGCAGAAAGTAGGTTTCTTATAAAGTGTAATAACTTTAAAACCAACTGTCTTTTTTCTAAAAATCAAGGTTAATAATACGCTTCAAATCATTAACTTTGCAATTCTTAAAATTTCAATAAAAATTATGTTTAATAATTTAAGCGATAAATTAGATAAAGCCTTTCACGTACTTAAAGGGCACGGAAGTATAACTGAAGTAAACGTAGCCGAAACTTTAAAAGAAGTACGTCGCGCCTTACTAGATGCCGATGTTAACTTTAAAATAGCGAAAGACTTTACCGTAAGAGTTAAAGAAAAAGCACTTGGTCAAAACGTTTTAACAACGTTACAACCAGGCCAGTTAATGGTTAAAATCGTAAAAGATGAGTTAACTGAACTTATGGGTGGCGAGGCCGAAGGTATTAACCTTTCTGGTAACCCGAGTGTTATTTTAATGTCTGGTTTACAAGGTTCTGGTAAAACAACCTTTTCTGGTAAATTGGCCAATTATTTAAAAACTAAAAAATCAAAAAATCCATTATTAGTTGCCTGTGATGTTTACAGACCAGCGGCGATAGACCAACTACATGTGGTTGGAGATCAAATTGGGGTTGAGGTTTTTAGCGATAGAGGAAATACCGATCCTGTAGCGATATCAAAAGCAGGTATTGCTCACGCAAAAGCGAATGGGTTTAATGTGGTTATTATAGATACCGCTGGACGTTTAGCGGTAGATGAAGCGATGATGTCCGAGATTTCGAACATTCATAAAGCCATTCAACCACAAGAAACACTTTTTGTTGTAGATTCTATGACGGGGCAAGATGCTGTAAACACAGCAAAAGCCTTTAATGATGTCTTGAATTTTGATGGGGTTATCCTTACTAAATTAGATGGTGACACGCGAGGTGGAGCTGCAATTACTATTAAATCGGTCGTAAATAAACCTATTAAGTTTATTGGTACTGGCGAGAAAATGGAAGCCATCGATGTGTTCTATCCAACACGTATGGCAGACCGTATCCTAGGAATGGGAGATGTGGTATCTTTAGTAGAACGTGCACAAGAACAGTTTGATGAAGAGGAAGCGCGTAAACTTCAAAAGAAAATTGCCAAAAATCAATTTGGTTTCGACGATTTCTTAACGCAAATTCAGCAAATTAAGAAAATGGGAAACATGAAAGACCTTATGGGTATGATTCCTGGTGCTGGAAAAATGTTAAAAGATGTGGATATTGATGACGATGCTTTTAAAGGTATTGAAGCCATCATCCATTCTATGACACCAAGTGAACGAAGCAACCCATCGCTTATAAACGCAAGTAGAAAGCAACGTATAGGTAAAGGTTCTGGAACATCGGTACAACAAGTGAATCAACTTTTAAAGCAATTCAACCAAATGAGCAAAATGATGAAGATGATGCAAGGTGGTGGCGGTAAAAAGATGATGCAAATGATGAAAGGGATGCGCTAGTTTAGTTCGTAACCTCAGTTTTCAAAAACAGCTAATAGAAAAACTTTGCGCCTTAGAGAGAATAATTTCAAGAATTCGTGGCGAGCAAATAAAGTAACAAATGACAATTTTAGACGGAAAAAAAGTAAGTAACGATATTAAAGAAGAAATTGCAGAACATGTATCGGCAATGGTTTCTAAAGGAGAAAAAGTGCCACATTTGGCAGCTATTTTAGTAGGAACTGATGGTGCTAGTATGACTTATGTAAACGCCAAAGTGAAAGCCTGTGAAAAAATAGGGTTTCTTTCTACTTTAATCGATTTGCCCGAATATACTTCAGAAGAAGAATTATTAGCTAAAATAAATGAACTAAATATCAACGATGGTATTGATGGTTTTATAGTGCAATTGCCATTGCCTAAGCATATTGACGAGCAAAAGGTTTTAATGGCAGTGCATCCAGATAAAGATGTAGATGGGTTTCATCCAACGAACGTTGGTAAGATGGCTTTAGATTTACCAACTTTTTTACCAGCAACTCCATACGGAATTCTTGAATTATTAGAACGCTACCAAGTAGAAACCTCTGGGAAAAATGTAGTGGTTATGGGAAGAAGCCACATTGTGGGTCGTCCAATGAGTATCTTAATGAGTCAGAAACGTAAAGCTGGTGATGCTACCGTAACGGTAGTGCACAGTCGATCTAAAAATTTAGCTGACATAACGAGGGCAGCAGATATTATTGTGGCTGCTATTGGTATTTCAGAGTTTTTAACGGGCGATATGGTTAAGGAAGATGTTGTTATTGTAGATGTAGGTATTACACGTGTTCCAGATGCAACCAAAGCCAGCGGTTATAGACTTGCCGGCGATGTGCATTTTGAAAGTGTAAGTAAAAAGGCGAGTTACATTACACCAGTTCCTGGTGGTGTTGGTCCAATGACTATTGCTATGCTACTTAAAAATACGTTATTGGCACGCGAGAGACGTAACTCAGAAAAGAGTTAGGGAAATCAACTTTTTCATTAATAAAAAAAGCACTTAAACCTTTTATTCATTGGTTACAGGTTCGTCTTTTCTGTATTTCAGCATGGAAACTCCTGAGATAAAGAAAATACCACCTAGAATAGCTAATGCCCAAGGGCTAAGTGCTACTAAGTTGTTTCCAAAAACTCCTAGAACGCCTAATATTAGGGCAATCATACCTCCAATAGTTAATGTTATTGCTAAGATTCGTATCATAATATCAAAATTTATTTTGATGCTAAGGTACAACCAACGAGAAGTAGTAGTGTTACAAAATTAGGTGAGAGCCTTTTAGAATTCCCATATTAAGGAGTCTATTTATTTAAGGCCATTTGTTTTTAAATAGAGGTCTGAAAATGAAGAGGATACGGTTTTATTTCGCAAATAATTGATTCATATCTTTAAAGGCTTTGAACTCCAAGGCATTTCCAGAAGGATCATGAAAAAACATAGTGGCCTGTTCTCCAACCAATCCTTTAAAACGAATATAAGGTTCAATAATGAATTGTATGTTTTTTGCTTTTAAATCTTCCGCGAAGGTTTGAAAAACATCCCAATTTAGAACCACTCCAAAATGAGGAACAGGAACAGCTTTCCCATCTACAGCATTGGAGTGTATCTTGTTATTTTCTTCGTTTGGCTTATAATGAATAACTAATTGATGCCCAAAAAAGTTAAAATCTACCCAGTGGTCACTACTACGTCCTTCCTCACAACCTAAAATGTCTCTGTAAAAAGTTTGACATTCTTTTAAATTGTAAACAGGTATTGCTAGGTGAAAGGGAGAAAGGGTGCTCATAACCTACCGTCTATTATTTCTTCGAGGGCGTTCAATTTTAACTTTAGGGTTAAAAGCTTTGGTGGACTCGCTAAGTAATTTATTTAAATCACTAAACTCCTCTTTGGTTAATTCTCGATATTCACCCACAGGCATGTCCAGTTTCACGTTCATGATGCGTGTGCGTTTAAGTGTTAATACGTCATAATTTAGGTATTCACACATGCGTCTAATTTGTCGGTTTAAACCTTGAGTTAAGATAATCTTAAACTCATAAGTCCCTACTTTCTCAACCACACATTTTTTTGTAGTTTTATTCAGTTCCTCCAACGGAATACCGCCAGACATTCGTTCAATAAAAGTTTGAGAAATAGGCTTGTCAACAGTAACTACGTATTCTTTTTCATGGTTGTTACTAGCACGAAGAATTTTATTTACAATATCGCCATCATCCGTTAAAAGAATTAAACCTTCACTGGGTTTGTCTAGACGCCCAATAGGGAAAATACGTTTCGGGTAATTTATAAAATCGATGATATTGTCTTTCTCAACACTGGTATCTGTTGTGCACACAATGCCCACAGGTTTATTAAACGCTAAATAAACAAAGGCTTCGTTTGATGCATTTATTAGTTCGCCATCTACATGAACCACATCACTAGGGGTGAGTTTGGTGCCCATTTCTGGGACTGCTCCGTTAATAGTTACACGTCCGGCCTCAATAAGTTTATCGGCTTCTCTGCGTGAGCAATAGCCAACTTCACTTAAAAATTTATTAATACGTTTTAATTCTATTTCCATTTGAATAAAAAATCAAAAACCATTTATAATCAATCTAGAAACAGAGTGCTAGGAATGGTTTTGTTACTAAATACCCATTATGGGTTTCATGCACCAAAAGTACAACAAATCTAGTCGTTTAAAAACTCTAAAATATGGTTGTAAACGAGTTCGTTTTTTAAACCATGGCCCAGACCCATGGTTTTTATAAGTTTAGAATCTTTGTAGTGTTTTGAAATATCTAAAGCATCTCTGTACGATATAATACGGTCCTTTCTATCATGAATAATAAGCCCTTTTGCTTGAATATCTTTTAGGAAATTTTTAGCAGAAAAATAATCAGGTTCATGTTCAAAATGCTTTAAATAGTATTTATTCATAGCATCTGTGACTCTTTTGTTATAGCCCATCATAAGCACGTAATTAGTGATGATGCCAGCGAAATTTGAAGGAGCCCCTAGAGATACTAGTTTTTTAATAGGTGAATGGTACTTGTGTAGTGAAATAGCAGAAGCTGTCGCGCCAACCGAATGCCCTATAATACTATCAATTTTAAAGTGGGAGGTAACGGCGTTTATACATTCAGAATATAAAAACACGTTAAATATTTTGTTACCAGAATTTCCATGACCAGGCGCATCTATGGCAATAATGTTGTAATCTTGAGCTTGTAAAATTTCGATGAGGTCTTTCCATCTAAAAGCGTTGCTTTCCCAACCGTGTACTAATAAAACGGTTTCTTTCGAACCCTTCCAATGGTAGGTGGAAATTGGGATGTTTTTATAAAAAACGTTTTCTTGAGTGGCTGTTTTTAGAAAAGGCGCTTCCTCTTCAGTGATTTTTCCTTTATTAGGTTTTGAAAATAAGTAGATGGCTAACTGCGCTGCGGCATTGGGCGAAAAGTAGCTAACGAAGTTTATAGAACCTCCAATAGCTTTAATAAAATGTTTGTTCATTTAATCTTCTCTGTTTACTAAATCCATAGAAAAGGCGGGCATGCAAATAGCAAGGTATTCACAAACTTCGGTAAACGGATTGGAATATTGAACACGCGTATTCTTTAAAATTTTAATAGATTGCCCCGCTTCTAGAACGATCGTTTCATTTTCTATTATGAATTGTTTTTTACCTTGAATAATGAAGGTGTACTCATCAAATTCTGGTGTTTGAAAAGGTTCACTCCAACCTCCAGGCGCTTTCATATGGGCAATGCTTATTCCAGAATTACCATCTGTAGCAGCTCCAAAATGTTCCTTAATAATTTTTCCGTCGGTTGTTGGGACAACAAAAGGACTGCCTTGTATAATGTATTTTTTTTCTATCACAAATTTCAATTTTTCTTCTAAACTTCTAAACTTCTAAAGCTTATTTCATTGGTTTTTTCTTAATCATCCCGCCTTTTAAATCTTTAACAATACCCATTATTATAAAAGCATTTCTATCGATTTTATCAATTTCGGTTTGTAATTTGGCAAGTTCTAATCGGGTTACAACGGTGTAAAGAATGTCTTTATCATAACTATCGCCACTTTTTCCAAAACCACCTTTACCTGCATAAATGGTACAAGCTCTGCGTAATTTTTCGGTAATCATGACGCGTAAATCTTCATGTTTATTTGAAATGATGGTGACACCTACATATTCTTCAACACCATCTACTACGAAATCGACGGTTTTTGCAGCTGCCAAATAGGTTAAAATCGCATACAGTGCTGTTTCAATAGATAGGATATATGCACCCACCGAAAATATGAGAATGTTAATTAATAAAAGAACATCGCCAATGGTAAGCGAAAGTTTTCTACTTAAAAATATGGCCAATACTTCAGTGCCATCAATAACGCTACCACCTCGCATAGACATACCAATACCTAAGCCCAAGAAGAAACCACCAAATACGGAGATTAATAACTTGTCTTCTGTAACGGTTGGGTATTCAACAAAATGAACCACAAATGCTAAAAGTGCAATGGCGGCCATACTTCTTAAAGCGAATTTAACACTAAAGGTTTTGGACGCTAAAATTAAGAACGGAAGGTTTACTAGAATTAAAAAGTAACTTAAGTCTAAAGAGGTCACGTTTTGAAGTAATAAGGAAATACCTGTTGCGCCACCATCAATAAAATGGTTGGGTAACAAGAAGCCTTTTAAACCAAAACCCGCTGAAAAGACACCAATTATTATGAAAATATATTCTTTTATGGCATGTGAAACTTCTACTTGAAATTTCCTAACCAAAGGAACAATTTGTTTTTTACTTACAGGTTTGTGTTGCTGTTTAGATTGCAGTTGTTTTCGTGCAACATCCATTAACAGTTTTGAAAAGAATGGGTTCATGAGCTAATCCAATTTTTAAAAGGGTTTTTGTTAACCTATTTCTTCAATACTTTAGTTAAAATACCAAAAACACTACGA
This sequence comes from Mariniflexile sp. AS56, assembly GCF_030552475.1. Taxonomy (GTDB): domain Bacteria; phylum Bacteroidota; class Bacteroidia; order Flavobacteriales; family Flavobacteriaceae; genus Mariniflexile. Next base: position 172,834 of record NZ_JAUPED010000004.1, on the reverse strand, counting down.
ATAAAAGTGGCGCTGGTTAGTACTTTTATTATCGGGTTCATCGCCGTGCTTTTTCTTCTAGATGAGGTTGTAGTGCGTTGTTTCGATTCTGCTTTTTTAAGAGCAGCTTGTTCTTCTCGTGCTTTTTCTTTGGCTTCATCAGCTTCCGCTTGCTCTATTTTTTTGTTAAGCAATTCATATGCACTTTCTCTATCAATGGTCTCATTGTATTTTTTTACAAGCTTCGATTTTGAATTTAAGGCTTTCAATTCATCATCCGTTAAAATATCCATTCTACTCATAGGCGCGCGCATCATAGTGGCAGCTAGTGGAGTAGGGCGTCCTTTTTCATCAAGTGCAGATACTAAAGCTTCACCTGTACCAAGCGATGTTAATATGTCGGTGGTATTATAATATTCAGAATCTGGATAATTTTGTGCCGTTAATTTAATAGCCTTTCTGTCTTTTGCTGTAAAAGCACGTAAGGCATGTTGAATTTTTAAACCTAACTGACCTAATACCGCTTCTGGCACATCGGTTGGGTTTTGAGTTACAAAATACAAACCAACGCCTTTACTTCGTATTAATTTAACGATGCTTTCAATTTGATTTAATAAAGCTTTGGAGGCTTCATTAAAAATTAAATGTGCTTCGTCAATAAAAATAACTAGTTCTGGGCGGTCGCTATCACCCTGTTCAGGGAAGGTGGAATATATTTCAGCAAGTAAACTCAACATAAAGGTCGAGAATAACTTGGGTCTATCTTGAATATCGGTAAGTCGAAGGATATTAATGTAGCCTCTACCGCTGTTATCAACACGCAGTAAATCGTCTACATCAAAGGAGGTTTCACCAAAAAAGGTATCGGCACCCTGTTGTTCTAATTCAACGACTTTACGTAAAATGGCACCTGTTGATGCGGTTGAAATACGCCCATAAGCTTCATCAAATTCAGCTTTACCTTCTTGGGTGGCGTATTGTAATATTTTTTTAAAATCTTTTAAATCGAGTATAGGTAGTTTGTTGTTATCACAATATTGAAAAATAACGGCCACAACACCAGATTGTGTTTCCGATAAATCTAAAATTCTAGATAATAAAACAGGTCCGAATTCACTAACTGTGGCGCGAAGGCGCACCCCATCTTGTTCCGAAAGGGTTAAAATTTCTACAGGAAAGCTCTTAGCTTCAAACGGAATACCAATTTGAGCATGGCGCTCATCAATTTTTGGATGACCCGGGCTAGCTTGTGCAATACCACTTAAATCCCCTTTAATATCCATTAATAAAACGGGAATACCTTTGTCGCTTAAATTTTCAGCTAAAACCTGTAACGATTTGGTTTTTCCTGTACCCGTAGCGCCGGCAATTAAACCATGACGATTTAAAGTTTTTAAAGGGATTTTAACTAAAGCATTGGTTACAGTTTCTCCGTTTAACATGGCTGCACCAACCGATATAAAGTCGCCTTTACAAACATTTCCTTCCGTGATATAATTAAAAAAAGTTTCCTTCGTATCCATTTACTTTAATTTTGCATAAAAATAGGTATTTATATATAGAATTAAATAAACAAGAGTTATAAAACTTCCAACAATTAGCATGCAAACCGCTATCTTTGCAAACGATTATGAATAAAGACATACAAAAATTAGTAGATAAAGGGGTTATGCTGCCTTTAATGGAAGAGTTTTATACCATTCAGGGTGAAGGCTTTCATAAAGGAACAGCGGCCTATTTTGTTAGAATTGGTGGTTGCGATGTGGGTTGCCATTGGTGCGACGTGAAAGAAAGCTGGAATGCCAATTTACACCCGCCAACCGATATTTCAAAAATTGTTGAAAACGCCAAAACGCATAGTAATACCATTGTAATTACTGGTGGCGAACCATTAACTTGGGATATGACGCCTTTAACCACCAAGTTAAAAGCGGAAGGTTTACAAATACATATTGAAACCTCTGGTGCTTATAAATTAACTGGTATTTGGGATTGGATTTGTTTATCGCCTAAAAAAATGAAACTGCCTACAGAAGAGGTTTATGCAAAAGCCCACGAACTTAAAATGATTATTTATAATAATGATGATTTTCGCTTCGCGGAAGAACAAGCAGCTAAAGTAAATAAAGATTGTATTTTATATTTACAACCCGAGTGGAGTAAGCGCGATAAAGTGATTCCGGAAATTGTAGACTATGTAATGAAAAACCCGCAATGGAAAGTGTCTCTACAAACACATAAATACTTAAATATTCCGTAGTTATTTGATTTATAGGTTTTTAAGATGTTGTTTTTGTTTTAATTATAAGAATTCGTTTTTTTAAATTAAAAACAATTTATATTTAACATCTATAACTTACCTATGAAATATGTTTTTTTAGTCCTATTTGTATCACTTGGATTACAAATGCCTGCTCAAGATTCAGGTTTAGAAAGGAAAATGGCGTTTGTTAATTCTAAAATTAAACAAACGCGAAAAGGAGAGCGCCTTAAGTGGATGGATAGTTTAACTACCATTACACATTATAGCACCGAATTAAAATACGATTCCATTACACGTCAAACCATTGACTTTGCAATCTCGCTAGATTCTTTAAATTTCGCCGCTCAAAAAGTGCTTGATTTAATGAATTTTCAGAATATTTTTCTGGGAAAACCCAAAGAAGGGTTAAAGCTTTTTAACACGTATATTAAAACTTTAAAAAAGGGAACAAATTTAACTTCTCTGGGTTTCTTATATCTTAATGCTGGAGATAGCTATGGTTATATAGGTAACATGGATAAATCTTTTGAATATTATACCATTGCTAAGGGCTATGCTAAGAAAGTAAACAACGAACGACTCTATGGATTTGCAGTTATGTATTCAGGTTATAATGAAGCGGAAATAGGTGAATTTGCCAAAGCATCTCAAAGTTTTAAGGAAGCTGTACCAATATTCGCAAAACTAAAGGATACAACCCATATTCTTGGTTTAAAAAGCCAATTATCAATACTTTATAGTAAAAATGCTTTTTATAAAGAAGCAGAAAAAGAGCGGAATGAAGCTATGGTTCTAGCAGAACACAAAAAGGATTATATTAATTTAAGAAGCCTATACCATAATGCGGCAATGGATTATGATAGAAATGGGGATTTTGCTAATCAATTGGTTCATTCAAAAAAAGCACTAGAGAGTAATAGTAAATTAGAAAACAATTTTTTATTTCGCCCTTTTTTAATTACTGCCCTGTTAAGAGCTTATGTATTAAATGATAGTTTAGAACGTGCTGAAGGATATTTCAAGGAAGTTAAAGCAAATTATGATAAAGATAAAACGAAGGATAATGAAGGGTTTTATTACGATGCTAAAAGGTGGTTGGCTTACGGGAATAAAGATTATAATGGAGCCATTACCTATGGTTTAAAAACTTTAGAATTAAGAAAGGCTAAAAATGACTATTTGGCCATTATGCTTACCGAAAAGTTTTTAGCAGATATGTATACGTATAAAAAGGATTCGGTTAATTCCAATAAGCATTTCGTGAATTATTACTCCACAAAAGATTCTATTTCAAGTGTTCAAAACGTGAAATCCTTGGCTTATTATCAAACCTTGTACGAAACAGAAAAACGTGATATAGAAATTAAAAACCAAAAAACAAATATTAGCTTATTAAACGCTCAAAATAGAAACAAAACCCAATTGTTGATTTTTGGGTCCTTAAGTCTTGTTATTTTATTTGGTGGTATTCTGTTTTACCGTTCTTTTTTACATGCAAAGAAACAAGAGCGCTCGCAACATGAGTTTTCTCAACAGCTTCTTAAAACCCAAGAACAAGAACGAATACGTGTTGCCAAGGAACTTCATGATAGTGTTGGCCAACAATTAACATTCTTGAAAATGAAGACTCAAAATAATGATCAAACAGAATTATCAGGGTTATTAGGTGATACTTTAGACGAAGTACGGAGTATTTCTAGGGCCTTATACCCTGTAACATTAACAAAGCTAGGGCTTACCGATAGTATTGAACAATTGTTATTGGATTTGGATGAAGAAACAGATTTATTTGTGTCCGTTGAAATTGATGATATTAATGACAGTTTTGATGAAAGCAAATCTCTTAATATTTACAGGTTTATACAAGAATCTGTAAACAACGTGGTAAAACATGCGAACGCTAAAACATTAATTGTAAATGTATTGAAACAAAACGATGGCATTAAAATTTTAATAAAAGATAATGGTCAAGGTTTTGAAGTGAGCCAAATGATTGATAAAAACAGTTTAGGTTTAAAAACCATGGCCGAGCGTGTACGTATCCTTCAAGGGAGTTTGTCCATAAAAAGTAAAAAAGCAGAAGGCACTTCCTTATTAGTGCAAATCCCCGTGTAAAAATGAACAAGAATATCTCATTATTTATAGCAGACGATCATCCATTATTATTAAATGGATTGGCAGATAAATTACAGGAATATAATTATAATCTTCTTGGTACTGCTGAAAATGGTGCTATAGCCCTTGATAAAATCATGGACTTAAAACCAAGCATAGCCATTCTAGACGAAGAAATGCCAAGACTTACGGGCTTTGAGGTGATACAAAAATGTATAGAACAAGATATAGAAACCAAATTCATTATCCTGACCTCTCATAGAGAAAAGGCCTTTATTTATAAAGCAAAGAAATTAAACATATCGGGTTACATTATAAAAGATGAGCCTTTTATAGAATTACATAATTGTATACAAAGTGTGAATAAAGGGGTGCCCTATTTTAGTGCCACCTTTAATAGTGTTTTTGAAGATGAGGTTGAACCACAATTAAAAAAAATGAAGCTATTATCGCCTTCTGAACGTACCATTGTTAGGTTAATAGCTCAAGAACAATCTACAAAAGAAATTGGTGATTTTTTGTCCTTATCTTATAGAACCATTGAAAAGCACCGTTCGAATATAATTAACAAATTAGACCTGCCTAAAGAAAAAGATGTACTTGCCGTTTGGGCAAAACAAAATATAGAATTCGTTTTATAACGATTAAAAGTTTTAAGTGTCTTCTTTTTTACACAAACTACGTGGCAACACGTAGTTTTTGCGTTTTATAAGTAGTGTTATGGCTTATTGGTAAGCCTATCTTCGTTGTTAATAGCTGCATAAGTAGCTTAATTTAATATTATTATTTACAACTAAACATAACTACCCATGAAAACAAAACAACTACTTCTATCTTTATTAATGCTATGTGTAGCAACTATTAATTATGCACAATCTAGTGCAGAACAATCAGGTATTGCTGTCCAAGGTATAGCTAGAGATGCCAACAATACAGCCATCGCCAGTTCAAGTATCAGTATGACCTTTGATTTGTATTATTTTAATGACTCCAATAGTCCGACTACTATATTTTCTGAAACATTAAATGTGCAAACAGATGCTTTTGGTGTGTTTTCGCATGTTATTGCTAATGCCGTTGTTAATGATGTGAAATTTGCTAACTATAAGGCCTTTTTAAGAATTAAAAAGGGAACTGAAATTATATCTGATGAAAAACTACAACATGTACCTTATGCCATCGCTGCAAACAATGGCGTGCCAACGGGGTCTATTATGCCTTTTGTTGGCTCAGTTATTCCTAAAGGTTGGTTGTTGTGTAACGGGGCCGCTACAGTACCTGTAAACTCACCTTTATATGTGTTGCTAGGTAATAGTACTGAAACCCCTAATTTGAATGGAATGTTCCTTAGAGGTACGGGAACGAGTGCGGTTAATAATCAAAATGGACCTAGCTTAAGGGGAACGCAAGGTGATACCTTTAAACAGCATAAGCATTCAGGAAGGACTAATACAGATGGAAAGCACGGACATGGAGGGAATAATGTTATTTATAGTGCAAGTTCTAATGTAGGAAATGAGGTTATAATGAACACTAAGGGTACTAAATCAAAGTTATGGGATAGCAATGAAAGTAATCATGATCATGTCTTTACAACTGATAATGCAGGGGCTGGTGAAACCCGTCCAGTAAATTACGGTGTCAACTATATTATTAAATTATAAACCTTATAATTATGAGAAAAATAATTATAACGTTAGGTTTATGGTTTCTGGTTACAGGGCTATGGGCACAAGATAACAAAGGTGCTAAAATAGGCCCTGTTTCACAGGCCATTCAAAAAAGTACTGTAGATGGTAACAAGTATACTATTCAAGTAGGCCTTCCTTATTTAGGTCAAAATAACACAGCGCGAGCAACAAACCCTTTAGATATTCGCTTTCCTTGGGATGTATTGTATCTCTATAAAACATTTGCAGATGAGTCTTTTGAAGTTTCAAAAGGTTATTTTGGTGATAAAATATTAATCAATTGGACGCTTAGAGCTAATATTGATGCTGTAACAAATATTAAAATACTACGCCGTCCATATACCGATGATAATTCAGGTCAATTTGTACAAAAAGGGAATGTCTCTAAATTTGAAACAGAATTTGAAGATAGGTATGTAGAAGGAGGTGTTTTATACGAGTACAAGGTTGTTGCAGAAGGAGTAAGTGTTATTGAAAGTGAATATGACACGTATATTACAGGTATTGGGTATAGAAACCCAACGGCCATAGTAACAGGTAATGTAAGTTATAAAGGAGGAAACCCTGTAAAAGATGTCACCATAAGAGCCAGCTCAGAAGGAAGTTCTGTTAATGCGGGGAGTGCTTTAAATATCCCAAATACAGGTGCTTTAGTAATTAATGGTTTAAATAAACCTATAACAAAAGTCACAACCTTGCAGGCTTGGTTAAAACCAGTAGCGCCCTATACTAATAACACAGGACAAGCCATTCGCTTGTTTGGTGGCAATAATCTGGATGTTCATGTAAAACTATTGGCTGCCTCTAAAATTTTATCGGTAAAAATAGGTAATAGTGAGTATCAGTTAAAAAACGTATTTCCTTCAGGAAATCTCGATTCTAGAGGTGATGATATTCTGGTGCCTGTTTCCGATTTCAATTCTAATTTTGTGCATTTTTCTGTGGTGATAAACCATGGGAACGTGCCTCTACTTTATATTAATGGTCGGGAAATAAATGAGGACTATTCAAAATGGGTTAACGATAAATTAAATGCGAATAATGAAGCCTATTCAGGGCCTTATTTAGAATTTGTAATTCCTACACAAACAATTAATATAAATGCAGACTGGAATACTGTTTATGTGGGTGGTAATAGAAATGCTTATGTAGACGAAATACGAGTTTGGAACGCTGTAAAAGAACCGCTTAAAATTAGAACAGACTATAGAAGGTATATTGGAGGAAATGATGCCACTTTAATTTCCTATTTACGAGCAAATGAAGGGGCTGGGGCGTATGCCTACGATTTATCTAGAACAGGGTTCGATTATAATAAGAATCACGGAAAATTATGGGATTCCAGTACAGCAGTTGGGGCTAGAGTCTCTTGGGAACAAGGGGCAGGTAACATTCCAAGTTCAGACCAATTGGGTATTCTTGGGGTTACCGATGTGAATGGGAATTACGAAATTACTGCCATCCCATATTCAGGTACTGGAGAGTCTTTCAATATTACCCCTTTATACGGTGTGCACCAGTTTGAACCGGGGCAACAATTAGTGTTTCTGGGGCAAGGGTCTGAAGTGGTTAATAAAATAAATTTTACTGATGTTTCTTCATTCAGCTTTAAAGGCAAAGTTTTATATGATACAAGAGGCGTGTTTAAATCTTTTAAAGAAACCGCATCCGCACCAATAAATGGGGATGATTATTATGAAGCCAATCAAATAATTGGCGAAGGTTATAATTATTATGAGACCTTGAGTGCTGGTAAATTATCGAAAGGGGAATATTGGTATAACGATAATGAGACGCCCGCTGATGAATCGGATGATTTTATAGAACGCTATGCCCGCATCGCATCTGAAGGTGTTAATGTTTACATAGATGGCAATATTGTTTTAGATGAAAATAACATTCCAGTAGTGTCAGATGCTGAAGGTATTTTTGACATCAGTGTACCTATAGGGAAACATTATATCACACTAAAAAAAAACGGGCATGTATTTGCTCATAACAGTAGATTTCCAGCTGAGTCTGGTACTTTTAAAGAGTTTTTTGAAGATTCTAATGAGGCTGTTGTATTTGTAGATAGTACACGAGTTACTCTAGTTGGTAGAGTGGTTGGTGGAACGGTTGAGGCTGAAAAGGTTATTGGTTTTGGAGAAAACGGCTTGTTTGAGAAATCAATAACAGATGCTGATGAGGTTAGCAAAACCATTACCATTAGTTCTAAAAATAATATAGGTGTTGCAGATATTACTTTAGGTTATAAACCTGGAGGCGCTCCTGTTACCGAAAACTCCACATTCAATTTTAAAACGAATAGTGCATCCGGTGAATATCGGGTGAGTTTGTTGCCTTTAAATTATGAGTTACAAGCGAGTAATATAAACATTACAAGTGCCAAGGATTATCCTATTACAATAATAGAAGCAGGCGTAACTGAAGAAGTTAAAGTGTCAAATGCGGTAGGTTTTACTACGCCCTTATTTGAGTATGAAGATGGAAACTCTGAAACAGGTATGCCTTATCATTTCGAAAAAAGTTTCACCTATAGATCTACTCCAATATTAAAAGTAGTTGAGCAAACGTCTGATTTAGAAATCGATTTAGACGGTATAAAAATTAGTACAGAAGGTTTTGAATATCTAGTATATTCTCAATTCAAAGAATATAAAGTTATTTTAAATAGATTTGAGCGTTATATTAATTACGATGATGGTGAACTTGAAGATTTAGTACCTGTAGTAGAAGGACAATTGCTTATAAATAATAATTTAGCCTTGAAAAATGTCGCCGATAAATCAGAAACCAGTATGGTTGACGACATGGATGGGAGTATTTTAACTTATACTTTTTTTGCAGGATTGCCTGCTATTTCGGCTCCCTTTACATTATCCAGCAGTTTGCAATACAGAATAAATGGTATCGATTATGATGTTGAGAATTATAAGGATATTGGTATTGTTTTAGGGGGGAATTCAGATGGGAGTCAAACATTTGTAACAGAGGCGCCAGATGTACCCAGTATTATTTTAAGAGACCCTCCTGGGTCTAATAGTTTTGCTTCTATACAAGAAGGTGAAAGTATTACATTCACAACAGAAAGTTCAGAGGTTGATATGGAGGGGTTCGAATCGGAATTTAAACTGATGATAGGGCTTTTTTTTGAGATAGGTGGCGGATTGGCGGGGCCAGTATTTGAATTTAAAAAAACAAACAGTTTATTTGCAGGAATAGGTCTTACTAATACTTCAAAAGACGGCGAAAGTTTAACGCAAACGTATGAATTCAGTCAAACCATTTCTACAAGTGCAGATCCCAGTTATGTAGGGTCAGATGGTGATTTATATATAGGTAACTCGAAGAATCAATTATATGGTTCATTTAATGATATACAGCTTTCAGGTGAAGAAAAGAACTCCTTTGATGATTCTGCGTCATTTGAATTAAAAAATTATTTAGGGGAGAGTGTGTTTGTAAGTAAGCAAAAAGCAATTTATTTTGTAGAAGAGCCTTCGGAAACATTTTACGTTTTTTCCCAAAAGCATATTTTAGAAACCTTAATTCCTGAATATGAATTTTTTATCACTAATATCGAAAATGGGATTCCTGCTGATACTAATGATGGTAAATATCCCAAAGATCTCGACCAATATAAAGAGCAAGTTCGGCTGTGGAAAAAAGTGATTTTGGATAATGAAAAAAGCAAGTTTTTAGCAATGAATGAACGTCCAAAATATCAGGCGTCATTAATCAATGTTGTTTCAAATTTTAATGATAAGCTTATAACCGCCATAAATAATAGCGAGGATAGCAGTGCTGAACTTTCATTGATTGATAAATTGGCGGAATCTAATAAAGTAAAGGGTTTATTAAATACTTATTTTGAGGATAATATCTCCTTTGATGCTGGAGTAGGTGAGTTTACAAGAAGTGTAGAGACGACTGTTATAAACAAAACTTCGACAGATTACAATTTTACTCTTAAAGAAGAGTTTGGTTTGGAACTTGGTGCCACTGTATCAAAAATAGGTTTTGCAACCAAGACGAAAGGTGTTTTTCAACAGGATGTAAATACATCATTATCTAATGAAGATAAAAACACATTAAATATAAGTTACACACTTAAAGACAATGACCCAGCTAATTTATTAAGTATAGATGTCGTAAATTCTTTTGATGGTAATGGTCCAGTGTTTATAACGCAAGGTGGTAGAACTTCCTGCCCATATGAGGGGGCTGAGGAGTCCAAGTTTTTTACCAATGACAAGTTTATAGCGTATTTTAAAGAATATTTTAGAATTCAAAATGAAATAGATGTAAATGAAAAAGCAATTAACAAAAATGAAGAAGAATTTGTAATCTTGGAAAGGGCTTATCGTTCTTACATAAGCGTAGAAAATAAAAATGCATATGACGAAAACCGAAGCGAAAGAGGATTATTAGAAGTAAAGAGAAAATCCTTAAATGAGGAGGCGAGTGATCATGAAGATGAATTTTCCAAAGATGTCGATTGTTGTCCAGAGGATCCAAATGACCCCGATATAAACAAGAAAGCTCCATTAAGTTTCGCTACTCAAAAAGTAGAAGTTCCTCTATTGAGTGTTGAGGTTGCAGATATCAGTAATGTATCAGAATATAACAATGCAGAGTTTAAATTATTACTAGAAAACAATAGTGTTACGGAAACAGACGCTACTTTCTTATTGAAAATAGACAATACAACGAATCCAAATAACGCATTAATTAATATTGAACAAAATGGAATACTTGTAAGTGTTCCTTATGGTAAAAAAACATATTATACCTTAACATTAGGGAAATCAATTTCTGATGTGTATGATTATGAAAATATTCGCGTCGTATTACAATCTACCTGTGATGGGGAAGCTGTAAGTGATGATGTGTTTGTGTCTGCTCACTTTATTCCCTCTTGTTCTGAAGTTGTTGTGAATGCACCCTTAGAAAATTGGACCTATAACATAAGTGAGGCTTATAATACAGATGGTTCCACAAAACCATTAACCGTAAGCATGATAGGCTTTAATACGAATTTTTCTAGTTTCAAAAAAATTGAATTAGAGTATCGATCGGCAACAGCACCAAATTGGACGCGTTTGCATAGCTATTATGGTGAAGAACATTATGAGACAGCTGTGGCAGATAAGGAATCTGAAATTTCATTAATTAGTACGCCATCATTATCCTATTCATTTAATATTTCGGAATTGAATTTACGAGATGGAGATTATGAAATTAGAGCTAGAAGTATTTGTACAAACAATACCGAATATATTTCAGAAGTCATAACAGGTCGTGTCGATTTAACAAGTCCGCAACGCTTTGGTACACCATTACCTATAGATGGTATTTTAGGAGTTGGTGAAGATTTAAGGGTGAGTTTCAACGAAAACATTTTTTACAATCAGGCCATAAGTACTATAGAAATAAAGGGGCAAACAAACCAGTTGCCTATTAACCATAGTGTGTCTTTACATTTTGAAGGCGCGACGCGTACGGCTGTTATTAACGACCCAAAAATTACTTCAGGCGATTTTGCCTTAGAGTTTTGGATGAACAATGCTACAGTGGCTAACACTGCAGATATCATGAAGCAAGAAGGTGGTTTAAATATTGGGCTTAGTAATGGTGGTATTTTCTTTACGCTGGGAGGTGTCGTAGCACAAGGTAGTATCGCTAATGATGGTGTATTTCATCATTATACATGTACCTATGAAAGTAGTACAGGCGACCTAAGAATTTTTCAAGATGATGCTGAAATTGGTGGGAATACAGGTGTTTCTAATATGAATTTCACCAATAATAATCCATTAGTAATAGGCGGGAATACCTTTATTGGTAATATTCATAATCTACGATTGTGGAATAAAACAATAAGTTTAGATGTTGCTTATGCTAAAATGTATGACAAGCTTATTGGAAATGAGGCGAATTTAATTGGCTACTGGCCCATGGATGAAGGTAGAGGTGAAATTACCAAAGATTTGGCACGCTTTAAACATGCCATTGTAAATTCAGATTGGGATATCAAGCCTAAAGGAACTTCTTATGAATTTGTAAATGGTCAATATTTAGAATTGAACGATGTCGATTTTGTTCAGCTTACCAATGAAATGGATGCAACAATCTCCTTTTGGATGAAAACAGATACCGCACAAGAAGCTACTTTGTTTTCTAATGGAAAAGGCGATGGGTCGGATATAGTGCAGTCCAACGGACAGGCAAATAAATGGGCGATCAACTTGACTAGTTCGGGTATGTTAACACTTGCTAGCGAGGGGAAATCTTATACGCTAACAAATCAGTCGGTTGTAGATGGAAATTGGCATCATGTTACCTTATTGTTTAATCGCATAGGGTCTTTAAGAACTTATATAGATGCTGCTCCCGTGTCTTCAAATTTGATAGCAGCTATTGGCGGCTTTTCAGGAAACAAAATTTGGATAGGAGCCAGAGGGTCTAAAGATTTAGCTGGCGACGAAACGGTAGACAATACCTTCTCCGGAAAAATAGACGAAATTAGGTTGTGGAATACCTTACGTAATGTCGAGCAGATAAGTCGAGATCGCTTTAATGAAATGGATGTTGAAAGTATTGGCTTGGTGTTCTATGCTAGAATGAATGCAGATGCAGGAAACACACCTAGATATTTTCATGCAGCTGCCAATGAAAAGGTGTCGGCAAGTTTGGCGTCCATTAGTAATGGTACGGTAAATTATTCAAATGATGTACCTGCTATTAAACCGGCAAGAGAGTTAATTAAATTTGGGGTCAATCATGTTATCAATGAAGATGAAATGATTTTAGAACCCGTTGTTACAGACTGGGCTTCCTTAGAAGGGCAAGTTCTTGATATTACAGTGCATAGAATGTTTGATAGTGCTAATAACAGGCAGCAATCACCCATTACTTGGACAGCTTATGTGAAGCGTAACGAGGTTAGTTGGTTTGCAGAAGGGTATAATGAGATTGTTGATATTGTGAAAAATACAGGAGCCGTTACATCTTTCGAAATTACTTTATTGAATAAAGGCGGGAATGGGCAACCATACCAGATTACTAACATACCAAGTTGGTTAAAGTTAAGCGCAACGTCTGGAATCTTGCAACCAGATAGTAAAGTAGTACTAACGGCTACTATCGATAAGGACTTAACGGCAGGTAACTATTTAGAGAATTTGTATTTACAAACCGATTTTGGTTACGACGAAAAAATGCAGGTTAAAGTGCGGGTACTGGCACCAGAACCAGAGTGGACAATTAATCCAACAGGTTTTGATTTTAGTATGAATATGGTTGGACGTGTAAAAATTAATGGCACATTCTCTGAGGATTCTTATGATAAGATTGCTGCTTTTAGCAATGGGGAACTTCGTGGTTCTGCCGCTTTATACTATAACGAAGCATTTAAAGAGTACTATGCATATCTCACGGTTTATAGTAATAGTGTGTATGGTGAAACGATGTCGTTTAGAATTTGGGACGCCTCTCAAGGAAAAATTATAGAAGCTGTTATTGATGGCAATGCCACCACTATTTTTAAAGATAATGAAGTCTCAGGAAGTTTGAGTAACCCTGTTATTTTTGAAAATTCAGATGTCTTAGTACAAGATATAACCTTGAATAAAGGTTGGACTTGGGTGTCTTTAAATGTGAATGATTCTGAGTTTTCAAACTTAAACGCTTTAACAGAAGGGATGCACTTAAATACGAACGATCGCATTTTAAGTCATTCACCTGCACAATTAGATACCTATTATAAAGATGCATCTCATGTTGGAAACAGTACCTGGTCTGGTACAGTGACTTCCAATGGAGGGATTTCAACATCTAAAATGTATAAGGTGAATTTTAATTTAGCACAGTCACTAAATATTAAAGGGGTTCCTGTCGATATGTCAACATGGAGTTTCCCAATCAAGACCAACTGGAATTGGGTACCGTATCCTTTACTTCAAAATCAAGCTATTAATGAAGCATTGGCCTATTTTGATGCTGAAGATGGAGATGTTATTAAATCTCAAAATTTATTTGCCATTTACGACCGCATTAATGGATGGAATGGTACTTTAAATTATTTAGTATCTGGGACAGGTTATATGATTAAATCGAGTAAAGATCAGCCGTTTACCTATCCAAGTTATTTGGCAAATCAAATTAGCAAACAATCAACTAAGGTTACTAGTAAGCAATCTGCAGGCAAAATGGCTGATGAATTCAAGCAATATGCAGGAAATATGAATGCTATTGTGCAGTTGCCAGAAGGCTACAATGAGTTGTTTGTTTATGATGAAGCTGGTGTTTTAAAAGGTAAACAAGCAAACCAACTAGTTAATGATAAAGCATTAAGTTTTATAACTATTTATGGTGATGCGCCAGAGAACTTGGTGTTTCATATTGGTGATGGTACAACTAAAAAAGTAACATCTAAGCAGGTTACCTTTAAAGGAAACAGTGTTTTAGGAACCGTCGCGGAACCTTTAGTTTTGGAAGATGATTCGCTGCAAGGTCTTAAAATGTATCCAAATCCATTTAATAGCAATTTGGTTTTAGAACTCTATTCGGATGCGGAACAAGTAATGGATGTTAAACTCTATAACGTGGTGGGGCAAATAGTGTATACCACTAATAAAATGCTAGTAAAAGGTAATAATAAGCTTGAATTAACGCCAAAAGTTCAAAATGGTGTTTATTTCTTGAATGTGTACCTAAACGATGTTGTTTCAGTTTATAGAGTAGTTAAAAATTAATCATGATGAAAAGAAGAACAATAGAGTTACTTATATGCTTTTTAGTAGGAATGATTTCTTACGGACAAGCTCCCAATTGGTCGGTAAACGAAAATAATTTTGAATATACCATGTCCTTTGTGGCCTTCGTTACCATTGATGGAACTAATTTATCAAGTACTAACGATCAGGTTGCGGCCTTTTCAAATGGAGAAATAAGAGGTGTTACCAATTTAATTTACGTGGAAAGTAAAAATAGGTATTATGCTTATTTAACCGTTTTTTCAAATGCTAATAATGAAGCTATAAACTTTAAAGTGTATAATTCAGCAACTGATACGGTAGTAGATATTGAAAAAACTATAAATTTTGAAATAGGTGCCCATTATGGCGATTTACTTCAGGCTTTTAGTGTAGCAAAACCTGTTTTGAATAATGAAACAGCGTTGATTAGGTTTGATTTTGATAAGGTTGATGTTGTTAATAAGGCTACAAGTGGCAACACTATAACATTGATTGTTGAAGAGAGGCAAAGCGTAACGGCGCTCAATGCTGTTTTCGTATTGAGTGCCGGAGCTCAGTTATTAAAGCAGGGTGTTAAAGTGGAATCGGGTAATAATGCACTAGATTTCTCAAGTCCTATAACCTTTAACCTTCTGTCTGAAGACGAATCAAAACGAGTTGAATGGACAATAAGCGTAAGTTCTAATGCCGCTATAGGGAATTTGGTTTTCTATAAAAAGGATGCTGTTTGTTATAAAGGAGGAGCCATCAAAGTACAGTCATCAGAAAGTGGGAGCACAGTCTCCTTAATTAAAGGGCAAACTAGCTATGCCACACAAAGTCTTGTAAATGGCGAGGCTATTTTTAATAACCTAAGTACAGGGAGTTATACGGTGAAGGTTAATGGGTTTTCCAAAAACATCATTATAAATTTAAAAGAATAGTTATGAAAATGAAACCATATTTTATTGTAATTCTTATAACATTCTTTACTTGTTCAAAGAATGATGATACCGCTATTGTAGTAGATGTTGAAAGCTTCAACCCCACATCCATTAGTTTTGTGTATGCAGATGGAACAGCAATCGCTCCAGGCGATTGTATTAATCCTGATGCATCGTATGCCATTCAAGTTGAAACGTCTAGTAATAGTAACGGAAATACAAAAGTGTCCCGTGTTGAATATACCATCAACGGGGCCTTATATAGCATGTCTTTTTCGCAGGCGGGATCCAAGAGAAACCCTATTGTGTTACAGGATGGAAGAAATGTCGCCGAACTAGTTTCTACAGCTTTTAGTGCAGAAATTAGTTATATCTCTCAAGGGGACTTTGTAGTAGTCGATTAAACAGTTATGTAAATGCTATTCTCAATCAAATTATTGTTTGATGAAAAAAAACGCCTTGAAATTTCAAGGCGTTTTTAATTTTATAAAATAGGGTTGTTTTTATTTCGTAAAAGGAACAGCAACACGTACGGTGTCCCAACCTAAATACATCGTGCCATCATCAGAAAAAGCAATAGAGAATGCTTCAAGCGAATCTCCAGAACTTACAGGAGCCGAAACGCGAATAACATCTTGCGCTTCTTTGTATGAGTAAGCACCCCAAACATTAATGTCTTTATTTAAAATAATAGTCCATTCTTTATCACCAGGAATCGTAAATAAAGAATATTCACCAGCTTTAACCGCTTTTCCAGCAACTTTCATGTCTTTGTATAGCGTGATGTTAGCCGCTTCGTTAGCGCCTGTTCTCCATACTTTTCCGTTTGGAGCTAGTTTACCTAAATCTCTTTCTTTAAGCTGAGGTCGGCTATAAACGACTTTTACTAGTTTGTTAGGTTCTTTGTTGCTGCTTGGGTATACAGTCACATCCAACGGACTTTTGTCTAAAGAACTAAATTTTTGTGCTTCTATGTTAGAAGATAATAACATGATAAAAAGGCATGCAAGGCTTGTAATAATGTTTGATTTTTTCAAATTCAAGGTTTTAAAGTGTTAATAAAAGTAAATATAAGGTTTTTGTTCGTTTATTTTCTTACAAATTTATGAGATTCCCTACCTGTATTATTATGAAAATTAATCAAGTAAGTACCCGAAGCTAAATCTTCCACCGAAAATTTATAACTTTTAATCGATGTGGCCAAAATGCGATCTCTGGTTAATTGTCGAATAAATTTCCCGTTCATTTCATAAAGTTCAATTAAAATGTGGTCGCTAGAATCAAAATCGATATCAAATTCAAGATACGAGTCAACGGGGTTATTCTTTATATGCAGTTTTAAGGGCGTTCTACTATGCGCATTGGTAGCTTCAATACCCAAAGATGCCTCTGTAAATTTATAAATAGTGGCACCACTTGCGTAGGCCAAGGTTGAACTCATAATAAATATTCTGTTCAAGTTTTTCCCCACGTTTAGGTTCGTCCAAGATTGCCCGCCATTTAAGGTTTCGTAAAAACCAGTGGTGTGGCCACCCATCCAGCCTTTGTTTTCGTCAATAAAACCAACTGCTTGAATGTTGGCTTCGGGTGCATTGTAGGTTATCCATGTGGCGCCGCCGTCTAAAGACTTGGCTAGTTTTCCTAAATAATGAGATGTCGCAGCTTCAACAGCTCCAAAAATAACATTGGGGTTGCTTTCTAGTACTTGCATTTTCCAAAAGTACTCACCTTGTAAGGTCGAGTTGTATAGCTCCGTCCAAGTAGCGCCACCATCTATGGTTTTTAGTAGCGTTGCTCCATTGGCATTTTTTCCACCAACAAAACCAATTTGCTCTGTTAAAAAGTGAATTTCTACGAGCGCAGTGGCGTAGGCAGACATGTCTATATATTGCCAAGTGTCACCGCTGTCTGTCGATTTTATAATATGTGCTGGTTCAAAATAGGCGCCACAACCATAAATGGTCGATGTGCCCACACTATCTAAACCGCAAATTCCTTTTGGAATGGTTGGTAGGTTTGTCACTTCAGTCCAATTCGTACCACCGTTACTGGTTTTAAAAAATTTACTGTCTAATGTGCCTAAAAAGCCGATATTTTCATCTAAAAAATGGATGCTTCTAAAATAGTAATCGCCACCAAGCATAGCTTCACTTAGTTGCAAAGTCCAGTTTTTACCACCATCTGTGGTTTTGTAAACCGCAGCGTAACCACCGTTGGCAGCCCAACCTGTTGTTTCGTTTATAAAATGAATATCATCAAAACGTTGGTTATCGCCATTAGTAACAATGTTGGTAGCTGGTTGCCAAGTAGCCTGGGCAAAGGCGTTGATGCAAAAAAAGGAACACAGATATATAAGTATTCTCATGCTTAATTTTTTAATATTTAAAGAAGGTTTAAAGGTAAGTTTAATAATCTTAAGGACATTAAAAAAGTCATTGTTGAATGTTAAAGTTAGGGGTTTTGAAATGAAAGTGTAAAAGGTGTTTGGGCGTTACCCTTAAACTGTGTATTAGTGTTTTGTGATCGCGTGGTTTTTGAATAAAAATGAAGCGTTGAAAGCTGCCCGAAGTTATTTTATAGCATATACTGTATAGGCAACACCACCTTCAATACGTCTTCCTATGCCAACCGCAATGGTGTGATTTAGCCAAAAGTATTTTTCTGAACTCGTTTCAAAAATGGGAATCACTCTAAAATAGAGACTTCCATCTGCTTCACGATAAATAAACCCTGTGTATTTCACATAAATAATAGCGTCATCATCCGTTTTAAGAACCATATCAACATCTAATTTCTTTATTCCAGAATCGAAAGAAAGCGCCCAATCGGCTCCAATAGGTAAAACCTTGCCTTTAATTTTTGGTCCTTCAAAAAAGCCTCCGGTAACGGGGTGAATTAATTTATTGCCTAAAGATGTTTTCCTAGAACCATGGTCGAATCTAAAGTAGCTTCAATTTCATATAAAAATTCATATTTGAGTTCACTCTTTTGGGCTGCTGAGGTTTGAATAAAAAAGTAAACCCAAGTAAAATTACTTGGGTTTTAATATATTGAAATTATGAAGTTTTAGAAAAAGAAATACCCAACGGATAATTGTAACACACCATTTTTATTTTTATCTGTGAAACCATCTATATTATTAATATCAGATAGTCCCAGGTTATATCTGGCGCCAAAATTAAGGCCGTTGTCAAGTTTATAAGCTAATCCAAAATTAACACCAAAATCAAGGGTGTTAAATGAATCTTTTAAATCTGTATTATCTTTTTCGGCAGAAAGTAAAAAGCCTATTTGTGGTCCCGCTTCAACACTCAAGCCTTTTGTTACATAATATTTTCCCATTAAAGGCATGTTTAAATAATTGAGTGCCACTAAGGCGTCACTATCAAAACTATATCCTTGACCAGAATACATTAATTCGGGTTGAAAAGAAAATTTTTCGTTAATGGGTATCTCAGCAACCAGACCAAAATTAAAAGCTGTTACAGGTTCTGTAGCTTCTGTATTGTCTCCGCTAATAGTAGCGAAATTTAAACCCCCTTTTGCACCGAATTTAATTTCTTGTGCATTAACATTTGCTAATCCCAAAACAGCGATAGCAACTACCAATAATACTTTTTTCATAATTTTAAATTAAAGTTATTTGAAAACAAATCAACGTATAATTTAATAATATTGAATTAGTGTTTAATACAGTTTAACTTTAATTAACCAACTTTAACACAGGGGTCTATAATAGATTTATTAAGGTTTATTTAGGTTGTTTCAATTCCGATAACTTTAAATAGCTTTTTAATCTCTAAAATATCAGATTCATTTTTAACATCTATTAGGTCTCTTAATTTTCCGTTTTTTAATTTCAGACTGAACCTTTTTCGTCCAAAAACTTGTTTTTCGCTTAGCGATCTGATTTCTGATAATTTTAGTTTTTCAGATGCTGTTTTTTTAAGTGTTTGATACGTAAACAGCAGAATCGAGAAAATTCCAATAATAATCCAAATAAACCCCATCCATTCCATTTGTTTTTTAGTTAATACAAATATTGGGAATAAAACAGAATTAACGAGAGTAAAAACTAGTGATATATTCATTAATAAATACTGTTTCTTCAGTCCATCTTTTATTTCAATCGTCTTTTCGGTTTCGTTAAATTTAATTTTCATCATCTTGTTTTCTTAAAGTTTTTTTTTCATTCAACTCCTTTTTTAAATTCTGGATGTCATTATAATCTGTAATCTCTAACAAATCAATTAAATGTAAAAAGTGAATTTTACCTTCTAAGTAATATTTTTTTAAATACTCACTGCTTTTTTGAAATTCATTTTTATAAGCTTGAAGAAAATTTACAGATAAAATGTCGCCAGAAATTAATTCAATTTTCATAGCGTTTTTCACTCCTTGTTGCAATTTGGGTTTCAAAGTTTTTTGGTGCCATATGTGCATGCCTTTATAATCCTGAATAAAGACTTCTAGTTTTTTAATAGTCGAAATTGCTAAGGTTTTCTCGCCTAAATTAATACTGTCATCATTAAGAATAATTTCTCCATCAAATGCGCCACTTAACGATTGATACAGAAAATGGCTGATGATTTGAATTACTATTACGAGTATTAAATTAAAAATTAAAAACCCGACGGAAATTTTTGAGATGGTTTCTGGCACTATTTCTTCATAATAATCGACTAAAAAAACAAACAAGAGAGATAGGGTGATCGTTATTGTGAAAATCCAATCAATGTTAATAGAACTGTTTTTTATCGGTATGAAAATTTTGAAGGTATTCATTTTACTCATGCTTGGTAATGTTGTTGTTTATGGTTTGTTGCGTGTGTTAAGTGCCTAATTTAGCAAATAAAAAATGAATTAAAAATTGACTACTTGAATTTCTAAGCCCAACATAATAGTGTCTAATATTTTTGAAGAAATGACTTGTTTTTTACCTCAGTTCTTTGTTGTATGCAGTCTTTTCTATTTATTAATATTTTTTAAACTAGGATTTTCCTTTGTATAATATTCTCCAACAACGAGTTCACTGTGATTAAGTTCTTCTGTAATATATGAAGTTGTATAAATCATTTGATATTTATTCCCATCAAAATCATTAACTCTCTTAATTAATAAGTCTTGGAGATTTTGAGCTCTTTTCATTTCAATACCTTTATCCTCCATATTATCAGCAAAAATAAATCTAGGATACCTCATTTCATCTATATGCAATGACGCTAAAAAGATTGAAAACCTAGCAGCAACTTTTAAATAGAAATTTGAACTTGCTGAATATTTTGAAAACTTATTTGATAAAAAGGCAATGTTGTTTGAATAATCAATAAAGAAATCATTAGCGTTTTTAAATTCATCTTGCCTGTCTAAATCATTGTTTAGTAAGTAAATACCTTCTTCTTTGATTTTTTCGTTTATTGCTTGTTTTAATAATGTTTGTGCTTTTTCTGTTTTGAAAATATACGCTTTCAAATAGCTAACCTCTTTTCCTAATTCATTTTTCTTTTGGAGCAATCTGTCATATAATTCTGCATTTTCTAACATTGTCCTAAACTGAAGAATTTCCCCTTCTATAAAACCTTTTTTATTGTTTAAGTTGTCAATTGCTTCTTCACTATACGACTTAACATCTTCTAGTGCTGAATTAACTTGTTTTTGAATATCGTGAAGTTTACCAATCTCGCTTGAATATTTAGATTCTAATTCTAATAAGTTTCTCTTATTGATTTCAAGTAATTTTTTTGATTCATTAATTTGGAAACCAATTTCAAGTTCCATTCTTCTTGCTTGAACTACTCCAAAAGATTCATCTATAGGCTCTTTACATAGTTTACAATTTGAGCTATCTGTATTTGTTTTTATTCTCGATAAGCACTCAGGACAATATTCTAGAGGAAGATTTCCTAGGAATTCTCTTGTATGAATAGAATTCTTTAACGCTATTATTTTTTTATCAAGTGTTTCTATAAAAAAGGTAGAATCTTCAATTTCATTGTACAGATAAGTAATTTGATTTTCTATATCAGCAACAATTTTACGTTGTACAATTGAATCCTGATTTAGTTTTTGAAAGGAAAGTTCGGAATCTTCTTCATAATTAACTTTTTTATCCTTATTTCTTATAGAGACAATTTCTTCTTGAATTTGAGATATTTCAATTTCTCTATTTTGTATTGCTTCGTTAATATGTGTTGGGTTAAGTGCTAAAGGGTCAGAAAAAAATTGTGAGGTTGCTTTTATTTCACTTTTAATATTCTCAAATTCCTTTTCCGCAGATATAAGCCGTTTTTTATTCTCATATAGTTCCTCATTATATACACCTAACAATAAATCAGATACAGTCTCTCTTGTTAATTGACTGTCAAAATGCTCATATAAAAATAATGAGCTAGTAGGTGACTCTTGGTCAATATATAAAAGCCTTAATATTTGGTGAAATGTAATATTGCTATCTCCTTTTACAATTGGTAAGTCTAGATTGTCAAACATTACATTTGAAAAACTCTTTCTATTTTCAGTTGTCTTGTAACCAAATTTTTGCCAACTTTTATCTACTGGTGGATTAAAACTTTCATCCATATTTCCCCAAAAAAAGTATAGAGGTGATTGGGTGCTTATATTGCTTTTTTCATCTTTTACAATATCTCTTTTAATTGTAAACGTTGCTCCATTCATCTCAACTTCTGCAATGGCTTGTGAGCATAACCTTGCTTCTGGCACAAAATCATTAAAAGCTCCTCCCAATACGTAAAAAATAAAATGAGTAATAGTTGATTTCCCACTACTATTATCACCACGTATTATATTTACGCCTTTATGAAATTTTTCATCATAAGCGATTTCTCCATTTTCAGTATAAATACGGAGTCTGTTTAAAAATAAATTGTTACGCATCATACTTACTTTCTAATAGATTAGTTCTGCTCTTTAACCCATCAGTTCCGAATAATGATATTTGGTTAAAAAGTGAAGTCATTAAAGCAATTACGTTTTTTTCTTTTGCTGGTAAATCTTCAAAATTATTAACAAATTCAGTCAATATTTCTTTGTTGATTATTGAAATTCTTTGTTGATTTAAAAAAGATTTATCTATAATTCCATATGAAGCTATACAGTTAAAGGCAGCTAGTTGGTATGGTTTTATTTTTTCAAATATTTTACGGTTTTCAGAAATTTTCTCATAAGGATTTTTTGAATCTTTTATGAATTGCTTTCTTAATTTACGTATATCTGATTCACCTTGTTTTAGCCTTATTTCGTGAATTTTACTTGGAAATAATAAGTAAAAATCCCAAATTCTTATCCTTTCAATTTCAATTACACTTTTATTTTCAAACTTATTTAGAAAGTGAAGTAATCTAAAAATAGTATGATATAAATCTAAAGCTTGGTTATATACTATCATAATTTTTCCAATTTATGTGACATTGACCTGTTAAGTAATAAACCATTCCAAAGATATCTTCTGCATTGTAATTTAAAACTTCATCATCTTCGCCTTCTAAATTTATTAAATCAAGTACGGGTTGTACTACTTTTACGATAACTTCTTTTAATATTTCACTTTTAGAAGCTCCATTGTCAATTAGCGGTGTAATAAATCCTTCAAAGTCCATTTTTATTTTTGCGAATAATTGACTATCTATCCATTGTGCTGATTCAAAAAACCTATTTAGTTGCAGACGTTTGGCGTACTTTTCTTTTCTCCTAATTGCGTTAATAACTTCATTTTCAGTAAAACCACCATCAGATAATTTAGTTTCAGCACTAATTCCATCAAGCTTGGTTAGATAAAATTTAAAAGCCTCCATTGTTCCTTCATACCTTTCATCATTTTTGACTTCTTGGTTTAATTTTTCAAATCTTCGTGCAAATCTTGTTTTCTTTGCGAAATATATGTTCCCTTCAACATTAGCAGCATTTAACTGTGATTGGACTTCTCCATTATTATTTACATCTTGTCCCATCAAAATTTAATATCTCCTGTATTGGTTTGAATATTTATCTGTTTTTCTACTTTACCTTGATTATTTATATTTTGTTGGTTAAGATTTGTTTTGGCTTCTGTAATTGTTTGTAAAAGTTCATTTTTAAAAGAGTCGTTGTTTTGGACTTTTAAAAGTAATTCTTCTTTTATTTTTTCTAATTGAGTCTCATTTGGAGATTCAGGAAATAATTCTTTTTTCTTATCTTTTTTAAAAGGTTTCTTTAGCATATTCCAAACATCTTCTCCTATTTTTTCTGCTACCTTTTCCCCTGTTTTTGCTAAATATGGAGAAGCTAAAGCTAGAGCAGTTGTTATTATTGTAATTGGTTCCATTTTTTATTGTTTGTTCGGTTGTTTTTTAGATTGCATACAACGTTTATGTATAAGAATAGTGCGGTTTTGTGTGAGAGGATTTTCCGCAGGAAAATCAGACGTAACAAAAGTGCACGGACTCTTGATTAAGCACTAAACTAAGCATTATTTTTATACGGTGTTACCTGCTGGTTTTAATTCCGTTTGTTTTTTAAAAATCAGATACATAGCATAAATTAATGATAATCCAAATCCGATAAATATTGTTATTTTTTGATAAGAACTAAAATCAGCAATATTTTTATCTAAAAATGGAGAAACAAAAAGTGATATCAGATTATTGGTCAGATGAGCAAAAATACTTATCCAAATATTCTTTGTTTTGAGATATATGTACCCTAATACTAATCCGCCAAAAAAAGTTCCTAGAATACCTGAATCTGTAACTATATGAGCAAATCCGAAAATTAATGCTGAAATCCAGAGAGCTTTTGAAAACCCTTTTGAATTAAATATTTTTTGAGCAATAATTCTACGGAAATATAACTCTTCCAAAACACCCAAAATAGTTATTAATCCTAGATATCTTATCAATTCATATTTTGTAAGATGAATTTTACTTGGCCATTCCCAATCCATTAATTTATAGGTTAATAGAGGGATAAAATAGTTAATTAAAAAAAGACCAATAATTCCGATAACAATTGGGAATAGATATTGAATTCGGAAAGTTGAGTTATTTTTTTTCGGAAGTAAGCTTGGATTAAATTTAATTAGGAAAAATCCAGCTAAAACAATAGATAATATATTAACTATTCTTATTGTCCAATATCCTGTTAGTCCAGAAGCAAAATTGTAGCCAAAAAGTAAAATGAGTAAACTCAAAAATAAATTCAGATAAAGTCTTTTGCTCATATTTTATTCAGTAATCAATCTATTGTCGGTTCGGTTTTTTTAACTTGCAGGTAACTGTTTATATGTGATTCCTTACTATCCATATCCAATCAAAATAGTATGATATGGATAATGTAATGCTTCTATTAACCCCGTAAATATAACTAATAATTCCTACAGTTAAAGCAAAAAAATCCCGATAGAAAACTATCGGGATTTTTTAATATATTTTTAAAAGTAAATACCTTATTCTGGTTTGTTTACGGAGGCGTCACGCGCTAAAGGAGCGTCGTCTGGAGCTTGCCCCAAATAGGTGTCTAGGTTGAATAAAGATTCATCGCTTGCTTTGGGTCCGCCAGCAATTTTTAGTTTATCCAATAAATCCATAACCAATTTTTCTTCCTCAATTTGCTCTTTAACAAACCACTGGGCAAAGTTATACGTAGCCCAATCCTTTTCATCATGTGCCAAATTTACAATGTCATAAATGGCGGTTGTATTATCTACTTCATGTTGAAACGTTTTTTCAAAACATTCTTGCAAGTTTTTAGGGCTTTTTGGTGGTGCTTTTATAGCGGTTATTTTAACCTCGCCACCTCGTTCCATAATATATTGCATCACTTTCATCATGTGATCGCGCTCTTCACCAGAATGTCTAAAGAAATAATTGGCAATACCTCCATAGCCTTTGCTATCTGCCCAACAGCCATAAGATAAATATACTTGAGCAGCATCTGCTTCTTTAGTGACTTGAGAATTTAAAATATCCTCTATTTTTTTTGATAATCTGTTCGTATCCATAATCCATATTTTTCTTAAAAATATTAGTTTTTAAGAAGGTCTATGGATTTTAAAAAATTAAAAATTAACTCAAATGCATAATTAATACATATTCATTTCTTTAACTATTAACTAGTAATGCGGGTAAGTTATGTGAAATGAAAGGGTTGATTGAAATAAATGAAGTTGATTAATTGGGCAATATAAATAGTTCTACTTGAATTGTAAATTAAAAATCATGAGGCTGTACGGGCATTAGAATGGTATAATGAACACCTTTTCCGTTTACCGATTTGGCAGCAATACTTCCTTGGTGTTTTTCAACAATTTGCTTGGAATAGGCTAAACCTATGTTGATTTTGTTAAATTCTACAGATTTATGAATTATCTCATAGAATTTTTTTGCAAAACCTAAGCCATTATCTGTATATGTGATTCTTAAAAATTTATCATATTGGTATCTATTAGATACCTCAGTAAAACTGTTTTTTATGGTTTCAATGGAGGAAATATCTATGATTAAGGTTTTGTTATCGGGATTCTTATCATTTATGGAATTCTTAAATAACTCCATGAAAAGGCGTGTAAGTATCCGTTTGTCACCATAAAGTTCTTGATTTTTATAGGTACAGGATACTTCTATTTCTTTGTTGTTTTGAATATTTAATTCTTTCAATGCGTCTTCTATCACCTCAGATAATATAACCTTGCTATAAACTAAGTCTATCTCATCCAGTTCTTTGAAATGTAATAAGGTGAGTAGCATATCACTCATTTGCGTGCTGAAAGTTACTAATTTGGATAAACCTTTTTCAATACTCTCCGGAAGTGAGTTCACTTTAGTTCCTATATAATCGCTATATAATATGGTTTTGCGCAATGGTTCTTGAAGGTCATGCGAAATCAATTTGAAGACTTGTTGTTGCTGTTCCTTTAGTAATTTTAGTTTTCTGAGTTGCGATTCTAAGGTACGTTGATTTAAGAGTAATGCATTTTCTGTTTTTTTGAGTTCTATGTTTTCAACTAAGGCCTGTTCCGCAACTTTTTTAGCTTCAATAAGTTCTTTTTCATAGCGGTTTCTGCCAGATATTTCCATGCCTCCACAAACCATTTCTAATCCCAATTCCGAATTATTGATTTCGATATTTAAAAGAACTGGTATTGGACCATTTGGACTTTTAAATTCCATGAAAATTTCGCGTGCTGATTTTTGCATTTTTAAAAGTGGGTAAAAATGCGTTTGATAGAAAATTTGACTTCCCGAAGTCAATATATCTGCTAATTGACTTCCTATGAAGGTTTCTATATCTAAACCCAATTTTATTCGCATTTCGGCATTCATTTTGTTTATGGTGCCATTTTCTGAAAATGAAAATAAAAAACAAGGAATAGTGTCATAGACATTTTTCCAAGAGCTTTGGTCTGTAGAAGTCTTTTTAATGATATTGGTGTTTTAAAAATTCTTTTGTGAACTTAATTGTTTCTTCAGGATGGCTCATATGTGGACAGTGACCAGTCGCTTTCATTTTTTTATAAGTACTGTTTTTTATATGTTTATGGATGTATTGTCCAACTTCATCAGGAGCAATGACATCTTCCGAACATTGTAAAATTAAACATGGAACGTCAATCTTAGGTAGGTCATCACGATTATCAGAGAAGAAAGTTACTTCTGCGAATTTTCGGGTTATAGTGCGGTCTGAGGAGCAAAAACTTTCTTTAAGTTCTTCTGTTAATTCAGGTTTGTCATCATTCTTCATTACAGTAGGAGCTAAAAAATTAGCCCATCCAAGGTAATTATTATCCATCACATTCAGTAACCCTTCAAGGTCTTCTTGTGAAAATCCTCCCTTATAATTCTCGTCATTGATATAACGGGCGGAAGGCCCTATTAGTACCAAACTATTAAACAAGTTTGGCTGTTCTAAAGCGGCCAATAAACCAATCATGGAACTTACACTATGACCAATAAATATAACATTGGAGAGTTGGAGTTCCATACAAATATCTAATACGTCTTGTGCATATCCCCTTAAATTTGAGTACTTCTCAAAATTGTAAGCCGATGTGTCGGAATTTCCGCAACCTATGTAGTCGAAAAGAACTATTTTATGATCCTTTTCAAAAGCAGGGGTAATAAATCGCCACATATTTTGATCACAGCCAAATCCGTGAGCAAAAAGGATGATTTTTTCGCCTTCGCCCTTAATAGTGACGTTGTTTCTTTTTACAATACCCTGTGTCATGATTTTTTAAGTTAGGTAAAAAAAATACATAATTTAAAAGTTGAACTAGAAAATATGTGTCGATACTTTATGAGTAAAACATAAGTTTAATCGACCTCTGATATTGATTATTGTTTAGGGCATAACAATATATAAAAAAATCATCTATTAATTTATGCCCTTAAACCATAATATTGCTCTATAAAAACGTGTTGAGTATGGATTTACTTCCTCATCACACGTACATTCATTTCCTCAATTTTCTTATCAGAAAGTAGGGAAGGAGCGCCAAATAATAAATCTTCACTGGTTCCTGTTTTCGGGAATGCCATCACTTCACGTATCGATGCTTTTTTCTCTAAAATCATCATTAAACGGTCTACACCCCAAGCAATACCACCGTGTGGCGGTGCGCCGTAATGGAAGGCTTTATACATCGTGCCCACGCTTCTTAGCATTTCTTCTTTGTTGTAACCCATATTTTTATAGGTTGCTTCTAAAATTTCGGGTTTGTGTGCACGCACAGAGCCTCCTCCAATTTCGTAACCGTTCAAAATTAAATCGTATTGTTGGGCGATGATGCTTCCTATTTCTTCTTCTTTACCATGCATGTGCTTGTCTAAATCGACAACTGCAGGCATCGAGAATGGGTTGTGTGTAAACGTCCAGCGGCCTTCATCTGTTTTTTCAAACATCGGGAAATCGACTACCCAAGCAGGGCGTAATTCTTTAGGGTTGATTAATTTTAACATCGCACCTAATTCTTGACGTACTGCATCTAAAGCTTTATTTGCTGTGGCATAATCGGCTGCTGAGAAAAATACGATATCACCCACTTGCGCATGGGTTGCTTCAATAATACCAGCCGCGATATCTTCACCTAAAAACTTAATAATAGGCGATTGTAAATCGTTTTCATTTACAATAATATAAGCCAAGCCACCCAAACCGTGTTGTTGTGCAATCGCTGTTAATTTTTCAATTTGCCCTTTAGACATACGTTTGCTGCCTTGTTCTTCCGCCGATACTTTAATACATTTTACAATTCCGCCTTCTTCAATTGGTTTACTAAATACTTGGAAGGTGGTGTCTTTTACAATGTTGGTAATGTCTTGTAGTTTCAAGCCGAAACGTAAATCGGGTCTATCACAACCATAAAACTCCATGGCATCTTGATAGGTAATGACTTCAAACGGACGCAATATCCATTTGTTACCATATATTTTGTTTACCACTTCATTAAACATGTTGGTGTTTAAATCGATGATTTGTTGCATACTCGCATACGCCACTTCAATATCTAATTGGGTGAATTCTGGTTGACGGTCGCCACGAGAATCTTCATCTCTAAAACAACGTGCAATCTGGAAATACTTTTCGTAACCACTTACCATCAACATTTGTTTAAACTGCTGTGGTGCTTGTGGTAGCGTGTAAAACGCACCAGCTTGTTTACGTGTTGGTACAATGAATTCGCGTGCGCCTTCATCAGTCCCCGCACTTAAAATAGGGGTTTCAATTTCTAAAAACTCTTCATTATCTAAAATGTCACGTAGTAATTTAATCACCTTGTGGCGGTTTACTATCACGCGACGTACATCGTCGTTTCTGTGGTCTAAATACTTGTATTGAAAACGGGTGTTTTCGTTGGTTTTTGTCGCACGTTTTATTTCGAAAGGCAGCGTTCTCGATAGGTTTAGAATATCTAAATGGGTCGCCTCTAATTCAATTTTACCAGATCGTAAAGACGAATTATAATCATCTTCTTTACGTTGTAGCACGGTTCCGGTAACGGTAATAACCGACTCTGGTTTTAGTTTTACCAGTTCGTCTAAATTAGGAAAGGATTCTCTACTTAAACGTACTTGGAAAATTTCGGTACTCGAATCGCGCAAATCGATAAATATCAATTCACCATGATCGCGCACACTAGAAACCCAACCTGCAAACGTCACTGTTTCTGAAATATTAGCTTCAGAAATAGCCGTAATCACGTGGGTTCTGTACTCTTCTTTTATAACGATAGGAATTTGTGGTAATACTTCTTCCTGTTCTTTTTTGGCAGCTTGCTGTTTGGTGTTTGGTGTTTGTGCGTCTAGAGTTTTAGAATCTGAAGCTTCGGTTTTTGAAGCACCTTGCAACTGACTTAAAATCCCTTCGCGAATCACTTTTCCGGAAGCACCTTTACCAATAATGGCTATAATTTTTCCGACTAAAATACCTGCTTTTCCTTGGTTTCCAGCTTTAATCTCGTTGGCTGTTGCTTCATTCTCTGAAATGACTTTAGCAATAGCATCGTAGATTTTTTCTTCGGAAATAGTGTTGGCTTCAAAATAGGTTTTATAATCAAATGAAGCATCGGCTAACAATGATTTAATCGCATTTTGAACCAATACAACGGTTACTTTTTCTTCTTTGAAACCTTTGAAAATTTCAATAAAGTCTTGAATATTTTGAATGTGAGCGTATTCCTCAGGTTTTATATTGTTTGATAATGTTTTCGCTACGAACGACGCATCGTTCAGTTCATTATTAATGGCAACAAACGTTTCCGAGCGTAATGAATCGGCTGTAAAGAATTTAGCATCTTGTGGTAATACACCACCGTTTATCAAAATAGATTCTACCGCAAACGGAAGCGTTCTGGTGTCTACAGTAATAGCAGCAACGGCGTCTTTTATGTTTACAAACGGTAAATCGGGTTCTGAAATGAAACGGTAATCCGCCTCAAATTCCTTTTTACGCATGGTTTTGGTTTGCTTTAAATCTGCATCCCATAAAACCGTAGTTTGGTCGGGTCTAAACTCTTTATGCTCTATAAAATAGTTGAGTTGTTTTTCAATTTCTTCCTTCAACGCATCGACCATAAACTTAAACGAGTTCAAGTTTTTAATCTCGGTACGCGGGTTTAATTCGTAACTATGTTTTTTACGAAGCGATACCGAAACATCCGATTTGAATTCTCCTTTTTCAAGATTTGCTTCAGATATTTTTAAATTTTGAACAATACGTTGAATGTATTGTGCATAAATAGAAGCGTCTTCAATATGGCGAATACAAGGTTCGGTTACAATTTCAATTAAAGGCACACCGGCTTTGTTAAAATCGACTAACGAAACTGTTTTTTCGTGCATCAATTTAGCGGCGTCTTCTTCAATATGAACTTGGGTTAAATTAACAGTAAACTGGCTTCCATCATTACGGAAACAAGACACTTGTCCGTCTGGAATTACCGGGTTGTGAAACTGTGTAATTTGTATGTTTTTCGGGTTATCTGGGTATTCGTAATGCTTTCTGTCCCAAGAAATCACTTCATTTTCAAATGATGATTTTACAGCTTTACCAAAATAAATAGCCTTGGTGATGGCTTCTTTATTAATAGCAGGTAAAACACCCATTTGCCCTGTACAAACCGAACAAATGTTTTGGTTTGGCGTTTCAATTTCTTGGTTTGGGCAAGAACAAAATAATTTGGTTTTTGTATTTAATCGAACGTGTGTTTCCAGTCCAATTACTAACTCTAAATCGTGTGCTTTTAACGCAGCATCTAATTGCTCTAGTTCCATTATATCGTGTCTTTTAAGAAGTTAGCAAACTTCAAAACAAGTTCGTCGTTATTTCTAGCGGCTGTAATTTGTACGCCTGTTTCTGTGCCTTGTGGAGCGGTAAGTGTTGGCAATTGCCCCAAGCTAAACCCAACCGTATAAGCATCGCTTAAATACATGGCGTGCGGGTCTTTTAAGCTGTCTCCAATTTTGGGAGGCGTGCCTGGTGTTACTGGCGATAAAATGATATCCACTTCTTTAAAATCGTTTTCGAAATTTTCTGAAATCGAATCTCTTAAGGCCAACCCTTTTAAATAAATTTCATCTGAAAATCCTTGAGATAATACTTGGTTGCCACCAACAATACGGCGTTTGGTTTCTTCTGAAAAATTCTCAGAACGTGTTACCGCGTAGGATTCTTTTAGGTTTTTATCATCAATTCTGTTTCCGTAATTACTACCATCTAAACGTGATAAGTTGGAAGCAGTTTCGGCCATAGCCAGTGTATAGTAAGTAGAAACCAAGATATCCGATTTAAAGAAATCCAGTTCTTTTACTTCGATACCTTTGGCTTTTATTTTTTCAATAGTTGCTAAAAAATCCGCTTTTATTTTTGGGTCGATCGCCTCACTTTCAATAAAGTTTTTGAAGTATCCAACCGTTTTAATATCTTTTGAATTTGAAAGACTTTCTTCGCTAATTTCTGTAGAAGCGTAAGTGGTTTGGTCTTTGCCATCTTTACCACTCATCACATTCAGTACGATACGAATATCTTCAACCGATTTTGCAATAGGTCCCACACAGTCTGTAGACGATGCATAGGCCATCAAACCAAAACGAGAAATACGTCCATAAGTTGGTTTTAAACCATATACGTTATTGTAACCAGCAGGTTGGCGTACCGAACCTCCTGTATCACCTCCAATAGAAAATACGGTATAATCTTTTGCCACATTCACAGCAGAACCACCACTAGAACCACCACCTACTAAATTGGGGTTGTTCGCGTTTTTAACAGCGCCAAAAATGGTGTTTTCACTCGATGAGCCATGACCAAAACTATCACAGTTTTCTTTTACCAAAGGAATCGCACCTGCATCCAATAATTTCTGAATAGCCGTTGCTGTATATGCCGATTTGTATTTTTTTAATAAATCGGAGCTTGCCGTTGTGTAGGTACCTTGTACCATGTACACATCTTTAATACCAAACGGAATACCTTCCAATAAACCAATAGTGTCTCCGTTGGCTATTTTAGCATCTACTTTCGCAGCTAAATCAAGCGCTAACGTATCCAATAAGGAGTTTACGGTGTTGTTGGTATTTGCTTTTAAGGCGTTTAATCTTTCTTGAATTAAGGCTGTACAAGAAATGTCTTTGTTCACCAGTTGTTGGTGAAGTTGTTTTATTTGAGATTTCATAATTACTCTTCTATAACTTTAGAAACTACCAAATAACCATTTTTTGCTTTCGGGAAATTTTCGATAATGATTTGCTTCTCTATAGCAGAGCTTTCAATCACCACATCGTCTCTTAAATCGTTTAACGACACACCATTATTATGATTATTATTAAAAGAGTTATTATTTGTAGGTTGTGCATTTTTAATCACATCAAATAATTTGTTCACCGCCTCACTGGGTTGTGCTCCTTTAATACTCGACAAAACGTCGACTGTCATAATTTTACTCATGTCTTTTTGTTTATTTACTAGTTAAACTTTTAAGCTGGCAAAATTACGAAAGTTTTTATGGAGTTGGCTGCTTAAAACACTGAAACTTTAAAGGCTTGCAGTCTTTTAAAGAACCCCTAATTTTAATTGCATTATTAACACTTTTATACTTAGATGATTGAAAATGTCATCAAAATATTTTTCTGAAATAGCTTTTAAACTTCTTTTTTGATAGCTGAAATCAAGAAACTGGTTTTAATAGAGCTGTGTTTTTATAAAATTAGACGTTTTTTTAGTGAAATACCCAAAAATGAAGGCTGTTGAAAACATCAAAATATGACTTTATAGCGGTTTTTGAAATTTCGCCTTATTCAGAAAGATTAAAAAGCACGAAAAGGCTGTTTAAGGTGTTTTTTAAGCGATTTAAGACGTTTTTAAGTAATTAACAAATGTTGATAATTATATGAATGAGTCGATGAAATGCTTTTTAAAAGGATGTTAATTTTGTATATTTGTTTGTATTCAAAAGGATGCTTAAAGGCGTCTTTTTTTATGTGTAAATAATAGCAATAAACAATATTAATAAATAATATGAGCGAACCTAAAGAAGAATTTAATAAGCATAATTATTCCGCAGATAGTATTCAGGCCTTAGAAGGTATGGAGCATGTACGTATGCGTCCATCCATGTATATTGGAGATGTTGGTACAAGAGGATTACACCATTTAGTATATGAGGTTGTAGATAACTCTATTGACGAAGCGCTTGCAGGACACTGTAATAATATTACCGTAATTATTAATGAAGATAACTCGATTACTACTGAAGATGATGGACGTGGTATTCCTGTAGATTTACATAAAAAAGAAGGTATCTCTGCACTTGAGGTTGTAATGACTAAAATTGGAGCAGGTGGTAAGTTTGATAAAGATTCTTATAAAGTATCGGGTGGTTTACACGGTGTTGGTGTAAGTTGTGTGAATGCTTTGTCACAACATTTACGAGCTACGGTTTACAGAGATGGTAAAGTTTGGGAGCAAGAGTACGAACGCGGAAAATCTTTATATCCTGTTAAGCATATTGGTGAAACAGATAAAAGAGGTACGACTGTAACTTTTAGACCAGACGCGACTATTTTTACTCAAACTTTAGAGTATAATTATGATACGTTGGCGAGTAGAATGCGTGAATTGGCTTATTTAAATAAAGGTATCACCATTCATTTAATTGATAGAAGATCTACGAAAGAAGATGGTTCTTTTGAAGGTGAAACATTTCATTCTGAAGAAGGACTTAAAGAATTTATCAAGTTTTTAGATGGAAACAGAGAACCTTTAATGAAAGACGTTATTGCGTTTGAAGGTGAAAAAAATGGCGTGCCTGTTGAAGTAGCGATGGTTTATAATACCTCGTATGCTGAAAACTTACACTCCTATGTAAATAATATTAACACACATGAAGGTGGAACGCATTTATCTGGTTTCCGTCGTGGGTTAACACATACGCTTAAAAAGTATGCCGATGAATCTGGCTTACTTAAAAATTTAAAATTTGAAATTGCTGGTGATGATTTCCGTGAAGGCTTAACAGCTATTATTTCGGTAAAAGTTCAAGAACCACAATTTGAGGGACAAACTAAAACTAAATTAGGAAACCGTGAAGTATCGGCTTCAGTAAGTCAGGCAGTATCTGAAATGCTAACCGATTACCTAGAGGAACATCCAGACGATGCTAAAATAATCGTGCAAAAAGTTATTTTGGCAGCACAAGCGCGCCATGCAGCTCAAAAAGCACGTGAAATGGTACAGCGTAAAACGGTGATGAGTATTGGTGGTTTACCTGGTAAATTAAGTGACTGTTCAGAACAAGATCCTACAAAATGTGAAGTATTCCTAGTTGAGGGAGATTCGGCAGGTGGAACGGCGAAACAAGGTCGTGACAGAGCATTCCAAGCTATTTTACCTTTAAGAGGTAAAATTTTGAACGTGGAGAAAGCAATGGTTCACAAGGTTTTTGAAAATGAAGAGATTAAAAATATTTTTACAGCTTTAGGAGTTACCATTGGAACGGAAGAAGATAGTAAAGCTTTAAACCTTTCAAAATTACGTTACCATAAAGTAGTGATTATGTGTGATGCGGATATTGATGGTAGCCACATTGCTACGTTAATTTTAACATTCTTCTTTAGATATATGAAGGAGCTTATTGAAAACGGACATATTTACATTGCAACACCGCCTTTATACCTTGTTAAAAAAGGACAGAAGAAAGAATATGCATGGAGTGATGCTGAACGTGATAAAATCGCTGAAGATTTTGGAGGTAGTGTAAGTATCCAACGTTATAAAGGTCTTGGAGAGATGAACGCTGAACAACTTTGGGATACCACTATGAATCCTGAATTTAGAACCATGCGTTTAGTTCAAATAGACAATGGAACAGAAGCGGATAGAATCTTCTCAATGCTTATGGGTGATGAAGTACCGCCTCGTAGAGAGTTTATTGAAAAGAATGCTGTTTATGCTAAGATTGATGCTTAAATAACATTTAGAGTGTATATAAAAAATGCCGCTTCTTTCGAAGCGGCATTTTTTTGTGCTATTTTTTTAGATTAGAAATCGAACCCAAGCGAGAATTGCCAAACGCGATTTTGTGGGTTGTTTTCTTCATAAATACTACCTAATCCTAAATGGTATCTAACACCTAAAGAAACTCCCGATGCTGTTTTAAAACCAGCGCCAAAGTTTACACCCCAGTCAAAACTTTGTGGTTCAAATTCTTGAGAGGTGTCAAATAAGCCAAAATTACTGTCAAACTCTTCCTTGTGAGAGACTGCTAAACCAACTTGTGGGCCTGCTTCTAAAAAGAAGGCTTCATCTGGATATATTTTTAGCAATAAAGGAAGGTTGACGTAATCTAGCTTTTGGGTAAATGTGCCTCCGTTATCTTTTAACTCATAACCTTGTTGGGAATAAAGTACTTCTACTTGCAATGCAACACTTTCAGATAAAAAAGATTCACCATAAAACCCAACATGAAATGCATGTCTTTGTCCCGTTTCGGTATCACCGTCAAAACTAACAGCAGCTAAATTGTAGCCACCTTTTAAACCGGCATTAGATTTTGTTGTTTGAGCATTAGCTGTTAATGCTATTGTAAAAAGGAATACGATTTTAAAAATTGATTTCATTTTAATTATTTGATTTTGGTTATACATTAATTATTTTCCGCCGTTTGCTTGTAAATCGGCAATACATTGTGCGTCTAGTTCTGGAGCTGAATTGGCGCCCACTAAATTGTCTAAACCAGAACCACTTTCGGCAGACCAGTACATTAAACAAGTTTCAACGTTACAGTGTTTGGCGTGATCGGTGTCTTCGTGATTTTGTACCATGGTGGCACCTAAATTAGTAAGTCCTAGAATATGACCAAACTCATGAGAGATTACGGTGGTTTCTAAAACAGTTCGGTTAGGTTCAAATGGGCTATTGCTTAAATCATGAATGGTTTCTTCATAAATAACAAAAGATGTGTTTCTGTAAGCAGTTCCTAAAACCACACCTGAATTGGTGTTGCTTGCAGAAGAACCATCAGCAAAAAAAGCCCAAACAGCTATTTGGTTGCTGCTGTTGTATTTGGTACGGTTCGCATCTTCAATAGCAACAATTTCTTGATTGGTATATGGTGCGTTTCCTGGTGAAGGTATCGCTCTAGATTCTACCGTAATACCACTAGGTTTAAAGGTGCGTGCTTGTAAAAAACTAACAAAATTATTAATACTGCTTTGTGTTGGTTTAAAACCTTCAACATAAACTAATTCAATAACCATACTTTTAAAAGTAGCGTCGGACAGTAAGTCGTTTGAAGAACTTCCTGTGTTTTTTTGATTTGCTATTTTACTATCTGTAGGTGTTTCGTTATCAGTTATTGTTTCTGTAGCTTCTTCTGTTGTACATGAAGCTATAAGAACAAAAAGTAATAGTAAGGTTGTTATCTTTTTCATCGTGTTATTATTTAATGTTTTAGAGATTTATGAATCTCTTTCAATGTGTTTTGGTTGCAGTAAATTTAATAAGTTATTTGTTAATCTTTTTAAAATAAGCAGCTGTTAGTTGCCTAACAGCTGCTTCACCATTTAACCAAAATGGCAATCAACCAAAAATCAAGTAGGTACTAAATTTGAGACAAAACAAGTGTTACTGCGGCATTTGTTGTGCTTTTTAATGAGATTGAACTGCTGCTAAAGCTGGTTACTTCCCAGTTGTTGTTTAATAAGTTGAAAGTGGCGTTTCCTGAAAAAGTTAGATTTAAAAATACGTCAGTTTCAGAGGCTACTTTGTAAGTTCCTTGAACATTTTGAGCAGTAGCGTTTGCTGTGTTTACTGCAACACAAGATAAATCGTTAGCAAAATTAATTGAATACTCTGCATAAGCGTTCGCTGTGTTTACACCATCATTTACGAAAGATTGTACTTTGAATAAGCCATCAACTAAAATAGTTTCTAAATTGGCAGCTTCATTTTCAGCTTGATCTTCAGCATCTTCAATACCTAAACAATCGTTAATGCTAGCTTGTAAATCTAAATCGCTTGTAAGTGTTACCGTTGTGCTATCAGATAGTGTTGCGTTAATAGGGTAGTTTACTGCAAATAATTCGGTGTTGTCCATATTATTCATATACGCATATAGTTGTTGTTCGGTTTCAATAACCACGCTTCCTGTTTGTTCTAAGCTTAAACTATAAGTTAAAATGGTAATAGGGAAATCGATATCTAAACATGAAATAGCGCCTTTTCCTTCAGATTCTAGAGTGTTGCATGCATCAATGATAGCATCGTATTCGCCTTGGTTGGCAACAACTACTTCTGTATAGTTACTTAATCGAACACTTAATGGGAATTGAAGTGTTACGGTGTCGTTATCATTAGTAAACTTTCCTAGTATATCTAAAGCAACTTGGTAATCAGATTGGCTAAAAATAGTTATTTTCGATCCGTTTACTGTAGCAACAACTGGTAATAATATTGAAGAACAAGAAGTACCATCTAAAAAGTCGTCAAAACTTCCGTCGTACATAGACGTACGTTCTAGGTTACTTGCTGTTGGAGAAGTCGCATTGTTTGTGTTTGGGTTTTGTCCGTTTTCAGTATCAATTTCATCTTGACAAGATGTGAATGATAATAGGGCTGTTAAAGCTAGACTTGTAATTAATTTTAAATTTTTCATAATTGTAATTTTTAGGGGTTTAATATTTTTCTTTTCATAGCGATTCTTTTTCGCCGTTCTATATGTAAGACAACCATGTTTATTTTTACCCTACCTTTATTTTAAAATAATTTCAATTAATTTTATTTTTACTGAAATTTGATAGTTAATAATTAAAAGATCGAGTGAAAACCTGTATGTTGCTTCCATATACTATTAAGACAACTTAAAATAAATTTACCCTACTTTTGCAAATGTATATAATTCACCGAGCCCTAAAAATAGATTTTTAAATGAATAATAGCGACCATAAACTATGCGAAGAAGTCTACTTCAATAGTTTTTATACAGAGCATGTACAATCTGCCAGCAATTTTGCTTATTATAAATGTGGTGATAAAGATGGTGCTTTAGATTTTGTGCAAGATGCCTTTTCTAAAATTTGGGAAAATTGTTCTAAAATAGATTTTACCAAAGCAAAAACGTATTTGTTTACGACTATTAATAATTTGTTCCTAAATACAATTAAACATAATAAGGTAGTTATTGAATACGCGAAAGCATCTCCTTATATAGATAGAACAAATGAAAGTCCGGAATATATATTAGAGGAAGAAGAATTTAAAAAGAAACTGCAAAATGCTATTTCCTTATTAACCGATGCGCAACGAGAAGTGTTTTTATTAAATAGAATAGAAGGTAAGAAATATAGAGAAATAGCTGAATTGTTAGACGTTTCTCAAAAAGCTATAGAAAAAAGAATGTCGGGTGCTTTAAAAATTTTAAGAGAACATATTGAAAATATTTAACACCTAGGTAGGGTAAATAGATTTTAAGTTGTCTTGTAATTGGAGGATATAAAAGATGAAAAACGAAAAAAACATATTAAATTGGTTTGATAACGAGCTTACAGAGCAAGAAGTAAAAGATTTAAAACAATCTGAAACGACTGATACTCTTGAGAAAATAGCTTTTTATAGCAAACAAATGCAAGCGCCTCAAATAGATGCGCAAAAAGCACTGGAATCCTTTAAGGAAAGAACGCTTACTAAAAAGGAGCCTAAAGTAATTCCGCTTAATTTTAGAGGGTTTATGAAAATTGCTGCCATCTTCTTGGTAATGCTAACATCGTCTTATTTTTTGTTTTTTAATAATGATATGGCTTTTGAAACGCAAGTAGCGCAAAACGAAACCTTAACATTACCTGATAATTCTGAAGTTATTTTAAATGCATCTTCAAAATTAAATTATAATAAAAAAACGTGGAAAGATAAACGAAATCTTCAATTAGAGGGTGAAGCCTTCTTTAAAGTAAGTAAAGGCGAGAAGTTTACCGTAAGCACAACCGCAGGAACGGTTCAAGTTTTAGGAACACAATTTAATGTAAAAGAACGCGATAATTATTTTGAAGTACAGTGTTATGAAGGCTTAGTGAGCGTTACTTTTAATAATGAAACGGTTAAATTACCAAAAGGAAAAACATTTAGAGTTGTAAATGGAGCCGTAGAAGCGGTGGCCGATTTTAATGCAGAAACCCCATCTTGGTTACAGGATGAAACAGGTTTTGATAAAATTCCTTTAAGTCAAGTTATAGCTGAATTTGAAAGACAATACGATTTGAAAGTGACGTTTAAAGCAGTCGATGCCTCACAACTGTTTACCGGAACCTTTACACATAAAGATAAAAATATAGCATTACAGTCAATCACTATTCCTTTAAAACTAAGTTATAGAATAGAAGGTAATCAAGTTACGTTATATAAATATGAGAAATAATAAATGCATTATTTACATCATTTTATTCGTTGCTAATGTCTGTTTTTCTCAAAACAACGCATCTAAAAAACCGCTTACTGAAATAATTGAAGCTGTAGAGCAGCAATTTGACGTTAAGTTTTCATATGCGTTTGATGATGTTGCTAATGTGTTTATGGAGCAGCCAAACCCAGCATTAAGTATGGAGGCAACCATTAACTATCTAAATTCTAAAAGTATTTTAAACTTTAAAACTTTAGATAATAGGTATATTACGGTATCTGTAATTGAGAAAACCATTTCAATTTGTGGCGTTGTATATGCTTCAGAAAATAAAGACCCTTTGTTTGGAGCTTCAGTAGTTGTTAAAAACAGTAGAAGAGGTGTGATTGTGAATGATGGTGGTAGGTTTCAGTTGGATAATGTGCCTATAAATGCAACAATTACTATTTCGTATTTAGGGTTTAAAAGTGAGCAAGTACCCGCCCAGCAATTCTTTTCCGAAACCAGTAATTGCAAAGAAATTCTTTTAGTTGAAAATAAAGAAGTCTTAAACCAAGTGCTTATTACAAAATTTTTAACCACAGGTTTTCAAAAGTTATTAGATGGAAGTACGGTGTTAAATTCTAAAGCATTCGGCATTTTACCGGGTTTAACAGATCCTGATATTTTACAATCTATTCAAGTACTTCCGGGAGTAGAAAGTACGAATGAGAGTATTGCGAATATTAATGTGAGAGGTGGTACGAACGACCAAAACCTGATGCTTTGGGATGGGATAAAAATGTATCACTCGGGGCATTTTTTCGGATTAATTTCAGCTTATAATCCCTACTTAACAGATAAAGTAGTCGTGACTAAAAATGGTACAAGTAGCGAGTTTAGCGATGGTGTGTCTAGTACTATTAATATGTCTACTAAAAATGAATTAACCGGAAGGTTTTCAGGTGGGGCAGGAGCGAACTTAATAAGTGGTGATGTGTTTTTGGAAATTCCTATTAGTAAAAAATTGGAGTTTCATGTGTCGGGTAGAAGGTCTATTACAGACGTGTTTGATACACCAACCTATGATAATTACTTTAATAAAAGTTTTCAGGATAGTGATATTAAAACCAATACGAGTGCTACAATTGAAAACCAAACGACGGCATCGAATTTTGTTTTTTACGATTACACAGCGAAGGTGTTATTCGATTTAAATGAAAATCACAAGTTTAGAGCAAACCTTATTGGTATCGATAATAATTTAGATTATTATGAAAGCCTAACTAATAACAATGAAACAAGCTCTAAATCTAGCAATTTGGCTCAAAAAAACAAAGGTTTTGGCGGAAATTGGATGGCGAATTGGAGCTCTAAATTTAGTACGCACTTAACAGGATATTATTCAAAATACAATGTAGATGCCGATGATTATAGAATAGAATCCGATCAATTACTTACCCAAAAGAATGAAGTATTAGAAACCGGTTTTAAGTTAAATACCTTTTATAAGTGGAATGCGTATTTAACCCTTTTAAATGGTTATCAATTTAATGAAACAGGTATTTTAAATGAAACAACGGTTACAAAACCGGTGTACGATAAAACGAAGAAGGATGTTTTATTAAACCATGCAGTTTATACACAAGCCGAATATAAAAAAGGAGGTACTTTTTTAAGGATTGGAGCACGTGCTAATTATTTTCAAAAATTTGAAAAGCTGTTAATTGAGCCACGTTTAAATATCAGACAGAAGCTGTCAAATCAGTTTGCTTTAAAGGTAGAAGGTGAATTTAAAAACCAATCGGCAACACAAATAGTCGATTTTCAAGAAGATTTTTTAGGTGTAGAAAACAGACGGTGGATTTTGGCAAATGAAGAATCTATACCAATTTCAGAAAGCAAACAAGGATCTTTCGGGTTGGAATTTAGTAAGAATAATTTAAACATAGATGTGACGGGGTTTTATAAAACCATAGAAGGGATTACAGCAAGTAATCAAGGCTTTTATAATAATTTTCAATACGTAAATGCTATTGGTGATTATACGGTTAAAGGCTTAGAGTTTTTGGCTAATAAAACAGGGAATACTTACAGTACTTGGGTGGGTTATACTTATGCTATTAACGATTATAAGTTTGACACCTTTACACCTTCTGTGTTTCCAAATAATGTAGATATAAGGCACTCGGTGTCTATAGGTTTTAATTATGACATTTTAGAAAATTTAAAAATAGCGGTAGGCGGTATGTGGCGTTCTGGACAACCGTACACATCACCGGTTGAAGGTAATGAAACCGTGGAGTCTGGAAATACAACCTATGTGAATTATGGGGAGCCAAATAGTAAAAACCTTGATGAATTTAAACGTTTAGATGCCTCTTTAAGTTATAAGTTTAATGTCTATCAATCTGTAAACGCGGCCTTAAAAGTAGGGGTTATCAATATAACCAATGCTAAAAATAGTATTAACCGTTATTACGAAGTAAGCCCAAATGATTCTGAAACAACCATTGAAATAAATAACAAGTCTTTAAGCTTAACACCCAATGTAAGCTTTAGACTGGATTTCTAGGTGTCTTTTTTATAAAACACCGTTAAAAGGCGAATTTTTACGATTAAATGTTTATTTATCTGAAATTTTGTATATATTTGTATAATCCTAATTTAATTAGGCGTGTTTAAAAGTTAATAGCGTAAAAGCACGCAATCATTAAAAAAAAAACAAGAGTAACCTATGAAAAAATTAAGCCTACTTATGTTGTTTTGTTTAGCAACAATTTCCTCAAAAGCACAAGATATCGATGCGCTTTTAGCCGCAGGAGTAGATAATGCCGAACGCTTTGCAAACGATTATTTAACGCCAGGAACCAATGGGTTAATGCATAGTATGAATGCCAACTGGTTTAATACAGCTGTCGCAAAACCTTTAGGTGGTTTTGAAATTTCAATTTTAGCAAATGCCGCAACGATTAAAGATGAGCATAAATCATTCTTAATGAATATTGCAGATTATAACAGTGACCCAGATCAAGATTTTACTGTAGAGTTTGAAGATCTTGCAAGTTCCAAGTTAGTGTCAACAGCCTTAGGTGAAAACGAAACAGATGTAGATCTTATTATTAGATATGAAGATCCTCTTTTAGGAGAACAAGAAGAGCGTATTACGTTGCCAAATGGTATTGGTTCGGGCAGTGCAAATTTATTACCTACAGCCTTTATTCAAGGAGCTTTAGGTCTTGGAAGTGGTGTAGAATTAAAAGCACGTTTTGTACCAAAAGTAGATACAGAAGATGTCGATTTAAGTTTATATGGTGCCGGTTTACAAATTGAGTTTACCAAGTGGTTACCTGCCGATAAAATATTACCAGTTGCTGTTTCTGGGTTGGTAGCTTATACCCACTTAGATGCCGCATACGATTTAACAGGTAATTCAGGGTTTAATGGTGAAAACCAACGTCTTGAAAATGATACCAACACCTGGTTGTTCCAATTGATTGCATCAACAAAATTACCCGTTATTAATTTTTATGGCGGTATAGGTTATATCAAAGGGACATCAAAGTCTGATTTATTAGGAACCTATGTTGTTTCTAGTGGGCCTTTTTTATCTCAAACCATTGAAGATCCATTTTCTTTGTCAAGTGAAGTGGGAGCAGTAAGAGGAACCATTGGAACCAAGTTGAAATTAGGGTTTTTCAGATTAAATGCTGAATACCACGTAGGTGAATTTGATGCCTTCGCAGTTGGTGTGAATTTTGGTTTTAGATAATCCTTAATTTTTAAAGAAAATTTTAAAGAATTCAAAATATATAATTGTTTAGTTTTAGTTAGTTTAGTTAATTAAAAAGTGCGAGATTTAATCTTGCACTTTTTTTATTTAGTGTATTTTAATTCGTAATTTAGCATGCTTATAAGCATATAAGTGAACCTTTTGTAATGTGTTAATGAGTCATTTTCATATTTAGAAGGGAGAATATCATTATATCACAGAACTAAAACATTAATAAAAACTAAAAAATGAAAGTAACAGTAGTAGGTGCAGGAGCAGTAGGCGCAAGTTGTGCAGAGTATATTGCCATTAAAG
This sequence comes from Mariniflexile sp. AS56, assembly GCF_030552475.1. Taxonomy (GTDB): domain Bacteria; phylum Bacteroidota; class Bacteroidia; order Flavobacteriales; family Flavobacteriaceae; genus Mariniflexile. The sequence goes on along the minus strand of NZ_JAUPED010000004.1, from coordinate 128,656 downwards.
ATTTCGCTTCAGAAGTTGTTTTATTAGACATTAAAGAAGGCTATGCTGAAGGTAAAGCTATGGATTTAATGCAAACCGCTTCATTAAATGGTTTTGATACTAAAATTACAGGTATCACAAACGATTATAGCAAAACAGCTAATAGTGATGTGTGTGTAATTACATCTGGAATTCCTCGTAAACCAGGAATGACGCGTGAAGAATTAATTGGTATCAATGCAGGAATTGTTAAATCTGTGTCTTCAAGCTTAATTGAATTTTCTCCAAAAACAATCATTATTGTAGTAAGTAATCCAATGGATACGATGACTTATTTAGTTCATAAATCTACTAAATTACCTAAAAACAGAATTATTGGTATGGGTGGAGCTTTAGATTCTGCACGTTTCAAATACAGATTAGCAGAAGCTTTAGGTGGACCAATTAGCGATGTAGATGGTATGGTAATTGGAGGTCATAGCGATACAGGTATGATTCCTTTAACGCGTTTAGCAACTAGAAATGGTGTGCCAGTTTCAGAATTTTTAAGTGAAGAAAGATTAAACCAAGTATTGGAAGATACTAAGGTTGGTGGTGCTACACTTACTAAATTATTAGGTACGTCTGCATGGTACGCACCAGGAGCAGCAGTGTCTGGAATGGTTCAAGCGATTGCTTGCGATACTAAAAAAGTATTCCCAGTTTCAGCTTTATTAGAAGGTGAATATGGTTTTAGCGATATTTGTCTTGGAGTACCAGTTATCTTAGGAAAAAACGGTATCGAAGAAATTGTTAATATCACTTTAAATGATGCTGAAAAAGCAACTATGGAAGAAAGTGCTAAAGGTGTTAAAGCCGTTAACGATTTATTGTAATATATAAAGTACTTTAGAGTACAACAATTAAAAAAGCCTAAAGTAGCGTTTAATCCCGCTTCTTTAGGCTTTTTTAGTTCATATACCTTTCAACGTCAGAAATTAAAAATGTAAAAACTGTTAAATAATAACCTAAAAAGCTATATTTGGCGCATGAAGGCAAAATGGTGCATTAGTACTTTAATAGTTATATTTACGTTGATGGGGGTTGCCAGCCACCAACAAGTTCCTGTACCTAATCAGGAAATTGTATTGCAATTTGCCCAAACAGAAGCCTTATCCAATCAAGCCAAAAACACCATTGCTAGTGTTAAAGAACAGTTACAAACCATTGGTGTTTATAATGTTCAAGTCGAAGAATTGGGCGATGGAAGTTATAAAATCGCATATTACAGTACCACGAATATAAGCCACGTTAAAAGATTACTTTCAGAAAACGAATTGGCATTAAGTGATAGTCCTTTTAATAAAAGCGAAAAACCAGCCAATTCACGTACTAAAAAACAAACATCAGCCTACAATTTAGATGTATTTGAAATACAGGAACAAGGTGCGAATAGTGGTTTTGGAGGCACGTGTGCACTTGAAATAAAATCAGATTACAACCGGTTCGTTATTCCTATCGTATCGGTACCAACACAGGAAATAGTCGTTAAAAATATAGAACGTCTTGAAAAAGAAGCCTATAAGTTTAGAAAAAACAGCGCTATTACCATAGATAATACGTCTTATAAAATACCCGAAGTTAGGGCAGGACCCCGCTGCTAAAAATATATACTTCTCAATAAGAAATCACTTATTGAACTATGGCTTTCAAAACTTATTTTAAGCTGTAATCATTCAAATTATAATCATAAAAAAACAATTGTCAAGTTACCGGTAAATTCTATATTTGCTCGGTTTAAAAAAATTGACTAAAATAAAATCATAATGCAAAACAAAGGACTCGTAAAGTTATTTGCTGTATTGTTTGGTTTGGTAAGTATCTACCAATTATCATTCACATTCAAAGCAAATCAAATTGAAGCTACTGCTCAAGAAGTGGCGATTAACAAAATTCCGGAATCAGATCCAGATTACCGCGCTAAGCGTAGTGCAGAAGAGGCTAACTACCTGCAAGCTGTAGCTACAGATACTGTATTCAATATTGGTATTGCTAAATTCACTTATAACGATGTGAAAGCAAAAGCCATGAATTTAGGTTTAGATTTAAAAGGTGGTATTAACGTAATTCTTCAGGTTTCTGTAAAAGACATCTTAAAAGGATTGGCTAATAATACTAAAAACCCAGTGTTCAATAAAGCATTGAATGATGCTGAGGTGCTTCAAAAGAACAGTCAAAACACGTATTTAGATGATTTTTTCATCGCTTTTGATAAAATTAAAGGAGATACAAAATTAGCATCTCCAGATATATTTTACACTAAAGCTTTAGATGGTGAGATTGAAGGAAGCATGTCTGATGACGATGTGAAAACGATCATCAGAACAAAAATTGACGAATCAATCGTTTCAGCTTTCGAAGTATTACGTAAGCGTATCGATGAGTTTGGTGTAACGTCTCCAAACATTCAACGTTTAGGGTCTTCTGGTCGTATTTTAGTTGAATTACCAGGTGTTAAAGATGTAGAGCGTGCTACAAGTTTATTACAAAGTACAGCTCAATTAGAGTTTTGGGATGCTTATAAAGGTGAGCAATTCTTTAACTTTTTAGGACAAGCTAATGAAGTTTTAAAAGCAACTGCAACAGCAAGTACAGAAACGGCGGCTACAGAGCCACAGGATGAAGAAAATGCAAAAGATGCTACGATTGATGATCTTTTAGGTGAAGCTGCTACAGATTCTACAGCAGTACAAACTGTAAACCCAATTTTCGATTTAATTCGCGGACAAGGTTACCCAGGTGGTCCAGTAATCGCGCAATTTGAAATTAAAGACAAAACAAAAGTTCTTGATTACTTAAATTCTCCAAAAGTAAGAGCTTTACTTCCTGCTGAAATGCGTTATGCAAAATTTGCTTTTGGTAAGCCAGAAAAGGATAGTGAAATTGTAGATTTATATGCCTTAGTTGGTAATAGAGATAACATTCCTCAATTAAGTGGTGCTGTTGTAACAGATGCTCGTAATGATTTCGGTCAAACAAACAAGCCAACAGTTTCTATGCAAATGAATGGAAAAGGTGCTAAGATTTGGGAAGAAATGACTGGAAAAGCATATACGCAAGGAAGTCAAATCGCGATTGTTTTAGATAACGTTGTGTATTCTGCTCCAGGTGTAACTACAGGTGCTATTTCTGGTGGAAATTCTGAAATTTCAGGAAACTTTACATTAAACGAAGCAGTCGATTTAGCAAACGTATTACGTGCTGGTAAATTACCTGCATCTGCAGATATTATTCAAAGTGAGGTTGTTGGGCCATCATTAGGACAAGAAGCGATTGATAGTGGTACAACCTCTTTCATGATTGCATTAGTATTGGTATTAGTTTGGATGGTACTTTATTACGGAAAATCGGGTGCTTTTGCAGACGTTGCAATGTCTTTAAATATCTTATTAATATTCGGTATTTTATCTGGCTTAGGTGCGGTGTTAACTTTACCTGGTATTGCTGGTATCGTATTAACAATCGGTATGTCGGTGGATGCGAATGTGATTATTTTTGAACGTATTCGTGAGGAAATTGCCAAAGGTAAATCTCAAAAAGAAGCGATTCAAGATGGTTTCAGTAACGCCTTATCATCTATTTTAGATGCCAACATTACTACAGGTTTAACGGCATTAATATTATTTATTTTCGGTACAGGTCCTATTAAAGGGTTTGCAACTACCTTATTAATTGGTATTGGTACGTCTTTATTTACAGCTATTTTTATTACTAGATTATTAATTGACTGGTATGTAAACAGAGGTGGTAAATTAGACTTCTCTACAGCGATTACTAAAAACTTATTCAGAAACTTAAGCATCGAATTCTTAAAGAAACGTAAAGTAGCTTATATCATTTCTGGTGCTTTTATATTAGTAAGTTTAGGATCTTTATTCACAAATAGTTTAGATCAAGGTGTGGATTTTGTTGGAGGTAGAACTTACCAAGTACGTTTCCCACAAGATGTGAGTGCTTCAGAAATCACAGCAACTTTAGTTGGTGCTTTTGGTAGTGCTGATGCTAAAACGTTTGGAGATGCGAATCAGTTAAAAATTACAACAAAATATAAAGTAGACGAAACAGGTTCTGAAGTTGATGAATCTATCAGAAAAACACTTTATACTACATTACAACCTTATTTAGGTGGTCTTTCTTACGATTCGTTTATTCATGAATCAGAAGGAAAATCAGTAGGTTTAATGAAATACTACAAAGTAAGTCCAACCATTGCAGATGATATTAAACAAGCATCGTTCTGGGCTATTTTAGGATCTTTAATTGTAGTTTTCCTTTATATCTTATTCCGTTTCAAAAAATGGCAATTCTCATTAGGTGCTGTTGCGGCAGTATTCCATGATGTATTAATTGTATTAGGTGTGTTCTCTTTAACATACAAATTCATGCCATTTAGTATGGAAATAGATCAAGCATTTATTGCAGCCATATTAACGGTAATTGGTTACTCATTGAATGATACGGTAATTGTATTTGATAGAATTAGAGAATATGTTGGTGAGCATACCAACTGGGAATTTGATAAAGTGGTAGATGTATCATTAAGTAGTACTTTAGGTAGAACCTTAAATACATCGACTACAACATTAGTAGTGTTATTATCTATCTTTATTTTTGGAGGTGAATCTATTAGAGGTTTCATGTTCGCATTAATAGTAGGTATTATAGTAGGTACATACTCATCGTTATTTATTGCAACACCTTTAATGTATGACAGCATTAAAAGAGGAGATGATAAAAAGAAACTAGAAGAGTAAGCGTTCTTTTAAATAAGTTTAAAAAATCCCAATAGGTTTCTATTGGGATTTTTTTTGTTTTTAATTTTAGTGTTAATATTTAGCATGTCAATTACTTTATCTTATTGCAGTATTAACAAATACTTGCTATCTAAGTTTCTATTATTAGTTTGTAGTTGTAACTTTGAGTTTATAATAAATGAGAGAATGAAACTTCCATAACGAGGGCTCAATACAAAAGGAGCGTAACCATATAGGAAGTAACAAGTGACCAATTAAAAGCAAATAATAAAACGGATGAAATTAGTATTGTCACCAGCAAAGTCGTTAGATTTTGAAACGAAGTTACCAACAACACAACATACAGAACCACAGTTTTTAGACCAATCTGAACGTTTAAATAAATTGCTTAAAAAGAAATCGGCCAAAAGTTTATCGAAGCTTATGAGTATTTCCGATGCCTTGGGGCAATTAAATTACGGGCGTAATCAAGAATGGGAATTACCTTTTACACCAGACAATGCCAGACCAGCTATGTATGCCTTTAGTGGCGAAGTATATAGAGGCTTAGATGCTTTTAGTTTAGCTGAAAACCATATAGAAGCAGCACAAAATACAATACGTATTATCTCTGGCCTTTATGGCTTGCTAAAACCTTTAGATTTAATACAGCCTTACCGTTTGGAAATGGGGACTAAATTTCCGGTTGGCAAAAACAAAAACCTATATGCGTTTTGGCAAAAAACGATTGCTAAAGCTTTAAATGAAGAGTTAGAAGCTGGCGAGATTTTATTAAACCTTGCGAGTAATGAATACTTTAAAGCCGTCGATCTTAAAGCCCTAAAAGCGCCTGTAATTACGGCTAATTTTAAAGATTTTAAAAATGGCGAATACAAAATGATTATGACTTTTGCCAAACAAGCCCGTGGGTTAATGGCGCGCTATGTAATAGAGACTAACGCAAAAACCATAGATGATATTAAAGGTTTTAATTACGAAGGCTATAATTTTAGCGAGCCTATGTCTACCGATACGGAATTAATTTTTATTAGATAGCATGCGGTGAACTTACATAGCAAGGGCTTTTTTGTCTATGCTAATTTTGTTTTCAATAGATGGTTTCTTTTTTATTCTAGGACGTCTAGCACCAAAAGTACCTCTGTTTATTTTACCTCGTTTTGTTTTTTTATCTCCTTTTCCCATAGTTTTTAATATTTTTTTTAATACTGATAAAATACAAAATTCATTCTAAAAACCAAAGTAAAAGTTGTTTAAACATACCCATCCATACCAACCTTTTATTCAACCAGATACTAGTAAATTAATTGTGGGTACACTGCCACCACCGCGGTTTTCAACAGGTGAACTTTTGGAGAAAGATGTTAATTTTTGTTACGGAAGTTATTACAATTCGCTGTGGTTGTATATAGATAAGATTCATAATCTTAATTTGAAATATGATAATTCTCAAGAAGCGATTGATGAACGTAAAGCCTTTTTAATCACTCATAAAATAGGGGTTTGTGATATTGTTGAAAGTTGCGAACGTGATAAAATGGATGCGTCCGATTTGGGAATGAAAAACATAAAGCTTAGAAACCTATTGGGGTATTTAAAAGCACACCCAAGTATAAAAACGCTTTTGTTTACTGGCGGAAATAGTAAAAATGGTCCTGAATATTTCTTTAGAAGACATTTGAAGGACTTCGGGTTGAAATTAGAAGTTGTTTCATCAGAAGTACCCAGAGTGCATCAATTCACGCTAAATGATGGTTTGAATGGTGTTGAAACTACTACGCGAATTATTAAAACCGTTTCCTTAACATCCGGTTCTGGTGCAGCGAATATTTCGATAAGTAAGCTGCCTTTATACAAACATTTAAAAGCTAAAAACCCTCAATTCAATACCACAGAATTTAGAGTGATGCAGTACCGAGAGTTTTTTTAATACGGGTGCTACTTATATTAAAATTCAATTTGTTATTCACTAAACTGAACACCATCTCCCACAGCAAGCAACCATGCATCTGCTAGACCAGCGTTAACTTCCAAAACGTATTTGGCAGGGAGGTTTGATGGTAGCGCCGTTTCATCGAAGGGTTTGGCGTTTTTTTGAAAACTGACGATCTGTTTAGCTTCATCAATATAAATAATATCTAAGGGTATTTTAGTGTTCTTCATATAAAAATACCGTTCGGTCACATCATCAAAAACAAACAGCATACCTTGGTTTTCTTTCATAGAATCTCTGTACATTAATCCCGTTTGAATATCAAAATCAGTATCTGCGATTTCAATATCTAAACTAATTTCAGTGGAATCGGCTCGTTTTAAAATAGTCAGGTTACCTTCCTTTTTAAATAAAATAGCTGTTTGCGTTATAACTTTTTTGTCTTCCTTGCAAGCAAAAAGACATAAAGCTAAAATAGAAAATAATGTAAGTTGTTTAAAAAACATCCTATTTGACAGTAACCTTAGGTTTGTAAACAAACATGAAGTACAAACCAATAAGTATAAAAGGTATGCTTAACCATTGCCCAGTATTTAAACCAGACCAGTTAATATACTCTTCACCTTGTGGCTCTTTTACAAATTCTACGAAGAAACGAATACTCCATAATAGTATTAAAAACAAGCCGAAAAGGAATCCTGGTTGGTCTCTTTTTGTTGTTTTAGAATAGAAAAACCATAGAATTATAAATACAAAAATATAGCAGAACGATTCGTATAATTGGGCAGGGTGGCGGTAAGGTACAGCATTAAGCAACTCTACAAATTGAGGGTTGTTTGTTACGGCATCATAAGCCTGTTGCACATCTTTAATACCCGTTAATTGTGTGATTTGGCTTTTGTAGTATTCATCTTGAATGAATCGAACTCCAAATTCTGAAGTCGTAATTTTTCCAATAATTTCAGAATTAATAAAGTTACCAATTCTAATAAAAATAGCACCAGAAGCTACCGAAATAACCACACGATCCAAAATCCATAGTAACGATTTGTAATTGTATTTTTTACGATACAAGTACATACCTATAATAATACCAATAGCAGCACCATGGCTTGCAAGGCCTTGAAACCCTGTAAATTCGAAACCACCTTTAAATTTAACGGGAAGGAAAATACTAAGAAAGTCTTCGGTGATTAATTCCGACTGGTAAAATAAAACATGCCCCAAACGTGCCCCAAGCATGGTAGCCAGAACCGTGTAAATAAATAAAGGGTCTAAATAATCTAAGGATACTTTTTCTTTTGTGAAAATACGCTTCATGATGTACCAGCCTAAAACAAAGGCAACAACCCACATAAGGCTATAGAAGTGTAATTTAAAAATTCCAAAAAGGTCGATGCCTGTTATAGGATTCCAATCAAATTTTAATAGGTACATAGATTTTTAATTTTCAGCGTTTTATTAGTATGCTTTTATTTTTCTTTGAATTTACTTTTGAAGTGTTATAACTTCGACTTCAAAAATTAAATTGGTTTTTGGTGGGATGGCTCTGTTTCCAGTTTCTCCATAAGCCAAGTGGTACGGAAGGAATAAGGTTGCCTTATCGCCTTCACGTAATTGTTGTAGCCCTTCTTTAAACCCGGCAATCATTTGTGCATTTGGGCTTAAACTGGCTTCGATAGGTTGGTATTGGTCGGCTGCTTTTCTACCTTCATTAACAATACCATATAGTTCTGCTACTTCTAGTTTGTTGGTGTCTAAAATTCTACCGTCTTCAAAATATAAACTGTAGTTGGTTAAAACTTTACTGGTTTCTTTTAAATTTTCACCTGTACCATTTTCAGTAATGGTGAATTTTAAACCCGAAGCCAATGTTGCAGCCTGTTCTTTTTGTTTTATGAATTTGTTTTTGGTATCATTTAAAAGGGCTTCCGCTTTAGCTGCTTTTTCTTTTTCTAGTTTTTCAGCTTTAGCAAAATGGTTGATGAATATTTTGGGTGCATCAAAGTTTTTAGCGCCTTTCCCTTTTTTAATAATGTTTAATTTTTTTAAAACAACATCTTCAATAGGTTTATTACCAGGACCTACTTTTACATTTGAAATACTGTCTAGCACATCAAACCCTAAAACAAGTTCACCAAAAACAGCATGTTTGTTATCTAAATGAGGTTTAGGAATTTCTGTAATAAAAAACTGGCTACCATTGGTGTTGGGACCCGAGTTTGCCATTGATAAAACACCCAATTTATCGTGTATTAAATCGGGGTGAAACTCGTCCATAAATCGATAACCAGAACTGCCTGTACCCGTTGCTGTAGGGTCTCCACTTTGAATCATGAAATTATTCATCACTCTGTGAAAAGTAAGACCGTTATAGAATTTTTTTCCTTTAAACGCGCTGTCTACTAAGGTGTTTGTGCCTTCTGCGAGCGATACAAAATTTGCAACGGTAATAGGCGTTTTTTCATAAGCCAATTTGGCGACCATAGTGCCGTGATTAGTAACAAACTCAGCATACATACCATCTTCTAGGTCGGGGTATTGTGCTTGACACGATGTAATGCCTATTAACAAACTCATTAATAGAATCCTGAAACAATTTTTAATTGGGGCCATTACTATTTAGTTTGATTTTGGGTAATAGAGTTGATAGTCACTTCACATATTAATGGTGTGTTGCTTCCTATTTTATCTTCATCGCCATAATAACCATAGGCTTTTTGTGAAGGAAACATAAAAGTGGCAGTTTCACCTGTCTTTAAAAGCTTTAAACCTTCACGAAGTCCGGTAAATAATTCTTCACGATCCATCGCATAATTTTGAGTTTTAAGAGCGTCTTTCGAATATATTAAAGCGCCATTAAGTGCTTTTACATTATAATTGAAGTTAACAAGGTCTCCAAATTCTGGAGTTATTAACGAATCAATTTCAACTTTCGTGTTGTAGTAATACCAAAACCCACTTTCTGAAGCGATATAATTATTGTCTTTATGCTGCTTCATTAGTTTCTCTATCTGAGATTTCTCACGAGCATATAATTTTTTATTTCGTTCTATGGAGGCATCAATGAAAGAACCAGAAGTTACCGAAACGGGGCGCCTGGCTTCAGGTTGTTTACAGCTCATGGCTGCTAATAAAATAAAAGTAAGTAGGATAAATTTATTCATTATTTAGGGCTTTATTATAACTAGGCAATATACTAATAAATTTTTCAACTGTATCGGTTAATGATAAGCTGCTTTTGCCACCAGCAGCATTTGTGTGGCCGCCACCTTCAAAATGCGCTCTAGACATCTCGTTAACAGAAAAGTTACCCGAAGAACGCAGAGAAATTTTTATAATGCCTTCCTGCCTATCTTCTATGAAAATAGCTGCTAAAACTACGTTTTCTAAAGAAAGACCATAGTTTACAATACCTTCCGTATCCCCTTTTTTGTAATCGTATCGATTTAATTCTTCTTGAGAAAGCGTTATATAGGCTGCTTTCGATTCTGGAATAACTCTTAAATTAGTAAGGGCACAACCTAATAATTGCAAGCTATTGAAGCTGTTAACATCGTAAATATTATTATGAATTTCAGTTTTGTTGGCGCCTTTATCTATTAAGTCGGCTATAATTCTGTGAGTTTTACTGGTTGTTGATGGGAACCTGAACGATCCTGTATCGGTCATAATACCAACATACAAACAGGTTGCAATGGGTGTGTCTATGGTATCTAAATCACCTAACATATCAATAAAATGATACACCATTTCACAGGTGGAACTCATGCTAACATCGCTAAAAACGTATTTGGCATAATCATCTGGTGCTTGGTGGTGGTCAATCATTATTTTAATAGCACTACTTGCGGCTAGAACGGTTTCCATGTTTCCAGAGCGGTGTAACGCATTAAAATCTAATGTAAAAATAAGGTCGGCATCATCAATTAATCGTTCACAAGCTTTCGTTTGCGAATCGTGTTTTAAGATGTTTTGTTCACCTGGAATCCATTTTAAAAAGCTAGGATAATCGTTTGGTGTTATAACTTGTACGTGGTGATTGCTTTTTATAAGGTAATGATACAGGCCTAAAGTAGAACCAATTGCATCGCCATCGGGATTTTTATGAGGGACAATTACTATCTTTTTTGGGGTTGATAATAGGTGCTTTATATTCGTAATATCTTGTGTATTCATAGTTCACGAAGATACAATTTTTTTAAAATTCGATTGGCTTGTTTTTAATGATAAATACCTTATTTTTGCAGCAAAATTAGAAACGGTTTGTTAGTTTGTTTTCTGAAAAATTATTTATGATAATTTGATGAAGGCTAATTTATCAAATTATTAAAACAGAATAAATTTAAAATTAGAAAATGGCAACAAATAGAACATTTACCATGCTAAAACCAGATGCTGTAGAAAAAGGGCATATTGGTGCAATATTAGAAAAAATTTCAGCTTCAGGATTTAGAATTGTTGCTATGAAATTAACGCAAATGACCACTAAAGATGCGCAAGCTTTTTACGCTGTACATAGTGAGCGTCCGTTTTTTGCAGATTTAGTGGAATACATGACACGTGGTCCAATAGTAGCTGCCGTTTTAGAAAAAGAAAACGCCGTTGAAGATTTTAGAACTTTAATTGGTGCTACCAATCCTGCTGATGCTGCAGAAGGTACTATTAGAAAAATGTTTGCAGATTCTATAAGTGAAAATGCAGTACATGGAAGTGATAGTGATGAAAATGCTGCTATTGAAGGTGCTTTTCATTTTTCTGGTAGAGAGATGTTTTAAGACTTTAGAAAAGTATATACATAAAAAATCCCGCAACATTGTTGCGGGATTTTTTTGTGTCTTAAAAAAATTAAATAGTATCTATTAAATTACTTTTACATTTACTGCGTTTAATCCTTTTTTACCTTCTTTTAAATCAAATTCAACAGCGTCGCCTTCACGAACTTCGTCAATTAAACCTGAAATGTGAACAAAGTGTTCTTTGTTTGAACCGTCTTCAACGATGAAACCAAATCCTTTGCCATCGTTGAAAAATTTTACTGTTCCTTTACTCATACTTTTAAATATTAAATTAGTTTTATAAATGTAATGCAAAAAAATATGAAAAAAAAAATGTTTTTTTACGAAAGTTTATTAAAGCAAAAAAGTCTATCAATATGATTGATAGACTTTTAATGTAATTGTTAAAGTATATGTATTAGATTACTTTTACGTTTACGGCGTTTAATCCTTTTCTACCTTCTTGTAGATCGAATTCAACTGCATCACCTTCACGAATTTCATCGATAAGTCCTGAAATGTGTACGAAATGTTCTTTGTTGTTGTCATCTTCAGTGATGAATCCAAAACCTTTAGAATCATTGAAGAATTTTACGGTACCTTTACTCATTGTGTTTATTTATAAAAAATTAAAGGACAAAGGTAGTATAATTATTCATACAATGTTGTTTTTTGTGATTTTTTTTATTTTTAAGATATTTTTCTAATTATCTTAAGATCAATTTCTTAATAATTTCTTTCCCTAATTCCTCATTAAGCATCTTAATTATTTTTTCTTTTCCGTAACTTAATTCTTCTCGTAATACGCTAGAATTTAGTTGAATGTAAAGGGTGTCGCGCTCTAAACTTACAGAGGTGGTGTAATTGTTAACGCCATTCCCCATAAGGTTTGCCCAAGCATCGGCGACATTTACTTTGTTCAAGCCTTTTTCTAATCTATTGGTTTCAACAAATTCCTTAAGTGCATCGGAGATACTAATCTGTTCGTTGTTACGTTTTGCCATGGTTATTAGTGGTGTTATGTTATTGTAGTGCGTGTACTGTCTAAATTTACAACTTAAAAATTTCATAAGATTGATGCACTTGTTTTACCGCATTTTCTGTACGTTCTGCATGTGTATCACTTATAAATAGTTGTCCGAAATCTTCATTATCAACCAGTTTTATTATTTGACCAACGCGATTTTCATCTAATTTATCAAAAATATCATCAAGTAATAGAATCGGGTTTACGTTACTTCGCGCCTTAATAAAATCGAATTGTGCCAATTTTAAGGCGATTAAAAACGATTTTTGCTGCCCTTGACTTCCGAATTTTTTAATAGGATGGTTTTCAATATTAAAATGCAAATCGTCTTTATGTATACCTACACTTGTGTATTGTAAGGTTTTGTCTTTATTAATGTTTTTTTGCAACAGGGTTGTTAAGTTGTCTTCAAACAAATCGCTGTGGTAATTTAATTCGACTTCTTCATTACCATTGCTTATCGCCTGGTAACGTGATTTAAAAATAGGAATGAATGTTTGCAGAAAAGCATCACGTTTTTCAAAAATAACCGATCCGAAATCATTTAATTGGGTGTTATAAACGTCTAACGTGTCTTTATTAAAGGTGTGGTTTAACGCGAAATACTTTAATAAGGCATTACGCTGTGCTAATATTTTATTGTAACTAATAAGGGTCGTTAAGTAGCTTTTGTCACTTTGTGATATAACACTGTCTATAAATTTTCTGCGGGTATCGCTACCTTCTATAATCAAATCCCTATCAGCAGGCGAAATAATAACTAAGGGCAAAAAACCAATATGCTCGCTAAACTTATCATAAGCTTTGGCGTTTCGTTTAATGACTTTGGTTTGGCCGCGTTTTAAACTAATGACTACTTTTTCCGTTTTATTTTCCTTTTCATAATCACCATTAATCACAAAAAAGTCTTCATCGTGCTTTATATTTTGAGATGCTACCGGGTTAAAATAACTTTTTCCGAAGGATAAATGGTAAATAGCATCCAACACATTCGTTTTTCCAATACCGTTATTACCAACAATACAGTTTATCTTATCGTTAAAAACGAAAGATTTACTATCGAAATTCTTGTAATTAAGTAATGAAAGTGATTTTAAAATCATAAAAAAGATAGCTTAAACGGTATAAAGAATGGTGACTCTTTAAAAGGATGTGCAAATTATTGAAAAATATCAAATAAATACCCTTTTAGTTATGAAGAAAAATTATATTTTTGCGGCGCATTAAAATTTAGACACTATACATGGCGACTTATAATAAAAGAGGTTACAAACCAAAAACAAAAGAAGAAAAGGTAGAAGAAGTAGAACAACATTCTACTACTGCTGAAGTTTTTAATACACTTGATGAATCTGCATCAAAAACAGAAGAGTTTGTTGAAAAGAACCAAAAATATATCTTTGTTATAATAGGTATTGTAGCTGTAGTTGTTTTAGGATATTTAGGTTACAACGAGTTTGTGTCTAAGCCAAAACAAGTTACTGCGATGAACGATATGTTCCAAGCGCAAAAATACTTTAACGATGCTGTAAACGGTACTGCTAAAGATTCACTTTATACTTTAGCCTTAAAAGGTGGTGAAGGTAAATTTGGAATGTTAGACGTTATTGAAGAACACGGTGGTACACCATCTGCTAACTTAGCGAACTACTATGCGGGTACTGCGTATTTACATTTAAAAGATTACAAAAATGCTATTAAGTATTTAAGTGATTTTAAAAGTGATGATGAAATATTAGCTCCGTTATCTAAAGGTAATATTGGTGATGCATTTGCACAATTAAATCAATCTGAAGATGCTTTAGATTATTATGAGCAAGCTGCTGAATTACGTAATAACGAATATACAACACCTATGTATTTATACAAAGCAGGGGTGATTGCTTTAGAATTAGGTAAAGCAGATAAAGCGCTTACTTATTTTAATAAGATAAAAGAAGAATTTCCAAACGCATCTGAAGCTGGAACCATAGACGTTTTTATTGGTAAAGCTCAGGTATTGGCAGGTAAATAATATGGCGACCGTAAACAAAAATTTATCTGATTACGATAAAACAACAATCCCAAATGCGAACAAGTTTCGATTTGGGATTGTTGTTTCAGAATGGAACGATACAATCACTGAAGGTTTGTACCAAGGGGCATATGATGCGCTTATAGAAAATGGTGCATTGCCAAGTAACATCATCCGTTGGGATGTTCCAGGTAGTTTTGAACTTATCTACGGAAGTAAAAAAATGCAGCAACAAATGGTAAATGCCGTTATTGCTATTGGTTGCGTTATTCAAGGCGAGACCAAACATTTCGATTTTGTGTGTGAAGGCGTTACTCAAGGTATTAAAGACCTGAATGTGATGAATGAAACTCCTGTGATTTTCTGTGTACTTACAGATAATACCATGCAGCAATCTATCGATCGTTCTGGCGGGAAACACGGTAATAAAGGAACAGAAGCGGCTATCGCTGCTATTAAAATGGCTGAACTGCGTAAAAACAGTTAATAAAACAAACAATTTTATAATTCCAAATTCCAATAGGGTATAGTTATACGTTTATGGAATTTGGAATTTATTTTTTGGAATTTTTTAGCATTTCAATCTTCGGTTTCTGCCTATTTTTAAGTATTTTTGAGGGATAAGAACGTATTCACTTTGTTGAAGCAAAACAAACATAAAACCTTTAATTTTCGACCTTCCCTTTCAAAAGAAAAGGTTTTAGATACTCACTTAGAAGACTCTAAGGATAAAGACTTTGCTGCTAAGTGGAAACGCAATAGCGAAAGAACCCGAAAAGTTAAGGGCGCTATGCCAATACGAACACTCATTATAGTTTTGGTATTATTATTGATTTGCATGTATTTACTCGATAAGAAATACATGTAACCAAAAACTTAGAAATTATGGGCATTTTAAAACCAAGAAAAAACAAGAAGTTTAGCTATACACCGCGTTATTTTGACGATAAAGGTGCCGGTAATCCGTTCGAAATTAAACATAAATTTGACGAATATAGAAAAACGGTTGGAGGCAATACAGGGCTTAAAACTAAGATTGTAAACGCTTTCGACGACCTTAAAAATAACCCAGACAAAAAAGCCGATAAACGTATTTTAATTATTGTTGCGGTGCTGGTTTTAATATTTTTAGCAATTATCGAATTCGATTTATCTATATTCTTTTCTAAATAATACATGGCAGACATTATACAGCTATTACCAGATCATGTAGCAAATCAAATAGCTGCTGGAGAAGTTGTACAACGTCCTGCTTCGGTAGTTAAAGAGCTATTGGAGAATGCTATAGATGCCGATGCATCCATTATCAAACTTATTATAAAAGACGCTGGTAAAACCCTCGTTCAAGTGATCGATAACGGTAAAGGCATGAGTACAACCGATGCGCGTTTGAGTTTCGAACGTCATGCCACTTCTAAAATTCGAACTGCAGACGATCTTTTTCATTTAAATACCAAAGGGTTTCGAGGGGAAGCCTTGGCGAGTATTGCTGCTATTGCGCATGTAGAGTTGAAAACCAAGCAAGAGCAAGATGAAGTTGGGAATAGTATTGTGATAGAAGGCAGTACCATTGTATCTCAAGAGGTTGTGGTAACACCAAAAGGAACTTCTATTTCTGTTAAAAACCTGTTTTATAATATTCCGGCGCGTCGTAATTTTTTAAAATCCAATACGGTAGAATTACGCCATGTTTTCGATGAGTTTCATCGTGTAGCTTTGGCGCATCCTTCTATTAGTTTCGCTTTATACAACAACGGAAGCGAATCGTTTAACCTGCCTATTAGCAATTATAGACAGCGTATTGTTAATATCTTCGGAAATAAAACAAACGAAAAACTGGTGCCTGTTGAAGAAGAAACCGAAGTTTTAAATATTTCGGGCTTTGTAGGTAAACCAGAATACGCCAAAAAAACAAGAGGCGAGCAATACTTTTTTGTGAACGATCGTTTTATTAAAAGTCCGTATTTAAATCACGCCATTTGTTCGGCATTCGAAGGTTTACTTAAAAGTGGTAACCATCCCAGTTATTTTTTAAATTTAACGGTCGATCCACAAACAATTGATATCAACATTCATCCCACAAAAACAGAAATAAAGTTTGATGATGAGCATACGCTTTACGCCTTGTTACGATCGGCAGTAAAACATAGTTTAGGGCAATTTAATATAGCTCCCGTTCTTGATTTTGAGCGTGATGCTAATTTAGATACGCCATACAATTTTGGTAATAAAGAATCAAATACACCTGTTATTGAGGTGGATAGAAGTTATAATCCGTTTAAGGAGAATAACTATACAGCAGTAAAACAAACACCCACTTTTAAAAAGCAATCGACATCCAACTGGGATAGTTTGTATGTGGGGTTAGAGTCGAAAGGAACAAAAACAGACCACGATTTTAGCGAAGTTCATTTTGAAAGTGAAGAAACAACCATTTCTGCTTTTGGAGATGATAATAAAATAGAACAAACAAAAACGACTTACCAACTACATAATAAGTACATTGTAAGCACGATTAAATCGGGTATGTTGGTTATCGATCAGCATCGGGCGCATCAACGTATTTTGTATGAAGACTTTCTAAAGAATTTAACAATTAAGGAAGGTGTGAGTCAGCAATTGTTGTTTCCGTTAGAATTGCATTTTTCTTCACAGGAAATTCAAATTATAAACCAATTAAAAGAAGATTTAGAACATACTGGTTTTGTGTTTTCAAACGTTACTAATGAAACTATTGAAATTACAGGCGTTCCCGTAACTGTTCCAGAGAGTGAAGTGTCTATTATTTTAGAACAATTAATTAGTGATGTTGAAAATGAAGTGCCCGATACGCATTTTAGCGCTACCGATTTATTAGCAAAATCGATGTCGAAAAGTTTAGCTATTAAAGCCGGACAATCATTACAAAAAGATGAGCAAGAGCATTTAGTAAATAAACTATTTGCATGTAAGGAACCCAATGTATCACCAACTAATCGAACCACATTTATAACGATGAGTGTGGATGAATTAGATAAAAAATTTATATAAACTATGATGCGAATTTCTGAAACCGTTAAGCATTTAATAATAATTAACGTCCTGATGTTTGTTGGAACGTTGTTTGTTGCAAACGGGGCTTTTTACGAATGGTTCGCCATGTACTTTCCAAAGAACGATTTGTTTCAACCTTGGCAAATTATAACGCATATGTTTATGCATGGTGGGGCTTATTTGGATGATTTTAGCATCATGCACTTGTTGTTTAACATGTTTGCTTTGTGGATGTTTGGATCGCCGGTAGAGCAGGCTTTAGGCTCTAAACGGTTTTTATTCATTTATTTTTCGGCAGGTTTAGGGGCTGTTGCTTTGCAAGTTGGATATTATTATTTCCAATACTTGCCAAGTTATAATTCTTTAATTGCTTCGGGGTTAAATCCTGGTCAAATAACAGAAATGCTTACTAGTAACAAGGTTTTTGGAGGTGTGTCTCAAGCACAACTCGCGGAATTACAAAATATATTCCCTGTGTTTAATGCATCAATGGTAGGTGCTTCAGGCTGTATTATGGGTGTTATGGTTGCTTTTGCGATGATGAACCCAAATGCTGAATTGATGCTTATATTTTTGCCTATCCCTATAAAAGCGAAGTATTTTATACCTGGTATTATTATTTTAGATTTAATTTCAGGGGTTACAGGACAGTCCTTTTTTAGTCCTAGTAACACGGCTTATATGGCGCACGTTGGTGGGGCACTTACTGGCTTTATTATTATGTGGTATTGGAAGAAGTATCAGTTTAACGGAAACCGTTGGGATTAATGACTATAACACAAGACATAAAATATAAATTAGCTAACCTTAATGTGTTAGAAAGAATTATAGCTGTGAATGCAGTTGTGTATATTCTTAGATTTCTTATAAGTTTAAATTGGTTTGAGTTGCCAAGTAATTTAGGCGATTTTGTTCTGAAGCCTTGGGCAATAGTTAGCTATGCTTTTGTGCATTATGATTTTTTTCATATCCTGTTCAATATGCTTTGGTTGTATTTTATAGGGCGTATGTTTTTAAATTTATTTAGTCCTAAAATGGCTTTGAATATATACTTTCTTGGAGCCATGTCTGGCGGACTATTGTTTATGGTTTGCTACACTTTATTTCCAAGTGTATTTGGTGCCAATTCTAGTTTAGTTGGTGCATCAGCTGCAGTGCGAGCCTTATTAATTTTTCTTTGTGCTTATATGCCCAATCAAGATGTGCGGTTTTTTATGTTCAACATAAAACTGTGGTATGTTGGCTTAGCCATTGTGCTTTTAGATCTTTTTGGTGTTGTTAGCGGAATTAGTAATCCTGCAGGCGGAAATGCCGGAGGAAATTTGGCTCATTTGGGTGGTGCTTTATTAGGCTATTTTTACGCAAAACAATTATTAAAAGGTGATGATATTGGTAAAGGTTTTGAGCGTTTGGTTGATATTATTATCAATACCTTCAAGGCTTCAAAAAAAGGACCATTAAAAACAGTTCATAAAAATAAAAGTAAAGTTGGCGGTTATACTAAAGGTGATTTTAGTGAGTTTAATAATCAAAAGCAAATTGACGTTATTTTAGATAAAATAAGTAAAAGCGGTTATGATAGTTTAACGGCTGCAGAAAAAGAATTTTTATTTAGGGCAGGGAAGTAGCATGAAAAATTTAAGCATCATTAATAAGATCATCTACGTCATCAATGTATTGGTTGCGGTTGTTCTATTGCTTGCTTATGCCTTACCTTTTTTACCTCCTAGAACCTTTTCGGTACTATCTGTACTTAGTTTAAGTGTGCCTTTTTTAATTCTCTTAAATGTATTGTTTTTTCTATACTGGTTACTTCGGGTTAGAAAACAACTTATGGTGTCACTGGTGATACTTTTAATTGGCCAGATGGTATTTGGGTCGTTGTATCGATTTGCTTCTTCAAAAAAGATTGAAAACGCCAATAACATAAAGGTGATGAATTACAACGTGCGTTTGTTTAATTTGTATGATTGGATTCCAGATAAACATATAGATACTAAGATAGTCGATTTTGTGAAAACAGAAGCCCCAGATATTTTGTGTATTCAAGATTATCGACCTAATGATCAAGTCGATTTGTCTTTCTTTAACCATAAATTTCAAAAAATTTCTGGTAAAAAAATACAGAATGGGCAAGCTATATTATCCAAATTTCCAATTATAAATTCGGGTTCTTTAGAATTTCCAAACACATTTAATAACGGTATTTTTGTTGATGTTGTTAAAGGGAAGGATACCATTCGCGTGTACAATATTCACCTTCAATCTTTGAAAATTGATACGGATGTTGAAAAACTAAAGCAAGAAAGTACGACTCGTATTTTTAAGCAAGTTGAAAACACTTTTAAGAGACAGCAGTTTCAATCGGAGATATTTTTAGAGCATAAAAAACAATGCCATTATAAGACGATTATTTGTGGTGACTTTAATAATACGGCCTATTCTTATGTATACCGAAAAATTAAAGGAGATTTAAATGATACGTTTAAGGAAGCAGGAAATGGGTTTGGGCGTACTTATGAATTCAAATTCTTTCCAGTACGTATTGATTATATCTTTTCAGATGAAGCCTTTGCTGTAAATGGGTTTAAAGCCTATAATCAGCTGTATTCCGATCATTATCCTATTATGGCGACTTTGAGTCTGGGAGAGTAGTTTACAGACGTAGTATTCAATAAAATTTCCTTTAGCTTAGAACATGCGCAGCTGCAAAAACTACATGAGTGAGCAATCTACTGTATCAGCAATAATGTGTATCACCAAACCTAAACCAATCAATCTGGTTTTCTTCGGAATTAAAAGTAAAACATAAAGACCCATAGCGTAATAGGTGTGTAGCGGGTGGAAGTTAATGCTGCATCTGTTAGGATCGAAAATGGGGTTAGACAAAAGGTGATCTAAATCTATTAGCATTCCTAAAACCATGATAAGGTAGGCGAATTTCCAATTCGATTTATAAAAAAGCAATGCCACCGCTAACGGAATTAAAAAATGGCAACCGTAATGTGCAACAGTTTGTAACATTATAAAGGCGCTAAAGTTTGAGCTTCTAAATAACTTAAGGCGTTTGGGCCTTCATTAAATAATAAATCTAAGATACTTAAGTTTGGTATAAAACCATGTTTATAGCTAAATACTTGAGTATAGGTGTCAAATGTTTGTGCTTCCTCTTTTTTGGCGTTTACCAAAGGTCTGTAATCAGAAGTGTTTTCAATTGTTTTCTGGTATACTTCAGACTTTGAAGTCTCTAAATCAAGCTGTAAACAGTCACAAATAACTTCAAAACATTTTAAATTATAATCTAAAATATAATCTTCTTTTTGGTTGAATAAAGGCTGTAATTCATCTTCATAAAACTCAAAGAAAGGTGAGGTTCTGTAAGCAGAAAGTAATGATTTCCAATGTAAATCTTGCCATTTGGTTTCATTAAAAATTTTAACATCGCGGTACTTTTGCCTGTTTTTTTGTGTGTGTATTACAGGAATGTTTAGCGCCAGTATGCCGTTTGCTCCATAAATATAAGCACGGTTTCTGTAGGTTTGTTTTAGAAAATTATCGTCCACTTCAAACATAACATGTTCTGCTTTTGCAATAGCTACAAAATGCGCGATGTTTGGAAGGTATGTGGGGTGTATTATAATGTTCATTTATTGTCTTCTTTCATTCTTGCTTTTCTTTTCAATATGTATTATAGCAAGAATCCTTCAAGAATAATTCAGATGAAATGAAAGAGATTCCCGCTTTCGCGGGAATTACGTCTTAACTGTTTTGTTTTCTGGCTCTCCATTTGTTAAACCCGAACCATGCTAATGCTAAAATAAGAAAAGGAATTAGGAAAGAGGTTGCCTTACCTGTACCGCTTACAGTTGTGAAGAAACGATCCCAACGTGGTTTTTTACCATCCCAACTCATCCAGATAAATACAGGTTTACCAACAACGTGATCGAATGGTACAAAGCCCCAAGCTCTAGCATCTATGGAATTATGGCGGTTATCACCCATCATCCAATAATAATTTTGTTTGAAGGTGTAGGTAGTTGCTACCGCACCATTTATTAAAATCTGATTCCCTTTTACTTGCAGCGTATTGTGCTCATATTCTGTAATTACACGTTTGTAAAGAGGTAATACGTTTAGGTTGATGTCTATTGTTTTTCCAGCTTCAGGAATGTATAATGGACCAAAAAAGTCAACATTCCAATTGTAATTAGGGTCGTGTGGAAAAATATTGGAGTCTCTAACACCTTTCTCTTGGATGTTAGGTGTGATGCTTACCACATTGGGGTTGTCTTTAAATTTATCTAAAGCTTCATCTGAAATGGCAGAGAAATAATAGGTGTTGTTAGAGTTAGGAATAATGCCAAAACCATCAGTAATGTCATAACGTTCCTTTAGGAAAAGTGGGTTGAATTGCGATGTTTTAGGTTGTACGTAGTAGCTAAATTGTAAGTGCGCTCTATCTGGTAATTCGTTTTTCTTCCCGTTGATGTAAACAAACCCGTCTCGAACTTCTAAAGAGTCACCTGCAACACCCACACAACGTTTTACAAGGTTGGTTTTTTTGTCGATTGGTTTGTAATAGTTTCTGTCTGGACGAAAATTGTTCATGTCCAACAAGGTATCCGCAGGTTGATTGAAAACTACGATATCGTTTCTTTCAATATCCTCGAACCCAGGAATTCTAAGATAGGGTAATTGTAATTTGTTTTTCCACGAGTTACTTCCTTTGTGGTCATCAAATACGTATGATTTCTTTTGTAAAAATGGAATAGTATCATGTACCATAGGTGCTCCAACAGTGGTCATTGGCACACGTGCACCATAATGAAACTTACTAACAAATAGAAAATCGCCTACTAATAATGATTTTTCTAATGAAGATGATGGAATGGTAAACGGTTGAATAAAATAAGTATGTACAATAGTAGCGGCTACAATGGCAAATAGAATAGAACTTACCCAATCGCCAGCGCCAGATTTAGGTTGTAAGCTTCTGTTCTCAATATATGTAACATCGGTAGCGTAATTCAAATAAAAGTTATAAAACCCTAAAGAAATAACGGCTAAAAAAGTGTCTAAGTTGCTGTTTTTGCCAAAACTACGAGCGGTTTCAACCCAAACTACGGCAAGCATTATCATGTTAACTACAGGTAAAAATAATAAGATAACCCACCACCACGGACGATTAATAATTCTCATTAATACAACCGCGTTATAGACTGGTACAAAAGCTTCCCATGCCTGTCTTCCTGCTTTAATGTATAATTTCCAAGTACCTAAACCGTGGATTACTTGAATAATTAGGATGAAGATAAACCATTGCATCAATGTCATAATCGTAGTTTTTTATTGTTTTAGTAGCTAAACTTAGTCAGGTTGTTACGCGTTTTGTGGCTGTTAACCAATATTTAACACATCGTTCATTGTGAAAACGCCTGTTTTACCCGCAATCCATTCTGCAGCAATAACGGCACCTAAAGCAAAACCTTGCCTGGTATGTGCCACGTGTTCTATGGAAATAGTATCGACTTCACTTTCGTAATTCACGGTGTGCGTTCCTGGAACATCTGCAATACGTTTTGCAGCGATAGGAATGGTTTTATCTGCAGTCTCTTCTAATTTCCAAGCTTCAAAATTTGCATTGTTAGCGATGATGTCGTTTGCTAAAGAAATGGCAGTTCCGCTAGGAGCATCTAATTTTTGTGTATGGTGAATTTCTTCCATAGTCACATTGTACTGTTTTAAAGTACTCATCATCTTTGCAAGCGTTTTATTAAGCTCGAAAAAGATGTTTACACCTAAACTATAGTTTGAAGCATAAATAAAAGCACCTTTCTTTTCTTCACATAAAGCAACGGCTTGGTCATAATTGTCTAACCAACCTGTTGTTCCTGAAATTACAGGAACCTTGTTATTTATACAATTTGAAATATTATTAAAAGCTACGGATGGAATACTGAAATCTATAGCAACATCGGCTTTTGTAATATCATACCCTTCATCATCTTTATCAACGGTTAAAACAATGGTATGCCCACGTTTAATAGCAATTTGCTCAATGGTTTGTCCCATTTTTCCGTATCCAAGTAAAGCAATGTTCATAATTAAAATTTAAAGTTTAAAGTTAGTCCGAGATTACTTGTTGCATCAATCTCATTGATTCTAAAATGTGGTGCCAAAGATAGGTTTTCATCTACATTATATTGCATTAAATGTGCATCTACATTGGCATCAATAATGTTTAAGGCATAAATACCGATAGTTACCAAAAGTGAAATTTCTTTGTTTTTGCGGTAAAAATCTTGACCTCGTTCTAAACCATCTGTGGTTACACGTGGTGTTGATAGTTGGTTTCCTTCGGTATCAAAATAAAACTCATCGGTAGTTAAACCTGCAAGTCTACTTTTATAGGCATCTCTATAGCGGTTGTATTCTTTGTTGTTTGTGGAGTAAAAATAGATTCCCGTTGCCAACCCACCATAAACGATGGGGATTTTCCAGTAGCTTTTGTTGTAGGCTTGCCCTAAACCAGGCAATACAGCCGAGTAAAAAGCAGCTTTTGCAGGCGAAAGCGGATTATAGGGTTTTTTAACCGTTATAATGGAATCGATAATAAGGCCTTCGGGTAGCTCTTTTTTTTTGTTTTTGTCTTGCGCTGTTACAAAGCAGCAAAATAATAGTGAAAATAGAGTGGCTGTAAAAAGTTTATTTGGCACCTTCAACTAATTTTTTAATACGATTAAAATCTTCTTCAGAATGAAACGGAATCGTAATTTTTCCTTTTCCATTCTTAGAGACTTTAACGTCTATTTTATGTCCAAAGTATTCCGAAAAGGTTTTAATCCCTTCTTTTATATGGCTTGGAGATGCTTCAGGTTCTTGATTTTTAGGTGCTACTTTTACTTCTTGGGTGGTATTGTAGTTACGAACCAGACTTTCAGTATCTCGAACAGATAATTCATTTGAAAGTACTTTTTCGTAAATGTCTAACTGAATACTAGTGTCTTCAATAGTAATTAAAGCACGACCATGTCCCATAGAAATAAACCCATCACGCATACCTGTTTGGATAATGGGGTCTAAGCGTAACAAACGCAAATAATTGGTGATGGTAGAACGTTTTTTACCAACACGTTCACTCATTTGCTCTTGCGTTAAATTAATTTCATCAATTAAGCGTTGGTAGGATAAGGCAATTTCAATAGGGTCTAAATCTTGACGTTGAATATTTTCAACCAAGGCCATTTCTAACGATTCTTGATCGTTGGCAATACGTATGTATGCCGGAATGGTTTCTAAACCTAATAATTTAGAAGCTCTAAAACGACGCTCCCCAGATACTAATTGGTATTGGTTAAAGCCTAATTTCCTAACGGTTATTGGCTGAATAATACCTAATTCCTTAATAGATGTCGCTAATTCTCGTAGTGATTCTTCACTAAAATTAGTACGCGGTTGAAACGGATTTACTTCAATAAAAGCAATATCCAATTCAATTATATTTCCAACAACTTTATCGGCATTTTTATCTTGTGCCGATTGAATATCGTTACTTGGATCTTTTAATAATGCTGATAAACCTCTTCCTAAAGCTTGTTTTTTAATTGCCTTAGCCATATTTATGCGTTTTTAATGATAATTTCTTTTGCTAAACTTAAGTAGTTGCTCGCTCCTTTACTGGAAGCATCGTAATTGATAATGCTTTCACCAAAACTTGGTGCTTCACTTAGTTTTACATTTCGTTGTATAATTGTTTGAAAAACCATGTCGTTAAAGTGTTTTTGAACCTCTTCAACTACTTGGTTAGACAATCTTAAACGCGAATCGTACATAGTTAGTAATAAACCTTCTATGTCTAATTCGGGGTTGTGTATTTTTTGAACACTTTTTATCGTGTTTAAAAGCTTACCTAAACCTTCAAGTGCAAAATATTCACACTGAATTGGGATGATAACGGCATTGGCAGCAGTTAAAGCGTTAAGTGTTAACAGACCTAAGGATGGTGCACAATCAATTAAAATATAATCGTAATCGTCTTTAATTTCTTCCAGTGCTTTCTTTAGCATATATTCTCTATTCTCTTTGTCAACTAGCTCTATTTCAATAGCTACTAAGTCGATATGTGCAGGAATAATATCTAAATTAGGCGTTTCTGTTTTTAAAATAGCATCTCTTGCAGAGCTAGAATGTTCTAAAAGTTGGTAGGTACCTATTTCTACAGTTTCTACATCAATTCCTATTCCAGAAGTTGCATTTGCTTGAGGGTCAGCGTCAATAAGTAATACCTTCTTTTCTAGAACGCCAAGTGAAGCGGCTAAATTTATGGATGTTGTTGTTTTTCCAACGCCTCCCTTTTGATTTGCAATTGCAATGATTTTACCCATTAAATGATTTGGTTTTATGAACGGTAAAAATACAATTATTTATTAGGAATAAAAACCAAAAATGTTAACAGTTAACTAAAAGAAAATTTGAACAATTTAAGACTATAGATGTGATATAGTTAACATTTGATATTAAAATGTAATGTATTTAACACTTTGTTTAAATAGAATTACTATTTTTAGCAAAACAATAATTTAAATATGAGAAAAATCAATCAAAAAATGAAATCATTTACGCTATTTATTGTGTTAGCCTCTATGTCTGTAGTGGCACAGGCTCAAATAAAGAAAATAGCGAGTGTTGAAGGTATCAGTGAGTATATGCTTGATAACGGTATGAAAGTGCTGTTGTTTCCAGATAATTCCTCTCAGACTATCACGGTGAATATCACCTATTTAGTAGGGTCGAGGCATGAAGGGTATGGCGAGAAAGGAATGGCGCATTTATTAGAGCATATGGTGTTTAAAGGCACCCCAAATCATCCAGATATACCAAAGGAATTAACGGCTAGAGGGGCAAGACCTAATGGAACTACTTATTACGACAGAACCAATTATTATGAAGCCTTTAATGCGAATGATGAAAATTTAGATTGGGCTTTAGATTTAGAAGCAGACCGAATGATTAATTCATATATAGCGAAAAAGGATTTGGAGTCTGAATTTTCGGTAGTTAGAAATGAATTTGAGAGCGGTGAAAATTCGCCATCAAGAGTGTTAATGCAAAAGGTGATTAGTGCTGCATATATGTGGCATAATTACGGTAATTCAACCATTGGTAACCGTTCTGATATTGAGCGTGTTCCAATTGATAATTTAAAAGCTTTTTATAAAAAATATTACCGTCCAGATAACGCTGTATTAATGGTTACTGGAAAGTTTGAAACCGATAAAACTTTGGCCCTAATTGAGAAGAAGTTTTCTGGTATTAAAAACCCTAATATTCCATTAAGAGATATTCCTACTATAGAGCCTGCTCAAGATGGTCAAAAACGTGTTAGCGTGAGTAGAGTGGGTGATTTACAAATTGTATCAACGCTTTATCATATCTCGGCAGGATCTCATGAAGATTATGCGGCTATGGCTGTTGCAGAACAAATTTTAACAGACCAACCTTCAGGGAGACTTTATAAAGCTTTGGTTGATGGTAAAAAAGCATCGACTGTTTGGTCTTATGCACCAGTAACAAAAGAGCCATCATTTTTATATATTAATGTAGATGTGCCTTCTGATAAATCTTTGGCTGAAGCTGAATCGACTTTGTTGTCTGTTTTAGATGGACTTAAAGATAAACCTGTAACCGAAGAAGAGGTTAACAGAGCTAAAGCTAATTTACTAAAGGGTTATGATCAAATAAGTAGAAATTCGGCATATTTAGGAACTTATATGAGTGAATTTATTGGTGCAGGCGATTGGAGATTGTCATTTATTCAACGTGATCGCGTTGAAACGATGACTGTAGAAAAAGTGAATGCAGCTATTCAACGTTATTTAATAAATACAAATAGAACTGTAGGTGAATTTGTTCCTAGTAAGCAGCCTATTCGTGTAGAAATTGAACACACCGAAGGTGTAGAAGCCTTAGTTGCTAGTTATAAAGGAAAAGAAGGTTATGGAGCAGGCGAGGCGTTCGATGTGTCTTATGATAATATTCAGAAAAGATTAGATTCAGGAACTTTATCAAAAACACCTATTGAGTATGGTTTTATAAATAAAGACAATCGTGGTAAAACGGTAACGCTATCTTTTACCTTTAGAACAGGTAATGTAAATGACTTTATGAACAAAGGTCGTGTAGCAAGTTATACAGCTAGAATGCTAAATAAAGGGTCTAAAAATAACTCTAGACAGGATATTGAAGATAAGTTGAGTGCTATAAAATCTTCTATTGGTTTTGGTGGCTCTAACGGTCGTGTTACAGCAAATATTAGCACTACGGAAGCGTATCTTATGGAGACCTTGGCATTAATGACAGATATGTTGAAAAATCCAAAATTTGATGCTGATGAACTTGAAAAACTTAAAACTCAGGAATTAGCAGGTATTGAACAAAATAAAACAGAACCTCAGTTTTTAGCAAGTAAAAAATTGTCCTTATTAAATGATTCTTATAAAAAAGGACATCCATTGCATGTAACCACTATCGAGGAAGATATTGAAGAGATAAAAGCAGTTTCAGTTAAAGCGATGCAAGATTATTATAACACGTTTTATGGTATTTCAAATAGTGCGACTTTAATTGCTATCGGAAATATTAATGAGGAAACTATTAAAAATTATTTCGAAAAGGAGTATGCTGATTTTAAATCGAAAAAAACATACACACCTATAGCAGATAAGTTTTCTTCCAATAAAGCTGTAAATGAAAATATTAAAACACCCGATAAGAAGAATGCTTTTAGTTTAGGTATTTTATCTTTTGAAGGAAGTCAAGTTGATGAAGATTATGCTGCTTTACAAATAGCAAGTCAAGTTTTTGGAGGTGGTGTTTTGAGTTCTAGAATAACAACACGTTTGCGTCAACAAGACGGTGTTAGTTATGGTGCAGGTGGACAAATGCGTGTTGATGCCGATAAGAATGATAAGAAATCGTCTTTACTGGTTTATGCTATTTATGCGCCAGAGAATGCTGCAAAAGTACAAACGGGTTTTAAAGAAGAAATAGAACGTTTTATTAAAGACGGTATTACAGAAGAAGAATTAGAGGTTGCTGTTACTAGTTGGGTACAAGGTGAAAACGTGTCGAGAGCTAAAGATAACGAGTTGTCGTCCATGATAAACAATAACTTGTATTATGGCAGAGACATGGGCTTTCATGAAGCTATTGAAACTAAAATCACCTCATTAACAGTTGCAGATATTAATAAAGTAATTAAAAAATATTACAAAACTTTTGATAAGTGGACGGTTGTAAATGCAGGCGATTTTGTTGAACAACCTATTACAAATGAAGAAAAGAAAGTAGATTAATTTTACTTTTATTTTTAAAAAGCCAACCCATACAAGTTATAGGGTTGGCTTTTTTATGTAGATTTATTAGGGATAGCAGATTTATAATTCGTCGTTTATCGAAGCAAACTATCTATCTTAAAAAAAAACCGCTGTTTGAGTATTTACTCAAACAGCGGTTTTTTATGTATAAAGTTTAGGACTTGTTTATTTTTCCAATCTTTTTAATAATAATTCAGCAACAAGTTCTGATGATGCTGGGTTTTGTCCTGTAATTAATAAGCCGTCTTCAACAGCATATGGTCCCCAATCGTCACCTTTTGAGAATTTTCCGCCGTTTTCCTTTAGCATATCTTCAACTAAAAAAGGAACTATTTTGGTTAATTGCACAGCTTCTTCTTCAGTATTTGAAAATCCTGTTACTTTTTTCCCGTTTACTAAAGGGCTACCGTCTGCATTCTTAGTGTGTCTAAAAATACCTGGTGCATGGCAAACAGCACTTACAGGTTTGTTATTTTTATAGAAAGCTTCAATAAGTGCTATTGAGTGCTTATCTTCAGCTAAATCCCATAAAGGGCCGTGGCCACCTGGGTAAAATACAGCGTCGTAATCTGCTTGATTAATAGACTCCAATTTTAATGTTTTCGATAAAATGGCCTGAGTTTCTTTATCTGCATTAAACCTAACGGTTGCTGGTGTTTGGAAATCTGGTAATTCACTTTTCGGGTCTATAGGTGGTTGTCCTCCTTTTGGTGAAGCTAAAGTGATTTCTACGCCTTTATCTTTTAAAAGGTAATAAGGAGCTGCAAATTCTTCAACCCAAAATCCTGTTTTTTCACCCGTGTTGCCAAGTTCGTCGTGACTTGTTAATACAAATAATATTTTTTTCATTTTTTCTGTTTTTGTTGTAGATAAATTTTCTGTTTGTTCTTTCTTTTTAGGAAGGTTATTACATGAGGTAAGCCCAATAATAACAGCCATTGATGCCAGTAAAAGTTTCATAGTTTTAATGTTTTAGTAAATCCGTTTTTAAATGATGTTACAAAACTATGTATCTAAAGTCGTAAAAAAATTGATGTATGATAAGAAACTAGTCTTTGGTCAATTCTTTTCTAATTCTACTTAAAGTTTCTGTGGTAACCCCTAGATATGAGGCGATGTGGTAGTTTTTTACGCTTTGTTCTATGTTTGGGTAGGTGTTTATAAATGAGGCGTATCTTTCTTTAGCAGATTGAGATAAGCCTCCAAGTATTCTTTTTTGAAAATTTGCGAAGGCGCCTTCCATTTTTTTTCTGAAGAAGGTTTCTAATTGCGGGATTTCAACGCACAAAGCGTCCATGTCTTCTCTAGAAATTTTATATATCACAGCGTCTTGAATACATTCAATACTCATAACGGCTTTGGTTGTTGAGAAAAAAGCGGTGTAATCACTTATCCACCAGTTTTTAATTGCAAATTGTATGGTGTGTTCTTTTCCTGAGTTGTCGGTATAGCAGGTCCTTAAACACCCGTCTGAAACAAAGTATTGATGGTTAACACTCTTGCCAGCGTTTAAAAGGATATCTCCTTTTTTTATGGTGAGTTTTTCAAGTTTACTTTCTATATGAATGCTTTCATCTTCAGAAAAGGGAATGTCTTTAAAAATCTCAAGTATAATGGTGTTTTTAGTGTGCATGTTCGTTATTGTATTCAATCCAAGATTTTAATCTACCAGTAAACATTTTTAAATAATTTTCAGATAGAAATATATTCGACCAATCGAACCTTTTCGCTTGGATACCAAGATAATAAATGAAAACAGCTAATCCCGCTTCTGGAATTAATTTTAATTCATGGTTTGGTATCGTTCTAACACTCGAATAGCCCTTTATGAAATGTAGCTTCTTCCGTTCGTATATTTCTTTATCCGTTTCTATATAAAAAAGTTGTTTGCAAAAATAGCCAACATCTAAAACCTGACTTCCATTTCCGCAAAAGTCAAAGTCGAAAAAGGTGATTTCTTTTTCATTTAAAACAGCCATGTTATCGTACCAAATATCTAAATGAACAAGGCCTTTTTGAGTACTTTCAAAATCGGCCAGTTTCAGCGTGTCATTAACTTCTTTGAGATACACCATTTCTGGTAACGTTTCAGAGAAGTATTGTTTTAAATGTTGAAATGGTAATTCAAGCATCGATTTTGTGTCATATACCTCTCGATCCATTGATTTGTTGTTAGTGAGATTATGAAATTGCGCCATCAAAGATCCTATAGTGAAACAGGTTTCATCATCCATGAATCTCACTTTACCTCCTTCTGCAAATGAAAAAAGTACGGCATATCTTTGACCTTCAGGGGCATTTATATCGTGAATAAACGTGCCGTTTGTATCTGGAATAGGGAAGGAGACCGATAGGTTGTTTTCTTTTAGAAAATTTAAAAGTTTAATCTCCTCGGTAATTTCAGATTTTGCTCTCCAATTGTAACTGTAAACTCGTAAAACATATTTAGTTTTAGTGTCTGAAATAAAATAGGTGTGATTTATGCCTGTTCTGAATAATTCACAATTGAAATTTTTATCTAAGTTGTAACGTTCTTTAATAAACTCACCCAGGTCTTTGGCGGAAATTGTTGAAGCGGTAACGGGGAAAACGGACATTTGTTTTTGTAATTGTGACTTATAGCCGATTGAATACACAGTGTGACGTTTATTTTGAATGTGATTTTTAACCAATCAATATTTTTAAAATGTCAATGGCTGCTTCGCTAATTTTAGTACCTGGACCAAAAACGGCAGTAGCACCCGCGTCTATTAAAAATGGGTAATCTTGTTTTGGTATCACGCCACCAACAATAACCATAATATCCTCGCGACCGTATTTTCTAAGTTCGGCGATAACTTGAGGTACTAAGGTTTTATGACCCGCAGCTTGTGATGAAATTCCTAAAATATGAACATCGTTTTCTATTGCCTGTTTAGCAACTTCTTTGGGGGTTTGAAATAGCGGACCAATATCCACATCAAAGCCAACATCGGCATAACCCGTAGCTACTATTTTGGCACCGCGATCATGACCATCTTGTCCCATTTTGGCGACCATAATACGGGGTCTTCGGCCTTCTTGTTTGGCGAATATATCGGCTAATTCTTGTGCCTTTTTAAACGAGACGTCATTTTTTATTTCTTTACTATACACACCAGAAAACGATTTTATTTCAGCTTTATAACGGCCAAAAACAACTTCAAGTGCATCACTTATTTCTCCTAGAGTGGCGCGTTCTCGAGCAGCTTCAACAGCTAAAGCTAATAAATTATAATCCTCACGATTGTGGGGAACTTTTGAATTTTCAGAATTTTTTTCATTCGAATTTAATGAAAATTTCGCTGCTTCTGTTAGTTTTAATAAGGCTGCCTTTACTTTTTCAGGATTCCGTTCCGCTTTAGTGGTGTTTATGCGTTCAATTTGTTGTTTTCGAACGGTTTCATTATCGACTTCTAAGGTCACTATAGCGTCTTCTTTTGTAAGCTTAAATTTATTAACGCCCACAATAATATCTTGATTCGAATCGATACGCGCTTGCTTTTTTGTGGCAGCTTGTTCAATACGCATTTTGGGGATGCCAGCTTCAATAGCTTTAGTCATGCCTCCAAGTGCTTCAACTTCTTCAATTAAAGCCCATGCTTTTTGTGCAATGTCATCGGTTAACTTTTCAACGTAATAACTACCAGCCCAAGGATCCACTGTTTTTGTTATTTTAGTTTCCTCTTGTAAAAAAAGTTGCGTATTTCGTGCAATACGCGCGGAAAAATCGGTTGGTAATGCAATTGCTTCATCAAGCGCGTTGGTATGTAAACTTTGTGTACCACCAAAAGCGGCTGCTGCGGCCTCAATAGTGGTTCTGGCAATATTATTAAACGGGTCTTGTTCTGTTAAACTCCAACCAGAGGTTTGGCAATGTGTTCTTAGAATAAGTGATTTTTCATTTTTCGGGTGGAATTGCTTTACCAATTTAGCCCAAAGCATACGTGCTGCACGCATTTTGGCGATTTCCATAAAATGATTCATACCAATCGCCCAGAAAAACGACAGTCGCGGGGCAAACGAGTCTATATCCATGCCGGCATCAAGTCCTTTTCTTATGTATTCTAAACCATCTGCTAAGGTGTATGCCAATTCAATATCGCAGGTGGCTCCTGCTTCTTGCATGTGGTAACCAGAAATACTGATGCTGTTGAATTTTGGCATGTTTTTACTAGAATACTCAAAAATATCTGATATGATTTTCATCGATGGCCTAGGCGGGTAGATGTACGTGTTACGCACCATAAACTCCTTTAAAATATCATTTTGAATGGTTCCGGATAGCTGTTCAGTTTTAACACCTTGTTCTTGCGCTGATACTATGTAAAAAGCCATAATGGGTAACACGGCACCATTCATAGTCATGGATACACTCATTTTATCGAGTGGAATTTGGTCGAAAAGTAGTTTCATGTCTTCCACCGAATCGATTGCGACACCTGCTTTTCCAACATCACCCATCACACGTTCATGGTCGCTATCATAGCCTCTGTGTGTTGCCAAATCAAAGGCTACCGAAAGTCCTTTTTGCCCTGCAGCTAAGTTGCGTCTGTAAAAAGCGTTGCTATCCTCAGCAGTCGAAAAACCTGCATATTGCCTAATAGTCCATGGTTTTCGAACATACATAGTGCTGTAAGGTCCACGTAGGTTTGGTGTTATACCTGCCGCAAAATGAAGGTGTTCTAAATGCTCAATATCTTTTTTTGAATACGTGGGTTTTATATCAATGCCTTCAGCGGTTGCAAATGTTTTTTGTTCAGTATGAGGTATTCCTGTTGCCTGTGGCTTTTGGTTTCCATCAACTGTTTTTAAACGAATATGCTGAAGGTTCTTTCTAGACATTATAGTATTGTTTTTTGTAAAAACGGGTCGAAATTCACATCAAAACCGGTTAATAATTGAATGTAAATGGTTTTATTATTTGCCGATACGATGTATGATGAATTAAAACTAGTGGATTGCTTTTTGGTGTTTTCAATTTTATGAATTGCCTTGAATACTTGAGTGGTACTATTGCTATTGAATTTTGCCGTTATTTTAGTAAAATTTAAATCGGTTGTTCTCGATGTTTTCTCATTATTCATCGAAATTACCCCTAAAAGATACTGTGCATCGCCTTTTTGCATTGGCATAAAGGGAATCGTGTTTATGGTGTAGGTCGAGCGGGTGCCTTCATCAAAAAATATATGAAAGTTGCCTTCCATAGCGCGTAACAACTCCAAACGTTGTAGTTCTAGTTTATAATCTTTTTTGCTAGCTAAGGAGTCTAAAAGTTTTTCGTACCCAGCTCTTGAGTATTTTTTAAAACTAAGGGGGAGATAAATTTTTATTTGGTCTTCGGTTAAAAAATGATACTTGCCTTGCACATCCTCCATATCGCTAACTTCTATCCAACTTTTAACATCTTTAGCGATGCTTAAACATGAGGTGTTGCTCAGCATGAAAAGGCTAAAAAGGAGATGTAATATAAAGCTGCTTTTATTCATTTTTCAAACGTTCTTGTTCTAGCTTTTCAGCGAGTCGTTTCTCGATTATAGGTTCTATTAAAGTTTTTCTTTGATGTATTTTCACAAATGGGTAAAGCTCTAGTTCTTCCTTCATGGCATCATGAAGGTTTGGGTGTTTGTTGGTTCCTAATAAAATAAGGTCACCAGCGTTAAACTGTTGCTGTTCCTTGGCTGCACTTTCTTTTATTTTTCGTTGAATGGTGCCTTCTTTTAATTGTTTTAAAAAACCACCGTTGGCTTCTATATCCTTAAAAAGCACTAATGCTTTTTCTGCAAGTTGTTGGGTTAAAGATTCGATATAGTAAGCACCGTCCGACGGATTGTTAACCTTATCAAAGTAGCTTTCATTTTTCAAAATTAAAAGCTGATTGCGAGCCATTCGTTCACTAAACGCATGGGCTTTTTTGTACATGGCATCGTAGGGTAAATTACAAATGGTATTGGCGCCACCAAGTACGGCACTCATACATTCGGTAGTGCTTCTTAATAAGTTAGTGTTGTAATCGTATATGGTTTTATTGCGTTTTGTTGGAGTTACGGTTATGTGACATTCGGTGTTTACTTGGTATTCTGAAGCTAATGTGCTCCAAAGGATACGTAAAGCACGTAATTTCGCAATTTCAAAAAAGTAGTTAGTTCCTACCGATGTTTCAAAGTTTATTTGAATAGTTTGTTTGGTTTCAGTATCAAAATCACCATCAATTGCATTTAGGTATTCGTTGGCATGTGCAAGGCTATAGGCTAATTGTTGAACCATGTTCGCGCCTGCATTTTGGTATAAAGTAGCATCAATAGTAAAACCCTTGGTTTGCTTAATTATGGTTTTGAATTTGGTGAAATCGTCATTTATAGAATGGAACCAATTACCAGATCTAGCTAAATTTCCAATAATGTCTGTTTGAACCGCTATTTGCGCTTTGGCGGAACTGGAATTTATTTTTTCAATGAATGTTTCAGAAAGAAATTGAAGCTCTAAAAAGACAGGGGTGTTATCAATATTTTCTAATAATTCATCAATTGAAACGTCTTCATTTGGAATGATGAATTTGATGCTTTCTGCACCGCGTTGAATCGCTTTAAGGGCTTTTTGGTTTGATTTTTCAATATTGGCAACAAAAATGGTTAGACAAATTTTCCATGCAGTCGCGGTGGTGTTTGAAACTTCTGGAAGGGTTTTAAAGTCTTCGGCATTATAAAATGGTTTAACCGAAATGTCTTCATTGCTTTCCCAAATAAGCGTGTCGTTATAATCGTCGCCTTTTAAATCGAACTGAATTTTTTGTTTCCACTGTTTCGCTGAAACTGAATTGAATTCATCAAACAAACCGTTAATCATCTATTTTAATTTTTAAACTGTCTTCGTATTCAATAATATAAATTTCCTCGTTATCCCGTTTCATATAATATTCCTCACGAGCAAATTTCTCTAAACCATCTTTGGTATTGAGTGTTTTTATAGCTTTATTATCTTTCTCTATTTCTTTTTTATAGTATTCTTTTTCACTTTCTAAGGCATCAATATCTGTATTTAATTCATGATGAATTAACCAAGAGTTGGCATCAAAAAAAAGCATCCAGACTAAAAATACAGCCAATATGAGTATGAATATATTTTTAAACGGTTTAAGTATTTTGTGCTTAAAAAAAGTCATGCTTACAGCTTGTTATTAATAATGGTACGAACAATATCTACCGCTACGGTATTGTGTTTGTTGTTTGGTATAATAATGTCTGCGTACTCTTTCATAGGTTCTATAAACTGGTTGTGCATGGGTTTTAATGTGTTTTGGTAACGTGTTAGTACTTCGTCTAAATCTCTACCACGTTCAGAAATATCACGTTTTAAACGGCGTATTAAGCGCTCGTCCGTATCTGCATGCACAAATATTTTAATATCAAACATGTCCCGTAATTCGGGGTTCGTTAAAATTAAAATCCCCTCTACAATCATTACTTTTCTGGGGTGTGTTAAAATGGTGTCGCCCGTTCTATTGTGTTTAACGAAGGAATAAACGGGTTGGTGTATAGGGTTTCCTTTTTTTAATTCTTTAAGATGATTTTCTAAAAGATCAAAATCAATAGATCTTGGGTGATCGAAATTTATTTTAATACGTTCATCGTAGCTTAAATGCGTGGTGTCTTTATAATAAGAATCTTGTGAAATGACGCCAACTTCACCTTCAGGAAGTTCGTTAAGTATTTGATTTACAACTGTTGTTTTTCCGCAACCTGTGCCGCCAGCAATTCCTATAATAAGCATGTATAATGTCGTTTAATTAACCTTCTACAAAGTTAGTTAAATGTATATCAATTAAGGTGTCTTATTTTATTTTTTGATTTTTGAAACCTCGGCTTCGGTTACTAGTTTGTTGTTTTTATTACCCCAACTATTGGAGATGTAGTTCATAACATCTGCCACTTCATCATCACTTAAACCCAAAGGAGCCATAACACTGTTGTACTTTTTTCCGTTAACGGTAATCTCACCTTGCATACCATATTTAAGGCCTTTAATGCTGGCTTCTCTGTTTTTAATAAGGTAATCGGAATTGGCAAGTGGTGGATAAACTTTTTCAACGCCTTTTCCATTTGGTAAATGGCAGGACATGCAAAAATCGGTATAGATTTCGTGACCTCTTTCCATACTTTCTTTGAGTGCGTCTGTTTGTGAGAAACTAGAAAACACAACGGAAAGTGTAACGAATAAACTTAATAGGGCAGACTTCATAACTGTTTTTTTATTTTTGAGGAACTATTTTAACGATACCTTTACCTTCTATGGCTACATAAATAAAGCCGTCTGGTGCTTGAATAACATCTCTAACACGACCCATTTTTTCAAACAGTTTTTCGCGTTTTACCACTTTTCCATTTTCAAGTGTTAAACGTTCTAAATATTCAAATTTAAGGGAGCCTACTAATAAGTTGCCTTGCCATTCGGGGTATTTGTTTGATGTAACAAAAGCCATTCCGCTAGGTGCAATAGAAGGAACCCAATAAAATTCAGGTTGCTCCATGCCTTCTTTCTCGGTAATATCTGTAAATGAGGTGCCGCTGTAATTAATACCATAGGAGATTACTGGCCAGCCAAAGTTCTTTCCTTTCTTTATGATATTAATTTCGTCTCCACCTTGAGGTCCATGTTCGTGTTCCCAAATATCTCCCGTTTCCGGGTTTTTTATTAAGCCTTGTGGGTTTCTGTGGCCATAACTATAAATAGCTGTTTTGGCATTTGGTGTGTTCACAAAAGGGTTATCCGTTGGTACAGTGCCATCATCATGTAAACGGTATATTTTACCACAATCGCGGGTAATGTCTTGCGGGTTTTCATCGCGTTCACCACGCTCACCTATGGAGAAATATAAATAACCATCGTTATCAAATTCAATTCTAGAACCAAAATGCTGTCCTTTCTTGGTGTTAGGACTAGCTTTGTAAAGTACTTGCTTTTCAACTAAAGTATTGTTGTTTAATTTGGCACGCATAATGGCTGTATTGCCACCGTCTCCTTCACCTTCCGCGGAAGCGTAAGAGAAGTAAATCCATCCGTTTGTTTCGTAATTTGGATGCAATTTGATAGCCATAAAGCCACCTTGACCTCGCACATATATTTCAGGAACGCCAGAAATAGACGTTTTTGTGCCATTTTTAAAATGAATGAGTTCTCCCGATTTTTCGGTAATTAGCATGCTGTTATCAGGTAAAAAAGCGATGCCCCAAGGAATGTTAATATCTGAAACGACAAGCTCTGCGGTGTAATTTTCGTTTACCGGGCTGGTTGCTTTTATTTCAGATTCAATTTGTTGCGCACAAGCGCTTAATGAGATTAATATAAGGGCGAATATAATATGGAGTTGTTTCATCTTTTTTTTTATAAATTTAGTTAAAACATATAACTTAAGTTTATTCCCGTGTAATAATTTATGGGATTGCCTGGGTAATAGTACCTTGGAGCAGCACCCCCAAAGCCTGTGGCGTTGATTAGTATTTGCGATGCGTAGTGTTTGTTGAATACGTTATCCAAGCCAAAATAGACATTAAGCTTCAGGTTTTGATTGATGTTTTGTCTGTATCCCAATTTTATATTGGTTAAGTTATAACGGTCTGAAAACAAAATATTGCTGTCTGTCATAGGGATACGTCCAACATACTGATAGTTTATGCTTGAATAGAGGCCTAATTTAGTATCCAAATCGATACCTGAATTGAACACATTCGATGGAACTCCCGTTAATATATTACCAGAAAAATTGGTGTCATCATCTATGAATTCTTTGAATTTAAAATTATTGAGGGTGTATGAAGTATAGTGATTTATTGATATTTTTTCTGATTGTAGCCAGTCATATTTTAGAACAACTTCCAAACCATCATGCCGTGTTTTTCCAGCATTAACGCCAATAAATTGGTCGTCACCTGTTCTTCTCGCGACCAAAAGGTTACGCACATCAAGTCGATATAATGCAATATTAAGTTGCAACCGGTTGTCGAAAAAAGTACTACGCGAACCAATTTCGAAATTCCATCCAGTTTCAGGTTTTATGTTCGTATTAATTAATCCATCTGGAAGTAAGGTTTCTTCAGTTGAAGGTGGAGAGAAACCATGACTTAGGTTGGAATAGATGCTTACGTTTTCTGTAAATACATGCGATATGCCAAATTTAGGAGAGAGCATACCTTTGAATTTATAATTACCCGATTGGTCTGGGTTTTCATCTGTAATAAATCGGTCTATAATTTTATAAGATGTCTGGTTTAAATTTAAGCCAATTGAAAGCGTTGTTTTTAATGACATATTATAATTGGTCTCGAAAAAGAGATTGTAATAGGTGCGATGCTCTTTAAAATCGGAAAACTTAGCACCTTCAACACTGCCTGTGCCTGCGGGATACTCTTTATATAAGTTTTCGAAATTTCTTGATTTATAAGTGTCTTTAAAAATTTCACCACCAAGTGTCCAATTAATTTTTTTAAATCGTCCTATAACCCGACTTCTTATACCATACGCCGCCGTGTTTTCAGTAAGAATATTGAAGGGTCTGGGTTCATAAGCTTCTTTAAATGATGTAAAAACACTTGTTACCTGTTTTGTGTTATTATTGAATTGATGCTTCCATGAAGCACCAATAATAGCGCGTTGCGAATCTTCGTAGCCTTTAGATTGTGCCCAAGTAAAAGCGGCCGATTTTGGATTGTTTATATAGGTGTTTTCGTTTATTGAACTTGGTATAAATGCATTCAAATTCACGTAACTAGCTAAAATAGCAATGTCGTCTTTCTTACTTAAAAAGTGATTGCTATTTACGGTAAACGTCTTTCGGTTATATTCATTATTATCTCTATAGCCGTCACTATGGGTGCTGCTATAAACGGCCCGAAAACTATGTTTGGTACTGCCATGATTTACATTTAAAATACTTTTTAGGAGTCCGAATGATCCAAGTGAAATGTTACTATTAATAGAAGTCTCATTTAAATAAGCACTTTGCGGAATGAGATGAATTGTGCCTCCCAATCCGGCACCATAAATACTTGAACCAGCACCTTTAATGATTTCAAGGCGGGAGATGGAACCCAATTCAAAATCTTCAATAGTGGTTGACCCGTTGCCAGAAGTAAGCGGAATGTCTTGAAAATAGGCTCTAATTTTTGAGGTTCCATATAAGTTTCTAGAACCAATACCTCTTATAGATATTTTGTTAGTGTTTAAAGCGCCAGATTGCATAAATACACTGGGAATGCGATTTAAAACATCGTTAAGATTGGTGGTGTTGCCTCTATTTATGTCTTTTAATGTGATAAGATCGATTGTTGTATGTGCTGTTTTTAATTTTTGAGGTAGGTGATGCGCGCTAACAATGACTTCGTTTAGGTACGACGGATTTAGATCTAATTGAACAATGGTAAAGTTTGATTTTAAATAGTAACTTTTTTGTTGATATCCTGTTTTTACAAATTGGTAGATTCCTTTTTTAGGTAGTTCAAATTGCCCGGAAACATTAGAAATTGTAACAATTCTATTTTCAAGGTCCTTAATAACTACATTTTCAATGGGAGTTCCGTTTTCAATGTCAATAATTCGGCCTTTTATAAACTGTTGTGAATAGGAGTGAAACGTTGCGAAAAGTAAAACAACTAAAAAAGATATTGTTTTTAATATGAGTTGTTTATGTTTTTTCATTTGAAAAAAAAGTGAATTATTGAGCTTGCTTAATAAATATTGAAATAGGTTGGTGCTACTTTTAAAAGCTTAAAAGTAGATTTTTTAAAATTAAATAAAATATTTGACGAGTATATTATTTAAAAAAGTATATTTGCATCCCGTTACAAGAAAATATTTCTGGATATAGCTTTTAATTAAGCCTATAAAAACGAAATAAACTTCACGGGGTGTAGCGTAGCCCGGTTATCGCGCCTGCTTTGGGAGCAGGAGGTCGCAGGTTCG
Source organism: Mariniflexile sp. AS56 (assembly GCF_030552475.1). Classification (GTDB taxonomy): domain Bacteria; phylum Bacteroidota; class Bacteroidia; order Flavobacteriales; family Flavobacteriaceae; genus Mariniflexile. Next base: position 87,754 of record NZ_JAUPED010000004.1, on the reverse strand, counting down.
AATCCTGCCACCCCGACTAACCTAGAAATAGGAAAAACTAAAACACTGTTAATTGTATGATTATCAGTGTTTTTTGTTTTATATGATGTTGTTTGATATCATATAATATCAAATAAAAGGTGTGCAATTAGGTGTACACTTTCTTCACGGAATTGTCGTAATTTTAAAGAGCTTTTAAAAGCAATTTGACTTTTGTCTTTACAATATCATTGTTTAACTAAAGACATTAAAAATGCAGACAAACAAAACCTTTTCAATTATTTTATTTACCAGAAAATCTAGAAGTAAGGTAAATGAACTATCCATTTATGCTCGGATTACAGTTAATAGCAAACGTTCTGAAATCAGCCTAAAAAGAACCGTTTTAGTAAAAGTATGGGATGCCTCAAAAAACCGTGGTCGTGGTAGTTCCTACTCAACACGGGTCTTGAACAACTACTTGGATCAAGAGTATAGTAGGCTATTGGATTGTCATAAGCAATTATTGGAAGAAGATAAAGTGATCTCATCTAAGACTATAAAATCACGTTATCTGGGAGATGATAATATCCGAAAAACACTTAATGACTTGTTGCACTATCACAATACAAATATGGTTTCTGTACTTAAACAGGGCACAATGAAAAATTATTACACTACGGAAAAGTATTTGCAAAAATTTCTAAATCAAAAATTAAAAACAAATGATATCTATTTAAAACAATTAAACTATCGTTTTATCTGTGATTTTGAACACTACTTACGCAATTATAAAAACACCAAAAAGAAATTCATGTTAAGCAACAATGGAGTGATGAAACATTTGGAACGTTTTAAGAAAATGATAAATTTAGCTGTAAAGCTAGAATGGATGCTAAAGAACCCATTTAAGCAATTTCAATTGCAGTATGATAAGTATGATAGAGCCTACCTAACGGAAAGGGAACTTGAACTATTGGAATGCACACATTATAAAAATGAGCGATTAGAAAGAGTAAAAGACTGTTTTATCTTTTCCTGCTATACAGGCTTGTCCTATATCGATGTAAAGGAACTTACAATTAATCAAATAGTTAGAGGTATAGATAATAACCATTGGATATTCACCAAGCGGGAGAAAACAAACGAAACAGTCAAGATACCTGTTCTTCCCCAAGCAATGACTATCATTAATAAGTACAAAGATGCCATTGAAAATAAAATAAGCAAAACCATGTTACCTTTATGCTCAAACCAAAAGGCAAACAGTTACTTAAAGGAAATTGCTAAGGACTGTGGCATCCATAAGAATATTACTTTCCATGTTGCAAGACATACTTTTGCAACCACAGTCATGTTATCAAATGGTGTTCCCATTGAAACAGTATCAAAGCTATTAGGGCATGCCAAATTAACAACAACCCAAATCTATGCTAGGGTATTGGAAACAAAAATAAGTGAGGACATACAAAATTTGCTTATAAGGTTTGAAACGAAAAAGCAAAAAAGAATGGAGCTTGCAGAGTGATGAAAAACGTTTTTAAAAGGATGGGTTTAGAGGCGGGCTATTTAAAAACGATTTTTCATGACCGTTCTATACTGGGCGTGGAGAATCCATCGTTTTAAAAATGAAGCAAGCTCGCCCAAGCGAGCGCGGTAGAAAAACTACTTAAGCAGTACTGTCTTTTAATACTGAGTATTCATGTTCAGATAATTTCAACACATAAAAATTAGAACTAAAAGTATTTTTGATTAGCTTGAATTCCCCAATAGTATCTTTTAATTTATGCTTCAGTCCATTTAATTCAGCTTGTTGTTTAAAGTAGGCATTTCGATAATAGGTTAATGCTTCATTCTCCGCTGTAAGAATGGGTTTATTAATAGTTGATTTTTCTAAAATTAAAGGTTTAGTGTCTTCCACTTCTTCAAATAGAGATTCCAACATTTTCTTGGTGGGCTTCAATTGGGTCTCTTCAACTTGTCTCAGGATTGTGATAACTGCATCGATACGTTTGTTCAAAACATTTTGAAGAGACGTTCTGTTCATTCCTAAAGTATCATAAGGAGACAGGTTGTTGTCCTCAAAAAATGCTATCATAAAATCTATGGTTTCAGAATAGCTTGGACTTGTTTTTTTTGAATATTTTTTAAATTTAACAATTGTTTTCTTCTTTAATCGAATGGTGTTAAAATCATCCATAATTTATGAAATTGTTACAATGAATTACTGGTTTTACTGGTATGAATTTGAAATTTACTCAAAAAATAGAAATTTACAATGGTTGTAGTGTTGTTAATTTATTGAAAATCAATAAATTGTGAATTAGTAACATCGCGCAGCGTGTTACCCTCTTGCTTTACCTTCTAAGTTTGCAAAAGCAAACATTAAAATGTAAACATGTCTACGTTTAAGGAAGTATTATAAATCGTTTAAAAATTCATCAAACAATTTATACTATAATGTTCCGTGTTATGCAACTTGACCTTTGGTAAAAGCGAAGTTTAAACTACTACTTTTTATTTATTTTTTTCTTCTAAAAATTTTCTTTACGATGTTAATAACATCTAGTTTGCGAGATTCAAGAACTCCTCTAAAACAATATTAACCTTGTGATTAAACACTCTTTTTTCGAAGCGACGATAGGGAGAGTAGTGGAATGTTTGTGGAATGAAGAAAGAGTATATAAATCAACTTTAAAATTTAGGCCCAAAATGGAAATAAAACACCCTGATTAAGGGTCATATGTTTTTGAAACTATAATAATATTTAGGTTATTTCTTTTTTTTTTTCTAAATTTAACATCTCCCCCCCCCTATGATATATTAGAATAGCATTAAATAATTAATATTAATTATTAGTTTTTTATTCATGCAAAATTTATGAATAATTATTTTCAAAACAATCTCTTATGTCAGAACTTTTTAAAAACGTCAAAGTCTTCACATTTAATAATACTAATATCAAATTAGCAGAAAATCTTAATGGTAATGTAACAACTTTTGAAGAACCAACTATAGCCCACTTTTTAGGAGATATTAATGACGTTAGGTTATCAACCTACATAGACCAAAATTTAAAACTAATTGGGTATCGTTTTGAAGAAAAAATAGCCACCACCATATATATGAAATTAGTGCAAGTCAAGTCTACTGGACTTAAGTTTGGTGCTGTTTCATAGTCATAATTTAATATCAATTTAACTAATTTATAACTATAAAATGATAGAATTTGGAGCAGTAAGTATCAAGCTAAATAATAATATACTAGCTAATAGACTAAAAGGAGAAATAGATAGTTTTGAAAACCCATGTTCAGCTACACTAACCGGAATTTATGATTTTAATGTTTTCCGTCCTCTGCTTGATGAAAACATTGAGTTGAGTGGTTATCAGGATAATAAACCCAATTTCAGGAGAACTGTATTTATGAAAATTATTAGAGTTACTCCTCGTGAAATAACCTTTGGCTCAGCAGTTATAAAAAATTGACTAATAAAAACATTCTAAACCTAACCAATAAATACATATAATATCATGTCAAATTCAAATGCAATCAAGATTAATAATACTTCGAGTACTTTCAATATTAATGATCAAAGTATCCAAGATGGAATCGACACCTATTCACTCACATCGATACCTGATGAAAGCTCAGCCTGGGTTCAAGAAGCTAGAGATGGAATTTTAGGGCATATCGATCTTAAGGATTTAGTTAGTGATATGGAATTGTCTGCAGACTTAATTTACCTCGCCGTTTCTGCAACTGCATATATAAGCGACATAGGAATAGATTTAAGTGATTTACAAGTAGAAGTTACCGAACTTTATGGTGAATGTTATGATACGATGAAAGAATTTAAAATGCAATCTACTAATTCCTCAACTGCCATACGGGACGCTTTTGTAGCATTATTTAATGGAGAAGAAGATAAAGCCATTACTAAGTTAACTCAAGTCGCACTAGTCGCTCGTGCCATGGAAACCGAATCTAATGAAATTGTTGAAAAATTTGAAAAATTTAAAGATGTTGTTAAAAATGAAGGAAATAGAATCCAACTTAAAGTAGTAGATACGGGTAGTGAGCTCCGTGAACTTGAAAAATCAAATAACAAGTTGCAAGCTAATTTGAATAAGCAACGAATTCTTGAAAAACAACTTGAAATCAATATTGCAGAGTTAATTGAAGACTTAGAAGAAGCCAAAGCTACTGCCAAAGATCAAGAAATAAAATCTTTTGTATTGCAGATAGTTGGTGGACTTTTTAATGCAGTTGGAGCAGGATTAAGTGCCTATAGTATGTCAAAAAATCCTGTAGCGATGGTTGGTCAGGTAGTGAAAAATATGGATGATGGAAAAAAAAATGCCGCCCAAAGCATAAAAAATGCTAAGGACAATTTAGATACTCCTGAAAAGAAACAAGAGCTTGAAGATAAAATAGAAGAGCAAAAAGCAGCAACAGAAGAAAAGGATCAAGCAGAAGCAGATGTCAAAGACAAAAAGAAGCTTATTGATATGGTAGTGAAAGATATAAAAATACTAAAAGAAGATAAGGTTATCGCAGAAAGTGAACTAAAGACTGCAGATGAAAGAATAGAAGAAATAAATAGCGACGACGACTTGACAGATTTAAAAAAAGAAAGAAAAATTGATATTGCAGAACAGTCTAAACAAAAGGCAGAAGATAAAGTAGACGATAATGAAAGACTTATAAAACGGAAAAATGGTGAAAAAATTAAGCTTGATGCTAAATTAAAAAAATCAGAAGAAAAATTAAAAACAGCCGAAGATAAATGGCAAAAAGCAAAGGCAGTCGTGGACGCATTTTCCGCAGGAATAACCCAATTAGGTGCAACTGTTGATCAAATGAGTGTAAGAGCAGATAATAGAGCTGCAACGGCACGTGATACAATGACTGCGATATTAAAAATGAAAAGAGAAGCCCAAGCACAAAAACGGGATGCCACTGCAGAAATTGAAATGTTTTTAGGTGAAATCAAGGGAAATACCGATGAACAAGCAATGAAAAAAAATATCATTCATTGTTTAGGAATCTCTGTTTGGTCCTTAAAAAATTTATGGGTCACTTTTGAAAGAGCCAGTTACTTCTGGTCAAATATTGCCAAAGCAGCCAAAAAGTTAAGTCAGCCGCACATCATAAACGCAATTAAAGAAATTATGAAAGAGGATACAGATTTATCAACCAGAATAGAAACCTATAAAAGTGAAGATTTTGTAAAAATGTCTATTCCTACTGTAATTGGTTGGAGTGCATTAACAAGCATCTGTTCAGAATACGTAGATGGAATTCATGATCTTAAATTAAAAACTGAGAAAAACATTGGTAATTTTTTAACAAAAGAGGAAGTAGGCCCAAAACTAGATATTATGAAAAGTAATTTAAAAAATAAATTAAGCGACTACAAAAAAGAATCTGAAATTAGGGATGCGGACTGGGATAAAGACATTATAGAATTAAAAAATGTTGCAGTATAATTTGTAAAACAACATTATGGCTACTGTATTTGATGTAATTAAATGGAATTATAATGATGTTTCCCTTGTAAAAGAGTCTAGCATATTAAAAACAAGTCAGCAAGACAGCTATTTTTATAGCTGTATAGATGCACTTTATATTGAAATTGAACTAACAACGGACGTTCTTTATTTAAGTTATAACACTTTAAGAAAGTCTCCTTTTTGTATAAAAGTATCTGACTGGCAAATGGCTTTTTATGAATTATCAAATAAGCTTTCTAGCAATGTGAATAGCCTATTAGAATGCTTTAGTCATATACTTTCCATTACTGGACATTCATACAATAAGTTTGAGAATATAGGGCAACCACTCACATACCTCAAGGATACTTTAAATGTTATACGATTAGATGAATTGCTTACGGCTATAGCGCTTGAATATAAAGAATTAGAAACGGAAGACAAGGAAGTCCGTCAGGTTTTTGAACTTCTTTTAAACACTTTTAAAAGTGTATCGCTATATCTAGATAATTTTAATAATGCAGTTGACCAGCTTCTTATAGATTACAATGAAGTTAATCATGCTTCAACAAATTTAAAGAATAATGCTTCACAAAATACTGAAGGTTTTGCATTTAAATTTCAGGTACACACACTGTTTATAGTAGCTGTATTAAAGAAATATGTGGATATTTCTTCTATATCTATGAAAAGAAATGGAGAACTAATAGGTGAAAACCATTTAACTATTAATGAAGCAAACCAACAGTTAAACCAATTGACTGCTGATTTGAAAACCAAATGGAAAAATCGATTTCAGGAGTAAGTTTAACTAAATATTTTGATCATGGATTATTTTAATTTAAGTAAAGAAGGGGTCTTGTTACTAACCACCCTCATAAAAAACGAGGAAAATGGAATCGCTACCAGTTCAGAAAAAGTGGAACGATTAATTAGCGTCTTTGATATTATATCTGAAGCGACAGACAAATTATTGCTACAAAGTGAACGACAAAGTAAGATTTTTCAAGATTTAAAAAATCAGACTCATAGAATCTTACTTAAATTTCAAAAAGAAAAGGAAAACCTCGAATTTCTCATTCATAATTATAACATTTCAATCGTAGCAAATGATGAGGCTAGAAAAAAATTTCAACGTGAACTCCAAGACATTAAAATAAGAATAGCAGAAGCACAGGCAGAAATTGAAAAACTTAAACCTAAAATTGAATTTAAATGGTATTGGGTTTTTTGCTGGTGGTGCGGTCTAATCGCTGCTGGAGTAAATAATGAAATTAATTCTAGATTGTCCGAAATTGAACAAATACAATTGAATGCAGATCAACTTCAATCAAGTATTGTTAATAACGATATAAACAAATTTAAACAAGCAATTATAGATCTGAAAAATAAACTGGCCACAGAACAAAAAGAATTAGATAAAATTGCCCTTCGTCAGAAAGAAATCGATGATAAAATGCAACTTTTTTCTAGTAAATTAAAATCAAGTGTACATATTAAGGGAGAAGTGAAGTTTATAGGAAAAAGTTTAGAAAATTTTTATAAAGAAAAAGAAATCATAGGTTTTTTAAAAAACCGCTTAGAAAGCACAGCAAATTTTTGTGATGGACACTCTCATAAAAAGATGCCCATGGAAAAAATTCTTTCTGATTGGGGAAACTCATTGAATGAAGAATTACTCCCATCAGGTGCTTCTGTACAAGCAGTAAGGTTGGCAATAGATGGAAAAGAGTTTGGGCATTTTAGAAAAATATCTGACTCAAATTGGGAATTAGTTGGTACTTCAAAATTTGATGCCTACAAAAATGATCCCATTGCTCAAATTTTATCAAAAGGGCCTTTTATAGAAACTCAGAGAGACAGGTGGTCTATTTATCTTCATAATGATAGTCATAATCTCGCTGTAGATATATGGAAGAGTTTAGTAAGTGCTACTCATAAAAATACCAAAGAAATTCTAACAACTGAGATTATAGACGGTTCTCTAGCAGAAAAAGTACACTTCCACCCACAAGATCATATAACACCAGCTGCTGTGGCTGCACTATGTAAACAAAATAATTGGAGACTCGCCTCAGAATTCGAGGTATCTATTGCTTGGATTCATAATGGTTTAAATGTACCTGCCTTTGGACAAATTAAAAATGATCTTGTGGTGGTTCCAATTCAGTCAGATACAAATACTTGGCTTAAAAGAGGTCTAAATACATTAAAATTCGGTTCTACTAATTCGGGAAATCAAGGATTTTTCTATATTAACAATCAAATTTTAACCTTTAGGAAACTTAAACCTGCTATTTAGTAGTTCGCTTTAAAGAATATGGTTGAAAAAATTTTAAATCATATCTATAAATATTATGTAAAATATAATTTAAAAAAAGTTAAATTGGAATTCTGCATAGAACAAGTGTATGTTCTTTTAGGATTAAAAATTAGCATTATTTAAAATGAACAACGGGTTGTATTAATTCCATTTTGTGTAAACCTCGAAATATTATGTATATTTGAGTAGAAAATAATTATAAATCAGAGTACACGATTCAGTACACGATTTTATTAAAATAAAGCATAAAATTCGGGTGTTTTTTCAAACTCATAACCCGAAGACCACTGGTTCTAGTAATATTCAAACTGCTACCAAAGACAATCTAGAAAAACGATCTCTAGAAACAACTTTCTTTTACTAATCAATTGTATTTATTTTTATATCAAACGCAAGTTATTAGTAGTTGTTTAATAGAAATTGTATCTTTATGATAATAAAGACAAACAAAATTTGTTTTCAACGAAGTTTTTTTTAACTTTAGTGTGCAATTCGGTGTACAATAATTGATAAACGATAATAACAACAGTGAATATAGGTGGTTAAGAGATTCTAATTAATCCTGCCACCCCGACAAAAACCTTCTGAGAAATCAGAAGGTTTTTTTGTTTTATATATGTTTTTAATTAGTGTATATGAGCACAAAAAGGGTGAGTTTACAGTTTTCTTATCATATGTGTTCTGTTTCTTTCTTCAATCACAATACATCCTATTTTCAACTTTACCACCAACAGATTACATATTTCACTGTTTATTATTTAAAACTTCTTAAATTGTCATAATCTTAATAAATTATAAAAATTCAGTGTGTTTTTTATGAAAACAACTATCCATAAAATCTTATTTTATATTCTTTTGTTGTTGGTGTCTACGAATTTAATAGCTCAAGAGTTGCCTCCAATTCAGAAATTTTCTCCAACTGATTATGATGGGGAAAATCAAAATTGGATGATTTCTCAATCGCCTAATAAGTTTATGTATGTGGGTAATAATGAAGGGCTACTAGAGTATAATGGAGCTAAGTGGACTATGTATCGATCCCCAAATAACACCATTATTAGGGCTGTTAATGCTGTGGATAATCGAGTTTACACAGGGTGTTATATGGAATTTGGCTTTTGGGAGCGTGATATGTTTGGCAAGTTGCAGTATCAATCTTTACTGGCTAAGTTCAAGGAGTCTATGATTGAAGATGAGCACATCTGGAATATTATCACGTATGATGAGTGGATTTTGTTCCAATCCTTCAACAGGATTTATTTTTATAATCCCATAAATGGGACTAGTAAAATTATTAATTCTAAGCATGGTATTTCAAGAGTTTTTAATGTTAATAATGTTATTTATTACCATGTTAATAATGAAGGAGTTTATCAAATAGAGGCGGGCAAACCTAGATTACTAGTTGATAATGTTGTTTTTAAGAATGATAAAGTTGTAAACATGTTTCATATTCCTGAGGGTCTACTTTTTCAAACACGCGGGTTGGGGTTCTATAAGTTGATAAACAATAAATTATCGGAATGGGACGTTTCCGCAAACGAGGTTTTAAAAAGAATGAATGTTTTTAATAGTATCCAACTGGAGGATAAAAGCTTTGTTATTGGTACTATAAAAAATGGTATTGTCTATATTAATGCAAAAGGAAGTGTTGAATATCAAATTAATAGAACAAATGGGCTTGATAATAATACGGCTTTATGTGTTTTCGAAGACATGGATAATAATGTGTGGGTAGGATTAGATAATGGTATTAATTGTATAAATATTAAATCGCCCATTCGTGTTTTTAATGATGATGAAGGTAAAATAGGAACTATATATGCTTCCGTTCTTTTTAATGATTATTTGTATTTAGGTACCAATCAAGGTTTGTTTTATAAAAAAGCCTGGACTCAAGATACTTTTAAGTTTATAGATGGTACTTCTGGTCAAGTTTGGAGTTTGTTTATATATAATAATGAATTGTTTTGCGGGCACCACTCCGGAACATTTGTTGTTAATAGCGGTGAGGCAACCTTGGTGGCAAGTATCCCCGGAACTTGGGGTTTTAAGCCCATTCCTAATAAGGAAAACATGATTCTAGAAGGGAATTATAATGGACTAAATGTGTTAGTGAAAGATCAAGGCGTTTGGAAACTTAAAAACAAACTTAAAGGTTTTGATAATTCTGCCCGTTATTTTGAAATTACAAACACGAATGATGTGTGGGTAAGTCATGGTTACAAAGGTGTTTTTAAGCTTAAAATAGATGATGATTTTACAGAGGTGCAAGATGTTCTTATAGATGCTTCTATCCCTTCTGACAAAAATGCTAGTTTAACTAAATACAAGAATCGAATTTTATATGCATATAAGGGAGGGGTGCTTGGTTATGATGCTGAAAGCAATATATTCGTGAAAGACACAGTGCTTAGTCCTGTAGTTACACAGTCTGGATATGCTTCAGGGAAACTGGTTGTAGATGATGTTCAAAAATTATGGGGATTTTCTAATGATAATATATCGTATGTCGACGTCAATGATTTAACCAATGAGTTGAAAATAAATAGGGTCGCTATTCCATACGATTTAAGAAAAGGACAAGTTGGTTATGAAAATATTTCACATCTTAAAGATAATAATTACCTGATTGGAATGACAGATGGGTATCTCACATTAGATATATCAGAATTAAATAGACGAAAAAAATACAATTTGGTTTTAAATTCTATTGAACTTAATACAGTTGGAGCAGATAATATGGCTGTTGATGTTAAAAAACAGGGCGAATTTGAATACGTCAATAACTCAGTAGTTTTTAACTATAGTGTTCCTGTTTATAACAAATACACTCCAGTACAATACCAATATAAACTTAAAGGGCGTTATAACGAATGGAGTGAGTGGAATAGTAAATCTGAACTTGTATTTGAGAATTTACCCTTTGGGAAGTACAATTTAAGTATTCGTGCAAAAATTGGTAATCAACTAGCAGATAAAAGTATTAGCTATGATTTCAAAATAAACAGACCATGGTTTTTATCGAACACAGCTATATTATTGTATGTTGTTTTAATTGCTGCGTTCTCATTTATGATGCATAAAATCTATAAAAAGTATTATAAAAAACTACATGCTCACAAACAATTAGAAAGTGAACAGTTAATTACGAGTATTAAAAATGAAAAGCTAAATCAAGATATTGACAGCAAAAACAGGGAGTTGGCAATTTCTACAATGAGTATTATAAAAAAGAACGAGGTTCTAAATAGTATAAAAAAAGAACTAAAAAAAGCCAAACAAGCAGATAACAATGCGGCATTAAAACTTATAGACAACAATTTAAACGATACCAAAGATTGGTCGTTTTTCGAGCAGGCTTTTAATAATGCAGACAAAGATTTCTTAGACAAAATAAAACAATCGCATCCAGATTTAACACCCAATGATTTGCGTTTCTGTGCCTACTTAAGGTTGAATTTATCTTCAAAAGAAATGGCGCCTTTACTTAATATTTCTATAAAGAGTGTAGAAACTAAGCGTTACCGATTAAGAAAGAAATTAGGGCTAGAGCATGATAGTGGCCTTGTTGACTATATCTTAAACTTCTAGTAACACTACAAGTTCTTTTTTTACCACGACATTACCACGACAGGTGCATAATTACTGTGTTTTTTCGTGTTTTAATCTGAAATAGTTTTGATGCTAAGTATACAGTGTTTATAGGGCTTGTCGCTAAATATTTAACGGGTATTATGGCTTAAAATTACGATGTTCGTTTTTTATCGAGGTGAAAATTATGGAATTATCATTTTTAGAGGCTAAGTTTACAAATGCTTAATTTTAAAATAAAACCTAAAGTCAAGCCTAACTATACTTTTGAAACTAAACTTAAAATAATTCAAATGAAACTAAAACGACGCAATCAAAAAATTAAAATCCTATTTCCTTTAATGTTTTTGTTGGCCTCAGTTGTAATGATAGGTCAATCACAAAAAACAATAACAGGGAAGGTGTTATCTGCAGATGATAATATGCCTTTGCCTGGGGCCTCAGTTATAGTAACAGGGACCAATAATGGAGCATCAACAGATTTTGATGGAAAATTTAAATTATCTATAAATAGTAATCAAACGACATTAACAGTTTCCTATTTAGGCTACAAAACTAAAGATGTTGCAATAACGTCTAATGCAATAACTGTTTTGTTAACGGCAGATGCAAGTGCGCTTGATGAGATTGTGGTTGTAGGTTATGGTACACAGCGTAAAAGTGATTTAATAAATGCTGTAGGAACAGCGGATTTAGAAAAAGCCACTTTAACGCCTACATCAGACGTTACGGAAATGCTTAGAGGTAGAATTGCAGGTTTACAAGTAGAAGTAGGTGGTGGTACATTAAGACCGGGCGGAACTTCTCAAATTATATTTAGAGGACGAAGTTCAATAGAAGGTAATGTAGGCGCCATTTATGTAGTAGATGGTATTATTAGAGATGGTGGTATTGAGGATATTAATGCTGATGATATTAAATCTATAGAGGTTCTTAAAGATGCCTCTGCGCAGGCTATTTACGGTTCTAGAGGAGCTAACGGTGTTATATTAGTTACAACTAAACGTGGTCGTTCTGGTAAAGTTAATGTTTCTTATCATGGATATGTATCAACAAAATCTATTGAGCGTAACTTTGATGTATATAGCGGACAAGAATTTGCACAATATAGAAGAGAAGCTTTACGATCGGACAATGCTAATGACGAATATCCAGATGACTCAGTTGCGTTCACTTCCGTAGAGTTAAATAATATTGCAAACAATAGATTTGTAGATTGGGAAGAAGAATTGTTAAAAACAGGTACAGTAAATAGCCAATCTATTAATGTTTCTGGTGGTACCGATTTAACAAAGGTATATGGTAGTATCAACTATTTTAAGGAAGATGGTATCATTCCAACCTCAGGCTATACCCGAAAAAATTTAAGATTAAATGTCGATCAAGAAATTAACGATAAATTTTCTGTAAATTTTGATTTAAATTTATTGAATGATTTAAACGATAGAGCAGCGAACATTAACGTCATTACATTTTCTCCTATAGGTAGTGCTTACAATGATGATGGTAGTATTACTAGATATCCAGATGGTGAGCTAAATACAGCTACAAATCCACTTTGGAACTTACGTGAACAAAACCACGAAGAAAAAGGAAATGATTTTGTTATAAATGTAACCCCAACTTGGCAAATTACTGATGAATTACAGTATCAGTTGAAAACAAATATGACTCGTAAGAACTCTGAAAGAGGACAATATCAGTCGTCTTTAAGCTCTGCAGGGGAAGATGAGAGAGGTATTGCAAGAATATATAATCAATTAAGTGAATCTTATTTAATTGAAAATATTTTGACGTATGATAAAGGATTAAATGCAAACAATAAGTTTGATTTAACTTTAGTACAATCAATACAAGAAGATAAATATACCAGAACTTTTACTCAGGGCACAGGTTTTCCAAATGAAAGTTTAGGATATAATGGTATTACAAATGCGATTGGTTTGGTATCAGTTGAACGTGATCAATCTGCTAAAAGAAATGCATCATTTATGGGTAGAGCACGTTATACCTTTATGGATAAGTATTTATTTTCAGCTACTTACAGAGCCGATGGCGCTTCAGTAAATGCAGAAGGAAATAAATGGTCATACAATCCAGCAGCAGCTTTCGCATGGAAAATTCATAACGAAAGTTTCTTAAAAAATGTAGATGCTATTAAAGAGTTAAAGTTAAGAGTTAATTATGGTGCTTTAGTTAATGGTATTAGTAGCCCATTTACATCACTTTTTACTGCTGAAGGTCAAAATTATATTTTTGATGGTGAAACAGCCTCAGGATATTCGCCTTCTGTGGTGCTACCAAATACCAATTTGAAATATGAAAAAGTAACAACACTCAATTTAGGTCTTGATTTTTCAATACTTGATAGATTATTAACAGGTAGTATAGAATATTATGATAAAAGAACTACCGATTTATTATTAAGAAGACCAGTACCTTCTATCACAGGTTACAGATACACATTCTTCAATGCTGGCGAATTACAAAATAAAGGTTTAGAAATAGCGCTTACAGCAAACATCATTAATACAGATGATTTTCAATGGTCTTTGTCAACCAATTGGTCTAATAATAAAAATAAACTTATTGAACTTTACAATAATGGTAATGGAGATCCCATTCTTGAAGACGATGATTATGGGTATTATGTAGGGCAACCTGCCGGTAGTAATGCTGGCGTTATAAGACAATTTCAATTTGATGGTATTTTTCAAGTAGGTGATGATTTTGCGAATGCACCACAAGCAAATCCAGATTCTGCAACCCCACAGCCAAATCTTAGGCCAGGTGATATTCGAGTTAAAGACGTTAATGGCGATGGTAAAATAACACAAGAAGATCGTGTATTTACAGATCCAAATCCAGATTGGTTCGGTTCACTATCTACGACGCTTTCTTACAAAGGATTTGATTTATTAGTTGATTTTTATGCTGTAGAAGGAGCAACAAGAAATAACAGATTTTTAACTACTTTTAACAATGGTGGTACTTTTCAAAGTAGAAATAATGGTGTTAAATTACCGTATTACACTCCAGAAAACCCATCAACATTATTCCCAAGACCTAGTTTTACTGCAGCTCCACAGTATTTAAATTCATTAGGGATTCAAGACGCTTCTTATATTAGACTTAGAACACTAAGTTTGGGTTATACATTACCAGAAGCCGTATTTTCTAAACTTGACATTGAACAAATTAAGTTTTATGTAACTGCAACAAATGTGTTTACCAAAACCGATTTTATTGGGTACAGTCCAGAGGTAAATATAAGAGACACCTTTTCTAATGCAGATACAGGGTATCCTGATGCACGTAGTTTAACATTTGGAGTAAAAGTTAATTTATAATTTTTTAAAAGAAAAATATATTATGAAAACAAAACATTTTTATAGAAAAGCAAAAAAAAGCTTGCTATTGATTTTAGCAATGTTCCTTGCAGTATCTTGTCAAGACTTTTTAGAAGAACAACCAAGCACATCCATTGATGCTGGATATATTTATAATACAGAAGCAGGTTTGCAATCTGGTGTAGTTAGTTTATACGCTTTTAACAGAGAACGTTATGAAATAGATGAACAAGATTACATGGGTGGGCCAATATTATCAGCTTTGGGCGATTTAACCTTGAACAGATCAGGTTATGCAGGCAGCATAGGAAGATATACAAGAAATATTGCTCCAAGTGGCGATTTAGGAGCTCAATTCATGTCAAGATTATTTTGGAAACAGTTTTATAAAATAGCCAACAAAGCAACAGATATTATTAATGCCGCAGAAGTTGTTGATGGAATAAGTGAAAAATCAAGAAATCAAATTATAGCAGAAGCTAAATTTTTTAGAGCCGATGCGTATTTCTATTTATACAGAATGTATAATAACATTTATGTAACAACGGAATCTGTAACAGTTGAAAATGCCTTTAATGTGATTCAAGATAAATCTTCAAAGGAAGGTATCTATGCTTTAATAAATAGTGATTTAGCTTTTGCCATTGAGCATTTAGAGTGGAACGTAATCTTTGGTCGTGTATCAAAGGGAACCGCTAAGCATGTAAAAGCACAAGTAGCTATGACACAAGGTGATTGGCCTGAAGCAAAGAAACAGGCATTAGATGTTATAGAAGATCCAAATAGCCCGCATAAATTAGTAGCTACCACTGCCGATGTTTTTAAAGGTGATAGAAATCATTCTGAACAATTATTTGTTATACAGGCTCAAGATGATGTTTTAGGAGGTGGTAGTGTTAATATGCTTAACGCATATTATATAGCACAATATTTCCAATTAGATGGTAGTAAGGAAGTTGGGCCTGATCTATCACAAGGAGGAATAGGCTTCTCACGTATTTTACCTAATCGCTATTTATTAGGGCTTTTAGCCGAAGACCCAAACGATACTAGAGATGATGATACCTATTTCAGATTAAAATTTTTCTATAATAAAGGACCAAGGTCGGGGCAGCAAATTACCGAATTTAGACGTAAGGAAACAGAGACAAGCGCAATCCCTAATGGTGAATTAATAAACTATTATCGTTACATAGCACCTTCGTGTATAAAGTTTGCACAAGATGATGATATTGTTGATAGCTACCGTCAAAGAAGTCATATTATGGTATATCGTTTAGCTGAAACTTATTTAATAGCTGCCGAAGCTATTTTAAGATCGGGTAGTGGAGATCCTTTACCATATTTCAACGAAATTAGAAAAAGAGCAAATGCAACCGAAAAATCCAGTATTACTTTACAAGATATATTAGATGAAAATGCACGTGAGTTATCATTTGAAGGGCAGCGTTGGTTTACTTTAAAAAGGTTTGGACAAGCTACTATGGACTTTCAAATGACAACATATTCCGGTGACGGTCCTTATGCCCCTAGTTTTTTTGCTACTACACAAAACTCGAGGTTAAATTGGAGAAGCTATTATATAAATATGCCAATATTTCAAGAAGATATCGATTTGTTTGGGCCAAACTACCCACAAAATGATGGTTACACTAATTAAAAATTTTAATATTGTTTACTAAATAAATTAGAGTCTCTCACACTGATTAATAGCAAATTTAAAATATAAGGGCGATTCGTTGCCCTTGTATTTTGATAAGAATCAAAAAAAAAATAGAATAATTTAAGGTCGCTTTAAATAGCAACCATTACTTTTAAAACATGCGGTATTTATATATATGTTTGGTTATGGGCTTTGTTTCCTGTACTATGGTGTCTCAAAAGACTATGGAGGCTTTTGCAGATAATCCTGTAATAGCACATCGTGGTGCCTGGAAAAGTAATCAGCTTCCTGAGAATTCCATTGCTTCCTTAAAAAAAGCCATCGAATTAAATTGTACGGGCTCAGAGTTTGATGTAAGAATGACGCAAGACCATGTTCTTATCGTAACCCACGATGCTACTTATAACGATTTAATTGTTGAAGAAACAACCTATGCAGAATTGTCAAAACACAAACTGCCTAACGGTGAAACCTTACCAACATTGAAGCAGTATGTAATTGCAGGTATGGAAAATAATAGCAGTACAGGTTTGGTGTGTGAAATAAAACCATCTAAGGTAGAAGGCAGAAATATAGAGATAGCGAAACGTGTAGTAAAGCAAGTTAAAGAGTTAAAAGCGGAGTCTTATATCCTTTCTTATATAAGTTTTAGTTATGAAATTTTAAAGAAAGTAAAAGAGCTAGATGTTCATGCTAAAACACAATATTTAGACGGATCAAAAACACCAGAACAGTTAAAAAAAGATGGTATTTCGGGCTTAGATTATATCCTTTATAAATTGAAAAAACGACCGGAATGGATACAAGAAGCGAAAGCATCGGGACTTTCATTAAATGCGTGGGTTGCAAATAAAACAGAGGATATAGATTGGCTTATCGCAAATGCATTTAATTATATAACAACAGATGAACCTGAACTTGTTTTTGAAAGATTAATAAAAAGCCCTTTACAAAATGGCTACGAATTAGTTTGGAGCGACGAGTTTAATTATAAAGGAAAGCCAGAAAGCGCCAAATGGGGCTATGATTATGGTTTTATTAACAATGAGGAAAAACAATATTTTACAGATAGTTTAAAAAACGTTCGAGTAGAAAATGGGCATTTAATTATTGAAGCTCACAAAGAAAAAATAGCCAATAAAGATTATAAAAGTGAAGCCTTTAAAAATAAAAGTTGGTTGCACTATGTCCCGAAAATTGATTCAGCACAATATACGTCTGCGCGATTAAAAACCGATGGGTTGGCATCATGGAAATACGGGCGAATAGAAGTAAGAGCCAAATTGCCAAAAGGCGTTGGTTTATGGCCTGCTATTTGGATGTTGGGTGAAAATAGAAAACAAGTTGGGTGGCCAGAAAGTGGTGAAATTGATATTATGGAACATGTTGGTTTTAACGCAGATTCTATATTTGGAACTATTCACACCAAAGCCTTTAACCACATGATAGGTACGGAACGGGGTAAAACCATTTTTATTGAAAAACCTTATGATAGTTTTCATGTGTTTGCTTTAGAATGGACACCTGATAAAATGGATTTTATTTTAGACGATGTTGTTTATAATCATATTGAAAACGAACACAAAACCACAGCAGAGTGGCCATTCGATCAAAAATTTCATTTGATATTGAATGTGTCAGTTGGCGGGATGTTAGGCGGTCAGAAGGGGATTGATAACAGTGTTTTTCCGCAACAAATGCTAGTTGATTATGTTAGAGTGTATCAAAAAAACTAAATAAGAAATGAAAAACCACAGCATACTATTTTTAATTGTTTTGATGAGTTTCACGAGCTGTAAAAGTCAAAGTTTTAAAGCGATGACTTATAATATTCGGTTAGATGTTGCTTCCGATGGCGAAAATGCGTGGGAACATAGAAAAGGTTTTTTAACTTCTCAAGTATTGTTTTTTGCGCCTGATATTTTAGGGGTGCAGGAAGCGAAGCCAAACCAAATGGCCGATTTAAAAGAAGCATTAAAAACATATAATGCTATTGGTATAGGTAGAGACGGTGGAAATGAAGGAGAATATTCAGCTGTGTTTTATAACAATAAAAAATTTAAAGTAGAGAAAGAAAATACCTTTTGGCTTTCTGAAACACCCGAAATAG
Source organism: Mariniflexile sp. AS56 (assembly GCF_030552475.1). Classification (GTDB taxonomy): domain Bacteria; phylum Bacteroidota; class Bacteroidia; order Flavobacteriales; family Flavobacteriaceae; genus Mariniflexile. The sequence goes on along the minus strand of NZ_JAUPED010000004.1, from coordinate 69,260 downwards.
TTTCAAAAGGTTGGGATGCAGCATACCCAAGAATTTGTACTTATGGGTTGTTTACAGATTTAAAAACTTCTAAAAAAATCTGGATTTTTAATACGCATCTAGATCATAAAGGAGAGCAAGCACAATTAAAGGGCATCGAAAAAATTCAGAAAAAAATAGCTGAGGTAAATACCAAAAATTATCCTGTGATTTTAATGGGCGATTTTAATGTGGAACCAAACAGTTTGTTGATTAAAAATTTATCTGAAAGTATGTTGAACAGCGAAACAGTTTCTAAACTAACTTTTGGACCTAACGGTACATTTAACGGTTTTAAATTTCATGAACCTGTAACAAGAAAGATAGATTATATTTTTATTTCAAATTCTAAGACTATCACTGTAAATAAGCAGGCTGTTTTTAGTGATTCTAGTAATATGAAGTATCCATCAGACCACTTTCCTGTATATGTTGAATGTATACTGGATTAGCAATAAATTTCAAATCGTATCTCTTACGGAATAAAATAAATAGGGGTGTTTAGACTCCATATTATCGGGTAATCCATTGTGTTGGGGATCGCTCATTTAGATTATTTTAAATTAATAAAATTGGTGAATGCTATGCATTTGCACAGGAAGGCTCAACCCTTGTGGTAACGCTCAAATTATAAATTAATAATATGAAACTCATAAATAGATTTTTCTTTGTTGTCTTTCTTTTAGGTTTGTTTTCTTGTAAAAACAATGTGCAATCTGTTAAAAAAGAGAAAAGCCCAAACATTCTTTTAATTGTTGTGGACGATCAAGGGTATGCCGATTTTCAACCATTTAAAAATCATGATGTGTCGGCTGAAACGCCTCATATGGGAAAGTTGGCGAAATCTGGTATTGTTTTTACGGAAGCGTATACAACGGCACCTGTTTGCAGTCCTTCGCGTGTAGGTATGTTAACCGGTAAAAATCAAATTCGATGGGATAAATATGCGAGTTGGGGTCCAGGTTTACCAGACTCAGTTAAAACTATGGCCGAATATTTAAAAGAAGCCGGTTATGCAACAGCGAGGATTGGAAAAAACGACTTAGGAAGAAACTTTCATAAATATGATGTTAGAGAATATCCTTTGAAGCACGGTTATGATGAATTTTTAGGTTTTAGTGCCCACGCTCATGATTATTGGTTGCTTTCGCAGGAAATAAAAGATAAAACACCAGATCCTGATGGAACCAGTTCTGTTTTAGGGCCTTTAATGCACAATGACGGGGTGAAAAGTTATGAGGAAGGTTATTTAACCGATATTCTATCAGATGAAGCCATTCAGTACATTAAAAAGTCTAAAGACAAACCTTTCTTTCTAACACTGGCTTATAACTCTGTGCATCATTTAATACATGAAGTGCCTCAGAAATATTTAGACAAGTATCATGTGAAGCCTATTAATAATTATAATCCTGATAGTTTAATGGCTTTCGGTAAACACAAACCCGGAAGTTATGCCGCCTATTATGATAAATATTCGCGCTTAGGAGCCATTCAAGATGCCGATTTAAGAAACTATTACCTAGCTAATTTGAATTGTTTAGATGATAATATTGGTAGGGTTCTGGAATCTATAAAAAGTGAAGGTTTGGAGGATGAAACCCTTATCATCTTCTTGTCTGATAATGGAGGTACACCCTTAAATGGAGCCAATAATAGTCCGCTTACTGCCGGGAAATATTCCCTTTGGGAAGGTGGTATACGGGTGCCCATGGCGATAAGTTGGCCTAGTAAAATAGCTGCGGGTCAGATACAAAACAACTATGTATCTGCTACCGATATTTTACCTACGGTTGCCTCTGCTGCTGGTATAAAATTAACAGATAAAACTATTGATGGTATTGACTTATTACACCCTGTTAAAGATAGAGTTCTGGTTTGGAAATGGCAAAAAACATGGGCTGTTAGAATAGGTGATTGGAAATTAACCAATACAAACGAGGAGCACTGGAAAGGCAGACCAAGTAACTTGTATATAAAGCCTATTAGAGATGATTTATCATTAAAGTTATTCAATCTAGAAAACGATCCAGGGGAGCGCATTGATTTATCAATACAGCAACCAGAAAAAGTAAAAGAATTAGAGGTGGCCTACCAAAATTGGTGTGCTACTAATATTGGTAACTATTAAATGAGATTGCGTGGTGTGCCATGTAACAAATGAACAAATAATAAGTATTAAGAGATGAAAAAACAAACCTTATTAATCATTCCAATAGTCCTTCTGGCTATATTTTTACATAGCTTTAAGAAGCGCGTTGTTGATACGCAAAATGTGTATTCCTTCACTAAGTTAGATGCAAAAATTGAACAAAAAGTAGATTCTGTTTTAGCGCTTATGCATTTAAATGAAAAAATTGGGCAACTGGTTCAATACAGTGGAAAATGGAATGCCACAGGACCTTCGTCTTCTAATGGTGATCAACATAAGCTCAATAAATTGAAAAATGGAGAGGTAGGTTCGATGTTGAATATTGCTTCGGTGGCATCCATTCGAGAAACTCAGAAAATAGTTATGGAACATTCCCGACTTAAAATTCCACTAATTTTTGCTTACGATGTGATTCATGGGTATAAAACAATCTTTCCAATTCCGCTAGGTGAAAGTGCGAGTTGGGATTTAGATATTATTAAAAAAACGGCCTCTATTGCGGCAAAAGAAACAGCTGCATCGGGCATACAATGGACGTTTGCACCGATGATTGATGTGTCTAGAGACGCACGCTGGGGACGAATCATGGAAGGTGCAGGTGAAGATGTTTACTTGAATTCGGTTATTGGCGTAGCACGTATTCAAGGGTTTCAAGGTGATGATTTATCGCTGCCAAACACCATTGCAGCATGTGCGAAACATTTTGCAGGTTATGGTTTGGCGGAAGCCGGTAGAGATTATAATACAGTAAGCATTGGTGAATACGAATTGCATAATACGGTTTTACCACCTTTTAAAGCAGCGGCTGATGCTGGTGTGGCAACATTTATGAATTCCTTTAACGAGATTGATGGTATTCCTTCAACAGGAAATAAAGTGTTACAAAGGGATATTTTAAAAAGAAATTGGGGTTGGAGTGGCTTTATCGTATCCGATTGGGGTTCTATAGGTGAAATGATTGCACATGGTTACGCCAAAGATAAAAAACATGCAGCTGAAATAGCACTGAATGCAGGGAGTGATATGGACATGGAATCGTATGCTTATGAAGCGCACTTGGAAACGTTATTGAAAGAAAATAAGGTGCCCTTAGCGCATCTAGATGATGCCGTAAAGCGTGTTTTACGATTGAAATTTCAATTAGGTTTGTTCGATGATCCTTATAAATATTGTAATGAAGAAAGAGAAAAAACAGATGTTTATACAAAGGAACATTTAGCGATAGCACGTGATGGGGCTAAAAAATCAATCGTTTTACTGAAAAATCAAACCAAATTACTACCGCTTTCTAAAAACATAAAAAGTATTGCTGTTATTGGACCTCTTGCAGATGATAAAGATGCCCCGCTCGGAAATTGGAGAGCTAAAGGGGTTTATAATTCAGCGGTGTCTCTTTTAGAAGGTGTTAAAAGTGCAGTGAGTAGTACAACTAAAATATACTATGAAAAAGGGGCTGATTTAACAATTCCATCAGTAAAACCGGGTGATAATCAGTTTTTACATCCTTTAAAGTTTAATACCAGTGATGTTTCTGGAATTCCAGCAGCTGTAGAAGCAGCAAAAAAAGCAGAAGTCGTTTTGTTAGCGATTGGTGAAGATGCTTTTCAAACAGGGGAAGGAAGGAGTCAAACCAATATCGGGCTTTTCGGGGTGCAACAACAATTATTGGAGGCGGTTTATAAAGTAAATAAAAATGTGGTGATTGTTTTAATGAACGGTAGGCCAATGGATATTTCGTGGGCAGCTAAAAACATTCCTTCTATTTTAGAATGTTGGTTTTTAGGCTCGGAATCAGGGAATGCGATAGCCGATGTATTATTTGGTGACTATAACCCATCGGGGAAGTTACCAGTTTCTTTTCCACATAATGTAGCACAAGAACCGTTGTATTACAATCAAAAAAATACAGGAAGACCGTATAGTCCAACTCATGTTACCTATTCAGGTTATACAGACGCTCCTAAAAAAGCTTTATATCCATTTGGTTATGGGTTGAGTTATACCACTTTTGAATATAAAAATTTGATATTGGATAAAAATAACATCCCGAAAAATGGTGAAATAAAAGCGTCTGTTACTGTTTCAAATACCGGAACTAGAGATGGGGAAGAAGTGGTACAGCTATACATCAGAGATTTATTTGGTAGTTTGACGCGCCCAGTGAAAGAACTAAAAGGGTTTCAGAAATTAATGATTAAGGCTGGAGAAACTAAAACGGTTCACTTTACCATAAATGCAGAGATGCTTCAGTTCTATACCGTGAATAAAAAATGGGAAGTAGAACCTGGTGATTTTAATATTTGGGTAGGCGGTGATTCCAAAGCGTCTTTAAAAGCATTATTTACCGTAACCGAATAAAATATACGGTAGCTTTCGTTGTGTAGTAATGCAAGTTTATGTTTCATTAAATCAAATCATATATTTATAGAAATTTCGAATCCAAATGTTTTGGTTTCTGATATATAGAAAAATTGTATTAGAAAGGATTATTTCTAAATAAATAAAACCCCTGTAAATCTTTGAAATTACAGGGGTTTTATTTTAATATATGGTTGCTAATTATAAAAGATCTTTAATCATTTTAGCAGCAATTTCTGGTGTGATATCGCGTTGTGGCGATCCAAACATTTCGTAGCCTACCATAAATTTCTTTACGGAAGCGCTTCTTAATAAGGGTGGGTAAAAACTCATGTGCCAATGCCAATGGTTGTAATCTTCTCCGTTGGTTGGTGCTTGGTGAATACCACTGGAATATGGAAACGATGTGTTGAATAATTTATCGTATGCTTTGGTTATTACAGAAATAGCTTCAGCAAAAAGAAAGGATTCATTGTTTTTTAAATCTGAAATACTACGCTGTTGTTTTTTAGGAACAATCATCGCTTCGAATGGCCATACAGCCCAAAACGGAATCAATACAACAAAAGCATCATTTTCAAAAATAATACGTTCTTGTTTGGTTAATTCCTGCTTCAAGTAATCGCCTAATAAGCTCGATTTGTTCTTGTTATAATAGGCTAATTGTTGTTGGTCTTTTTTGTCAACTTCATTTGGAAGCGTGGTTTGACTCCAAATTTGGCCGTGTGGATGCGGATTACTACAACCCATTACAGCGCCTTTGTTTTCAAATATTTGAACGTAGTTTATAAGTTCGTTTTCAGCAAGTTCTTTATATTCTTTTTGCCATGCGAATACCACTTTTTCAATGTCTTTAGCACTCATGTCTGCCAAACTTTTTGAGTGGTCTGGGCTAAAGCAAATCACTTTACAAATACCTTGTTCACTTTGTGCAATTAGTAAGCCATCATCAACCTTAAAGCTTTTAGAACCTGTTTGTAATGCAGCAAAATCATTAGTAAAAATGAATACATCTTCGTATTTTGGGTTGTCTTCACCGTTAATTCGGGTGTTTCCTGCGCATAAATAACAACTCGGGTCGTGAGCTGGTCTTGCTTCGTTAGAAACGGCTTCATTTTGACCTTGCCATGGGCGCTTTGCACGATGTGGTGAAACTAAAACCCATTCGCCTGTTAATATATTATAACGTTTATGTGAGTAATCTTGTAAATCGGTAGTCATTTTAATAAGTATTTGTTTATTTAATTACGTGGGTTCCGTTAGAAAGTTTAACAGAATAGATAGAACAGTCTTTATTGAATTTCTCTTTATACGCTTTAGAAACAGTTAGTTTAAAAGCGTCCACAGCATCTTTTGAAATTAAATTAATGGTACAGCCTCCAAAGCCACCGCCCATCATTCTAGCACCTAAAATGTGCTTGTTTAATTTGGCTTGTTCTACAAGAAAATCCAATTCATCACAACTAACTTTATATTGTTTAGATAAACCTTCATGCGACCCATAAATTAAGGCGCCTAAAGTCTCTAAATCCCCATCTGTCATGGCTTTAGATGCTTTTAAAGCACGATTATTTTCTTGAATAACATATAGTGCTTTCTGGTAGTTTTCTGGAGTTACTTGGTCTTTAATGGTAAGTAAATCGGCTTCTGTTGCGTCTCTTAAGGCTTTAATGCCTAATAAAGAAGCGATGTTTTCGCAAGCAGAACGTCTGTCATTATAAGCGCTATCAGATAAACTGTGTTTTACATTTGTATTAATAAGCATTAATTCATGCTCCTTAAAGTTTATTTCGAAAGGTTTCGCTTCTACAGTTCTACAATCTAGTAATAAGGCATTATTTTCAATTCCAAACATACTTGCGTATTGGTCCATAATACCGCAATTAACACCCACATAATTATGTTCGGCTTTTTGAGATATTAGAATCATTTCTGTTTTAGATAAACCTAAATTAAAAAGTTCATTTAAACCATATACCACGCTGTTTTCTAAAGCTGCAGATGATGACATGCCAGAACCAGAAGGAATATCACCACTAAAAGCAATATTGAAATTCCCTACTACTCTATTTCTGTTTTGAATCTCGGCAACAACGCCTAAAACATAATTTTCCCAGCTGCCTTCAGAGGATGGTTTTAGTTTGTCTAATTCAAACGATACACTTTCATTCATATCGATAGCAAAAGCTGTAGAAATGTTGGTGTCACTTTTTTGAATCGCAGCAATAATACCTTTATCTACGGCGGCGGGAAATACAAAACCATCATTATAATCGGTGTGTTCACCAATAATATTAATTCTTCCAGGGGAGAAAATCATTAAGGGTTTGGTGCTAAATGTGGTTATAAAGCTTTCTTGTACTTTTTTAGTTAATGTTGTATTCATTTTAGTTGTTTAAGTCGTTTATAATGAATTTCTTAAAATGAGGTTGTTTGCATTTTCTATTTGCAATTGTTCTTTGTTAAGGATCATTTGGGCTAAGCGTTCTCCCATAATGTTGAAATCTGTAGAAATGGTAGTGATGCCGCCTTCTACTATTTCTTTAAGCAGTGTGTCGTTGTAGGATATTATACCGATATCTTTTGAAAGGGTTAAACCTTCTAACTTAATATTCTTGATGATGCGTAATAAGTTTTTATCATCTGGTATTACATAAACTTCGCCTTTTTTGAAGCTTCTGTTTTGTAAGGAATCAATAACAGCACAATCAATATTATGGGTTTTGCAAAATTTGTTAAACCCTGTAAGCATCCCTTTGGGTTGGTGATCTTCAGAAAAAAGTAAAATTAATTTGTCGTAATTTTTAATTAATGAGGCTGCTTTGTTGAGGTTGCTATAAATGTCTTTTTCAAAATTTTGATAAATACCTGCGTATTCCGATAATTCGGGGTGTGTTTGGTCTAGAATATACACCTTGTCTTTTGGTAGTTTTTCTATAGCCAAATTGGTGTTTTTTAAATTCGCCGGCATGATAACGTAGTAGTTATAAGCGCCTACGTTTTCATAAATTAGTTTGGCAAACATGTCATCATTAAAGTGATGAAAATAGGTGTCTACGCGTATGTGTTCTCCTAGATTATTTATAAAAGCACTGTATAAATCTTCTTTAAAAGAATTTAGCTCGTCAAACAATAAAAAGACTTTCTGTGTCACATCAATCGTGTCATTTAATACATAGTAGCCTTTGCCAACTATCGATTGAATGATGCCTCGTGTTTTTAGTTCATTAAAAGCCGTTAAAACAGTATCTCGAGATAGTTTATGCGTATCTCGAACACTATTTATAGATGGTATTTGGTCTCCTTTTTTAAGTGTTCCAGAAACAATAGCTTCTTCAATAGATGCTATAATCTGCTTATACTTAGGGGTTCCTGCTTTTTTTGTGACATTAATAACACTCATGTCGCAAAGGTATATAAAATATTTTAAACAAACTAGTAGGTACTAGTATGTATTTTTTAAAATATTTTATATATTTGACAAATTATTGTTTACAATATTTGGATAAAAAACAAACCAACTAAATAATTAAACTATGACAAATGGATTTGAATTTTGGGATTATGCTGTTTTTATAGCCTATGCTATATTAATTTTAGGCGTGGGATTATGGATGTCTCGTGATAAAGCAGGGCATGAAAAAAATGCGGAAGATTATTTTTTAGCAAGTAAGTCGTTACCATGGTGGGCGATTGGAACGTCTTTAATAGCAGCAAATATTTCGGCAGAACAATTTATAGGTATGTCGGGTTCTGGGTTTGCATTAGGTTTAGCTATTGCATCTTACGAATGGATGGCAGCCATAACCTTAATAATAGTCGGAAAATATTTTCTACCCATTTTTATTGAAAAGGGACTTTATACCATTCCTGAATTTGTAGAAAAACGATTCTCTACCAACCTTAAAACCATTCTTGCAGTATTCTGGATTGCACTTTATGTGTTTGTAAACTTAGCATCTGTATTGTATTTAGGAGGTTTGGCTATTGAAACCATTATGGGTATAGATATGATTTATGCTATAATTGGTTTGGCACTCTTTGCTGCAGCCTATTCGCTTTATGGTGGACTATCTGCTGTGGCTTGGACAGATGTTATTCAAGTGGTGTTTTTAGTTTTAGGAGGTTTAGCAACAACTTATTTGGCATTAAATACGGTGTCTGGTGGTGAAGGTGTGATCGCCGGTTTTTCTAAAGTGTTAGATGCGGCTCCAGATAAATTTCATATGATATTAGACGAATTTAATAGCGATGGAACTACCAATGCGAACTATTTAAACTTACCTGGTATTTGGGTACTTGTAGGAGGTTTGTGGGTTGCCAATATTTACTATTGGGGTTTCAATCAATATATTATTCAAAGAACATTGGCTGCAAAATCTTTAAAAGAGTCTCAAAAAGGAATCTTATTAGCTGCTTGTTTAAAAATAGTTATTCCACTTATTGTAGTAATACCTGGTATTGCAGCGTACGTAATGGTAAACGACCCTTCTATTATGGCAGGTTTAGGTGAAGCGGGGCAATTAAGCATCCCTTCTACAGGACAGGCAGATAAAGCATACCCGTGGTTATTACAGTTTTTACCAACCGGACTTAAAGGTGTGGCTTTTGCAGCATTGGCAGCAGCTATTGTATCGTCTTTAGCTTCTATGTTGAATTCAACATCTACCATTTTTACCATGGATATTTACAAACAATACATTGATAAAAACGCAAATGATAAAAAGACCGTAAATGTAGGTCGTATTTCTGCAGCCGTGGCTTTACTTATCGCTGTTATTATGGCACCGCTTTTAGGAGGGATTGACCAAGCGTTTCAATTCATTCAAGAATGGACAGGTGTGGTGAGTCCTGGTATTTTAGCCGTATTTATTTTAGGTTTATTCTGGAAGAAAACAACCAACAATGCTGCAATTTGGGGAGCACTTTTATCGATACCAATTGCCTTATTATTAAAATATATTCCTATTGATGCTTTAGAGCCTTGGATGCATCAAATGGGCTTAGCAGCAGTACTTACTATGTTGGTAATTGTTGTGTTGAGTCTTATTCAAAATAAAGGAAAAGATGATGAAAAAGGAATCACCTTATCTAATGAGTTATTTAAAACATCGCCTTTATTCAATATCGGGTCTTTTGTAGTGTGTATTATTACGGCAGCTTTATATTGCTTGTTTTGGTAATCAGCCTATAATAAAAGATATTAAATTATAAAAAATAATATGAAACATAAAATTGTAGTTACCGGCGGATTGGGCTTTATAGGCTCGCATGTCGTGGTAGAACTTCAAAATGAAGGTTTTGAAGTGGTAATTATTGATGATCTTTCAAATTCATCTGAAGCCGTATTAAAAGGAATTACAGCAATAACAGGCATTCAACCGGTATTTGAAAAACTAGATTTACGGGATAAAAACTTAGTAATCGATTTTTTTAAGCGTCACCATGATGTGATGGGGGTTATTCATTTCGCAGCATCAAAAGCGGTGGGAGAAAGTGTGAACCTTCCATTATTGTATTATGAGAACAACTTAAATACGCTTATATATATATTACAAGAGCTTCATAAAAAGGAAGCTGCTCACTTAATTTTTAGCTCGTCTTGTACTGTTTATGGTCAAGCCGATGTATTGCCTATAACAGAATCGGCACCCATAAAGGCCGCTGAATCTCCATATGGCAATACCAAACAAATAGGTGAAGAAATTATTAGCGATACCTGTAAAGTGTCTGATAATTTAAAGGCGATTGCGCTTCGATACTTTAACCCTATAGGGGCACATGAGTCGGCTAAAATTGGCGAATTACCTATTGGTACACCGCAAAACTTAGTGCCATTTATTACGCAAACAGGTAAAGGGTTAAGAGCTGAATTATCTGTTTTTGGGAATGATTATCCAACAGAAGATGGTACCTGTGTTCGAGATTATATTCACGTTGTCGATTTAGCAAAAGCCCATGTTGCGGCTTTAAAACGCCTTATTGGCGGTGCTAATGCTGATAATTATGAGGTGTTTAATATTGGTACAGGAAAAGGATCATCGGTATTAGAAGTTATCACTGCTTTTGAAGAAGTATCGAATCAAAAACTAAATTACAAACTAGTCGATAGACGTGCTGGTGATGTTGTTGCAGCTTATGCCGATACTACTAAGGCGAATAACGTATTAGGGTGGAAAGCTAAACTGAATTTAAAAGATGCTTTGGCTTCTGCATGGAAATGGGAACAAAGTCTTAAATAATAGGGAAAATCAGTCCCTGTTTTTTCGGGAATTAGGGACTGTATAACCATCTTTTTAAAATATATTTGCACCCAAATTATATTAAAAGTTTTATCATATATGAAGTTTAATAAATTACTAGCAATTGCTTTTTTGTTTATAGTACAAATAGCAACTGGTCAAATTAGCGGTAAAATTCAAGATACTGCAGATAATTACCCTTTAGAGTATGCTACGGCAGCACTTTACAACCAATTAGATAAAACCCTAGTAACAGGTGTTATTACTAATATTGATGGTGTTTTTACTATTGAAAATGTTAAAAACGGACTTTATTATTTAGAAGCTTCTTTTGTAGGGTATACTACTAAAACGGTTCAAAACATAGAGGTTTCTAGGGGAAGTAGACAAGTAAATGTAGGAACTATTAATTTAGTTTTGGGTAATCAATTGAATGAAGTAGAAATTAGAGCAGAACGTTCTACTGTTATTAATAAAATTGATAGACAAGTATTTGATTCTAAAAATTTCCAAAGTAGCCAAGGTGGTAGTGCTACCGATGTTATTAAAAACCTACCAGCAGTAACTGTTGATGGTTTGGGAGATATTAGTGTTAGAGGTAGTAAAGGTTTTACCATTTTAATTAATGGGAAACCAACACAAGGAGATGCCAGTGCTATTTTAGCACAATTGCCTGCGAATGCTTTAGAAAAGGTCGAAATTATTACAGCACCGTCTGCAAAATACGATCCGGAAGGTAAAGGTGGTATTCTTAATATTATCACTAAAAAGGGTGCAACCAACGGTACGTTTGTGCAAGTAAATGTACGTGGTGGGTTTCCATCTATAGAGCCTTATGATACGCAAGTAGCAGCACAACGTTATGGAGCCGATGCGACTATTAACTCTAAAACAGATAAATGGAATTTATCCTTTGGAACCAGTTACCAACGAAATGATAAAACGGGTCGAAGAGAGGGTGAGCTATTTATTATAAATGAAGCTGAAAACAAACAAACCTTTTTGCCTTCTGACGGTGAACGTAGTTTTGATGATGTGAATTACAACGGTCGTTTTACAGTAGATTTTACGCCTAACAAAAACGATGAATTTTCATTAGGTTTTTTCGCAGGAAAACATACAGTGGATAGGTTAGCAGATATTACCTATTATGATAACCATGCTATTTCACCTATGGGAAGCAATAACAGGTTGTATACGTTTTCATACTACAACCACAATTTAAGAACCCGTAAAGGTGATTTTGTGTTAGGTAGTTTTGATTACGGACATACATTTAATGATAAGTCTAAATTATCAACGTCATTTTTATATGAGTATACTTTTTTAGGAGGACCCACTTTTAATGATAACGTAGATACTCCAGCATACAATACTATTTATCAACAAGAATATAATACTAACGACAATCCGTTATATGGGTTGCGTTATAATTTAGATTATAAATGGAAACCGTTCTCTTTTGGAACTATTGAAACTGGGTATCAATTTAGAGATTTAGACCACGAAGGTGTGTTTGTATATGAACGTGATGGGGTAGTAGTTCCTGAATTTTCAAGTAATATTGAATTGAAAAGAACCATTCACTCGGGGTATACCCAATTAACTGGAGCAAAAAACAAATGGGATTATGCTGCTGGTGTGCGTTTAGAATCTATGGATAGAACCTATACAGAATCTTTAGTGAGTGAACCAACTGCAAATGAGTATAATTACGATTTTTTAAAACTATTCCCTTCGGCATCGTTACAATACTCAGTAAATGATGCTACTAAAATTAAAGCGGCTTATAGTAAAAGAATAGAGCGTACTACAACCTTTAAAATGAATAGTTTCGCAGAGCGTGAGCACTCCGAAGTTTTTGAACAAGGTGATAATCGTTTGTTACCAGAATTTATCGATTTGGTAGAACTGGGTATTACAAAAGAATTCAACGCTAAAAATTCAGCTTATGCGACTGCTTATTACAGACATGTAGATAATGCGATTAACCGCGTTAATACCTTAGCTTATGAAAGTGATGGTGCTGTTATTGATAGTATTTTAAACCGTGTGTATTCCAATGTAGGGAAAAGTAAAGCCATCGGTTTAGAGGTAGGCACGCAATTTAAGGTGACTAATAATTGGAGTAATTTTATAGGTGCCAATATTTATAATTACGCTATTAACGGGGAATTTGTTTTTAGACACCGAGATGACGAAACTAGAATCTATGATATAGAAAGTAAAAACACTGTTTATTCGTTTAATGTGAATTCAACCTATTCTTTTTGGAAAAATGCGACGGCACAATTTACATTCAATTATTTATCTGAAAAAAATACCGCTCAAGGTCAAGATTCAAGGTTTTATTCACCTAACTTAACATTGAAGAAGTCGTTTTTGGATAGCCGTTTAACAGCAACGCTACAATGGCAAAACATCGATATAGGTTTATTGAACAGTAACGAGCAAAGTATTGTGACTTCAAGACCAGGAGAATTTTACACCTATACCAATTATGTGTATGAAGTAGATGTGGTAAGCTTAAACTTAACATACACCTTTAATAAGGTTAAAAATAAATCTAAATTTATTGAGAGTGAATTTGGTAAACGCGAGTTTTAAAACGCGTTAAATTTCTTTTTATAATGAATAAAATAACCTGTTGGAACTACCGTTTTATCAGGTTATTTTATTTTAACACGCTTGTTGTTTTTTGAAAATTAACAGGAAAGTGTCGTTTTTTATTTAAACCTCCTGTTTATATAATTATATTGCAGTATAAAGTAAAAATTAGTAGTGTAATGAAACTCCATTTATTAGATAGAAGCACTATAAACAGCAGTTCTTTTTCTGCGAAAATGCATCAAGAATCTTATTTTTTAAAAACTTGGCATTATCACCCAGAGTTAGAATTGATTTTTATTGTGAAAAGTTCAGGAACCTTATTTATAGGGGATGGCATTGAAAAATTTGAAGAAGGTGACTTGGTCTTAATTGGTAAAGATTTACCGCATATGTGGTTAAATGATGAAGTTTATTTCGAAAAAAATGCGTCGCTTAAAGCCAAGGCAATTACCGTTCATTTTAAAAAAGATTTTTTAGGAACTCCGTTTTTGGAAACCCCAGAAATGTTTCATCTACTTCAGCTTTTTAAAAGGTCCTGTCATGGTATCAAATTTGAGAATGTGACTCCGAAATTGACAAAGAAAATTAAAAAAATGCTGCTTTTAGATGGCTTTGAAAAAACCATGGCCTTGCTTAAAATTTTACATTTACTAGCAAAACATAAGCACTATAAACTACTTTCTAGTCCCGGTTTTTTAGACTCTTTTCAACAAACTGATAATAAAAAACTAGATAAAATTTACGAATATTTATTTAAGAATTTTGCGCATCCTATTTCCTTAGATGCCGTGGCAGATATAGCCAATATGAATGCGTCTGCGTTTAGTCGGTTTTTTAAAAAAATGCATAACAAAACATTTTCAAAGTATTTAAATGAATTAAGAATTGGCTATGCCTGTAAATTGTTAATCACAAATAAGTACAATGTGTCCCGTGTTTGTTATGAGTCTGGTTTTAATAATATTTCAAATTTTAACCGACAGTTTAAAAACATTATGGCTTTAACGCCTTCACAATACTTAGAAAAGCACAAGAGTTTTTGAATTTAATAGACCATTTCAATCAAATAAAAAAAATAGCTTGAGTTACAACTCAAACTATTTTTTTATTCTCAGGGTTTATCTTAAAAAAGAATGGTATTAGTCTATAACTTCATCAGTTTCATGACATTTACTTCACCAGTGTCATTTTGTACTTTCATTAAATACATGCCCTGAGATAAGTTCGAGATATCAAAAGTGCTTCCTTTTAAAAATGAGCCTTCAAATTGTTTTACCTGTTTTCCGGCAAGGTTATAAACCACTACTTGATTACTGTCTTTATTAAGTGAAAAACGAGTATTTGTTGGGTTTGGATACATTTTAAGAGTTTCTGATGTTGCTGCCTTTTTTGTGCTCAAGTTTTGAGTTTGAGAGTATAATCGATATTCCCCAGGTTGTAAACTTATTAAGGCTGTTGGGTTGGTTACGTTTAAAGTGTTCCCTGAAAAGGTGTCGTGCCAATTCCCTGTTGCTGGGAAATTTGGGTTAACCGATTGGGCGGTTACATCAAAATTAGCTACAATAACAACGTCAAGAGCGCCTACATTATCATTCAAGTTAATGCGTTTTACTAGGCCGTTTAAACTAAAGCTATAATCTGTGGTATTAAACGTAGAAGGAAATTGCTTTTTTAATGTAGCCATTTTTGCGGTGACATTGTATAAAGCTTGACGGTCTGTTTGGGTGTCGTAACCCAAGGTCCACGCTACAGGTTTTCGGTCTAGTCTACAACTACCATTGCTAATATCGCTTGCACAATTAATACTTTTATCGTAACCTAATTCTCCAAACTGCCAAATCATTTTAGGACCAGGAATACCATAAAATATAACTGTAGCCGCTTCTTGTCTGTCTAAAGCAGTGCTTAAAGTTTTTGTACTATAACCACCATTTGAATTTCCGTAGGCTAAATTTTTAACCATAAGGCGCTCTTCATCATGACTTTCCATATAGCCAACAATGTGTGGGTTGTTCCAACCTCTGTTTTTATAGGATAACCAAGAAACATCGGCATCCGATGCATAGCCCATGGTATTTTGATTGAAACTGTGATTCAGGTTTCCCCAAAGCATAATACCGTAATTAGCTAATTCTGTTTCTTCAGAATTATCAGATAAATGCTCAAAAATAACATAAGCTTCATTTCCGGGAGCTTCACTCCAAACATGGTCTGCATAGGCTTTTAAATTTGAAATTCTATCAGCGTCATACGTACTTGCCCAATTGTCTGATCCATAATACAGGGTGTTTGAAAAACCTTTGGTGAAATCAAAACGAAAGCCATCAATGTTGTATTCTTCCATCCAAAAACTTAAAACATCATTAAAAAAGTTAACGGTATAAGTGGATTCATGGTTAAAATCATAACCCCAATGTGCATTAGTATTATCAACTAAATTATGACTTTGGTTGTAATATGGATTATTTGCAGCCGGACGGTTATTCGCAGCATCCCAATACATTTGTAATAGAGGTGATTGGCTGTATGAATGGTTAAAAACAACATCAGTGATAACGGCCATACCTCGGTTATGGCATGCATCTACAAATTGTTTTAAATCATTATTTGTTCCGTAAGCTTTATCGAGTGCCATATAAAATGATGGGTTGTAACCCCAACTTTCGTTGCCTTCAAATTCATTAATAGGCATCAGTTCGATGGCTGTAACGCCTAAATTTTGTAAATAATCCAGATGGGTTATGGCTTCTTGGTACGTATCACTTTCAGTGAAATCTCTTAATAACATTTCATAGATTACGATGTTTTCCTTATTCGGTCTCGTAAACGTGGTGTTTTGCCAAGTGTACGTCGCTTCATTAATTTTAAAGGTAGAGACGATCCCCGTTGTTTTACCTGTTGGGTACGCCATTAAATTAGGGTAGGTGGTAGTCGCAATGTATTGATCGTTATTAGGATCCAATACTTTTTTAGAATAAGGATCGGCTACTTTTAAATTGTAATCAATAGCGTATTGATAGGCATATTCTGTATTTGGGTCTAGCCCTGTTACTGTTAACCAAAAATTGTCACCATCTTTTTTCATTTGGGAAGTTGGGCTAAGTGCCCAGTTATTAAAACCTCCCACTAGGAAAACATCCGTTTTAAAAGGGGCTTCTAACACAAAAGTAACTGTGCCATCTCCATTATTGTTATAGCCTTTTTTTAAGCCAGTAGGCATGGTTTGGTTTTGAGTAGTTGTTTTTACATAAGCAGAAACAGTCTCTTGTTTGGTTTCACCATTTTGAACAGCAATGGCTTCAAAAGTGTAATTCCCTGTTGAAGTAAATGTATAGGCTTTTGAAATAGTCGTTGCGTTTGTGGCTGTTTGTACAGAGGTGTTATTAACCTTCAATTCTAAATTAGCACTGATGCTAGATTCTGCACTAATAGTAATGTTGTCGTTTAGGTTATAAACCGATTGGTTTACAGGGTTTGTAATCGCTACGTTTAAACCTTCCGCATAAATAGGAATGAAAATATCTGGTCTTGATTGGGCATTTCCTGCACTGTTTCTAAATACAATAGCAATATCTGTAATCACTTCGCTGGCTGTTGCGCTATAGAACGTAGGTATATTTGGCGATATAATAAGTTGATAGGTGTTTGTGCCTGTTCTATTTAGTTTAGGTTGTGAGGTGTTATTTCCCCAACTTCCTATAACGTGTTTCCAATCAGAATTACTTGTTGAAGCTGTTGTAAGAACACCTGTGTGTGCATAAACATCGCCTGTATATCCTGCTAATTCTGTGCCGTCGGCATTAAAATTAATAGTTACGGGACCTGTGCTTGTAGGTATGGCGGGTACGGTTGTTGTTACCTGGGCATACGCTAATGAAGCGCAGGTTAAAAAAAGTATGTAAAAAAGTTTTTTCATAATCTAAATTTTTGAAAAAAAAAGGCTGATACACATCAGCCTTTTTACAGTAATTATTAAACTTAATTTACAGTATAAGTTCCTTTGTTGTAATCTACAGTTATTTTGTATGTTCCAGTTCCAGGAGCTTTTACATTGTTTTCATCATCTCTTACAATCATGCCGCTGTACTTTTTGCTTGCACCCCAGTCATTATCCCAAGAACCTTGAACAGGTAGAAATTTAAATTCATCACCAGTTGCTAAAGCTTGGTTTAGTTCAAATACACCTTCAGATACCTTAGTAAATGCAATGGCCGTCGCATTGTTCCAGCTATTAGGAGAGCCTACTAAAAATAAGTTTTGAGGCGCTTCTACTACCGTGTATGCTAAGGTGTTAAAATCGACAGTTACCATATAAGTTCCTGCGGTTGCTACTTTAATATTTTGTTCATCGTCTTGTTCAACAATATTAGGAGTGGTTTTGCTTTCGCCCCAGTCGCCGTCCCAAAATCCTGTAGTTGGTATCATTTTAAATTCATCGCCAGCACTAAAAGTCTGTAATCTTGTGAATACACCATTTCCAGAAGTATTAAACTTTTGGGTAGCATCAGCATTGTTCCAGCTGTTATGCGCACCAACCATGTATAGGTTGTCAATTTTTGCTAGTTTAAAGCTCAAGGTGTTGAAGTTAACAATCACCACATATCTACCAGCCGTAGCTACTTTTATGTTGCTTTCATCTTCTTGAACAATTTTTCCAGCATTTACAGGATCTTCACCATAATCACCAGTCCAAGAACCTGAAGTTGGTAATAGTTTAAATTCATCATTAGCAGAAAATGTTTGCACTTTTACAAATACACCATTTCCATCGTTATAAAATTGTTGAGAAGCATCAGCATTATTCCAGCTATTGTGTGCACCTACCATAAATAAATTATCGGGTATCGCTCCTTTATATGCTGTAAGTGCAATGGTAATCATGCTAGACGTTCTGCTTAAATCGCCAGAAGTTGTTTTTACAATGGCTTTTATTCTGAAATCGAAATTGGTAGCAACATCTGCTTTTCCGCCACTAGAAAGAACTAGGTCGTTTAAAGCTTCATGGCCTATTTCAAAGGTTGTACTGTTCGTTGTTCCAATAGTTGTAGAGGCAGCAAAGTCTGTTTCGGCTAAAGCCATTTGCACTTCATAATCTAAAGTAATATTACTATTCTCTCCAATTTCTGCATCATCCCAAGTAACGGTTAACGCTGTTGCAGTTGGATCGGCATCCGATAAAATAGCACTAAATGTATTATCTGGACTCGTAATGCTTGGTGCAGTTACTGGAAATTTAGAAACTTGAAATAGAATAACATTTGAAGTTACACTGCCAGTGTTAATTCTCATATACACCCCGGTGCTTGCATATGATTTTATGCTAGTACTGCTTAAGGCTTCATTAAATTGGTTTACCGACATTGAAAAACTATTATTCTCTGTAGTACCCAATAAAATTGGCCCTGTAAAATCGGCATCCATAGACATTTCTACATTATAAGAAGCACTTCCTGTAACCATATCATTCCAAGAAATGGTAAAAGCAGGGTTTTCTGGTAATGCGAAGTTTAAAAACACATTACTAATGCCTGGTTGTTGTAAAACAAATGCAGGATCTGGAGATGTTATTTGAATACTTTCCTCGGTTTCACAAGCTGTAAAAACAAACACTAGTGAAAGTAAAAGGAAACTTATGTTTTTTATATATAAATTCATGTTTAATTTTTTTAAGGATTATAAATTCAACGGAATTAGTATGTAGCGACCATCTAAGTCGTTAAACCAAACCTCGTAATCGTCTTCAACAACCACAGGAATGTTTCCACCGTTTAGAGTAGCCTGTCCAGAGAATTCTGTTGAACCTGCCCAAACAGCATCTGTATTGGTTTTGAATTGTAAATTTCCAGGAACTAAATGCGTGCTTGATAAGTACCAGATATGACTATCAAAAGTAGATTGTGTCATAGCTGTAGTTGTACTTGCAGAGCCTTGAATAGACATGCCTGTATAGCTTGCAGCTCCAGAAGCATCAAAACTTTCAAACGTGTATGTTTTAGAACTAAAATCTATAGTGAAAGCATAAAAACCTGCTGTTGCAATCGATGAATTGTTATTCGGGAAGGTTCCAGGATCTGTGCCTCCACCAGGATTTACTTCAATCGTTGCTTTATCATTTGTTCCCCATTGTGGTTGCCAAAGCCCTTTAGTTTCTAAAACTTTAAACTGTGCCGCTTTAAAATACCCTGTGTAGTAATATTTTTTAGCGTTTGAACCATCTCTAAATAAAGGGTTGTTGTTATTGTTGTTGTTCCAGTCTGGTGCTGTTGCATCACCTACTAAATAATAGTCGCTAAACTTATAATTAAAGTAAGGGTATACATTGAAGTTGATACTGTTAGATGCTACAGGTAACCCATTTTGTGTTCCTAATGATGAGGTTACTCGTGCATAAAGCGTATTCCAAGCGAAAGGAGGTAAGCCAACAAGACCTGCAGCCGAGTTTAACTCGCTTATTGAAAGTGTCGCCACATTGTTACCATTTATAGTGGCTACGGTTGTTGCGTTACTAAAAGCCTCGTCTGATGCTATTTGGATGTTGTAATTAATCGATGCTTGTTGTCCGTAATCTGCTAAAGTCCAGTTTAAGGTAATCGCAGGGTTGTTGATGTTTACAGGATCTAGTTCTATGTCCGTTATTGTTAAATCGGACAATACAACTGGTGCCGTATCTGAAACAGCAAATGTATCAGTCGTGTCGGTGCATGAACTTAACAGCACTGTTGTAAAAGCTGTTAGTATAAAAATTGATATTTTTTTCAAATTCTTCATTTTTGATTCATTTAGTATTAATACCCTGTGTTTTGAGTAAGATTAGGATTTGCAGCCATACTTGCTGTTGGTATTGGATATACATTGAAGTAGGATGGAAGTGAAATTCCATTACTACCATTACCTTTCCAAACCCAATTGTAATTACCTCCAGTAAATTTTTGGTAACGAATTAAATCTTGTCTTCTGTGTGCTTCCCAATGAAGTTCTCTTCCTCTTTCATCTAAAATGAAATCTAAAGTTAATTCTCCAGCTGAAATTGTATTTGTGTTATTAGCACGCGTTCTTAAGGCGTTTACATAACCTAAGGCTGTCGCTAAGTTTCCGCCACCGCCTCTTAAATGAGCTTCAGCATACATTAAATACACATCGCCTAATCTAAATAAAGGGAAATCAGTATCAACAAATGTTTGGTCGATTCCGTAGCTACCAGTAGAAGTTGCGTTAGAGTATTTTTGTAATATGTAACCAGAATCTTTATTAGAAATATCTGTAATTTCAATAGATCTGTCTGCAGAAATAATAGTATTTCTAGTATCGTTTGCAAATGAACTATTAAACAGGTTTGCTAATTGTTTTCTAACTCTAAGAGCGCCGCCCCAGCCGCCAGCACTAACGCCAACTTCGGTACCGTTTTCTTCAAGACTTCCTACAGAACCATTAATCATAACAGTTGTTGGGCCATAGTTTTGAGTTGTTAAACCATCTGAAACTATAGGGAAAATAATTTCGTTTGTAGCAGAGTTTGTATTGTTGTCTGCCATGAAATTATGTAGGTAGTTGGTTGCTAAAGAGTAACCACCGCTTATTATTTTTTCAGTGTAAGTAATACAATCTGAATAACGGTTTGTGTTAATATAAACTTCAGCATTTAAATACATTTTAGCTAAAATCATGTAGGCTACAGATTTGTCTGCTCTTCCGTATTGGTTTTGTCTAGAGTCTATTAAATCAGCATCAATTGCTAATAATTCACTTTCAACAAAAGCAAATAGTTGTGCTCTATCGTATGCTGGTGGCTGCGAGTTTAAGGCATCATCTTCGGTTACAAAATTTGCTTTTCCGAAAACATCCATCATATAATAGTAAGCCATGGCACGCATTAAACGTGCTTCAGCTCTATATGCAGGCATCTCAGCTCTAACAGTTGTAGATACATTTCTAGAGTCTAATTTAGCATCAGTAGTTTCTCTTAAAAAGTTATTTGCTAGTGCAACAGATAAATGCGCTCTACTAAACATACCTAATAATAACGGGTTTTGAGCGGTCCATAAGTTTCTTTGGATTTCTCTAGTTCCCGGATCGTTTTCATAAGACCAAATCATCTCATCGGCAGAAAGCGTTTGTACATATAAAAGGACACGTCCAAATTGGCTTGTTCCTGCATCAATGTTTTTAAGGTTTGAGCTTCCAGGACCATCGGTACCTGTTAATGCTAAATTGCCATAAATACCTGCCAACACTTGTTTGTAAGCACTTTCATTGGTGAAAAGTTCTCCACTCAACGTCGTTTGGTCGTCGTTTGGTGTAATATCTAAATCGGCAGTACATGATGTTACAGTAACTAGTAACAGACAAATAAGACCTATTGTTTTGTGTATTTTAAATCTTGTTTTCATAGTTGTTTTTATTAAAATTTAAAATTAGCTCCAGCCAATACCGTTCTTGGTCTTGGGTAAATTAGGTTGTCTATACCTCCAAATACTTCAGGATCTAAACCACTGTAATTTGTGATCGTGAATACGTTTTGAACACCACCCCATAAACGAATACTTTTCAGTTTATTCGAAATGTTATTAAAAGTGTATCCTAAAGTAATATTGTCCATTTTTAAGAATGAAGCATCTTCTAAATAAATGTCTGAAATAATAACATCAGACGTTCTTTGGAAATTGGTGTTTAAAACCGAAGTTGGAAGGTTACCAAGTACCGAGTTATCAAGTATACGCTCATATTGTGATCTCGAAGAGTTCACGTTGTTGTATGCATAGTTTCCAATATTCGCTCTTACGTTAAAAGCTAAATCGAAATTCTTGTAGTTTATATTTGATTGAAATCCTAAAATAACATCAGCATTTGGGTTTTCTTTTAAATAACGGTCGTTATCATTAATAATGTTGTCTCCGTTTAAATCTACGTAAGCACCTTCAATTGGGTTTCCTGCGGTATCATATAATTGTTTGAAAACACTAAACGAGTTAGGCGCTTCGCCTTCTCTTAATATTTGAATGTTATTTCCTGTACCACCAGCAATTCCACCAGTTCTTACATCTTGTCCTAATGCTAATTCTTTAATTTCTCTATTTAAAAACGTTGCATTGAAGTTGAAATTAATATTTAAATCTTCAGACTTCACTACATCTGTATTTACAGAAAACTCGATACCTTGAATTTGTAATTCTCCAATGTTTTGAATCACACTGTTAGAGAAATTTGTACCATCTGCAACAGATGCTGTAAATAATAAATCGGTTGAATTCTTTTGGAAAAAATTTAAAGATCCTGAAACTTTATTGCTGAATAGACCGTAATCTACACCAAACTCTAAAGTTGTTGTTTCTTCCCATTTGATATCTGGGTTTACTTCTGAAGCAATTAATGATTGAATTACCGCATTATCAAATTGGTATTGCGAATTCTGGTCACCACCTCTATAACGGTTTAAGAATATATCATTACTACCAATTTCTTGCTGTCCTGTAATACCGTAACCTACTCTTAATTTTAAGTTAGAAACGGTGTTCGAATTTATAAGAAAATCTTCATCACTAATATTCCAAGCTATGGCAGCAGCAGGGAAATTACCCCATCTGTTCTTTTCACTAAAACGTGAAGTACCATCTCTTCTATAAGTGAAAGTAAGTAAGTATTTGTCTAATAATGTCACATTAGCTCTACCAAAGAAACCAATTAAAACCACATCTGGGTCTGCAAACGTGCTAGGGAAACTAGCTGCATCTCTTTGGTTTCCTGTATTACCACCATTATTAGTGAATTTTTGGTATGAATATCCAGACATAACATCTGTACGAATATTTCCAAATTCATTACTATAGTTTAAGTAACCATCAAACGATTTGTTTGTTCTTTTTTGAAAACCTAACGATGAGCTTCCTTTTACAGGATCGTTTGTAGCTATTAAAGTAGATGTGTAATCAATTGTTTTAGATTCCGTTTCATCATAACCTAAATTCACTACCGCTTTTAATTCTGGTAAAAAATGAAATTTATAATCGAAGTTTAAGTTACCGTAGCTTCTGTTAGCATCACCATAATTGTTTCTTTGTAATAAAGAAGCAACAGGGTTGGTGGTTCCGTTTAAAATTCCAGACCCATTTCTGTGTTGATAAAACCCACCATAAGGAGACGTTACATCGTAAACAGGGTGTGTTGGGTCGTAACCTAAAGCAGCACCAATTTGTCCGGTATCCCCAAAACGGTTATCCTCAAACGCTAAATTCGCATTCAAGTTTATTTTTAAATGATTATCTAAAAATGAAGGGTTTAAGGCTAAGCCTAAAGTTCTACGTTCAAATTCTGAGGTTAATAAAGCACCTTCTTGATTCGTTGTTCCAAAAGAAAAACGAGTAGGAATGGCTTTAAATAAAGATCCCTGCATAGAAATGTTGTGTTGTGAAGACACGGTGTTTCTAAAAATTTCATTTTGCCAATCGGTACTTGCAGTTCCTAATAAGCTTTCGTTTAGGGTAGAACCGTTTATAGGTTGTGAAGCTACTAGTTGTCTAAATTCATCTCCAGAAAATACGCCAATTCTATCGGTTAATTCTCCAAAGCTGTATTGTGTATCATAAGTAGCGCTAAAGTTTTCTTTACCTTTTTTAGTTACAATAATAATAACACCATTGGAAGCTCTAGAACCATAAATGGCAGTTGCCGAAGCATCTTTTAATACAGAGAACGAATCGATGTCATTTGGGTTTATAGTTGCTAAAATACCGTTAGAACCATTTACACCATTATTATCAATAGGTAAACCATCAATAATAATAAGTGGGTTGTTGGAAGCATTAATAGAAGAACCACCTCTAATTCTAATTTCAGATCCAGAACCAGGAGATCCACTCGTGTTAATACTAACACCGGCAACACGACCACTTAATAGGTTTTCTGGAGTTACTATATTTCCTCTTGTAAAATCTTCAGAGGTAATAGACTCTACAGAGCCCGTGGCGTCTTTCTTAGTAGTAGAACCATATCCAATTACTACAATTTCATCTAACTGTGCAGCATCTTCTTTTAATTGAACATTTATTGCTTTTTGGCCAGTGTATGTTACTTCAACAGGTAGGTAGCCTACATATGAGAATAAAATAACATCGCCTTTTTTTCCTTGAATTTGATAGTTTCCATCAAAATCTGAAGCCGTTCCGTTTGTTGTGTTTTTAATAACAACATTAACTCCAGGGAGCGGAATTGAAGTCGATTGTTCTGTTACTGTTCCTGTTATGGTGTTTTGTCCAAACATAAATGCAGGGGCAAAAAACAGGAGAAACAGCAAACTATTAATAGTTGTTTTCATATAATTTTGTTAAATTAATGTGTTAATTAGTTTAGTTATATTTTCACTTCTCGATGTTAAAACTATATAAATTTTATGTAAAGAAATAATTTGATGTTGCGAAATTCTCAGCGAAAACGTTTTCGTGTTGACAACTTTACATAAAAACGCCGTTTTTTCTCTAAATGCTTAAAAATAACAGATTTACGAAAACGTTTGAGATTTTCGATGGTACGAAATTTAGGCTTTGAATTTTCGTGTTATTTTAGGAAGATTTGAATTTTAACCTTTTTGTAAATAAAGATTTTTATATTTATACCAGTCCCACCTAGGATTAATTTTAAAAATGAAAAGAAAAATAACATTAAAACAAATAGCTAAAGAGTTAGATGTCTCTATATCAACAGTTTCTAAAGCCTTAAGCGGTAGCAAAGAAATTAGTGAAGATACCACGCAAAAAATTCAGGCATTTGCAAAACTGTATAATTACCGGCCTAATAATATTGCATTAAGCTTAAAAAACAGAAAAACAAAAACCATAGGTATTATTATTCCAGAGATTGTGCACCATTTTTTTTCCACTGTTATTCGTGGAATAGAATTAGTAGCCAATAAGCGCGGATATAATGTAATTGTTGGGCTTTCCAATGAATCGTTTACCAAAGAAATTATCAATATGGAAATGCTGGCGGGTGGTAGTATTGATGGGTTTATTTTATCCATTTCAAAGGAAACATTGCTGAAACAGGATTATCATCATTTCAATGCGACCATCAACCAAGGAATGCCCATTGTTTTGTTTGATAGAGTTGTGAATGAAGTAGATTGTGATAAGGTTATTGTAGATGATTTTAGAGGAGCCTTAAAAGCTGTAAAGAAATTATTATCAACAGGTTGTAAAAATATTGCGCTTATTACAACCATGGATTATGTGAGTGTTGGAAGGCTGAGAACCCAGGGATATATAGAGGCTTTGGAAGATGCTAAAATTAATGCAGACGCGAACTTAATTTTAAAAATAGAGGATAGTTTAGACGCTGAAGGTGATTTAGATGTTCTAGAAAATGAAATTGAAAAATTCTTTAAAAACAATAAAAAAATAGACGGTATTTTTGCTGTAAATGAGCTGTACGCAGTTACCGCTATGAAGGTGGCTCGTAAACTCGGATTTAAAATTCCTGAAGACATTCAAGTTATCGGTTTTACAGACGGTGTTTTATCAAAACACGCCACTCCAAGCTTAACAACTGTGAGCCAACATGGTCAAAAAATGGGTGAACAAGCAGCCGATTTATTAATTGATAGGTTAGAACTTGAAGAGGAGGAAAGCCTTGATTATATTGAGGAAACCGCACGTAATGAGTACTTTAAAACAGTAGTTATTGAAACAGAACTTATAGAAAGAGACTCTACTAAATAAAATTTTTATTAGGAATATCTAAATTCTTTTATATCTTTGACCCGAAATCAAAACTTATATTTTCACTCCTCACCTAAGTTTTGATAAGTAATTAGTCGCTTATCAAATAGTATCAATTTAATATACTATTTCATGGAAAAGCGTAAGTTAAGTTTCTGGGAAATTTGGAACATGAGTTTCGGTTTCTTAGGGATTCAAATGGGTTTCGCCCTACAAAATGCCAACGCAAGTAGAATTCTTCAAATTTTTGGAGCCGATGTTCACGAACTATCATGGTTTTGGGTCATAGCACCTCTTATGGGACTTATTGTTCAACCTATTATTGGTTATTACAGTGATAAAACCTGGGGTCGATTTGGCCGAAGAAAACCCTACTTTTTAGTTGGTGCTATTTTAGCATCTATTGGCTTGGTTTTAATGCCACAAGCCGATATGTTTATTGCCTTTTTACCCGCACTATGGGTAGGCGCAGGTATGCTCATGATTATGGATGCCTCCTTCAATATTGCCATGGAACCTTTCCGTGCTTTAGTAGGCGATAATCTTAGAACAGACCAACGTACTTTAGGATTTAGTGTTCAAACCGCCTTAATAGGTTTTGGAGCCGTTATTGGTTCGTGGCTCCCTTATGTTTTGCATAATTGGTTTGGCGTATCAAATGAAACTTCGGCGGGTATGGTCCCTACTAATTTAATTCTCTCATTTATTATTGGCGCGGTTATTTTAATCGTTTCAATTATAGTTACCATGTTTGGTACCAAAGAGTATTCACCAGCCGAATTAGCAAGTTTTGAAGAAGAACATATACTTGCTGAAACACCTACCACCGATGAAGTCGAAAAATCGAGTTTATTAGATATTTTCGAAGACTTTAAAAAAATGCCAACCACCATGCGCCAATTAAGTTGGGTGCAATTCTTTTCTTGGTTTGGACTTTTTGGTATGTGGGTATTTGCTACGCCTGCCATTGCGCAACATATTTACGGTTTGCCATATACAGATAGTAGCAGCGTCATGTACCAAGATGCTGGCGACTGGATAGGTATCTTATTTGGTGTTTACAATTTAGTATCTGCATTATATGCATTCGCATTACCCTACATCGCTAAGAAAATAGGAAGAAAACGCACGCATGCCACATCTCTAGTGATTGGTGGTATAGGCTTGCTTTCTATTTACATCATGCCAGATAAAAATTGGCTTATAGTGTCTATGGTGGGTGTTGGTATTGCATGGGCAAGTATTCTAGCTATGCCGTATGCCATTTTAGCGGGTTCTATCTCTGCTAAAAAAATGGGGGTTTACATGGGGATTTTTAACTTCTTTATTGTGGTCCCACAAATAATAAATGCGTTTATAGGCGGTCCGCTTGTAAAATACGCCTATGGCAATCAAGCCATTTTCGCACTGCTAACTAGTGGTGTTAGTTTTCTAATCGCTGCCATGTTGGTATCTAAAGTAAAAGATATTGACGACGTAGTAAAATCATAATTAATGAGTACAATAGGAGTAATATTCGATTTAGACGGAGTGATTGTAGATACCGCAAAATACCATTATTTGGCTTGGAAAAACCTTGCAGATAATTTGGGTTTTGAGTTTACCGAAGCACATAATGAGTTGTTGAAAGGCGTGAGTCGTGTAACCTCGTTAGAGATTTTGTTAGATATTGGAAAGGTGCAATTAACAGAAGAAAAAAAGCAAGAGATATTAATAAGTAAAAATGAAGAATATCTAAGCTATATAAAGAAAATGAATGCCGATGAAATTCTTCCTGGTGCAGAACAACTTTTAGACACTCTAGATGCTTTAGGTATAAAATACGTATTAGGTTCTGCTAGTAAAAATGCTGAATTAATTTTAAATCAAGTGGGCTTATACCACCGATTTCATGGCATTGTAGATGGTAATTCGGTTTCAAAAGCAAAACCAGATCCAGAAGTGTTCTTAATTGGTGCCGTAAAACTAAATCTACCTCCAAAAAATTGTATTGTTTTTGAAGATGCTATCGCTGGCGTAGAAGCGGCGAATGTGGCACATATGACTTCGGTTGGAATTGGTGATAAAAACACCTTGCAAGAGGCGGACTTCAACTTCAATAGCTTAACAGAAATACCTGAAGGTTTCTTCAGCAAATTTATCATCTAAAAAAAGATTTTAAAAATGAATCAAGATTATATCATACCAAATAATTGGTCAATCATAGAAGAAGGTTTCGATGCGTCACGTGTTGAATCTTCAGAGAGTCTTTTCAGTATCGGTAATGGTGCCATGGGGCAACGTGCTAATTTTGAAGAGCAGTATTCAGGTCATACTTTTCAAGGAAGTTACATCGCAGGTGTTTATTATCCAGACAAAACACGAGTAGGCTGGTGGAAAAACGGCTACCCAGAATATTTTGCAAAAGTGCTTAATGCGCCAAGTTGGATTGGGATAGATGTTAGCATTAATGGAGAAGAACTGGATTTGTTTACCTGTAAAAACGTAGAAAGTTTCAAACGTGAACTAAACATGAAAGAAGGTTGGCTGTCAAGAAGTTTTCAAGCAACACTTCAAAATAATACCACGGTTCAAGTGGACGTAAAACGTTTTTTGAGTTTAGATTTAGATGAACTTGGCGCTATTCAATACCAAGTGAAACCTATAAATACCGATGCCGAAATTACATTTCAGCCTTATTTAAACAGTGGTATTACCAATAAAGATACGAACTGGGATGATAAGTTTTGGGATACCTTGCAGGTAAACCAAGAAGGTAAGCAAGCATTTATTCAGGCTAAAACCATGAAAACAGATTTCCATACCTGTACTTTTATGGAGTCGCAATTGTTTTTGAATGAAATGGAAGTTGCTCAACAACCAGCAGTTAAAACGACTGAAGCATCTATTTCTTTTACTTATACGCAGCAAGTAAAGGTGAATGAAACCTGTGCAATTCATAAGTTTGGTGGTTATACTGTTGATAGAAATTACGATAAAACCGAGTTGATTTCAGCAGCCAAAAAGGTGTTAGATACAGCTGTTAATTCGGGGTTTAACACCTTGTTAGAAAACCAAAAACAGGCATGGGCCACTATTTGGGAAATGGCAGATATTACCATTGATGGTGATGTGAAAGCACAACAAGGTATTCGTTTTAATATTTTTCAATTAAATCAAACGTATTTAGGGAAAGATTCACGCTTAAATATAGGGCCTAAAGGTTTTACAGGTGAAAAATACGGCGGAAGTACGTATTGGGATACCGAAGCCTATTGCATTCCGTTTTACATGGCTACCAAAAACCAAGAAGTCGCTAAAACTTTATTGGAATACCGTTACAACCATTTAGAAAAAGCCATTGAAAATGCTGAAAAACTAGGTTTTAAAAACGGTGCAGCGCTATATCCTATGGTGACCATGAATGGTGAAGAATGCCATAACGAATGGGAAATTACTTTTGAGGAAATTCATAGAAATGGCGCTATTGCTTTTGCAATCTATAACTACCACCGTTATACAGGAGATTACAGCTATATCCCAGAAAAAGGTTTGGAAGTTTTAATAGGAATTGCTCGTTTTTGGCAACAACGCGCTACGTTTTCAACAGACAAAAATAAGTATGTCATTCTAGGTGTTACAGGACCCAATGAATACGAAAACAACGTTAATAATAATTTCTACACCAATTATTTAGCACAATGGTGTATTAATTATGCTTTAGAAAATATTAGTAAAATTGAAGCAGAATATGGCTCTGATTATACCCGTATAATGAATAAAGTGCGTCTTTCTGAAAGCGAATTAAAAGAATGGAAAGCGGTTTCAGAGCATATGTATTTCCCATATTCAGAGAAACACCAAGTTTATTTACAACAAGATGGTTTTTTAGATAAAGAATTAATTACGGTGGCCGATTTAGATAAATCACAACGTCCTATCAATCAAAAATGGAGTTGGGATCGTATTTTACGTTCTCCGTACATAAAGCAAGCCGATACATTACAGGGTTTCTACTTTTTTGAAGATCATTTTTCGACCGAAGAACTAGAACGTCATTTCGATTTTTATGAACCATTTACAGTCCATGAAAGTTCATTATCGCCTTGTGTACACAGTATTCAAGCTGCGAAATTAGATAGAATGGATCAAGCCTATACTTTCTATTTAAGAACTTCACGATTAGATTTAGACGATTATAATAAAGAGGTTCATGAAGGTTTACATACCACATCGATGGCAGGAACCTGGATGAGTATTGTAGAAGGTTTTGGTGGTATGCGTGTAAAGGATAATACCTTAGCATTCACCCCGAAAATACCAAAGCAATGGGAAGCCTATTCATTTAAAATAAACTTTAGAAACCAAATTTTAAAGATAAGTGTTGCTCAAAATCAAACCAATTTTGAATTGATAAGCGGTGATACTTTAGATATTTTAGTGAACAATAAAACGGTAGTTCTTCAAAATAAGGAATTACAAACTTTAAATTAATAATGCGTTTTTAAACGTATCATTTTAAATATAAATAGATGAAATCATTCCTATTAGCCATAGCCGTTTTATGTTCGGTATGCAATCACGTTAATGCTCAAGAACTAAAGTCGCCAAATGGTAGCTTAAGCATGCAATTTTCATTGGAAAACGATGGCACGCCAGCCTACAAACTGTCTTATAAAAACAAGGCAGTTATAAAACAAAGTCATTTAGGTTTGGAATTAAAAGATGATGAAAAATCATTGTTGAATGATTTTAAAATTTCAAATTCAAAAACGGCAAGTTTTGATGAAACTTGGCAACCAGTTTGGGGTGAGGTGAAGACCATTCGTAACCATTACAACGAGTTGGCGGTGACTTTAACTCAAAATGAAACAGACCGCATTCTTGTAATTCGTTTTAGAATGTTTAATGAAGGTTTAGGGTTTCGATACGAGTTTCCTGCTCAAAAAAACTTAGTGTATTTTGTTATAAAAGAAGAAAGAACACAGTTTGCTATGACAGGCGATCATACTGCCTTTTGGATTCCAGGTGATTATGATTCTCAAGAATACGATTATACAAAATCGAAATTGTCTGAAATAAGTGAGAAATTTGATAGTGCCGTAACCGATAATGCGTCGCAAGAACAGTTTTCTAAAACAGGGGTTCAAACCGCTTTAATGATGAAAACAAATGATGGTTTGTATATCAATTTACACGAAGCAGCGCTTATTAATTACTCATGTATGCATCTTAATTTAGATGCTGAAAAGATGGTTTTTGAATCGTGGTTAACACCCGATGCCGTGGGCGATAAAGGTTATATTCAAGCGCCTTCTAACTCACCTTGGAGAACCATTATGGTAAGTGATGATGCGACTGATATTCTAGCTTCAAAAATGACATTAAACTTAAATGACCCTTGTGCTATTGAAGATACATCGTGGATTAAACCCGTAAAATACATAGGTGTTTGGTGGGAAATGATCACAGGAAAAAGTTCTTGGGCTTATACTGATGAGATTCCAGCAGTGCAATTGGGTGTTACCGATTATACTAAAGTGGCTTCTAACGGAAAGCATGCAGCCAACACAACGCATGTAAAAGAATATATCGATTTTGCTTCCAAACATGGCTTTGATGCTGTTTTGGTTGAAGGTTGGAATGAAGGTTGGGAAGATTGGTTTGGAAAATCTAAAGACTATGTGTTCGATTTTGTAACGCCATATCCAGATTTTGACGTAGAAGGCATTCATGCTTATGCAAAATCGAAAGGCGTGAAAATGATTATGCACCACGAAACATCGGGGTCAGTTCGTAATTATGAGCGTCATATGGACAAAGCGTACCAATTCATGAACGATCATGGCTATGATGCCGTAAAGAGTGGTTATGTTGGTAATATTATGCCAAGAGGTGAACATCATTATAGCCAGTGGATTGTAAATCATTACCAATATGCTGTTGAAAAGGCAGCTGATTATAAAGTGATGGTAAATGCGCATGAAGCTGTTAGGCCTACAGGAATTAGCAGAACGTACCCTAATTTAATAGGAAATGAATCGGCTAGAGGTACAGAGTTTCAAGCGTTTGGCGGTTCTAAACCTAACCATGTTACCATTTTACCTTTTACACGTTTAATAGGAGGACCTATGGATTATACACCTGGGATTTTCGAAATGGACATTAGTAAATTAAATCCGAATAATAATTCACATGTAAATAGCACCATTGCAAACCAATTGGCATTGTATGTTACCATGTACAGTCCGTTGCAAATGGCAGCCGATTTACCTGAGCATTACGAACAATTTATGGATGCCTTTCAGTTTATAAAAGACGTCGCGATCGATTGGGATGAGAGTGTTTATTTAGAAGCAGAACCAGGTGATTATATAACCGTGGCTCGAAAAGAAAAAGGTAGCAATAATTGGTTTGTTGGGAATGTGAATGGTACCGAAAAAAGAACATCAAACCTAACATTCGATTTTTTAGAAAAAGGTAAAAAGTATATGGCTACTATTTATGCCGATGCTATAGATGCACATTACAAAACCAACCCACAAGCGTATACGGTTAAAACCAAAAAGCTTACAAATAAGTCTAAGTTATCAGAAATATCAGCTCCTGGTGGCGGATTTGCTATTAGTATAATCGAAATAAAGTAAGATGTGTTTTTTTTAGTAGGCCATTTAAAGGTTTTATTAAAAGTTACAGAGATTTGTAAAGTTTCATTTAAAAGGAATAAAAAATGATAAAGGTAATTGGTATATTTATTATGTGTGTAACGGTTTTAAATATGCCAATGGGCTATATGAAAACAGTAAACACCGTCTCAAATCTAAAAAATAGCAGCGTAGTGGAATATAGTGATATTGAAAGAATAGAACCCTCCAATTGGTGGGTAGGATTTAAAAACTCGGAATTGCAGTTGTTAGTGAAACACCCTAATATCACTACAGCTGTGCCTGAAATAGATTATGCTGGCGTGTCTATTAAAGAAGTACATAAAGCAGATAGCGATAACTATTTGTTTATCGATTTAGATATTGATAAAAGCACAAAAGCCGGAAAATTTAATATTGTTTTTAAGTTTGAAAATGGGACTGAAAAGATACAGACTTATGAGCTGAAACCGAGAAAGATAGCCGCGGAAGATTATGTAGGTTTTGATAGTTCAGATGTTATTTATTTGATAACTCCTGATCGATTTTCTAACGGAAATCCATCAAATGATATTCATGAAGAATTACTAGAAAAAACGATTGATAGAACCAACGATTATGCGCGCCATGGCGGGGATATTCAAGGGATGATCAATCATTTAGATTATATAGAAAGTATGGGTTTTACCGCTATTTGGTCATGTCCATTACTTACTAATAACATGCCAAGTGGTTCGTATCATGGCTATGCTATGACCGATTTTTATGAAATTGATCCGCGTTTTGGAACTTTGGAAGAATATCTGGAATTAGCACACAAAGCCAAAGAAAAAGGTTTGAAACTTATTATGGACCAAGTAGCAAACCATTGCGGTTTAGAACATTGGTGGATGAAGGATTTACCTTTTAATAACTGGGTGAATTATCAAGAAAATTACGAAGAAAATAAAGATTCTTGGGACAAGAAAGCGACCATTACATCCAATCACAGACGTACCAGTAATCAAGATATTTATTCTTCTAAAAAAGACCGTGAAGAAATGAGCGATGGTTGGTTTGTATCTGGGATGCCAGATTTAAATCAACGTAATCCGTTTATGGCAAAATACCTTATTCAAAATAGTATTTGGTGGATTGAAACTGGCGGTTTAGGTGGTATTCGTCAAGATACCTATCCGTATTCCGATAAGGAATTTATGAGTCAGTGGGCAGGTGCAATCATGGAGCAGTATCCAAATTTCAGTATAGTAGGCGAAGAATGGAGTTATAACCCATTAATTATTGGCTATTGGCAACAAGGTGCTAATAATAGGGATGGCTATAAATCTAATTTAAAATCGCCTATGGATTTCGCCATGCAACGTCAAATTGTAAATGGATTGAATGAACATGAAAGTTGGGACACCGGTTTGGTTAAAATGTATGAAGGCTTGGCGAACGATTTTCATTATGCATCACCTAAAGACATTATGATTTTTCCAGATAACCACGATATGAGTCGCATTTTTACGCAATTAAGGGAAGATGTGGTGAATACTAAAATGGCCTTGGGTTATCTATTAGCTTTACCTCGAATTCCACAACTATATTACGGAACCGAAATTTTAATGAACGATTCGGCAAACCCAGGTGATCACGGATTAATTCGTACCGATTTTCCAGGAGGTTGGAAAGGAGATACCGTAAATGTATTTACAGGTGAAGGTTTAACCGATACGCAACTCGAAATGCAAGGTTTTGTGAAGCAACTATTAACCTATCGTAAAACCAGTAAAGCCATTCACGAAGGTAAAACCATTCATTTTGCCCCATTTATGGGTACGTATTTCCTGTTCAGAATTATTGAAGGAGAAACGGTTGTGGTTGTAATTAATAAAAACCAAGAACCTATTACCATCAATTTAAAACATTATGATGAGATTGGTTTAAAAGGAAAAACTCTGAAAAATATTGTAACGGGTGAAGGTTTTGTTTGGGATGAAAAAATGACCTTAAATTCTAAAGGAATTACCATATACTCTACAAAAGAAAACTAGAATGAAAGCCCTGTTACGTGTATGTGTGTTTTTATTAAGTCAGTGTGTGCTGTGTCAAGTAACTATTGTTATTGATAGTTTGCCAGAGCATCACGATTATGATAAAGCTATCTACATATCAGGGGATTTTGAAAATTGGTCAGGAGGTGATTCCCGTTTTAAATTATCCAAAACAAATAACCAGTATCAAATAAGCATACCAAAGCAAAGTGAAGCCTTAAGTTTTAAATTTACTTTGGGTTCATGGGATTTTGTGGAATGTCAGGTAAACGGGAGTCCTATAGAAAATAGAGTCTTTCATTTTAAGAATACCCAAGATACCTTGCGTGTTAAAATAGCGAGCTGGCAAGATGGAAATTTAAAAGAAAGACCATCAACAGCATCAAAGAACGTGCATGTTTTTGCTGAACAGTTTGAAATACCTCAGTTAGGTCGAAACCGTAAAATCAGTGTTTATTTACCCGCTAATTATAAAACATCTGGTAAAAAATATCCTGTGTTATATATGCATGATGGACAAAATGTTTTTGATTTAGCGCGTTCGTATTCTGGTGAATGGGAAGTTGATGAAACCTTAGATAAGCTAAGTAAGGAACACGGGTTTAATATTATCGTAGTAGCTATCGATCATGGAAATGATAAACGACTGAGTGAATATTCACCGTGGTCAAACCCTAAATATGCAGAGAGCGAAGGCGCTGCTTATATAGAATTTATAGTGAATACTTTAAAACCAGAAATTGATAAAGTATATAGAACTAAAATAGCTGCTAAAAACACTGCCATTATGGGGAGTTCTATGGGTGGGTTAATTTCGCATTATGCCGCCATAAAATATCCTCATGTATTTGGAAAAGCGGCTGTGTTTTCACCGTCGTTTTGGTATGCTAAAGAGAGTTTTTCATTTACGGAAACGCATGCAACTTCAAAAAAAGTTAAAATGTATTATGTGGTAGGTGGTCAAGAAGGTGAAAATATGGTTCATGATATGGAAAAGATGATAGGCATCATGAAAGCGAAAAAGTTTCCAGAAGCCAATTTATACTCGAAAATAGTTCCAAACGGGACGCATAGCGAGTCTTTTTGGAAAACAGAATTTGAAGCCGCCATCAATTGGTTGTTTGCGCTTCATTAAAAAATAAAAATATGAAAAGACAGTTTACTTATGCATTAGTTATAGCGCTGCTTATTCAATATGGTTGTAAAAATGACAATAAACCAGATAAAAAACAAAAAGCAGTAGTTTCAAATATGCAACGGAAATTAGTAGTATATCAGGTGTTTACCCGCTTATTTGGAAACACTCATGTAACCAATAAACCTTGGGGTACTATGGAAGAAAATGGTGTTGGTAAGTTTAACGACTTTACCAATAAAGCTTTAAAAGAAATCAAAGATTTGGGTGTCACACATGTATGGTACACAGGTGTACCGCATCACGATGTCATTGCAGATTATACTAAGTTTGGCATTTCTAACGACGATCCGGATGTTGTAAAAGGACGTGCAGGTTCTCCGTATGCTGTTAAAGACTATTACAATGTAAATCCAGATTTGGCGGTTCATGTTGAAAACAGGTTGCAAGAGTTTAAAGCTTTAGTAGATCGAACACATGCTGCAGATTTACAGGTTATTATTGATATTGTTCCAAATCACGTAGCAAGAAATTACCAGAGTTTAACCAACCCTATTGGGGTGGAAGATTTTGGAGCTTCCGATGATGCATCGAAAGTGTATGACGTTAATAACAACTTCTATTACAATCCTAAAGAAGCGTTTAAAGTCCCCGTTTGGGAACCAGATTATTCGCCTTTAGGTAATGAAATTCATCCTTTAGAAGATTATAAGTTTGATGAAAAACCCGCTAAATGGACAGGTAATGGCTCTCGATTATCACAGCCACACGCTAACGATTGGTATGAAACAGTGAAAATTAATTATGGTGTTTCTCCCGATGGTAGAAAAGATTTTGATACATTACCTGTTGGTTTTGAAAATGAAGATTATAAAAAACATGCTGAATTTTGGGCAGATAAAACAGTTCCAAATTCATGGATAAAGTTTAGAGACATCGCCCTGTATTGGATCGACTTTGGTGTTGATGGCTTTCGTTATGACATGGCAGAAATGGTTCCGGTTGAATTTTGGAGCTATATGAATTCTAGTGTTAAAATGAAAAATCCAAATGCTTTTTTAATGGCAGAAGTGTACAACCCAAGTTTGTATAGAGACTATATTAAAAAAGGGAAAATGGATTATTTGTATGATAAAGTACAATTATATGATACCATAAAACACATTATACAAGGACATGGAAAAACCGATAACATTCCGCCTATACAAGAAGATTTAAAAGATATTGAGCACAACATGTTACACTTTTTAGAAAACCACGACGAGCAACGTATTGCAAGTCCAGAGTTTGCTGGAAGTGCAGAAAAAGGTAAGCCAGCTATGGTCGTTTCGGCAACCATAAGCACGTCACCAACCATGATCTATTTTGGTCAAGAACTTGGTGAGCCAGGAGCCGAAGATGCCGGTTTTGGAAAACCGTCCAGAACCTCTATTTACGATTATATTGGAGTGCCTTATTTTCAGCGTTGGGTTAATAATAAACAGTTTGATGGAGGGCAATCTTCAGAAAAAGAAAAGGCACTGCGTGATTTTTATAAGCGTTTGTTGAATGTGACTATTAATAGTTCTGCATTAGCAGGAAACTATCAAGATATTCATCTGTTCAATAGAACGAATAGTGAGAAATATAATGATAAAGTTTTATCTTTCGTGCGTTGGAGTGCTGATGAAAAGTTAGTGGTGGTGTCTAATTTTGATGCCCATGCGAATCAAGAATTTCAACTGAAAATCCCTCAAGATATTATTGAAACTTGGCAATTAAACTCAGGGAGTTATATAGTAAAGGATCTGTTATATGGCATGTTTTTGTCACAATTAATTGTTGAAAATGGTGAAGGTACACTCGCTATTAAATTAAAACCTTTAGAATCTGTCATCTTAAAAATTCAGTAAAAATGAAGCATATTCTGTTATATTTTATCCCATTGGTTCTCTTCTTAAATTGTAAAGAAAAGGAAGTGGTGATTTCAACCGAAAAAGAAAACGCTCCTTTTGTTTGGGAAGCAGCCAATCTGTATTTTTTACTAACTGATAGGTTTAATAATGGAGATACAGCCAATGATATTAATTTTGATAGAACCTTAGAAGCAGGAAAACTGCGTGGTTTTGAAGGTGGTGATTTAAAAGGAGTGACCCAAAAAATTGAAGCGGGCTATTTTACAGATTTGGGAATAAATGCTATTTGGATGACGCCTGTTGTGGAGCAAATACATGGTGCTACGAATGAAGGTACGGGGCTTACATACGGCTATCATGGGTATTGGGCAAGCGATTGGACGTCTATAGACCCCAATTTCGGAACGAAAGAAGATTTAAAACAACTGGTTGAAGCAGCTCACAAAAAAGGCATCAGGATTTTATTGGATGCAGTAATAAACCACACCGGTCCGGTTACAGAATCAGATACCGTTTGGCCAGAAGCTTGGGTGCGTACAGGACCGCCATGCGACTATCAATCGTATAAAGGCACCACCGCCTGTACATTGGTTGAGAATTTACCAGATATAAAAACGGAGCGTAATGAAGCGGTAGAATTGCCACCACATTTAGTGAATAAATGGAAGCAAGAAGGACGTTTCGAGCAAGAACAGGCAGAGTTAAATGCTTTTTTTCAACGCACAGGTTACCCTAAAGCACCTCGATTTTATATCATGAAATGGTTAACAGATTATATTACCGAGTTTGGAATAGATGGGTACCGTGTGGATACCGTAAAACATACCGAGCCTTATGTGTGGCAAGAATTTAAAAAGGAATGTGATAACGCTTTCGCGGAATACAAAAAAAGCCATCCAGATAAAGTCTTAGATACTAATAATTTTTATTTGGTTGGGGAAGTGTATAATTATGGCATTTCAGCAAAAACAACCTTTGATTTTGGTGATAATCAAGTCAATTATTTTGATAATGCTTTTAACAGTTTGATAAATTTCGACTTTAAATGGAATGCAGCTCAACAAGATTATGAAACGGTGTTTAAGCGCTATAGTTCTATTTTAAATTCAGACTTAAAAGGTTATAGTATTTTAAATTATGTAAGCTCACATGATGATGGAAACCCATTTGATGCCAAACGCGAAAAAACAATGGAAGCTGGTACTAAGTTATTGCTAGCACCAGGGACATCTCAAGTGTATTATGGTGATGAATTGGCACGTTCCTTAACAGTTGGTGGTACCGA
Organism: Mariniflexile sp. AS56; assembly: GCF_030552475.1. Lineage (GTDB taxonomy): Bacteria > Bacteroidota > Bacteroidia > Flavobacteriales > Flavobacteriaceae > Mariniflexile. The sequence continues at coordinate 30,199 of NZ_JAUPED010000004.1, read as the reverse complement.
AGGAGATGCTGCCTTACGGTCAGTGATGAATTGGGATGCTTTACAGACTGATGCAAAAGCAAAAGCAATATTAAAACATTGGCAAAAACTAGGTAGGTTTCGTGCAAACCACCCAGCAGTGGGAGCTGGTGCGCATCAACAACTTACTAAAAAACCATATTCATTTTCTAGAATTTATTCCAACAAAAACTATACAGACGCCGTTGTGGTTGGGTTGGATTTACCTAAAGGTGAAAAAATATTGGACGTTTCAAAGGTGTTTAAAGACCACGATAAGGTGCATGATGCGTATTCAAATCAAACAGTATTAGTTAAAAAAGGACAAGTAGTTATCAATTCCAACGAAACCATTGTGTTGTTAGAAAAGGAATAGGTTGAAAATATTCAAGATAGTTTTTATGTGTTAATGGGCTTTGTCCCGTTTTGTTAAAGAGGTCTTCATCCCAATGAAGGCCTTTTTTTGTAGAATCAATCCTTTTGAAAGCTAGAAATAAAAGTATGATTTAGTAGTAAGTCATCATTATTTGTATATTTAGACTTGTTTTATATATAATAATTTTAAAACAGGTTAGTTTTAACTGTGTGATTGTCAATAGGATTCTGTTTTTTATTTCCGTATTAACGGTGCTGGGTTTTACAACTAGAGATTCCAGTCTTAAAAAAGCATCGGTTGTTATTACTCCCGAAAGTTCTTTGGTGGTTCAAGGTAAAACCAATGTGAGCACTTTTTCTTGTGCGTTTAATACTAATAAATTTAAAAACCCCATGCAGGTATTTTACGAGCTGGATGGAGGAAACATGGTTTTTAGTAAAACAGCCTTAATTTTAGAAAATAATTGTTTTGACTGTGGAGGAAATGCCATTAATAAAGATTTTCAAAAAATATTAAAATCGAATAAGCACCCACAAATTATTTTACTTTTAAAAGAAATCATTCCGGCTGAAAATAAAATGAATGTACAAGCGTCTATTACTATAGAAATTGGCGGTGTGACTAAAGGATATAAAATACCTATAAAGATTAAAAATGTGGATGGTTTGCTTATTTCAGGCGATTTGGATATCCGCTTATCAGATTATAATTTGGAAACGCCTAAAAAACTATTTGGACTGATTGCTATAGACGATACTATTGAAATAAATTTTCAGTTAATGGTTAGAGAAAAATAAAGAGATGACTAATTATTTTTCTTTCTTCTGAATTTTTGAAGTACCACTAAGTTTCGTTACCACAATTTCTGGTTCGCCATAGAGATAAATACTGCTACTACCCGAGGCGTCTACAGTAAGGCTATCTGTAACATCTAAATAGACTTCACTAGCCACTTCGTTTAGAGTGGTACAAGTTTTTGTCGCGAAATTTCTACCATTAAAATCGGAATAATTATCGGTTCTTATACGGAATGTCTCCGCAGAACCTTCTACAATCGCACTCGCACGTTGGTATAAATCGATTTGTGTAATAGGTGCATTTATTAGAGCTTCTAATCTATTGGTATCGGTAAGCGAAATTTTTGCTTTGTCGCAGGTTAAATTGAGTTTTAATTTGGCTTTCCCTATACCTTGTAACTCAAAATTGGATGTTTTTATGGTTAAACCTACTTTAGCAGAACCTTCGGCGATTAGTACGGCACTTGCCAAATTCATGGTGGTTAAGGATAGTATTTCACCAGAATCAGTAACTTTAATATGGTTCAAGCTATCATTATAATTAACAGTGATATTCAAACGTTTTTTTGAGGTTATTCTGGTTGCGGTATCAAAACTTAAAACGCCATTAACAACCGCGAAATTTATAAACTCATGTAAATTTTCATCGGTTTCAATGGTTACAGAAGGAGTGGTGTTGTAAATTATTTCAACATTAAAATCTTCATCAATTTCTAAAGAGTGAAAGGGTTTTAATTCCGTTTGTACAATAGTCACGTTTTTATTTCCTTTTACTTTTTCAGGAGTTTGTGCAACACTAACAAAGCAAAACAATAGAATAATAAGGTTGGAGGTTAAAAATTTGTTCATTGATTTTTAGGTGCTTGTTCATAACAAATATAAGTAAAAACCATCTAAAACTTTTAAATAAGCTTCAGATGGTTTCAAAATAGGCTGGTTATAAAAGTTATTGTTTTTCAATACTTCCAGAAGCGCTTTCATTTTTATTCACAATTTCTGGATCTCCTAAATAGGTAATGCCACCACCGCTACTAGCTTTAGCGGTTAATTCTTTTGAGGTGTTTACCGTAATGCCTGCACCGCTACTGGCTTTTACTTGGCTAGATTCTGCGACTAAATTGGCCGCTTTAATAGAGCTACCACTAGAAGCTTCTGCATCCAGATTTATAGTTTTGCCAGAGACTCTTAAAGTACTACCGCTGGAAGAATCGCATTCTAATGACACCGTGTTCACATTTAAAATCATAGAGCTGCCACTAGATGTTTCTAAAATAAGCTGTTTGCCAACAAAGGTGTTTGTAGATTTTACATCACTACCGCTAGTGGCTTTAATGCTAGAAACATCTCTAAAGTTTACAATTACCTTTTTAGAGCTGCATGTGCCAATATTTTTTTTAGTGTGAATTCTTAAAACATTATTTACAACTTCGGTGATAATAAGGTCTTGCAAATTTTCGTCGGCTTCAACGCTAACACTTTCATTGTCACTTTGTGTTAAAAATACATTTAAACCTTCGGATGCTCTTATAGCTGTAAAAGGTTTGTTTAGCGAGCGATTTTCTGTGGTAACATGGCCGTTACCTTTAACGCCAGAGTTTATGTTTATATCAAAATTACAAGAGAATAAACTTAAACTAATAAGTGTTGCTACTATGATTTTGGCTAAAGTTGTCATAACTGTTCGTTTTTTGATTGATGGTTTTTTGTTATTCAAATATCCTATTTGTTGTTATTGATTAGTAACTTAAATATCTGAACTGTTGATTTTTAATGCTGAATTGTTTATTTATCGGATTTTATATTTACACCGTCGCTGTCAATTTTTACTTTCACATCCTCCGATTCGGCGTTTATGCCTTTATCGTTAATTTTTAAACTGCTTTTATCGCTTGTAATTTCGATACCATGTTCGTCTATTTTTATATTGGGGGTGTGTATGCTTATTTCAAAGTCTTCATGGTCCTGATCGTCGCAATCCTCACATGTCAGGTCCTCTTCCTCTACGGTTAAATAATGATTCACATAATTTGACGGGATTCTATAATTTAAATAATGTTGGGTGTTGTTATTAAACTTAACAGCAGAACCTTCTGGTAAATAAAGAATAACGACTACTTCTTGGTCACTAAATTTGTTTTTAGAAAGCGTTACTAAATAAGAGTCCAGCTGTAATTCGTGTCCTTTTAATGTGTAATTATAGTCTATGTTTTTAGCGCGTTCAATGGCTTTATCATAATTTCTACCGTCCGCACTTTTTTCAACACTTATAGACGCTAAAGAATCGGTGGTCGATTTAACCAGAATACTAATGTCTGAACTGTAAATAGTTTTCTCGCCATGTTCATTATTCAATAATTTAAACCCATTGTTGTAATGGTTTCTTAGCAAATTATTGTCTGCCATTCTAACTTCTAAGGTATCGTTAGTAGTAATAAAAAGTTCTTGTTTTTCTACCACACGTTCGTTAAAGGCGTGTTCGCTCGCTTCTCTTAAGCCAATAACAATTAAGGCTATAATAGAAAATAACCATAAGCCTAAAAGGGTGAATTTTGCGATGTTACCAATCGATTTTAAGTTGTTTATAAGAATCTTTAACCCTAAGTAGAAAAGGAAAAAGAACGGAATTCCAACAGCAAAAAACACGAGTAGAGACGCTAACCAAATAGGTGCATTATCTGAAATGGCAACGTGCACAAAATCCATACCTGGTATGTGTACAATATCTGCAATGCCTACAGAAAACCAGCTGATTAACAACCCAATTAAAGCAGAAGCCCCAACAAAAATTAATATGATACCAATAAATTTAGCAAACACTTTAAAGAAGAACATTATAATATCTGCTAGGGTATCAAAAAACGATTTAGAGTTCGATTTTATTTTATTGCCTTGCTTCTGGAAATCTGCTTTCTTCGCTGCATCTTGTACATTTTTGGCGGCTCCAGAAACAGAATCACTCACATTTTTTGCAACGCCCGATACCGTTTCACTCACCGTATCAAACCCGTCTTTTATTTTTTTTTCAATGTTGCTAATGTTCACCGGTTCGCCCGTCATCATTATCTTTTCGGCAGTGGTTTTAGCTTCTGGTACTAAAATCCAGAATAGAATATAGATAAATATAAAAGTACCACCAGATCCAACAGTAAGTAATACCCAAAGTAAACGTACCCAAACGGCATCAATACCTAAGTAATGGCCCAATCCAGATGCTACACCGCCAATATAAGAGTTGTCGGTATCTCTAAATAATTTTTTAGAAGCCGAAGATTTTCTGTGATAAGTTGGCTGTGGTTCATCTTCAAATATCTCGTCGTCTACCAAATAATCTTCTGGCTGCCCCATAACGGAAATAACTTCATCTACTTCCTTAATACGAATAACTTGTTTGTCGTTTTGCACACGCTCACTAAAAAGTTCGGCAATACGAGCCTCAATATCTGCGATAATCTCAGTACGACCTTGAGAGTCGGTAAATGAACGTTTTATAGCCTCAAGGTAACGTTGCAGTTTTAAATAGGCGTCCTCATCAATATGGAAGAAGGTCCCTGCTAAATTTATGTTGACTGTTTTATTCATTTTAATGTTGTTTTTTGGTGTTGGTTACTAAGTTTACAGCGTTTTGTAATTCACTCCACGTTGTGTTTAATTCGGTTAAAAATAACTTGCCGGTTTCGGTTAAACCATAATATTTTCTGGGCGGTCCCGAGGTTGATTCTTCCCATCGGTAATTAAGGAGTCCAGCATTTTTTAATCTGGTAAGTAGTGGGTAAATAGTGCCTTCAACCACTAGCAGTTTTGCGTCTTTTAAAGTCTGTAAAATTTCTGCAACATACGCATCGTCGTCTTTTAAGACCGATAGTATGCAGAATTCTAGAACCCCTTTACGCATTTGTGCTTTTGTGTTTTCTATCTTCATGTTCTAAAGCGTTTTAATAATGTGAAACTGTTCATTTTTTGATTGATTTGATGATTGTTATTTGATGAAATTTTATTTTTTCTCTTTGGGCGTTCCCACAAGGGTCGGGCTTTACGTTTCAAGTCCTCGCTCGTGCCTCGCTGTGGGCTTTTCACTGCAATCCCTAACGCGGTGCCATGTGCTTTTTACTTTTTTATTTCATAGGTCAATTACTTTAAGAAATTGATTGTAAACGGGTATTTATAATAAACACCATCCTTTGCTTTTAAGCTAGCCGTTACAATTAAAACGAGTTTAATAATAAAACCAGCAACAGCTAAAATACCCAAACCACCACCTATATATAAAAGGGGAGACGGTTTGCCTATATTAATATGAAAATCTTGGAAGCCATTAAAGTCTATAAAGTCAAAACCACTAAAAATTTTAAAAAGAAAAAACGGTACCGTTATAGCGCCTATAATAATGGCGTAAAGTAAAATGCTAACTTGAAAATTAATAGCTTGCTTGCCATGGGCGTCTATAAACTCCGATTTATCTTTATTGGCAGCCCATAATATAATTGGTCCAATAAAATTCCCAAACGGAATAATAAACCTACTAAAGGTTGATAAATGAATAAATGTGGCGATGTTTTTTTGGTGATTATCTATCATGATTTTAAAACGTATAATAGTTGCTTATACAAATATATGTCTTTAAAAAGGTATTATGTTACGCATAGTACCTAATTTTAACATAAAATTAACATTTCTAATCTGGCATTAATTTTCATAACTTAGTGAAAAAATAAATATATTATCATGAACGTAACTCCCAGTAAACTAAACTCTTTTACCATGCTTAAACTACCATCGGCCTTTCTTTGTGGTGTTCGCACAAGACATATAGATGCCAGTAAATGTGTAGTAACCGTAACTCATAGGTGGATTAATCAAAATCCATTTAAGTCTATGTTTTGGGCGGTACAAGGTATGGCGGCAGAGTTTTCGACAGGAGCTTTAATGATGACAAAAATTAAGGAATCGGGGAAGCGAGTGTCCATGTTAGTTACTTCCAATTCGGCCACATTTACAAAAAAAGCCACAGGAAAAATAACCTTTACCTGTAATGACGGCACCTTAATAGATGCAGCACTTCAAAAAGCAATTGATACGGGAGAAGGGCAAACCGTAAGTATGAAATCTGTTGGTGTGAATGAAGAAGGTGTAGATGTTTCTACTTTTCTATTTGAATGGAGTATAAAAGTGAAGAGTTAGGTTTTAGTCACAGTCACAGTCACAGTCACAGTCACAGTCACAGTCACAGTCACAGTCACAGTCACAGTCATGGATTGAATGAAGTGTTTAGGTTTTTTTGGCTTTTTTTTTCTTAGAACCTTTGATACTTTAAGTCTTAGTGACTTTACAATTAACAAAATGCACCAATTTTCAAAGTATTTGTAACAAAACGGGGAACAAGTCAACTAATAACCGAATCAACAAAAAACAAATAAAATGACAGCACACGAAATTGACTATAGAATCTACGGAGAAGAAATGCAATATGTAGAAATAGAACTCGACCCGCAAGAAGGTGTTATTGCCGAGGCAGGTAGTTTTATGATGATGGATGATGGCATTAAAATGGAAACCATTTTTGGTGATGGTTCTACTAAAAACCAAGGCTTTCTTGGTTCTATATTGGGTGCCGGGAAACGTATTCTAACAGGCGAAAGTTTGTTTATGACGGCCTTTTACAATACTGTAGTAGGAAAGAAAAATGTATCCTTCGCATCGCCGTATCCTGGTAAAATTATCCCGATTGATCTCACAGAATTCCGTGGCAAGTTTATTTGTCAAAAAGACGCGTTTTTATGTGCAGCCAAAGGCGTGAGCGTGGGTATCGAGTTTTCCAAAAAATTAGGTCGCGGTCTATTTGGGGGTGAAGGCTTTATTATGCAAAAATTAGAGGGTGATGGTATGGCATTTGTTCATGCAGGTGGTACCATGGCCAAAAAAGTATTGCAGCGCGGTGAAACTTTACGTGTAGATACCGGTTGTATTGTCGGTTTTACTCAAGATATTGATTATGATATCGAGTTTGTGGGCGGTATTAAGAATACTGTTTTTGGTGGTGAAGGCTTATTTTTTGCCAAACTTCAAGGTCCGGGTGTTGTTTATATCCAATCATTACCATTTAGTAGGTTGGCGGGGCGTGTATTAGCATCTGCACCACAAGGTGGCGGAAAAGATAGAGGTGAGGGTAGTATTCTAGGTGGTTTAGGTAATATTTTAGATGGCGATAATCGTTTTTAAAAATCAGGAACATTAAGATTTATTTCATAGTAATGTCTGAAAATACATCGTTTTTAAATTTGATTTTTCTACTTTTGTAGATGTTATTATTTATCCATTGAAATCTTGTATTTTTTGAAATTGAGACTCTCACATCCATATCTATTATTACTGGTTTTTTTATTATGTTTTACTGTTCTTTCGCAAAACAGTCATGAAGGGCGCTATTTAAAGTATATTGATTCTGCTTATAATATATTAAACGAATCTCCAAAAGTTGCCGCTGTATATTTGGATTCAATTCCCGAACCATTAAAAAAAAATATAATAGGGCATCTTGCCTGTTATTATGATTTAAGGGCCTTGATTAGTGATAGAAATCATGAAAGATTGAAGCTTTATCAAAATTACGTCCTTGCATTAAAATATGCAGAACTTGAAGAAAACTATGATGTTGCAGGTAAAGCTTCTTTAGAGCTTTTTTATAATACATATTTGATAAAAAAAGACACAAGTGCTTTTAAGTATTTGGAGGCGGCCAAAAGATATTACACTCTTAGTGGTAATAAAAATGGTTTACTAGAAGTCATGCAAATGCCTGCCTATGTAGAATTTTATAATGGGAATTATCAGTCTAGTAATAAATTGATTTTAGAACAATTAGAAGTTTATAAAAGCATTAAAGAAGATGCTTATTACTATATGTATGCGTTATTTATGTTAACCTCAAATTATCTCGATCTGGGAGATATAAGTAATTCTCATAAATATTTTAAAATTTTTAAATCTTTAGAAGAAAACTCCACGCTTTCTTTGGCATTATATAAATCGCATTTAGCAACCATTTATGGAAGTATGTCAAATTTGCATTTTAAAAAAAAGAATATCGACTCCACGCAATATTATATATCTCAATCTAAGGAATTACGAAATGCGATGAATGAGGTTGATAGGCGAAATTTCTATAGCCTTCATGTTGACTACTATGATTATATTAAAGATTTTGAATATAAAAATAATTACATAGATTCATTAAAGTATTTTGAAAATGAGGTGTTGAGTAAAACAATGGATGCTAGTTTGAATCTGGGAGATTCCTTATTGATTTCTGAATCTGAATTAAAAATTGAAAAAGCTAAACTTAAGAACAATTTTAAATGGGTAGTAGTCTTGATTTTTGTGTTGATAGCGTTAATTGTACTTTTTATTTTTAAAAGCAAGAAATCAAAAAAAACAATAAAACATTTTGAGAAAAGTAATAATGAATACACTTATTTAAAATCAAACCACGAAAAATTAAAAGTTAAGGTCCGAGGATTAGAAGATTATATAAGTGATGTTAAGAAAGAAATAAAACACATATCATCTTTGGATGCAGGTGTTAATCAACGTATAAAAATAAAGGATTTATTTAAAAATCTTCAATTAGATTCGTCAATGTTGTTAGATAAAATGGAAAATCAACTGGAGTTGGTTAATGAACTTAATATTGAATTTTTCACACAGTTACGAAATGGTTACCCTCAATTAAATGACTCCGAGTTAATTATTTGTTACTACCTCTTCGTAGGATTTAAAAGCAAAGAAATTGCCCTATTTGTAAATTCTTCCACAAGGGCGATAGAAGGTAAGCGATATCGTATTTCAAAAAAAATGAATCTTCAAGAAAGTGATCTTACTTTAGCAGATTTTCTGAACCAGAAATTTAAAGACACCAAGACCGAGTTTCCTCAGAAAAGTAGGGTTTAAAGCTATAATTATATCTATTATTTGTTTGTGTGTAGTTGTTGTGTAGTTGTTTTTGCCGTGTTGTGCTAAAAGGTTGACGATATTTGTATGAAAATTAATTAATTTATAATCAAAATGAGAAAACTCTACACACTTGTATTAACTGTATTTTTTTCCATATTATCGTTTGGACAGAATGATAAAAGTTGGGCTAAAATGGGTACTAGTAAAAATGAAACGTTTTATGATGTTCAGGCAAAATTTAATAAATTTTGGAAGGCTAAAACTCCCGGAAAAGGTCAGGGATATAAAATTTTTAAACGTTGGGAAAATCAAATAGCTGATAAGATTTATCCATCAGGTAATATGTCATTACCGTCATTCACTTACCCGAATTTTATTGAGTGGCAAAAAAATTACAATAACGAATTGGCTAAAAATGCAAATAGTAAAATGAAAGCATCTTTGGCGACTTCCAATTGGGTGTCTTTAAATCAGAATTCAATAGCATCTGGATATGATTCTGGCTCTGGAAGATTGAATTTTGTGACTTTTGATCCAATTAATCCAGCAACCACAATGTATGTAGGTGCTCCAGATGGTGGACTTTGGAAAACGACTAATGGTGGTAGCTCTTGGTCTACTCATTCAGATTATTTACCTATTATAGGTTGTTCAGGTTTAGTTATTCATCCTACAAATCCTAATTTAATGTATTTAGCTACGGGAGATAAGGAAAGTGATAGAAGAAGTATAGGTGTTTTGAAATCTACTGATGGTGGTTTAAATTGGAATACAACAGGCTTAGTGTGGACGGCATTAGATAATTATAAAATCACAAAAATTATTATGGATCCAAATAACCCATTGGTTATGATGGTGACTACTGATGGTGGTATATTTAGAACAACCGACGGGTGGGCTACGGCTCAATCTCCAAATGGTTCAGCTAGCCAACCTATTACTTTTTTATCTGATATCGAATATAAACCACAAAGCTCATCAATTGTGTATGCTGCAGGTAAAGAAATTTACAAATCAATAGATGGTGGAATTAATTGGACTCCAAATTCAGATTTATCAGGAGTATTACCAAACTATTCGGCTGTTGAGCGCATTGAACTAGCTGTAACAGAAGCTAATTCAAATTATGTATATGCTATTATAGGAAGAAGTAGTGATCAAGGATTTGAAGGATTTTATCGTTCAACAGATAGTGGGGATAACTTTTCTAAACAATCAACAGCTTCTACACCAAATATTTTGCATTCAGATGCGGCTCCAACGTCCTCTTCTGTAGGTGGTCAAGCATTCCACGATCTTGCCATAGCAGTTTCACCAATTAATGTCAATAAAATTACTATTGGCGGTATTAACCAATGGCAATCTACGGATGGTGGTGTGAATTGGACACGTATTACTTATTGGTTAGGAGTTAATCCGCTTCATCCAGGAAGGAATAAGCAACCAGAACCTTATATTCATGCGGATATTCAGTACATTGCGTATATGCCAGGTAATAATACTACCTTTTTTACTACTACAGATGGGGGTATTTCCAAAACTACTGATGATGGTGTTACATGGACGGATGTCACAGGGAATATTGCTGTTGGTCAACAAACTAATATTGAGTTATCTGAAATTACTGAAAATTTATTCTTTGCAGGATTACAAGATATAGGCTCTTTAAAATATAATAATGGATCTTGGTCTGTATTAAGTGGAGGTGATGGTGAAGATGGTTTTATTGATAGAACTAATGATGATTTCATGGTGTCTTCTACAACTAACGGAGCTTTCTTTTATACAACTAATGGTGGAGCTAGTTATTCAGATATTCCTTGGTATCCAGATATGCCAAGTGGCGAATGGTTTAGTCCTATTCAACAAGATCCAATTAATGTGGATATCGTTTATATAGGTGGACGCCCAGATTTGTATGTTTCAACAGATTTGTTTTCTGGAAATGAGGATATTACATATACTAAAACAGGGGTGACGCCTCCAAATCCTGCTGCAAGCAATATTTTGAGATTTGAAGTTGCACCTAGCAATAATTCTGTTATCTATGTAATTAAGGAGAATGTTATTTCAAAATCTATAAATGCGGGGTCGACTTGGAGTGATATTACGGCTGGTTTACCGGTTGGTGTTGTTAGGTTAAAAAACTTAACGGTTTCAAATACAGATGCATCAAAGGTTTGGGTTGTTTTTTCTGGATATGCAGATGATGAAAAAGTATACAAAACTGTTGATGGTGGTGCTAATTGGATAAATGTATCTAATGGACTTCCTAATATACCAATGAACACCATTGTATATAGAAAGAATAGTGTGAATGATGAAGTATATGTAGGTGCAGATTTGGGGGTGTATGCTATAGATAATTTAGTTGCTTCAGCAGTTCCTTTTTTGACTGATTTGCCAAAATGTGCCGTGCAAGATTTAGAGATATTTTACTCATCTCCAACAACAGGAAAACTTAGAGCAGCAACTTATGGTAGAGGAAGTTGGGAGACAGATTTAAGTACGCAAACACTTGCAACTCATGAGATTTCTGTGGCTGATTCTAAAGCACCTGTATTATTTCCTAATCCAGTAACTAATGGAGTTGTAAATGTGAAATTATTTAATAATGATGATAATACTTATCAATACTATTTGTACAATATTTTAGGAGAACAAGTACTAAAAGGAGACTTAAATGTTTCAAATTCAGAAATTCCATTAAAGGATAAATCTGCTGGAACATATATATTAAGATTGATTAGTAAAGATAGAATGTATACTCAGAAAGTGATTATAAAGTAAATTAGTTAAAGAGAGTCTCATACGGGGCTCTCTTTAATTCATTACGTTTCCTAGTATTATACTTAATATTAAGCGCATTAAATTGATGCATACGATTGATTGGTAGTGTTTTTGGCCTCTGCACCGCAAGGTGTTAGCAAAGATAGAAGGGAAGGTAGTGTTTTAGGTGGTTTAGGTAATATTTTAGATGGCGATAATCGTTTTTAAAAGTCAGTTTTTGTTTGTATTTTGAAGACTTAAGTTGATTGATATCAGTGGGCTATAGCAAGTATTTGTAAGTTTTAACTTGTTATTGATGTTGTTTTTGCGTTATAATTTAATATGAATTTTAGGATAATAAATTGTTAATTTTGACTAAAATTGAGAGTTTCTTGATAAAATTCAGTAAATTTATATTCTCAATAAACAACATAGCTTATACAAAAAATCTACTTTTAAATTAAACCTAAAATCCAATAACACTATGGCAAGAGCAATGCTTGATTATACTAAAACTGTGCTCAATAAAGTCAGTTTTGATGCATCATTGTTTTGCAAAGAAGTACAAAAAGCAGCCCAACGGTTGCTACCACATGAGTTAGAAGAATTACATCAATTCATTCTTTCTATTGTACAGCAAAACCCAGAATTAAACCAATGTTTAATTTATTTAAAAACATAAAAAAAAGCGACCCTAGGGTCGCTTTTTTATTTGGAAGCTAACGGACTTATAATTTTTACATTTTGAAATGCAATGGCACCACGCACTACACCAGATATTACATCCTGTAAGGCTTCGATAATTTGCATTTTAAGCTCGCTTTTATGATAAATAAGACTTACTTCTCTAGCTGGTGAAGGCTCGTTAAAGTAATGTAGGTTTTCTTTTTCTTTGTCATTAACATCTAAAGTATGTAAATAGGGAAGAAGCGTCATCCCTAAGCCTTCGTTGGATAGTTTTATTAAAGTTTCAATACTGCCGCTTTCTAATTGAAATACGTCGTCTGAATTGTTTTTAAAGGCTTTACATAAATTAAGTACGCCATCTCTAAAACAATGTCCATCTTCTAGCAATAGCATATCACTAATATCTAAATCGCTAACATCTATTTTTTTGTTTGAATGCAGTCTATGGCTCTTAGGAATATAACTTACAAAAGGTTCAAAGTAAAGAACACGCTCTTTAATACTAGCATCTTCAAGTGGTGTTGCGGCAATAGCGGCATCTAAATGACCATCTTTTAGACGTTCTATAATTTCTTCAGTTGTTAATTCTTCTATTTTAAGTTTTATTTTCGGGTGTTTTTTAATGAAATTCTTCAAAAACATGGGAAGTAACGTCGGCATGATGGTTGGTATAATACCGAGTTTAAACTCACCACCTATAAAACCTTTTTGTTGGTCTACAATATCTTTGATGCGGTACGATTCGTTTACAATGTTTCTGGCTTGGTTTACTATTTTTTTACCAACTTCGGTTAATTCAATGGGTTTTTTGCTTCGGTCGAAAATTTGAATATCAAGTTCTTCTTCCAATTTTTGTATTTGCATACTTAGTGTAGGCTGGGTAACAAAACATTTCTCTGCTGCCTTCGTGAAATTTTGATTTTCGGCAACAGCCAAAACGTAATATAACTGTGTAATTGTCATGTATATCAATTTAGCTTATAAAAATATAAAAACTATCAATAAAACTTATAGAGTAGGCTGTTAATAATAATTTAAATTTGCTGTAACAAAAAAATATAATTGAATAATGACATTGAATAGTATAGGATTAGACATTCAAAAAACAAAAGAATTAGCGAGCGATTTAAATAATTTATTAGCCAATTTTCAAATCTATTATCAAAACCTACGTGGTTTACATTGGAATATAAAAGGAAAGCGATTTTTCGATTTACATGTGAAATTTGAAGAATTGTACACCGATGCCAATATGAAGGTAGACTTAATTGCTGAACGTGTTTTAACACTAGGCGAAACACCACTGCATACTTTTACAGATTATATAAAACATGCTCAAGTACCTGTGGGTAAGAATATTTCCCAAGATGAAAAAGCAGTGACCTTAATTGTTGATTCCTTATCAGAATTATTGAAAATTGAGCGTGCTATTTTAAATAAATCTGGTGATGCTAATGATGAAGGTACTAATTCCATGATGAGTGATTTTATTACAGAACAAGAAAAAACTGTTTGGATGATGAAGGCTTGGTTAAGCGAAACCGTTTAACTTAAGAATTTATTAATAGCTGGAAAGACCTTCAATTTATTGAGGGTCTTTCTTATTATAACAAACCTCTAGCTTTTATTTCTAGATATTTATTGATGGTGTTAATCGTTAAATGTTCGGGTGCCGTTAAAATAGTTTGAATCCCATGTTTCTGAAGTTCGTTAACAATTAACTTTTTCTCGTAAATAAACTTTTCGGCAATGGTTTTTTCAAATATATCAAAGGTGGTGTCTGCATTTTTTAGGGTAAGTTTCTGCAGTTCGGTATTTTCAAAAAAGATAACAACTAATAAGTGGTTTTTAGCAATGGCTTTTAAATAGGGCAGTTGCCTGTACAAAGCATCTAAAGTTTCAAAATTGGTGTACAATAACAGTAAACTACGCTGGTTTAAATTCCGCTTTACATCTATATATAATCTCGAAAAATCAGATTCTACGAAATCCGTATTTAAATTATACAGCGTTTCAAGAATGGTATTCATTTGTGAAGGTCTGCGTTCTGCGACCACGCGGTTTTCAACCTTTCTTGAAAAGGAGAAGATACCAGCTTTATCCTGTTTTTTTAAAGCCACATTACTTATTACTAGTGCAGCATTAATGGCATAATCTAGTAAACTCAAACCTTCAAAAGGCATTTTCATAACTCGGCCTTTATCAATAACACTGTAAACGGGCTGCGAACGCTCATCTTGAAACTGGTTCACCATTAGCTTGTTACTTTTGGCGGTAGCTTTCCAGTTAATGTTTCGCAAGTCGTCACCTTGTACGTAATCTTTAATTTGCTCAAATTCCATAGTATGACCAATGCGACGAATTTTTTTCAAACCATATTCAAAAATTTTGTTTGAAAAAGCCAAAAGCATATACTTCTTTAATTGTAAAAACGATGGATAATTAGGCACCATAGCATCTTTACCAAATTGAAAGCGTCTAGAAACTAAATTTATAGGACTGGAAGCATACAGGTTTAGGTTCCCGAAATAATATTCGCCACGTTCTAATGGACGTAACGTGTAATTTATTTTTTTTTGTTCTTGTTTGGTTAATACCGTGTCAATTTCAAAATCACGTTTTTGGTATTGAAACGGTAATTCATCAATCAGTTTTAAAGTACTTGTGAAATTGTAGTTATTTTGCAGTGTAATTTCAATAGGGTTATCATCGCCATTACTTAGTTTTTCGGGTAGAAGTCGTGTTGCCGTCATGCCTTTTTGTTTGAAAAGCACTATGAAATCGACCATCAATAAACCAATAAATACAAAGAATAGCATCTGCGCCATCATCAATAATCCTGGGAAAACATAGGCCAGAATAAAGAGTACAACAAGAACACTTAGGGTTATAAAAAAGCGCGCATTCAAATAGATATTTTTAAAAAATTGCTTCAACTACCTTGGTATTTCAATAGTTTCTAAAATTTGTTCAATTACTTTTTCAACTGTAAAACCTTCCATTTCACGTTCGGGTGTTAATACCAAACGGTGTTTTAAAACGGCTTTGGTGCAACGTTTAATATCATCTGGCGTTACAAAATCCCTTCCGTAAATAGCTGCGTTAGATTTCGCAGCATTTAATATCGCAATAGAAGCCCTTGGTGAAGCACCTAAATACAAATTGGCATTGGTGCGGGTGTTGTTAATTATGGAAGCGATGTAGGTAATCAGGTGGTTCTCAACTACGATTTGTTTTATCAAACCTTGATAATGTGCAATTTGTTCAGCATTTAACACGGGTGCTACAGCATCAAAATCCAAGACATCGTGCCTTTGATGGTTTTCCATTAATATTTGAATCTCATTTTCAAGAGAAGGGTAATCCACATCTATTTTAAACAGAAAACGGTCTAGCTGCGCTTCTGGTAAGCGGTAGGTGCCTTCTTGTTCAATCGGGTTTTGAGTAGCAAATACTAGAAAAGGTGGCTCCATAACATATTTGGTACCATCCATTGTGATTTGGCGTTCGGCCATCACTTCAAAAAGGGCTGCTTGTGTTTTTGCTGGCGCACGGTTTATCTCATCAATTAAAATAACGTTCGAAAAAATAGGACCTTTCTTATATTCAAACTCGTTGGTTTTTACATTAAAAATGGAAGTTCCTAAAATGTCACTCGGCATTAAATCGGGTGTGAATTGTATTCTGCTAAAATTAACATCTAATGTTTTAGCCAATAGTTTAGCGGTTATGGTTTTTGCAACTCCAGGGACACCTTCAATAAGGGTGTGGCCATTTGAAAGCAAGGAAATAATAAGCAATTCAATCATTTCATTTTGCCCAACTATTATTTTGCCTATTTCTTTTTTTATAGCTTCTACATGGTCTTGTAGCGGTTTTAAATCGAGTCTGCTTTCAAAATTTACATCTTGATTTTCAGGAGTTTGTTCTTCCATTATATCTTACTTTTTGTGAATGATTCTATGAGTTTGTTCAGTTGAACTAAATCGGCTTCGGTATGATTCGATTTCGATTTTAAATACACCAAATAGTCTATTAAGGCCTTGGTGTCTTCTTTTTTGTTAGATGATTTTATCGCTAATTTTGCAATGAATTTTTCATTCAATTCATTGGTGTTTAAGTAATATTTAGAGCGTATTTGCTCTAAGAAATACTGTGTTTTATTGTTGATGATGTTACTGAAATCGCCATGTTGGTAATATAAATAGCCAATGGTTCTGGTAAAATCTAAGGTAGCATTCTTTAAAGGCTCTATCACAGGAATAATGCGTTGCGTTCGTTTTCCCTTAAAAATCACAAATAAAATTAAGGAAAGCATCGCTATATAAAACGCCCATTTTAAAGCTTGGTTTTGGAGTACAAAACGCAACGGACTCCTAATAACCTTGCGGCCACTTTTATAATAGTTGTCCCAAATAATTTGATGCTTCGGTAAAAATGAAAACACGGTGGCCGCATATACATCGTTACCATTTAGCATATGGTAATTACTAAACGCAAAAGGGTTGGTGTGTACATAAAAGGCCCCGTTGTTGTTTCCAAAAGGGACTTTTATAAAATTGGTGTTGGTTTCGGGAATGGTATCGTTTATTATCTTTTCCGTTTTTTCAACCTTGCTAGTACCTAATGCAACAGCATTTAAAGTGTCTACGCTGGTGAAAAAACTAGTTTCAATAACGTCTTTAAAAAGGCGTTCGTTAGGTTTTAAACTTGGGCTTGTAAAACTGTTTAATGCGGGTTGCTTGAAAAGGCCATTACCTTGTGTACCTAATCTAATATTTAAAGTGTCGCTTAAAACGCCATATATGTGGTTGGTACTTATAAATACAGAGTTCCCCTTTTCAACATATTTAATCAGGGATTCTGAGTCTTGTTTATCAAAGCCAATACCATTGTTTATAAAAATGCTAAGTGTTTTTTTGCTGGATTCAGCATCTTTTAAAGTTTCAAAAACCGATTTGGTAGCTATTTTAATCGGGGTGTCCGAAAGGGCTTTTAATTCGTTAAAAAGCACATAACAACCCAACGGAATTTTATCGGCAGCGGTATAAGAGTCACGCCAATTCAAAGCTTTGGGCTTCGTTATTTCTGCAATCATCATCAAAACAATCACCGCTCCAATGGCATACAATGCTATTTTAGATCGTTTATCCATTTTGAAGACTGTTTAGTTTATCGAAATCCGATTGGTTTTTGGCATAAATAGCATCATCTATAGGGAATTCACCATACCAAACATAATCGTATAGATAAGAAATACGTTTAAAAACCGATTTGGTTTGTTCGTCTTTAATTTCGTTTATATAATCGCTGTTTGTTTTATCATAATGCCATTCAATAATCGCCTTATTGGTGAGCAATTTTAACGATTTTAAATATAAATAACGGGTTGCCAAACGGTAATTATTCTCCTTTAAAGCCGCTTCAATTAAATAATCGAAATTAACATCTTTAATGTTTTCTTCTACATATTTGAATTCGTTAATGTCTTGAACTTCGGTCTTAAAAACCGAGTTTATAGGCGACTGCATTAAAAATTTGATGATTAAATACAACGCGGCAATTCCTAAGAAACCATACACAATGTATTCTAAGGTTTGGTAATTAATAAAATCGACATCGAAACCAAAAACATCACTTAGCCAACCAAAAAATTTCTGTAAAATACGCTGTATTAAATTGATGCCGCCCGTATCGTTTATAGAATAGTTGAAATGATCACCTTTATAACGTTCCTTAATCGCATCCTTAAAGTACGTGACCTTGATGTGAGAAGAATCTTTATGGATGCTATCTTGTGAATAACTAAAGCCATAGCTAAGAAAGAAGCTTAGAGAAACTAAGGCATGATGGTATTTTAGTTTATTCATTAATACCAATTTGCTCAATTTTATTTTTCAAGAATATATTGTTTTTTTCTTCAAATATGTTGTAATACAACACGCTATAGGCTATTTGCGATAAGGCTTGCGTATAAATAAATGCCAATAAAAACATGGCAAACCCCAAGGTGAATACCATACTTGCAAAAACGTTAGTTGCTAAATCTACATTACTTTCTAATGAGAAATAGACGTAAATACCAATAATGAAACCAGGTATGGAAATGATAAGCATGGTAATCATTAAATTTAAAATACCAATAACCAACCCGAAGAGAATGACTTTTCCGAAGCTAGAAAATGTAAACGACCAACCTTCAGATAAGGCATTACTCAATCCCTTATTCTCAGAAAAAATAGACATGAATGACAAGCCGAAAAAGGCCGTCAATAGAAAACTGAGTCCGTATTGAATTAACATCCCAATTAATGGAATGAAAGCAAAAATTACAGAGACAATGATATAGCCAATATAAAGCCCAATCCCCAAAAAGATGAATAATATGATGGTGCCTAAGTTTGTTTTAATGTTTTGCCATACATTTTTAGATTCTACTTCACCCGAATTTTTCACGTATTCCGCCATAAACGAACTCGAAAAGCTGTAATTTATAAGGGCTGTAATAAATAAGATGAGCACTAAAACAACGGCGCCAGCAATTAAATAAATGGAGTGATCGCCATCGTTCGTCATTCCGAATCGAAAATCTCTACTTGCTAAACCCATAAAGCCTGTTACTAATAAATAAGAGGCTATGATTAAAAGAATGATGCTTATGGCATTATAACGCAGGTATAAACTGGTGTACTTTTTAAAGTTGTATTTAAGAAACAGAAAGTAGGTATTGATGGTGTCACCAAAATCGTGTCTGTTGCGTAATTCTATATATGGTTTGTTCACTATGTAATGTTTTTGATTTCAGATAGGTAAGCCTTGTTTAGCTTGATGGGGTATATGATATAGTAAAATATAATTAAGAACAGTGAACTCGCTATAATTCCGTAAGATAGTATCCACGGCATTTGTTCGCCATAACGGGTTATAAAACCTTCAATAAAACCTGCAATAATAAAAAACGGAATGGTGCTTACCACAATTTTTAATCCGTCTTTAGCGCCTTTAGTAAATGCTACGCGTCTGGAATAGGTTTTAGGAAACAAAAAGCTATTTCCCATCACTAAGCCAGCACAACCAGCAATTACAATGACTGAGATTTCAATAGTACCGTGCAACCAAATGGTCGATGTTTTTTCTAAAATGCCATAGTTGTAAAAAAAGCTAATAAAAGCCCCTAGCATAATACCGTTGCTAAACAGAATGTAAATAGTGCCCACACTAAAAAACACGCCAAAAGCAAAAGCAATAATAGCCACCCTTATATTATTAATGGTAATACCTAAAAACGACCCAATGCTGCTGCCACTTTTATAAACGGCCATAGGTTCGCCTTTTTCAATGTTTTCAATGGTCATGTTTACATAACCATCGCCTAAAATTAAACGCACAAACGAGTCGTCATTTAAGGTTGAAATAGCACCAATACAAACCGCAACCATAAAAAAGGAAAAGGTATATAGTAATGTTTTTTGGTAGCTTTTGAAAAATAAAGGGAATTCATATTTCCAAAAAGAGATAATCTTGTTTTTTGATTCTCTTTTGGTGATGTAAATTTTTTGATGCGCCTCTGATGTTAACGAGTTTAAGTACAGCAAAGTCTTACTTTCTGGGTAATACGTTTGCGCATAGGCAAGGTCGTTAGTAAGGTGAATGTAGTATGAAGCTAAGTCGTCTGGATTTATTTTTGCATTATTGTGTAACGCACTTTCAAAAACCAGCCATTTTTCTTTATTTTGCTTCACGAAAGATGCTTCGCGCATAAAACTATTTTAATTAGAAACGAATATACATTTCAATGAGCAATTTAGCAATTAACACAGCACAAAATGTTAATTTAGATTACAAATTAATTGGTTTAGGTGAGCGTTTTGTGGCATTCTTAATTGATGGTCTTATTTTGCTAACCTACATGACGCTCATGGAGAATTTGGTGTCACTTTCGGATATGTTTAATACAGACGATTGGACCAAACGTGGTATTTTAGGCTTGATTACCTTACCAGCGCTTTTTTACTCGGTGTTGTGTCATATCCTTTTTAGCGGACAAACCATAGGGAAAATGATTATGAAAATTAAGGTGGTGCGTTTAGATGGTGCGCCAACCCAATGGTATAATTTATTGGTTCGATGGATGTTGCGCATTGTTGATGTTTGGTTGTTTTTTGCGTCTATTGGTGTATTAAGTATTTTGTTATCAGATAAAAAACAACGCGTTGGCGATTCTGCTGCTGGAACCGTGGTTATAAGTGTGAAGAAAAAGCATAAAATTACCAGTACCATTTTAGAAGATCTGGAAGTAGATTACCAACCTGTTTTTAATAATGTAACGCAGTTAACAGATAAAGATGTTCGTATTATTAAGGAAGCCTTTATCATTTCAAAAAAGAATAACGATTTTAAAACACTTACCTTATTAAGGAACAAAGTGGCCGGTGTGCTTAACATAGAGTCTGCTTTATATGATGTCGATTTTATAAACACCATTTTAAAAGATTATAACTACTATACTCAAAACATGTAAACTGCTAGCACTAAGTGTGGTTGGGCTGTCTTTTGAATTTTGTTTGATTCACAAAATAATAAACTTAAACAAATGTCTCCTCGAGCGTAGTCGAGAAGTCCATAATTATCGTAAATGAATAAAAAGTTCCGACTACGTTCGGGCAAATACTAAGGTTTTAGGCTCGCATTAAATAATAGATACACGCAGCTATCAAACTTATATTAAGTAAATAATAAAAATTATGTTTTTTCAAGTTATAGAAATATTCGGAACCTTTGCCTTTGCCATTTCTGGGGTGTTGGTTGCATTAGAAAAAAGAATGGATGCCTTTGGAGTACTTATTATTGCTTTTGTGACGTCGGTTGGTGGCGGAACTTTGCGCGATGTGCTTATTGGTTTAACACCTGTAACTTGGATGCTGAACATGACTTATGTGTATGTTATTTTAGGAGCTACCATTTTTGCTATAATATTTAGAAAACGTCTTGATTTTTTAAGAATTTCCCTCTTGTTATTTGATACCATTGGCATTGGTTTATATACTGTAGTTGGGGTAGAAAAAGGATTGGCTATTGGGTTACATCCTATTATTTGTATTGCATTGGGTACTATGACGGCCTGTTTTGGGGGAGTTATGAGAGATATTCTGTGTAATGAAATCCCCGTTATTTTTAGAAAAGAGGTGTATGCTACGGCTTGTATTTTTGGAGGCCTTACCTATTTTATACTGGATAAATTCCCGCTGGATGGTAATTTGGTGTTTATCATTTCGGGTTCGGTAGTTATTACCATTCGTTTAATAGCTGTAAAATTTAAAATAAGTTTACCTAGTTTGTATAAGAATGAGGTTGAAAAATTAGACTAGTGAGGTAGAAAGTTAGATGGGTGAGATTGTTTAGAAATGATAGAGTGAATTTTTAGTTTTGTCTTCAGTCTTCAGTCTTCAGTCTTCAGTCTTCAGTCTTCAGTCTTCAGTCTAGATTAATTAATAATTTCCACCTTTCTAATGTAAATATTACGTTGGGGCCAATCGCCATCATCACTTTCAACTGCTGCAATTTTATCAACAACATCCATACCTCGGGTTACTTTTCCAAAAATAGTATAATCACCATCTAAAAAGTGAGAGCCACCGTGTTGTTGTACAATAAAAAACTCATAAGGTGATGCGAGTTTGTGGGGGTTATCAATTTCACTACTAGGCATAGAAACCACACCGCGGTCGTGTTTATACCCACGTTTTGTATCGGGAGGCAACAAATACTTGCCTATATAATTACGTTTGTTGGCGGTTTTTTTATCATCGCTATTTCCAGCTTGTACCATAAAATTATTAATCACTCTGTAAAATTGGGTGCCGTTAAAGTATTTTTGTTTGGTTAAAAAGATGAAGTTTGAACGGTGAAACTTAGTATCTTCAAACAGCAGAATATCGATAATGCCAAAGTCGGTTGTTAAACGTACTTTGTTCTCTTTGTGTACTTTGTCGTACTGTAAAAAAAACTCCATGGCATTTTTAGAGCTCAGCTTCGGGAAGGGCCTATCTGCAACATCACTGGTGTCTTCATCGCCCGTGAGTCCTTCTTCCTTCACAACGGTTGGTAGGTCTTTTTCAAGATTTATTTTCTTTTTACTTTTCTTATCTTCACAATTTAGAAAAAGAACGAAAACAAATAATAGTAATACAAGTCTCATAGAATGAATTTTGATGATTTTTCATTAGCAATCTCAAAAATAAAAAATATACCGCTACCAGCCCAAGCATCGCAGTTTAAAATGGTACCACCTTTTAGGCAAGAACTGTTAAAGCAGCAGGAACATGCCATAAAAAAGGCGAAAAGGGCAGGGGTTTTGGCTTTATTTTACCCCAACGCCGAACAAGAAACCTACTTGGTTTTAATTTTGAGGAAAACCTATAAAGGCGTACACTCTGCACAAGTGGGGTTTCCTGGCGGAAAATTAGAACCGGATGATGCTTCACTAGAAGCAGCAGCCCTAAGAGAAACCTTTGAAGAAGTGGGAGTGCCCATAAAACAGATGCAAGTAGTCAAGGCTTTAACGGAAGTGTATATTCCGCCAAGTAACTTTTATGTGCATCCATTTGTAGGTATTTCGAATGAAACACCCCGGTTTTTGAAGCAAGATGATGAAGTTGAAGCTGTTATTGAGGTCGCTTTGAGTCATTTTTTAGACGATGCGAGTATAATTAGTGAAACCGTAAAAACATCGTATAGTGTTGAAGTTGAGGTTCCTGCATTTCGACTTAATAATTATGTGGTTTGGGGAGCCACAGCAATGATGTTAAGTGAGATTAAAGACTTACTAAAACAACTCATGTAGTTTATAGATTTATTACATTTGTAGTCACTAACCAATTTGACGTGTGATTTATGGGATTATTTAAAAGAAATCCATTTGGGCATATACTATTTTTAAAAAAGTGGCTCATCAGAATTTTTGGAGCATTAACTCACAGACGCTTTCGCGGCTTTAATGAGTTGCAAATAGAAGGCTCTGAAGTTCTTAAAAACCTTCCTGATACCAACGTATTATTCATATCAAACCACCAAACTTATTTTGCCGATGTGGTAGCGATGTTCCATGTGTTTAACGCCAGTTTAAGTGGTAGAACAGATTCTATTAAAAATGTAGGATATATATGGAACCCGAAATTAAATATCTACTATGTAGCAGCCAAAGAAACCATGAAAGCAGGTTTGTTACCTAAAATATTGGCTTATATGGGGTCTATAAGCATCGAACGTACTTGGAGAGCCGAAGGGCAAGATGTAAATCGCCAAGTAAAAATGAGTGATATTTCTAGCATTGGTAAGGCTTTAGATGATGGTTGGGTGATTACCTTTCCGCAAGGAACCACCACCCCTTTTAAACCTATCAGAAAAGGAACAGCTTATATTATTAAACGTTACCAACCAGTGGTTGTGCCTATTGTTATAGATGGGTTTAGACGCTCGTTTGATAAAAAAGGCTTACGTATTAAAAAGAAAAACATTCTTCAAACCATGGAAATAAAAGAACCCTTGGTGATTGATTATGAGAATGAATCTACAAACGATATTGTAAAACGCATAGAATATGCTATCGAGCAACATCCATCCTTTTTAAAAGTGATTTCTCGAAAAGATTTGGAAGCGCAAGAAGCCTTGAATAAACTGCGTGAGTGGTAATACAAATGCCTTTCTGCTTTTTTGTTTAGCACCTTAATACGCTTTCTTAGAGTGTGGGTTCGCTAATGAATCGGCTATTTTTTTACGAGAAGTTAAAAGAATCCGAATAAAAACAGCAATTAGGCAATACTTTTTATGGGGTTAACAATTTCAAGAAAAAAGCCTTAATTTTATTTTAAAGCCTGTTAGAAACCAACGGTTTGATGTCAATAGTTCTATTGATTTTTGAAACCGATTCTTGGCTTTTCATTCTTATTTTACACAAAACTTATACCTTAAATATATGATTCAAAAAGGTCCAGAAGCAGAACGATTAAAAGTACCCAACAATTATAAAAATTGGAAAAAATGGGGGCCTTATTTAGCAGAGAGACAATGGGGAACAGTGCGAGAAGATTATAGCGACCATGGTGAAGCCTGGGAATTTATCGATCATGAAAAAGCACGTAGTAATGCCTACCGTTGGGGAGAAGAGGGTATTGGTGGTTTTTGCGATTCCAGAGAAATCTTGTGTTTAGCACCCGCATTTTGGAACGGGAACGATCCTATTTTAAAAGAACGTTTGTTCGGGCTTACCAACAACCAAGGAAACCACGGGGAAGATGTGAAAGAACTTTATTTTCATCAAGTATCTTCACCAACACACTCATATTCAAAATATCTTTATAAATACCCACATTGCGAATTTCCTTATGGCGATTTAGTAACTGGCAATCAAAGAAGCCGTCATGAACCAGAATACGAAATATTAGATACTGGTGCTTTTAAAGACAGTGCGTATTTCGATTGTTATATTGAATATGCCAAAGCAGGTGTCGATGATGTTCTTATGAAGGTTACCGTGGTGAATAGAGGCAGCAAAGCGGCTGATATTCACGTGTTACCACACCTGTGGTTCCGTAATTTCTGGAAACACAACAACCGTTACGAACGCCCTAGCGTGAAAACGATGTCCGATAACAGCGTACAATCTAAAAGTATTAGAAACGGGAAGTATCATTTCTATCATGAAGATGGCGAACAGTTATTTTGTGATAATGAAACCAATAACAAACGTATTTATAATTTTGAAAACGATGTTCCCTATGTAAAAGATGGTATTAACGACCATGTTGTAAATGGAGAAGCGACCGTTAACCCAGAAAAAGTAGGTTCTAAATTTGCCGTTTGGCATCAGCTAAATTTAAAAGCAGGCGAAGAGAAAACCATCAAAGTACGTTTAAGTAAAAAGAAAGTAAAAGACCCTTGGGGCGATTTCGATGCTATTTTCCACAATCGTATTACCGAATGTGAAGAATTTTACACCGAAACTATAAAGTCAGATATTCCAGAAACCCATCAAGCCATCGCAAGAAGTGCTTTTTCTGGTTTATTATGGACTAAGCAATTCTATTATAACGATGTATTTAAATGGCTGTTTGGTGGCCCGGGCGAGGGAAAACCCGAAAGAGCAAACATGCGAAACAACAGTTGGCAACACCTTACCAACAGGCATGTTATTTCCATGCCCGATAAATGGGAATACCCCTGGTATGCAGCCTGGGATTTGGCTTTCCATATGGCGTCTTTCGTAGAAATAGATCCTTTTTTCGCTAAAGAACAGTTGCTTTTAGTGCTTAAAGAAAATTACATGCATCCCAACGGGCAAATTCCGGCGTACGAATGGAATTTTAGTGATGTAAATCCGCCAGTACATTCTTATGCGGTTTGGAATGTGTATGAAAAAGATAAAAATTACACAGGTAGAGGAGATACAGAATTTTTAGAAAAAGCCTTCCAAAAACTACTCATCAATTTCACATGGTGGGTAAACCAAAAAGATAAAAGTGGTACCGATTTATTTGAAGGTGGCTTTTTAGGTTTAGATAATATTGGGGTGTTCGATCGTAACCACATGCCGCCTGGAATTACCAGAATGCAGCAAGCCGATGCGACCAGTTGGATGGCCATGTTTACGCTTAATATGCTACGCATGTCTCTAGAACTTTCAAAAACTAATAAAATATACGAAGAATCGGCAGCGAAGTTTTTCAGGCATTTCTTGAATATCGCTTGGGCGATGCATCACATTGGTAAAAAAGATATTTCCCTGTGGGATGAAGAAGATAATTTCTATTACGATGTGGTAGAAATGGCGAATGGTAGCACCAGTCGTTTAAAAGTACGTTCGCTAGTAGGGGTTATACCTATGTTTGCGGTCGAGATTATGCATAAAGATTTGTTCGAAGAGCTTAAAGATTTCAGGTTTAGAGCCAACGAAATTATGCGAACCCGTCCAGATTTAGCATCCTTAATCACCAATCTAGACGAAACCAATTCCGAAGGGAATTACCTATTCGCCATCATGCGCGGGTTTAGGTTAGAGCATTTACTAAAGCGTTTGTTAGATGAAAACGAGTTCCTATCAGAATTCGGTATTCGTTCACTTTCTAAGTATCATGAAGCACACCCATTTGTGTTCGAACATCACGGGCATCACCAAATTCAGTACGAACCAGGCGAGAGTCGTTCCAACATGTTTGGAGGTAACTCGAACTGGCGCGGACCTATTTGGATGCCATTAAATTACATGATCATCCAGTCGTTACGTAAGTATTACACCTTTTACGGGCCAACGTATCAATACGAATTCCCAACAGGATCTGGTAATAAATTAAACCTGAAAGAAATAGCCAACGCGCTTACAAAACGTTTAGTAAAACTGTTTGAACCTAATAGCGAAGGTAGGTTCCAATACCATTCAGATAGTGATGGTAAGGAGTTTGAAAAAGACGAACATTTTAAAGATTTACATCTGTTTTACGAGTTTTTCGATGGCGACAACGGAAAAGGTTTAGGAGCATCTCACCAAACAGGGTGGACCGCTTTAATAGCCAACTTAATCATGGAAATGGACGCCGATTAATTCCTGCGAAAGCAAGAATAGTACACATATTAATAGTTGGTCTTTGGGCGTTACCCAAGGGTCGGGCTATCCACTACAAGTCCTCGTGCCCCCGATACCTCGGGGGCACTGTGGGCTTTTCGTTTCTATCCCTAACGCGGTCTACTCAAAAAGTTCCCGTCATAGCTAGAATAGCGAGGTTATCTCATGCTGTGTACCGTCATGGGGAGGTTGCACCGTCATGGCGAGGTACGAAGCCATCTCATGAAGTCTAGCTCCAAGTAAAATCATAACTCAAAATGAAGAGATTGCTTCAGTCGTGCCTCCTTCGCCATGACGTAACGGTTCATGTGTCACGTCATGGCGAGGTACGAAGCCATCCCATGAAGTTTAGCTCCAAGTATAATTGTAACTCAAAATGAAGAGATTGCTTCAGTCGTGCCTCCTTCGCAATGACGTAATGCATCATGTGTAACGTCATGGCGAGGTACGAAGCCATCTCATGAAGTTTAGTTCCAAGTATAATTGTAACTCAAAATGAAGAGATTGCTTCAGTCGTGCCTCCTTCGCAATGACGTAAGGTTTCATGTTTACCGTCATGGCGAGGTACGAAGCCATCTCATGAAATCTAGCTCCAAGTAAAATTGTAATTTAAAATGAAGAGATTGCTTCAGTCGTGCCTCCTTCACAATGACGTAATGCTTCATGTGTACCGTCATGGCGAGGTACGAAGCCATCTCATGAATCACTCAATCGCTTTCAAGTAAAATGCCTCAGTGCGTGCACGTAACCCTGTTAGCACATCAGCAAACTCTGGGTTAGCAGCCAAATTATGTTGTTCGTTTGGGTCTGTGTCCAAATCGTATAACTCCTCAAGTTTCGGGTTATGTTCATAGTAAACAAAATACTTCCAACGGTCTGTGCGCACGCCTCGGCAGCGGTACGATTTATTTTCTGCTACTTCCTTTTCATTTAATGCTTCTACATTTTTAGCATTTCGCACTTGGTACATCGAAACAAGGAAGAGATTCTCCATATAAACAGCATCTTGCCAAGAGGAAAGCGCTTGTGTTTTATTTAAAATACCACTAAAATCATGCCCTTGCATACTCGGTGCAGGCTCTAAACCTGCTAGTGATAATATGGTAGGAGCGATATCAACCGATGATATTAATGCCTTTTCCCGACGTTTACGTTCAGAAGCTGCGGCTCTACCATCAAAAACAATAAGCGGTTGTTTTACAGATTCTTCATAAAGTAGTGCCTTGTCAAAAAGTCCTTGCGATCCTTGAAAACGCCCGTTATCACTAGTATATATAATAATCGTGTTATCCAGTAACCCGGTTTCTTTCAGTTTTTTCATAAGGTGTCCAACCTGTTGGTCTACAGTATAGCCTTGCGCCGCAAAACGACGAACAAGCCTTTGGTACATAGCAGGGGTAGACGATCGTTTTAAGTGCAACGGTACACCACGCCAATTTTCTTTAACTACTTTCGGTAATTTATGGTTCGCACCATTTACCCAATTGGCTGGCACCGGAAATTTATAATCCTTAAATAGTTCTAAATGCGGTGGGTACACATCGGAATCTCTATCGTGTTTCACCGCTAAAAAGCTCACAGATAAACAAAATGGTTGGTCTTTCGGTTGGGTGTCTATAAAGCGCAGCATCGCATCGCCAGTTTTTAAAGTACGCTCGTTTGCAGGTCTATCGGCGTGGTATATGTTTTTTAAAGCAGCATCATCAGCGGGCCATATTTTTAAGCCGCCACCTATATGGGTGCCATCGCCAACAAAAAAGTCGAAAGCATCTGCATAATGTTGCTGCATATCGTAATTATCTGGAGAACTTGGGGGCAGTGCATCTTCCGTTACAGCGAAACCAATTTTGCCTACAAAACCAGTACGGTAACCAGCTTCCTTAAGTTTTGAGGGGTAACTGTTGGTGAAATCGGCTTTTGAAAGTGTGTGGTTATTTGGGGGTGCAAACCCAACACGGTGGCTAGAAATATAACGCCCAGTCATGATAGATACCCGACTTGGCATACAAATAGAAACAGCGTAGAACGCATTATCAAATATGACGCCTTCCTCAGCTAACTGGTCGATATTATGAGTTTTAAATTCAGGTTTTCCATAACAGCCCATATTGTCCCAACGTTGGTCGTCCGTCATTAGGTAAATAATATTCGGGAGCTTGTTTGATTGGGCATACATCCCAAAGGAACTTAGCAATACTGTAAATAGGCATATACATAAGGAACTAAGTTTCAAGGGTGTTTGGCTTTGTTTCATAGGAAGCGTCATCTTTAAAATTCGTTTTTACACACAGGTGGTGCGTTGCTTTTTAAAATAGCATTCGAATATATGTGATTTATCTTAAAAATGAAAGGTTTAAGGGGACGTGATGGCTAAAGCCTGCTGTGCACCGTCATGGCGAGGTGCGAAGCCATCTCATGAAATCTAGCTCCAAGTGTAATTGTAACTCAAAATAATGAGGTTGCTTCAGTCGTGCCTCCTTCGCAATGACGTAATGCTTCATGTTTAACGTCATGGCGAGGCACGAAGCCATCTCATGAAGTTTAGCTCCAAGTATAATTGTAACTTAAAATGAAGAGATTGCTTCAGTCGTGCCTCCTTCGCAATGACGTAAAGCTTCATGTGTAACGTCATGGCGAGGTACAAAGCCATCTCATGAAGTCTAGTTCCAAGTGTAATTGTAATTTAAAATGAAGAGATTGCTTCAGTAGTGCCTCCTTCGCAATGACGTAACGGTTCATGTACATCGTCATGGCGAGGTACGAAGCCATCCCATGAAGTTTAGTTCCAAGTAAAATTGTAACTCAAAATGAAGAGATTGCTTCAGTCGTGCCTCCTTAGCAATGACGAAAAGTTTCATGTGTAACGTCATGGCGAGGCACGAAGCCATCTCATGAAGTCTAGCTCCAAGTAAAATCATAACTCAAAATAAGCAGATTGCTTCAGTCGTGCCTCCTTCGCAATGACGTAATGCTTCATGTACAACGTCATGGCGAGGTACGAAGCCATCT
>NZ_JAUPED010000039.1 GCF_030552475.1 Mariniflexile sp. AS56 | reverse complement strand
TTTTCTTCAATTTTTACAGGTTCGATTAGTTCATCGAGTTTTTTGTATTGAGAGAGCTTGTATTTAGATTCCCTAATTGGATGGTTTTCTATTTTAGAATTTAAAAAAATATCGAATAGTTTATGTTCAATGTCATAAGAATCAAGGAACTTTTTTATGCTTTCAAACTCTGTTTTTTTTACGTCAATTAATATTCCAATTGAAAGTATGTTTATTAGAATAGGATGAAAATTTAAAGATAATTGATTTAAAGTAATAGTCTTTTTATGTTTGGTATAGGTAAATTTTACATATTCTTCACTCCATTTGTTGTTCGTTAAATCAGTTATTATTCTACTGTAAATTGAACTCAGTATCTCTATTTTATCTCCTCGACTATATCTTGCAACAAGTATTTTATACAAATTATGTATTTGGCTATTTTTGGCCCATTCTATTTTAGAATCATTAATCTCTCCATTTTTAATTTTATCATCCATTTTAAGATGTAAATTAGAAAGGCTTGTTATATAATTATCAAAATATTCTTTGTCTTTAAAAATTGACCTTTTCATTGGCGAGTAATCTTAAATGAACCACAACGGTCTTGTGTATGAAACGTAGCGTATAAAAAGACACTAACTTTTCGGATTTAGCACGAGCCGAATTTTTTATTTTTATGTTTAATTTTCTTCTTATAAATATAACCAAATAAAAAATTTGGCGTACTTTGTAAATATACAAAAACCTCTCGTAAAGCCTGTAATAGCTATGTTTTATACACGTTGTTGTGCATAGTGCTTTTCACGTTCAGCTTGGTTTTCCGATGTTTCTTGTTTAGTTCGGAATTGAGCGTTGGCGAGACATACTCTTTTGCATTTTTTGGCGTAGCGTTGGCTGATGCGAATTGCGAATGTGTATGGCTTTGAGCGTTGGCTTATTTATAGTAATTCAGTCATTACCTCAAACTCGTCCATAATAGATTTAACTAAAGTGTCTTCAATATGTTTCGCTAAAATTAATTCATTTTCCATATTCACATAACATTTACCATTTAAGGATTTAAAATTGTCCGTTACAATAGATTTATATTTTTCTTCTGTTTTAGATTTACATTTATAGAACTCAAACTCACAGCTTTTAGAATTATTAAAAAAGTCAATAAAATGTTTTCTAAAGCCTCTTTTTACTTCCTTTCTGAACTCTTGAGTATTTGTTGAATTAAAACTAGTGTATGCTTTTAAAACGTACAAAAAATTAATTTTATACTGATGAACAAAAAGCGTGTCTCTATCAAATAACCGTTCTTTAAAATGATAAGATTTGATTGGTAATTCTGTCTTTTTTTCAATCAAGTGTTCATCAAAATTATCTTCATCTTCTATATAACCATAAATGAAAAAGTTAGGTGTAATATTATAGCCTTCTGTTATTTCGTCTCTATATTTAATACCCTTTTTATAAGGCTTATCCTTATCTTCATTCAATAAATCTATATTGAACTGAATAACATTTTTCGCATACGTGAATTGCTTATATTTAGATAATTTCCCTGCTTCACTATTTGATTTGTAATATTTTGAATCTCCAATATAAAAAATATTGCTAGTGTCTATAATGGACTGATAGTCATAAATATGGTCAATTATCTTCCCATCGTCATTTTTTTTCAAATCTTTAAGTGATACATTGTTTACTTCAGTATCATTTAACTCGTCAGAGAATAATTTATCTACCATATCTTCAAATACGATATTATAATTATTTACCGATAAAAAATCCTCCCTTTTTCTTTTTGAGCTACTCTTATCTGTTTGAGAAAAATATATTTCACATAAGGCATACATTCTCTTTAAAGTGTCATTAAAATATCGATACTTGATTTTTCGTAGTTTAGAAAGACCATTTGATTGAAGATTTTTAAATGACTTACCCTTTATTATTGAAAATGATTTATCAATTCTTAAATTAAGTTTATGTTCGTGATTGAAGTTGTTTAGTATAGAAAAAAAGTATGTCAATAATTCTTCTTCTGTATTTACAGTTTTTCTTTTATTTCTTATTGAAATATAGATAGGTGCATTATTTGAATTTAAAATGGGTAATGATTTTCTTATTGTTTTTTCCCATTTTGGTTTTATTGCTTGGTTTGAATTGTACTCAATATGTTTATATAAAATATGGTTTTTATTCTTTTTGTAAAAATTCACAAAAGACAGTAAAAGGTCTAGATAAGAATATTCTTTAAGACTTAGATTTGTGTTTAGTTCAAAAGTTTCGATATTATGAATTATAGATGTATCATCATATCTCTTTCTGAACTCAATTAGACTTTTATAAAAATGTACGGATAATTGTCTAACCCAATTATATTGTGTTTTATGTTTTATGGATTCATCTAAAATTAAATCTACTAATTCTTTTTTTGAACAGCCAAAAACAGTTTTATCTTCTTCCTTCATAAAAACTTTTGGCAACATAAATACCAAACTATTTTTCTCAAAAGAATGGTAATATCCTACGGAGGTAATTGTCCCATCGAAACCGTTTTGTTTATAAAACTTTGGGTCATCGAACACTTCTTGAAGTAATTCAATTGGATATATTTCGTTTTCAATTAGGATTTTCATTATTTAAGAATCGATTCCTTCGTTATCTTCTGCTACCTGCCTAAGTTGAGCGTCATCTTCTGTAATTTCCAAGTTTTGGATAGGTTTTAATTCTATTCTGTCGAATAATTCTTTGATTTTTGTTTTGCCTTTAATATCCATTGGAAAGAAATCTTCGTATGAAGTGTTTTCTTCAAACACTTTATTTTCTTCATCTTTGAAAACGTCATTCCATAAATAGAAAATTACTTTGTTTATAAATGGATTTAATGATATTGTTTTACCTGTATCTGGTTTTATAAAATAATTACCAATACATTTATCCATACCTAATGACTGATTGTTTTTTATATGATTTAAGTTTATTTTTTCAATAAATTTAATCCAGCTATATTCATTGCCATCTGCAATATCAATTTTGAAATCGAATGAAACATTTTTCTTTTTAAAATCGTCAATTGGTGTATAACAAATAGGTATATATTCCCAATCCCATCTTCTTTTGAATGCACTATCCATAGGAAATAAAGATTGGTCAGAAGTATTCATAGTGGCTAATAAACTTAGGTTTGATGGTAATTGCATTTTACCATTTGCAAATCCATTATGACCTTTTTCAGTTAGCTCTTTTTCTAAATGACTAGCTAACTCGTTTGAAGGCGTGATTTCATAACCTTCATCTAATAGTTGAAATGTATCTCCAAAAATTTCGGCACAGTTTCCTCTGTTAATTTCTTCAATTACTAAGAAATAATCTTGAAATTCGTTTTGCCAAGCATCAATATAAATATTTGTAAATATTTGTGGAACAAATTTGTATTTGATTTCATCTAGACCAGAAATTGGATCTTTTTCAGATATTGGTTTGAAACCTCCTATGAAAGAAGCGTAATCATATTCTGGATGAAATGTTATTCTTTTTGTTCTATCTTCTTTTCCTTTTAAAATTTCTTTTACTTTATATGATTTACCCGTTCCAGGTGCACCAAAATAGATTGTATTCCTAGTATTAAATAATGATTTATTACTAATTGTTCTAGCTACATTCTTACCTTCAAGCCATTCTTGAAATTGTATAAAGGATAAACCAAGGACTTTATTCAATTCATAAGAATTCAGTTGTTCATAGAAATCTCTTTGAAAAGGTTCATTTGGACTAGGTTCAAACCATCCCATATTTTTAAGATGCCCTCTCAATATTTCTTTTGCCAATGGTCCAATCTCATTCTTTGCTAGAATTGGTGTAAAATCGTAAGATGTTTTATCGCTACCTGTACTGAAATCAGTAGCGACACCTGCCTCATTTAAGGCATATGCTAAGTTTGTATATGTTTTGCCATCTGTGTCTTTTCTGTAAATTACACCTTGCATTTCCAAATTTGTTGAGTTTTTGAAAAGTTCAATTAAATCTTTATGGCTATAAATAATTGAAACAAGTAGCAAGGCGTACTGACTCGCATTATCAAATTTTCTAACTGAGTCCCAAGCATTTGGTAATACATTATTTTTATCTCCTGCTAGCATTTTTCTAGCCTGTGTGCTGTCTAGCTTTATCTCATCTAAATGATTAAGTATCTCTGTACTAGGATATTTTTTAATTAAACTGACTAATTTAAAATATCCGTTTTTTGTCAATGAAACTTTGTGTCCATCAAGTCCAATAGCCATATTATATAGGTTTTACAATTATTAATTTTTCTTTGACCATTCGGTCTCTATCACCTTTGCGTCCCATAGTCATATGGGTATAATCAAGAGTCTTGACAGAAACGGTATGTTTCTTAAATACTTCTTTAGTAATTTTTAGTAAGTCATCAATTTCAATCATTCCTGTATCACTATAGCTAAGAACTAATGAAGAGTTGTTTTTTGCTATAATTTCAAACATATCGATAAAAGCATTTTTTACTTTCGACTTAATGCTAAAAGGTGATTGATGTCTATCTTCTCGATAACGTCCTTTTACCATTTTTTTATTTTTGTGTTGTATTTCAGGATAATCATATAAAACTAAAGTTTCTATTGCGTGATAAAACCTGCTATAATGAACAAAACAATAGGGAGGATCAGCATAAACTGTAGCGTTTTTTAAATTTTTAAGACAATCCAAGTAATCTAATGTATAAACCTCGTGCTTTAGTTTAGGTTGAATTGAAGGGAGTGCTTCTAGTGCAGAATCAAGTTTACGCTCAAAATAATCAATTATACTTTTCTTTCTATAGATTAAAATATCTTTCATAGAAGAATCAGTTTTTGCGTCTCTATATTGTGCGTAATGTCCAGTACCTTGACTATTATATGCCATCGCATACATTAATGCCCCAAGCATCGTGTTATATGCAGGGTTTTCTTTTAGGTCTTCAATAGCTTTCCGAATTGAGTCGATCCAAGTACATTGTTCAGCACTCCACCAAGTACCTGAATAATTTTTAGTAAACAAATGCCAGGTATTTTCGAACTCTTGATTTATTAAATTTTGGTTTAATTTTTCAACTCTGTTAAATTCTTTTAGACTACTATTCTCCGTATGTCTTAAATTGTTCGATAAAGTTGAATAATGTTTTTTATGATATTCTTTGGCAATTTCCATTACCATTTTTGAATTAACCTTACAATCATTCCAATCTGTTAAATAGGCTTTAGCAATGACCGAAGAATATGCTTGAATATCATTAGAAACAATAGGAAATTGTTCCCCTATTGCTCCTGAGAGAGAACAAGAACCAGCAAATAAGTCACAAATGACACCACCATTATAAGCTTCTTCAATGCCATTTATTACAAATGGTAGTAATTTTGTTTTTGACCCCATATATTTAATGAACTGAACAGAACTTTTTAATTTTATTTTAGTTTCAATCATTAGATTTTGAGTTATTTATTAGTTCTGATGCTTCCACACCTAATATTTTAGCTATTTTAAATAAATCTTCTATACTAGGTTGTCTTCTGTTCTGCACATAAGAATTAACCATATTATAACTTTTACCTAATTGTTCAGCTAACCAGATCTGTTTAATTCCTTTTATTTCTAAAACCTCTTTTATTCGGTTCATTTTTGAATTTTTTATTCAGTCCACTAATGTAAAGAACTATTTTCAATATCTCACTAAATGAGTATTAAAATCATCATACTAAAAAGTGAGTGGTGGGAAAAGGCAAGCTCTTTTTATTTTTTGAGGCACGAAAAAAATGAAATGTGCTTGACTGTGCGGTTGGCTTTGCAGTACAGAATTTTGACGATTTGCTCGGATTTCCGCATTATGCACAACGTTTATGTATAAGAATAGTTGCGGGTTTGTATGCGAGGAATTTCCGAAGGAAATTCAGACGTTACAAACACGC
>NZ_JAUPED010000038.1 GCF_030552475.1 Mariniflexile sp. AS56 | reverse complement strand
TTTCTCATAATACTGTTTAAAATTAATAATTATTTTACACTTTTAAACAGTTCGGTTATAGGGGAAGCTTACAAAATGAGTTATCCCCAAAAAATGACAATTAGAGATATTCTAAATTCAGAAAACTATAAGAAAACCGAATGAATTGCGGAAATTTAAAAAACAACTAAAGGCAACACCGTATAAAAAAAATTGCTAGTTTTAGCTTAACCAATGTTAGTTGCTCGTTTGCTAGCTTCTGATTTTCCTTCGGAAAATCCTCGCACACAAACACGCAACTTTCCTTATACATAAACGTTGGCATTAATTAAAAAAATGAAGAACATCACATTACTCATATTGACAGTAATTCTATTTTTTGGTTGCAATAACTCACCAAATTCGAAAAGCAACGAAATGAAAAAGAATTTAAAGGAGTCTGTTTCCGAGACCAATGGACTACAAATTCAAGTAATTGAAAATTGGCCAGATGAAATT
Source organism: Mariniflexile sp. AS56 (assembly GCF_030552475.1). Lineage (GTDB taxonomy): Bacteria > Bacteroidota > Bacteroidia > Flavobacteriales > Flavobacteriaceae > Mariniflexile. Next base: position 5,735 of record NZ_JAUPED010000038.1, on the reverse strand, counting down.
GACGGATGTTCATGTTATTCCTCTAAAAGCAAAGATGAATTTGAAAAAGAAGAATATATATACATGGACAACTATGGAGACTTGGCATATATGAAGATAAATGGAAAACTTGAAAGATTTAAGTTGACAAAATCGGACACATTAACTTCCTCGAACGATTCAAGAAAAACTTGGACAAATGAAAATTTTGAATTCATAATTGAGACACTCCAAATTGGGCGAATTGACGAGACTTGGCAACACAAAGGTAAATTGACTTTGAAATCGAATGAAGGAGAAATTATTGAAACGAAGATTTATGGAGAATGTGGCTGTTAATGATAAAAGACAAAACTAATGCCAACACAGTATATAAAAAATTGCTAGTTTTATCCTAAACAAAAGTTAGTTGCTCGTTTGCTAGCTTCTGATTTTCCTTCGGAAAATCCTCGCTCACAAACACGCAACTTTCCATATACATAAACGTTACAAATAATACCAAAAAACCCAATAAAATGAAAAAAAAGAATTTATTATTAGCTGTTTTTATAACAGGCATATCTCTAATAAGTTGTGATACTGACCCCTGTGATGAAGGATATACTCAACTTGATAATGGAGTTTGTGTCCCTGATTATGTTGCTGGAATAGAACAAAACTCTGAATTAGGTAATGTGTTTTACCATTCAGAATTAGGTGCTGTAACATACAAAAATGGTATTTGGTTCGATGAAAATAATTTAATTATCAAAAACATTAATGACTAAAAAATATGAAAAAAACACTTACCCTTTTTGCCATTCTATCATTTTTATTTGTCAATGCACAATCTGATGAAGGAACTATTTATTTAAAAGACTCAACAGAAATAAAAGGTTTAATAAAAATCAAAACATTTGGTGGAGTTAAATTTAAAAACACAATAGATTCTGAGGCTACCAATTATGACCATAAACAAATTACAGGATTTGATACGGGTGGTGAAAAATATAGATATATAAATAATCAAGAAGGGTTTCCACCAATATTATTAAAAGAAAAGTTAAAGGGAAAAATTTCTTTATATAGTAATGAAGTATATAATCCTGGTCATACAATACCAAATGGTTTTGCTGGTGGAGGAACTGGAATGACTTTTGGAGGTGGTTCTGCAACAATTTATCACATTCTTGTAAAAGATAAACTAATAAGGGTTGGGACTAAAATAAAAAAGAAACATTTAGAGATTTTAAAAGACTGCACAAGCTTAATTGAGAAAATTGAAAACAAAGATTTAAAAAAAAGTGATGTGTATGCAATCATCAATTATTACAATAATAGCTGCGATTGATAAAGTACTATTTGTAACACCGTATAAAATTAATGGCTAGTTCTAGCCTACTTGGAAAATTCCTGCGGAATTTTCTCTGGCATGTATCTGTTTACTAAATTAGGTGCTTAAACACGCCACTAATCTTATACATAAACGTTAGCAAACATATAAACGAAATGCAGAAATTCCATTTAGTTCTAGTTCTGATTTTAATATTTAGTTGTTCTCAAAAACAAACGGACAGCCGAATTACGGAATTTGAAAAAATGTTTGGAGAAAGACAAACAAATGCTTTTGACTCTCTTGTTTCTGACTTTGAAAAAAATTTAACAAAAATATATCCGAATTTGACAACCGAAAAAGGTTATCGACAATATTTAATTGATATAAAATCGGACACGATAACTGACTGGAAAAAATTTGACTTTCAATCCAAAAGAACTCACGCCGAATATTATAAAAGCGGACTACGAAATGAAATCTATGACAAAGACACAACCTCGTTAAAGGAAAATAATTTTGGCAATTATATGACTGCACTTTATGAAATAAAAGATTCGGATTCTTTAATAAAAAAATATTTGAGTGTTCGCGAATCTGCTGGAATACTGCAAAACACAATGATTGTCGACGGACTTTTGAGCTTAAATCCTGATTTTAACAACTATTTTCATAAAAGAATTGTTGTTGCGGAATTTAGCTTCTGATAAAAAATACGTTTGCTAACACTGTGTATAAAAAATGCTTATTTTAGTGCTTAACCAATAGAAAGTGCGTGTTTGCTTTCTTCCGATTTTCGTTCCGAAAATCCTCTGACACAAACCCGCACTTTTCATACACTAAACCGTTGTATGCAATTAAAAACAAACATATATGCAAAAATTTGACTTTGTAAAAAATCTTGAAAAAATCTCTGAAAATTTATTTAGTCAAGAAATACTTGTCCATTTCGAATCAGCCATTAATCAACCTACAGCCAATTATGCATTTGGAAATTTAAAACCAATATTGTTTACATCCAAAAGCAGATATGACCAATTAATAAGAGATAATGATATTGTCGAAATATTAAAAGAATTAGATTCAGAAGAAATATATTCTGAAACTAATTTATCTGCATTAACAGGTTATTTGAGCACTCAACAAATTGGAAACCTTTTTAAAATAAAGCCTTGTTTGGCTTTTTATAAATTTCATTTAACAATTACATCTGTCCTTAAGATTTCAAAAGATTTGTTATTGAAAAGCTCTTATTCTGAATCAAACGAGCAATCTCTTCAAAATGGGATTTTAATATTTGAGGTTATAAATGAGGAAGAATCCAAGGATATCGAATTATACATTAAAATTTTATCATTGCTTAACGAATTAGCTACTCTTGTAGATAAAATATCTGAATCAGAAGAAGAAACAGACAACGAAAAAGAAGATGAACATCCTGTTGAAATTATTTTACTTGATTCGGGAAGCAATTCTAATATTGGTTTAAAAACTGGAATTGAAACTGCTAAATCTCTCTTCTTGATTTTTAAAGAAATCTGGGATTTTGTTATTAGTCATAAGCAGTATAAGTCGAAACAAGGGAACGATGCTTTACTCGAAAGTTTGACAATAAGAAAAGAGATTCTAACAAAATTAGAAGAAGGTGTTATAACAGAAAAAGAGGCTCAAGAATATACTCATATAATAAAAACAAGAGCTGAAGATTTAATTGGAATGAAAGTTTTACCAAAAGAATTGATACAGAAAAATCACGAAATTGATAATAAAAAACTTTTGAATGAATTTAAAGAATTAAGGCTGTTAAATCAAAAGCCAGAATAAAATAACTGCATACAACACCGTATAAAAATAATTGCGGTTTAGTGCTTAATCAAAGGTCGTTGCGTGTTTGTAACGTCTGATTTTCCTTCGGAAAATCCTCGCATACAAACCCGCAACTATTCTTATACATAAACGTTGTAAAACATTTGAATGAAAATACGGAGCATAACATTTAAAGCACCTGAACCTGAATTAAAAGTCATTAAATCAGTTACAGTTTATATTTCGGAAAAGCACTCTGAAATCATCATTGCACCTATTTCTAAAGAACCAAAAGCTGGTTATCATTACGAACAAAAAGATTGCGAAATAATTGACTTGAATTCTTCAACCGAAATTATTGGAGAAGCAATTAAACGGAATTTCAACAAATTCGATATTAAAGAAAAAAAAGAAGGAATGGGTAAAAAATCCGACTGGCCTGCTCTCAAAGCAAGTAAAGAAAAAAGTGGTCGTGGCTTTGAGGAAAAATATCGCAGAATTTCAATTCGTGGAATTACAGATTGGAACAGTTCGTTAAGAATTGAAACCGTAATGAATTTACCAATCGAAATTGAATTGACAAGTACGATTTCAGCTCACTGTGAACCATCGGATTTAGGAAATAGAATATTAAAAATGTTTCATTCGGAAATAACAGAAAGAAAAATATGATTAAACCAATCAGAATAATTGAATCTGGTGTCGAAATTGAACTTCATACTGGTATTTTTGGCGTTTATGTTCTCGGTGGTTGGGATGTTGTAGTCGAAAATTTTACTTTCTCTCTAACAAATATGAAAACTGGTAAAGTCATTAATCCAAAAATTACGCAATGGCGAGTGCAATCATATGAATATGGGGAAAAGGCAAAAAAAATTATGACACTTGACATTCCGGAAAGAGGCAAATATTCAATTGAATTTAAAAATCAAGACAGCTTAAAAGTTTGGAAATCAAGTTTGCCTTTAATAAATAGGTTATTTACACAGCCAATTGAAAAACAATGGATTCAAATTTGTATAATTTAAAGAATAGAAAAAAACGTTTTACAACACAGTATATAAAAAATTGCTAGTTTTAGCTTAACCAATGTGAGTTGCTTTGTTTGCTAGCTTCTGATTTTCCTTCGGAAAATCCTCGCATTCAAACACGCAACTTTCCATATACATAAACGTTGGCAATAATTAAAACCAAGCATCACGAAAAAAAATATGAACTTGAATACATTGTCTTTACTACAAAACCAAGAATTGAAAAATATCATAAGTGATTTTGATACAATTGGAACTGACAAAGACTTATACGAATATAACATCTTTTCAATATCAAAATTAGGAACACAATTAGAAGATTTTCATAGTGATATAATTTACAGTCTATTAAATCCAAGTGGATTACATAATGAAGGTAATATTTACTTAAAAATGTTTCTTGAATTTTTACACAACAAATATTCTTTAAACGAAATAAACCTTAATGATTTCAAGAATGCGGAAGTCTATCGAGAATCGGGAAGATTGGATATATCAATACTAGATTATAATTCTAAAAAAGCAATTATCTTCGAAAATAAAATAAATAATGCACCTGATATGGTTGACCAATTAGATAGATACTTTATTTGGTGCAAAGACAGAGGTTTAGAAGTAGTTGGTATAGTTTATTTAAGTTTGAGAGGTTTAAAATTTGCACCGACAATGAAAAATGGCGCAGATGTTTTTAATATTGGAGCTTTTAGCAACAAATCAAATGATATAGTTAGTGGTTGGCTTATTCCTTCAATTGGAATATCTAAAAACATAGAAAACACATCATTAATTATTCAATATAAAAAACTATTAACATTTTTAGGTTATAAAAGTATGGAAACAGAATTATTAGATGATTTTTATAAATTAGCAAGTGATAAAAAAATAATCGAACAAATTGATAAACTAAAAGAACTTTCTGATAAAATCCCTGAATACAGAATGGATAAATTAGTTAAAGAAATTGAGGACTTTAAACCATTTAAAAAAACTTATCGCTACAGAGAAAATCATATTTTATATGAAAACTTCTTTGAAAATGATAACAATTTCAAAATTGACATAGTATTTGAAAAAAATGGTTCTGCATTTCTACACTTTTGGAATCCAGCCAAAAAGGGAAAAGAAGCATATTTATCAATTAAACAAAAATTAGTGGAAATTAACTATATAAACAATTTTCCAAAACAGAACGAAGAGGATATTGATGAAATTAGTTGGATTGGATTCAGAAAATATTTTGATATAAACAATTACAAAACAATGCAAGAAGTTGACGATGAAATTCTAGATTTCGCAAGAAACTTTATGAATGAATTGAAATAACTATTGCCAACAACGTGTATAAAACATAGCTATTATAGGCTTTCCGAGAGGTTTTTGCTTATTTACAAAGTACGCCAAATTTTTAATTTTGTATATTTAGAAAAGGAAAATTAAACATAAAAATCAAAAATTCGGCTCGTGCTAAATCCGAAAAGTTAGCGTTTATTTATACGCTACGTTTCATACACAAGACCGTTGTAAGCAATTTTGACTTGTCCGGAATAAAGGCTACATAATTTTAAACATTATGTATAAAAATGACAAAGTAATTAGACGTTACAGTG
>NZ_JAUPED010000037.1 GCF_030552475.1 Mariniflexile sp. AS56 | reverse complement strand
GATACGAGCAATGCAGTATGGCAAGCAGCCGACTGTGATGGCGATGGCGATGCCAACGGAACGGATCCAGATTCAAATAACCCATGTGTTTACACAGCAGGCAGCACACCAGATACGAGCAATGCAGTATGGCAAGCAGCCGATTGTGATGGCGATGGTGATGCCAACGGAACGGATCCAGATTCCAACAACCCATGTGTTTCCACAGCAGGCAGCACACCAGATACAAGCAATGCAGTTTGGCAAGCAGCCGATTGTGATGGCGATGGTGATGCCAACGGAACGGATCCAGATTCAAATAATCCATGTGTTTACACAGCAGGCAGCACACCGGAAACGAACAATGCAGTTTGGCAAGCAGCCGATTGTGATGGCGATGGTGTAACCAATGGAGATGAAACCATTGATACGACAGATGTTAACGATCCTTGTGATTTTAATAGCTCAAGTATTACTATGCCGGTAACTGTTACTTGTAATGAAAACTTCGATTTAGAGATTTCTAAAGAAGTTGATACAGAAAAACCAACGGTAGATGAGGAAGTTGTCTTTACAATTATGATTTCTAATATCGGAGATGTTTTAGCAACGAACGTTGTTGTAGAAGAAGTTATGCCGAGTGGATATACCTATGTGTCTTCAGTAGCGACTTCAGGAAGCTATTCTTCTAATAATGGAGAATGGACTATCGATCAATTACCTCCTGGAGATGTACAGTTATTAGAAATTACAGCTAAAGTTTTAGGCTTCGGTGATTATCAAAATACAGCATTTATATTAAGTGCAGAAGGCGGAACAGATGTAAATGGCGATAATAATACATCTACAGCATCTGTAACACCTACATGTTTAACCATATACAATGAGTTCTCTCCAAACGGCGATGGTGATAATGATACGTTCGTAATTGATTGTATCGAGAATTACCCAAACAACACATTAGAGGTTTATAACCGCTGGGGTAATATTGTATATACCACGAAAAATTATTCTAACAATTGGGATGGAACATCTAATGGTAGAGTAGTTTTAAATGAATCGGATAAACTTCCTATTGGTACTTATTATTATGTATTAGATCTAGGAGATGGTTCGAAACCAAAAGTTGGTTGGTTATACATTAACAGATAATTAATTTATAAATAAAATACAGTAGAAAATGATACATAAATTAGTTTTAAAAGGATTGACATTAGCCATGTTTGTGCTGCTAATAAATACAGGTTTTGCTCAACAAAATCCACAGTATACGCAGTACATGTATAACACGATGAGTGTTAATCCTGCCTACACAGGTCAAAGAGACGTTTTAAGTATAACAGGTTTATATAGAACCCAATGGGTAGGTATAGACGGGGCTCCAAAAACACAAACTTTTTCGGCGCATTCACCACTTAGAAACGAAAAAATAGGGTTGGGTTTATCAGTTGTAAACGATGCCTTGGGGCCTGCAACCGAGAATTATATTGATGCTAATTTTTCATATACCATTTTGTTAAATCATTCATACACAAAACTATCTTTTGGAGTTAAAGCAGGAATACAATCACTACAAACAGATTGGAGCAAGGGAAGGTATAAAAACCCAGATGCCATGTTTAATGAAAACCTTAGTTTATTTTCTCCTACAATTGGAACGGGTTTGTATTTACATAACCAAAACTGGTATTTAGGTGTGGCTATTCCTAACTTTTTAACAACCAAACATTATGATGATTTTCAAGAATCTGTAGCTTCAGAACGCTTGCATTATTATGCCATTGCAGGGTATGTTTTCGATATAAACGACCAAACAAAATTAAAACCAGCAGCCTTAGTGAAAGCTGTTTCTGGGGCACCAATAATTGCAGATCTTTCGGCGAATCTTTTATTAAGAAATAAATTCACTTTAGGTTTAGCTTATAGATGGGACGATGCTTTTAGTGGTTTGTTAGGCTTTCAAGTGTCAAACGGACTTTATATAGGCTATGCTTACGATGCTACCACTACAAAGTTGAATAATTATAATAGTGGTTCTCATGAAATTATGCTACGCTTCGAATTACAAAAATTAGGAAGAATTATTTCACCTCGATTCTTTTAAAACTGGATACTTATGACTAAAAATAGAATAATAACAATCGTTTTTTGCTTCCTAGTTAGTTTGGGATATGCTCAAAAAAAGAAACTTCGACATGCTAATTATGCCTATAATGATTTTTCATATGTAAAAACCAGCGACATCCTGTTGGAAGTGGCGAACAAAGGCTATAAATCGGTTGATTTGTATAAGAAACTAGGCAACTCCTTTTATTTTAATAATAAGATGGAAGATGCTGCTAAATGGTACGGCGAGTTAATGGGTTTAGATGATTTTAATTTAGAAGCTAATAACGATCCGGAATATTATTACAGATATGCACAAGCACTAAAAACGGTTGAAAATTATGAGGAATCTGATAAATGGATGCGAAAATTTTCAGAATCAACCGAGAATGATAAACGCGCCAGTAATTTTGAATCGACCCTCAACTATTTACAAAAGATTGATTTACAAAGTGAAGATATTGAGGTTGTCAATTTACCATTCAATACTTCAGTATCAGATTTTGGTACCGCTTTATTTGAAAATCAATTTGTTTTTGCTTCTACCAGAGGAACAGGTAAAAACTACAGATGGAATGATCAACCTTTTTTAGAGTTGTTTGTTGTTTCAAAAACGAATGATGGTGTGTTTGAGAATTTGCAAAAATTCAATGATAACTTAAACACCAAATTTCACGAATCTTCTGTAGCATTTATGCCAGATGGTAACCGTATGTTTTTCACAAGAAATAATTTTTTCAAAAGTCAATTTAAACGAGATAAAGCGGGTGTAAATAGGTTGCAATTATACTCAGCACAAAAGACTGAAACTGGAGGGTGGAAAAACATAAAATCAGTTCACTTTAATGATCAATCATATAGTGTCGCACATCCAACAATTAACGCAAAAGGAGATAAATTAATTTTTGCTTCAGATATGCCAGGAACTGTAGGTCTTTCAGATTTGTACATCGTAGATATTAATGAAGATGGTACGTTAGGAGTTCCTGAAAATTTAGGGAATGTTATTAATACAGAAGCTAAAGAAACCTTTCCGTTTATTAATGAAAATGGTGATTTGTATTTTTCTTCAAATGGTTTTTCAGGATTGGGTGGGTTGGATGTTTACCGAATTTTAGATTTTCAAAACAGGCTTGAAAAAAAACAACCTTTCATTGTCGAGAATGTTGGAAAACCTATTAATAGTCCGAAAGATGATTTTGCTTATTATGAAAATTTAAAAACACGTGAAGGTTATTTTTCATCGAATAGGCCAGGAGGTAAGGGTGATGATGATATTTATTGGTTTAAAATACCAGATTGTGCTCAAAACCTAGCAGGAAAAGTACTAGACAAAAAAACAAACGAATTACTCAATGGGGCTAAAGTACAACTGCTTAATGCCAATGGCGATGTGGTAACAGAACAGCTTGTTGGTGAAAATGCCGTATATAGTTTTAATGTATTAGATTGTGAAACAACCTATTTAATTCGTGCTTCAAAAGATAGCTATGAAACTTCAGAGGAGCGTATTATAACCTCAGTAAATAGGAGGGATTCTATAGGTTTAGATATGCCATTAATTAAAGATGAAGTGGCAATTACAGAAGGCACGAACTTACGCGAAGCCTTTGATCTGAACCCTATTTATTTCGATTTAGATAAAGCAAACATTCGTCCAGATGCCGAGATTGAATTACAGAAAATCATAGCTGTTTTAAATAAATATCCAGATATGAAAATAGATGTGAAGTCGCACACAGACAGTCGTGCAACCACAGGATACAATAAAAATTTATCTAACCAGCGTAATAAATCTACGATGAGTTATTTAGTAAAAACAGGCGGTATTGATGCCAAAAGAATAACAGGTAAAGGTTATGGTGAAAGTGAATTAATAAATAAGTGTGCAGACGGGGTGCCTTGTACAGAAGAAGAGCATCAACTAAATAGAAGAAGCGATTTTATAATTATAAAAATGTAACATATTTTAAATGAAGCAATAAAAAAGGTTATCGGTTGATAGCCTTTTTTATTATGCGATAGTTTAGAATTAAGTTAGTATTTTTGCGTTATATGCTAAATTAGCATGGTAATTAAGTTGGTGCTCAATAAAATTTGCTTAGCAAATGGCATCTAACAAATTGAAACAATGTAAACGCCCAGATGAAAGAAGAACAGGTTATTCTTGTAAACGAAAACGACGAGCAAATAGGCACCATGCCTAAAATGGAAGCACATGAAAAAGCACTGTTACACAGAGCCTTTTCAGTATTTGTGTTTAATGATAAAAATGAATTAATGCTTCAGCAACGTGCAGCACATAAATACCATTCCCCTTTATTGTGGACTAATACCTGCTGCAGCCACCAACGTGTTGGGGAAACCAATATTCAAGCAGGAAAGCGCCGCCTTATGGAGGAAATGGGCTTTGTTGTAGAATTAGAAGATACCATTTCATTTATCTATAAAGCGCCTTTTGATAATGGCTTGACAGAGCATGAATTCGACCATGTTTTAATAGGTAAATACACTAGTATTCCAGAAATTAACCCAGAAGAAGTCGCCAGTTGGAAATGGATGACTCTAGAAGCTGTAAAAGAAGATATGTTAAACCAGCCAGAAATATATACCGAGTGGTTTAAAATTATATTCGATAAATTCTACGAACATATAAACATTACACAATGAAAGTAACCGTTAGTAGAAAGGCGCATTTTAACGCAGCACACCGTTTGTACAGAAAAGATTGGACGCACGAAAAAAACGATCAGGTGTTTGGTAAATGCAATAACCCTAACTTTCATGGTCATAATTATGAACTCATTGTAAGTGTTACTGGTGAAATTGATCAAGAAACAGGTTATGTTATCGATATGAAGGTTTTAAAAGACATCATTAAAGATGAAGTTGAAGAAGCCTTCGATCATAAAAATTTGAATTTAGAAGTGCCCGAGTTTAAAGATTTAAACCCAACGGCAGAAAATATAGCAGTGGTTATTTATAATAAGATGAAGTTGAAAATTGATTCTAGTTTAAAACTAGAAATAACACTTTTTGAAACACCACGAAATTTTGTAACCTATTCAGGAAACTAAAAAAAGAAATTCCCAAGAGCATCTCTTGGGAATTTTATTTAACAAGCAGTTCTATTCGTACTGTACTTTTTCTCCGCAGGAAAATCAAATAAAGCACTGCAAATACGTTCTTGGTGATTTGCCTTAGCTTTTTCTTTTGTAACAGTAATGTTAACCACGTAGCCTTCCTTGTTTTGTTTTACTAATTGGGCTTGAATGGTTAGTTTATCATTCACAAATGCATTTTTATACATTTTAAATTTAAAATCGCCAATCTCGGGGATGTCTTGTAAATAAAATTCTTTTACGGGGTAAGCGGCAATACTTTTAATTTTATCGTAAAGTATGTGGGCTAATAAGAAGCCGTTACCATTACTTATATCTTTTGTAACTATGAATGGGGTGTTTATGTGATGTGTTTTCATGACTTTGTTGTTTATGGGTATAATAATAAAGGCGTTAAATTGTGATGGTGGTACGTGCTATATAGAACGTTCGTACAAATAGTGGCGTTGATAAAAAATTGAATTTTCTGTTTCATCGATTTTAGTGTTTTCATAATGTTTAAAGATTTAATTAATATAAAATAAAAAAGGTGCCTTTTAAAAAAAGCACCTTTGTGTATATAGTTATAATTGTATTATTTAACGTTTATTCAAGATGCATATAAGTTTTGGATTGGGCCATAAAGCAAGCCACCGTCTTCACCTGTAGAGAGGCGCGGTTACAAATTTGCTTATATGACATCTTTATTGCATTCATTTAAACCAAAAGTAGTAATAAAATTTTATAAATTAGTGCTCTTTTAAGAGAAAATTGTATAAAATAATGTAATTTTGCATGAAATTAAAAATATTGAATTATGGCAAATGTTAGAAACCTAAAAAAAGATATTAATTACGTTTTAGGAGATATTATTGAAGCAGCTTATGTTTGGGAATTAACCAACGCAAGTAAAGACAGTAAAAAGAGCGAAGCAGTTATTGATGAAGCAATTATTACTTTTGACGAATTAATTTCTAAAGTTAATGCAAAGAACGTTGAGAACCCAAAAGCTCATTTTAAGGCTATTAGCGCAGAGTTAGAAACTAAGGGAACTGCATTAATTGAAAAAATTAATAATTTAGCATAAATTTTTTGGCGGAGTGCTTGCAAATTTAAAATTTGCGACTATATTTGCACCCGTTAAAGCGCCGATGTAGCTCAGCTGGCTAGAGCAGCTGATTTGTAATCAGCAGGTCGTGGGTTCGAGTCCCTCCATCGGCTCT
>NZ_JAUPED010000036.1 GCF_030552475.1 Mariniflexile sp. AS56 | reverse complement strand
TTTTGTTTGTTGTGGGGCGTCATGGCGAGGCACGAAGCCATCTCATAATCGATAGTTCAAATTAGATTAGTAACTTTAATAGGCAGATTGCTTCAGTCGTGCCTCCTTCGCAATGACGTTTTGTTTGTTGTGGGGCGTCATGGCGAGGCACGAAGCCATCTCATAATCGATAGTTCAAATTAGATTAGTAACTTTTAATAGGCAGATTGCTTCAGTCGTGCCTTCTTCGCAATGACGTTTTGTTTCTTGTGTACCGTCATGGCGAGGCACGAAGCCATCTCATAAAATTTATTTCAAATTAGATTAGTAACTTTTAATAGGCAGATTGCTTCAGTCGTGCCTCCTTCGCAATGACGTTTTGATTCTTGTGGGGCGTCATGGCGAGGCACGAAGCCATCCCATGAAGTCTAGTTCCAAGTGTAATTGTAACTCAAAATGAAGAGGTTGCTTCAGTCGTTCCTTCTTCGCAATGACGTTTAGTTTCTTGTGTGTCGTCATGGCGAGGCACGAAGCCATGTCATGATAAAAATGCTAAAATTCCTTGAAGCTTCATTTTATTAAGAAATAAATAACAGTCCGTTGCTTTATATTTTGATATGTTTGCGATGTGAATGAAACACGTAACATACTAAAAAGCATAAGTGCATTAATCCCCATCATAGGGTTGGCGCTTTTGCTGTTACTTTCACCTTGTAAGGTCCGAAACTTTATACAGGCAGAAGTTGGTATACCTCAAACTGAAGTTTCTAATAAAATTAAAACAGCGTTTAGTAACGCCAATTGTAACCTTTATGAGGTGGCTACGGGTGTTTTAGTTCCTGAAAAATATTCAGTTCAAAGTGTCTCAGATTTTGTGTTAAGTGATTTTAGTTTTACTTATACGGAATGGGATGCATCACGTAGTGCTGTTCATTCTGGTAAAACAAGAAGCCACTCGGTTTCTGCCGTTCCATTATACATTTTATATAAAAACTTCAAGAATTATCTATAATCGATTTTCATTAAGTAAAAAGGGATCCAGTTCATAAAGACTGGTTTTTATTAATTATAGAAAATCAAAATGAAATTTCAAGTTCAAAAACTGGAAGTTAGCTACACCTCTGTGGTTATACTTCGCATCATGCTTAGTCTTATTTTTATAGTGGCAAGCACCAATCATTTTTTTAATATCGAGAAGGTAGTAGGTCGTATGGAGAATGCCCACATGGGTTTTTTAGGGAGTCTATTAGGAACTCCTGAAACGGTCGTTATGCTATCGGGAATAGTGATGGTTGTAGCAGGTGTCGCCTTGCTTATAGGGTTTAAAACACGATATGCTGCCATGCTACTTATTGCAGTGCTTATTCCAATTACGTTAACGGTTCAAGTGGGGCAGATGGCTACCATGGGCCCGCTTTTTAAGAATGTAGCCATACTAGGTGGTCTTCTTTTTTTTAGTATCAATTCAAATTTAAAAATTCAAAAACAATGAAACATTCAATTATATATTTAACAGCTGTGTGCCTATTAATTTTTGGAGCTACACAATTAAACGCGCAAAGTTTTAATAAAAGAAAGAATAACTATTTAATTCTTTCTAAAAACATTCAACAATTAAAGCCCGTGTTAATGACGGCCGAAAAACTACTTGAGGAAGACGGTAAAAAGTATGGCGTTTTTCATATGATAATCTGTGGAAAAACGGTGGTTGATATAGCAAACAATCCTAGTTTTAATGCACTTTTAAAAGACGCTGAAACACAAGGAGTCAAAGTGTTTGCTTGCGGTATCTCGCTTCAGAAATTCAATATCAATACAGCAGATTTACCAAAAGGTTTAACGGTTGTTGATAATGGTATTTTATATGGGTTTCAGCTGAAAAAGAAGGGTTTTATTACGCTTACTATTTAATCCCGGACAGATGAAACAGATCAGTGTAAAAAATGATTCGGGGCTTTTGGCGCTGTCTCTTAGGTTGGTTGTAGGGTGGACGTATTTTTCTGCGCTATGGCGGCGTACTATTTTAACAGATAAATTAGACCCCGAAGTGGCTGGTTATATTGGTGAAAAATTCAATCACTTCTTGCCAAATGCTTTAGGGATAAAACCTATCATTCAGCTTTTGGTTGAAAATCCTGATATATTATGGATAAATATGGTGGTTTTTACCATCATAGAAGGTGTTGTTGGTTTATTTATCATGTTTGGTTTATTTACGCGCGTCATGAGTATAGGGGTGTTTGGCTTGGCTATGGGTATTCTTTTAGGGTCTGGCTGGATAGGTACCACCTGTTTGGATGAATGGCAAATAGGCGTCTTGGGTATTGCTACGGGTTTTACCTTGTTTTTAACGGGAAGTGGTAGGTATTCTTTAGATTATTATTTAATAAAAAACCATGTTTCTATTACAAAAAAGACCTGGTTTTCTTGGGTTGCTTCTGGAAATCTGCCTATTACAGAGCGCTTGTATCCGAAAATTGTTTTGGTTGGTGCTCTTTTTATTTTCGGAATGACTTTGATGACCAATCAAATATTTCATGGTGGGTTGTGGGGTACATTACACAATAAATCGGTGAAACCGAAACTAGAAATTACGGAAGGTGAAATTGATAATAAAGTACTTTCTTTTGATGTGTTTAGAACAGAAGGTGTTGATGTGTATGGTGCATGGATCATAGAGATTGAATTGAAGGATGTTGAAAATAATTTAGTATTTAAATATGCACAGGAAGCATTGGTTTTATTGGAAGAAGCACAAATTTCAAACTATTATATCGCTAAAGTAAAACCAGGAGCACATAGTTTAATTGTGCCCTTGGGAGCTAAAGCAAAAATTAATTTACCAAACCCAAACTTAGAAGGTTTGCCTAATGGTAGGTATACGCTTAAAATAACAGATATAAGTGGTGCTTATTGGGAGCACGAAATCAAGAAGGAATAAGGTTGATGTCCTGAGATAATGCATAAAACTGAAAGCGACTTTGGTAAATAATCAAAGTCGTTTTTTTGTTTTTTTTTATGGTTTGGAAACATGAAAGCAAACGAACTTGATAGCGTATTGCTAAATAAAAACGCGAACCCTTAAAAATCAGAAATATATTTCCCAACTTTGAACCAAAATAAATTCAATATTATGAGCAAAACAAAATTGACCATTAATAGCAACGGGTCTGTGAAAGTAGAAGGCGATTTCGAAATAGTAGATAGCCAAGGTAATGTATATGGTTTACAAGGAAGAGAAGTATTAGGTATTTGTCGTTGTGGACACTCTGCAAACAAACCTTTTTGTGATGGTGCACACCGTAACCATTTTGAGCACGATGCTAAAGCATTCGATTTGCCTCCAATGAAAACCCGTTAACAACAGCTGAAAACTTCGTTTTAGTGACCATTTCAAAATGGTTAAATTACAGATTCTTATTTTAAGTGTTAAATGAATAAATTTAGAAGTTATTTAGAAGCGATAATAGATGTTAATGATGCTGATTGGAATTATTTTTCCTCCCGGCTCATCAAACGAGAATTTCCCAAGAAAAGTATCTTTCTAAATATCAGTGAAGTTGAAAACTATATTTCATTTATTGAAAAAGGTGGTGTGCGGTTATTTATTCCTAAAGAGGATGAAGAAAAGGATATCACCTTTGGATTTTGTTTACAAGATGAATTTGTGAGCGCTTACGATTCGTTTTTAACACAAACACCCACATTATACCAGTTGGAAACCTTAATGGATACCACACTTTGGAGTATTAGTTATACCGATTTACAAGACGTTTATAAAACCACTGAAATAGGAAATACCGTGGGGCGTTTCACGTCAGAAAAACTGTTTTTAATTAAATCGAAACGTGAACAATCCTTGTTAAACGACACCGCAGAACAACGCTACATAAATCTGTTTCAAGACCGCCCAGAAATTATTAAACTAATTCCTTTAAAGTACATCGCTTCCTACATTGGCGTGACACCACAGGCATTAAGCAGAATCCGTAAACGTATTTCTTAACTCAAGTTCATTGTGCTAAAAAGGAGTTCTATCTACCTTTACCATTTCAAATTAGAATCAAATGGAAGTTATATACTTATTAATCATATTATGGTACGGAGGCTTGTTTTTTCAAACATTCTTCCTTCACCGATATGCGGCACATCAAACATTTACCATGTCTAGAACGGCAGAAAAAATCACTTATATTTTAACATGGGTGTTTCAAGGTTCTAATTATTTAAGTGCTTATGGTTATGGAGTTATGCATAGAATGCACCATGCATATGCTGATACAGAGAAAGACCCACACTCACCAAAGTACGATGAGAATGTTTTAAAAATGATGTGGCGTACAAAAAACACCTACCAAGATATTAACAGACAGCGTGTTACTGTGGAAGAAAAATTCACTAAAAACGTGCCGCAATGGTTGGCTTTTGATAGAATGGCAAGTTCCCGAATTTCAAGACTCATCTGGACCGCACTTTATATTCTATTCTTTTTACAATTTGCAACAGCTTGGTGGCAATGGCTATTTTTACCAGTTATTATTTTAATGGCGCCTATACACGGTGTCATTATCAATTGGTACGCACATATATATGGCTATGTGAATTTTAAAGTGAAGGACACCTCTAAAAACTTATTGCCTTTCGATTTTTTAATGATGGGCGAAGCTTACCACAACAACCACCACAAACACGGTGGGCGTGCTAATTTTGGAGTAAGATGGCATGAGTTCGACCCAACGTATTTCATCATGCGTATACTTAATAAAGTAGGTGTTATCAAGTTTGTGAAAAATTAAATTTCTTTAAGAGATTCCCCGAAAAGGGTCGGGTTCGAAATTATTCTGAGCGTAGTTGAAGGGTTTCAATACTTCGCTAGAACAGCTCTATTGGCTTTGTATTGTAATCCCTTACGTAGTTCTACTCTCATTGAGATATATAGTAATTATATGTGTTTTGCCTATTCTTAATAAGTCTTTTAATTCGCAAGTAAATATATTTATAATTATTTGTTTCTATAAATTGTAGCAAATGTTTGCTGTAATCGTTAATAACTACTAACAATTCCTTTTCAAAACCAACTTCTAAATTCCTATTTTGCAAGCTCAAAATAGAATAAGATAATGAAAGTCTGTATTGCCGAAAAACCAAGTGTAGCCAGAGAGATAGCCTCCGTTTTGGGCGCTAATACCAAACGCGATGGGTATTATGAGGGTAATGGGTATGCAGTAACTTATACTTTTGGGCATTTATGTACGTTAAAAGAACCCAACGATTATAAGCCCTATTGGAAAAGTTGGGATTTAAACAATCTACCCATGCTTCCCGAAAAGTTTGAAACCAAAGTGGTATCGAATTCCGGTATTCAAAAGCAATTTAGAATCGTAAAAAGTTTATTTGATAAAGCCGAGTTGGTTATAAACTGCGGGGATGCGGGGCAAGAAGGAGAACTTATTCAACGCTGGGTGATGAATGAGGCGAAATACAAAGGCGAAGTGAAACGCTTGTGGATTTCCTCGTTAACCACCGAAGCCATCAAAGAAGGATTTGAAAATTTAAAGCCTTCTGAAAATTACGATAACTTATATTATGCCGGTTTTTCTAGAGCCATTGGTGACTGGTTGCTGGGTATGAATGCCACACGTTTGTACACTGTAAAGCATGGTGGTTACAAACAGGTACTGTCTGTTGGGCGTGTGCAAACACCCACATTAGCGATGGTGGTAAATCGTTTTAAAGAGATTGAAAACTTTAAACCGCAACCTTATTGGGAATTGCAAACCATGTATAGAGAAACGCTTTTTAGTTATGAAGAAGGACGTTTTTTAAAGAAGGAAGATGGAGAGGTTTTAGCGAATAAAGTTAAAGAAAGTGATTTCGAAATAGTATCCATAGAGAAAAAGAAAGGGAATGAGTTTGCTCCGAAACTGTTTGATTTAACAGGTTTACAGGTGTATTGCAATACCAAGTTTGGTTTTTCGGCAGATGAAACACTTAAAATAGCCCAAACCTTATACGAGCAAAAAGTAGTAACCTACCCCAGAGTAGATACGACCTTTTTACCAAATGATGTGTACCCGAAAGTAGCGGGCATTCTTCAGAAATTAACTAATTATGCCGCCTTAACAGAGCCGCTTTTAGGAAAAAAGATTAAAAAATCGACCAAGGTTTTCAACGATAAAAAAGTAACCGATCACCATGCAATCATCCCTACAGGTATGCAAACCAATTTGCAATACAACCAACAACAGGTGTATGATATTATTGTGAAACGTTTTATTGCGGTGTTTTATGATGATTGTTCGGTATCGAATACCACAGTTATCGGAAAGGCTGCTGAGGTGTCGTTTAGAACTACTGGAAAAGAAATATTAAAAAAAGGCTGGCGTGTGGTTTTTGAAAACCCAAACGCTAAAGAAAAAGAAGCAGATTTATTACCAAGCTTTGTGAAAGGCGAAAAAGGGCCGCATGAACCTTCATTTTTAGAAAAGGAAACCAAGCCACCTAACCAGTTTACAGAGGCTTCCTTACTTCGTGCTATGGAAACCGCAGGTAAAGAGGTGGATGATGAGGAATTGCGTGATTTAATGAAAGAAAACGGTATTGGCCGACCGTCAACCCGTGCGAATATTATTGAGACGCTTTTTAAACGCAAGTACATTGTTAGAAATAAAAAGCAAGTATTACCAACCCAAACGGGTATTCAATTGATTGATACCATTCAGAATGATATATTAAAATCGGCTGAACTTACAGGAAGTTGGGAGAAGCAATTAAAAGATATTGAAAAAGGGGAGTTTACTGCTGGTGCGTTTATAAACAACATGAAACGCATGGTTGATGCCTTGGTGTACGAGGTACGAAGCGAAACAAAACGTGCTAATATTTCGCATGTAGCCACAGTAAAAAATAGAGAAGCCAAAGCTGTGAAAAAGAAAGCCGCTGGTATTTTGGCTGAGGTGTGCCCAAAATGTAAAAAGGCTACCCTTATAAAAGGAAAGTCTGCCTACGGTTGTGCTGGTTATAAAGCTGGTTGCGATTTTGTAATGCCATTTAGCTATGCTGGGAAAAAAATATCTGAGAAGCAGTTTGTAAGATTGCTTAAAAAGGGTTCTACAGTCAATTTAAAGGATTTTAAAATGAAATCTGGCACCATGGAAGGCTTGTTGCGTTTTGATGCGGATTTCAAGCTTAAACTGGAACCTAAAAACCCACCGAAAAAGGTAGAAACAAGTTCGGATGAATTAACCTGTCCGAAATGTCATAAAGGCATTGTGATTAAAGGAAGTACGGCTTATGGCTGTAGTAGCTATAAATCGGGATGTGATTTTAAAGTGACCTTTGATACGGTTCGGGAAAAAATAAACGGACAAAAACCAACCAAAGAATTGGTGCATAGTATTTTGAAAGGGAGTCTTTAGCTCTTCATTACGAGGAGGCACAACGTGTTAATCTGTTTATCATTTAGCTCCTTTTTTTTTGATTCAGATTCAATTTATAAGATGACCTCGCTTTTTTCTAATGATAGCTCGCAAGGACGCAGCAACACCTATTTAGTGAAAATTAAATGACCGAAAACATTATAACACACCGCCACTTTATAATCTACAAACCTTATGGTTTTTTAAGTCAGTTTGCGAGCAACGACAGCAAGCAACAATCTAAAAAATTCCTAGGCTTGCTCCATGATTTTCCTGAAGGGATTATGCCTATTGGGCGCTTGGATGAAAAATCGGAAGGCCTATTGTTGTTAACTACCGATGGCAAAATGAGCGATTTTGTAAACAGCAAGAAGGTGGATAAGGAGTATTATGCTCAGGTAAATGGAGACATAACGCCAGAAGCGGTGGCACAATTAACACAAGGTGTGGAGATTGGCTTTAATGGCAAGAAATACCAAACCAAACCGTGTACAGCTTTTAAGTTAAACGCCCTACCAGAGTTACCCACGCGTTCTCAAAAAATACGCGATGCTAGACATGGCCCCACTTCTTGGGTTTCAATTATTTTAAATGAAGGTAAGTTTAGGCAAGTACGAAAAATGACATCGGCTGTGGGGTTTCCAACCTTACGCTTGGTACGGGTGCGTGTTGGTGCTATTCATTTGAATACCATGCAGGTTGGTGATGTGATGGAGGTTGATAGTTTTATGTAATGGTCGTCATTGCGAAGGAGGCACGACTGAAGCAATCTGTTTATTTTGAGTTGCTTATTTACTTTGAACGGAATATCATGAGATGGCTTCGTGCCTCGCCATGACGTTGCGCATCAAACTTCAGGTCATTGTGAAGGAAGCACGACTGAAGCAATCTGTTTATTTTGAGTTGCTTATTTACTTTGAACTGAATATCATGAGATGGCTTCGTGCCTC
>NZ_JAUPED010000035.1 GCF_030552475.1 Mariniflexile sp. AS56 | reverse complement strand
TATAGACAAAACAATGAACGACGTTGGTAAATATTGGAAAGTAAGAAATTCATCAAGTGAAATTTTAAAAACAAGAAAAATTCTTCAAAGAGATAATAAAAAAAGATATCCTGAAATAGAACAACACATCACTAATTACTTCAATATACTAGGAGAAAAAAAATACCCAAATAAAGATGAGATAATGAGAAATAAATCAATAGTATATGCTGACTTGATTAATCTATTAGAAAAAAATAATATTGAGCATTCTGTGATTGATTTAAATGACAATAAAAAGGAATCAACTTTATGGGCAAGGCTAAAACAAAAGTTGAAATAAAAAACGAAACCACAACAATGTATAAAAAACATAGGGCGGTTTAGGTTTGCCGAAAGGTCTGTGTTTATTTATAAAGTCGCCAAATATAAAATTTGGCATTTTCAACAAAAAAGATAAAAGCAAAATATTATATTTGGCTTAGTACCAAACCGAAACGTATTGCTTATCACCTGCCCTACGTTTCTTATACTGAACGTTGTAACACATTTCTCTGCCACGCTAAAAAAGGAAAAATCTGACAACTAAGCTAAACGGAGCAACTCTCAATCGGAATTACAAAAACTTCGGAGTGTTGCGCAACCCGAACTTACTCAGACGTGTAAAATCTGAATCATAAACTGTTCGGATAAATTCCTAATCTGATTTTAATCAGACGGTTAAAATTTTAAAAAGTAAGGTAAAAAAAACTTATTACAAGCGATCATAACTTATATTAGCTCAAATTATTTATTAACATGAATATTGATAAATTATTAAAAACTCGTCTATTTCTAGTCTTTTTAGTTAGTTTCTGGCTTTCTTTCATTCTAGGCGATATACTTTCCTCAATACTTAAACTAAATGAGACTATTGGGTGGAAACTTGAAATCATAAATACGCCTATTGAGTTTATTACTGGTTATTTACCAGTATTGTATTTTATCGTTTACCTTATTCTTAGCCTATTAAAAATAAAAACTGATTTGTTTTGGTCAAAAATTCATTTAATCTCATTCGTTATTTCCATTACAATATTTAGTTTTACTGATATTGATTTTAAAATAATTTACATAGCATCAGGAATTTCCTTTATAATGTTTATAACGAACGCTGTTGTTTCATTAAAAAACAAGAATTCAGATTTGAAATAAAAACGTGTTACAACACCGTGTATAATTAATTGCTTTGGTCGTTGCTTATTTGGAAAATTCCTTCGGAATTTTCTCGCGTTCGTTTTTGTTTACTAAATTAGTTGCTTAAACACGCAACTAACCATACACAAAACCGTTAGGCATAATTTAAAACTAACTACATAGAATTACTAACTGAACTCAAAAACCAAAGTCAATTGAAAAAAATATCATTACTTTTTACAATCCTATTAATATTAAGTTGTGCAAATGACAATAAAGAAAATGATTTAACCGAATTAAATCTCTACGGCAAAGTGAAGTCAGTTAGAACTACTACTTATTACGCAGTTGAGAAATTTAACGAAATAATAATTGGTGAAAAAACAGGTAAAAGCACTCATAATAAGTATGATAAAAATGGCAGTATCAATGAGAGAATTTCTTATCGATTAGATGGAAGTTTAGATTATAAATACACCTACAAGTATTACACAAAAGGTGATGTAGTTGATGTTATATCTTATAACGAAGGGAAAAGTTCTAAAGTAAGTTATAAATATGCCGAAAATGGTAAAAAGATTGAAGAAAATATATTTCATTCGGATGGAACTGATTTTATGAAAATCACTTACAAATATGATGATAAAGGAAATAGGATTGAGAAAAATAGTTTTATGGAAGGAAATTTAACTTCTAAGTACAAGTATAATTATGATACTAAAAATAACAGAATTGCGGAACTTTCCTTTTTAAAAAATGGAAAATTAGAGTCTAAAATAGCTTATAGATATGATAATAAGGGAAATAGGATTGAACGTAATAGTTATATGTTAAATGATAATATTCCCGACTATACACACTTATACGAATACAAACTTGATGACAAAGGTAATTGGACTAATCAAATTGATTTTTTTAAAGGAAAGCCGTATAAAATAAAAGAAAGAGTAATAGAATACTTCAATTGACCTATTATATAATGAAAGTGCTATTTTATACAAACTTTACTAATGATAAATTAATGTAAAAATTATAAAAAAAACTATGCCTAACACGGTGTATAATTAATGGCTAATTCGAGCCTACTTACGAAAATCCTCGTAGATTTTCTATTAGGTGTTTATTTGCTAAATTAGGTGCTTAAACACGCCACTAATCATACACAAAACCGTTAGCAAACATATAGCAACTAATGAAAATCTTTAAAATATTCATAATTCTTCTATTAATTACAAGCTGTTCGGACAAAATAAACGAGAATAAAATAACGGAGTTTGACAAAATTTTGGGGACTGAGAATAGTAAAACTTTGAATTCACTAGTTGTCGAATTTGAAAATGATTTTCTAAAAAGACAATACCCAAATTTGAACATCGAAAGAGCTTATTTGAAGTTTATAACGGAAATTAGTGAAGGCGAAATCGAGAAATTTGTTGGTTTTTCCCAAAAATCCAGAAGTTTATTTGATAAAAGTACATTACGGCCTGAAATCTATTGCGTTCCTGACTCGATTTGGGTCGATAAAAATCCTTGGAATGATTTGACTTTATTAGTTAAAATAAGAACAAAATGCATCAAACCTGACGGAACATTTGAAAGCGGAATATCGGAAATGCCATTTGATAAAAAAGAGATTTCAAGAGATTTTATTGAAGAAAAACGTAAGAATTTTGTGGTATCAAACTACAATGGAAAATATATTAAAGCACTTAACTCAATTTCTGATAATTCTGAATTTTTAAAATCCTTTGTTAAAGACAGAACTAATTTCGGCCTTATTCCGTCTGAACTTGTAGCGAAAAGAATATTAGCTTACAATGTCGATATAACCGATTATTATGTAAAAAGAATCATAGTAATGGAATTAGCATACTGAAAAATACGTTTGCTAACAAAGTATATAATCAATGCGGGAGTTGTCACTTAATTAAAAGTTAGGGTATATTTGGAAGTCGCCGAATTTTAACAAATTCGACTTATTGCCAAAAAAATTAATAATCGAAATTTGTAAAAATCAGCTCGTGCTTAACCGAATAGCCTTCGCTATTCTCGCCCGCACTGCTCATATACAATAACGTTGCCACACATTTGAAAAATATCGATAATTAATGAAAGATTGGGAAAAATACGAAGTCGAAATTTTCGATAAACTACGAATGGAATTTCCTGATGGCGAAATTTTAAAGAATCAGAAAATTCGAGGAACTTTTTCAAAAAGAAGTCGACAGATAGACATTTTAGTCAAAGGAAAACTAATTGGAAAAGAAATTTTCGGAGTAATTGATTGTAAAAAATTCAGTAAAAAAATTGATGTTAAAACTGTGGAAAGTTTTATCGGTTTTTTAGAAGATGTTGGCGCAAATTTGGGTGTAATAATTACAAATATCGGATACACTAAAAGCGCAAAAAACAGAATTACAAATTACACAATTCGTGATATTCGATTAGACATTGTAGAATTCGACAAATTTGAGGAATACGACTTTCATTGGGATGAGTGTTATTTATGCAAAAATGATGATGGAATGCCTCGTGGAGAAATTCTTTGGAATGACCCAGGAGGAATAGTAATTGACGACAAAATAACAATTGTCCAAAGCGGAGAATGCACATATTGCGGAGAAACATATGCTAAATGTCAAGGTTGTGGAGAAATAATGCACTTTGGACTTGCCGACGAAATGGAATGCCAATGTGGTAATGTTTTTGAATATAAATCGGAATATATTGGTTCTGGAATGACAGAGGACAGAATTGTAATAAAAGACAAAAAAACAGAAGAGGAAGAATTTAATGACCCAGACCAAACATCATTGTTTGAATAAAAAAACGTGTGGCAACAACGTGTATAATTAATGGCTAGTTTGAGCTTGCTTACGAAAATCCTCGCGGATTTTCTATTCGGTTTGTATTTGCTAAATTAGTTACTTAAATACGCCACTAATCATACACAAAACCGTTGCCAACCATTTAAAAAGCCGCACAAATAAAATTTGAGTATGAGTAAAGAAGAAAAGATAAAATATTTGGAAGGAGTTAAAAATAAACTTCGTTATTTAACGGATAAATCTAAATCTAACGAGTTATTGGAATTGATACACTCTGAACTTCGTAATGAGCATAGTTGCGGTATTTCAAGCGTACTTTATACTAGGAACTTAAACAATACAATAAGAGATTTTAAAACAGATAGTTTTAAAGAATCAAAGGTGAGTTTTGAGAAGGATTTAACAAATGAAATAAATAGGCTAAAGTTTACCTAAGTAATTTTTCATTACACAAAAAAGACCTAGTTGAGTGTGTTATTAAAAACACAAACTCTTTTAAAGAAGTAATAATAAAACGTTCAGCAAAACAATATTTTTTTTTGCCATAATTATTTTCTAAATCAACCATAGCGAAATTTTCATTAGGCTCTTTAAATAAATGAACATGATGTGTTTTTGTTTTGTTATGTGTATAAACAAACGTTGTGTCTGACGAAATAACATCATCGACCAAAGAAAAGTCATTTTCTAAAAGGTATTGTTCTATTTCTGATTTTAATTTTGACATACTTAGGAGCATTTGCGTTTCAAGATGATAATACCAATAACCAACATCCAAACAAATACCCTGAAACCGAAGCAAAAACATATAAAATAACAACAGCTACTATTGAATCAACAGATTCATTACGAGTAGAATGACATTTACAATCTGACATAATATTTTTTTTTACTGACCCAAGCAGTGCGCAACTGTTGCGTGCGACTGACTTTAAAAACGTTAATAATTAAAAACAAACTATATGAAACTAACCGATGAAACCGCAGAAAAATTAGCAGAAGCATTAAATAATTTATCTAATAGTATTGATGATTTTGTAAGTGCTTATCCAGAAGGGTTAAAATTATCTGACTTAACACAAAAAACATTAAACAAGATAAATGACAATATTAAGAACTTGAATCAGTAAAATGGGTAGTATATATGTTTTCTACCTCTTTCAAAACATCTTCAAGACTTGTTTCTTTGTCGATGTCGTAAAAATTAAAACTTAATAAACCTGAATGTTTTCGGAAAGTTTGCGATGATTTCATAAGACACAATAAAAACGGTTGGCAACACCATGTATAAAAAATAAGGGCTTGGCGTCTGGTTAAAATTAATTTTTGTTTGCTCGTTTTTTTTGTTAATCTGGATGGGAGTTTATACTTAGCCCTTACTTTCCATACATATTAACGTTGCCCACAATATGAACAAAATAATGAGAAAACAAATCTTGATAATATTTCTACTTGCCGTTTGCAGTTTGACTTATGCACAAAAAGGAAAAGCTATGCTTATTTTAAAAGACAGTACGAGAATTAACGGAACTGGAGAAATAAGTGGAATTTCATCTATTGTTGCTGTGAAATTCTATAATGATACATTAAAATTCAAAACATATAAATTCAAAGAAATCATCGGAATTGATATTTTAGAAAATAATTACTTCAGGAAATTTCGATATAAGTTGACTGATAAATACGGAAAGAAAAAACGCTATCCTGAACTTTTAGAAATTGTGTCATTAGATAGTTTAAGTCTTTACGTCCGGATATACGAAGGTAGTGCATTATCAAATTCATTTTCGAACGAACCTATTGGAATTGGAAATTCGTTTGACCCATTAAATGACAATTATATTAATGAAATCGAATTAGATAATGGTCAAAAAATAAAAATTGGTAGAAGTTCTAATAAATATTGGGAAATTAATTTTCCGAGATTCAGTTATTATGTTGGAAAAGGAAAAAGTGATGAAGTTGACCATCTTTACACAAAAGGCTTGCCTTTTGCAAAAAACTTCAAAAACTCAATGGAAGACTACTTTCAAGATTGTCCAGAATTAATTGAAAAAGTCGAAAACAAGGAATTCGGCAACGATGAACTTTGGAAAGTGTTGGAATTTTATAATGAAAAATGTTTAAAAGTAAATTCAAAATAAATACTGTGGGCAACACCGTGTAAAAATAATTGCTTGGTTCTCGCCTACTTGGAAAATCCTACGGATTTTCCTCTGGTTCGTTCCATTTTTACTAAATTAGGTGCTTAATCACGCAACTATTCTTACACATAAACGTTGGGGCACATTAAAAAATGACGACTAAAATCATAAGCATATTACTCGGACTGACCATTTTGATTTTTGGACTCACCTATGGTTCACCAATAGAAATCACTTTTCAACCAGGACATAGAATTGGGGTTTTGATTTTAGCGATATTTATCGGACTAAATTTCTATTTTCTAATTAGACAAAGTTTAAAATTCAAAAAACTTGGACTAAAAATCGCAGGACTTGGACTGATAAGCGTAATTCTTTTGCCATATTTATGGATTGGACTTTGGACTGTGCCTCAAGCGATATTTTCTAGTGAATACCCAATGTATAAAGACGTATCGACTTATAAAAATAAAAATGGAGAGTTGCTCGTTGGACAGTTCATTGAAATAAGCGGGTCTCTGCACCACTCTCAAAATAGAAAAGTGCTATACAACTTTGACAATGGAATCAGAATTTCTTATCTGTTTCCCGAAAAGAAAATTAACGGAACTTGGGAATACCACAGATTTGAATTTAACGATGGATTCGCTTCAAAAACTGATACGACTTTTATAGCCGAATTTCAAAATGGACGATTTAAAAAATAAATAAAACGTGCCCCAACACCGTGTAAAAAACATTGCTTATTTTAGTTCAACCGTTTGGTCGTTGCTTTGTTTGCTAGCATCTGATTTTCCTTCGGAAAATCCTCGCACACAAACACGCAACGTTCCTTACACATAAACGTTGGCATTAATGTAAAACCAACCTAAATCTTAGAATGAAAAAAATATTTATATCATATAGTTGGGGAAATAAAGAACATCAAGATTGGATAGTTAATCTTGGAAAAAGATTAATGACTGACACCGTTGATGTGATTTTAGATAGATGGAGCTTAAAAGATGGACACGACATCCATAGTTTTATGGAAGAAATGGTAAAATCAAAAGATATCTTCAGAGTATTAATAGTTTGTGATAAAAAGTACTCTGAAAAAGCTGATGACAGAAAAGGTGGAGTCGGAACTGAAACACAAATAATAAGTCCAAATTTATATTCTAACGAAAAGCAGGAGAAATTTATCCCAATTGTACTTGAAAGAGATGAAGATGGAAATGCCTATCTGCCTGTTTATTTATCAAGTAGAAAATATATTGATTTTTCACAAGAAGAAGATTATGAAGATAGTTATGAAGAATTATTGAGGAATATTTTAGAAGCACCTTCAATACCAAAACCTAAACTAGGAACAAAACCACCAACTTATATAACTGAAAACAAAGTTGATTTATCAGAAACTAACAGTAAAATTAGAACTATTGAGAATCAAATCAAGAAGAACCAAACTTTCAATCAAAAATATGGCTCAGATTTTCTAGATTCTTTTTTAGATAAATTATGGGAATTTAATCTAGCAAATTCACCTAATGATATTAAGGGGTTTGGTGAAATGTTAACTGAGACTTTGAAGAATTATAAACCTTTAAGAGAGGATTTTATAAAATTCATTGACTTATTAACGTCAAATAAAACAGATTTTTCAAGTGAAATTGTTATCGAATTCTTTGAAAACAAGCCAATGTATCTAAGACCAAGAGATGATAGAAGTAGCTGGTCAGGTACTGAATTCGATACTTTTAAAATAATCTTTCAAGAATTGTTTATATATACAATTGCAGTTGGTATAAAAAATAAAGATTATGATTTCATTTCAGAATTACTTCATTCTAAATATTTCATTAAAGACCCTTATAGTAGTAATCAAGAACCGAGTAGCTTTCCTTTTTTATACGAATACCATCAAAATTTAGAAAATTACATCAATCAGACATTTAATAAAGTCACAGGTTTTGGACATTATATAATCACAAATTTATCCGACCAAATAAATAAACAAGTATTAATATTTTCAGATACTTTATGTTATTGTGTAAGTTATTTAGAAACAACTAACCACTATGACCGTTGGTTCCCAAACACTTACTTATATGGCGAAAGAAATGGTGGATTTAATTTTTTTGACAAAATGTCTTCAAAAAAATACTTCGAAAAAGTAAAGATTATTTTTGATGTTAAAAATGAAAATGAATTAAAAGAAAAACTAATAAAAAACAAAGAAAATTCTGGCGATAGAATTAGATATGGAAATGGTGGATTTAACCGTGTTCCTTTTGTATATGAACTAATAGACCCTGAAAAAATATCCATTTACAGATAGAAACACTAATGCCAACACCGTGTATAATTCATTGCTAGTTATAGCCTACTTACGAAAGTCCTCGCGGACTTTCTATCTGTGATTTATTTGCTAACTTTAGTTCTTAAACACGCAACGAAATCATACACAAACACGTTGGCAAACATTTGATGAAAAACTTGAACTACATATTAATATTTCTTTTGATTTTAAGTTCCTGCTCAAATTTG
>NZ_JAUPED010000034.1 GCF_030552475.1 Mariniflexile sp. AS56 | reverse complement strand
TCTCAATTTGTTCTTGAATCTTCTTTTTGATTCCTGTAAATGTTGCTGTAGTTGTCGTCATTAAGTTGCTGCTAACGTTTATGTATAAGAATAGTTGCGGGTTTGTATGCGAGGAATTTCCGAAGGAAATTCAGACGTTACAAACACGCAACGACCTTTGATTAAGCACTAAAACCGCAATTATTTTTATACGGTGTTGCCATTTCGTTGTTTTTAATTCAATCGTGAACTTTTTACCAAGGTCTTTTATCAAATCCCAAATCAAAGTTAAATAGTTTGACTGATGCTTTCCAAAAACCAATTTTATTCAAATCTGTAATAAATTCTAAAGCAAGTTTATTACTGTCTTCAATATACTTATCAGTTCTGCTTAATTCTGTTTTTTCAGGATTAAATTCTCCTTTTTCCTCATCAAAAATTGAATCAATAATAGGTTTGTTTTCTACTGGAATGGCATTTTTTATTATAATATTTTCCTTTAAAGAGATTTCTGTAGAAAGAATAATTCCTACAAAGTCAATTAAGATTTTGGTATGCTTTTTTAATTCAGTTGCAGATAATTGCTCATCATCCCATTGCTCATGAGACCATTTATTAAAAAAGTCATAAACAGTATTGAATTTAGTTATAATTGTTCTTTTATTAAGATCTTCATTTTCTTCAAATCGACAAACATAATATTGTTTTGTTAAATGAAAATTCTTAAAATCATCCTTTGTAATTTTAAAATAACCTCTTAAAAACCATTCAATTATTTTCCTTATTGAGTTTGCTTTTACTTCTGGTGGGTAATTTTGATTAATCAAATCTGATATTTTATTCGAAAAATCATTTGCCATTCTCTTATGTTTTTTATTTTTTTTCATAACATGATTATTTTGGTAAATTACAATTGGAATAATAGTTTTGATTTATATAATTTGAATATGGCATTAAAAATTTATTTGACTTTATTTCCGTTCAGAGTGCGTTCCATCAATGAATGGCAACGTTTTGGCTATGATTTGTTGCGTGGTAAGATAATGAATTTAGCAAGTACAAAGCGAATAGAAAATCCGCAAGGATTTTCGTAAGCAAGCTCTAACAAGCAATAAAATATAGCCGGTGTTACCACACGTTTTTTATTTCAGATTATTAATTTTTAAATCAAATATTATGAAAATATCAATTTTAGCAATCTTTGGAATTTTAGGTTCTATTGTTGCTTTAATACTATCCGTTTTTAATCTTTTTGAAGCAAGTGTAATAATTTTACTTGCATCAATACTAGATGAGTTAATTTATCAAAGACATCATTAAATTATGCCTATATCAATATTTACAGCTCCATTACGAGGATATATTTCCACTCCTTTTTTAGTTTTTGACCACATGCCTTGTCCAGAATCAATAACAACATATCCTTCTTTTTTAAGAAAGTCTATTATCAAGTCGGCAAGTTGTATTGACCTTGCATTACCAAGCATTGCTAATACTTTTATTTCTTTTTTTGTTTTATCCGGAATTTCATTAAACGCATCATTAACTAATAATAATATGTTTTTTTTATCTTCTTCAATAAGTATTATTGGTTTTTCGTTTAAATTATTAATGGTATTATTATTCCCTAATATTCCATTATTTGTTCCTGTGTTTATATTAGATGGTTGGTTTGAAGCTTTTATTTCTGTTTTTTCGTCATTAACTTCTATGTCGGATGTTTTTTTGGTTGGTTTTGTATATTTCGTGACATTTGTTGGTTTTTCAATTATGATTGTATCTCTAATCACTTTGATAATAGTATCGTGGATTATTTTTTCTTTTCCATTAAGTTCCACTGAACCTACTTTTAAGGAGTTTCCCATAAATAAAAACACTAAAAAAATAATTATTATACCAATAAAAAGATGCAAAGCCTTTTTAGGGTTTTCAGAAATCAGGTCAGGAATTGTCCTTCCATGTGAATTTGATTTATTTTCCATACTCTTTTTCAAATGTGTGGTAACGTTTTGTGTATGGTTAGTTGCGTGGTTAAGCACGTAATTTAGCAAATAAATCACAGATAGAATATTCCGCAGGAATGTTCGTAAGTCGGCAGTGACCTAGCAATTAATTATACACGGTGTTGTGCGTTCGTTTTTATTCCGCAATATTTATTTTTATTCCGTTAAATTCCGTTCCGTTTTTCAATTCCGTAACAGCTTTTAATTCCGACGTTGGAATCCATTTTTTTAAAATCAATTCGTTTTTTTTATTCCAGCCAATTACTTTATATCCTTGTGGAAATAATCCTTTACCAAGGTCATTTTCGTTATTCTTTATAACTGACCAAAAAATGCTTGAATATCCTAATCCGCCTTTGTCAAATTGATATTGATAGTATTTATATTTTCTGTTTGGTGAAATTGAGTCTGATAGAATTATCAAATTCGGTTCGTTTAAAGAATGTTCAGAGTTAAAAACTTCCACAAGTTCATTCAAATCCGAGTTGATTTTTATTCCAATTCCGATTATTCCAATCAGGATTATTCCAACAATTATTAAAATCCATTTTTTCATTAAATTCCTGTGAATATTTAGTCCAATTTATAAATCAAATGCTCTCGGAACACTTTTATGTAAAACGTTATCAAGACATTTAGAGTGAGCATAAACTGCTTGAACATCTTTTGTTTTCTTGTTACATTCTATCGTGATTTCAATCGCTTTACTTAATGTTGAATCTTGACCACAAAAACAACATAAAACTTCTAAATCTCCGTTTTTCATTTATTCTAAAAATTTTGTTTTTTGTGTTTAATTTTGTTGATGTTCTTGGTTTTTCTCAAATGACGCACAACGGTCTCGTATAACCGTCAGTTACGGGTTTATATGCGTTAATTTTCGGTTTGACACTGACTTTAGCAATTCCGAGTGGATTCGGACGTAGTCGAATCCGCCGTAATTGCGGTTATACATTGTTGGCTGTAGTTGTTTTTTATTCAATTATTTCTTCAAGTTTGTGTTCAATCACCATTCCATCTTCGGTTTTAGTTGTCGAATAAAGTTCGCCTAAACTTTCGCAAGTACAACCTGTCCAAGTTCCATTTAATTTTTCTATTTGCCCATTAAATTCAGCCGTCAATGTTTTTTGTGATTCCATTATTGCACAGTTATATTCTATTCCATTGAACACTCTTTTCACGTATTCTTTATGAGTTGTATGTCCCTGAAATTTTCTTGAAACCATTTTACCATTAAAAGGGATTTCATACTCAAATGAGTTTCCAAAAGTTCCGAATTCACAATATCTATTTCCAACGATAGAATCCTTGGTTGGTATCAATTCGGGATAAGCATCTACTCTTGTGAAAGATTCTATAACTTTCGGAATTCCATTAGTCAGAGTGAATATAGTCGAGTCAGTTACTATTCCTTGAGAGTTTTCCGTAACACTAAAAAGTAAAGAATCTTTATCAACTTTTAATGAATATCTTTTTTTAAACAATTCGGGTTTAGGCTCTCTATTCGATTTTAAAGAGTAGAGAAAAGTTTTTCCATTAGTAAAATTGCTTATCGGATAAATGTAGTTCACAAGTTTTGTGTTATTACAGTCTTTACTTTTCAGTTCAACTTTCTTTTCAGAATTCTGACAGCTTAAAAGTCCAATTAGTATTATGAAGTATAGAGTTTGTTTCATTTCAATTACAGCCAACGGTTAATATGTATGGAAAGTAAGGGCTAAGTATAAACTCCCATCCAGATTAACAAAAAAACGAGCAAACAAAAATTAATTTTAACCAGACACCAAGCCCTTATTTTTTATACATGGTGTTGCCAACCGTTTTTTTGTTATGGCAGATAAGGAATTTCGTATTGCACAAATGGGTGTTTTAAAGACATTAAAAGGGAATAGTATAAAGGATTGCATTGATATACTTGATAAAACCATAGAGTTTTTAAAAATTTCCGCTTTGTACAACGAATTACAATTTGATGATGATTGGTCAAAAGGATATATCGATGAAGCACCTAATTAGGAATATCATCAATGTCATTCTGTATTTTAAGTCTTGCCAATACATCTTTTAGGTCTTTTTCAAGAATTGTGTCATTGTCCGATATGATAACTTTAACAAACCAATTGTAGCCTTGTGCTAATTCTTTGTCTTTTTGTTCAAAGTAACTTTTAGGTTTAGATAAGTTCTCAACTCTTTTTTTAGTTTTTTCTGGAACTGCTTTAAGTTCCATTATTTTAAACTCCTTACCTTCTTTTCCGTAAGGGAAGTATGGTTTGGTTTTCAAGTAGTCAAACTCCGTAACGAGCTTATCTGCTTTTGATTTTGAATAATTCATAGTGTTTATTTTTTAATTAGTTAACGTTTAATTTGTCAGTCGCACGCAACAGTTGCGCACTGCTAAGGTCAGTCGAAAGTTATGTCAGTCGTAATTATAGGTATTCTTTTTATTCAATTCTTTATGCTTTGCGTTAAAGTCTTTATGGAATTAGAAGTTTATATGCGCTACAAATTAGGTTCTTCAGTAATTCGGGTGACACTCCGAGATACTCTTTCAGAAATATGGCAAGATAATAAACTCCTACTATTGCTGATGAGTATTGAGTTATTGATATTAATCTGCGTTCTTTCATTTTCCTGTTAGCTTCTAATTCAAAACCACCGTCTATAAACGCTTTAATTCCTTTAGGTGTTGAGTATATTTTTTCAATAACTTGCTTTTCTGGCGGTTTTTTATAAACCTCTACAATATATCCTAAATCAGACATTATATCAAGCAAAAACTCTGCTTCTGTAACACATAGATTTAATTTTTTATCTAATACAGTAGCTACTTCATAAAAATCTATTTTTTTCTGTTTTCCAATATAATAGTTTAAGCATAGTTCAAGAACAATATCCATCGCTTTAGCTTTTTTTAATGGACTTATTCCTTTTAACTTATACGGCTTTTGATTTTTGTCAAATCTATATCTTACCCTATCAATTAATCTTAATATTTTTTCTTTAAAACTCATTCTTAGCTTCCTTACTCATACTCAAATTTTATTTGTGCGGCTTTTTAAATGGTTGGCAACGTTGATGTATAAGATTAGTGGCGTGTTTAAATAGCTAATTTAGTAAACAGATACTTGCCAGAGAAAATTCCGCAGGAATTTTCCAAGTAGGCTAAAACTAGCCATTAATTTTATACGGTGTTAGCAAAAGTTTTTTTGTTTTAGCATAAATTCTGTAAAATCTTCCATACAATAATTTGTGATTGAATAAAGATCCCAATCGAACTTTTCTTTTTCAAAAAGTTCAATCAGTAAAATCATTCCAAGGTCCTCTGAATATTTGAAAATACTCTTTGTTAATTCTCTTATATAATCTTCCATATTATAATCTATTTCCGAGCTATTTAAAATGTTAGGCAATAAATTATCATTACTAAATAAGCTTGTTTTAGGGATTCTGATAAATAGTTGGTCATCTTTTTTGGTGATAATGACTTCTTTACCTTTATGAACAATAAAATCTCTTATGGTTCTAATTTCCTCTAAATAAGGTTCAATGTCAAAAAGAAAACTTTGAATTCGAGAAGGAAGTTTGTCTTGATTGTTTTTGTTATTCGAAAACTTGATGAGCTTATTTAAAGAATCCGTATCGGGATATGTTTTTAGTTGTTTGTCTGTTAAACATATTTTTATAATGTGAAATAAAAAATCATAAAGACTACGGATGTTTGTAAAATAGTTCTCCAAAAGCAAGCTAACATATAGATTAGTTTTATGCTTATTTATATCTGAATTATCAAGAGTTTCCTTTAAAAAACAGTAATTGATTGACAGATTGTGTAAGTCACTAGTATATCCATAAATAGACGACTTTATTTTTCCGAATTCTCTCGATTTCCAAGATTCTATATCTGCTGTTAATTCGTCTTGAGGTGAAAAATTATTTGATTTCCAACTATTTGCTACAGAAAGTAATATTGAAGAATAATCTTCATTTCCTACAACCCATTTTTCTCCGTAGGTTAATATTGTTCCTTTAATTACTAGTCTCTGTTTCAAGTTTGGATTTAAATTTTTGCTAACGTGTTTGTGTATGATTTCGTTGCGTATTTCAGCAACTAAATTAGTAAACTAAAACGAACCAGAGGAAATTCCGAAGGAATTTCCAAGTAGGCGATTACTAGCAATGAATTATACACGGTGTTGGCAGTAGTAATTTTACTTCCATTACTCGCAAACATCGTAGTATAATTCTTTTCCGCATTCACATTCTTCAATCAGATTTGGTTCATAAAAATTGATTAAAGTTTTAACTGAAATAACAGCTCTTGTAAAATCGAATTTTAATAATCTTCTGTATACAATTTTATATTGTGTGTTTGCATCTTTCTCAGCTGGTTTTAGATGAACTATTTCATTCCGTAATTCAATTAGTTTTCTAATCGAGTAATTATATTTCTTATACTTACTTTTAAATCTCTTATTATGAATTTTTGGCAGTGCAGAATCAAGTTTATGAAAAACCGATGGTTCAAATTCTTCTCCATTAGTATCTATGAATTCGTAATCGTCTGGGATTTGTCTATTAGCAAAACTTTCCAATGCTGACTGTAAATTTGTAATACATATAGTTGCTAATTGAAAAAAATTTCCAAATAGGTTTTGGTTGATACTATTCTTCTTGTAATTCCTGACTGTAGGCGAATTTTCAAATAACTGTTGACGAAATGAAATTAATTTCTTGTGAGACATTATAGCATTCGCATAAAAAATTGTCGTAGGATTAATTTCTGGAATCAATAATTTATCTTTTTGATACAAGTAGTCAAATCCATAAATCATTTTGTCCTCAAACAATATCATCACTTCTTTGTCATAATCATCAGAAAGCTTATTTGATTTGCTGTAGTCTTTTATGAATTTTTTGCTCGCTTCTGGAATCTCAACATCTTTACTGACTTCGGCAGGATTGAAATCAGTATTTATTCTTTTTGTTGGTTTTAACTTTATATGTATGAAGTTCATTCGTTTGTGAGGATTCCTTTTATTACTGCCAACGGTTTTGTGTATGGTTAGTTGCGTGTTTGAGCAACTAATTTAGTAAACAAAAACGAACGCGAGAAAATTCCGAAGGAATTTTCCAAATAAGCACTTGCCAAGCAATTAATTATACACGGTGTTATGTGCTGGCTTTTTTCTTTTCCAGCGATTTATTTATTATTTCAGTTATTTTTCCAATTCCGATTATTACACTTCCTTCGCAGAATTTAAATTCCGTTCCTATTTCTAATTTTCCTTCATAATGATAAGTCGAATTCATTCCTATTTGAGCTAAAACTGTTTCTCCAGGATTTACGGAATCAGTTCCGATAAAGAATTGATGTCCAGATATCAACATTTCATTAAATTCAAATCTTAAGTGTGGACGATATCCAGAATTCGCAGGTGTTTTTCGTCCACCTTGTTCAGTCGTTCTATATTTTAATTCCGCAATGAAATCAAATTTACGGTTCATTTCGAGAATATTTTTTTATTAAAATACCATTAAAAACAAGAAAAAGAATACAAAAAATAATCGCACTTATTTCTTCGTCATAGATGCTATAAATAAGAAAAAAACAACCAGCAATAAAAGTTATTTTCCAAATGATTAAAACCATTTCCAAAAATGAAATGTTAGAATTTTGTTTCATTGACGTTGTTTTTGCAGCTTGCACATAACGTTGTTGTATATGGTTTGTTGCGTGGTTTAAGCACCTAATTTAGCAAATAAAAACCGAATAGAAAATCCGCGAGGATTTTCGTAAGTAGGCTAGAACTAGCAATAAATTATATACGGTGTTGCCAGTAGTATTTTATTATTCACAAACATTTTTTCTTCCAACTTTTACAATTTCCTCTATTCCGTATTTGTCAAACTTCTCAAGTAAATCACTTGCACTATTTTGTTTTTTAAATTCAAGTTCTTCTTTGTAAAGAGGAATTAAAGTATAAATGTCAATCGTTTTATCATTTTCAAGCTCGATTTCAGTAAAGTCAGCTGATAATTCCATTGAGCTAGCTAACATTACTGAATTAAATCCAATTCCCTCTGCAAGCTCATCATCATCTTCGTGTCCAAAAGTATGTCCAAAACCTAACCAAGTTTTATTTGGATGTGGTAACATCATTAATTCCTTCATTATTCTAATTGGCCAATAATTACGTTCGTCGCTAAAAGACTCATAGTTTAAATTCCATTCTTTTGGTAATAATATCATTACTTCAGCAAATTCGGATGATTCTATGTCTTCAGGAACTTTCATTGGTAAAGCACTCATTCCACAACTCAACAGAATGTGATAAGGTCTATCTTCTGTAGCTTTAATAAAAAAAATGTCTCTGTGAATAATTTCAGATTCTATTTCGTCAAATACAACAATATCTGCATCTTCATCAAAAAAATGGTCTAAATGGCTATCAACAATTTCAACACTATTTGGTACTTTGTCACTCATCTTTTTTTCGGCATTTTGTGGAAAAGCAATTGATGAAACAAAAATCAAAAAGATTGTCTTATAGTTCAATATTTTCATTTGATTTCGGTTTTCTCATATTACTGGCAACGTTCAGTATAAGAAACGTAGGGCAGTTGATAAGCGATACGTTTCGGTTTGGTACTAAGCCAAATATAATATTTTGCTTTTATCTTTTTTGTTGAAAATGCCAAATTTTATATTTGGCGACTTTATAAATAAACACAGACCTTTCGGCAAGCCTAAACCGCCCTATGTTTTTTATACATTGTTGTGGTTTCGTTTTTTATTTCAACTTTTGTTTTAGCCTTGCCAATAAT
The DNA here is from genome assembly GCF_030552475.1 of Mariniflexile sp. AS56. Taxonomy (GTDB): domain Bacteria; phylum Bacteroidota; class Bacteroidia; order Flavobacteriales; family Flavobacteriaceae; genus Mariniflexile. The sequence goes on along the minus strand of NZ_JAUPED010000034.1, from coordinate 288 downwards.
GTTGAATCCTTTTTATTGTCATTTAAATCAATCACAGAATGCTCAATATTATTTTTTTCTAATAGATTAATCAAGTCAGTATATACTATTGATTTATTTTTCATTATCTCATCTTTATTTGGGTATTTTTTTTCTCCTAGCATATTGAAGTAATTAGTGATGTGTTGTTCTATTTCAGGATATCTTTTTTTATTATCTCTTTGAAGAATTCTTCTTGTTTTTAAAATTTCACTTGATGAATTTCTTACTTTCCAATATTTACCAACGTCGTTCATTGTTTTGTCTATA
>NZ_JAUPED010000033.1 GCF_030552475.1 Mariniflexile sp. AS56 | reverse complement strand
TATATGATGACACATATAGAAGTACTTTAGTGAAAATTTAATGCATTTTTACTTGTTTTTTACCACAGTACTTTGTTGTACACAGGCTTTATTTTTTCATTTGTTTCTCAATTATCCAAATAATTAAAGTTGAAACTGTTAAAGGCGCAATTAAATAAGTTAAAATATTTTTTATGTCAACAGGACTTATTCCTTTCGTTCTTGGATTTAAAATATATCTGTCAAAAATAAAATACAAAGTCAAGATTACAATTAATGAGAGAATTGTAATTAGTATAAACCTAAAATATCTTAAAAACGTTGCCATTTACTCTGCGATATATTCAAATATTATTCTCGGATTTACAGTTTTTGATTCTGATTCCTGTTGGAAAATCCGCAATTTTTTATCGTATTTAATTGTCACAGTATCAAAAGTTTTCCAGTTAAAACTTACGTCATTCGGTTTAATGTTTGGCGCATCCACAACAAATATCGATTCTTCATTTTGATTTTTTTCGTTATTACAATCCATTACTGAAATATGAATTGACGTTCGCGTAACTGCACTTCCGCCAGATTCCAACATTATTATTTTCCGCAAACCTTCGTAATCACATTCCGCTTTTAATTCCGTTTCAGTTGGTTCGTCGAAAAGCTCGAAGTTTGCCATAAAAACAACAAATCCGATTAAGGCTATAAATCCGAGTAATAAAATTCCAATTAGTATCTTTTTTATCAATTTGAGTTCGGGTTTTAGCTTGTGTACAACGTGTTTGTGTATGGTTAGTTGCGTGGTTAAGCAACTAAGTTAATAAACATTTACGAACCCGTGAATATTCCGCAGGAATATTCGCAAGTAGGGAAGAACCTAGCAATTAATTATACACGGTGTTGTGCTTTCGTACTTTATTCTTTCGTTCCTAAATCTATAAATAAATAACTATCAATATTATTCTCTAAAAGAAAACTTTCAATTCGATTATCATTTTTTATTTCGCCTTCTAGTGGCAAAGGAATTGTCATTGAAAAGTTATCGTCTAACTCACTAAATATTCTACAATTTTGGTCTTTGATATTAATTTTATGTTTTTTTCCTGCTTTACAACTAATCATATCAAATATGATTGTGTAAAAGTTAACACAATCTGAACTCAAAAGTTGTTTTAATTTAGTTGTGTTCCAACAGTTAAAAATCAATCCTTGTGTATTCATAAAATTATAAGCATTATCGTGCCAAACACAAGAGCTTCCAAAATATTCAAATGGTGGACTTTCGTGTCCTTTTGGTCCTTCGTTAAAAAACATTTCCCAAATTGCTAATTGTCCTCTCCATTTTCTTTGTTTTTGTATTTGCTCTGAAAAATGCGAAAGCTTTCTAGATGATGGATAATCCCAAGGATGATTTTTCTTTAAAACTTGAGGTCTTTTTGCTTCAAAAATTCCTGCTTTAATTTCATTACCTATTTTAAAAACAATTATTCCGTCGACTCCATTTTTATTTTCAATTGTTGGATTTAACGTTTGTGCGTGAGTTCTTAATCCAATATGATTTCCAATTTCAACACGAATTCTAGTAGTTAAGGCAGTAACATAATCTCTTTCAGAAACTAAAACTCCACGTTCTAATTCCTTTCTACATTCCACATCAATATTGGAACAATTAATTGCGATTATATCTGCGATGTTAAAATTTCCAAACATTTGGTTTAGTTTTTGGGTATGAAGCACAACGTTTATGTATAAGAATAGTTGCGGGTTTGTATGCGAGGATTTTCCGAAGGAAAATCAGACGTTACAAACATGCAACGACCTTTAATTAAGCATTAAACCGCAATTATTTTTATACGGTGTTAGCCCACGTTTTTATTTTAGATTATCCCAAAATTCTGGCGGATATTGGTCAACATCTAATCCTTCCAAGTTGATTGGTGGTCGATTAATATATTCCGTTCTGCTTTTTTTTCCTCCATATCGCTTGTCCCATTCAGATTCCAATAATTTATTTCTTTTTTTCTCTCTGACAATTACTTTTTGTAATTTTAAATATTCTCTCTCGTCGTCAAGATATTTAAAAAAATTAGCTACGTCATTATTTTTAGATACAAGTAATTCTTCAAAGTTTAAACTTTTTTCATTTTCAAGAATCTTTTTGTATTCTTCAATGAAAGTTGGTCCAGTCAGGTCATTTATTTTTAATGAATTTTTATGTGGATTTACTGACGGCGGAATTGACAATTCCCAAGCAAGCCTTCTTTTTGTCCAGCTAAATGCCAGATGATAAGCGCAACAAAGACTTGAAGGATTTGCAACTAAAGTTTCAATTAAGTCATCTAAACCATATTCATCTTCCATTGATTCTTTCAGAAGCCCATGTTTATAATTTAAACAATTTAAATCTCCTAATTCTTTAGCTTTTGCAAAACTCTCACTTGCTTTTTTGTTCATTTTTAATTCCGAAAATAGAACACCTTGAACATAAAACCCATAAATGCATTGATTTTGGTTTAAATAATGACGAATTAAATCGAGACCTGCATTCAATAGTTTCTTATCCTTATCTACATCTGCGTAAGAATATAGAAATGCTTGGACAAAATAGTAGTCGAGTGTTGCATCTTTAGGTTTGAAATTTAATGTAGATGAAGAAATTATTTTTTGAAAATCAAATATAAAATCATCTTTCCAGCCATTTCCACATTGACAGGTTACTAAATCTAATGCTTGTTTAAAAAATTCTGATGCTTTAGAATACAATTGAGAATTAGCATTTTCAAATCCTTTAATAATGAGAGATTTTCCTAAATTTTCTAAATCAAATCTTTTAATTAAATCAATTTTAGTATTTGAATTAAGATTTCTGTCCATAATTCTGTTGTGTTTTTCAAATGTGGGCTAACGTGATTGTGTATGGTTAGTTGCGTGGTTTAGCAACTAAATTAGTAAACAAAAACGAACGCGAGAAAATTCCGAAGGAATTTTCCAAATAGGCACTTGCCAAAGCAATTAATTATACACGGTGTTGTAAACAGTTTTTATTCAGTTTTCTTCATTTCAAGTGTTATTCCACTTTCGTCAAGATAGAATATTTTTTTCCCATTAACTTCACTAATCGCAATTCCCATTATTGAATATCTGTCGTCTTCATTTCCGATTTTCACAAACTGTTTATCCTTTTCCACTTTCCATTTAGTTCCGTTTGTCATTTCGGTTATCATTCCGAATAATTCTGATTTGGAAGTAGTTTTAAGTTCAAAATCTCCGTTTTGATTAAAAATAAAAGTAGAGTTTTCAAATCCGACTATTAGTGGTGCGAATTGTGGGTTTGTAGGCTTCTTAATGATTTTTTCAACATTCCATTTTCCATACATTTCTTTTTCATTCAAAGTTTGTCCGAATGAAGTTGAACTTAAAGCAATTAAAAATATTAACGTAAAAATCTTTCTCATTTCTTGTTTTTTAAATTGTTTACAACGGTTAGTATAAGAAACGTAGGGCAATAAATAAGCACTTTCGTTTCGGTTTATTACTTAGCTAAATATAAATATTTTGCTTTTATCTTTTCTCCTATAAACGCTAAATTTTATATTTAGCGGACTTTGTTAATACTCACAGAACTTTCGGTTTAGCACAAACGCCCTATGTTTTTTATACATTGTTATATGCTGCCTTTTATTATTCCAAACTTCTCAATAAAGCATTTTCATCTTCCCATTTTCCCTTTGATAAATAATTATCTTTCAATCCCTTAAAGATTAAAGAAACATTTGGGTGAGTAAACTTAGTTTCTTCTACAAGAGAATTAAAATAACCTGCCTTAAATCGTTCTATATTACCTCCTTCAAAAGCTCCTCGGCTTGTAAAGCCCAAGTTATTTGAAATTTGAACTCTAAACGAATCTTTAATTTCGATTGAATTAATATCTTCTATAACATCATATATTTCAGTAGAAAACCCTTTTCCTTCTTTCATATTAATTGGGTATTTGGCAAGTAGTTTACCAATACAACTATCTGTAATTTCAACTCTATGATTTTCAGATGCGAGTACTCTTACTTCATATATCCATTTTTTAAATTGAACAGAGTTTATTGAGCCATCTTCTTGTAATGATGGGATTAAATTAAAAGAATTCATTATATCCCAACCTGCTTTAAGAATTTCTTGATAATTAGGACTATCTTTTACTTTTTGCAGTTCTAATTCGCGAAGTTCATCTTTTTCAGGTAAGTAAACTTGACTCAAGATGCCAAAATATTCATCAGGTTTTTGAGACATTAGTTTGTATAAATTTTTTGGTTTAGGACTATACGAACTTGCTCCAGTAAAAACAAAAATAAATTTCATTTCAATTTTCGCGGCTCTTTCTATGTCGTAATCATTTTTTGAATATAGAAAATCTAAAAGGTTCTTGAAATGATGATGATCAAAGTTAGACGTATCTTCAAAATCTATAAGAGATATATTTTCAAGTATTGTTAAGACTTCTTCTGATTTTAAAATATTTTTATGAACATAAGTTCCCCAACCTAAAGTATTTAAAAGAGTAATAGGTTTTTCGTATTGTTTTAATTTATCCAATGCATAAAATAGCCCTTCTTTACTATCTGTGTAAAGGTAACCTTGCTGAGATTTCCAATATAATTTTTCTACTTCCTCATTTTGTAAATCATAAATAAATTTCCATAAATCTATACTACCTCTTAATGAATTTAAAAAAACAATAATTCCTTGTGAAGATAGGTCAGACTCAATCATATTGTTTAATACTGTTGTTTGTGTCTGTAAATTTGTTCGGTTTTCTGAGATTCGAATAAATTCTCTAACTAAAGATAGAAGGTTTTTATCCGTTGATTCAACTAATTGATAGGTAGTAAATTTATTTTCTTCTGTTAATTTATCAAATAATGCAAGTGCATTTCCATATAGATAAGGATGTTCTATTTTAGTACTTAGTTCATATATTTTATCTATTTCATATTTTTCAAGAACTTCCTTAATGAATATTAATCTTCTTGATAAAATATCTTCGTTATGTTTTTCGTAATCAGAATCTTGCTTACCCTCAATAAATTCAGGATGATGTTCTTCAAATAAGTACGAATCATTTAAGATATCATTCTCTGGTTTGAATTTAATAGCCGTTTGTTCTATTTTTTCTAGAATATCTTTAGGCAGAGACCAACGTGCCGTTGGATAACTTCTATGATTACCTATAAATTTTCTAAATTTATGAAACACCTTGCCTTTGTTTTCTTCATTAGATTGAAGGCTAGTTTCTATAGTCTTTAATGCAATATCTATTTTATTCCACTCCATATCATCTAACAAGTCGATAAGAGGTAATATTCTTTCTATATTATCTTTAGATGTTTCAATAACATTGTCTAAACAGAAATTTCTCATATAGTAAACTTCACGCTGAGTTACTTTGATTTCTCTAATTTCTGAAAATAACCTCCATTTGGGTCTTGGCGTATGAAATGCGGTGTCTTGACTATTACCGACTAAACTATATAAAAGCCCGTATAATGTATTGGGGTATTTTTTTATAAGAATTTCTAATATCTTTTTTCTGTCTTCTACATTTGTATTTGTTTGGGGATACCAAGTTCTATAGATGTTTTTTAAATTGCTTAATGGAGTATTAGTTGTGGGGAAACTCTCAGGAGAAACTAATATTATTTCACACAGAAATATTGAAACTCTCATTAGATGTTCAGGAAACCAAGCAATAATATCAAGGCACCATAATAATGGGGCTAAGTCATTGGACTCATTCATAAAACCTTTTTCAATTTCAAAAAATGCTGAAATAGATTTATCTCTTATTATTCGCTCGAGATTATTTAAAAAAATTGTTGGTGATGCCTCTGCCAAGAGTTTTAGATTACTTGACAACGACCTCCATACAGTAATATCCATTTCAAGAAGCTCTTGAATGATATTATTAATATATAAAGGAACGCTAGGAATAGAATTTATGCCATAGTCATTTCCAAATACAGATATAACTGCTAGAGATTCTGATAAACCTTCTCTTAATTTTGATGAATACTTTGTCCTGTTTTGAGGAGTTTGGTAATAATTCCCTCTATCTTCAATAGGTACCGTATATTTATGTGATATTTCGCTTAAAACTTCCAAGCAAATTTCCTTAAAGTCTTCTAGGTTTTGTTGTGTTATATACTTTGCAAAATATAACCAAGTGTCAGTAGGAGATACTAATCTCCATACTCCATTTATATTATAGACAGGTGAATCTTCTAGAGTAACTAAAACTCTCAAAAATTGAATGTACTCAGCAGAACTTTTACCACTGATTTTTTCAATAATATCTTTGTCTCCATTTAGATTTTCTGAAAATCGGTTAATAAAAAGAATAGGTATAACATCTATAATATCTACACTTTGTAAGTATTTCGGTTTTATACTATCATCAAATTTTAATAACCGTTTTAATACAGATATATTCCTACCTGAATTTTTTGTTAAAATTCTTGTTTGCTCAGAGTCAATACCCATTTTACCTAATCCTTTTTCAAACGATTCTCTTGAAACAATTGGTAACTGAATCTTTTCAGAGGCATTTATGTCATCAGAAAGACTTAATGGTATTATTACTTTATGCCCTCTTTGAATAGCACCACTTAAATCAATATTCTCTATTTTAAATTTAGAAAGTATAATTAGGGGCTTATCTGTTTGTGTAAACTGATTGAATGAATCTCTATTATCAATAACTATAATGTTATCTTCTTTTGTATTTTCAATTTGTTTGATAACTGCCAATGGAAAGGCTATAGCTTCATCAGATGTTATAGATTTAATATAAAACACTTTTTCATCATTAGTTAAAAAGGATTTTATTTTTTCTATTTCATTCAATCTACTATTACCTAGCAATATTTCAGGAACAATTTTTATAGATTGATTTTCACTCCAACGCTTCCAGTATTCTTCAATTGTGTATATTCCTAAAGTGGGTTTATTTAACTTTTCAGCAAGCCACAATTCCACATTAGGAGCTAACTCTAGCCATTGTTCGATATCTAAGGCATCAAAATACCTTACATCTTTCCAGAACCCTTCATTATTTTTTTCTGTTGTCCACTTATTTTTATCTCTATATTTTTTACCATTAATGTTAATATAGGTTGTCTGATTAGGTGTTTTGCCTAAAGGATTCTCTTTTCTTTTTTCGTAGTCATCATCTGCCTTTTTCTTTTTAGAATTAGAGGTGCCAAATTCCCACACACTTTCTCCTAAAGGAACAAACATATTTTCAGTTTCAGAAATAAGTTCCCCATCAAACCCTCCAATTAGAACATCTTCACCGTAATCAAATTGAAGTTTTTTTATGGTATCATTATTTATCGTAGCCAGAATTAATTTTCTAACTAAATGAGGTAAATGATATTTACAATCTATCGTATTTGCCCACGTTTCTATATCATTAGATGTTATGAATCTCATATTTTTTTATAGGTTGTAAGTTTTTTTTTGAGGTTGCATATAACGGTTCCGTATAAGAATAGTGCGTAGTTTGAGTGCGAGGATTTTCCGAAGGAAAATCAGATGCAAGCAAACAAGCACTAACCTTTTGATTAAGGAATAAACTTACGCATTATTTTTATACAATGTTAGCTACAGTTTTTTATTTTTCCACGCATTGCAAAAGTCAGTAGTCGCAATATTTGTTTTAAAATCAGTTTTTTTGAGCAAGAGTAAGGTCAGTCGCACGCAACAGTTGTGCTATTCTTTGGTCAGATTTATAATCAGTAATCGAATTAATAAGCGAAGAAGCAATAAAGTAAGATTAAGTAACCAACACAATTAATGATAAAAAACGAAGTCCAATTAATAGATTTTTTTTCAGATATAAGTAGAGCTATAAAATAACTGACTATTAAAATAATTGCTACAGGAATTAATGTCCATAAAAAAGCAGGATAGTTCCCAGGATTAGGTAGAGTCAAAGACTTATAAAAGACTAAAAGAACCAGAATAATCATTCCAATTCCAAAAATATTTTTCCTATTGAGTGTCATTTGAAATTGTAGCTAACGTGATTGTGTATGGTTAGTTGCGTGGTTAAGCAACTAAGTTAACAAACAAATCACAGATAGAAAATTCCAGCGGAATTTTCGTAAGTCGGCAGTGACCTAGCAATTAATTATACACGGTGTTAGCAAACGTTATTTATTCTTTTGGTATTGTTTAATTTGTTCCCAACGTTTTGGGTCAACCATTTTCCAATAGACTTCATAAAAATCTTTCTTTTCGGGATTGTGGTTTTCTATTAATTCACCAAAGAAGTTTGTTAGAGCAATTTTTTCTTCAGTCTGTTCCGTTAAAACGTCTCTTTCTTTTTCATCTAATATCATAACAGATGCGTAAATATGTTTCCATTCCTCAAGTCCGTTTGTCAGAACAGTATATTTTTTTCCGTTCGACAAGAGGTCAATATTATTCCACATTAGTATTGGGTGATTTCTGTTACTTGGGAAAATTTCCTTGTCCCATTTCCCATATCTATCGTACATCACTTTGTGGGTATACATAGCAGAATAAACACATTCATATCTAATTTCATTAATTTTTGTAGTGTCTTTTCCGTTTACAGTAACATATTTTTCATTCAAAATTTCCGTAAACTTATTTTTGTAAATTTTAGGACATTTTGTTTCCTTAATTGCTTTTTGAGATGAAGAACAACTCAAAAAAATAGAAAGTATGATTGTTAAGTAAATTCCTTTCATAGATTCGGTTCTAATGTTTGCTAACGGTTGGGCTATGGTTTCGTTGCGGAATTGTCCGAGAGGACTATTCCGAGATAACCAAGCCTTCATTGCAATATAGGAATTTTCGGAGAAAAATTCCGCCGCAATGAATTATAGCCATTGTTAGGTGCAGTATTTTTTGCTACCAAATTTTCCAGAATGGTTTGTTATCAGCTTTTATTTTTTCGTTATTCACAGGTTTATGATGCTTTTCGATAATATCAAAAACTCGACTGTAATTATAATCAATGTTATCAACTGCTTTTTTCCAATCTATATTTAATATTTCAATTCGCGTGTCTATTGAGCCATTCCATTTTGTTTTAAATCCATTATTCGTCAAAACAGAAATTATTTTTTCCGCAACTTCTTTTGCTAATCCATCATCACGATTATAGCTATCAAAACCGATAAATAACATTTTTTCTTTTCCTATCGCTCTCTCTAAATCTTGAGTATGATAATAGCAATATCCATTAACGCTAATTCCGATAACTTTTAACTCATCAATTATTTCTGAGCAATCTTCTTCTCCATCACTTTTTGTATATCCAGCTCTATGTAGAGAAACAATCTTATTTTCATTTAATTCGTCAAATGATTTAACCAATCTTTCAAAATCTGTAGGCTTTTCCCAGCTTCGACTTTCTTTTTGATGATTTTTTAACCTGATGTCAATTTCTTTTTTTAGCCAATTCTCATCAAAGTCAGTTTCATCATAAAACATTTCACTTATACTTTCAAGTAAATCGTCTCCGTTTTCAAAGCCAAAAAGAACATCTTTTTCAAGTTGCTCAATTGCCTCCTTTTTGATTTCATCTGTCATTTTTAATTAATGTTCGTTGGTCTTTTCATATTGCACCTAACGTTGATGTGTATGGAAAGTTGCGTGCTTGTGTGCGAGGATTTTCCGAAGGAAAATCAGATGCAAGCAAGCAAAGCAACTCACATTGGTTAAGCTAAAAATAGCAATTTTTTATACACGGTGTTACAAACAGTTTTTATTAATTTTTCAAGGTAAATCACTCGTCAAAATTACTTCAAATGAGTCTGTTATGTCAATAGTCGTGTCGTTTGCAAAAGTCAGTTTTAAATTCACATTATATGTTCCTTCGGGTTGAGGCGGTTCATGACCTGGATACCAAGTCAAATTATTTATATTGTTAGTTGAGAAAATCTCTTCGCATTCGTTAGAGATTTTTAATTCTCCGCTTTTTAGAAATTCAGCGGAATTTATACTAATGGAACTATCAAATTCTCCACCGCTATTTTGGTCTATTATAATTATCGAGAATGTATCTCTTATTCCATCTCCGTTTGGTGATGAAAATGTAGAAATCCAAATGTCATAATTGGAATCAGCGTAGATTTCTTTGTGACTAACTATTTTAAGTTCTTCAATAACTCCAACGGTTATAGTTTTACTTTTTAAGCAATTATTGTTATCAGATGAGCAAGATGAAATTCCTATTCCTATTAAAAGAGCAAGAATCATTGTCAATTTTTTCATTTAGAAGTGATTGGTTTAAATTGTTTGTAACGTTTATGTGTATGGTTAGTTGCGTGGTTTTAAGCAACTAATTTAACAAAAATGGAACGACCCAGAGGAAATTCCGCAGGAATTTCCACGTAGACTTGTACCAAGCAATTAAATATACACGTTGTTGTAAACAGTTTTTATCTTGTTAAAAATTCCTTTAAAGTACCTTCTCCTGAAATTTCAGATTCCCATTTCATAGATGAACTTTGTAAATCAGTTACGGTATAAACTTTTGGTCCAAAATCAGAATTGTCAAAGTCAATAGTCAGCACGTTTCCAATCATTGTCCAATCACCTTGCTCAATTCTTAATTCCAAATTTCCTTCGATATCAATCAAATATCTAAATTCTGTTCTATTATCGGCTGTCAATAGTCGAATCACACTTTGATTAGTAACAACTTCTCCGTTCAATATACTTTCATCTACAGTCCAACCACCAATCACAGATAATTCAGTTTCATTATCGTCACTGTTCGAACATGATGAGAAAATCAATAGTCCTATTAACAAAGCAGAAAGAAAGTTAAGTTTTTTCATTTGTTGAGTTCGGCTTAAATGTCTTGTCCTGAAATATGGCTACAGGTTAAAATTGATTTACGCTGTTTTTAAATATACCATATTAGGTGTTTTAT
>NZ_JAUPED010000032.1 GCF_030552475.1 Mariniflexile sp. AS56 | reverse complement strand
TCAGTCGTGCCTCCTTCGCAATGACGTAATGCTTCATGTACAACGTCATGGCGAGGTACGAAGCCATCTCATGAAGTTTAGTTCCAAGTAAAAGGGTAACTCAAAATGAAGAGATTGCTTCAGTCGTGCCTCCTTCGCAATGACGTAATGCTTCATGTACAACGTCATGGCGAGGTACGAAGCCATCTCATGAAGTCTAGTTCCAAGTAAAATTGTAACTCAAAATGAAGAGATTACTTCAGTCATGCCTCCTTCGCAATGACGTAACGGTTCATGTACAACGTCATGGCGAGGTACGAAGCCATCCCATGAAGTCTAGCTCCAAGTGTAATTGTAACTCAAAATGGAGAGGTTGCTTCAGTCGTGCCTCCTTCGCAATGACGTAATGCTTCATGTGTACCGTCATGGCGAGGCACGAAGCCATCTCATGAAATCTAGCTCCAAGTATAATTGTAACTCAAAATGGAGAGATTGCTTCAGTCGTGCCTCCTTCGCAATGACGTAATGCTTCATGTGTAACGTCATGGCGAGGTACGAAGCCATCTCATGAAGTCTAGTTCCAAGTGTAATTGTAACTCAAAATGAAGAGATTGCTTCAGTCGTGCCTCCTTCGCAATGACGTAATGCTTCATGTACAACGTCATGGCGAGGTACGAAGCCATCTCATGAAGTCTAGTTCCAAGTAAAATTGTAACTCAAAATGAAGAGATTGCTTCAGTCGTACCTCCTTCGCAATGACGAAAAGTTTCATGTGTAACGTCATGGCGAGGTACGAAGCCATCACATGAAGTCTAGTTCCAAGTGTAATTGTAACTTAAAATGAAGAGATTGCTTCAGTCGTGCCTCCTTCGCAATGACGTAATGCATCATGTACAACGTCATGGCGAGGTACGAAGCCATCTCATGAATTCTAGTTCCAAGTGTAATTGTAACTCAAAATGAAGAGATTGCTTCAGTCGTGCCTCCTTCGCAATGACGATATATATGGATTTTACTAATCCTTAGCCTTCGCAAATAGATAAATCCAAATAACCCGAGATAACCTAAAATTAATCGTGCTAAACAAAATAGCAGTTCCAATAATAACGAAAAAAGAATGCAGTAAGCCCAGACCTAGCATGAAATGTGCAATGATAAAAGCAGCCACAAATTGAGCCACCGCCAGCGCATAACTTACAAACATAGCACCAAAGAAGAAACCGGTCTCCTTTTCATATTTAAAATTGCATTTTTTACACCTGTCGTACATCACAGGGATTTTAAAAAGCAATAAATTACCTTTACTCTCAAAAATAGCGCCCTCATTACAAATGGGGCATGTTCCTTTTAAAATGGGTGCTAACTTCATGTGTTCCTGTTATTTGTTGCCTGCAAAATTAACGATATATTAAAAGATACGCACCTTCTCTTTTTCGCTATTTTTTGTACTTTTAAGACATAATTGATGCCGTTATGAATATTCCCATACTCCATATAGGACAGTTTGAGCAAGATGTGCCCATGTCCGATTTTTACAGTAACGATTTGCCTAGTCATTTACATAAAAACAAAAACCACTTTGATAAACCGCACCGGCACAACTTTTTTCTCTGCGTGCTTTTTACAGCAGGCACGGGCACGCACGATATCGATTTTAATTCCTATCCCATAAAACCAGGCAGCGTTTTCTTTTTAACACCGGGGCAAACCCATTTCTGGAAATTCGACACCGCGCCCCAAGGTTATATATTTTTCCATACGCCCGATTTTTACGAGCTTCACTTTTCAAAAAGTAAACTGGAACAATTTCCTTTTTATTATGTGCATAAAAACAGTCCGAATCTCGAATTAAGCAGCGAAGTCATGCAGCACAGTGCCTTAAAATTTAAAGAAATAAACCAGGAGTTTCACCAAAACTTACCTTATAAAAAGCAAAAAATAGCGAGCCTTATTAACACGGTTTATATCGATTTGGCAAGACAATACACCGCCATACATATAGATGTAAACAACACATCGGTAACTTATTTAGAGACTTTACGGGTTTTAGAGAAAGTGATAGAAACGCATTATAAAACCGAGAAATCGGCGCAATTTTATGCCAACGCCTTGCATGTAAGTCCCAAACATTTAAACCGCATTATTAAAACCATTCTCGGAAAAACCACGACCCATTTAATCACAGAACGCGTTATTCTAGAAGCTAAAAGGTACATTGTGCATTCTGGTAATGCCTTGTCTAACATCTCAGAAATTTTAGGCTATAGCGACTATGCGTATTTCTCAAAAGTGTTTAAGTTGAAAACGGGGTTGACGCCTTTGGGGTTTAAAAAGAAGTATCGGTAGGGTGTTGTATGTGAAATAATACAAGTTGAAGTGTTTTGTTGTTTATTTGTAAGGGTGTTTTAGTTATGTTTGTAGGTTTATATAACGAGTATATAGATAATTGTCTACATCTGGTTGTTGTGCTTAATGCGAAAAAACCGAGAACTAATCAAAAACATTGAATGGAAAAAGAAGCAATATTCAAACAATTACAATCTTGGACAAATAATATTCCACTTATAATTCTTGGTAGTGGAGCTTCTGTTCCTTTTAAACTTCCTTCAATGTGGGTTTTAGGAGATTATATAAAAAACTCAATTAGTTTTACAGACACAAAAGACCAAAATCAATTCGCTGAATTTATTATAGAATTTGATAAAACTGGAGATTTAGAGACAACACTAACAAAACTTCAATTAAGAGAAAATGTACTTTCCGAAATTGTAAATAAGACTTGGGAATTAGTAAATAAAGCGGACTTAGAAGCTTATGAATATTTTATAAATAACAGTAATCAATTTCCTTTATCAAAACTACTTAAACATTTTTTAGACACAGCAGGAAAAAAAGTTTCTATAATTACAACAAATTATGACAGACTTGCAGAATACGCTTCAAGTTTAGCTAAAGCAGTTATTTGTACTGGTTATTCTCAAAACCCTATCGGGCATTTTTCTAACAGTATTCAATCAAATAATTTAGCTTCTTTAAAAGGTTATAAAGGACAAGTAAATATATGGAAAGTTCACGGCTCTTTAGATTGGTTTAAATCTAAAGAAGATGAAAATATCCAATTACCAATCCGACAAAATATTCCAAAAAATTACAGTCCACTAATAGTAACTCCAGGTTTAAGTAAATACTCAGAAACACACAACGAACCTTACAGAACTATTTTCACACAAGCCGACTCTGAAATTGAACAAGCAAATGGTTTCTTATGTATCGGTTACGGATTTAATGATATTCACGTACAGCCAAAACTGATTACACAAATTAAAAACAACAAACCAATAATAGTAATAACTAAAGAGCTTACTCCGAAAACTAAGCAATCAATTATTGATAATAACTGTAAAAACTATATGCTTATCGAAGAAGCAAACTCCAAAGACACAAAAATTTATTCTTCCAAATTTGGAGAAGTAATAATTGAGGATACTTCTTATTGGGAATTAGGCGAATATCTAAAACTAATAATCACATAAAACAACACTCTATGGCAATATTTAAATTTGAAGAATCTGCAACAATCGGAACTGTATTTAGTGTCGATACTGCAACAATCATAGTGAAAGTTGATGAATTAGATAAACTTCGTAAACTTCAAGTAAATCATTTAATTGCAGTTAAAAGTTCAAAAGCGGGGCAACATTTAATTGGTATAATAAGTAGAATTACACGAAAAGTTTCTGATGATGAAAATCCTGTAAATGAAGATTTAGGAATGACAAATTTCTTACTAACAGAAAACATTCTAAAAGTAAATTTAATAGGAACATTAATTGACAAGCACGGAGAAAAGGAGAATGTATTTAAAAGAACTTTAGACACAGTACCCGAAATTGAAGCAAATTGCTTTCCTATTGATGGAGAAAACATTACCAAATTTATGCAAACAATATCTTCGCAAGAAAACTATAAAGTACCACTTTCTCTAGGTAAATACTCAATTGACGAAAATGCAGAAGCATTTTTAGATGGAGATAAACTTTTTCAAAGACACGCAGTAATTGTTGGTAGTACTGGTTCTGGAAAATCTTGGTGTGTGGCAAAATTAGTAGAACAAATTGCAAAACTTCCAATGGCTAATTCTCTATTATTTGATATACACGGAGAATATAGTGGGGAAAGTTTTAAAACTGATGGAATTCAACATTTGAAAATTGCAAATCCAGCAGATTTAGGTAAAACAGGAAATCTCGAAAACAATGTTCTAATGCTTCCTTACTGGCTTTTAACATATGAAGAGATGCTAGCAATGCTATTAGATAGAAGTGACAGCAACGCTCCTAATCAAGCTATGATTTTTTCCAAAACAGTTTTTAACGAAAAAGTTAAATTCTTAGAAAGCATTGGAGATACTACTTTTAAAGATAGTATTACAATTGACAGTCCGATACCATATAAAATGGAAAATGTATTAAATGAAATAAAAAGATTAGATGCAGAAAGAGTTGCTGGAGCAAGAGCAAATACTGAGAAAGACGGTCCGTTTAATGGAAAACTAACTAGATTTATACAGCGATTGGAGGCTAAAAGCCAAGATAAAAGACTTGGTTTTATGTTTCAAGTTTCAGTTGACGAACTTGAAATTGATTGGTTGAATAAATTGTGCAATTCATTAATGCAAGGTTCTAATAATAATGCAAAAAAAGCAGGCGTAAAAGTTATTGACTTTTCAGAAGTTCCTTCTGATGTATTACCATTAGTTATTGGTTTAGTTGCAAGAATAGTGTTTACTGTTCAACAATGGACTGCAAACGATAAAAGACATCCAATTTGTTTATTATGTGATGAAGCTCATTTATACATCCCTGAAAGAACAAGTCAAGATTCTGCTTCCGAACTAGGTTTAAAGAATTTTGAAAGAATTGCAAAAGAAGGTAGAAAGTATGGAGTTAGTTTAACTGTTATTAGTCAACGACCAGCAGAAGTAAACAGAACAGTTTTAAGTCAATGTAACAACTTTATTTCATTAAGATTATCAAACGCAGAAGACCAAGCTGTAATCAAAAGACTTCTTCCTGATAATCTTTCAGGATTAACTGATGTTTTACCAATTCTTGATATTGGAGAAGCATTAATAGTTGGAGATTCCTCTCTTCTACCTACAAGAGTTATAATAGGCGAACCAACAATTAAACCTCAAAGTGCAACAATTAAATTTTGGGAAGAATGGAGCAATGAAAAAGCAGAACAAGACATATCAAGTGCAGTAATTGGATTAAGAAAACAATCGAAATAAAGCACTAAGCACAACAAAGAACTGAGGTAAAAAACAAGTCATTTCTTCAAAAATATTAGCACTATTATGTTGGGCTTAGAAATTCAAGTAGTTGATTTTCTAAGCTTTTTTCTCTAATTATTTAAGCAATGTGTAAGCTTCCATAATAACTGAACTGTTTAAAAGTGTAAAATAATTATTAATTTTAAACATAACCACCTAATAATTTTCACCCCAATCCATAAATTAACCTTATGGTATACCATGAAAAAATCATAATAACCAATTAAACCAAATCAACTCCCTGCTGTCTTAATACTGAAATAAAACATACAATACCTATGAAATTGATTAAAAGCACCGCAGTCCTATTCACCTTATTAAGTATGGCTGCATGCAGTTCTAGCGAAGACACCACAACAGAAGAGAATGAAGTACCAGAGGTTGGTACCGATGTGCCAGCGGTTTATTCTAAAATTTATGGCGCCTCAAGCATTACCAGCGATGGCACTTATATAACCATTAAAACAAGTGGTACGCCCGAGTATAAAAGTGTGTATTACCCAACCACAAATGCCTTGTATGAAGATTTTAGTGGTACCACCTACGGCGGCTATACCTTTAGGAAAAACCCAAATACCATTTCAAGTTTCGAATTTACCTTTAAAATACCTTTAAACCCGGTGGTAGCTACGAACCACAGAGCGACATCTTTGGGTGCAATTGGCGTTTCTTTAAATGGTGTGCCATTTTTCAACCAGTATGCAGGTCCAAACGAACAACCGTTAACTGATGAGTTTCAAAGTTTTGATAAATATTGGGGGCACCCCACTGCAAATGGTATGTTTCATTACCATATAGAACCTCTTTATTTAACCACGGTTAAAGCTGATAAATCGGCCTTATTGGGTTTTTTGTTAGATGGTTTCCCTGTGTATGGTCCTGAAGAAAATGGCGCAGACGTTACGGGTTTAGATATGTATCACGGGCATTCGCACGCAACAGCCGATTATCCTGATGGGATTTATCACTACCATGTTACCAATTCAGCACCTTATATAAACGGGAATGGGTTTTACGGAACTCCAGGAACAGTAAGTCAATAAATGAAACAGTTTTTTTTAATAGCTTTAGTACTCGTCGTTTTTGCATGCCAGCAAAAGTCTAAATCGCCTACCCAGCAAAAAGACATACCCAATGTGTATGTTGTAAAGTCTAAAGCTATTAAAATTCATGAGTTATATTATGTAGCCGGAAGTGAATATTCGGGCCATTTATATGAGTTGTACCCAGAAAGTACGGACACGCTTTTAGTTGAAAGTTACCATCTGGGGTTACGAGATGGGGTGTCTAAAAAATGGTATGAAGGCGGTGTTTTGATGGAATCTCGGTTTTATTCTGAAGGTAAAAAGGACGGTGAGCAAATTTCTTTTTGGGAAAATGGTTTGAAGCGTTTTGTGTATACAGCCAAAAACGATGCTTATGAAGGTGCGTTGCAAGAATGGAATTCAGAAGGTGGCTTGTTTCATTTAGGGAATTTTGAAAACGGTAGGGAAGAAGGCGCACAGAAATTGTGGTATGATAACGGAAAAATAAGAGCCAATTACGTGATTAAAGACGGTAAAAGGTATGGCTTATTAGGAACTAAAAATTGTGTAAATGTATCGGATAGTATTTTTATTACTAAGTAGTTTAAGCCTTTTGGGGTGTAAGGAGCAAGTAAGCAGCACGGTGGGTTTGCCTTATTATAACGAGCCTACATTTACGCCTGTTTTTATTAAGGATACCGGTGAAGTTACTCAGAAAATCACCCACACTATTAGTAATTTTGAATTCTTGAATCAGGATAGCGTGTTAGTGAATCAAAGCTTTATTGAAAATAAAATTCATGTGGCTAATTTTATATTTACGTCATGCGGTAGTATTTGCCCAACCATGACCAACCACATGAAACAGGTTGCAGATAGTTTAAAGACCGATGAACGTGTGGTGTTTTTATCTTATTCTGTAACTCCATGGCTAGATACGCCTAGTGTTTTGAAAAATTACCAAGAACGGGAAGGGGTGACGAATAAAAACTGGCAGTTTCTTACGGGATCCAAAGGTGATATTTATAAATTGGCGCGTCAGTCGTATTTTGCTGAAGAAGATTTGGGTTTTAGTAAAGATAGTACCGAGTTTTTACACACCGAACATTTTATACTTGTCGATAAAACCAAGCGCATTCGTGGTATTTATAATGGCACATTGGCCTTAGAAATGAACGCTCTTTTGGAGGATATACGAACTTTACAAGCGGAATAGTAACCTGTTGTTTTATAAGGGAACTTCATACCAGTCACCAATCTTAACATCTTATTAATAATCAATTAACTTGATTATACACCGAATGCGGCACCTTTGTGGTGTTAATCATATGGGCTAAATTCTGTATGAAACGTGTATGGTGGTAATAGAAAACTGTGTGTCTACACTGCGAGTAAACCCAACAACGTCCTGTTGTATTAGTGGTTTTGTTGTTTCCTTAAAATTTAAAAACAAAATAATATGGGCAATTACATGAGAAAAAGACCAGTAGAGGTCGTGGTGATTTCAGATGTGCATTTAGGAACCTATGGCTGTCGTGCCAAAGAGCTACTAAAATACCTAAAGTCTATAAAACCCGAGATGCTTATTTTGAATGGCGATATTATAGATGTTTGGCAGTTTAGTAAACGTTATTGGCCAAAATCGCATATGAAAATCATCAAACTTATCACCTCCTGGATAACCAAAGGTATCGAGGTACGGTATATAACCGGCAACCACGACGAGATGCTGCGTAAGTTTGTAGGCTTTCAAATGGGAAGTTTTAGTATTTCAAATAAAGAACTTTTAACTATCGATGGGAAAAAAGCTTGGGTGTTTCATGGGGATGTGTTTGATGTGACCATGCAGCATTCCAAATCCATAGCCAAACTTGGCGCGGTGGGTTACGATTCGCTGATTCTGCTAAACAGTGCCATTAATTTCTTTGCGTCTAAGTTTGGGAAAGGCCCCATTTCGATGTCTAAAAAAATAAAGAATAGCGTAAAATCGGCCGTGAAGTTTATTAATAACTTCGAACAGATAGCCTCGGATATCGCTATTGAAAATAAATATGATTATGTGATATGTGGCCACATTCACCAACCGGAAATAAAGCGTGTTGAAACTGCTCAAGGACATGTAATGTATTTGAATTCTGGTGATTGGGTAGAAAACCTAACGGCATTGGAATATTATGAAGGTGCATGGCATTTATTCACTTTTAAAGATCATTTTATACTGGAAGATAGCACGGAAACGGATAATGAAGAGGAAGAAGTTTTAGAGACTAAAGAGCTTTTTCAAAACATGATGAAAGAATTTCAAAGCGACGTGAAACCACCTAAACTACCCACATACTAAGTTTTATGAAAGTACTTTACGCCATTCAAGGCACAGGAAATGGTCACTTAAGTAGAGCACGGGATATTATTCCCATTCTACAAGAAAAAGATATCGAATTGGATATTCTGGTAAGCGGTACAGAGGCCGATATTAATATTCCATACCCTATAACTTTCCAGTTAAAAGGACTAAGTTTTGTTTTCGGAAAAAAAGGAGGTGTCGATGTTTGGAAAACCTATTTTAAGGCAAAAAGCATGCGACTTCACAAAGAAATTAATACACTTCCTGTTGAAAATTACGATTTAATAATCAACGATTTTGAACCCGTATCGGCTTGGGCCTGTAAACTGAAAAAGATACCCTGCGTGAGTTTAAGTCATCAAGCTGCCGTATTAGCTTCCAACGCCCCAAGACCAAAGAAAAAAGATGCTTTAGGGAAACTTATTCTTAAAAAATATGCGCCAACAACCAAGCAGTATGGGTTTCATTTTAAAGCCTATCAAGCCGATGTGTTTACGCCGGTAATTAGACAAGATATTCGGAATGCGGTTTGTAAAAAGGGCGACCATTATACGGTGTATTTACCATCGTATGATGATGAGAAAATTCTAAACATACTTTCTGAAATGAGCGAGGTTACTTGGGACGTGTTTTCAAAACGTACTAAAAAAGTGGTGGTTCATAAAAATATACGCTTGCAGCCCATAACCAACGAAACCTTTGTGCTAAGTATGGCAACAAGCCAAGGCATTTTGTGTGGTGCTGGTTTTGAAACCCCTGCAGAAGCGCTTTTTATGAAGAAAAAACTATTGGTAATCCCCATGAAAGGCCAGTATGAACAGCAATGCAATGCCGCCGCTTTAAAAGATTTGGGCGTGCCCGTAATAAAAGCATTAAAAAAGAAATATATAAAAAAAATGATGGCGTGGGTGGCAAGCGACGTGCTTGTAGATGTTGATTACCCTGATATCACCGAACAGATTATAGATCAACTTTTGCAAGAGCATCTATAATATAAAACCAGTTTATGGATTTTAACAATCCCCAAAAACCTTTCAACTTAAAACCTCAAGATTTCGGAAAAGACTTTGTTTTTGGAGTTTCTACCGCAGCATACCAAATTGAAGGAGCACATGCGGTGCATGATAAAGGCGCTTCGATTTGGGACCAATTTACTTCTAAAAAAGGGAACACCTTTAATAACCAACATGGGCAAGTAGCCTGCGATTTCTATACGAAGTTTGAAGCAGATATTTTACTAATGAAATCTATGAACATTAGTCATTTTCGGTTTTCATTGGCGTGGTCGCGTATCCTCCCAAATGGTACTGGCGCCGTTAGTATGGATGGGGTTGCGTTTTACAATCGTGTGATAGACTTCTGTCTTGAATGTGGAATAACACCTTGGGTGACATTATATCACTGGGATCTACCACAAGCTTTACAAGATCAAGGTGGTTGGGCACATAGGGACGTGCTGTCTTGGTTTAAAAACTATGCTCAAGTATGCGCCACCTATTTTGGCGACCGTATAAAACATTGGATAGTGCTAAACGAGCCCATGGTATTTACAGGAGCTGGCTACTTTTTAGGGGTACATGCGCCAGGAAATAAAGGTTTAAAAAACTTCTTGCCAGCGGTACATCACGCCATGATGTGTCAGGCGATTGGCGGTCGGGTGTTGCGTGCTATGGTGCCTAAAGCGTTTATTGGTACTACTTTTTCCTGTTCGGAAATAACGGCTTATAGTGAATCGGCTAAAGATGTGTTGGCAGCCAAAAAAGCTGA
Source organism: Mariniflexile sp. AS56 (assembly GCF_030552475.1). Taxonomy (GTDB): domain Bacteria; phylum Bacteroidota; class Bacteroidia; order Flavobacteriales; family Flavobacteriaceae; genus Mariniflexile. The sequence continues at coordinate 753 of NZ_JAUPED010000032.1, read as the reverse complement.
TGCTTTGTTAAATCGTCTTTTTATTGAACCGTTATTAGGACTTGGATACCCCACAGAACATGTGCCCGTATTGGCTGGTTTAGAAGCCTATATAAAACCCAACGATTTAAAAGAGGCGGTATTTGATTTTGATTTTATTGGGGTGCAAACCTATACCCGTGAAGTCGTGAAACATAGTTATTTTGTGCCGTACTTGCGTTCTAAAATTGTAAAAGCGTCTAAACGAAATGTAAAAACCACGCTCATGGACTGGGAAGTCTATCCTCGTAGTATTTATAACATGATCGAGCGTTTTAACCAGTACCAAGGCATTCATAAAATATTGATTACTGAAAACGGAGCTGCCTTTCCAGACATGCTGTTTAATGGGAAGGTGCATGATAAAGAGCGTTTGCACTATTTACAAGCCCATATTGAACAAGTACATCAAGCAAAGAAAGACGGGCTTAATGTAGAAGGATATTTCGTGTGGACTTTTACCGATAATTTTGAATGGGCAGAAGGGTACCGCCCTCGGTTTGGTTTAGTATATACCAATTTTTCAACACAAGAACGTATTTTAAAAGCTTCAGGGAAATGGTTTAAGACCTTTTTAGGGAGTTAATTATTATAAGGTAATGTCATGGCGAGGCACGAAGCCATCTGGTAATTTATAGTTCAAATTAGATTAGTAACTTTTAATAGGCAGATTGCTTCAGTCGTGCCTCCTTCGCAATGACGTTTTGTTTGTTGTGGGGCGTCATGGCGAGGCAC
>NZ_JAUPED010000031.1 GCF_030552475.1 Mariniflexile sp. AS56 | reverse complement strand
AATTAATAAATAAAAAAATCTCAGATTAAAATTTAACCTGAGATTTTAAAACTTACACAGTTTATGAGATACTGCCTTTTAAAACTGAATAATGTCTATGAACATTTCAAAAACCATAATAAAAGCAACTTTGTTGGCCACCTGTATTTTTTGGTTCATTATCATTTCTAAAAATTTTGAAGAAATTATGCTCCCATTATTTTTTCTATCTATGATTCCCATATCCATTTGCTGTACAATCGTGCTATTATTTACAATTGTGCCTTTTTTTTGGTTGAAGAAAAAAACAACAACTAACAAAACAATATTTGAAATATTTTTTCCCTTTTATGCCATAACATGCTTCAGTTTGTGCCTGTGTGCATCCTTAAAAGAGCCCTCATTACTGTGCTTTTTTGCATCTGTATTCATCACAACCATGCAGTCTTGGATTTGGTTTGGAAAAGAAATCGCTATTAAATAATTATGAAACTACATTTCAACAAAACATATATTATTCTCACCATTCTTCTTTTCATCACAGAAGCTTTAATCGCTATATTTTTAAAAAGCGGCTTTATTCGTCATACGTTTGGCGATTATTTGGTGGTCATTTTAATGTATTGCTTCTTCAAAAGCTTTATTAAAGGCCAGCATTTTAATATCGCAATGAGTGTGTTGGCTTTTTCATTTGCTATTGAGTTCTTGCAATTGGTAAATATTCTAGAACCACTAAACTTAGAAAATAATCATATAGCCAAACTTATACTGGGTAGCACCTTTCATGTTACAGATTTAGTAGCTTATACCTTAGGAATCGTTACCACATTACTTGTTGAACTAAAACTCACAAAATCATGCTCGCTATAAAACAACACCTTTTCAACCAATTCAAACTTTATTCAACAGTAAGCATATCATTAATACTTAGTTTGTTTTTATTAATGATACGCGTAAAACTTAGCCACTCTTTCTTTTACTTATTTTTAATTTGGAATTTATTTTTAGCCCTTATCCCGTTTGCTATAACAAGTTATTTAGCAACCCTGCAAAACACAAACAAAATAATGGTGACGCTTTGGTTCGGGTTGTGGTTATTGTTTTTGCCTAATGCACCCTACATTGTTACAGATTTAATCCATTTAAGGTTGAATGTAAACACCTTTCTATGGCTAGATATTTTGGTGGTAACCACCTTCGCCTGTACTGGTTTACTTTTATTTTACATATCCATTCTAGATATGAAAACCATACTTAAAACTTATGCAACTAAAACTACGCGAAACTATATCGTGACGGTGCTTCTATTTCTATCTAGTTTCGGGGTATATTTAGGTCGGTTTTTGCGTTATAATTCTTGGGAAATTTTAAGCAATCCTAAATATTTAATTTTAGATATTTTTAATATCATATCACAACCTGTACATCACAAAAAAGCTTGGATATTTACGATTGTATTCGGACTATTTTTGAATATTGGTTTTCGGGTATTTCAACCTCTTTATTATAAACAACTAAAAGCATGAAGCCAATAATAAACAAAAGCTATTAAATGTCCCTATTCTTCTCTTGCAAGTTTCTAACAATTTGGGCAGCCATTCTTCTAGAAACAAAACGATGTACCGTGGAAAGGCATTTATTAATAACTCCTGGTATAGCCACTGTTTGCCCCTTTTTCATGGCGTTGTAGCCATAAAGCGCCACTTTAGATGGACAAGCCATATTAAAACTGATCTTATTTTCTGAAGTATTATTTGAAACCACTTTTTGAAACGAAGTCCTAGTTGGCCCTGGACATAAAGCAGTAACTGTAACACCTGTCCCTTTTAACTCGTTAGAAATAGCTTCAGAAAATGATAATAAATACGATTTTGAAGCATAGTATATAGACATAAGTGGCCCTGGTTGAAAGGCTGCTAAAGAAGACATGTTTAATATTTTTCCCGAACCGCGTTTTACCATACCATCCAGCATTAATTTGGTTAAATGCGTGGTGGTTAAAATATGAACATGTAACATCGCAGATTCTCGCTCCCACTCGGTATTAGCAAAAGTCCCAAACAAGCCAAAGCCAGCATTATTAACCAATACATCTACAGGAATACCATTAATTTCTTTCATGATTTCAACGGACACATTAGGCTTGCTTAAATCTTTTAATAAGGTAGACACACTGCAAGAAAACTTTTTCTCGATTGCTGATTTTGCAATTTGCAAATTGGTATTATCAATATCTATTAAAATTAGATTATAGCCATCATTGGCTAATAACAATGCTAATTCATAGCCTAATCCTGAAGCTGCTCCAGTTATTAATGCAGTTTTCGTCATAAATTTAAGTTCCAATTAGGGGAAATCAAGATACAAAGCTATTACTTTTCATTTATATAATCTTGCAAATATGCAAAACGTTCAGTCAACTTACCGTTTTCGGTTATTTTGGCACGTTGCAAAACACCATCAGCATCTTTGTTAAAGAATGCAGGTAACACATGCTGCAGAAACTGCTCTCCAAAACCTTCACTGGCGTCTTTAGGGAGTTCACAAGGCAGGTTGTCTACCGCCATAACAGTTACGGTGTTTTCTGTTTTATGATCGGTTTCCGTTCCGCTTTGTGGGTCGTAACCATAAATAGGATCTGCTATCGTGGACGCTTTTAGGGTGGTTGCAATAGGTCCGTTAACATCACAACTAATATCTGCAACTAGTTTGATATTGAAATCGGGCGACTTCACATCTTCTTTCGTATAAAAATATGGCGAACCATTACCGTAAAAATGACCAGCAATATAATAATCGGTCACTTTGGCGAAACGCATAAAATCAGACTCATAATCTTGAGGGTTATTAAAAAAATCGCGGGTGTTTATGACCTTTCCGTCTTTCCGTTTATTATAATCAAGCACATCAATTTTACAATATACGGGTTCATTAAACGAATTTGTTAAATAATCAGCCACCGATACTTTTTTAATATGCATCGCTTCCAACATATGTTGGGCCCCTTTTGCTACTTTTCCACTACCTGAAAGCAGTATTTTTATAGTGGGTAATTTTAAAGTATTAAGTTCACTTACTAAAGCTTCTTGACTTGATAAGGTACCCGCCTTTGGTAATTGCCAGGAGTCATTTTTCAATCCCCAAGCACGAAATCCGTTATAAGCGCCAACAACACCTGCATAATAACCAAACCCAATTAAGCGATACCCTTTACTGTTAACAATGGTTTCGTGATCATAAAGTTCTATATTCTTTTCTAAAATAGCCTGTAACAGTTTTCTGTTATAGGGCTGTTTTTTTATAGTATGCGAAAAGAAAAAGTATTTTTTATTTGGAATAAGTGCTTCAATAGGCACTTCTTTAACGCCTATCATCACATCGCAGTCGGCAATATTTTCAGCGACTTTAAAACCTTCCTTTTTATAAGTTTCATCTGAAAATACACGAATATCTGAAGATTCCACTGTAAACGTAGCTTCTGGAAATTGTGTTTGTGCTTCTTTTAATTTTGATGGTGAAAATACCACACGACGGTCTGGTGGGTTTTTACGTTCTTTTATAATGGCAAATTTCATAGATCTTCCTGTTTATGCGCCCAATAGTGGCAAGTGTTTTATTTTATGATAGGTTAAGGCTAATGTGATACAATGTTTTAATTTTGCTTTTGGAATTTCAGTTTTCTGTTGAAATACAATGGCTCTGCTTCCTTCAAATTCAAAAATGTTTTTATAAATAATTTTAAATGTTGGTACGAGACTGGTACTACATTGAAAATACATGGCATATTGATTGGGGTTTTTAGCTTTCCAATCTATTCGAATGGTGCTTCCGTGTTTTGTTACATAACTCGGCTCTCCCCATTTAAAGGTTTCTTCTAAGATATTTAGGTTGTTTAATTCGTTTGCGGTTTCTAAAATTAAAGCTCGTAAATATAGTAACTGCGTTTTCACCTGTTTTGGGTAGGCATTAAATGCTTTTTTAACCTCAGGATCGCTTACAAATTGCATATATTTTGACGGTTGGAATAATTTTTGCTCTAAATTAGATGTATTTCTATTGAATTACAAAGTTTTTGATAACTTTGCAGCTCGCGTTAAGGGTTGAAGCGGCATCCTTTTTAAAATAAATGTGTATTTAATATGGTGAGAACCTGAATTTGGCAAATAGCCACCTTCTTTGTACTTTCCAAGACATTTTAAAAAGATATAGCGGAAAACCTGACGCACTTTTGCCATTAAAAGCAAAAGTGGGTAACGCCATAAATAAAAATAGTACTTTTCTTTTAATACTATTCCTGTTCACGCAGGAATTAATGGGGTCGACTGGTTTTGACAGCGAGATTAATTGAACGGTAAGCACGTGGTGTAATGATTTTGAAACACCTAAAAGACTAAATCAAACTTTAAACGGCGAGAATAACTACGCTTTAGCTGCATAATCTGAATTTTAGTAAGATTAGCCTAGGTACACAAGGTGTACAAGCTTTATGTCTCCGGAAAGCCTTGATTGACGGCGTTCCATTTTGAGATATCGTAAATGTCAATATAGTTTAGGCAGTGCTTTGATGCTTTTACGAAACTAAAGAAGCTAAGTTAAAAGTGGGTTGTCTTTAACCAGCTTTTAGTCGAAAACCTAAGAAAAGAATAAACGTGTAGAAAGCCCTTTTGTTACTTGTTTGGACGAGAGTTCGATTCTCTCCGACTCCACTGAAAACCCCCGAAGCAGCAATGTTTACGGGGGTTTATTTTTTAAGGTGACAAAACAGGTGACTTTTTACATCGCTAAAGAAAACTCACTCTTTCCTTTTGAATTTTATTCAATCTATGAAATGTAAGGCATTATAAATGAAGAGTTAGCTAAACATAAAATAGAAAAAGTTGGTATAAATCAATCTGTAGTTAAAAAACTAAACCAAAAACAAGGGAAAAAAGTAAATACGGAAACCCGTATTATTAAACCAATATATATTTATATTTTTAACAATTCAAAATACACCTTACCAATCAATGTCAGAAGAACAAAAAAAACTACTTGAAAAACAATTATGGGCTATTGCCAATCTCTTACGTGGCAAAATGGATGCAGACGATTACAGAAACTACATCTTAGGCTTTATATTCTTTAAATATCTTTCAGAAAAGTTACACTTATACGCTAATAAAATATTAGCACCAGATAATTTAACCTATGATCAGTTAGATGAAAATTCTGAAAATGGTAAAATATATGTTGAAGCTGTTAAAAAAGCCTGTGTAAAAGAATTAGGTTACTTCTTAAAACCAAGCGAATTATTTACCTCTATTGCTCAAAAAGGAAATAACCTTTCAGAAATAGTAACCAACGATAATGACGAAGCAAAGCAATTCTTTATCATTGAAGACTTAGAGCGAATTCTTACCAATATTGAACAAAGTACAATGGGTACAGAATCAGAAGATGATTTTGTAAAACTATTTGAAGATTTAGATTTAACTTCTGGTAAGTTAGGAAGAACTGTAAAAGCACAAAATGAAACGATTGCAAAAATCATAATACATTTAGATGAAATTGATTTTAGATTAGAGGATAATGACAGCGATTTATTAGGTGATGCTTATGAGTTTCTAATTGGGCAGTTTGCTGCAAGTGCAGGTAAAAAAGCAGGGGAATTTTACACACCTCAAGAAGTCTCTACCATATTAGCAAAAATTGTAACAACTCGTAAAAAACGTTTAAAATCGGTGTATGACCCAACGTGTGGAAGTGGCTCATTACTATTACGTGTAGCTAAAGAAGTAGATAATGTCGGTATGTTTTACGGTCAAGAATTAAACCGTACAACGTACAACTTAGCACGTATGAATATGATACTACACGATGTAAATTATCGTGAGTTTGATATTAAACAAGAAGATACCTTAGAAGAACCACAACATATGGCTATCGACTTAAAAGCCGAAGCTATTGTAGCAAACCCACCATTTTCTGCAAAGTGGTCTGCAAAAGGGATATTTAGTACAGATGATAGATTTAGTCAGTATGGTAAATTAGCACCTAAAACAAAAGCCGATTTTGCATTTGTACAACATATGATTCATCATTTAGATGAAAGTGGAATAATGGCAACCGTATTGCCGCACGGTGTATTATTTAGAGGTAGTTCAGAAGCACATATTAGACGTTATTTAATAGAAGATAGAAACTATATAGATGCTGTAATTGGTTTACCTGCAAACATCTTTTTTGGTACAGGGATACCAACGTGTATTTTAGTAATAAAAAAATGTAGAGAGGTAAACGAAGATGTATTATTTATTGATGCTTCCAATCATTTTGAAAAACAAGGTAAAGACAATAAGCTACTACCAGAGCATATCAATCAAATTGTAGAAACCTATACCAATAGAACGGTAACAGAAAAATACAGCCACAGAGCAACTTTACAAGAAATAGCTGATAACGACTATAACCTAAACATACCGCGTTATGTAGATACGTTTGAAGAAGAAGAACCTATTGATATTAATATAGTTGCAGAACAAATTCAAGCATTAGATGTAGAAATTGCAGAAACTGATAAACGTATTGCCTCTTATTGTAAGGAGTTAAATATTAAAACACCTTTTTAGCTATGGAAAAGCAATTAACACCACAATTGAGGTTTACTGAATTTGAAGATGAATGGAACAAGAAAAAACTCATTGATGTTGCTGTTTTTTTAGACCATAAAAGAAAACCAATAAAAAGCGCAGACAGAGCGAAAACACAAGGGGTATATCCATATTATGGTGCTTCAGGTATCATTGATTATATAAATGAATATATTTTTGATGATGAACTCGTTCTTTTGGGTGAGGACGGAGAAAATATTTTATCAAGGAACTTACCGTTAGCTTATAGAGTTAGTGGGAAATGCTGGATTAACAATCACGCACACGTTTTAAAACCTAAAGCTGAAGTAAATATTGATTTTCTAACTGAGAGTTTAGAGCTTGTAAATTATGTGATTTATAATACAGGTACAGCTCAACCTAAATTAAATAAAGAAGTATGTAAAAGTATTCCTTTGAAATTGCCATCCCTTCCAGAACAACAAAAAATAGCATCATTCCTTACAGATGTAGATGAGGTAATTATCAAACTCACCAAAAAGAAAACCCTTTTAGAACAATACAAAAAAGGCATAATGCAAAAAATATTTAATCAAGAATTAAGGTTTAAAGATGATAATGGTAATGAGTTTCCTGTTTGGGAGGAGAAGATGTTAGGCGAGATTACCAAATACTATGATGGCACACATCAAACGCCCAATTACGTTTCAGAGGGTGTCCCTTTTTATAGTGTGGAACACGTTACAGCTAATCAATTTGAAAAGACAAAATATATCTCTAGAGAGGTTTTTGAGAAAGAGAACAAAAGAGTGAGATTAGAGAAAGGCGATATATTAATGACCCGTATAGGGAATGTTGGAAAAGCTAGGTATATTGATTGGGATGTAAAGGCTTCATTTTATGTGAGTTTAGCCTTAATTAAACAAAACTCTTCTTTTTCTAGTAAATATTTAGCTCAATATATTAATTCAGTTCCATTTCAGCGTGAACTTTGGAAAAGGATTATACACGTTGCCTTTCCTATAAAAATAAATTTAGGGGAAATAGGAAAATGTTTAGTGCAATTACCGTGTGTTGAAGAACAAAACAAAATAGCCAATTTCTTATCAGATATAGATTTAAAAATAGAAGCTTTAAATACCAAAATAGAAAATAGTAAAAGCTTTAAAAAGGGATTGCTACAACAAATGTTTGTTTAAATATGACAACACAACCAGAACAAGTATTAGAAAATAATTTAATAAGCCAATTAATAGCATTAGGCCATAAATCAGTTGTAATAAAAACAGAAGAGGATTTATTAAGCAATCTAAAATCACAATTAGAGAAGCATAATAAAATAACCTTTACTGCTTCCGAGTTTGAGCGCATATTAATATACCTTTCTAAGGGTAATATATTCGATAAAGCTAAAACTTTAAGAGATAAATATGTATTACATAAAGATAACGGAGAGAAAGCATATATAGAGTTTATTAATCAAGACTTCTGGTGTCAAAATCAATTTCAAGTCACCAATCAAATTACAATTAATGGTAAAAGAGAAAACCGTTACGATGTTACTATTCTTATTAATGGGTTACCATTAGTACAAATAGAATTAAAACGTAGAGGGATTGAACTTAAAGAAGCATTTAATCAAATACAGCGTTATCAAAAAGAGTCATTTGCATCTAATAATGCCCTATTTAATTATGTGCAATTATTTGTAATTAGTAATGGTGTTGATACCAAATACTACGCAAATAGTCAAAAACAAAGTTTCAAGTTTACATCTTTTTGGAGTGACGAAAAGAATAAAAAAATCACACAATTAGATAAGTTTACAAGCATCTTTTTAGAGCCTTGTCATATTGCTAAAATGATTACAAAGTATACTGTTTTACACGAAAGTGATAAAAAGCTAATGATACTTAGACCTTATCAGTATTATGCAGTAGAATCAATTATAGATAGAGTTAAAAATTCTGATAAAAACGGTTATATATGGCACACAACAGGTTCAGGTAAAACGCTAACGTCATTTAAGGCAAGTCAGATATTAACAAACAACCCTAAAATAAAAAAAGTGGTTTTTGTTGTAGATAGACAAGATTTAGACGACCAAACTGTTAGAGAATTTCAAGCATTCGACAAAGAGAGTATTGATGGTACTGAAAACACCAAAATGCTTATCAATCAATTTTTAGATAATAACAGACCTTTATTAGTTACAACAATTCAAAAACTAAATAGTGCTATTTCAAAAGCAAAGTTTAGAAAACAGATTGAAGCTTTAAAAGATGAAAAAGTAGTTTTTATATTCGATGAATGTCATCGTTCTCAATTTGGAGATACACACAAACGTATTGTAAACTTCTTTACCAATCATCAATTATTTGGTTTTACAGGAACACCAATATTTGTAAAAAATGCGATTAGTAAAAAGAGTATCAAACAAACAACTGCAAACCTATTTCACGAATGTTTACATCAATATGTAATTACAGATGCTATTAGAGATGAAAATGTATTAAAATTCTCAATAGAGTATTACAATGTTTTTAAATCTAAAGAGGGTGTAGATGATACCAAAGTAGAAGATATAAACAAACAAGAAGTCTATGAAAGTGATGAATATTTAAATACTATTACAAATTATATAATAGCAAATCACAATCGTAAAACACATCACAGAGCATTTACAGCAATGTTTTGTGTAAGTAGTGTAGATATTCTAATAAAATATTACGAGTTATTAAAGGCTAAAAAAGAAGCAGGCCAACACCGTTTAAATATTGCAACTATCTTTTCTTATAACGTAAATGAACCAGATAAGGATGCAAACGGTCAAATACAAGAGGAAGATGTAAATGATGATGCACCTGTAAATAAACATACAAGAGATAAATTAGATGAATTTATAGCAGATTATAATAAACAGTTTAGTACTAAACAATCAGCTAAAGATGGTAATACATTCTTAAACTATAAAAAAGACATTTCTAAACGTGTTAAGAACAAGCAGATTGATATATTATTAGTCGTTAATATGTTTCTTACAGGTTTTGATAGTAAGTCCTTAAATACGCTTTATGTAGATAAAAACTTAAACTATCACGGTTTAATACAAGCTTATTCTCGTACTAATAGAATCTTAAACGAAAAGAAATCACAAGGTAATATTTTAGCATTCCGTAATCTAAAACAAAACACAGACGATGCTATCGCTTTGTTTTCTGATAAAAACGCTCAAGAAACTATAATTATAGCACCATACGATGAGCAAATAGCGAAATTTAATGAAGCTTATAAAGTATTAATGGGTATTGCACCAACTGTAGATAGTGTAAACGATTTAGTTACTGAAGAAGATGAATTAGAATTTGCAAAAGCATTTAGAGAAATAATGCGATTAAAAAATATATTATCATCATTTGTAGAATTTTCATTTGATGATACCTATATGAAAGACCAAGAGTTTGCAGATTACACAAGTAAATATTTAGACCTTTACGATAAGATAAAAACAAATAACCAAAAGGAAACAGTATCTATTTTAGATGAAATTGATTTTGAATTAGAGTTAATACATCGTGATGAAATTAATGTAGCCTACATAATGAAGCTGTTAGCACAATTAAAAGATGCTAAACCAAAAGACCACGCAAAACAGAAAAAACAGATTATAGATTTAATAGCTGGAGAATCTGAATTAAGAAGTAAACGAGTTTTAATAGAAAAGTTCATTCAAAATAATCTACCTAAAATAAACGATAGTGAAGCTATTGAAGATGAATTTAAAAACTATTGGCAAGTAGAAACTAAAAAAGCTTTACAAGATTTAAGTAAGGCGGAAGCGTTAAAACAAGATAAAGTAGAAGACATTATAAACGATTTTCTTTTTACAGGTAGAATGGCAACCGAAGATGAAGTTATTGAAGCATTAGAAAAGCAACCAAGTGTCTTACAAAGAGAATCAATAAGCACAAGAATCACAGAAAAAATAAAAGACTTTGTAAAAACTTTTATTAGTGGTGTAGATAATTAAAAAATTTTTGTACTTTTGCAGCAACATACTTACCCCGCTTCCCATTAGAACAGCGCGCTCAGGGTGAGTTTTTTTTTGCCTTATATTTAGCTATGACTAAGGAAAATTACTCAAAACCACCATTATCATATCAACAACAATTTGAGCGTTTATCTTCGAGAGGATTATCTTTTGAAGGTTGTGAAGAAAAAGCATTACATCTTTTAGAAAAATTAAGTTATTACAGGTTATCTGGTTATTGGTATACACTGCTAGCTAATCCTAAAACAAACCACAGGTTTAAGGCTGATGCTCACTTTAATCAAGCATTCGAGTTGTATAAATTTGATCGTGAATTACGTCTTTTAATTTTAAATCAAATTGAAAAAATTGAAGTAGCTATACGAGCAGTTATTTCGTATGAATGTTCTCATAGTTGGGGTGTTTTTTGGTTATCAGATACAAATAATTTCAAATCTCATTCACAACATACCCGTGATATAAGCAAAATGTTTAATGAGGTTAATAGAAGTAATGAGTTGTTTATAACTAATTATAAAAATAAATATATAGAAGAACTACCACCTAGTTGGATGGCTTTAGAGGTTTGTTCTTTTGGTAGCTTATCATATATTTATTCTAACCTTAAAGGAGGTCGAACGAAAAGAAATATTTCTCAAAAATTTGGCTTAAGGGATGATGTTTTTGTCACTTGGCTTCACACATTAGTTTATATTAGAAATACTTGTGCACATCATAGTAGGCTATGGAATAAAAATTTAAAAATAAAAGCTACTGTTCCAGAGCAAACCTCATTAGATTGGATTGTTAATTGTTATAATATGGATACACGTACGCAGAATAGAGTTCATATAAAAAAGCGCACTTATTTTGTTTTATGTATGTTAAAATATCTTTTACAATCCGTTAATCCTAGGAATTCTTTCAAAGAAAAATTAGACGATTTGTTTACTCAATATCCATTAGTAGATAGAAAAGCATTAGGTTATACTGATGATTGGGAAACAGAACCTTTATGGCAATAAAATCCCCACAACCCAAAACCCAGTATTTTGCAAAAAAGCAAAAATCCTCTGTCTTTTGTGTTGTTCCGCGCGCCACCACATAGTTGGTTTTATGTCACAATAGTTGTAGCCAACGCTATAATAGCACATTGCTTGTTTTATTTAAAAGTATCTATTTTAATAAATTAGTACAATAAAAAAGCAAAGAGCTATTGCCAACGCTCAAAACAACTATTCCGCCACAAAACCAACCCAAAGCTAAGTTACATAATAGAAGTTATAGGAGCAAAAATCCTTTCAAAGGTTGCTTACGGTGTTTATTATATTTTATTCATTTTTCCGCTATTTAAACCTAAAACACCAGAACTAGATTTAATACATGCTGAATCCATAAAAGGTTAACCAACATAAACCGAGAACTTACCAAAAAATAACTTTTACCACATTAAGCTAACATCTAAAAAACCTAAAAACACCTAAAGTTTTACCTAAAACTTACCCAGAATTCACCCAGAATTACCGAAAAATAACTTTTACCACATTAAGTTAACACCTAAAAAACCTAAAAACACCTAAAAACACCGAAAACTTACCCAAAACTTACCGAGAATTTACCGCATTAAGTTAACACCTAAAAAAAACCGAAAACTTACCGAAAATTCACCCAAAACTTACCGAGAATTACCCAAAAATAACTTTTACCATATTAAGTTAACACCTAAAAAACCGAAAACTTACCGAGAATTTACCCAAAAAAATTTTTACCACAAAGTATTGATCGAAAGCTAAACCAATAACTATACTGTTTTTGTTAAATTTTATACTAACTATAATATAATTTTAGCTTTCTGTTTTTCTAGAAAGGAGTAAAATTGTAGCTGAAATAGTTAAACCAATAGCTATATAACTTATTTTTTTATCATCTACACATCTTATTAGTTCACTTTCTAGGTCATCAGGCCGCATTAAAACATCTACTAAAGATAAATCATATTTACGTTCATTAAAATCGTTTGAGGTTCCAGCAATAATATAATTATCCTCATTAAACTTTGAAGATTCATCTATTAATGAAGTGTCTTGGTTTACAGGTACTATAACATAAATATGATTACCAAATTCCTCTTAATTAACTGATCTAAAATAATGCTTAATACCTAAATTTTATGAAATCGACTTTTTAGAGATAAACAGTCACACTAATAACATTATATTGTTGTTTAAAGTGCTTTTTTAAACGCTCAATAAGTTGTTCCGTTTTTTCTGCTGTTTTTTTCGTTGGATTATAGCTATACCGTATAATGATTTCTCGCTGTTCATCTAGATAATGTTCATGTACTGGAAAGTCAAGCATATCCTTTCTTGAAAGATTTATTTCCGTTGGATTTTGTTTGATAATTTTAAAGAGTAAATGTTTCATTTTTTATTATATTATTAAGTAAAATAAATTTTCATAGTTTTTGATTATCATTAATTCGCGAAGGTGTAAGAGGTGTAAGGCAAACACACCTAGCACACACCTGCACCAAACAACACAAACTACTGGTAATCATGATTATAAAACAGAAAAAAACACCTAGCACACCTAAAAAATAAAAACAATTATTATTTTTTTATTTTTTTTGCACTTATTATTTTTTTATTTTTTCTGTGTGCGTTATTTCTTTTTAGGTGTATCAGGTGTACTATAAGCAATTAAAAACCTGATAATCAAAACCTTTTTAAAAAAAAAGGGTGTAATACAGGGTGTTGAAATACTACACCTTTTACACCTTTTACACCTAAATATTAAAAAATCCTCCTCCACCTTCTACCTTCTCCATATTTAAAAGGAAGGTTTTTGTGTTTAATATAGATCTGAAGCAACTTTTTCACATTGTTTTGATGAAAATATTTTTCATTTTTCAAGGGGTTATTAAAATGCAGATATTCTTCAACGAAGGTAGTAGTAGTAAAACCTTGTTCCTTCAAACTCACAATATCAAAAACCCTTTCAAACTCACTCAATATCAAATCATTATTAAAATATGCCATAAAATTATCATAATTTTTATCATATTTAATCCTTTCCATTCCATGCTCTAAAAAACTACCAACACAATAAAAAATGAAGTTGTAAAACTTATTCCATTCCTCCTTATCCCAATCATCAAACAAATTATGTTTAAAAACATCCCTAGGTGTAAAGTTTTTATTAAAATAATTTGTGAATTTATACTCATAAAACCTTCTATTTGTTGACTCTGATTCAGAGTCATATCTCACAGCCCAATTGGTAGTTATTATAAATTTAGGTGTATATTTAAAAGGTATGTTTACAGATGATATTGTTTTCCTTCCGCAAGATATATCTCCAGATACGTTGGTATATATTCCATCGTAGTTAAAATTACATAGCACATCATCAATAATATACACTCTATGACTTTTATGAAGATCATCAAAATTGTGCCTGTAACCCGAGTCGAATTCAACACCTCCTTTTAAAATTGAATTTTGAACATGAGATATCGCTTTAGTTAACAATGATTTTCCTCTACCACCTTTCCTACTTTCATCATCCGCATCCGCATCACTTAAAATAATGGCAGGACAAAAAGATGGATTCTTATAGGTTTGGCACATGTAGCCTATCATACAACAAAAGCTCAAAAATGCACCTTTCTCCTCGTTTGTAAGATCCTCACATCTAGGGTCTTTTCCTATACAAATCATTTTTAAAAACACTTCAAACTCACCTTCATCAGGTTTTTCTTCAAAGATAAACTCATGTGATTGAGTGTTATGTTGAGGAAAAAAACCATTTACATCTTTATAATCTATAATGTCTACGATTTTTTCTTCTTTGTTATACCTAGCGAAACCATTTTTAAAAGAAATCCCAAATTCACTTTTTTTGTCGGTATAATAAATTAATACTTTTGGTTCCATTAGATGATAACCTCCATTAATCGAACTATTCAAATCTTTTGCTATTCTATTAACTACGTCATCAATAGAAAACTCATTAATGTTTTCCTTTAAAAAAGGTAAAATATCAGTTTTATGATTGAAAGGAGCAATCACATTATTTGTATCCTTGAAAATTGTGATTTTATCCTGCCCCTCTTCCGTTACTCTCATAAAATTTTCTTGAACAAAGAAATCACTATAAAGCTGAGCTGTTGTAACCAACTCACCTTTATCGAAATAATAAAATTGTAATTTATTATTAATTATCTCGGGTCCCACACACTTCTTAATAGCAAACTCGACTTCATTAAAAAATAGATTAGAACATTGAACATCTGACAACACAAACACCCCGTCATGAAGCCTAGCGTAGTTTTTTACATTATTCTTCGAAACAAATGCCGTAATTGCCTCCCCCTCATACTTAACCAAATCCTTAAACATCTTTCCTTTATTAAAAAACCTATCTTCTGTAATAACTTCAGACACGCGATCTTTATAAATAGGATAAAGTTGTTTTCTTATACTTTCTATTGAACAGCCATTTATTTCTGCATGAGAATTTAATAATGCATTGAATTTCCTCTTATCTACATATTCATAAACATCAAAACCTCTATTCTCTTTTAATTCAATATCAATAAAGGTTGGAAATGCTCTTTTTATATCATACTCTTTAACATTAAAAGGAAGTTCGCCTCGAAGCACCTTTGGAATGGACGTTAAAGGGTTATATTCGCGACCATCTTTCTTTTTAACATTAAAAAGTAAATCATAACGCTTTTCGTAAAAACCATTCAACTTCAACACCATAAATAGAACATATTTTTTGTAATCAAGCATATTAAAAGACAAATACTCTCCTTTATCAATTTCCTTGTAATACTCTTGTAATTTCTCTACATCATGCTTAAAATACTTCAAATTAAGCTCTTTCCCCTTGGCGTAAGAATCTAAATACTTGAAATAGTCATTATTTTTAAGAGGATCAGAATTAATAAAAGAAATGTACTCAATCATCACCGCATCCAAATCATTTCTTGAATTCGTTGATTTACTTAACGCATCTTCATAAGTGAAATTTTGTTTACGACTCTTGGACACAGTCTTAGTTCTATCTATAAATCCTTTTTTCCAAGAGGCAACTATTGAATCCCAGTTATTTTCTTTATATTTTGTAACTTGCATCTGTTAATTGCTTTATGCTATAAATGATATAACCCCTAGTACATTGTGGTGACGTACTAGGGGTGTTTTTTATCTTTTATATTTTAGTGATTTTACTTCTTTAAGAGCGTTATCTAAGTCGGAACGTTTAATGAGTAATTTTCTACCAACTTTTGAAGCTGGTAAAATTCCTTTTTTTATTTGTGCATAAACCGTTTGGACGGTGCAATTTTGCTCTTCAGCAGCTTGTTCCGGAGTAAGCTTTTCGTTAAACTTATCATCTATTAATAATTGAATCTTTTCAGATATATTATTAACTTCATTCTGTAGTTTTGTGAATTTCTCCCTATCTATTCCTTGAAAAAATATTCCTTCCATGCGATACGTTTTTTATTAAACATATCCAAAAGTAGAAATAGAAACAAAAAAACAATTTGACCACTTTTGACTGTCAAACCGTCAAACAAATTAAGCCCTATTAAGCCCTATTAAACTCAACAAATTTAAAATTATTTAAAAACTCATTTTGTTTAGGTGATTGGTTTAACAAATAGTTATAATTCGCTCTTGATACACTAGAGTTTAAAAAAGTATTATTAAGTGCCTCCGTAATTATTTTTCCACCTTCGTGGTCTTTATGAATATACATCTTAAGATACAGCTGCATCCCTATAGCACAAATGAAAGATTGCTTACCTTGAGCTTTATATTTAAGTGGTATTAATATTTCAAGCCCGTTATCTTGTTTTTGTATAATATTATTTTCGATAAATAGATTAATGATATCATCATACTTATTTTCAACTCCAACCTCCTTAAAAAGACTTTTTAAAGTTCTTGGTTCATTTGGTGGTGGTGTGGTAGCCTTTTCTAATTCTTGGATTTTAGATGTAATATATACCAGCTCATTATTTTTATGATTGACAGCTCTCCATCTTTTAAGAAAAAAAATAAAATCTTCCAATAAACATTCATTTGCTATAATACCCTTTAATAATAATTTTGAAATATCGTATTTTTCATTCCAAGATTTCTGACAAAAACCGACCTGATTCCCGTCCACATGATAAATATCATTATAAATCTTGTTAAATTCTTCAAATAGCTCAATATTCACATAAAACTCAGCTTCCCAATTAGGCATCATACCTCCATTTTTTGAATAAGTCAAGTAATCTCTAGCTAAATATTCAGTTGGATAAACTTCTTTATAGCTTTTTTTCCAAAAATCTATTTCTTCTTCTATATTTAAAAATGAATTAGAAATACAATCTAACTTAAAAAGAGTATTACTCATTTCATCCCCGTACACCAATGCACTTTCTTTAAAATCCAAAAAGTGATCCATAAGTCCACCTTCAATAAGAAACTCTAAAATATTGTACATTTCATTACTTGATTTAATCATGCCTTCTTTAATTTAGGAACTTCCAAACTACCAAACGCTAAATTAACAGCATCAACTTTAGCAATATTATCAACTTTATAATAAGTATTAAAGGTCTTTAAGTCTTTATTTCCAGTCATATTCATAATTGTTTTATCTGCTATACCCTTCTTCTTCATTATGGTTATAAATGTTCTTTTTGCGGTGTGAGTGGAGATCCGTTTATTAAAAGGTTGATGTTTTATTTCTTGAACCTTGTTCTTGGTTCTGCTATATTCTACTTCAAAAGTAAATTTAGCTTCCTCAAACACATCTTTTATAAATTGATTTTGTTTCTGATTACTCAATAATGGAAGTTTATAATCGTATTTCTTTAAAATAAAATTAGTTATATCAAAAAGAGGGACTTCCCTTGCTTCCTTTGTTACATCTTTTTCCTCATGTATAATTAGTACATTATTTATAATAGACCTTTTACTAATAAGCTTTAATTCGCCATAACGCGTTCCTGTCAAACATTGAAAAACGAATATATCTTTTACACGCTCCAAAGCTTTACTTTTTGGTGTGAATTCAAAAATAGTTTTTACCTGGTCTATAGTTAAAGCCACCTCTTTACTTATTACCCGTTCTGGCTTTACAAACTCTTTGAAGGTTTCGTTATAGGTATATTTTTCCTTCAACGCCCAAAACATAAATGTTTTAAACAAACCTATATTTCTTGAAAAGGTATTTGTGTTGTGATCTAGTGTGGTATAACAATAATCTATAAATTCGGTGTAAAATTTATTATTGATTTTACTAAAAGTTAGCTTATACTTTTTCTTTTTTTCAAATTCTTCTAAATGATTTTTTATGTTTTTATACCTTTTTATAGTAGCTGGTTTCCACTCTTTTCTTTTCTTCTTTTCATCTGTAAAATCATCATAGGCATCAAAAAAAAGATTTTTTTTAGATGAGACTTTTTTAAATTCTGCGTCAAATGCTTCTTTTAAAGTTTTAGAGGTAAAATCCTCATTTATCTTGGTGTATAATCCTTCTAATTCTTCAAATTTATCTGAATACCTGTTTAACTGGGTAAATATTGAACTGGAATTATTATCTTTTATAGTACCCTTTAATTTTGGTCTGTTTTGCTCAAAACTCCAATGTATAGGCTTTATATGTTCGCCTGTCGAATAGACAAATTTCTTGCTTTCTTTATTGAAATGGCATGTAAAATATATTAAGCTTGGTTTTTTCCCAACCCTGCCTTGAGGTTCTTTTAGATAAAATGAATGAGTCATATTTTTGAGGTGACAATAAAGGTGACAAAATAGGTGACAATATTGTTTTAATTAAACATAACTCAAATATATAATAAAATATAAAACATCAATAAAAATAAGGGTTAAAAAGTATTTTTAATAAATTAAGATATGTTAAAGTATGTTAAATTCGATAGTCTCCGACTCCACTTTATGGGTATCAAAACCCACCAAAAACCCTGTAAACTTATGATTTACAGGGTTTTTTATTGATTTACTAAGCACGTAAAACAATCTTATAAGTCCTGAAATTTAATTCCATTTAGTTTCAAAAATCATACTTCAAATTTTTATTATCATAATCGTTTAACTAATGTAATATTTAGCTATATTTATAGTATGATTTCTATTACAGACACTCCGCCCTCTGAAGTAGAGGAAAATTTAAATTTGCTGAGAGCAGATTTGAATTCTAAAATTCCGT
>NZ_JAUPED010000030.1 GCF_030552475.1 Mariniflexile sp. AS56 | reverse complement strand
TCTGAAATAGAAAAAGCTTTACAAGAAAAGGCTCTCCAGCGACCTGAAGAGGGGTTTTGGAAGGCTTATGATCGCTTACGTGAAGAAGGTGAATTATGGAACCATAAACGTGTCTATCGTGTTTATTGCAAAAAACGGCAAGACAATACCACCCTCGGCGGAAAAAAGTGAGCATAGTTAAATTATCAATAACTCATTGTATTGTATTAGTTTAAAGCCGTAAATGATCTGGTTCAAATTATCCGCTTTTAATGGTTCTCATCATCCGTCCCATCCAATAGTAAAATGGTCTCACATATTCTTCGCTACAGTAGAGTAATATGAAGTGGAGTAATACGGAGTTTTGAGTACATTAATTTTTTACTAAAAAAGTGCAATGAAATAATATAGATGTATAAAGGTTTGAGCATCGATTGAAAATTTAAGTTCAAGTAGCTCCAGTAGCCTAATCATAATGTGCTCCTGCATATATGTTCACATCTCTTTACTCACTTTATGCATATCTTTAAATCATAAATGTATTAGTGTGATATTACATATACCCAGATATTCAAGAGCATATATTAAGACTAAGACAGTCAGAGTCAACTTATTTTTCAATCTATAAATATTTTATTAACAATATTTGTATAATTTGTATATCTCTCTGTATATCTGTATATTAGTCAATAATTTCTTTTCTTTAGGAAATAAATTATCTCCCTGATAATAATACTCTTAATAGCTAAATTGTTCACCTTTTTTATTGATTAAATCATATGGTGTTCGCTAAACAGTATATCGATTACATACTAATTACCTTGAAAATTATGGATGACGCACAACCTTTTATTGAATGGATTATTCGTTTGGTGATAGCAGCGATCTTTTCAATAATTGGTTTCCTAAGTAAGCAAATATATGTCGACTGGAAGGCAAAGAAGAACAAAAATAAATCCAGACTGGAACAATTACAGGTTTTGTCTAATCTTTTAAATGAGTCAAAAAGCATTTATATAAGTCAGAATTTTATGTCTCAAAGACTTATGCAAATGCTCCGTGAGAACCATCCTGAAATACCAGTTCAGCAGCTTGGTTACGATGAAACGTTTTATCAATTGTATGAGCAATATCTGCCAGCGGAGGCGGAGTTACAATCCATAATTCGAAGCACTACTATGAACTCAATGTTTCGTTTGAATAAGCAAATGAGTAGCTGGCTCAACGATGACAAAGTGTTCAAGTCAAAAATACAACCCACGGAAGAAAGGAGTTCACTAGCAAAAGACCTTCAGTATTTGAAACTTCATCTTAATCAGTGGCAAGACAAATATGAGGCAGTGATTCCAGAAGATAAGAGGCGATCTCTAGTCTATTTGGCCGACGAAAAAAAGCAGGGTACAGAATTCCCAAAAAGTATTGAACAAAAAATTGAAAAAATAATTGCTAAATGTCCCTAGTATTAATCTTACCAATTAATATCTAGTTATTTTTTTTGATAATCAACTATATTATATTACCTTACGTCAAATTCCTGTAAAATAGAAGTTTACAGGATTCTCCCAGTAAAATTCCAGCTACTAATTAATAGCGAGTTATTAAAAATTAGTAGTACACCGTATCACGTAGGATTATGGTGTGTGACGTATCAAGAAACAGAAAAGTTGCTTCCTAGTTGTTTTTTTGTTGAATTTATTAGTTTGATATATTATTATGGAAATCTCAGAAATAATAGCATTAGCAGGAATCTTAGCAACAGCTATCATTGCAGTTATTAGTATTCTTATCCAAGGTAAAAGACAAAAAGAGCAAGAACAGCGCGAAGAAAAACTACATCAAGAGCAGCTTAAAAAACAAGAACAATCTCATCTAGACCAACTTAAACGAGAGGACGAGATAAGAAAGTTGAATAAAGAAGACCAAGCGCATATTGAATTTAGCCTGTACTGCAATTTCTTTGGCCCTGAAGACGGTCAGTTTTTAACGGAGGTTAATCTAATGGCCGAAAACAAGGGTAACAGGTTACAACTCTTCCCAGAAATCATGCTAAGAATAAGAGGTATCAAAAAAAATGAAAGCTTATCCCTGTACGGCAAACTTCAAAACGTAAATTTTCCCCATAAAGTTCTTGAAGAGATCAACATTATCGATAAGGAAAATTTGAACTTTTATTTTGTGGAACCCCATGTAAATCAAAGATTCACCTTCACAACTTTAATACCTGAAGAATTTAAATTTATATGTGTTCATGCAACTTTTCATTATGATGAGGCTACACCTCATACGGTCGAAAAAATAATTAAAATAGAATAAATATATGGCTTGGTCTTTACTTTCCTCGAGATTGAATTCGCTACCTCTGCTTTTAGCAGGTCCAATAGTTAGAAGAGCGGAAGCAACGAATGTTTCTATTTGGTTTGTATTAAAGCAAGATAGAGATGTCACTTTAAATATCTATCATTCAAATACTATAACTGTGACTCCTTCTTTAATGGAAGGGAAACAAAGTAAAGGTGTGGGGATAGGTGATCATGTCTTTGTTTATTGCGTTACAGCAACACCGAATTCCGACCCTTTAAGTTCTGGCCTAAACTATTTTTATGACATAGATTTTGGAAATGGAGATTCTTTAAGTGACTTAATAACAGCAGGTCTTGATTTAACTTATGATGGTAGTACAAGACCCAGTTTTGCTTTGCCACCTGATGATATTAACAAAGTTAGACTGATCCATGGATCTTGCCGAAAGGCTCACGGACAAGGTCATGACGCAATGGAGGGGATTCATGAAATAATCCTTTCAGCAGTATCAAACGGTGTAATTGACCCAATTAATCGTCCTCATCAATTGTTTCTTACTGGAGATCAAATTTATGCTGATGATGTTGCCGATGCTTTGTTGTATATGATAGATGATGCAGCCAAAGTTTTATTTAATTGGGATGAAGATGCTTTCAAATTATCCTTCGCCGATTCTGAATTAGCGCCTGGCAAAAGAGGTAATAAAGTAAAATTAGAATTAGGATTTACTTGTGGTTTAAAAACTGGGAAAAGCCATTTATTAAAGTTTCGAGAATATGCTACAATGTATTTATTTGCTTGGTCCGACGTTTTATGGCCAACGATCAATGATTTACCCAAATTTGCTGACACTTATCCTGGTGAACAACAATCAAAAAATAGAGTAGGTGCCGGAATGGGACCGATGGGGCCTTTACCTCCTATTGTTAAATATAAATATTTCGATAAGGAAGTTAAGCATCTAAAGAGATTCTTAAAGACACTAAAAAATGTAAGAAAATCGCTTGCCAACACACCCACTTATATGATTTTTGATGACCATGAAATCACAGATGATTGGAATTTAAACTGGCGTTGGTGCAAGCGAGTTTATTCAAAGCCACTAGGCAAAATAACAGTGCAAAATGGGCTTTTGGCTTACGCTCTTTTCCAATCTTGGGGCAACACCCCCGCACAATTTCAAGAGCCATCTAAAAAACACCTGTTAAATGCCGCCAGCAAATGGAGAGGGGCCAATGACCCCCATTTTTTAATAATAAAATCACTTTTAAATATTCCAACCATTAAAAAAAATGCCAGCATCTCTGACTTCCCTCAGTTATCTACAGCAACGTTTAATTGGTTCTTTAAATATGAGGCAACTAGCTATTGTGTTTATGTTCAAGATTCCAGAACTTGGAGGAGTTTTATAAAACAGAAAGGGAGAAAGAGTGATATCGACTTTGCAGATCTTATAAGCAAAAAAGGTTATCAAAGCCAATTGCCTCCGTCTTTTCCGGCGAAAGAAATAATCTTAATAATAGCTCCATGTCCGGCCATAGGGGTTCCTTTTATTGAGCAGAAGCAAAAAGATGCCTCTACCTTTAAGGAAAGAACTGGAGATGATACGGAAGCTTGGAGTTTAAATTTATATGGTTACGAAAAATTATTCAGTAATCTTGCTTCAAAAATGCCCGTAATAGGCAATAAAAGAAAGGGTAGATTAGCTATTCTTTCTGGAGATGTGCATTACGGATTATCCGCCCGTCGACAGATATGGGGAAATAATTTCATAGATGACAATCATTCAGGTGTGGAAACGAATGTGGTCTGTGCGCAATTGACTGCTAGTTCTTTCAAAAATCAAACGGATGGATTGACAGGTACCACTGCATTACACTATAGGGGCTATCCACATTCAATTGGAGGTGAGATCTCTAGCAAGCTTCCCCTAATTGAAACGGAAGCACTTCCTCCAACTGAAGAGGCCTTTGCTTGGCTCCTCGGCAATCAACAAATTATTGGTACTCCGAGTGGTCCGTTTGTTTTAAAACTACCTAAGGGTTTAAATGTAATTAGTCCTCTTCATCTTTCTCCATTTTTTGATACCGTTACCATTAATCCAAACTGGAGTTTTAGAATCGACTGGATTTTAGGTAGTAGCACCGGTACGAATCCAAGAAGAAAGGCAAATCCCACCAAAATATTAGTTCCCCCTGACCCAGGTAACAGGGCAAATTCTCTTCAAAAATATCTCTCAATGGCCAGTAACCATAGTTCCTATACCAAAGCTTGGGGGTCAGGAAAGGAAATTGTAGGCTTAAATAATCTTGGAGAAATAAGATTCAACTTTACTTCTTCAAATAAACAAATAAATCATGCTATTTGGTGGAGATTAGAACAAACTTCAGGATCAAACCCACTTCAGTTATTTCCGCTAACCACCTACTCCATACCTATAAATGAGAATGGGGATAAAAATCATAAAAATAAGAGTATCACCAGACCTACTTTTAATGGAATATAGTTATGAATAACAATTTTTTAAACATCTTATCAACGGAAATTATGGAAGTTTTCGAGCCCGTTCAAGGAGCTTCCCTAAGTGATGAATCGCTTCAAAGAATGTTTAGATATATGGGATGGAATTTTGATGAACTTACGGGACTACCATTAATCTCTGTAACGAATGTTATCAATAATATTCAAACAACAGTTCAGAACTTTAAGGATAACTCAAATAATAAAGACATTGAATCGCTAGAGAAATTTGATTCCATGCTTAAGGCGGTCCGATCAATTTTTAAAGAGGTCGAAGGCATTGCTAATGCTTTTGATGGGACAAACTTGAATCAGACTCATAAGAAAGTGGCCGTCCTTGATTTAACCCATTATCTGTTAGTAGAGTATTTGGGAAAAAAGTGTTTTTTTATTACCGAATTCCTTAGATGGATCGAGGTAATTCATATCAAAGAAGATTCTAATAGGATATTTGATACTTCCGGAAAGATTATTAGATACCCCTATGCTTTCGAGATCATAAATTTAGAACAACTAGGAGCATTCCTAAAAAATCCAGTTAAAACCATTAATAACATCTACTTTTCACCATTTGATAGAAATACAGTTAATGGTGCCCAAGCATTTACAGATAAGCTCTTTCCTATAATTGGACGTCTTGCAGAAACTATAGGAGCTTCGTTTGTCTATGGAACAAAAACCGAATATGGAATTGATTTTGGTACAGCAGGAAATGAATTGGCCAAAGGAGCATTAAGTTTGGTCTGGCAAACCCCACTCGATGAGTTGGATTTTGGAATTACTACTTTTTATTCTCCTCAAGAGAGAGGAGGGCTGGGATGGGTAATTGTGCCTTCAGGAAAGCTTGATATAGACAGTTTTTCGAAGGAGTATTACTTGCTAATAAAATCCAGTTTACAAGTCGGTGGTATGTTGATAGATGACAACGGAGATATTTCATTTGAGTCCGATGGAGGTTTATCAAAGATAACTAGCCGGCTACTGGCTTTAAAAAATGGTGATTTCAATGAGGGTCCTGCTTACTTGATTGGTGAAAAAGACGGCACTCGGTTTGAATTGGGTTTAATATCCATTGGTAGTGTATTTGAGGCGACTACTTCTGGATTAGATTTTGATGTTCATCTTAGCATTTATAACGCAAAATTCGTTATTTCAGGTAAGGGTCAAGATGGTTTTATTTCAAAAATTCTTCCTGAAAAAGATATCGAAATTCCTTTCGAGTTTATCATCGGTTATTCCAATAAAAGATCATTTTACATAGGTGGAAATGCAGGTCTGGAATTAACTTTGCCAATACAAATCAACTTTTTAGACTTAGTAAATATATCGACTATTTACCTTCAAATTTTAATTGAAGACGAGGGATTATCGGCTGAAGTTTCAGTTAGTGGTCAATGTTCAATAGGACCAATAAAGGCCATATTCGAACGTATTGGACTAACTTCCGAATTTAACTGGGCCCAAGAAAATAAAAATTTAGGGTTTGCGGATCTTTCTTTGGGTTTCAAACCACCAAACCGTGTAGGAATTGTAATCGATACTTCAACCGTAAAAGGAGGAGGGTTCTTAGGTATCGATGCAGAAAAAGGCGAATACACCGGTGTAATAGAACTTACCATTAAAGAAAAAATAGCCCTTAAGGCGATTGGCATCATCACCACCAAATTGCCCAATGGGGAAGAAGGCTATTCTCTATTGTTATTGATTACGGCAGAATTCAACCCCGTGGCACTGGGCTTCGGTTTTACCTTGAATGGTGTAGGCGGATTGATAGGGATCAATAGGGGAATGAATTTATTGGCCATTCGTGTTGGCATACAGGACAAGACCTTGGACAATATCCTTTTCCCAGAGAATCCAGTGGCAGATGCGCGCCAGATAATCGCCAACCTTAATTCCGTCTTTCCCATAGCGGAGAACAATCACGCCTTCGGACTGATGTTCCTCATTGGGTGGGGCGTACCCACATTACTGGAAGTTGAGCTGGGACTCATGATATCATTCCCCTCCTATGATATTGCGGTTATCGGAGTATTATCTACGGCTTTACCTGATAAGAAAACACCACTGCTAATATTGAACGTTGCTTTTGCTGGTACCCTTTCCTTTGAAAACAAATACCTCTTTTTTGACGCACAAATAGACAAGACATCCAAATTGCTCAATTTCTCGCTCTCCGGAAGCATGGCCTTGCGAATGCTTTGGGGTGATCAACCAAATTTTGTATTATCGGTAGGTGGGTTCAATCCTGATTTTAGCATACCATCAGACCTAGGGCTTGAGCGATTAGAACGTATTACCCTGAACCTCTTGGCCGATGACAATCCTAGATTGCTATTGAAATGTTACTTTGCAGTAACCTCCAATACCGCACAATTTGGTGCCACGATTGACTTTTTCTTTAAAAAATCTAGGTTCAAGGTCGTAGGGTTCTTCTATTTCCATGCCCTGTTCCAGTTTAGTCCTTTCTATTTTATCATTGGCATTGGTGCTACGTTGGATGTGAAGCACGGCTCCAGATCCATTCTTTCCGTGGGAGTGGAAGGTAGTCTGGAAGGGCCAACCCCATGGAAGGCAAAAGGCAATGGAAAGTTCAAAATTTGGCGAATTAAATATTCCGTATCCTTCAGTAAGACCTGGGGCGAACAAAAAGACACTTCCTTGCCAGATATTGCAATTTTCCCGGAGTTGGAAAGAGCACTTCTGGATGACAGAAGTTGGTCGGCCCTCTTGCCAGAGCATTCCACCTTGACCACCCTAAGAGACATTAATGATGAGCTCGATACCGAATCGGAGGAAAAAGATACCTTGGTCATCCATCCATTTGGAAGCTTATCATTGATACAAAGAGTAGTACCACTGGGAATAACAATTGACAAATATGGTGCTCAAAAACCAAGCGATTACAAAAAATTTAGGGTCTCCTTTGAAATTGATGGACAGAAGATAAGTACAAATCCGGTTAAGGACTTCTTTGCCCCTGCCCAGTTTTTTAAACTGACCGACGACCAAAAAATCAGTAAAATTTCCTATGAGAAATATACCGCCGGCCTGTCGGACAATTCGGAAAGCCTTCATACAAATTACAAGCGTGAAAAGGCCGTAACATATGAATACAAGCGTATCGACTCCATTGAGGAGATCACGCCCGCAAAAAAAGGTATCGCACTTGAATCTGCCTCCCAGATGGCTCTTGGAGCAAGGGGATCCGCCATTGCAAAATCAGCATTGGGAATGCAGACTGATCTGAGGAAGCGTGTTGTGGGCAAACAGATCAAATATACCGAGGAGGAATTTGTTATCGTCCATCGTGACGATCTAACACCCCTGCAGGAAACAACTAAAGGCTCGGAATTTGAAATGCAAAGTTTGTTGGACGAACTATTGGCTGAAAAGCCCGAAATGGAAAATAATCTAATGGCGGTCCCCGCCTATGAATTGGTTTAGTTATGGATGAAAAAATAGCATGTTATACATTCTTACCTTGGTCTAGAAAAGGTATCGGTTCCAAAATTACAGAAAAAGAAAATTTTGGGAATGATACAGCGAACGTTACTACTGCACGCGCCAGTATAGACATTTCAGTTAAAATAGATAGAATATCCTTGTCAGATGATACTGATACCCTAGATTTTTCAAAAAGCGTACATCTTTATGGGCCGGGGGATATTATTGGAATTGATAAAAGGTCCATTATTCGTGTAGAGCCAAAAGATGGAGTGACCAATTTTGAATACAATTACCTACCCTATATAGAATTTTATGAAGAAGATTTCCTTTGGCGTTATACACCAGCGTCGGTAAATGATATAGCTGCGGCGAATCCGAACATTAACAAAAGGCTCCGTCCATGGCTCGCTTTACTTGTTTTTAAAGAAGAAGAAGAAGAAGCAAATGCTGAATTTCGTTTTGAAAAATTTAACCCGAATTCTTCCCCATTATCATTCATAACTATACTTAAAGACAACTTGTTCCCGAAGAACGATCAATATTGGGCCTGGGGACATGTACATGTGAATCAAAGCTTAGAAGAAGAGAGTGGAGCTAGTATAAGCGGGAAATTAGACAATTTGGTACAGCGAGAGCCGAACTTTGCCTGCAGTAGATTGCTATCCCCCAGAAAACTGGAACGCAATACAAAATACCATGCCTTCTTGGTGCCTGCTTACGAAAAAGGAAGGTTGGCAGGGCTCGGCGAACCAAAAGTGGTTTTAGATACGATTGCGAGTCAGGAATATAGCTCAAAAAATACCGAGACAAAGATGCCTTACTATTATAACTGGTCTTTCCGTACCGGAGCTGAAGGCGATTTTGAAGAATTGGTTCGGAAGCTAGAATCAATGCCTATCGATGACCGCGTAGGGAGAAGATTAATGGATATACAATCTCCGGGGTATGGTCTGGCATATGATGGGAATAACGAACTTATAACGGCCATTGCCGATCCTACAGATGAAAAGGGAGCCATTTATTTGGAAGGCGCCCTAAAACCACCAAAAAGGAAGACCAAAAATTTTGTTGAAAGTGATGAACTGGCTGCCGAAAAAATGGTTGAAAAAATGGAAGGGGTATTAAACCTGG
The DNA here is from genome assembly GCF_030552475.1 of Mariniflexile sp. AS56. GTDB lineage: Bacteria > Bacteroidota > Bacteroidia > Flavobacteriales > Flavobacteriaceae > Mariniflexile. Next base: position 11,129 of record NZ_JAUPED010000030.1, on the reverse strand, counting down.
ATTCCGACTTGAGAAATGAAGTGGATATGTCGGGTAAACCCTTCGAGCATCATCCCTTTTTCAAAAAAGAAAATGGGACCCCAGAAAGCATACAGAAAGACCCAATTATAATGCCTCCGATTTATGGGCGTTGGCATAATTTAAAAGATAAGGTCAACAAGGATAAACCGAATCAATGGATTAACCATTTGAACCTAGACCCAAGGCAAAGAACAGTGGCGGGTTTTGGCACCAAAGTAATCCAAAAAAAACAAGAAGACTATATGGATAGGGCCTGGGGGCAATTTGAAGGTATTAGAGATGCCAATAAGAAACTTAAACAAGCCCAATATGTAGAGCGCTTTAGTTCATCCCTCTTCAAAAATAAAATCGCTAAAATTCCGGATGATAGTTTGGTTATGGCAATGGCCAAATTACATTCCAGAATCCTCTCTAGCGAAAAAACCTTAAGCAAATTGGTTACCGAGAGTCGCTTATCCAATGCAGTGGTTTTAGCTGAATTCAGAAAAATATCCAGACCAAAAGGCGCCTTAAAAACCTTTAATACTGACAGTAATTCAATAAGTAAGGCAATACTAAAAGGATCCAATGCAGGTACCAAGCAGGCAGCCATAAGGTATGATAAGGTTCCTATTGCAGCTGATGGCTCGGTAAAGCAATTAAGCAATGCCTTGGGTTCTGTTATTAGCAATCCAACATTAAATACTACAGAGACAATTAACACCCTAAGTAGGTCAATAGACCTTACTGGAAAACCCATAGCCGCAGCTGCAAATATTCCAACTGCCAACAATGGTAGGAATGTGCGTGCAACAGTAGCCCAACCTACTGCTATTGTAGAAACCAACGTTAATCTCATACCCAAATTGAAAATTACCCTAGATGGTGATCGTATTGTTGTCAAAGCGCTTGAGAATCTTAAGCCCGAAGCAAAGCTTCAATCTTTAACAGAGAAGGAGTATCTGCCTTCACAACTTATTTTTAGTAAATATCTACAAAGTACAAACTGGACGACAATTGATTCTGGCGAGGCCTTATCATTTAATAAAGTAGCCAAGAACATTAAGTCACAATTACGACCTGAAGAACTTTATACGAAGCGGGTATTGAATAGACTTCATTTTGGTAAAAATAGTGACATACCTGATAAAGAGGTAATCGAACCCATATTTGTAGCTCCCCATTTTGATGACGCCATGTATGAACCGATGAAAGATTTGTCATCAGAGTATTTGGTACCTAACCTCAATTTAATAAAGGACAATTCCATTTCCATTCTAGAGACAAATCAAGAGTTTATTGAGAGTTATATGGTAGGCTTGAATCATGAGTTCAGCAGAGAATTACTGTGGCGGGAATATTTGACCGATCAACGCGGATCATATTTTCGACAGTTCTGGGATGTAAGTGGAAATCCTAGTTTAGGGGATCTTTCCGATATTAAGCCAATACACGAATGGAAGAACAAACCATTGGGCAAAAACGCACTTAATGGAACGCAGGCCACGGCAAATAGGTTGGTTTTGGTGATTCGGGGTGATCTATTACGAAAATATCCAAATACAATTGTTCAATTGCAAAAGGCAAGATTCAATAACCCAACAAATCCGGATATAACCATTCCTCGCGAAATTGAAGATGGTGGGGAAATTCTATATCCAGCATTTGAGGCGAAAATAGATCCGGATATTTATTTCTTTGGATTTAATATAACCGTTGATGAGGCCAGAGGTAAACTAGAGATGCCGGATCGGGATCCCGGTTATTTTGTGGTATTAAAGGAACGTACAGGGCAAATTCATTTTGGAATGGACATAGACCTCGTAGAGGAGGTCAATAGCCCAATACTAGGTGACGGAGGTGTGATTTTGGGGAATGGAATAGAAAACCGAAACAGGCCTCCCGTACCAACACCATCTTCTGGTCCGGGACAGGAAAAATCTTGGAATTCACTTTCTTGGGAAGAGTTTTCGGATACTATGTCATTTATTGATCTGGAGGAAGATGTGCCAGATAACCCAATTCGTGAGAATGTGACATGGGGTTCAAATTCCGCTGATATGGCATATATCCTATATCAAAATCCGTTCATGATGGCCATACATACATCCAAAATGGTAACGGAAGAAATGCTTAATACTTAATTTCTTGATTATGAAAACATTAGCGTCATTACAAAAGAAAATACGAAGCTCCCAAAAGGAATTGTCACGATTGGATATATCCCTCGTCAAAACACAAAATGAACAAAAGAAGCTTCTGCAAGCAATAAAAGGCGAGGAAATAAAAAGTGGTAAAACGCTTCCAAAGAGCAATCCACTAATTATAAAGGCGGCAGGCATCCAAAGCAAATTAAAAGAGTTAAAAGAGTCCCGAAGAAATTTAGCAGTTGACAATCTAAATGAAAAGCGAGAGGTATTAAAGGACAATTCACATCAAAGCTTGGTAGGAACCCTGAGTGGCGAATATCCAATATTGTTGAATCCGGTGAGGATCCAGACCCGATTTATGAAAATTAAGCATATTGCTACAGGACTTCAAAGCAAAGATATCATGGATGTGTCTGAGGCGAATCCCCGTGACAAGAAAAAAGCAGAACCGGTCCTGGAGAATGTTAAATCCTTTATTTCAAGTAGAGACAATACGGCAAACAAAATAGAGACAGATCGTTCCAAAACATTTGTTCCTCCCCTTCCCTTAGGGGCACTAAGTAATAAGAAAAGATCTTCGAGTCTGAAGATATTACCAAGTGAAAAACCGACTAAGGGAATTCAACAAATTGATGATAAAAAAGAACTTTGGTTACGAATTTACCCTGATGACATATTTATAAACACCCATGAAGAAGGGATAACACAAGATGAATATGATGCTGCCCTTAGTTTTTGGGCAGAAATACATAAAGCGGATGTGCCTACCAATAGTGATCCGCAAGAACGATACAAATTAAAAGTAGGGGCCTGGCGAGCACTTGTTAGTGGTTATGGCACCTATAGGGCGTCTTATATTGTTAAAAGCACTAGACCTGATAAGGTTTTAATAGAGAATGGTGAGCCATTTCTAAAAGTTAAACCGGTAGTAAAGGAAGTTGTTATAAAAGACTCAAGCTGGTCAAAAGCTCCTTGTACCTATATCCTTCCTGATCAATTTGTGGTCCGCCTTTATTCGAATGGAAAAAACAGAGAGGTAATAGGTCTGCCAATACCTGAGATCTTAATCGTAGGCTTAGATCCGGATGATGATGACCAAACCTTTGAATTGGAAAATGAGGAAAGAAAGATTCCTGATGATATTAAATGGTTAACTGACTTCGAAGAAGCTGTGAAAATTGGGATGGCATTAAGAATTCCGCTTACTGCTAAAGAATTCAATAAGGGCTTGGATAAAATAATTGTTCTCGGCGTAAAGTTGAGTCATGATGAAAAGCAAGGAAGAGAGACTTTGGAAAAGTTATTTGAAAATCACCGATTTTCACAGGGAGGAATGTCGTTGTTAAAACAAGGTACCCCCACGAATAATACCTCTACCAATTCCACGAATAACTCAGGAGACGAACAAGACGCCGATCAGAGTTTTAAATCTGCTCTGGAGCTGCCCTCATATGATCTAACGGATAAGCATGATGAAAAGAAAGACGGCCAACTCTTTGCGGAAGCCTTGGGCATCAGTAACCCAAACATACAATATTTACGACATGCTGAAAGTACAGATATTTGCGAAGCGATGGCTATGAATAAGGTGCTCTATCCAGCAACTTTAGGTTATGCCATGGATCAATTTTACTCAAATGTCATACCAGAATCATCACATAAAACGACACGCGAATTTTTCCAGAACCATGTAATTGGCAGAGGTTCGATACCGGCTTTTCGTGTTGATAGCCAGCCTTATGGAATAATCCTAGCAAGTTCCATGGATAAATGGAAGTACAGCAATGTTCCTTCAAATAAGTTTTACCAAGCATTGTATAAAGAGGTGTTATTAGGTTTTAGAAATACATGGAAAAGCCATATTAAGGATCTAAATTATATCACAAAGAAAGATACCAATAACGAAAATATTACCGATCGATTCCTGGATATAATTGGACTACATGCGTCAAGTGTAGACTTCTATCAAAGGTTTATTGCAGGGCCACAAGCAATATCAAATTTACCAGACCTGAAAAGTCTTCAAGTTGAAAATGATAAGAAATTTTTTGATTTGTTCTCGGTGAATCCTGCCTGGATTCTTACTTATGGTTTTCTTGAGCAAGTGAAGGAACTGTATGGACCAGTCATTGATGGGTTGGGACAATCTGAGCTTAAGAGTCTTCGAAAACTAAAAGGAACCGATAAAAATTATATAGATTTTTTACTAGAATCCACTATCAAAACCATAAGAGAGGAAAATTTTGCCAACTATTCACCCGAAAGTCCAACCCCTCCTTTTTCATTACTATATATGTTATTAAGGCATGCTGTATTAAGGGAATATTTAAATGTGGCGACCGACCTGTTGGAAAATGCAAATGCTGGTTCTGTTGTTTTAAAATATGATTTTGAAATGGATCAACTAGCATCTAGTAATGCAATGAGACCAGAACATGAAGCTTTTTTAACTGACGTCTTACTTACTAAAAACATCAAGGAAATAGAGCGTAAAACCACCGAAAAATTTCTTGCTCGGATATCGGATACTGACAAATTAGAAGAACGAAATCGTATTGCTGATGAGATAGCAACAAAAGAAATAAACACTTTGGAAAAAGAAATTTCTTTTGAAATAACAAGACTGAAATCAGCTTTTACTATTGAAAAAAACAAGTTTAAGTGTTTTGATAAACAGTTTGTTCAGCTTACCGGGGCGCTTACCTTGGATAAATACATGGAGAAACTTAAAAGCGAAAACCATGCTAAAACGGCATCCTTGGTTGATATGGATACTAGTCTGAATAAACTTAAAAATCTGCCAACTGCGCGATTGGAACGATGTTTCGCTGAGCATCTTGACTGCTGCAACTATAGATTGGATGCTTGGCAAATGGGGTTAATTTCACAGCGGTTGTTAAAGATGAGAGAAACAAATAGTGAAGGTATCTATCTAGGAGCATTTGCAATACTGGAAGAATTAAGACCAAGCGGTATACCAGGCGTTCATATTCAACCAGTAAATACGCTTAAGTTGGTGGATGTGAACCCCCAAAACAAGAAAATCCTAAACCCGATTATTGATAGTTCAAAATTTAACTCGAAAGCCCAACTCGAAGCATTTGTAAAGGAAAGCTATATTTATTTAGGCGGAGATGCTAAGGATAAAATTGTATTTAATAAAAATACAAATGCTTTTTCCTCGGCACCTATCGAAAACAAAAATATAAGCAATGGATTTATCCATACCCCCTCTACGAATCATGCCGTAGCCGCCGCTTTATTAAAAAGCGGATTTGATGCCCATACTAATGAAGACCCTTTATCTGATGCCCTTGCCGTAAAATTGGATTCCAAAAGAGTTCGAACAGCACTGTATTTCTTACAAGGCATGAGAAGAGGACAAGAAATAGCTGCACTTCTAGGTTATCAATTTGAAAGAGGATTGCACGATAATCCAACTGGCAATTTGGACCAATTGATATTAGATATTCGCACTAAATTTCCATTTACTGCTGGAAAAATGGATGATTCGAAAGTTAGTGAGGTTGAGAAAGCCGAAGCTTTTAATGTTGTTGATGGCCTAAAGCTTTTGAAAGGATTTCAAAAGAAAAATGACTTACCAAAAGAATTTGAAGATATACCGAGTACAAATAATCAAGAAAAGAATATCATAATCGAATTAAAGAAACTCGATGAGACTTTAGATGCAGTAAACGATTTAATGGTAGCCGAAAGTGTTTTTCAGATGGTTGTTGGTAGTCCGGATGGATCTTCAGCAGCTTTAAAAGTCATGAATGAAAGTGGCGACATAAACCAAATGCCAGAAATTGTAGATATTCCCAGAAAAGGAACTTCCATTACGCATCGTGTAGGTATTCAAATTCCAATTGTCAATAGAAAGGGAGCTTGGACTACTAACAGTGCCACGGCTAGATCAAAGTTTAATTCTTCCATTAATAATTGGCTTAAAAGTCAGCTGCCGGCACCAGATAAAATATGTGTGCGTGTTGACATTAATGAAGGAGAGAAAGTTGAGGAAGTGAGCATGACCGATATTCAAATGGAGGCCATTGATTTTGTTTTTTCATTGGGATCGGAGGCCACTAATCCTCAAAATGGTGAAATCCCTATTCGGGTTAAACACTTTTTGGTCAAGAATGATACTTCGGTCTCCCATTTGGACAAACTAACGGTATTATTCAATGATAATAATTTTAGGTCTTCCACCAAAATATGCCTTTTTGAAATTCTTCCGCTGGTAAAATCATTGTATAAAATTCTTATATCATCCAAATATGTACTACCAGAAGATCTCATTGAGCAATCAAAATTCGCAAATCAAGATGATGACAATGGCACTCTGAATAATAGACATTTACAAGGTTGCTTGGATGACCTTATTAACAAAAATGTGAATGACTCCATCATAAGAATAAAAGGAGAACTGTCGTTGGCAATATCAGATTTAGCTCCGATTATATCAGAGGAACAAAATATTTCCAAGACGGATTATGAAACCTATATTCGATTATGCCAGAAACTCCTAGATGCGAGCGCCTATAATTTACACACCGCCATTCCAAGTTTGGAAATTGGATTTACTTTTCAAACTAGAGATTATTGGGTTCAACAAGTAAGTAGTGTTCTTTCAGAATTAGAAAAAAAACAGAGCAAAGCAAGTTCGATGCTCGCATCAGTACCCACTTCCGATGAATCGGGAGGAAGAGCGGTTTTTGAAAAATTAAAATCGGTGGCGGAAGTATTGTTCGGAAGACAATTTCCCGTATGCCCTAGGTTCAAAATCTTAAATAAAATTGAATTTGAGCATGCGCTAAACACCGATGAACTTTTAGAGCAAAGTGATAAATATGGCGTTGAGGATTGGTTATTGGGACTATCTGTCGTTAGACCCGAATTGCATAACTATCAGACTCTTGTCCACTTAAGAGAACTCTTTAATTCTGCTGATAAAAGTATGTCATTAAGACCTATTCAGCTTCCTTATATTCCAGGTGGCAATAACAGATGGTTAGGATTGGAAATACTTGATAAGGAAAATATTCCACTAGATCCACTGTCACTAGTTTTTGAACTTCCTGTTGATTTTTCGCCTAACAACGAGCAAATGGCATTGATTATACACCAATGGACCGAGCTTATACCAGAGGAGACTATAGATAGTGGAATTGCATTGAATTATAATGGCCCCAACAATGAAGCTTCCCAGAATCTGTTGTTGTCTATCCCACCTGTTGAGGGGGAAGATTGGCAATGGGAGCATCTAGTGGATTGTGTCAATGATACGCTGGAAATGGCTAAAATGAGAGCTGTTGAACCGAAACACTTGAGAAGTGACAGTCTACTTTTCAGGATTTTACCCGGAATCATTGCGGCGGTAAACGCTGAAGGCCATACTGCTTCGCTAGATTTTGGACGAAATAACACAAGCCCATCGAACGGCTTTACCCCATCCGTATTGGATGTTAACTTCAATAATAAGGTTAAAAATGGATAACGGAACTTTAACACAGTGGAACAGGTTAGAATCAAGACCTAGAAAAGTAGATTTTACGCGAGCAATGCGAGCAGAAATAAGAGATGCGCTTTGGATGATGACCCGGCAATGGCAGCTTGGGGAACTGACAGCTCAAGATGTGGGCATTCCGATTACTGCAAAGATATTTTATCAAAATACAATTTTGGATAAACTCAGACTTGGCGAAAACAAAATTGTAGCAGTTAAAAATGATCTGCCTCTGGAAACTTTAGTCGAACGCGAAAATATCCATGTAACAAAGCGGTCCGGTAAAGACCATATAAATGATGTAGCATTAAGTAACTCCTTTAGAAAGAGGTTGATAAACCTTATAAAAGACGAAGATGGATTTACAAAAGCAATTAAGGATAATATTGTTAATGAATTAAACGAGCATCCGAGTCTTCAGTATTATCTACCTACCACCGATATTGATTCTGCAAATTTTGAAGACATTTCGATAAAAGTTAATTCAGAATTACATAAGATGCATGCGGCTTTTGCATCTAGGGCTTTTCATGGTGGTAAACTATATATTTCTTTAAAATCAGGAGATAAATTGAGTAGTTATATTACAAATTTGGCTTCCACCAATAAGAATAAACTTGATGCAATTGGAGAAATAGGAGTTGTTTGGTTTAATAATTTATTTAACCAAAGTAATTACGATAAAAACACGGCATGGCACCCTAATCAGTTGGAATATCAGTTCTCAACAGTATCTCCTGATGCCGCGGGTAATCCAATACTATTGAAAGCAAAGGAATATTATGGGGGTAGATTGGATTGGTATGCTTCAGATGTCTCTCTCGTGAACAACAATTCCAATAGTAGATTTACATCAAACCTGCGAGCTGAATTGCTTACAAAAAGCAATGATGAGGTTTTCCCGGCCGAAATTGAATTTCCAGGCGTACCTCATAGTAGGTGGTGGGAAATAGAAAATGGGAAGTTGAATTTCAGTCAAATACAGCCAAATAAAACTGATTTGGCCAAAATATTATTCGCTGAATTTGGGTTATTATTCTCCAACAATTGGTTTGTTATGCCATTGACCTTACCTTTTGGCTCCCTTACAAAAATTGAACGAATTGAAATTAAGGATACATTCGGGCAATATACACTGGTGAAACATTATCAAAATTATTCAGAAAATAAGAACTGGGGAATGTTTAGTTTGGCAAATTCTGAAACTGGCAATACCGTTCATTCTGATTATCTTTATATTCCACCTGTTGCGTATGATCTTTTAATTAGTGATCCTCTTGAAAAGATAAATTTTATACGAGATGAAATGGCTAATATGGTTTGGGGAATAGAATCAGTAATACCTGACGGAATGGGCATGGGAATAGAAGGCAAGGCCATGGCAACCCAAATACGTGAATATTATAATAGACTCACCTCAGAAAAGGTTAATAACGAAAGCAACGTAGCAAAGATCGAATATCAATTGGTTACAGAAGTTCCTGAAAACTGGATTCCTTTTATTCCAGTAAAAGTTCAAAATGATAATCCTCTCAGTAGGCAAATTCAGCTTCAAAGAGCACAGTTACCGAGAATAGTTGGAGAAAATAACCCTATGAGAATTGAACCCAGAACTTCATTACTGTTAAGAGAGCAATCTCCCTACTATATCTTCGAAGAAGAAATTCCAAAATCTGGAGTGATTATAGAATTACACTGGCAAAGAACTCGAATGGCTAATGGAAAAAATGTGATTTGGCTAGGAAGAAAGAAGACAAATGGAAGAGGTGAAGGTTCGAGTGCTTTGGCATATGATCAGATAAAGTCCGAATAATTTCTCTATAAATGTTCTGAGGATTACAGTGTTTCTTATGTTAAGGTGCAAAAAACGGCAAGACAATACCACCCGCGGCGGAAAAAAGTGAGCATAGTTAAATTATCAATAACTCCTTGTATTATATTAGTTTAAAGCCGTAAATGATCAGGTTCAAATTATCCGCCTTTAATGGTTCTCATCATCCGTCCCATCCAGATACGGCAGTGATTGAGGGAAAGAAGATGTCATTACCTGGGGAGGTCTCCAAAACTACGAGTTGGTTATATGGAGAAGTCAGCAGAGGTCATAGTACCTACAGGAAACGAGCAGAGGCAATACCTCCGATGGTCTCACAAGTAGGGAAGGACTGAACATTAAATTACGTTGGAATTCGATTAGGATGCTTAGCTAGCCTAGTTTTAAACCAACAGGAGTACACGAATTATTGAATCTATGATTGAACAGGTATTATCAGCAACAAATCTTTTTAAGGCAACACGCCAAGTGGAGCGCAATAAAGGTGCGAGCGGTGTAGATGGTATGAAAACAACGTCACTTTCGGCATACATATTAGAAAATCGTTCGCTTATATTATCTACAATTCGCACAAATAGCTATGTGCCAAATTCAATTTTAGGAGTAAATATTCCAAAAGGCCAGGGTAAAACCCGACTATTAGGAATACCAACGGTAGTAGATAGGTGGCTACAACAGGCGGTAAGCCAACAATTAATGGTTCATTTTGAATATGAATTTGAAGCCTTTAGTTACGGTTTCCGTCCACAAAAGAACCTCCAAAAAGCAGTACTCCAAGCTCAAGGGTATATCAATTCTGGTTACCAAGATATTGTAGATATTGATTTGCAAGGATTCTTTGATCAAGTAGACCACTGTATTTTATTACAACTTATCTACCGCAAAGTAAAATGTCCAACCACCTTGCGATTAATCCGAAAATGGCTAAGAGCGCCTATTTTAATAAATGGAAAGCTCAAAAAGCGCAGAAAAGGTATCCCGCAAGGCAGTCCCATTAGTCCCTTATTATCTAATATAATGTTGGATGTTTTGGACAAAGAAATAAGAAGTATGGGCTTGCGCTATGTTCGCTACGCAGACGACTTTAGTGTTTACGCTAAAAGCAAAAGTGAGGCTAAACAAATAGGAAATAAACTGTTTGTCTTTTTAAGAGATAGATTGAAACTACCTATAAATAAAGCCAAAAGTGGCATTCGCAGACCTGTAAACTTTGAGTTACTCGGGCATGGTTTTGTACCTGTCTATAAAAAGGGTGTTAAAGGGCAATATGCATTAGTGGTAGCTAAGAAAAGTTGGGCAAAGTTAAAACGTAACCTAAAAAGCATCACCAAGAAAACCAAGCCGATGTCGTTATTGGAACGTCTGGAACGGCTTAATCAAGTCTGTCGAGGCTGGATGAATAATTACCGCTTAACCAATATCTATGCAAAAGTTAAAAAGCTAGATGAGTGGTTAAGAAACCGGTTACGCTATTGTATTTGGCATGATTGGAAAAAGCTAGAGAGGAAACGTAAAAACCTCATTCAATTAGGTATAGAAATCGGACAAGCCTATGCTTGGAGTCGTGTAGGCTTCCCCTGGTTAGAACTGTTTAAATTTCCAAAACTTCTATAAAGTTATCTTTTTTTAATTTAATATTATT
>NZ_JAUPED010000003.1 GCF_030552475.1 Mariniflexile sp. AS56 | reverse complement strand
TGCAAATATAAAACCCTTTTTTTAATTCTACAATAGTTTTTTCATATTTATTTTAAAGTTTTTTCTAAACCCTAAAATTAATATTTATAAACTTTTATATGAACGTCGCTAACAAAAAACTAATGCCCTTTTTAGCGGCTGCAAACATACTACCCTTTTTCATTCTAGCAATAACTTTTTGCGCTTTTCTTTGTTTTATTTTTATACTTTTAGTCTAATTCCTTTCTATCAATTAGTTACAACACTTTTATTTTTTTGATCAAGCTATCTTCTTTAACTCAATTATGGGGTTTGGTGAGTAAACACCGTGTCCTGGGGTTTGCAAACCCATAGAAAATAGAGAGGTGATTGCTTTTTGTTTCGTTAAATGAGGGAAAGATGCGGGGGAATTTGCTTCAAAAAATATGTTTTTTTTTTGTGATGGGTGGTTTTTAGACCCGCAAAAAGTATACTTATATATAATAGGAGTCTGATTATTCTTTGTTCGGAGTATTCCGAAAGTGTTTTTAGAGAGGATTGGAGGAGGATTGACTGGGGAAATGATACAAAAAAACGCGAGCTAATAAGAGAACACGCTGCTTTATATTATAAAAAGAAAAAACTAAATTGAATTCTGAACAAGGAAAAAGTTACTTCGTTATATTACTAAAGACTTCCTTAAAGAATCATAATACATCATACTATTATAAGGATACAGTATTACTACTTATTTATAATATAATCTGTTTCGACTACATGGCTATACACATCTTTACTGAACATATATAATCGTGATGGTTTTTTTGAAACTCCCTTTTGTTTTTCTTCAAGCGGTACTATATACGACTTACTGGATACCTTTTTTCTAAAATTACGGTTATCTAGTTCTACATCTAAAATGGTCTCGAAGGCCATTTGTAGTTCGTTAAGAGTAAATTTGATTGCTACGAAATCGAATATTAATGGATCTGTGATAATTTTACTCTTCACATCTTCATAAGCATCATTAATAATTTGTTGATGATCGAAGCCTAATTGCGGTAAAGACTTCAATTTAAACCATTTTAAAGAATCGTCCATATCAAGCAAATCTTTGTTAGATGCTACAATAAGATAGTAAGCCACGGTTATGGTTCTTACTTTCGCTCCCCTACTTCTCACCCACAACAAATCTCTATCCGATTTTATTCTTGCTGCATTCCCGTAAGTTCTAAATTGATTCTTGTTTAAATGATCTTCTCCTGTTAATTCTTTAAAAACTCTATTGGCAGTTTCTCCTAAATTATTACTTTTAAGTACATAGTGCCCAGGAAGCACCCAATCATCTATTTCTGGTAAATTTTCGTTGTATAAATTTAAGGTACGTTTTCTTAATAATACATTAAGCGCGTTATCTTCTAACCTTAAAACCACACAGTCTACTGATAAATTATCTATTTTTCTAAAATCCATATCAATTAAAACGTTAAATTTACGCTTTTACAAATTTAAACAATCTCTTATTATTAATATTTATAATTAATGATGTTTTTATTGGGTTTTGTTATTTTCAAGAATACCATTTTCATTTCAAGACACATTATATTTTAATAATTAAATATAGAACACTTAATTACTCGTTATTATGACAAAGTCTTTTCAGCTTAACATGGAGAATTTAAAACTATTACCAGATACTGTTTTAAAACCCTCGTTTGATAGAGACAAAATTAAAACAAGTATTCTACATATAGGTGTTAGTAATTTTCACAGATCGCACCAAGCTTATTACACCCACGAACTTATTGAAAAGTTTAATGACCTGAATTACGGGATTTGCGGTGTTGACTTACTGGATTCTGACCGAAAAATTTATAATATATTAAAAGATCAAGATGGACTTTATACACTGTACACCAAAGAACCAAATGGTGCGCATAGAGCTAAAATAATAGGATCTATTGTTGAATATTTTTTTGGCCCCGAAAACCCATTGGCGGTTATTGAAAAAATGGCGAGTCCTGATATCGAAATCATTTCACTTACCATTGCTGAAGATGGCTATCATTTAAATGAGATTACAGGCGCATTTGACATGAATCACCCTGTGGTAAACGAAGAAATTAAAAACCCATTTAACCCCAAAACTGTTTTTGGATACTTAACGCAAGCCTTTAAATTAAGGAAATTGAGAAATTTACCAGGTTGCACCATACTTTCTTGCGACAATATAAAGGCTAACGGAGACACCATGAAACAATCGCTATTCGATTATGTAAGCAAAACAGAACCAGAACTCTTAGAGTGGATTTCTGAAAACACCACATTCCCCAACACCATGGTTGATAGAATTACAACCATTACAGATTTTGATGATATTGATACTTTAAAGAATGATTTTTTAATAGAAGACCAATGGCCCGTAGTTTGTGAATCGTTTGCACAATGGGTTATAGAAGATAAATTTCTTCATAAAAAACCTTCATGGGAAAAAGTAGGCGTTCAATTTACCGAAAATATTGAGCCCTATGAAAAAATGAAATTGCGTTTACTGAATGCTGGTCACACCATTTTAGGCATTTTAGGAACCATGTGTGGTTATAAAACGGTTTATGAAGCAGCCATTGATGATGATTTTATAGTGTTCTTAAAATCATTTATGGATGAAGAAGTTTTCCCAACGCTTCAGGAATCGAGCCCTACAAACGTAAATGACTATAAAAAAATGCTTGTATCTCGTTTTCAAAACCCACACATAAATGATAGACTGTCGCGTATTTGTCAAGAAAGCTCAGCAAAAATCCCTCTTTTTATACTACCAACTATAAAGGATCAATTACAGAGTCACAAACAAATAACGAAATCGGCCTTTATAATTGCTGCGTGGTGTAAATATAATGATGGTATTGACGATTTTAAAATACCTTATAAAATTACAGATACCATAAGTGGTACACTTATTAGAAATGCTACGCTATCGCACCAAAACCCTATTAAATTTTTAGAAATTGAATCTGTTTTTGGAGATTTAAACACCAACAAACTTTTCACGGATAGTTATGAAGCGTCTCTTACCTTATTAAGAAGCCATAGTATTAAAGATTGTGTTAAAGAAATGAACACGCGTTTAGCATAAGCATTTACACTATTTAGATTTTATTATAAAAAAAAGGCTCCACAATTAAATTGTGAAACCTTTTAACATAATAGTCACTAAACTAAAAATAAGACTTTCTATACTTATATAGTATCTATTAATTTTCCCCCATCATGGAAGCGATAGTTTCTTCCGTTATTTCTGGGTTTGCGCCTTCTTTACTCGCTACCAAAGCACCAACAGCACAAGCAAAATCGATGGCTTCTTGAGGTGAATCTTCCTTTAAAAGTTTATTAATTAAGGATGCTAAAAATGAATCGCCCGCACCAACCGTATCTTTAACTACTATTTGGTAACCACTGTTATAATAAAAGGTATCGTTATAATACAGAATGGCTCCATGCCTACCTTTAGTCACACAAATGGTTTTGGTATTTGTTACTTCAGAAATAAAACGAATATTCTGCTCTAAAGACTGTGAATCTGAATCTAAATATTTAGCTATTTCAAAAATCTCTTCATCATTAAACTTTATAAAATCGGCCTGATTCATTAAATACACTAGAATATCTTTGGTGTAATAGGGTTCTCTTAAGTTTACATCGAAAATTCTAGACTTCGCTAAAGGTAAAAGCTCATATAATGTACTTCTAGATTCATCATCTCGAGTTACTAAACTTCCGAAAATAAATGCATCTGAAGATTTTACAAGTGATTTTGCAGTCTCTGATAACTCAATCTTATCCCAAGCACTTGGGTATTTTATATCATAAGAAGCAGAACCTTTATCATTAAGCATCACCGTAACATGTCCGGTTTCATAGCTTGAATCGGTTTGAATACCTTCAACATTGACATTATTAGCTTTGAAAAAATCAATAATCTTATCGCCCTTTTCATCTTTACCAATTCGGCTAATCATTGAAACATCATTACCAAACGATTTCAATCTTGTTGCTACATTTAAAGGAGCGCCTCCAATTTTTTCATGCGTAGGAAACATATCCCACAAAACCTCTCCAAAACAAGTTATTTTTATCATGATAAATTATTTTAAAATTTACTATTCAAATCAATAATACACTTTTTAACTCCAAATTGCTTAATGTCTTGATAAGCTTTTGTGTACGCTGCTACAAACGGTTCCGATTCCGATAAATTCCCGAATATAGATTCTATTTCTAAAAACAATTTCGGATTTGCTTTAGCGGCTACTGCTTTTTCATGCAACACATCTTCCATAGCATCTCTTACTTGAATTTTAGCTCCGTTTTCATCAACCCCTAAACTATATATTGCCCAAGCTGCCATTACAAAAGCGGCCAATTCTATAACTCCATTACCTTGTAATTGACCTTGAACTGTTGGTAAAATAAATTTCGGGATTTTAGCCGAACTTTCTGAACAGATACGATCTACTTGATCTTTTATATAAATGTTTCCAAATCTTTCAA
Source organism: Mariniflexile sp. AS56 (assembly GCF_030552475.1). Classification (GTDB taxonomy): domain Bacteria; phylum Bacteroidota; class Bacteroidia; order Flavobacteriales; family Flavobacteriaceae; genus Mariniflexile. The sequence continues at coordinate 372,018 of NZ_JAUPED010000003.1, read as the reverse complement.
GTAACGACTGCTTATATTCATTAAGGTCTACACCCTTAAGTTCTCCTAATGTTGGGATGACTTCATGCTCCATGTAAGCACCTAAAAAGTGGTTTACAGCTTCATCATTTACAACTTCATCTATGGTTGAATACCCAATTAATGTTCCTAATATACCTAATACAGAGTGACCTGCATTTAGTAAACTTAGTTTCATTTTTTCGTAAGGCACCACATCTTCAACAAATTGAGCACCCACTTCTTCCCAAGCTGGTCTGCCCGCTATAAAGTCATCTTCAATAACCCATTGTTTAAACGGCTCGCAAACAACTGGCCACGCATCTTCAATTCCAGATGTTTCTTTTAATGCTTCTATATCCGCAGGTACCGTAGCAGGTGTGATTCTATCAACCATACTATTTGGGAAGGATACATGAGACTCTATCCAAGAAACCAATTCTGGCTCGGCATGTTTCACATAACTAAGCAACATTTTCTTTGTAACATGTCCATTACCCTGAATATTATCACACGATTGAATAGTACATCCTGAAACATTATTCTCTTTTCTCAACTTCAAACCTTGAGTTAAATATCCAAATACGGTTTTAGGACTATTTGGATTTTTTAAATCTTGTTGAATTGCCGGATTATCTATTTCAAACTCTCCGGTTGCTTCATTATAATTATAGCCACCTTCTGTAATGGTTAAAGTAATTATTTTGATGTCTGGATTTGCTATTCTTTCAATAACTGCCGTTGGGTTTTCTGGTGCAAATAAATAATCGACTATCGACCCAATTACTGTTTTTGTTAAGCTTCCATCCAATTCTTTCACTATTAAAGTATACAAACCATGTTGATCTTTAAGAGTCTGAAAAATTTTCTGGTCGAAATTCAATAACGCTACTCCACAAATTCCCCAATTAGTATCTGAGTTTTTATTAAGCAACTCATCTGTATAAAAAGCTTCGTGAGCTCTGTGAAAACCACCTATTCCTATATGAAGAATACCTGCTTTCACTTTAGTTCTATCGTACCTTGGTACTGAAACCTCCCCGTTTAACTGCGACAGGTTTTCACTATTTAATTTATAATAATCCATTATCATTTTCATTATTTATCTTCAAATCGTTGTAATAAAACTGCAAACACAATAATAGCACCCTTAACTACTTGTTGTGGGTAAGAAGGCACATTTAATAGGTTTAATATATTTCCTATTAATCCTAGAATAAGAACCCCCATTAGGGTGTTAATTGCAGACCCTTTTCCGCCATTTAAACTTGCTCCACCAATAACTACTGCAGCAATAGCATCTAATTCCCAAGCCATTCCCATATTAGGAGACCCTAAATTTGTTCTAGATGCTACAATAATAGCCGCTGTTGCAGCTAAGGCTCCAGATATAGCGTATACCAAAAACTTATATTTATTAACTTTAATACCTGATAAGCGAGATGCTTCTTCATTACTACCGATCGCAATAATTAACCTACCAAACACATTATAATGAAGTAATACTTGAGCAATTACTACGATAAGGATGAATATGATTGCGATGTTAGGAATACCTAAAAATGAATTATTTGCAAAATCTGCCATAAATTCACCTCCTGGTGTTTTAAATGTAATTGGAGATCCTTTAGAATAAATGAAACCTAATCCTCTTGCAATGGTCATAAGCGCCAATGTTGCAATAAACGGTGCCATTTTTTGATAAGCAACCAAATACCCTGAAACACTCCCTAATAGGAAACCAATAACAATGGTAAGTGAAATAGCCACGGGCAAGACCACTATATTTATAAGTATTGCGAATATAACTGCTAATAAAGCGACTAGAGAACCGACCGATAAATCGATACCACCCGTTAAAATAACTATTAGCATACCAATACTAATAATACCAATACCTGAAACTTGCTTTAATAAGTTAGACAGATTTATGGATGTGAAAAACACATCTGAGATCATTGCAGAAAAAACTACAAGTAATACAAAAATGAAAATTGTATTGTATTTTATTAAAAATTTAAGAATCCCCCCAGGACTGCTTAATTGACTTTTTATAGTTAATGCCATTATTTTTTAATTTAGTTAGTGAAACATTAATGATTTTAAACTTTTTCCGATTGAATATCTCAAGATATTTTCTTCAGAGAACTCCTCTTTAGGTAATTCCCCAAAAATGGTTCCTTTATGCATCACGAGAATACGATCTGATATTCCCATAATCTCAGGCATGTCCGATGAAATAACAATAACACCAACGCCCTTTTTAGCGACTTCATTAATAAGGTTATAAATTTCAACTTTAGCTCCTACATCAACACCTCGTGTTGGCTCATCGATAATAATTACCTTACTATCAATACTTAACCATTTAGCCAAGGCCACTTTTTGTTGATTACCACCACTTAAGTTTTTTACAACCACTTTACCACTCGGGGTTTTAATGCTTAGTTTATCAATTAAACCAATAACATTTGCTTTTTCTTTTTCCGAAAAAATAAATCCGAATTTGTTTGAAATAGGCTTAAAATTGGTAATACTGATATTTCTACCAATAGACAGTGGCAAAAACACACCTTCCTCTTTTCTGTCTTCTGAAACAAAACCAATAGAATGCTTTACTGCTTTGGCTGGGCATGTAATATTTAATTCTTCACCACCCAAGGTTACAGTACCCGATTTCTTTTTATCTGCCCCGAAAATTAATTTAGCAGTTTCAGTTCTTCCACTACCACCTAATCCGGCAATACCTAACACTTCTCCTGCCCTTACTGAGAAGGATACATTGTTAACTAATGTATCTTTCGCCGTTAAATTTTCAACAGAGAAAATAGGCTCTTTACTTATTTCTACATTTCTTACTGGGTACAAGTCTTTCAACTCTCTACCAATCATCATCCTAATAACTTCATCGGTATCCGTTTCAGAAACAGCTTTACTTCCAGTGTCAACACCATCTTTAAGAACAGTAACCGTATCGGCTATTTTAAATATTTCTTCTAAATGATGAGAAATATAAATTATAGAGACACCTTCTTTTTTAAGTCTTAATAAATTGTCAAATAACTTTTGAGTATCTGTAGGATCAAAAACGGTTGTTGGCTCATCTAAAACTAGAATTTTAGTATCTTCAGATAATGCTTTGGCAATTTCTACCACTTGCTTTTGAACAATACTTAAATCTCTAACTCTAGCTGCTGGATTAATATCAAAACCTAAGGACTTAATTAAATCGCCCGCATCTTTTGTTATTTTTTTCCAGTTCATCCAAAATTTATTAGCACCTAATTTGTGCAAATAAATATTTTCAGCTACAGACAAATCATTTACTAATGATAATTCCTGGTACACAACACTAATACCTAATAATTGGCCTTCATGGGTGTTTTTTGGAGCAATTTCTTCCCCATTTAAAAACACTTGTCCATTATCTTTTTGATGCACACCACTTAAAATTTTCATAAGTGTTGATTTCCCTGCGCCATTCTCGCCTATTAAAGCGTGTATTTCACCATGTTTTACTTTTAAATTAACATCTTGAAGTACTGATACAATACCAAAACTTTTTGATATTCCATTCATTTCAAGCCGGTATTCACTTTCTGAATTATTCATATCAATATCGTTTTAGAGGTTAAAATAAAGCTTTAGGATCGTAGTATTTCGCTGCATTTTCCTTAGTAATTAATAAAGGCGCAGTAAATGCTGTTTTAGGAAAATCTCGTTTACCGTTAAAATACTGAATGGCATATTCCACTGCATTTTTTCCAATTTGCACTGGACTATTCATAGCTGTACAACCATAAAAATCGGTATCCATAATGTATTTAATAGCTTCTTTTTGTCCATCTGCACCAGCTACTATTAAAATATCATCTGTTTTCCCTGCTTGAGCAATAGCTTTAATAGCACCTAAAACACAAACATCAGACTCTGTAATTACCACATTAATATCTGGATGTGCTACCAAAGCATCTTCCATCGCTTTTAAACCACCTGCATAAGACCAATCAGTATAAGCTTGTGTTTTAATATTTAAATCGATATAACCTAAAGTTCTTAATTGCTCTTCGGTAATACCTTGTAACAACCCTTGTTTACGTGTTTTTCCTACTGGGTTTCCAGCATTACCACTTAATAAGGCGATGTTCATTTTTTTAGAACCAAACTTTTTAGCTAACCACTCACCTGCAAGCTCTCCATTTGCCAAATTGTTTGATTGAATCGTTGTTACATAATCTGCAGAAGGATTAATAGAACTATCGATAATAAAAACAGGAATCCCCGCTTTCGCTGCCATTTTAGTTACACCTACTAAAGCGTCTGGATCTTTAGGGTTTAATAATAAAGCATCTACACCTTTAGTAATTAAATCTTCAACAGCTGCAATTTGTTTGTTGATATCATCTTGACCATCAGCAGACATAAAAATCATACCATTTTTTTCTACAGATGCTTCAATACTTTGTAATAATGCTTGGTAATAAGGAGCGTTTAATGAAGGTGTACAATACCCTATTTTCATGCCCGTTAAATCCATGGCACTTTCTACTTTTTCACTTGTGTCTTCAGAACTGTTAACATTCGCTTGTGTTGATTTTGATTGATCTACACAGCTTGTTAAGCCCATTATTAAAGCAAGCACCATGAAAGGTTTTACAAATTGCTTTAAAACTGATTTTGTTGTTTTAGTCTTCATAATTAGTTTAATTTTAAATTAATAAATTAAGTTTTGTTTAAAATATAGTTAGGTCTAGTTGTAATACTGTTTTTTCTTTTTCTGGATTCCACATAGCGGTTACCTCTACTGGCATTTTATAATTTCCTATATGAACATTTTTACTTAAAGATGCACCAACATTTATTAAATTCCCAGCACCTTCTGTATAAAAAGTTTTATCGGTAGTAAATGACCATGCACCACCTGCAAAAAGTGATAATTTATAATCATCCTTCTCCCATACTTTACTTTTAATCTCTAAATAGTGTGTCCAAGAATCTTTAAAAGATCCATCATTCTGTACTTCGTAGTCACCAGAACCACCCGCTAAAATAGTTGCCAAATACAACAAAGTATTATCTGTAACCATATAGCCAAAGTTTAAATCTACAAAGTTATACCCTTGTGTTTTATCATAACTCCAGTAATGTAATTTATCGCCTCTTTCTTCAACACCTGTGTAGTTATTATGCGAAACTGCTTCTGCAAAAAACTTATCAGAGAAACGATATACTGTATAAATAGAGAACTCCTTATAGTTAGCACCTACATAATCACCCGTATTTTTATTTACAACATCAACACTAGTTAAACTAGCACCTCCCCAAACACCAAAAGTAAATTTCTTATCTCTCGAGTTAAATTCTAAATTGGTAGCAAACACTGCACCTGGATGCACAACAAACCCGTGCCACGTATGCATGTTCTTTAAATGCGCACCAGCCGTAAATGCTTTATAATCATCATCCGTTGCTCTCTCAACTTCAGATAATTCTGTTTTTTCATCTTGCGCCCAAACATTGTTTAAGTTAAACAATAAGCACATACAAATCAAGGTAATTTTAAAAGCACCTTGATTAAAAGATCTTGTCACTCCATTTTTTGTAGAGCTTGAAAACGATTGAGTTTTAGTCAGTAACTCAGATTGATTCTGTTTCATAATATAATTATTTAGTAGTTGTTGTTTTTAAACGTTCTTTTTACGTTTATTGTTTTTTCAAAGATAGAACACAAATAAACATTCACACAACATTTATAAGATAAATTACAATATCCTATTGAATTTTTACATAATTGTCACATTTTTCACATAATCGTTAAAAAAAACACAACAAAATTTATTAAACGTTAATAATACGTTTAATAAATTATAGCTTTTAGACTACTCAACGATACTAAAACGCACTTAATCTTCTAACAATATACATTAATCGATTGAATTACAACAAATAACCATTAAGAAAAACCATACAAACTGATTTTCACTTAACAAAAAATAACAAAAACTAAAATATCATTACAGGAAATAAGTAAATTATACCTTACTATAATATTGTATGTGTATATTTATACTATTATCTTTGCAATCGAATTTCAAATTATTATATGATACATATTACATTACCTGATGGCAGTGTGAAAACGTTTGAAGAAAACGTTACTCCAATGGATGTTGCTAAAAGCATAAGTGAAGGATTTGCTAGAAATGTTATTTCCGCAAGTTTTAATGGTACAACTGTAGAAACTGTAACACCATTAACCACAAATGGCTCCTTAGTTTTATACACTTGGAATGATAATGAAGGAAAAACAGCATTTTGGCATTCATCGGCACACGTATTAGCCCAAGCCCTTGAAGAACTTTATAAAGGCTCAAAACTAACCATTGGTCCTGCAATTGATAACGGGTTTTATTATGATGTAGATTTTGGCGACCACGTTGTATCTGAAAAGGATTTTAAAGCGATTGAAGATAAGATGCTTGAGATTGCTAGAGGAAAGCACGATTTTAAAATGCGATCTGCTACAAAAGCTGAAGCACTAGAACTATATAGTGGTAATGAATTTAAAACAGAGTTAATTACCAATCTAGAAGATGGCACCATCACTTTTTGTGATCATGCTACTTTTACAGATTTATGCCGTGGAGGACACATTCCCAACACAGGTATTATAAAAGCTGTTAAAATATTAAGCGTTGCAGGTGCGTATTGGAGAGGTAATGAAAACAACCCGCAACTTACTCGTATTTATGGAACTTCATTTCCAAAGCAAAAAGAGCTAACAGAATATTTAGCCTTACTTGAAGAAGCAAAAAAACGTGACCATAGAAAACTTGGTAAAGAATTGGAATTATTTACCTTTTCTCAAAAAGTGGGTGCAGGATTACCTTTATGGTTACCAAAAGGTGCCGCTTTAAGGGAACGTTTAGAAAACTTTTTAAAAGCAGCCCAAAAGAAAGCTGGTTATGAAATGGTTATTACACCGCACATAGGCCAAAAGGAATTATATGTTACTTCTGGACATTATGCTAAATATGGTGCTGATAGTTTTCAACCCATACATACGCCAAAAGACGGTGAAGAATTTTTATTAAAACCCATGAACTGTCCGCATCACTGCGAAATTTACAACAACAGCCAATGGAGTTATAAAGATTTACCAAAACGTTATGCTGAATTTGGAACCGTTTATAGATACGAACAAAGTGGTGAATTACATGGTTTAACCCGAGTTAGAGGTTTTACGCAAGATGATGCCCATTTATTTTGTACTCCAGATCAGTTAGATGCTGAATTTAAAAATGTGATCGATTTAGTACTTTATGTATTTGGATCTTTAGGTTTTGAAAACTTTACAGCGCAAGTATCTTTAAGAGATCCTGAAAATCCAGAAAAATACATTGGTAGTCTGGAAAATTGGGAAAAGGCAGAAAAAGCCATCATGAGTGCTACAATAGATAAAGGTTTAAATTATACAGTAAAAACAGGCGAAGCCGCTTTTTACGGGCCTAAATTAGATTTCATGGTGAAGGATGCGCTTGGTCGCCAATGGCAATTAGGTACCATTCAAGTAGATTACAATCTACCTGAACGCTTCAATTTAACCTATAAAGGTAGCGATAACGAACTACATAGACCTGTGATGATTCACCGTGCCCCTTTTGGAAGCATGGAACGTTTCATCGCCATTTTATTAGAGCATACAGCTGGTAATTTCCCGCTTTGGTTAATGCCTACACAGGCTATTATACTGTCAATTAGTGAGAAATATGAAAAATACGCCGAAAAAGTTTTAAATTTGCTGGAAAATGACGAAATTCGCGCCCTTGTAGATCATAGAAATGAAACCATAGGTAAAAAGATTAGGGAAGCAGAAATGCAAAAACACCCTTTTATGATTATTATTGGTGAACAAGAAGAAAAAGAAAACAAAATATCTGTGCGTATGCACGGTGGAGAAGATTTGGGAATGATTTCTATTGAAGACTTCTCAAAAATTATAAAAACAGAAATAAGCAAAACGTTAAAACCGTTTTAAACAATAAGTTTAACTTAAAAATATAAGGCCATAGCAATTAGAAGAAAATCTCAGCCCGCCAAAAGGGTTTCACAAGAGGATAAACACAGAATTAACTCTAAGATCAATGCACCCAACGTGCGTCTTGTAGGCGACAACGTTGAAATAGGTGTATACTCTACCAGAGATGCTTTAAAAATAGCAGAAGAGCAAGGATTCGATCTAGTGGAGATCTCTCCAAACGCAGATCCTCCTGTTTGTAAAGTTATGGATTATAAGAAGTTTCTTTATGAACAAAAGAAACGTGATAAAGTTATTAAAGCCAAAGCTACTAAGGTTGTAATAAAAGAAATTCGATTTGGTCCACAAACCGATGATCATGATTATGATTTTAAAAAGAAGCATGCTGAAAAATTCTTAAAAGAAGGCGCTAAGCTAAAAGCTTTTGTTTTCTTTAAAGGACGTTCTATCGTATTTAAAGAACAGGGACAAATTTTATTATTAAGATTAGCCCAAGATCTTGAAGAATATGGTAAAGTGGAACAAATGCCACAATTGGAAGGTAAACGTATGACTATGTTTATTGCTCCAAAAAAATAAAGACAGAAACTGAAACAAATTCAGTTTAAAGATAATTAAGCGAATTAATTAAAACCTAGGAAAAGAAAATGCCTAAAATGAAAACAAAATCTAGTGCCAAAAAACGCTTTAAGCTAACTGGTACTGGTAAGATTAAAAGAAAGCACGCTTTTAAAAGTCACATCTTAACAAAGAAGTCTAAAAAACGTAAGCTAGCTCTAACGCATGATACATTAGTACATAAAGCGGATGAGAGTAATGTTAAATTGATGTTACGTTTAAAGTAATATCTTTTTAACCGGTTAAAACAAATTATAAACCCTGGAGTTAGGCACTAATAAAAAGAGTTAAAAGTTGAAAGTTGAGAAACTAAAAACTACATAACCGCCTACTACAAAACACATTTAAAAATTATGCCAAGATCAGTAAACTCTGTAGCAAAAAGAGCCCGTAGAAAAAAGGTTCTAAAACAAGCAAAAGGTTACTTCGGACGTCGTAAAAACGTTTGGACAGTAGCAAAAAACGCGGTTGATAAAGCGATGCAATATTCGTATAGAGACCGTAGAAACAAAAAGAGAACATTCCGTGCCTTATGGATCACGCGTATTAACGCTGGAGCCAGAGAACATGGTTTATCTTATTCTCAATTTATGGGGAAATTAAAAGCTAATGATATCGAATTAAACCGTAAGGTTTTAGCCGATTTAGCTATGAATTCACCAGAGGCTTTTAAAGCCGTAATCGAGAAAGTAAAATAAGGCGTTTTCGCCCATTGTTAAACATATTATATTCGCTTAATATATTAAAAATCCGATTCGAAAGAATCGGATTTTTTTTTCGTAATTATCTTTCCTAAAGAATTTATAAATAATTTTATTACCTCATACTATTTACACGAAGTTTAAGCTTATTTTTCAGTTTGGACATAAAAATATTCTTTGCAAAAAACATATACTTTAGTATTGTAGGTAAAGGGTCTTTTAAAGCAAATCTAACGGGAGTATTATTCATTATAAATTTAAAATTTAAAAATAAAGCTATATTTTTCAACATACTCTTAACCAACCCTTTTAAATTCAAATATTTAACAAGATTATATTCAGGTCTTTCAAAATTTTTATTTAAACTCGCTAAACAATGTAAATACGGAAAATTAACTCCTGCAATCATAGAAGCTTCCAAGGAACCCCAAAATCGAGTATTTACCTCGATCACTTTATAAATATTATTATCTACATCAAATCTCAAGTCTATATGTGCAACACCAGACCAATTAAGAGACATCATTAATTTATTAACCAGTTCGAACAGAGCATCATCATACACAAATTCTACGCCTAATAATGGTTCAAATGGATTAGAATTAACCATTGTCGCTTTTTGAATGGTAAACGCCAAAATAGATCCAGATTGGCACAAAACACTACACCCAATATCATACCCATTAACATATTCTTGAATAATTCGTTCCTTATCGAAGTTGTTATCTAATAAATAAATCTGCAATTCCTCATTATTATTAAACAAGCAAACCCCCACCCCACCTCCTGACTTAAGTATGGGCTTTATTATAACCGGAAATCTAAAATGTTTAAAAGCATCTGGATTAAGCTTTGAATACAACGCACTCCTAGGAAATGACATATTATTAACTAATAAATGTTCTGCTAAAGACCATTTATTATTAGCCTTGTTATAATCTACATTATTTGGTAATAAACATAATTTATCTTTAAATATAATCTCATTTTTGTATTTACTAAGGGTTTCAATAGCGTCTTCAAAAATCGGCAATATTAAATCGATATTATGCCTTTCGGATTCCTCTTTAACATTATTAATCCAAACTAACTCATCGTTTGTTTTTGGGAAATAAGAAAAATTCTGAATCCGTCTAGAGTACCTAACAGGAATATGCCTTATATTGGACATAACATAAATATTAACCTCCTTAGCTTGAGATAAAGTATTTATAACATATATCAATAAATGGCTTTCACCATCCGGAATTAAAACAGAAATTGCCATTGGAATTGTTAATAATTTACACGCAGTAAATATACTATAATATTAAAATTGTCAATAAATTTTCACCTTATTTATCCTGTTAATCGTTCAAACTTGAATTGAGTTTCAATTATAACCAAGGATATATAATACTAATGGATTAAAACGCCTTAACATTAATTATATAGAATTGTTAATCTAATAAACACCTTATAATTATGTGACAATATAATTTCCTTTTATAAACGAGATATCAAAAAAAAACCATAAAAATATACTTCATAAATATTAATATACCTATCCATTGAAGAAACGACTACAAATATTCTTTATTCATGTAAATAAACAATAATGATCATAGACATGCAAACTAAATTTAATTCCCAAAAGCAGTGGCAACAATAAATCTAGCTCCACCCTGATTTCTATGTTCACAAAGATAAATACCCTGCCACACCCCCATATTCAATCGACCACCTGTGATAGGTATCTGAACAGAAGCTCCCAATAAAGAGGCTTTAATGTGAGCCGGCATATCGTCAGATCCTTCGTAGGTGTGTTCATAATAAGGTGCATTCTCAGGAACCATTTTATTAAAATGGCTTTCAAAATCGGTTCGCACAGTAAAATCGGCATTTTCGTTTATGGTTAAACTAGCCGATGTATGCTTTATAAATACTTGTAGCTGTCCCGTATCTATTTGACTTATTTCTGGCATCGCATCCAAAACCAGATCGGTTATTAAATGAAAACCCCTCGTGTACGGTTTTAACTTTATTTCTTTTTGACAGAATTTCATAGCTTTTTTTATAATTGATATTATAGTTAAAATTAAACTTTAAAATATAATACCTCATATTTTCAACTAAAATAACGCAACCTTTTCCTTCCCATATCATCTAAAGAATAAACCATAACGTGAATTTAATTCCTATGAAACATTCTATTTTAATTATATTTTTAAGCTTTTTAACCCTCACCAACTGTTCAACAGATAATGACGATTATTACAAAGAACAAGTATATAGAACTTATTGGCATTTAATTAATGTAAGTGGCGGTATTGCAGGTGTTGATAATAATTTTGATTTAAATAAAATTGTTTGGACATTTGATGACGAAACCCATACATTAACCGTTAGCAACACCAATACTACTGATGTTGAGGATGGCTTTGACACCGGAGAATACACTTATTCCGTTACTGAAGATGCTAATAAAGAACAATTTCTTACCATCGAATCCAATGAATTTGGACACATGACTATTTCAGAAACTGAATTGATAATCAACCAAAACATGACAACAAATGGTTCTGGAGCAGATGGTTTTATGTATACTTTTAAAAGAGTTCTTGTTTTAGAAGAGGTGGAATAAAAACTATTAGGTTTTCTGTTTCTTTTTCCTAGCCGCAGGAAATAATACGTTGTTTAAAATCAAACGATAACCTGGAGATGTTGGGTGTAAATCGAGTTCTGTTTTAGCATCCCCTACCCTATGTTTATAATCTTCAGGATCATGACCACCATAAAAAGTAAAAAACCCTTTGCCTTTTATGCCGTGAATGTATTTTGCCTCTCCATTAGATTTGGTTTCCCCCATCACTAACACATTCGATTTTATCTCATCTCTAGTAAATGCTGTGGTTTGCCCCATAAAACCTTTTACAAGGGCTGTGTGGTTTTGGCATAACATCGTTGGTATAGGATCCCATTTTGCCGAAAATTCCATTAATGAAAAATAATCTGAAGTTTGAGAAACCATACGATTTTGAGTCATATCGATAGACGAAAACTCATAAACATTAGGATTGCGCTCCAAAATATAATTTGTAAAGGCAAAGGTTTTATTGTAGTCAATTTTGTTTTGATAGCCAGATTCACCTCCATCACCATCAAACATAGGTTCACAAATATCAACACCTTCTGCTGATAAAGCAATATCAAAACTATCAGCAGCGCTGCACATCGCAAACATAAAACCACCACCTATAACGTAGTCTCTAATTTTTAAAGCTACAGCTCGCTTTTCTTCTGATACTTTATTGTATCCTAATTTGGCAGCCAAATTTTCAGCCTCCTTTTTCTCTTCAATATACCAGGACGCTGCTTTATAAGCACCATAAAACTTACCGTATTGACCTGTAAAATCTTCATGGTGTAAATGCAACCAATCGAATGCTAAAAGTGCATCGTTAAGCACTTCTTCATCATACACCGTTTCATAGGGAATTTCGGCATATTCTAATACCATGGTTACAGCATCATCCCAAGGTAATTTTCCCTTTGGAGTATAAACCGCAATTTTAGGTGCTTTTTCCAAAACAATCGCCTCCATATTTTGGCTAGGACTGCTTATATCTTCTAAAATACTTTCGGTTTTTGCATCTGAAAGTATTTCAAAAGAAATGCCTCTAATTTGACATTCGTGCTGAATTTCTTGAGTATCGGGTAGTAAAAATGAGCCACCACGAAAATTAAGTAACCATTTTACTTTTTGCTCTTTACTTAGCACCCAATAGGTTAACCCGTATGCTTTTAAGTGATTTTTTTGACTTTCTACATCCATAGGAATAAGGATATAGGACGCAAACGCACTATAATTAATAAAGAAAAAGGAAAAAATGATAATAAGTTTTCTCGTATTCAATGAAAATAAGGTTTCAGATTATGCAAGAAAGATACTTAAATTTTCTTCTTTTAGAGATTAGTTTAACAGAAGATTAGATTTAAAACGGAACGTCGTTATCGTCATCATCGTTAAACGAACTACCAAAGGCTTGATCTGGACTCGCTTTAAAATTATCTGTTTTTAATGTATCATCATTTGCAGCAGCATTCATTTTAGAATGGAACTCGAAAGGTGAATCGAAATCATCTAAATTATCGAACTTACCTAAGTGTCCAACAAACTTCAAACGAATGTTTTCTAAACCACCATTACGGTGTTTTGCTACAATAAACTCTCCTTGACCTTCTGTTGGTGAACGCTCTTCGTCATCCCATTCATCAATTTTATAATACTCCGGTCTGTAAATAAAGCTTACAATATCCGCATCTTGCTCGATCGCACCAGATTCACGTAAATCGGATAATAATGGACGTTTACTGCCTCCACGTGTTTCAACCGCACGCGATAATTGAGATAATGCAATTACTGGTACCATTAATTCTTTTGCTAATGCTTTAAGGTTTCGAGAAATCATCGAGATCTCTTGCTCACGGTTACCACCATGGTTCGATCCACCGGTCATTAATTGTAAATAATCAATCATGATAAGCTTAACACCATGTTGTGATGATAAACGACGTGCTTTTGCACGTAAATCGAAAATAGAAAGCGACGGGGTATCATCAATAAACAAAGGTGCTTTTTCGAGCCCCTTAACTTTTACGTTTAATTGTTCCCATTCATGCTTTTCTAGTTTACCTGTTCTTAATTTTTCAGATGATAATCCCGTTTCACTAGAAATTAAACGGGTAATTAATTGTACCGAAGCCATCTCTAACGAGAAAAATGCTACGGGTATATTTTGGTCTACAGCAATATTTCTAGCCATAGACAGTGTTAATGCTGTTTTACCCATACCAGGACGTGCAGCAATAATAATTAAATCGGATGGTTGCCAACCCGAAGTTAATTTATCTAATTTATGAAATCCTGTTGGAATACCACTAAGCCCTTCTTGATTTGAAATCTCTTCAATTTTCTTTTTCGCTTGAATTACTAAATCTTGAGCTGTTTCACTCGATTTTTTAATATTTCCTTGGGTTACTTCGTATAATTTTGATTCAGCAGTATCTAATAAATCGAAAACATCTTTGGTTTCATCATAAGCTTCCTCAATAATTTCACTTGAAATTTTAATTAAACTACGTTGAATGAACTTTTGTAAAATAATACGTGCGTGAAACTCAATATGCGCCGAAGAAGACACTTTTTGAGTTAAAGAAATAAGATAAAAATCGCCACCCGCCATTTCTAACTTAGCATTCTTCTTTAATTGTGTTGAAACGGTTAATAAGTCAATAGGCTCACTGTTTTCAAACAACTGAAAAATAGCACTAAAGATGTGTTGATGCGCTTCTTTATAGAAAGCGTCCGGACTTAAAATATCAATAACTTCATCGACACCTTTTTTATCAATCATCAGAGCTCCAAGCACAACTTCTTCTAAATCAAGCGCTTGAGGCGGTATTTTACCCTTCTCAAGACTAATAAGTGTGCTTTTATCAACTTTAAATCCTCTAATTTGGTCCGGTTGTTTCATAACTGCGAAAGTAACTAAAAAGAACGTCTTTCTAGTTAGAATATGATTTATGATTGTTAACTACTCGTTAACAATTTAACTGTTAATAACTTATAAATATTGTCAACAACCCAAAAAAAATCTGAAGCATGATGCTTCAGATTTTGTTGTTGTTATGTAATTAAACGTACTAGCCTTTATATACTCCCATTTGAGAATATTTGTCCATACGATTTGATACTAAATCTTTTGGTGATAAGTTTTTTAACTCATCAAATGTTTTAACAATGGCATTGCTCACCGCTGAAAATGTTTTCTCTCGATCTCTATGTGCACCACCTAGAGGCTCTTTTATAATTTCATCAACAAGCTTTTGTTTTTTCATATCAATAGCTGTTAATTTCAAAGCATCGGCAGCTTGTTCTTTAAACTCCCAACTACGCCATAAAATAGACGAACATGATTCTGGTGAAATTACAGAATACCATGTGTTTTCCAGCATTAAAACCACATCTCCTACACCTATACCTAGAGCACCACCTGAAGCACCTTCACCAACAATAATGGTAATAATTGGCACTTTTAAACGTGTCATTTCTAAAATATTTCTAGCAATGGCTTCTCCTTGTCCGCGTTCTTCAGCTTCTAAACCTGGAAATGCACCTGGAGTATCTATAAGTGTTACTACAGGAATTCCGAATTTTTCGGCAGATTTCATTAAGCGTAACGCTTTTCTATAGCCTTCTGGGTTCGCCATACCGAAGTTTCTGTATTGACGTGTTTTCGTGTTATAGCCTTTTTGCTGACCAATAAACATAAAACTTTGGTCGCCAATTTTACCTAAACCACCAATCATCGCTTTATCATCTTTAAAGCTTCTATCGCCGTGTAACTCTAAGAAAGACTCACCGCAAATAGCACGAATATAGTCTAACACATAAGGTCTGTCTGGATGACGCGACATTTGTACACGCTGCCAAGGTGTTAGATTTTTATAAATGTCTTTTTGAGTGGCTGCTAATTTTTTCTCAATATTTGAACATGTTTCAGTAACATCTACTTCACTTTCTTCACCAATAACTTTACATTTCAGTAATTGGTCTTCAAGTTCTTTTATAGGTAGTTCAAATTCTAAATATTCCATAAGAATTTTGTTTAAACTATTAATCTTAAGTTAAGGTACAAACCTACATATTTTTTCATTTTAAATGGGTAAAAATCTAAAAATGTTGGTTCGATTTGACTTCTGTACAAAAATAAGCATTCTTAAAGAAAATATAAAAATTTTAATCTTTTAAAGAAGCTAAATACATTTTCGCCTTAGCAATTTAATGTTTTTTATAATCGCATTTAGTAATACCGTGATAATTATTACGATAGCCCCATAATAAAAATTAGAACTCATATGTTCTTTTTCAGGAAACAGCATAACGGCCATAAAAACGCCATAAATAGGCTCCATATTATAGCTAAGTACTACGGTATATGGGCTAATCACCTTCATAACATGAACTGCTGCAATAAACGCATAGGCTGTACAAATAGAGGCCAAAATGAATAGATACCCAAAGTCTGAATTACTTAAATTAAAAAATTCTGTTGAAAAACCACTTCCAAAAATTAAAATATAAATGGATACAAATACAACGCCGATTAAAAATTCATAAAATGAAATAACGGTAGCGGAATGTTCTTTTAAAAAACGCCCATTAAGCACTGCAAATAGTGAGGACAAAAAGGCCGAGGAAATACCTAAAATAATACCAGTTATGTACTTTATTTCACTTTTTGTGATAATAAAAACGCCTATTACTACGATAATTCCAAATAGAATTTCGTACCAAATAACCCCTCGTTTATAAATAATAGGTTCTATTAAGGATGCAAAAAAAGCACCGCAAGAAAACATCGCCAATGTTATAGATACATTTGAAGCATCGATAGCTCCAAAAAAAGTAATCCAATGTGACGCGATAATAACGCCTGCTACAGACAATCTACCAATAGATTTAAGGCTAATTTTTATGTTAACCTTAGCTATTTTAACATAAACACATATTAAAATAGATGCCATAAGCATCCTAAACCAAACTAAAGGAATAGCGGTAATGGTAATTAACTCACCTAATATAGCTGTAAAGCCTGCTATAAATACTAAAAAATGAAGGTGTAAATGGTTTTTTATTTTAACGTTTAGCATTTCGAAGCAGGAAAATGGCAAGAATACCAAAAATAAAATTAGGGAACCAAACGGCTATTAGTGGTGAGAAATCTGATTGCTCTGCCATAACACCGAAAATTTTATCGAAAAACACAAAAACCATGGCGATACATATACCAACAGCTAAGTTTACGCCCATACCACCACGACGCTTTATAGACGATACGGCTACGGCAATAATGGTTAATATAAATACAGAAACCGGTAAACTCCATTTTCTATACAATACCAGTTTAAAACGCCCCACGTTGGAGGAGCCTCTGGCCTCTTCCTTCACTATAAATTGTTTTAGGTCGCCATACATTTTAGTTTCGGCTGCGTATATTACAGGTATTAAATCGTCTACTTCAAAAGAAAACAGCGTATCCTTAGTTGCTTCTACCTCTAAAAAATCTTCATTAGCTCCTATATATCGTTTTGTATAATTGGTTAACCTATAGGTAGTATCTTCTTCAATGTATCTAATATTACCTGCAGTAATTTTAAAGGCTAGCTTATTTTTTTCAAAATGTTCTAAAGTGAAATTACTTCCGTTTTTATTAGCGACATCAAAGCTACTTACATAAATAATATCATTATCATTAATTTGCCTAAAGACGTTTTGATCTGTATCTTCAAAGGCGGTTTTCCCCTTTTTCAGGTATTTATAGGCAAAATCGTTAAAACCTTCACTGGCTTTGGGCGCTAAATAAAGCCCTAAAACTATGGATAATAAGGCGACAATGGTTGCCCCGAATAAGTACGGACGTAGAAATCGAGAAAACGATACTCCCGAGCTTAAAAAGGCTACAATTTCTGTATTATTTGCTAATTTGGATGTAAACCAAATTACAGATAAGAATAAAAATAATGGAAATAATAAATGCGCAAAATAGATGGTAAAATGGTAAAAGTAAATAAGTACTTCTGCTATAGGCACTTCATTTTCTAAAATTCTTCCAATTTTTTCGGCAAGATGCACTGTTATTCCAATAGGAACAAACAGTAACAACATCATTAAAAATGTGAATAAATAGCGCTTTAATATGTACCAGTCTAATATCTTCATCTATATACTACAAACGATTATCCATTTGTTTTACCATTTGGTCTTTCCAAGTTCTAAAATCTCCTGCTAATATATGTTTTCTAGCTTCTCGAACCAACCACAAATAAAACCCTAAATTATGAATCGTAGCAATTTGTTTTCCTAATAATTCGTTAACTGTAAATAAATGCCTTAAATACGCTTTGGTATATTCGGTATCTACAAAAGTAATGCCCATTTCATCTACCGGAGAAAAATCATCAGCCCATTTTTTATTTTTAATATTTATAGAACCGTAAGCGGTAAATAGCATTCCGTTTCTTGCATTTCGGGTTGGCATCACACAATCGAACATATCAATACCTAACGCAATATTTTCTAAAATATTGATAGGAGTACCAACACCCATTAAATAACGGGGTTTATCCTCTGGTAAAATAGCCGTAACCACTTCGGTCATCGCATACATTTCTTCAGCAGGCTCACCAACTGAAAGTCCACCAATGGCATTTCCAACAGCACCAGCATTCGCTATATATTCGGCAGATTGTTTACGCAAATCTTTATAGGTACTTCCTTGAACTATAGGAAAAAAGGCTTGGTTGTAATCGTATTTCAAAGGTGTTTTATCTAAATGATTAATGCATCTATCTAACCAACGGTGCGTCATGTGCATCGAGCGTTTGGCATAGTTATAGTCGCATGGGTATGGTGTACATTCATCGAAAGCCATAATAATATCAGCTCCAATAGAACGTTGAATTTCCATCACATTTTCTGGTGTAAACGTATGGTAACTCCCATCTATATGCGATTTAAACTTAACACCTTCTTCCTTGATTTTTCTATTTGCAGAAAGTGAATACACTTGATACCCACCAGAATCGGTTAAAATATTACGATCCCAATTCATGAATTTATGGAGGCCACCTGCTTTTTCTATAATATTTGTTTGCGGACGCAAGTATAAATGATAAGTGTTACCTAGAATAATATCTGGATTAATATCGTTTTTTAATTCTCGTTGGTGCACCCCTTTTACCGTTCCTACTGTACCAACTGGCATAAAAATAGGGGTTTCAATAACACCATGATCAGTCGTCACGACACCTGCTCTTGCTTGACTTTGGGGATCTTTCGCTTTTAACTCAAATTTCATCTAGTGATTTTATCGTTTTTATTGTTTAGCTAAATAATATAAATAGCACTTTGGTTGGCAAAGATAATTAACTGAAAAATGATATTGATTGTAATGAAAAGAAAATAATTTGCTTTTGGCAGCGTTTTTGATTACATGCTAATATCAAATTTCAATTATTATATAATTTGTATCTATTTGTAAACATAGTATTCATTAATATTCTATAAAAAAGTAGAAGAATTATGTAACACACAAAGGCCACAAATTATATATTTTTGGAAGAAATTAGAAGAAGTAAATCGCTCAAATCAAATTAAAAACAAAAATTATGAAACATTTAAAAAACAAATTGAAGGCTAGTAAAACCACCATTTTATTTGCATTATTTTTAGTAACGACAGTATCATACACTTACGCACAAACTGCCACTGGTTTTGGTTTAAAAGGAGGTTTAAATTATAATGGTAATGGTAAATATTTTGAATCTATTAGTGATAATGCTCAAAACCCTGATAGAAATGTGGGTTACCATGTAGGTATATTTGGGAAAATTGGTACTAAAGTTTATTTTAAACCCGAACTTGTTTACACAAGCACCAAAAGTGATTACAACAGTGACACCTTTGAAATGCAAAAACTAGATGCCCCGCTATTAGTAGGCGTTAAAGTATTAGGCCCATTAAGTGTATTTGCAGGCCCATCACTACAATATATATTAGACACTGAATTTGACGGCGTTACTATTGATAATGTTGAAGATGAGTTTTCAGTTGGCGTGAATTTCGGTATCGGTCTTAACCTAAACAAAGTGGGTATTGATTTAAGATATGAGCGTGGTTTAAATAAAAATGAAGCTACTTTTTTAAACAATAACAACAGAGTAGACACTAGACCCGACCAATTAATTTTAAGTTTATCTTTAGTTCTGTAAATTATAAACTAGCTTATAAATAAAAAAAAGCCTCGCAATTGCGAGGCTTTTTTGTTCAATGTATAAACTTATATTAAGTAGTTACCTTTCTAATAGTATCGGTAGCATCTAAATAATTAGGAATCCCGTTTCCATTTGAATCATCATTTCTTGGGTCACCATCATTATTAATATCTTCATTAATGGTTGAAATACCATCATTATCGTCATCAGTATCCGCATAATCGGGTGTACCATCACCATCGCTATCATCATCTGAAGTATCACTTAAATCCTCATAATTTACCGTGTACTCACCATCACCATTCAAATCTTCAAGATAAGAAGGAATACCATCACCATCATGATCATTTTCAGACATTTGCAGTAATTCAAACTTAAAAATTATTGGAGAATACGCTGTAATAATTCCTGAGGGACTAGAAAAATAAGCTAAACCCGAAGGCAAAAACATGATACCTAAACCTTTGTTTAAAAAATTCACCGTACCATCTGGGTTATCAGCAAAAGATTCTGCTACATTAAAATCTGGCAATACTTTTCTCCAGCCTGGAACTAAAGTTGTCAAATCAAGAATTACGGGATTAACCGTTTCATCAAAAACAGCATCTTCTAAAGTAAATCCACTATAGTTTACACGTACATTATCTGCAAACGTAGGCGAAGCAGCTCCACCACCTTGGTTAAGTTTCAGCACATAAAACTCATAAATAACCTCTCTATAAGTAATTGTTTTGGCGTTACCTACAGCTGTTCTTAATAAGGTATGCCCGTCTGGAACAGATGCGCCATCAACCAATTTAAAAATCTCAATATCAGATAAACTTGGGTTTTCATTTGAACTTCCAAAGTCTTCTGAATTGTAGTAATGGGTATCTAAATACTTATGTATAGAATCCATATCTGCTAGTTGTTGCACTGCTCTATCTCGTATTTCAACGGCTACAATAGTGGGATCATCATCCTTTTTACACGATAACACACCAATAGTTAAACATAACAGATATAAGCTTACTTTTCTAAAATTCATGCGTTTATTTTATTTTTAATAGATAAACTGAAACAATCTTAATATCACACTTTATTAAAGATTTAATATCCCTTTAAGAATGTCTCAATAATCCTTATTTTTGAGCCGCAAGATACAATTTAAATATAATTTTGCATAACAAGATTAACCTAGTTTTAATATTAATTATATGCGTATAGACAAGTATTTATGGTGTGTTAGGTATTATAAAACAAGAACCATTGCAACAACTGCATGTAAAAAAGGACAGGTTCGGGTAAACAAAGAAATTGTAAAACCTAGCCGTGATGTTTATGCACAAGATGTTATTGAATTAAGGAAAAACCAAATAACCTACCGTCTTACGGTTAATGATGTACCTGAGAGTCGAGTTGGTGCTAAATTGGTAGATCTTTACAGAACCGACACCACACCTAAAGAACAGTTTGATGCCCAAGAACTTTTAAAATACTCGAAAGACTATTATAGAAAGAAAGGTGTTGGGAGACCAACAAAAAAAGACAGAAGAGATATTGATGATTATACGGAAGAATCTCCTTTTAAGGACGATGACTCGGAAGAATGATTTTATAACACAACTTCCTCTTAAAAAAATTGAATAGAAACAGGTAAAATGAGTAATTTTATACTTTAAAATAATGCAACTACTATGAACGTTACAAACAATGTGATATTAAACCACGACGAAATTACCCATAAAATAAGACGTATTGCGTTTCAAATTTATGAAAGTAATGTGAACGAGGAAGAGGTGATATTAGCAGGAATAGATAGTAACGGCTATATTTTTGCGAAAAAATTAAAAACGGTACTTCAAAAAATATCAGACATCAACCCTATTCTTTGTAAAGTGAGTATTGATAAGAAGAACCCACATTTACCCATAACAACATCTATTCCGGTTGCAGACTACGAAAACAAATCGTTAGTATTAGTTGATGATGTTTTAAATTCTGGAACTACCTTAATTTATGGTGTTAAGCATTTTTTAAACGTGCCTTTAAAACAATTTAAAACAGCCGTTTTAGTAAACAGAAACCATAAAAAGTATCCTGTAAAAGCCGATTTTAAAGGTATTTCATTATCAACATCTTTACACGAGCATGTTAATGTAGTACTAGTTGGGAAAAACTTTGAAGTTGTTTTAGAATAGTTCTAACACCAATTCCTCTACAATAACATCTGCCGACTTATTATCTGTACTTATAGTTGTGTTTGCGGCGCTATAAAACAGTGAACGCTCAAAAAGATGTTTCCCTATAAACTCTGCCAATAATTCATCTGTTTCAATATGGGCAATTAATGGGCGTGTACTTTTTTCATTCTTCAACCTTGCTATCAAAGTAGGAATCGATGCTTTTAAATAAATACTTTTTGCATGATCTGCATTTAAAATAGTTTCCATGTTATTACTATAACACGGTGTACCTCCACCTAAAGACAACACCAAATTATTTTGTGACGCCAACAATTTTTTTAAGTAAAGTGTTTCTAATTTTCTAAAATGTATCTCTCCTTTTTGTTTAAAAATATCACTTACTACCGAATTTTCTTTTTTTTCGATGTAATCGTCCAAGTCTAAAAACTCATAATTTAGCTTTTTTGCTAAATTTTTACCCAAAGTGGACTTTCCGGAGGCCATATACCCAATTAAAATTACAATCATTTTTATCGTTACGAATTGATTATTAAAAACATACGTTTTCGAGATGCAAAAAAACGATTTTTTTCTCAAAAAATCATTGTTTTATTAAAAATAGGTTCTATATTTGCAGCCGCTAACAACAATACGCTAGCACAACAAAAATAAACGACCTGGTAGCTCAGCTGGTAGAGCATTTCACTTTTAATGAAAGGGTCCTGGGTTCGAACCCCAGCCCGGTCACAAGTAGGACACCGTCTGAAACTAAAACCTCACTAATTATAAAATTAGTGAGGTTTTTTATTTTTAAGTAATCGGTACTTTTAATCAAGCTCCCATTCTACATATAATATACCCGAAATTTACTGCTCCCCCCCCCTTTAAAACAGGGGTTAATTGCATAGATTAAATTTGATTCCAAGTTTACATTGTTTTTTTAAAAATAGTTTCTATATTTGCAGCCGCTAACAACAATACGTTAGCAAAACAAAAATAAACGACCTGGTAGCTCAGCTGGTAGAGCATTTCACTTTTAATGAAAGGGTCCTGGGTTCGAACCCCAGCCCGGTCACAAGTAGGACACCGTCTGAAACTAAAACCTCACTAATTATAAAATTAGTGAGGTTTTTTATTTTTAAGTAATCGGCACTTTTAACAGCGTTTCTACTCTATTTTGTTATTCGACTCTATCTTTATTGGTTTAAATCCTTTTCAAACATGAGCTGGTTGGCGTCATTATAATCGACATTTTCTTTAGTTAGGATATCTATAGGCAGGTATAACTTCTCTTTCAGGACTTTATTTTTCACCAGATGGTCTGACACGATTCGAACCGCTTCATAACCTTGATCAAATGGCTTTTGTGAAATTAGAAAAAGTACGGTACCATTTTTTAAACAAGCCACATTTTGAGGTGTATTATCAAAACCAATTAAACACAATGATTGTTTTTGTACGTCCGATAACACATCTACAACAGCCGAAATTCTACTCGATGGCACAAAAACACCCCTAATATTTGGATTGTTTTCTAAAAACTGATGCACACTTGATGCTAACTGTACATCATCACTAAAACTATCTACTTTCAGCTCATGTAAAACGTTTTCATCCTGACTCGTGTTAAAATAATCCTTAAAACCTTTTACACGCTTTAAAATAGCTTGATTATCACCTGTACTCGTGCTGGTTTGTAGAATGCAACAATCAAAACCATTTGGCACACCAAGTTTCATAAGTTTACCCGCAATATAACCAGACATGTAAGAGTCTTGCCCAACATAAGCACTGCTATCTACACCTTCCACATCCACATTTAAAAATACATAAGTGGCTTCTATTTTCTTTAATTCATCAATAATTAAGTTTGTTTCTTGTAAAAACATAGGCACCAACACGACAGCAGTAGGCTTTGTTTCAATCAACCTATTAAAAGTCTCTAAATAAGATTCCCGACTGTACTGGTTAAATTTAAAATAAGTGACATTTACACCAATACTCTTAACTTCTTCACTCGCTTTCAAAAGTCCTAAATAAGGTAATTTCCAAAAGGAATCGGTTTCATTATACTCCGGAATTAAAACAGCAATGCTATGGTTGTTTTTCATAGCCAAGGCACTTGCAACGGGGTTGATACTAAAATTTCTACGTTCTAATATGCTCTTTATTTTTTCTTCTGTTTTTTTCGAAACGCCTCCCCTGTTGTGCAACACTCTATCCACAGTTCCTTCAGAAACATTCGCTTCTTTTGCTATATCCTTTATTCTTACCATCAACTATTTATGATTTTTTTGAATATTGATTTTTTGTAAAATCCATCAATAATTCAAGCAAGTTACTAATTAAATTCATTTGAAACGTGTGCGCACACTATTTTTTATTATATTTGCGTGTTCGCACACGAAAAATTATAATTTATCAACTAAATTTCAAAATATAATGAGTAAAGTAGTCGTATTAACAGGTGCAGGAGGCGTGCTTTGTAGCACTCTTGCCAAGGCATTAGCCAAAAAAGGTCATAAAATAGCGGTATTAGATTTAAAACTAGAAGCTGCGGAACAAGTTGCTAACGAAATTAACGAGGCAGGTGGTATGGCCATTGGACTTGTTGCTAACGTTTTAGAAAAAGAATCTTTAAAAGCCGCAAAAAAGCAAGTGAATGCCAAATTAGGCCCTTGTGATATTTTAATAAATGGTGCTGGTGGAAATCACCCACTTGGAACTACATCTAACCCACATTTATTAGAAGAAGACCTTCAAAATACGACAGAAGGTTTTAAAACCTTTTTTGATTTAGATTCTGAAGGTATTCAGTTTGTATTTAACTTGAACTTTATTGGCACCTTATTACCTACACAAGTTTTTGCTCACGATATGGTAGGCAAACAAGGGTGTAGCATTCTAAATATTTCATCTATGAATGCTTTTACGCCTTTAACAAAAATACCGGCATACAGTGGCGCGAAAGCAGCTGTTTCTAACTTTACACAATGGTTAGCTGTACATTTTTCAAAAGTTGGTATTCGTGTGAATGCATTAGCGCCTGGTTTTTTCTTAACTGACCAAAACAGAACCTTATTAACTAATACAGACGGAAGCTTGACTCAAAGAGGTCAGCAAATAATAGACCAAACCCCTATGGGAAGGTATGGTGTGCCAGAAGATTTAATTAGTACTACACTTTATTTGTGCGACGATGCTTCTTCTTTTGTAACAGGTATTGTAATCCCAATCGATGGAGGTTTTAGTGCTTATAGCGGCGTTTAATTTATAACTAAAGAAAAAAAATGGAACAAACATGGCGTTGGTACGGGCCAAAAGATCCCGTAAGTTTATTAGATATCAAACAAGCAGGTGCAACAGGTATTGTTTCTGCATTACATCACATTCCTAACGGAACCGTTTGGAGCGTTGACGAAATAAAATTAAGAAAAGAAACTATTGAAAAAGCAGGACTTACTTGGAGTGTTGTTGAAAGCATCCCGGTGCATGAAAACATAAAAACACGTTCTGGAAATTTTCAAACATATATAGATAATTACAAGAAAAGCATTGAAAATTTGGCATCTTGTGGTATTGGCATCGTTTGCTATAATTTTATGCCTGTTTTAGATTGGACACGTACCGATTTGGACTTTCAAGTGGAAGATGGCTCGAGAGCACTTCGTTTTGATATGACCGCATTTGCAGCTTTTGAATTATACTTATTACAACGCCCAGGTGCGGAAACAAGTTATTCTGAGGCCCAACAAGCAGAAGCAAAAACTTATATTGAAAACCTACCAGATGCAAAAAAACAACAATTAATAAACAACATAATTGCTGGCTTGCCAGGTGCGGAAGAAGGCTATACTTTAGAACAATTTCAGACTATTCTTGATTCGTACAAAAACATTGATGCTCCAAAATTAAGAGACAATTTAGTGGCCTTTTTAAAGGAAATCGTCCCTATCGCATCACAAAATGATGTGTTGATGTGCATTCACCCAGACGACCCGCCTTACCCTATTTTAGGTTTGCCACGTGTGGTTAGTACCGAAGAAGATTATGCGTATTTATTTGAACAAGTACCAAACAGATCGAACGGAATTACTTTCTGCACCGGTTCTTTAGGTGTTCGTGCAGATAATAATTTAGCGCAAATTTTTAAACGTTTTGCAGACCGTGTTCACTTTTTACACTTAAGAAGTACGCAACGTGATGAAAAAGGAAACTTTTATGAAGCCAACCACTTAGAAGGTGATGTTGATATGTTCAGCATTATTAAAGAAGTGGTAGCCGAGGAAAAACGTCGTAAAGCGGCAGGCATGAAAGATGCATTAATACCA
This sequence comes from Mariniflexile sp. AS56, assembly GCF_030552475.1. GTDB lineage: Bacteria > Bacteroidota > Bacteroidia > Flavobacteriales > Flavobacteriaceae > Mariniflexile. The sequence continues at coordinate 345,350 of NZ_JAUPED010000003.1, read as the reverse complement.
ATGCGTCCAGATCACGGCCACCAAATGCTAGACGATTTAAATAAAAAAACCAACCCAGGTTATTCAGGCATAGGTCGCTTACGTGGCTTAGCTGAATTGCGTGGATTAGAAGTTGGTATTTCTAAAAGTTTAGCTTAAGTCAAAATCCCAACCATTTAATTATAACTCCCTAAGAAACTCTGTATATTAATACAGAGTATTTTTTTGGATCTGTTTTATCTACAATTTAAAATTAAACTTTATTAAACTTATCAATTAAACCATATAGAATAAATAGCGTCCAACCTCCAAACATTCTATAATGACAAAATATATTTTTACAGCATTTATTTTTCTTAGTTTACAATTATTTGCACAAAAAAACACAACAGATTTAACAGCAACTATTATTGGTTCGGGTTCGCCTCGATACAATACAGAACGCTCTGGACCCTCTGTTCTTATTTCATATGAAAACACAAAAATTATTGTAGATATGGGCAATGGCACCCAAGCCAACCTAGATAAAGGAAACATTAAAATAAACGAGCTAGACGGCATCTTTTTTACACATCATCATTTAGACCATAATGAAGAGTTTGTGCCTATTTTTATTAAAGCCCTTTTAGGAAAAAACACCTTCACCATTGCAGGTCCTAAACCAACCAGCGACTTAGTAAATAGCACTTTAGATGTTTACAACGAAGATATAAATTACAGACTTTCAAGAAGTAAACGTACTGTGGCCGATGTTAAAAAGAATTTTACAGTTAAAACCTTAAACGGGAACGAATCGTTTACCATTGGCGGCATTAAAATTACCTGCGTACAAGTAAATCATACAATTGCAACGGTAGCCTATCGTTTTGATGCTGGCGGTCATTCCATTGTAATTTCGGGCGATTTATCATATTCAGAAAATTTACCCAAATTGGCTCAAAATGCCGATTACTTAATTATAGATTCCGGTGGTGCTATCGAATTGGGAGCTAAAGGCCAAGGAAATGGTAGTAAACGAAAAACCTCTGGTAACACTAGAAACAGCAATTCAGATAAAAAAAATGAAGGCAAAAAAGATAGAGCGCATGTAAACCTTGACGAAAGCTCTAGAATGGCAAAAGAAGCCAATGTGAAAAACTTGGTTTTAACACATTTTAATTTCACAAAGGTAGATGAAAAAGCAACCACATCTCAATTACGGGAAAACTATAGTGGCAATGTTCATTATGCAGAAGATTTAATGCGTTTTTCTATTGAAGAAGACGCACATACGCATGATGGTACTACACATTCACATAACGAAAGTCTTAAAAGGCTTTTTGCTAATGAATGTGTTGTGGACTTAAGTATAAAAAGTAATGTTTCCATTACTGAAGATAAAGCAAAAGACCTTCGTATTATAAAATCGAATAGTATCCCGAACCATTCTGTTGGTAAATTTCCAACACAGGGAAACCCGAATACCATTTCAGAACAAAACAAACTATATCAAATAGATTTAACCCCTGAAATAGCAAAAAACAAAACCTATGTGTACGATCTAGGCATCGATAAAGGCAAGCCGAATTACGTGTTTGGAGTCGCTATAAATGGTGTAAAAATTGAACCATCTGCCAATGAATTTTTCCGAAACACAGAAACCAACCAACAAAATTATGAGTGGACGCTCGAACCATTAAGTGATGAAGTTAATTTGGGTGAAGACTGCAATAATGCGCATGTACAACCCAACGGTGAATACCATTACCACGGTACTCCAACAGGTTTGGTTTCTCATTTTGATGAAAAAAAGATGAATCTTGTGGGGTGGGCAGCGGATGGATTTCCGATGTATCATAAAGTAGGTTATAAAGACCCAATGAACCCAAACAGTGATGTTATTGAGTTAAAATCAAGTTACACACTTAAAAAAGGCGAACGTCCTGGTGATGGTATTTCAGCTCCCAATGGCGCCTACTCTGGTAAGTTTGTAAGAGATTATGAATATCAAGAAAATCATGGGGATTTAGATGCCTGCAATGGTAGAACCGGTGTTACTCCTGAATTTCCAAAAGGAACCTATTATTATGTAGTTTCAGATGATTTTCCTTCAGCAAGTAGATGTTTCGTTGGCACACCAAGTAATGATTTTAAAGTGGGTGGCAACAGAAATACAACGCCACAACAATCTACAAAACAACAACCAAGAGGGAAACAAAGCGGAAATGGGCAACCTAATTTTGCTAGCATGCTACAAAGATTGGATGCCAATAAAGATGGAAAAATATCAAAAGAAGAAGCTAAAGGCAACTTAAAAGAAAATTTTGATAAACGAGATACTAATAAAGACGGTTATATAACTGAAAGTGAATTAGAACGCAGAAACTAATAAAAAGAGGCTACAACTTTGCGCTTGTAAAGCAGTCGCACAGTTGTAGCCTTAATTAGTATATAATGTGTTTAGTTTTGTCCGAGCATGATGTAAATTAAAACAGTGATAACACAAAGGGCGATTGCCATCGGTTTTGTGTATTTCCATTCTTTTAAATCTACCACGTGTAAATCTTCTTGATTGAAATCCTTATCGGCAGGATAGAAATAGGACACACCAAACATCACGGCTAAATTCAACAAAAACTCAATACCCCAAATATGCACAAAGTGGATATCTACTTTTAAAATGAAAGTGGTTAAAATGTAAAACGCAAGCCCCACAAATAAAGCTGCTTTTGCTCCCAAAGCTGATATTCTTTTAAGAAAAAACCCTGCTAACATAATAGAAGCAATTGGTATAAAAAAGATACCATTCAGTTGCTGTAAAAGTTGGTATAAGCCATCTGGAGCATTCGCTACCATAGGCGCTACAAGTATCGCGAAAATAGCTAAAATAGTAGAGGTCAACTTCCCTACACGAACTAGTTTTTTATCGCTACAATTTTTCCCTAAATGCCTTTTGTAAACATCGATACTAAAAATAGTGGCTGCACTATTCAAAACACTGTTAAACGTACTCAACACAGCTCCCATAACGATGGCTGCAAAAATACCCACTAAGCCAACAGGTAATACTTTTTTAATAAGCTCGGGGTAAATCATATCTTGATTTTCGTATAACGAATCACCAAAATAATAGAAACCAATAACTCCTGGTAAAATTATAATTATAGGAACTAGTATTTTTAAAACACCTGTAAACAAGAGTCCTTTTTGAGCTTCAACCAAATTTTTAGCACCTAAAGCGCGCTGAATGATGGTTTGATTCATACTCCAAAAATACAGTTGATTAATAATTAACCCTGTAAAAAGCACACCAAAAGGAAGTACCGAATCTTTCGCGCCTACGACGTTAAATTTTTCTGGACTGTGATTATACACTTTTACTAAACCATCTAAAGGATTCCCGTCACCAATACTCACTAAGGCTATTAATGGTATGGCAAGTCCACCAATTAAAAGTCCGTAACCATTAATAGTATCAGAAACTGCAACCGCCTTCAAGCCTCCAAAAATGGCATAAATAGATCCTAAAACACCAATAGCAACTACCGTAATCCACAAACCTTGTTCTTTAGAAACCTCTAAAACTTCTGAAATATTAAAGATACTTTCAATATTTATTGCCCCTGTATAAAGTACAATAGGTAATAAAGTGACAATAAAGGATATCATTAAAAATAGCGCCACCAAGGTTCTTGTGGTGCTATCAAACCGTTTTTCTAAATATTCCGGAATGGTTGTTAGTCCCATTTTCAAATATTTAGGCACGAAATAAATAGCTGCTGCTACTAAGGCTAATGCCGATGTGACTTCCCAGGCGATGATGATGAATCCGTTTTTATATGAAGAACCATTCATACCAATAAGATGTTCGGTTGAAATATTAGTAAGCAGCATGGAACCTGCAATAACGACCCCCGTTAAGCTTCTTCCTCCCAAAAAATAACCATCTTTTGAGTCTAATTTTTCTTTTCTAAGTTTATACCAGGAATAGAAAGCTACAAAAGCTGTGAAAGCAAAAAAGGTAATCACTGTATACATAGGTGGTGGTTTAGTTTAGTTTAGTTTTTAATAGGCAATAAAATATCTATTGAATTGATATGTATACCAATTCAACAGATCGTATTGTAATTTTAAATGTGTTTAGAAATTGAGCTTTTCAGGTAAATATTTAGCGACCAATTCTTTGTAATAAGGCATAAGCTCTTTTACGTTTGGCGGCACTGGTGCTTTTGAATACAAGTCATAAGGATTGAATTTTTTAACCCATTCAAACATTTCAACATCTTTATCATTCATTAAATGTCTATAATCATTTTCTCTGTGTTGTGAGTAAAATGAATGGTAACGAATCATATACAAAGCGGGATCTGGCAAATGGTCCTTCATTATTTGGTATAAATACTCGTCATGTCCCCAACTCATTTTCACTTGGTCTAAACCGCAATTTGGTTCATAAACCCCATATTTTGTATTGAAACGTTCATTGGTATAATCTGGATTATCTTTAAAAAATTCCGGATACACAATTTTATCTGAAAAGGCACAACCTACGGGAAATGTATCGCCTACAACAGCCCATTGAGGTTCGCCAAACAAACATAAAATTTTACCTAAATCGTGAATAAAGCCTGTAAGCACAAACCAATCGGGATGTCCATCAGCACGAATGGCTTCTGAGGTTTGCAACAGGTGTTGTGTTTGGTCTAAATCAATATCAGGATCGCTATCATCGACCAATGTGTTTAGAAACTCTACAGCTTCCCAAATGGACATTTCCTTTCTATCAAATTTCAAAAATTCTGTTTCTTTGTAACAAACAAAATCATAGGTTTGATATTCATGATTTATTTTATAAAATTCTCTAACGGTATCCAACCGCTCAGAATCTACATAGTTTCTAAATTCTTCTTTTTCCTTTTTAATTTCAGAAGGATCGGGATATCTCTCTATTAAGTTTTCTTCCCAATCGTCAACATTCTCCATCGGGTTTTGTTGATTTTTATGTAATGACTCTTTCATCGCTTCTATTTTAGTTGTACTTAAACACGAAGTTAAAGTAAGTATTAAATATGGAAATGGATTATTACATCAAAAACATGGATGAATTTAATAAGGCTATAAAGTGACTGTTTTTATTTTAATAATTTACTTGGCGGAAACCCAAATTGCTTTTTAAAACACCTGCTGAAGTATAACGGATCATTGAACCCAACCATCGTAGTAACTTCAGATACGTTGTGTTTTTTAGATTTTAGAAGTTGTGCCGATTTTTTTAATCGGATGGTTCGTATAAATTCATTGGGAGCTAAATCTGTTAACTCTTTAATTTTTCTATATAATTTAGAAGAACTCATGCCCAACTCGTTACAAAGAAAACTAGTGGTTAAATCTATATTACTTAAGTGCTCTTCTATAAGATGGGTGATTTTCTCCATCAAATCTTTATCTATAGGGGAATGTGTTAACAAGCCGACTTCACTTTCTACCTCTCCTGAAAATTTAGTTTTTAGTTCTACTCGGGTTTTTATCACGTTTACGATGACCGTTTTAAGTAAGGCCGGATCGAAAGGTTTCACTAAATACCCATCAGCCCCCACATCATAACCCTTTACTTTATCTTCATTTTCTGAAAGTGCGGTGAGTAAGATTACAGGAATGTGACTTATAAACTCATCATTCTTTAATTCTTTACAAAATTCGAGTCCGTTTTTTACAGGCATCATCACGTCGGCCACACATAAAATGGGTTTTATTTGACGGCAAATTTGAAGGCCTTCTTCACCATTTTCTGCTTCATACACTTTGTAATAATCAGACAGATAATCTATTAGATATTTACGAAGCTCTAAATTATCTTCAACAACTAATATTTTTTCTTTAATTTCTACGTTATTGGTTATTTTCTTAACAGGCGTATAATCAGGCACTTCTTGTTCATTTTCATTGGAAGAAACAAACTCAAAAACCTCCTTTTTAGTGTAGGCATTTCGTTTTACAGGAATTTCAACTGTAAACACACTCCCCGTTCCTGCTGTACTCTGTACTTTAATAGTGCCTTTATGCAACTCTACCAACGACTTTACTAACGATAACCCAATACCAGACCCCGTATTGTTTTCTCTACTATTGGTAGCTTGGTAAAACCGTGTAAATATCTTTTCCTGGCTTTTTACAGGAATACCAATACCATCATCACTTACTTCAATAACTAAAATATCGTCTTTATCATCTTTAAAGCGTACATACAGTTCAACATGCCCATATTTGTTGGTAAATTTGATAGCGTTAGAGAGTAGATTGTATAGAATTTTATCATACTTATCGCGATCTATCCAACCATAAAATGCTTCATCCTCCGTATTAAAATTCATTTCAATGTGCTTATTATAGGCAAGCTCTTTAAAGGAATCAAAAGTGTTTTTAGTGTATAAAAGAATATCCGTTTTAGAGACTTTTAGTTTTAATTCACCTGTTTGTGCCTTTCTAAAATCTAGCACTTGGTTTACTAAATTTAAAAGTCTACTTGCGTTTTGATGAATTAAGTTATACCTACTTTTTTGGTATTCTGTACTGCTTTCTTGTGCCTCTTCTAGCAGTTGTTTTACAGGCCCTAAAATAAGGGTTAAAGGCGTTCTAAGTTCGTGTGATATGTTGGTGAAAAAACGTAGTTTCTCGTTATTCAGTTTAATATCCCGCTCTCTATTAACTTTTTCTGTAACCAACTCTTGCTTTAAGCGAATGCGATTTTTAACTTCTTTCTTTATAAAATAAAAGATTAAAAATAAAAGCAATAAAACTAAAACAAGTGCCTTATAAGTTAACCAAAACGGCGGCGTAATTTTTATTTTATATGAAACTACACCACTCCAATGCCCATCGCTATTACTCGATTTAATTTTAAACACATAGTCTCCCGGAAATAAATTGGTGTATTGAATGGTTCTAGAATTACTGCTTGCTGCAATCCAGTTTTTATCAAAACCTTCAAGCATGTACTCAAATTTATTCAGCTTTTCATTAGCGTAAGATGGTGTTGAAAACTGAAGTGAAAAATTCCTATTTTTATAATTCAGCTCAACACTTTTAGTTTCATTTAAATCTTTAAGTAAAGGAACTTGATCGTTAATTTCTAAACCAGGTAAAACTTCTTTATTCTGAATTTTAAATTCTGTAATGATGGGGTTGGGTGCTATTTGGTTTTCTTTAATAGTATAAGGTGAAAAATAAATGATGCCATTTTTCCCTCCCAAATAAATATTAGAATTTCCGAAATTGAAGAACCCGCTAGAACTAAAAACATCCAACCTATTTCCGCTATTTACGTGATAAATATTAAAGTCTTTGAGGTTTTTTTTAAGCCGGGAGATGCTATTATTATTCATGTTTAGCCACAAATCGCCATTGGCATCTGTAACCATATCTGTAACCCACTTACCGGCAAGTTCTTTAGGCTCTTTTATAGGACTGAAGTCGTTAATTTTAGTATCAAAAAAACTAATTCCTTTACGTGTGGCTGCCCAAATTTCACCCGTAGCATCAAGCATAATATCACTCACGTTATTATGTGAAAGCCCTTTATTGGCATTGGAAGTCGTTTTATAGAACACCATCGATTTAGAATCGACAGCATATTTTACAACACCTGTTTCAGTTGCGAACCAGATGTTATTATAGGTGTCTTTTATAATTTCATTAATTTCATAATCTTCAAGCAGTACACCTAATTCTGTATTTAATTCTAAACTCTTTGTATTTAAAATAATGGCACCTTCACCAAAAGAACCTAGCATAATTTCATCATTTCCGATATCCGAAAAAGCGAAAACGGGCGATTTTTCAAAACCAACATGAATTACTTTAGAAGTGTTATTCACATAATTATAAACCAACACTTTCCCGCTCCACAAGCCACAATAAAACGTTTTACCATCTATGGAATAAATACTAGCAATATCTTTCTGGTTGTTGTATAACGGATTAAAACTCTCGTTTTTTGATACAAAGAGACCGTTATGTCTTGTTGCAACAATGACTTTATTATCGTAGGTTTTAGCAAACCCACGAATTCTAGGAACTTGATTCCCTATAGACCGTGAAATATCTTTATTAATATTGAATTGATTCTCATAAGGGTCGTACTTATCCAAACCATCTTCGGTACCTATCCATAGTACACCAGAATTATCAAAATATAAGGCTGAAACTAAATTATCAACTAGTGATGTATCATCAGATAAAACCGAATAATGTCTTTTAAAATTCCCTCTTCTAATGCCTTCTAACTGGTCGCAAACAATAAGACCACCCAAAGTACCCACCCAATATTTTCCATCGGGTGCTTGAACCACCGATAAAAAGTAAGGCCCCAAACTATCTCGAATCTCATCATCTTTTATAAATAAATTTACAAATTGGTTGGTCTCTTTTTTTAATTTATACAGGCCTTCTCGGGTTCCAACAAAAATATCGGATTTGGCATCTTCATATATAAAATTTAGGTATGGATTTTTGTCTTTTGAATTGGGAACACCTAAGGTATACGTAACCACCTGATCGACATCGCCTTTCTGGTTTAAAGTTATTTTAGCCACAGAAGCGGTTTCATAACTCCCTATCCAAATATTGCCATTTTTATCTTCAAAAATTTCTTTTATATAATTAAAGCCATCTAATTTTATTTTTTTAAATCGGTTTTCTTCAACAAAAAACATATAAAGTCCTTCGTTTTTGGTACCCACCCATACTCGTTTAAATTTATCAACGTATACCGCCCTAACTTCCTCATCTGGTAGACTATTCCCATCATCAGGATCGGGTAAAAAAGTGGTGAATTTCTGGATATCTGTTTCAAAAAGGGTTAATCCTTTTCGGGTTCCAATCCATAGGTTATTAGATGCTTCATCAAATTTTAAAGCCGTAATATCATCATTCTGGATTTTATTATCCTTTGGAAAGGTGCTTAAATAGGTTTTAAACTCATAGCCATCAAAACGATTAAGCCCTGAAAAGGTTCCAATCCATAAAAACCCGTGTTTATCTTGAACAATGTGCCGAATGGAATTATGAGAGAGCCCACCATTATCGTTATAATGCTCAAATTTTATGCTCTGAGATACCGCACAAAAAAAAGACATGATACATAAAAATGTTATGGTAAAATGCTGTCTCATTAAGGATTTATTGTAATTGCTATTATTCGTTTATTGATTCAATAGTCTTTGAACCTAAATCTATTTTAAAATGATTTGATGGTTGCCCGTTTCTTGATTTTTCAAAGATAGTCCCCCAAAGCTGAAATAATGCATCATCTGATTGCTTCATTTGATCACAAACTAAGGCATATTGCTTTAAACGCGTTGCTCCAATATCTGGAAACGCTAAGGCATCTGCACTACGCAATCTATAAAAATCAAAAATCATATCAAAACCAGTCCAAGTTTCAAATTGGTTTAAAGGTAATTTTTCTAAAGCTAATTGTTCATTGATTTTAGCTTTATTTGAGGTATTGATTAACAACAATTCCGTTCCTGATGCTTTCAATAAGGTTTCAGATAAGGCAACAGGCCAATCGTCTGGCAGAAATCTTAAACGCAATAATTCTTTTAAATGCCATTGCGTAAATGCCTTATAGCTTTTGGAATTCAAAATATCTTTATCCCAAATGGTTGCCGATTTTATGGTGTTTAAATGTGCATATTCTTGCTCATACAAAGGAAATAAACTATTAAAATTTGGAACCGAATCTATAACCACCGTTTCTACTTCAAATTCTTGCTTATTTTTAATAGATAAAATTTTATACGCCGGCATATAAGCTGCCAACGACGGACTTTGAATATTGAATAATGTATGCCCGTTATCACTAGTTCTTACACCCGTATCATTAATATGCATATGCCCGCCAAAATGAATTTGGATACCCGCATCGGCAAAGGTTTTAGCAACCTCTTCCTTAGGTACACGGTGCAATTGCATTTTTTCGTCTCCGAAAAATTGTGTCATTTCTGGGGAAGCATCGTCATTAAAATCGACCATAGGGTAATGACTGAAGGCTATTAAAACTTTCCCTTCCTTCTTGGCTTGGTCTGATACTTTTTTCACCCATGCAATCAAATGACTTTTTTGTAAAAGCACTTGATTATACCCTATACGTGCTCCCGAAAAATCTTTTGGGTTCTCAGAAAAACCAATTAGGTCTTTATTAGGCATGTACACATTTGCGTCGATTGCTAATAGCCACAACCCAGGAGTTGGCTCCACCATATAACTAGCATCTGGATGAAAGTTATGGGCATCAACCGGATAAACTCTTTGGTTTATAGAAGATTCCTTTTTAGCTTTTTGAAATCTGTAATTTTTATAATTATAGGTTGAAAATGGCGTTTCCCAATACAGGTATTCCTTTTGAGGATAAAAACCAAATGAAGCCATTTCATTTAGAACATCTTTATAACCCCATTTTTTAATTTCTGAAGTAATAATTGGCTTTAATTGCCCATCTACCTCAGCTTTTAAATTTTCAGAGGAACTGGTAATGATCTGTTCTTTACCGCCTTCACCTAAAAAATCGGTTTTACCAGCATCTTGAGTAAACGGTTTTACAGGGTCATGATTGCCTGTGGTTGCGAAAAATAAGATACCGTGTTTCGCGGCATAGGCATCTAATATGTTCCGTAATCCTTTTACGTGAACAGGTTGCCCGTCATCACTAAAATCACCCGGTAAAGCCACATATTTTATACCTCTGGCAACAATATCATCCAAGGCTGCAAAAAAAGCAAAGTAATTCTCATTGAAAAGCCGCGTGGATGTTAATTGAGCCTGCATGGTTCTTATATTCACATACGCTCCCGTTTCTGGATTTTTTATTCCTTTATAATTCGCATCTTCAAACTCAGCGAAAATATCTTGAAAATGAGCATCGGCAATAAAAGCAATCTGTACGTCTTTAAGCTCTGGTTTTAATTTTTTAGCACACGAAACCAGCACAAGCACGGATAAAACTAATAATGCCTTCTTTTGAAATCTCATAATTTGTTAATTGCTAATCTTTTAAAGTTTGCTTCGGAAAGCTATAACTTTGTTTCCAACCACCCAAATCTATTAATATTTGGTCTATCATAACACCAGGGTCGACCATCCATATTTTTAAAGTGTGTTTCCCTGCTTTATTTACAACTTGTTTTACAGATTGTACCGCCGCATTTTTAAGCACATTTTCCTTCCACGCATCGCTTCGCCCAAACGTTTGAAAATCGACGATTACAGGTTCCGCATCATCTATGGAAACGGCACAACGCACCCCAACACCAGCATGCGGTGCGTGGGTTGGCACTGCTTGTAAATTTACAGCTGCTTCACCAAAATTGAAGGTGTAAAAATCATATTCTAAAACTGGACTTTGCGATTTAATCGCGTCCACATGGACTAGTGGAGTAGCTTGTCGAGGTAAAGCAGTGATGACCTTATTCGTATAACCGATTCCCTCAAAAACATCCCAATGTGCTGCTTCTCCAGCGGTTTTACGAGTGAAATTTTCAGCATTGATGGACACATAACCTTTATCTTCAACAAAACCCTTGTAGTTTTTTAAGGCTTCTAATTTCGGATTGAATACAGAAACACCTATAGTTGTTGCTTTACCTTCCGACACAAAATCGATCGCACTATTTACTTTAAAACTTGGCGGAATTAATTGAAAATCGTGCCCCAATGGTGCTTCTTTTTTATTTTCGCCTTTCGGCACTTTAGCCCAATCTATCGTGACCCAAATGCGTTTTTCTGCTTTACCTGAGTTTGTGTTGAGCGTTCCATTATTTTCAGATAACTTGATCCAATCGGCTTTGGGTTTTGCTTCCCAGGTTACCGTTCCTTCTCCATTTACAAACACATCAATAAAATAGCTACTATTGGTATAGCTATTAAAAACAGGCAACACATCGGCATAACTATTAATCACCTCCTGGTTTACTTCCATTTGATAACCTTCCAATGCCAAACCTAAATGCGCTTTGGTGTCGGTTTTAACATGCGCCAATGCTGGTTTCGCAAAAACAGGTAAAAACCGTGGAGCCATCGTCATGATATGGTTCCATTTTCCGTTATTCAATTTTGTATTGTAATACTCGGTTTCTTTCTCTATTCTTAAATACGATTCTTTTGAAAGTGTCCCGAAATAATTAGCACTTTCACGATTTTGCTTCGCCGTGAATTTATTTTTAAAACTATATAACCACTTTTGATTTAATTTTGAAGCACCAATAACAGGGTAATATACCAGTTGATAGAAAGCATCTTTCCTATTGTCACTTATCGTTTCATATAAACTTTCAGTCGTTTCTATCAAATTCTGATAACTATCAATTCTAGTAGAAACCTCATCATTATAATGAAACTGCGTTAATTCTGTGTCGCCCTCTTTCGTTACAGGCTCTACTTGACTCCAAGCCATAAACTCGGGTCTTCGTATATAAGCCAATCGGTTATTATCGAACATGAGTTCGGTGATTTCTTTGGCTGAAGCTGTTCCAAATTCTCGTGCAGACCAATCCATCATATGATTTTTTACCGCTGTACTTTTTTCGAAATCACTCATATCCCAAGCCATATCTAAAAACAGCTCGATGTTGTATTCATGTGGTTTGATATCACCACAGTTTAAAATCCAAATGTCTTTAGATTGAAACTCGAAAGCTTTAGACATCTCTTCCCACATTAAAACGGGATTTGTAGAATTTAACCATAAATAATCGTGAGGCCTCCCCCAATACGAGGTATGGTAATACACCCCAGCGCCACCGGTTCGCTTTTGTTCTTCGGGATTGCTTAATTGGCGCATGTACCCATAGTTATCATCGGTCCAAACTAGTGTAATATCTTCTGGTAATTTTAATCCGCTCTGGTAATATTTCAACACTTCTTTGTAAGGCACAAATGCCTGCGGAATGGTATTAGGATTCTTTTTTGTTTCCGATTTTAGAATACTGCGTTGGTCTGTAATAACTTGTTCGAGAAGTTTTACTTGAGAATCAGTATCATCTTCACCAACAATCATGGGCGAATCGTGTTCCCCACGCATACCCGTTGTATAAATCCCTTCAAACTTAGCGGTTTCTTTAACACGCTTTTTAAAGAAATTCTTTATGGTTTCAGAATTGGTATCGTACCGATATTCTCCCATGGTGGCATGTTTCCATTCCGTATTAAAATTACTTAACATGGGTTCTGCGTGCGAGGTACCAACTACTATAGCATAATCATCGGCCACGAATTTATTGTTTGGATACGAATAAAATGGTTTTGTGCTAGAATGCATCGCTGGCCAAATGGTATTAGCACGTAATCGCAATAACAATTCAAATACTTTGGCATAGGTTTTTGGGCCAATATCTCCTGTTTCTGGTTCAAAATTTAAAGCCGCCCAGCGTTGTAAGCCCCAATCTTCATCATTTAAAAAGACGCCCCTGTATTTTACTGACGGACTTTTAGATACTTTATTTTCAACAGTAATTTTAATGGTTTGTTGTTTGTCTGGTGTTACATCTGCCCACCACTCCCATGGTGATACTCCTATCATTCTAGAAAGTTCTAAAATACCATACGCTGTTCCTCTTCTATCACTTCCTACCACAACTAATGCTTTATCAACACCTTTCATTGGGTTTTCTACAACCTGTATAGTATAGCGTTCCCAGTGTCCTTTAAACTGAGAAACGTTTATTTTTCCGTTGGAAATTAGCGCATCAACCCAACTATTACTGCCAATAGTTCCGGCTAGTATTATTTGAGAACTATTGCTTTTTTTCGTATTGACTGAAATGTTTTTATTTGAAATATTAAAAACATCTTTTGCAAAAATATCAGCAGCTATTTGGACTACTTTCGCCTCTTTTTTATCAATTAAAATAGAAGTCGATATGTTTTCATCTACAATTGTAAATTCTGAAACACCTTGTTTTTGAGCATTTAAAATGGTAAACTGAAAACAGATTAATAGTAGAATTATATGTTTAAGCATGATGTTATTTTTTAATTTTTTCATAAGTACCATCTTCAAAAATCACTTTAAATTGAGATTCAAATAAAGTGGATGGCACATAATAGTCGGTTGAAATAACTTGTGCACCCGATGCTTTTGCTTTTTCAAATCGTTCATAAGAATTGGCGCGTGCCTCTTTCGTATCTGCATCTGCACGCGTACGTATCATATAACCTTTAGATACCAATTCTTTTATATAATCGAAATCACTAATAGGGTTGTTAATAATTCGAAATGCAGCTTCTGGGTTTCCTTCTTTGCTATTCACAAATAAAACCCTGTTTTTTAATGATGGATGCCCATCCACATACCTATTTATTTTATCCTCTTTTTCATCTAAAACAAACAGAAAACGTCCTTTTACTTCATCTAAATTTGGCCATCCTTTGGTTAAAATGGCAGCTTCAAGAGTTTCTGAATCACCTCGAACCATATCAGGAGTTATAAGTTTATCGTCACCTAATACGGATTTAATTTCATTATCAATTTCATTTAAAGCTTCTTTAGTAAAAGGAAGCGGCTCTCTAGTGCTTTTAACTTTACTATCCTTGGCATTTATAAGAATAATAACGGGAAGATGATTTGGGTTTTTATCCGACCAATTTTTAATAGCCGCTAAACCTTCTTTAAACAATAAATAGTGACTTCTAAAATCTAAATCTTGTACATGAAAAAGCTTCAATCCTGGTTCTTCTAATTTCTTTTCTTCATCATAAGGTAACGGAGACGTGAATCTCAATCTCACTAAACCTAGACCCTTTGGTTTTGAAAAATGACCACCTTTAGGATCGTGAAACACGTCGAGTTCTAAATTCCTTAGCCCTAAGATTAATTGATCTTCTAGAGGGATATGCTCGTATTGCAAACTTTTAGCTACTTTAGAATCCATTGTGTTTAGAATTTTCCACAATGGTGGCTCTATCCCTATTTTGTATGAATTATGACTTCCAATTACCTGAATATCATTTAACTTACTCGACATTAACATGGTAGCAAGCCAATTTTCTGCCAGTTTTGGCCAAGTCTCTCCCGCCAAATTTCCTTTACGTAAGCCGTAACCGTGACCACCTTCTGGTAACATATGCAATTCTACAGGAACTTTATGATCTCGCAATGCTGTGCTAATTACCAACGGACTATTCCCGTAAGGGTCATCCATAGTACCGAAAACAAAAAACGGTGGGGTATTTTCGTCGATATTAAACTCTGGGCTTAAACTTCTGTTTTCACCTTTATCTAAATAAGCAGGGTAAATAAGCATGGTGAAATTCGGCCTGCTTGACAAAGCATCAACAGCATCTATACTTTCATAAGTGTCTTTTTGGTAATTTGTAGTTGCATTAACAGACAAATGTCCTCCTGCTGAAAAGCCTACAATACCAATTTTTTGAGGATTCAAATTATAATCAATCGCCTTGCTTCGTACCAATCGAATCGCTCGTTGTGCATCTTGTAGAGCTCCTTCTCTGTTATTTGGAACACGGTATTCTAATACAAAAGCGGTATAACCTAAACTGTTTAACCACTCTGCAATCTCTGTACCTTCTTTATTTATAGCCAATATATTATAGCCACCACCAGGACAAACTATTATACCTGCTTTAGAACCATTGGGAGTTTTGGGTTTAAAAACCGTTAAAATGGGGTTGGTAACATTTGTTAATCTTATAACATCACCACTGGTGTTCTCTGTTCGTTGTGCTGGATGTTTGGGTTTTGTTTCGTTAGGAACTTTATCCTTCCAAACCATGAGCGTATCTCTTGTTTGGGCAGATATAAAACAAGTAAAAAACAGACTAAAAGCTATAAAAAAAAACTTCATATTTTATTATTTAAAATTAATGGCATTTATCCATTTTAAATTAATCCAAAGGTCTAAAAATCTATGAACTCTAGTTATTATAATTACAACCAATCCTATAAAAAAAATATTTAAATCTAATTATAATTTATTGGAGTTCAATTTTAAAACCCGATATAGGAATTTCATTTTCAGCATAAGCAGGCATTTCTATTTTTAAGCCTTCTTTCGTTTGAGACCAAACCACCGTTTTATTTGTACCTACGGCTGTTACGTCCTTAATTTTTAAATTGCTCTTTAAGGCAAACGATTTAATAAGCACTTGTTTTTCATGAAAACTACACACATAAGCATATATGCTATTATTTTTCAGGGTGAATTGTACCTCTGGTATAATCTCTTTTGAAGTCGCATCTTTCGCAGTATCTATAAGCGTATTTTTACCATCTTCACTTTGAATAATTTCTGTTTTTTTAGCTTTTGAAAGTAATTCACTTTGAATTTTCCACGGACTTGAACCATAAATACCTTCGGCATTTTGTTTCATCCAAACTCCAATTTCTGCTAAGCGTTCTTGTGCTAAATCGGTGATTTCGCCTTTTCCTGTAGGTCCGTTGTTCAACAATAAATTTCCGCCTTTACTAACTATTTCTAGTAATTGACGGGTCATTAATTCAGATGATTTATAGATGGTATCATACTCAATATAACCCCAGTTTTTCCCCATGGTAATACAGGCTTCCCAAGGTTCAACTTCCAACCCTTTCACAATTTCCTGCTCTGTCACTTTATAATCGCCAAACCCATGTTTAATACGACTATTAATGATGCAATGCGGTTGAATATTTAATATTAGTTCTCGTAATTCTTTACTTTCTTCAGGACTAATTAATTCTGGTGTATCAAACCAAATCACATCAATTTTCCCATATTGGGTAAGCAGCTCCTTTATTTGAGGCTTCACTTTTCGTTCAAAATACCTGCTGTATACTTTTATATCTTCATCTGGATAATCTACTAAATTACTTCTACCGCCTTTAAAAGGCCAATCTGTAGCTACATCAGGGTCTTCCCAATCGCGTCCTAGGGAATAATAAAACCCAAATTTCATATCGTGCTTATGGCAAGCATCTACCAATTCCTTCATGGGATCTTTAGCATACGGCGTTCTTGTTTTTATATTATAATCGTTTGAAGGGGAATTGAACATTGCAAAACCATCATGATGTTTTGATGTGATGATGATGTATTTCATGCCTGCTTCCTTAGCCGTAAGCACCCATTTTTCAGCATCGAAATTTACAGGATTAAAATCGTTTGCAATTTTTCCATAGTCCTCCAAAGAGATTTTTTCATGAATCATAAAATGCTCATTACCCTTTGCTATATGGCCATCCCAATAACCAGCTGTTTGCGAATACAAACCCCAATGCAAAAACATCCCGAATTTGGCATCTTTCCACCACTCCATTTTGTCTGGTGATTGTGCTACAGCATTGGAAACTAAAATACCGATTAAGACTAATGTGCTATAAAAATTTCTTAAAAAAACTGTTTTTATCATGTGATATTATTATGGTATGTTTTCAAATATAACGTAAAGTTCTACTTCTTAATAAACTCTACATTGGTTAATTTAACCACAATAGGGTTTGGCCAAATTTTATCGTTATATAGGCGTTGTGCCCTACTTATGGATATTTCTAACAAATCTTTATGCTGAATGAATCGAGAGGTTGGTGTGTTTTCTGGCCAGTACTCTACCACCAAATCATTTTGCCCAAGTACAGAAATAGTTGTGTTAGCCGTGGCTTTCATATTTTTCAAATGAAAGCTTCTTCTAAAGCCTTTAAACCAATCTTTTTGGCCCGTTATAAACACATAAGCTGTGTTTTCCGCTTTACCTTTTGTAAACCACATGTCGCCATCTCTAATAATGGTTGGTACCGTTCTCACATTTTTAACACCTTCTTCATTCACATACATCCACAAAGCTATTTCTCGCAGACGTTCTTCTTGCTCTATGGGTATTTCTCCATTGGGTTTCGGACCAACATTCATCAGAAAATTACCACCTTTAGCTCTAATTTCAATTAATTTCTCAATGAGTTCCGACCCACTTTTGTAAGTTTCGTTTGTTGGTTTGTATGCCCATTGTGTGCCCATGGTCATACAGGTTTCCCAAGGTCCTGGCATGGCTGCATCTGGGATTTTCTGTTCTGGTGTGTTCATCTCACCACGCGTTACCACAATATTTGGGTCTATCTCATGAACAAATTGAGCCATGGGTTTCGCTTGGAATGCATCAAAAAACATCACATCTATGGGTCCGTAATTTTTAATAAGTTCTCGAACTTGAACCTTATCGTACGCAAAAAGTTCTTTATTTGCGGTAATTTGAGTCATGGGTCCTTTACGGGAAATTAAATGCCCTTGTTTACGCAAAATGCTGAAATCTTCAGGAGAAAAATACAAGCCTACTTTTAAATTCTGCCTGCGTAATGCTTTAACTAATTCACCAACAATATCCTTCCCATAAGGAGTGTTCATGATATTAAAATCGGTAGTTTTAGTATCCCACATACAAAACCCGTTATGGTGTTTCGCTGTAAATACAACGTATTCTGCGCCTGCTACTTTAAATAAACGTGCCCATCCATCGGCATCAAATTTATCTGGATAAAATGTTTTTGGCAGTTCATTGAAATACTTATTCACATAAGTATCTGAAGCACCTACTAACGAATGGCTAATAACACTCCCTAATTGTGAGTCCAAACTCCAATGTACAAAAATACCGAAGCCCATATCCATGAAGTTTTCATCGAGTTCGGGTTTGTTTTTAAGTTGTGAAAACGCTGAACAAGTAGTTATTAAAAGGGCAAGAAACGTCAGTCTTAATTTCATTTTATTATTTCTGATTTGGATTATTAGACATTTCTAATAGTAACTCACCGCCGTTTACCACATCACTTTGTGATACTTTATAATTTTTAACCGATTTATTATTCAAAGTCACCTTAGACACATAAACATTTGACGGACTATTATTTATGGTTTTTATGGTAAACGTTTTGGCTGAATAATAGTCTGGATTTAATTGAATTTTTATTTCATCAAAAATAGGGCTTCCAATTTGATATTCGGGGTTATCGTCCGTTCCTCCATTCATTTGAAACAAACCAATTTTCATGAGTACATTTAAGCTTCCCATAAGGCCTTGATCTTCATCACCATTATAACCTGTAGCTGGCGACAAACCACTAAAGGTTTTGCTAATTACATTTCTCGTCCAAAACTGCGTTAAATCTGGTCTGTTTAATTGATTAAACACAAAAGAGGTTTGTATAGAAGGTTGATTTCCAAAATTAATTGGAATTCTACTATATTCTGGATGCAACTCTTGTGCATGCGAATTACCAGCCGTAAAGCCCAATTTTTCAGCTTGAATAAACTGGTTGTTTAATTTTTCAACCGCTTTAGCTTCGCCTCCCATTAAAGCCGCTAAGCCTTGAATATCATGTGGTACAAACCAAGTAGACTGCGCACCATTCGATTCTATAAAACCGTTTTCTGGCTGGTAAGGATCGAAATCTTTTTTCCAAACACCTGCTACATTTTTTGGTCGCATCCAACCTACTTTTTCATCAAATACGTTTTTATAGTTTTTTGAACGCATCATGAAATAGTCATAATCCTCGTTATGGTTTAGTTTTTTAGCTAATTGCGCCAATGTCCAATCTTGATACGCATATTCCATGGTAAGACTCGCACCATCTTGATGTCCACCAAATTTACCTTCTGGGATGGGGTAAGGAGCATACCCCTTTTCTATGTAGTATTTTAAGCCCCCGCCTAAATTAGTTGTATGCTCATAACCCGATTTTCCCATTATACCACCTAACATGTGGTTTTTCTTTAAAGCTTGATAAATGCCTTCTAAATCTTCTTTTATAATACCCTTTTGAATAGCGCTCACTATAAATGGTGTTGATGAAGCGCCCGTCATCACATAGGTGTAATTTCCGCCCGAAGGACCTCTTGGTATTAAACCGCCATCTTTATAATATTGCATTAAGGAGTGTACAAAATCGTCCATAATCTCTGGATACACAAGTCCCCAAAGTGTATTGATGGTCCATTGTGCGCCCCAAAACGAATCGGAATTAAAGTGATTAAATTTTGGTTTACCGTTAGCATCCACCGGTAATTGACCCACTCTAAATTCGGCTCCTGTATTATCTGGATAGGCACCATTAAAATCATTAATAATTCGACGCCCTTGTAGCGCATGCCACAAATCGGTATAAAATCTTTTCTGGTCGGTTTCTGTTCCACCTTTCACATCAATTCGTCCTAGTAAGCCATTCCACTCGGTTTTCGATTGAGATGCTACTTTATCAAAACTCCAATGTGGTAATTCTTGGTTTATATTATTAGCAGCATTTTCCACGGACGTGTATGAAATACCTAATTTCATTAAAACCTTTTCATTTGTATCAGCCAAATTAACAAGGTAATTTCCCGTTTTTGAATCTTGATCTACGGATTCTATATCGGTATTTAAAATAGCTTTAAAATAAACGGTTACAGGTTTTGGCCTTCTGTGTGTTCGCTCCATAACAAGAGACCCAGAAATTTCATTAACGCCATTCTTTTCTAAAACACCTTCTGAGTTTTTACAAGGCCCCAACAAGGTATTTAAATTAAAAAGTATGGCTGCTTGCTGATCTTTTGGAAATGCATATTGATGAAAACCAACACGTTTTGTGCTTGTTAATTCTGAGGTTATTTGATATCTATCCAATACTACAGAATGATAACCTGGTGTGATTTTTTCTTTATCGTGACTGAATTTTGAATAAAAATCAGAATAAACCGTATTTTTAGTTGCTTCTGATGTTGTTACAGGCATTACTGAAACACCTGACATTTGCCACGCATGAATATGGCTAAACCCTTTAATAGTATCCGTTTTATAACGATAACCACTACCCCAGGCACCACCAATTTGTGTATCTGGACTTAAATTAACCATCCCAAACGGGCGACTGGCAGACGAGAAGAAAAACCATCTAGAATTTTCGGTGTCTAGTTGTGTGTAGACTTTGGATGCATAATCTATCGATTCGGTTTCTTCAACTAATGAGATTCTTTTATCTTCATTTTTACATGATAGTAAAGAAAGCATACCAAAACCTATGCCTGCAACTCCGTTTATAATACTTTGGTTTAACGTCATTCTTATCTTTTTAAAGTGTCATTTTATTTAAATTGGCTTCAATATCCTCTAACATTTCTGTAGTTGGGAAACCATTATTTTGTCTTCGAATTTTTATAGAATACCAATTCTTCCATTTGTCATCTAGATCTCCAGATGCTCTGTTTTTGTAAATTGTTTCTAATTTCTGTTTTGCTTCTGCTATTAAAGCTTTCGCTTGTTCTAAGGCTTCAGGGTTTTTGGTGTCTTCAAATTCCTTTTTCAATACCGACATGCTGTGCAATGTGGTTTCAAAAGCAATTAAATCTGAATATAAAACTACTGGAAGTAATATGTAGGCATGATAGAAATTATTATTTCCTTCAGCTAGTTCATAGCCCTTTTTAGCTTCTTCAAGAGCTTTCTGGAGGTCGTCTTGACAGCGAGCTGTATTTTCTAAATCACCCGCCACTCTTTTAAAATCGAAAGGAATAGGGGTTTTACCTGGTCTTCTAATAGGAGTATTTGATAAATAGGAAACAGCTTCGCGAATTTCCCATAAGTGTTCTACATAGCCTTTTCGACCTTCTTGCGCTTTATGCAGCCATTTCATGGAAGCTACCGCATGTTTCGCTGCTTCTTGAGTAAAATAACGCTCTGTCCACGATTTGTAAAAAGCATCGCCGTTAAAGGTTTCTGGATTGTTACAAACTTCACTATAAGCTTCTAAGTTTAATAAAAAGGGTCTGAAGTTTTGCCCATTCACCAAACAATAATTATCTGCGCCATAACTTTGAAACATCTCTTTCATCACGGTTTCTACTTTTTCTGGGTATGGGTTGTGTACGGTATGGTTTAACCAATAACCGGCATGCATGTAGGTTCCAAATTTATAACCATCGGTGGTATTTGGAAGATGTTGAAAATCGCCAAAACCGTGATCGGACCAAAGTACCGTCCAATCTGTTGGTGGTCTAAACCCTTCATTCCACATTTCCATTCCATCAGAATAACAAACCAACACTTTTTGTGCTTTGGGCTTGTATTCATCTACTAAATTCCCGAAGGCTTTATAAACTTCATTAAAAACTTCTATTTTGCTTTCTCCACAAGTACTTTCATATTCCCAATCCCAAACCTGGTGGCGTGGGCGTAAAATAAAAATATCAGTTTTAGCTAATGGTGTTTTCTCAAAATAATAGCGCCATGCTTGTAGCCAATCTTCTTTATAGGTTTTCCAGCAATCCGCTTTATCGGCATCCATAGGGTGAATTTGATAGCCTAAAGCAAAATCGACCGCAACTTTCATTCCTTTTTCGTGTACATAATCTATCATCTTATCCACATACTCAATATCAATTTGATAGTCTGGTTTTAGCTCTTTGTATTCCGGACGAATAAAAAATTCTGGCCTGCCCAACATATCAAATAACTGAATGGAGTTATAGCGTAATCGTACTAATGAGTTTATCAATTCGGTATAACTTTCCCAATCGTATTCTAGCAATTTACCTCGGTAGTTTGCTAATTCATCGACATCATTTTCAAAATACGTTAACATAGGAACCTTAGGCGGTTCTATAATTTTAGAATTAAAGTTGAAGATGTCTTGACTTGTTTTTTTACTTGGTTGTTTATTGGTCCAATATTCCAAGGGGTCTACACCCAATATATCTTTTGAATAGTCATAAATAGCGTATTGAAGTCCTTGAACATCTGAACCTCCAATTACAATTGCTTTTTGACCATTAGGCAGTATGGATTTAGCCCAAATTCCGCCTCTAGCTCCTGGTATAGTGCTAGATAATTTAATGTTATTTTGTGTACCTAAGCCTTTTATTAAGGTATTAGTTTGGGGGGTACCTAAAATGAAGAAAACACCTTTTTCTTTTAATTTATCTTGATCTGCTTCTGGAATAATAGTGACGCTGCCATCTATTACTTTGGATAAATCATTTTTTAAATCGTTAACCGTACTTACTTCTACATCTGTAGCAGATGCGCCAATAATTAAATAATAATTTTCAACTGACGTATTAGAGCATGAAAAAATGACTAGAAATGCTGCAATAAAACCCAATTGTTTTTTAAAGAAAAGAAGCATATAAAATGGTATAAGGAAATAAAATTTAATGATTGATACTTATGCTGAGTATGTATTAATAACTGATACCCAAAAATTAAAAATATAGGCAGACAAATTTGTGTCTGCCTATATCTTCTACTAAACTAACTCAAAAAAAAACTTCTAATATTTGCTATTAATAATTAGGGTTTTGTTTCATTGTTTCTGGAGATAATATTAATTCATTAGTTGGAATAGGGCGTAATAAATGCTTCGCAGCATCAAAAGCACCGTGATTTACATTATGTGGATTGTATAAGTTTACACGCTCTTCTAACTTACCTGTTCTTTTTAAAACGGCCCATCTATTGTCTTCACCTGCAAGTTCTAATGCACGCTCATTTAAAATATCATCAATACTTACTGTAAGATATTCATTAGGAACTTCTGTAGCTCGTTCTCTTACTCTGTTTATATGAAATAAGGCTTGTGTTGTATTACCTGCTCCCAAATGTGCTTCAGCTGCAATTAAATGAGTTTCTGAAATTCTAAATATAAATGTATCACGAGCACCTTCAGCTGTTTCGTTAAAATCTTCATCATCAAATTTCTTGAATATTGGGAAGTTTGTTAATTCTGAATTTAAAGAATACAAATAATTAACACCCGTTACATCGGCTGGTCTACCGTATAAATATTGATCTGGTTGGTATACCCAATAACGATCTAAACGATCTGCAAGTTCTGCTGCTCCTAGAGCTACTTTTGGGAAATAAACTATAGTATCGTTTGCAACAATTGGGTCTGGAGCACCAATAGG
Source organism: Mariniflexile sp. AS56 (assembly GCF_030552475.1). Classification (GTDB taxonomy): domain Bacteria; phylum Bacteroidota; class Bacteroidia; order Flavobacteriales; family Flavobacteriaceae; genus Mariniflexile. The sequence continues at coordinate 321,468 of NZ_JAUPED010000003.1, read as the reverse complement.
CACATTTCCATCTGCTAGAAGGGCACGGTGAAAAGTAGCATCATCTCTTGAATCATTTGCAGCAAATAAAGAATAAAAGAAGGGTGTTGGCATCGAATTAGAATCACTAAACCCATAAGGTGTTGTTGTTCTATTAATACCCGGCAAATTATGTACCGCATACATAAAGATCGCGTGCTTGTTATTATTCTTATTTGAAGCTATGTTACCTGCACCCCATTGTGCTGCAAAAAGCACCTCTGGATTCACTTGATTGTCGTAATCAAATACTTGAGCGTAGGTTTGACTTCTAATATCATATGAACCTATCGCCTGTTCTGCCAATGCTGCTGCGGTTGTAAAATCTGCAGTAGAACCAAATGTTTTATAAGCTCTCGTTAAGTAAGCCTCAGCTAATACATGTTGTGCCGCTCTTTTTGAAAACCTACCTGTTTCTGGCGCATCTAATAAACCTGGAATTGCTGCTTCTAATTCTGATATTATAAGCGCATAGGTATCTGCTTCTGAAGATCTTGTATAATCTTCACGAATTGTTAGTTGTTCGTCTAATTCTAAAACCACGCCACCATATTGCTGTGCTAAATTAAAGAATGCCAACGCTCTTAATGCTCTTGCTTGTGCTAGACCATATGCTTTATCACTTAATCGACCTGCACTCCAGCTTATTTGATTTTCATAACGATTAATGGCTGTATTTGCCTTTGCTATTATATCATAATTACCAGACCAAACCCCATTAGAACTTGGTGCCTGTAAACCAAAATAATCATTTTCAGAACTATTAGAAGTCACATCACCTCTTGTTGTAAAAATATCAGTTCCTAAGAATTTGTACCCGTAATTTCTGTAGACCCCACGTACTTGCGTATAAATTCCAACAACCAGTTGGTCTGCATTATCTTCTGTTATAAAATTCTCGCTTGTTACATCTGAATATATTGTTTCATCAATATAATCATTACAGCCGCTCAATAGCATCATAGAAGCTAGTATGCCCGCTGTATATTTTATGTTTTTTAATAGTTTCATCTTTGTATATTTTAAAAAATTAGTAAGATAACTTAAGTCCAAATAATATGGTTTTAACTAAATAACCACCATTATAGTTATTCTGAAGTCCTGTTTCAGGATCTGATCCTTCATAGTCTGTGAACGTAAATGGGTTTTGGATATCCAATGATAAACGCAAACTTGACATTTTTAATTTATCCAACATAGACTGTGAAAACTCATAGCCTAAGCCTATATTTCCTACTCTTACAAAATCAAAATCTGTATAATACCAATCTGCACCTGCTCCATACTCTAAAGCTGGATTTTTAGAATCTTGATTATTTGGTGTCCAATAATCTAAATCTACTTTATTAAATTTAGCATCATCCCCTTGCCATGGCACAGAAAGTTGGTTAAATTCTGAATGTCCAAAAGTACCTTGTCTCGTATATACTTGAACAGATAAATCTAGATTTTTATATGAAAACGTATTAGTCATACCTGCAGTCCAATCAGGAGATACTTGTCCTAAAATAACATTATCCGCTGAATTAATGCTTCCATCATTATTCACATCTCTAAACTTATATTCTCCAGGAAATCTACCATACACAGCAGCTTCTGCAGCTTCATCTAGTTGCCAAATACCTAGTTTTTCTGGTGCCCAAATAGCATCTACAGCTTCACCTATTTGTAAAACACCGTGGTTACCGTAAGGGATTAAATCTAATTCACCGTCTAGCTCCAATATTTCATTTTTGTTTCTAGCAAAATTCAAATCGGTAGTCCATTTAAAATTCTCAGTTTGTATGTTTCTAGTATTTAAAGTAATCTCAACACCACTATTACGTACAGAACCATAATTACCTGTTGCTGAGCCAAACCCAGTAATTGGAGATAAGGTTCTTGCTAAAATACCTCCGTCTGTTGTCTTACTATACACTTCTAAACCTAGACGTATTTTATTCTGTAAAACCCCTAAATCTAAACCAACATTCAATTCTTTTGAGCGTTCCCAAGTCAAATCATAATTAGTAAATCCAGAAACAGTAACTCCATTAGTAAGGTTATTACCAAATATATAATCTGTATTATTTAAAAATGCCAATGACTCATATGGCCTAACTGTACTATAGTTACCAGACTCCCCGTAACTTAACCTTAGTTTTAAATTATCTAACCAATCGGTGTTTTGCATAAAGTCTTCTTCTGTTACTTTCCAAGCTATGGCTGCAGAAGGGAAGAAATCCCATTTATTATTAACGGCTAATTTTGAAGCGCCATCATACCTTCCTGTAAATGTAAAAAGATATTTATCTAGGATACTATAATTTACTCTTGCCGCGAAAGACGATGTTGTTTCTTTTTCATAGTAAGAGTCATAACTTCTTGGGTCTGTACCTACACCCGTATTATAAAATAAATAGGCGTCTGTATCAAAATTTCTTGTTTGAACATTACTTCCTTCATCTTGTTTGTAGTAAACGGATGAAATTAAGGTTGATTTCAAATTATGACCTTCTGCTAAATCAAAATTAAAATCTACAATATTATCCCACGTATAAGCTGTACTAAAAAAACTATTATAGTGTGATTGAATACGAGAAGCATCATTACGAGAACTTTTTGTAAGTAAACCTCTGTACTCACCAAATCTTTCTGTACTCAAGTTTGGTGAAAATTGAGTTTTAAAATTCACCCAGTCTGTTGGTTTGTAGTTTACAAACACATTCGCAATTACGTTTAAAGCTCTTGTATTATTTCTCCAAGCTCCTGTGGCATCATAATAAGGGTTTGTGAAACGTAAATCTTGATCGTCTGGAAATAAAATAATATTTCCGTCGGTATCACGAGAATTTACTGTTGGGGCTAAACGTTGTGTACTTCTATACAACTCTCTACTTCCCTCTTCACGTTCAGAGAATGACAAATATGTTTTTAATCCTACTGTTAAATCGTCAGTCACTCTTTTAGAAAGCGACGCACTCATGTTATAACGTTCAAAAGCTTCTATACCTAGCACACCTTCATCACTTAAGTATCCAATCGATCCATTATAAACCAAACCATCACTTCCTCCAGACATCCCTAAATTATGACTAGTTTGAATACCTGTTTTTTGATAGTCTTTTATCCAATTAGTATAACGTCTGTTTGCTGCATTACTAGCTTCCTCATTCGTTATTCTAATTTCAGTATCAATTAAACTAGCTACATTTATATTATTATAGTCTGCTACTGTTGGCACACCATTACTAAAAAGGTTTTTCCACTCTCTACTTCTAATAACATCACCAACAAAAGCAACATATTCATCACCATTAAAATAATCAGGCTCGTTAGTAACAGAACGACTACCTAAAGTAGCTTCATAAGTAAAAACTGTTTTACCTTCTATACCGCTTTTGGTCGTAATAATTACAACTCCATTTGCACCTCTCGCCCCATAAATAGCTGTAGCCGAAGCATCCTTTAAAATATCTAATTGTTGAATATCTGCTGGATTTAAAGCGTTTATATCTTCAAAAAAGATACCATCAACCACGTACAATGGTTTTGAAAGATCATCATCCAAATCGTCACTAATACCATCACGACCTGCATTGGTATTTGTTATAGATGTGTTACCTCTAATTTTAATAGAAAGAGGCGCCCCTGGCTTATTACTTAAAGCCCTAACATCAACACCTGCTACTTTTCCTTGAATAGCTTGCCCAATATCCGTTTTCTTTTGTTCTGTAATATTTTCAGAACTTAAAGAAGCAACAGCACCTGTTAAGTCACTACGCTTAACAGAACCATACCCAATGACAACTACTTCATTAAGTTGTGCGGTATCTTCTTGCATTTTAACATTCAAAGTTGCTTGTCCTTTATAAGTAACCTCTTGAGATTTAAACCCTAAATAAGAGAATACCAATACATCTCCTGATTTTGCACTGATTTGATAGTTACCATCAAAATCTGTAGCAGCACCATTGGACGTACCTTTAACAACAACATTCACCCCAGGAATGGGAATGTTTTGACTATCGGCTACCACACCAGACACCTTGCTTTGCGCCCAGGAAGCCCCTGTAAAGCCTACCAATAAGGCTATTAATAAGAGTTTTAGTTTTACCATGTTTATTTTATTTAGTTATAATTGTTTTGCTAAATTAATGTTAAATATTTCTTAAGTAATGGACATTTCATTCGCATTCATGGACATTTTAATTAGTTTTAAAAATCAGCCAATTCGAGCTACTTTAAAAATAGTCCCATAAAAACCTTACTAAAATAATAGAAAAATAAAACAACATGAAAATGCTCAAGAATTGAATAATCCATGGTTTAGAACAATATATCCATGTGAAAATCCATCAAAAAAAAGTATTTTAGTAAACTATTAATAAACCAAAACATTAAAATGAAAAAATCTATTTTCTTCAATAGAGCCATACTATTATGTAGTATCTCTTTATTTTTTAGCTGTGCAGAAAAACCGAAAGACAACACGCCTTGGGTTTCCTTATTTGACGGTGAAACGTTAAACGGATGGCACCAAAAAGGTGGAGAAGCAGCATACACTGTTAGAGACGGCGCTATTGTTGGTACAACCGTACACGACACTCCAAACTCGTTCTTAACAACCGATAAAATGTATGGCGATTTTATTTTAGAATTGGATTATAAAGTAGATTCTACCATGAATTCTGGTATTCAAATTCGTAGTAACAGCCTTCCTCATTATAGAGAGGGTCGTGTTCACGGGTATCAAGTAGAAATTGACCCGTCTGGGCGCGCTTGGAGTGGTGGTATTTATGATGAATCGCGACGTGGTTGGTTAAACACTTTAGATAATAACCCTGACGCTCAAAAAGCGTTTAAACAAAACGATTGGAACCATTACCGTATTGAAGCTATTGGTGACACCCTTAAAACGTGGGTAAATGGTGTTGCTGCGGCACATTTAATAGATGAAAAAACAGCGAGTGGCTTTATTTGTCTACAAGTACACAGCATTAAGGCCGATAAAAAAGCTGGTACAGAAATTATCTGGAAAAATGTAAAAATTCTTACTGATGATCTTTCTAAATACACTCAAAAATCGACTGTAAAACCTATTATAACTAAAAACCAATTAACTATTGAAGAAGCTAAAAAAGGTTGGAAGTTATTATGGGATGGAGAAACAACCAAGGGTTGGCATGGTGCTAAACTTGACAAGTTTCCTGAAACAGGTTGGGAAATTGAAGATGGAGTGCTTAGCGTATTATCGTCTGGCGGTGCAGAATCGACTGCTGGTGGTGATATTGTAACTTCAGAATTATATGGTGATTTTGAATTAACCGTAGATTTTAGAGTTAATACTGGCGGAAATAGTGGTATTAAATATTATGTAGACACCAATATTAATAAAGGTGCAGGCTCTTCCATTGGTTTAGAATATCAAATTTTAGATGATGCTTTACATCCTGATGCTAAATTGGGGAATCATGAAGGAAGCAGAACCGTAAGTTCGCTATACGATTTAATTCAAGCCGATCTAAATAAACCAATAAACCCTATTGGCGAATGGAATACGGCTTATATTATTTCTAAAGACAACCATGTGGAGCACTGGCTAAACGGCGCTAAGGTATTAGAGTACGAAAGAAAAAGTGATAACTTCAGAAAATTAGTATCGGAAAGTAAATATGCGAAATGGCCGAATTTTGGTGAATTAGAAAAGGGACAAATACTATTACAAGATCATGGTGATTTGGTATCCTTCAAAAACGTAAAAATTCGTCCGATTAACACAACTAAAGACTAAATACTATTATGAGTTCAAACAGAAGAGATTTTATAAAAAAAACAGCTTTAGGTGCGATAGGAGCTACCATAGTTTCAAACAGTGCTAATGCCATGTCGGCAAAAAGTTATTCAAAAATAATAGGCGCCAATGATAGGTTACATATCGCTATTCAAGGTTTAGGTAGACGTTATGGTGCTTACATTCCACCAATTGCAGATAAGAAAAACAACATTGAATTACGTTATTTATGTGATGTTATGAAAAGCCAGCGCGATAATGCTGCCGCTAAACTAGCTAACAAACTTAGTTATAAGCCTAAGTTAGAAAATGACATTAGAAATATATTAAACGATAAAGAGGTTGATGCTGTATTTATGGCTACACCAGACCATTGGCACGCACCAGGCGCCTGTATGGCCATGCAAGCAGGGAAACACGTGTTTCTTGAAAAACCATGTAGCCACAACCCTGAAGAGGGCGAGCTGTTAGTAGCTTATCAAAAAAAATACAATAAAGTGGTGCAAATGGGTAATCAACAGCGCTCCTCATTACAATCGCAAGAAATTATAAAAGCCATTCATAACGGTGTTATTGGTGATGTGTACAATGCCATTGCTTTTTACACAAGTAAACGTGGTCCTGTTCCGCATCAAACAAAAACAGCCCCACCAGAAGGGCTAGATTGGGAACTTTTTCAAGGGCCTGCCCCAAGAAGAGATTATACCGATGATACTTGGAATTACAACTGGCATTGGTACGGTTGGGATTATGGTACTGCGGAAATGGGAAATAATGCGACCCATGAATTAGATATTGCACGTTGGGCTTTAGGGGTAAAATATCCAGAACACGTTGATGTAAATGCAGGCAAATACCAATATAAAGATGACGGTTGGGAAATGTATGACACCATGGAAGCTACGTTCAAATTTGCTGGTGATAAAACCATTAAATGGGATGGTCGCAGTAGAAATGGTTATGATAAATATGGTGCAGGTAGAGGGACTCTTATTTACGGTTCTAACGGATCGACTATGATAGATCGTGATGGTTATAAACTATATGACCTTAAAGGAAAACTTATTAAAGAAAACGTAGTACCTGGAATTGAAGACGGTAATGCCCTTGGTGGTGGCGGACAACTTTCGGCTGCACATACGCTTAACTTTTTTGATGCCATTAGAGGAAAAGCGGAATTGACCTCACCTATCGATGAAGGTGCTATTAGCCAAATGCTAACCCATTACGCTAATATTGCTTCTAGAATTGATGATTCATTTGAAGTTGATGAAAATACTGGACGTATTTATAACAGAGAAGCTATGAAATTATGGTCTAGAACTTACGAACCAGGTTGGGAAATTAAACCAGTCTAAAAATTTAGATATTCGTTATATCTTGGCTTATTCAACTTTTAAATATTAAAAACATTCAACCAATACATAGGTTTAATAATAAAAGTAAAAACATAAAACAGCTTGCTTCCTTAGTAGGCTGTTTTTATATAATTAGAAACTACTATTAAATGAAAAAATACATTCTTCTACTTTCGTTAACACTCGCTTTCACACAGGTAAACGCTCAAAACAGTACCGAGGATTTAGACTTAAAAACGACTTTAATAAGTCCGCAAAAAATCACAAAAATTAGTAACGGCCATTATCTAATCGATTTTGGAAAAGCCTTTTTTGGAACCCTAGAAATCACTTCCAAAAACGCACACCCCGATACGCTTACATTCCGTTTAGGTGAAAAAATAGAGCATGCAAACAAAATAGATAGAAACCCGGGAGGCACCATCAGGTACCAACAAGTTACTCTAAACAACTTGCAAGCAAACCAACCTACAACGCTACCATTATCACCAGACAAACGAAATACAGGTCCAGCAGCTATTAAGCTTCCCGAACAAATTGGCGTTATTATGCCATTTAGATATTTGGAAATAGAAAACTTAAAAATTCCTATAGAAGACCTTAACATATCGCAAAAAGCCATTCATTATCAATTTAATGATGATGCGAGTTCTTTTTCATCTTCAAATGCAGTGATGGATTCTATTTGGGACATGTGTAAACATACCATTAAAGCGACCAGTTTTATGGGCTATTATGTAGATGGTGATAGAGAACGTATTCCCTATGAAGCAGATGCTTACATCAACCAATTAAGCCATTACAGTGTTGATAATGAATATACCATGGCCAGAAGAACCAATGCCTATTTTATTGAAAACCCTACGTGGCCAACCGAATGGTTATTACACACCGTGTTAATGTTTCATGCAGATTATATGTATACCGGTGATGTGGCACCTTTAAAGGAACATTATGACAACCTGAAACTAAAAACGTTGATGGATTTAGAACGTGCCGATGGTTTAATAAGTTCAAAATCTTCTAACTTAAATGAAGCTTTAATTTTAAAACTAGGATTTAAAAAAGCGAATACCAACATAAGAGATATCATCGATTGGCCAGGTGCCCAAAAAGATACAGGTTGGAAATTAGCAACCGCTGAAGGTGAACGTGATGGCTATGACATTGTACCGGTGAATACCGTTGTGAACGCTTTCTACTATTACAATTTGAAGTTAATGACTGAAATTGCTACCGCTATTAATAAAACGGATGATGCTATTTTCTTTAAAAATAAAGCTGATAAGGTTAAAGCGACTATAAACTCTAAACTTTTCAACCATTCTAAAGGGTATTATTTAGATGGTGAAAACTCTACCCACTCCTCTTTACATGCCAATATGTTACCCTTGGCTTTCGATTTGGTTCCTAAAGAACATGTGAAAACCGTTACCGAATTTGTGAAATCCAGAGGTATGGCTTGTAGCGTTTATGGAGCACAATATCTATTAGAAGGTTTGTATAAAAATAACGAAGCTGCTTATGCAACTTCATTAATTGCAGATACTGAAGGCGACCGTAATTGGTGGAATATGATAAAAGTAGGTTCTACCATGGCTATGGAAGCTTGGGATATGAAATACAAACCAAACTCCGATTGGAACCATGCTTGGGGAACCGCTCCAATAAATGCCATTACCCGCTATATGTGGGGCATCAAACCAAAAACGGCTGGTTTTAAGGTTGCTGAAATTAATCCGCAATTGGATGATCTAGCTTTTTCTAAAATAAAAGTACCTACACAACATGGATTTATTTATGCCGAGCATCAAACAGAGAATAATGAAACCACCTATAAAATAACAATCCCTGAAGGTATGACTGCTAAATTTGTATTACCAAAAACAGCATCGAAAACAACTTTAAACTCTAAGAAAGTTAAAAAGAAAGCAACTTCTATAACGCTTGACAGTGGGGTGCATAACATTGAAGTGTTTCTCTAAAAACAAGGATCTTAAATAAACGAGGCTGTCTAAAAAGTGTATTATAAACTTTGTCAGGTTAAGCTTGTCGAAACCACTATTGATTATCTATAAGATAAAAAATTTCGACAAGCTCAATATGACACAGAATTACACTTTTTAGACAGCCTCATTTCTATCCAAAAAAATTAATTTCAGTTAATTTTAATCATTCAAAGGAAGTATTTCAAACTCTTTTTGTAAATGAATATCCACTGAAGAACTTCCTATTAACACTTCAAAAGTACCTGGTTCAACCGTCCAATTCATGTTGATATCTAGAATTCTTAAATCGTCTGGCTGCAAGGTCATATTTATGGTTTTAGTTTCACCTGGCTGTAAAGGCACACGATCAAAACCACGTAATTGCGACTCGTAAGTTGTTACGCTGCTCACTTTATCTTTCAAATAGAGTTGCACAACCTCGTCCCCTGCGCGTTTTCCTGTGTTTTTTACTTTAAATGATACCTCAATAGCACTCTGAGATTGTTTTGTTTTCTGGTTCACGACCAAATCGCTATACTCAAACGTGGTATAACTCAAACCATAACCAAAAGGGTATAAAGGCCCCAAAACACGGGTGTTTCCATAACCATTTGGTCCTGCACCCGGTTGTCCTGCTTGAGACCCTGGTTTAAACGGGAAGTTCAAGGGGATTTGCCCAACCGACTTAGGAAAGGTCACCGACAACTTGCCTCCTGGATTATAATCACCAAATAAAGTTTCGGCAATCACTTCACCAGCTGCAGTACTCGGAAACCATGCTTCTAAAATAGCTGGTAAAAATTTATTTTCCCAGTTTATGGTTAATGGCTGCCCATTAATAAGCACTAAAACAACGGGTTTACCGGTTGCATATAAGGCTTGTACTAGTTGAAACTGACGCCCTGGAAGCCCTAAACTGGTACGAGATTTGGTTTCACCAACACGTTTTTCATCTTCGCCTACCACGGCAATAATTATATCAGATTGTTTTGCTTTCTCCACAGCGGCATCAATACTTGCTTGCTCTTCTTTAGACAGTGGCGTTGGAATAATTTCACTCCTCGGCCAATCAGGATCGATAATATCACATCCTTTTTCAAAGTGTACCTGAGCCTTATTACCCGCATATTTCTTTATGCCTTGATACACAGAAACCGATGGATTAAACGCAGGACCGTAGCGGCTAAACGTAAAGCTCACCTCGTCTGCTAAAGGTCCTGTTACCAGAATATTTTTCACTTTGTTAATATCAAGAGGCAATAAATTATTGTCGTTTTTTAATAATACTAAAGACTCTCTGTTAATCTGTTTAGAAAAATCTTCATCTGCCTGAGTATGCACTAATTTATCAGATGCTTTTGGGTTTTCAACATAAGGTGTATCGAATAAACCCAATCTAAACTTCACACGTAACACATCTGCTACACGAGAATCTATCGTTTTCATTGAAATCTTACCTTCGGCTATTAATTCTCTCAAAGGCTCAATAAACGATTCTGGAGTTCTAAACGTGGTACGTACATTCAAACCCGCTTCAATAACTTGCCTTACCGCTTCTTTATAATCTTTAGCCACATGGTGCTTTTCTGAAACATATTCCACCGCTTCACTATCTGAAACCACATAACCATCGAAGCCATATTGTTCACGTAATAATTCGGTTAGAAAATAAGGACTGGCAGTTACAGGCACACCATCATAATCGTTATAGCTACTCATAACACCCATGGGTGATGCTTCTTTAATAACTCTTTCAAACGGATACAAATGCAATTGATGCATTTCACGTGGTGCCACATGCGGATCTGTTCTGGCATCTCCATCTCTGGCCCCTTTTGGAATACTGTACACTGCAAAATGTTTAATGGTCGAAGCCACTCCTTGCGATTGAATACCATTTACCATTTGTTTACCCATTTCTGCAATATGAAATGGTTCTTCTCCATAGCATTCTAAAACACGTCCCCAACGTTGGTCTCGTGCTACATCTAAAATAGGCGCATATACATTGGTATACCCCAAGGCTTTCGCTTCACGTCCCACAACAGTACCTGCTTTATAAACCAATGCTTTGTTCCAAGTACTACCAATACCTATGGGCGCGGGTAAAGGAGTTGCTTTTTCATGGCATAACCCATGTACGCCTTCGTTGGTAAAATCGACAGGAATACCCATTCTGGTCTCTTCTATAAACCATTTTTGTACTTTATTAATCGCTTCGGCGTGGGTGCTATATGGGAACGCATAAGGTGTATGCGTTTTTTCTTGATTCCAAATAGTATTTAAATGCTCATCTATATTCGCTATACCATCTTTCCAAACACGATTTTTCCAGTTTGGAGTTGGAAATTCATCTTCTAAAACACGTGCAAAACCATATAGAGTGGTTAATTGACATGTTTTTTCATCGACATTCATTAAAGATATCAGATTGGAAACCCGTGCATCTATATGTGCTTTAGGATCTTCAAAAACATCTTTAACGCCGTTTTTATTAAAATCGACCCACCCTTTGTGATACATGGATGGCTTTGGTGTATCTGTTTTCATTCCCACACAAAGAAAGGACAGGGTGAAAATTGCTATGACTTTGATTTGCTTCATTCTATTCTAATTGATTATCTAACTTCAATATACATGTATTCGAAAACATAAAAAAGTACCCCTCCATAAAAGTGTACTTCCATTCTTTATTAAAATAAAATCGTCACCCAAAATTTACTTAAGAGTGACGATTTTTATTTTATCAAATGAACTGTCTCTATTTAATTAGAAGGCTGAAAATTTGCAGGAATCGCTAGTGGTAAAAACCAGTTATCTGGATTCATTAATTTTTGTTGTACTGCACTTGCCGTAGCGCCATCACCTGCTGATGCAAATTTACTTGCTACAGCTTCTGCCACAATACTTGGGTCACCTTTACGGTCTGCAAAACGTATTAAATCTTCCCATCTAGTACCTTCAAAGGCCAATTCTAATGCTGCCTCGTTAAGAATAATCTGCCCAACTGCTTGAATAGTTGCTGCTTCATCTAAACTTGAATCCACACTAAATGGCGCCATATCAACTCTACCTCTTATACCTTGATTACCAGATGTTAAAACCCCGCTATTATTAGCAATATAATATGTACCCGTTGCAAAGTTTAAATAGCTTTCTGGATTATTTAAAAATGGAGAATTAGTTGTTGTAGGAGTGGTAGTTGAATTAAAAATACCGTTAATAACAGCTAATGCTTGCTCCGTATGCCCCGCATAATTAATAGCTTCAGCATATCTAAGATATACTCTCGCAGCTCTGTTCCAAATAAAATATTCATATTGATATTTAGCAATTCTAGCTTCTTCGCCAACTCCAGAATACGAACTCGGGTTTCTATTATTATCTAAAATAGTTCTATTGTCTCCTTCTCCACCATCATAAGGTTCACCTAAATAACTCTTAAACTGTGAATCCCAGTTTAAAATAGATAATGCCGAAGGTTTCATTTGATTTGTAAGAACTTGAAAACTATTGTTTGGCTGTCTGTATTGATCGCTAAATGCGGTGTAATTAATTACTTCATTATTCACTACCGATTCCGATAAGAAAATTGAAGGCCAACCAGTTGCTACACTATAGTTACCACCACTTAAGCTAGTACCTACTGTATTAGATGTTAAGTTATAATTTCCTGTAATTACATTTTTATCTAAAAAGGCTTTATAATATGTTGCCGCAGTAACATAATTTCTTCTCCATAAATGTAAATCTCCTAAAAGCACATCGTTATCTGGTATCATACTAAAAATATTGTACCCTAACGAGTTTTCATATTTAGTAACATTTTCTATACCTGCAACAGATTCTAGATTTTGAATTAATTGATCTATCCCTTGCTCAAAAGAAAGTAATGGGTAGTTTTCCTTTAAATCGTCGGTACTAGAAATAGGCTTTGTAATATATGGAAGCTTACCGTAGTTAATTAAAATTTGTATTTGTGCCCATGTTCTAATTCGCATAATAGAAGCGTAATCATCTTCTAAAATACCATCGTAAGCTTCGGTATCAATACCATTTAAAGCAAAATTACAATTGTTAATTATAGAGAACAATACTGAAGAATCTATATAACTATTATCAGCGCTAATGTTATGCATATTTATTTGTCTAACATCATCCTCTGCATTAGTGGTTACATCAACTAAATCAGCTCTCAACTCACCTAACACAATATACTGTCCTGTAATATCTTGCATTTGTGATAGAATTCCGAATAAAGCAGACCTTGCATCCAGTTTATTATCGCCTAAATAATCTTCTTCTAATAATACTTCTTCTGGTGAAACGTCTAAAAGACTTTCACAAGAAGTAAATAGAGATAAAGCGAAAAGTAGGCTTAAAAAAATATTTGTATACTGTTTCATTTGTTTTCTTTTTATGATTTCAATCTTCATATTCAAAATTATAGTCCTAATCTAACACCAATTAGTACAGAGCTATATTGTGGTGTAAAACCAGCATCTATACCTTGTAAATAACTTGCTTGTGATGCACTTACTTCAGGGTCGTAGCCTAAATAGTCTGTTATAGTAAATATGTTATTTGCTGTAACATAAAATGTTGCATTAAATACATCTGGAGTATATGATAACGATATTGTTTTAAGACGTATGTAAGACCCATCTTCTATCCATCTATCTGAAAATCTTGAATTCCCAACAGCATCACCGTAAACGGCACGTGGTATGTTGGTGTTTTGATTATCAACCGTCCAACGATTTACTGTCGCTAAACTTTGATTTGCTAAACCATCCATAGATTCTGTTCTCCATCTTAAAGCATTGTAAACATCATTACCTTGGCTAAATGAGAATACAGTAGATAAAGTCAGTTTTTTGTAGCTAAATTTATTGTAAACCATTCCAGTGAAATCTGGATTAGGATCTCCAATAACGACTCTATCATCTTCATTAATAACATTGTCTGAGCTATTTGTATTTACAAATCTCACATCACCAGCAACAAATGGTTGATTAAAACCAGCAAAATCTCTCCAAACCAAACCATCGTTAGAAGCTTCTGCTGCACTGTTAAAAATACCGTCTGTTTTATAACCGTAGAACAAGCCTAATGCGCTTCCTTCTTCGTTTAAAATAGTCGCATTTAAACCTTCAACGTTAATAATTTGTCTCCCACCAGGAAGCGAAGAAATTTCATTTCTATAAGTAGAAATGTTTCCTCCAATATCCCAACTAAAGCTAGGCGTATTCACAACTCGTGCGTTTATACTAAATTCTACACCTGTGTTTTTAAGTTTTCCGTCGTTACTGATATAATTGTCATATCCATAAATAGGGCTTATCTCGGTGTTATTAAGTAAACCATCTGTTACATTGTTAAAGTAGTCAATGTTAAAAGATATACGTTCATTAAACAAACCAACATCTAAACCAACGTTTGCTTTAGTGGTTTCTTCCCATCTGATAGAGCTGTTTGCTATATTACCACTTACAAGACCTGCACCTTCTAAAAATCTTCTAGAAACAAAGTAAGATTCTGCATTGTAGTTACCAATACCATCGTTACCAGTTAAACCGTAACTAGCACGTAACTTCAATTGGTCTATAGCTGAATTGTTAGCCATGAAATTTTCAGAAGAAATTAACCATCCTGCACTTAAAGCAGGGAAAATACCAACAGATTTATCATCTCCAAAACGAGAAGAAGCATCTGCAGAAATATTATAGCTAACAAAGTATTTATTTAAGAACGAATAATTTGCGTTACCATAAATAGAACCATTTATCCAGTTTCCTATACTTCCCGAGGTCACGTATGTTAAATTACTACCTCCTTCTAAAGATGTAAATTGATCATCCGCCGAGTTTCCACTGGTAGAGTATGAATTTTCATAATTATTTGTGTGATAACGGAATCCTAGGTTTACAGAAAAATCGTGAACACCACCTACATTATTTTTGTAGTTAAGTCTTGTATCGTTGTAAAATGAGAATAAACTTTCTGCATTCACTTTCGATGTTCTATACTGTTCATCACCAAATTCGTTAAATTCTGTAGAAAGTCCTAAATCTGGTAAAAAAACATTTTGTCTGTTTTTTATATAATTTGCTCCAAATAAGGAATGGATGTTTACTTTGTTTGAAACTTTGTATCCAAAATCGAAAAGTCCGTATAGGTTATAATTTTTAGCTTGAAACGTAGCATTATCTACAATTGCTCTAGGGTTACTAAAACCACCTATATTGTCTATATCCTCATAAATATCTGTTACAACACCGTCTGCATTAGGCACAAATGGCGCTAAAAATGGCGACTTATTAAGTGCCGAATAAATAGGTGACGTACTGTGTAAGCCATCATCATACAAGTTACGTGTTGTGTAACTTACACTTAAGTTGGTATTTAAAGATAACCTTTCTGTAATGTTAGCATCTGCATTAAAACGTGATGTAAATCGGCTAAAATCGGCATTAGAAACAACACCTTCATTAGTTGAGTACCCTATAGATAAACCATATTTTGCTACTTCATCTCCTCCTGTTACTCTAAAATAATATTCGTTTACATAATCAGTTCCAAATACTTCCTTTTGCCAATCGGTAGCGTTATGATACTTTTGGTAATCTTGAAAAGCTGTGTTTTCATTAAAGAAAGGCAGATTACTAATTTGATTGTTAGTGTATAAGCCAGAGTTATTCAATTGATCAGATAAATAGGTTTTGTATTGATTACCATTCATCATAGGCAGACTTTTGGGTGCAATATTCAAACCTCCTTGAACATAAAAATCTATTTTAGTTGAAACATCAACCGTTTTATTGGTTTCTATTAATATAACCCCATTAGCGCCTCTTGATCCATAAATAGATGCAGCATCTTTAATAACTGTTATGTTGGCAATATCTTTAGGATTTAAATCTGATAAAGGATCGTAACTGTAACCTTTTATTAATGTATTGTTTGTGAAGGTATTTGTTTCAATAATCATACCATCTATAACAATTAATGGTTGTGTAGATCCGTTTAATGTATTGTAACCTCTAATAAAAATGTTTGCTCCAATACCTGGAACACCAGAACGCATAATGGCACGTGTACCACTTACTTCACCAGTCAATATATTAGCAACAGACTCTTTTGATACAGATATAGATCCGTCTTTAGTGTCTATAGCGCTTGTTATTGAAGCTTTGGATTGTTGCCCTGTAGGCGTATTAGCATTGCTATAATAGGATTCAAAACCGTTATCATAAATTGCTATAGCTACACTTTTTCTTCCTTTTAAAGCGACCTCTTTGGTTTGATAATTAGGACTGCTCACCGTAAGAGTTGCTCCTGCATTAGGCACTTTAATTGAGAACTTACCAGTTTTATCGGTTAGTGTAGACGCAAAAGTTCCTATTCGAACGTTAATTCCCGCTAATTGCTCGTTACTCGCAGCATCTACTACCGTTCCTGTTACAATATTTTCAGATTTCACTTGTGCTCGCAATGCAAAAGTGGTTCCTAAAAATAAAATGCAAAACAGGATATACGTATTTTTTAATTTCATCATAGTCAGATAATAATTCATATTTAATTTTTAGTTGTCTTATTCTGTTGGAACTAATTTTGCATAGTCAATTCCAAACGTGCGATCAAATAATATAAGTTCAGGTTCACTAACATCAACAAATAGCTTTAGTTTCACAAAATAACTATTGGTCTTTTCTTTATTAATAAACACAGGTAAATCATATGGACCTCCAATTTGGATTTCTTCATCGTCTTGGTTACCTACTTCTATATCTTCAATGGTGTTTACTATTAGGTTTTTATTAGCATCTAAATAGCTAAATTCAGCCTTTAACTTCGTCGGTTTAGAAGCTCCTATTGGTACAAATTTTAAGTGTAGCGTATAACTTGCAGATAATACATTGCTAAAAGCTATTTCAAAATAGTTATTGGTTCCTCCTGCAGTTGGGTGTTGACTTAAATTAACCACATTATAGAATTGGCCTGAAGCTGCTCTACTAAACCTTTTTTGAATTGTTAAGGCAATTGGATCACCAGAAACTCTTCTGTCTGTATTTTCAATCTCGTAAGTTATTGGTTTATAAATTACATTTTTTGGGTCGTAATTTAATTCGTTTACAACAAATACATTTCCGTTACTTAAAGCCACATTCTCTGTGATAGCATTAGGATTTAATGTAACTAGATTTCCTTTTGTAGTAGCAATTGGATTACCACTTAAATCGTTAATATCAACAGCTTGAAAATTTAGGTTACTAAAAATAGTTTTATCTGTGTTCGCCTTAATAGAATCTGCAACAGGATAATTATAGTAATCTTTAAATATATTGTAAATTCCAGTATAAGCAGGTTCTGTTAAACCAATAAAAGAATAACGTCTTTCTTCAGAGCTTAAATCACCAATGGTTTTGAAATAAGAATTTGATGACACAAAAACGGAATCGTAAACAGCTTGTCCTAAAGAGTTGGTTCCTATTTTAACACTACTTTGCTCGTCAAAAACAGTTTCGTTAAATTGAGTTAAAAAAGTCATTAACGAAGGGTATTCGCTTGCGTTATTGTTAAGGTATCCCCAAATATTTGGGCTTACTTCTAAAACTTCATTTATAGTGTGCAAAATACCATTAGACGTCAGCATGTCTTTAGTTGCAAGCTCTATACCTCCAAACGTAGAGGATCCAGAAGTATTAATAAATTCAATATATTTATCATTGAACATTTTAACAAGGGTTTCTGGCTTACTAGTTGTATTGTAAGAAAACAAACTTATGTGATTCCCTATTAACTCCTTCAATGATTCTGGATCGTTTAGTATAGCACTAGATACTTGAGAAAAAGCAGCGTTGTTAGGCGCCCAAACGGTAAATGCTTGTGATGTTTGTAATTGACTATTATAGCCAGTTTGCTCAAGTAAAGTAACAAATGTTGAATATTCTGGATTTTCAGACAATACCGTGAATATGTTCTTTTCTAGTCTCGAATCTTGTTGGTCGTAGTGGTCATCCCAAGCTTCTTCTTTACAGCTGACCGTAAGGAAAATACAAACGATTACCAGTAATCGACTGAAATTAAATATGCAATTGTTTTTGTTCTTCATTATTAATTGTTTAATTATTTTTTTCTTAATATAAAGGAATCCAATTTAGGTTATCATTGGATTCCTTCTTGTTTAATAGTTTCTAATCATTATAACAGTCTGAATCGTCTGCTGGTGCATTATCAACAACTGGTATCCACTCTATATAATCTATTGGGCTACCACCTGCTTTAACAGCTTCAAATCGAATAACATGACGTTGCTGTTCTGGACATAGTAGTTCTTTGGTTATAATAAATCTACTAGCCGCAGCAGTATCATATTGGCTAACTCCTGCATTGTTTTGAATACATTTATAGCCATGACGCCAGCCTCTAGATTCCATAAGTGCTTCATCAGGATATCCTTTACCAGATGTGCTTAGTGTTAAATCATATAGCGAACCAATAGGCTCTCCATCCCAATAAACTTGAAGTATAGCTCTGGCACTATTACCTCCGTTACTTGACACCAACATTTCATATTTTCCTTTAGGTAATACCGGCGTATCAAACTCTATCCAAGAATACCCACCTACATCTAATACATTATAGTTTAAGTTTATTCTGTTTGATTGTTGTAAATAACGTTTGTTGCCTTCTGGAAACCATCTAATAAACTCATATGACGTACTTGGTACGTTGGCACCTGCCGAAATTAATCGCGATTGAATTTCAGGCTGATCGCTTACCACATCAAAAATAATGTGCTTTGGTTTTGGCGTGAAAATAGTAAACAACTTATTTACCGTATGGTAAACACCATTTTTAGCAGGAAAATTACTTTCATTAACTAGTAATGAAATCCAAGTATCATTCTCACCCGTTTCAGTTTCGTTTATTTTAAGTTCTTTATCTGTTTTAAACGATTTCCAAGCATTTCTTGGTAACACCGTATTTACGAATGCATCATTTGGAAAATTTCTTGTATATAAAAAGTTTTGTGTAGCATGGTATGCAACAAACCTATTTAATTCATTTTCTGGATTGGTAAAATCTGTATCATTAGGAGAAATTCTACTTACTAAATCATTAAATGAATTAATACCCTCTTGCCCGTAAACCACATCTGATTCTGCTAAAATAGTAAAGTTGGTTTTTGAACCGAATTCATTAAAAATAACAGAAAAGGTTTCATAATATCCTGTTTGCTTTAAAGCTTCAACAAAAATGGTATGCTTACCAGCTTTATCTAAAACTACAGGCACTGGGTCCACATAAGGATCTAATACACCGTTTATTGTGTGTATAAGACCATTACTAGTACTTATATCGTACTCCTCTAAACCTACAGTGCGGTTAATTTCCACATTCGCTATACCGCCTCCTTTTAAAAAGGATGTTGTAAGGTAATCACCCGTAAAAGTCGTATCGGCAAGTCTGCCTTCTACAAAACCACTGGTTCCTCTTCCTGTTGGTATTGTTTGAAACTTTACAACAGTTCTCAAAAACTCAATATCTTCAGCATTCGTAATTTCGCTTACCGATTCTACATTAAATTTTTCTTTTATATACGCTTTAACAGCTTCGTTGGTTGGTGCAAAACAGGTGTAATTTCCATAGCTTTTAAAAGCATTGTAAAAGTCTGTTTTTTTAAGAATCTCTACATAAGACGAAAAGGTCTCTGGTTGAGATTCTAATGTATGAATGATCGTCATTTGATCCGAAGTAAAGAATGTGGTTCCATCGAGATTGTCATTGCATCCAATCATGCCAAGCATAACTAGCGCAAGCCCTCCAATCCAAGTAATAAATCTATTATTTTTCATAACAATATGAGTTTTGAATTAAATTAGGGTTAAAAATATTTTAATTTTAATACAATGGAGAATAAAATAAAGCGCTGACTAATGCTTAAAATTTTATTGTAATAACTAACCTTGTTTTCTCCTTCACAAGGTTAGTTACTACTTTTAAGCCAATTAAATTTACTATGCCATATTTATATTGCTCAATTTTAAATTCTTTACTATCATCAATTTATATATAGAAATCTGTTGATTTATTAATCTTTAATCATCATAACATTCAGAATCATCGGCTGGTCCATTTTCAACAACTGGTATCCACTCAATATAATCTATTGGGCTACCACCTGCTTTAACAGCTTCTAGCCTAAAAACATGACGTTGTTGTACTGGACAAAGTAATTCTTGGGTTATAATAAACCTACTAGGACTGTGAGAATCATATTGACTATTCCCCGCTCTGTTTGTAATACATTTGTAACCATGACGCCATCCTCTAGATGCCATAAGTGCTACATCTGGATATCCTTTCCCGTTTGCATTTAAAGTTAAATCATAAAGAGATCCGATAGGTTCACCATCCCAATATACCTGAAAAATACCTCTGGCTCTATTACCGCCATTACTAGAAATCAACATTTCGTATTTTCCTTTAGGTAATACGGGCGTATCAAATTCTATCCAAGAATAACCACCTACATCTAAAATGTTATAGTTTAAGTTTACCCTGTTTGATTGTTGTAAATAACGTTTGTTACCTTCTGGAAACCATCTAATAAATTCCCATGATGTACTAGGGACTCTTGCTCCTGGTCTAATTAACCTAGATTGGTATTCTGGCTGATCGCTTACCACATCAAAAATAATGTGTTTAGGTTTTGGTGTGAATATCGTAAACAACTTATTTACCGTATGGTATACACCATTTTTAGCAGGAAAGTTACTTTCATTAATTATCAATGATGTCCAAGTATCATCCACTCCCGTTTCAGTTTCATTTATTCTAAGTTCCGTATCCGTTTTAAACGATTTCCATGCGTTTCTTTCTAAATATGAATTTACAAAAGCATCATCTGGAAAGTTTCTTGAATATAAAAAATTCTGTGTAGCATGATAGGCTACAAACCTGTTTAACTCATTTTGAGTATTGGTAAAATCAGTATCTCCTGGAGAAAATCTATCTACCAAATCTTGAAAAGAGTTGATACCCTCTTGAGCATAAACTTCATCTGTTTCTGCTAAAATGGTGAAATTGTTCTTAGAACCAAATTCATTGAATACAACCGAAAACTTTTCATAAAGCCCCGTTTGTTTTAAAGCTTCAACAAAAATAGTATGTTTCCCCGCTTTTTCCATTACTAAAGGTACTGGATCAACATATGGATCTAACACGCCATTAATGGTATGTATAAGGCCATTACTGGCTCTAATATCATACTCCTCAATCCCAACGGTACGATTAATTTCAACATTAGCTATACCACCACCTTTTAAAAAGGATGTTGTAAGGTAATCCCCCGTGTACGTGGTATCTGCAAGTCTTCCCTCAACAAAGCCACTAGTACCTCTACCTGATGGTATCGTTTGGAACTTTACTACCGTTTTTAAAAATTCAATATCCTCAGGGTTTGTTATTTCACTTACCGATTCTACATTAAATTTTTTCATCAAATACGTCTTTACAGCCGCGTTTGTTGGAGCAAAACTGGTATAATTACCATAACTCTTAAACGCATTGTAAGTATCTGTTAATTTAAGTATCTCAACGTAAGACGAAAACGTCTCTGGTTTTGATTCTAATGTTTGAACAACAGTCATATCATCCGATGTAAAGAACGTCGAGTCATCAAGATCGTCTTTACATCCTACACTGACGACCATAATTAATACGACGCCCCCTAACCATGTAATAAGTTTGTTAATTTTCATAATATATAGTTTAAATTTTAGTTTTAGTTTTCATAATAAGGATTCTGAACTAAATTAGAATTCAAGTTAACCTCATTTAAATATATTGGCAAATAATAAGATTCTTTCTCAGAGAAATAACTTAAAATTTGCTCATAATCGTCTGGTCCAGCTTTTACTGCTGCCAAATCGAATATAAGATACTGATTTTCGAAATCATTACGTTTCGCAAATCGTAATATATCGTACCATCTTTTACCTTCGAAAGCCAATTCTTTTTGGCGTTCTAATAATAGCGCACTTAATAATTCACCTTCTGTACCCGTAGACTCTAAAGGTGCCCCAATAGCACGCTCATGCACTTGGCTAATAAGATTATAAGCCTTGTTTAAATCTTTATTTGCTGTAGAAAGTATATAGGCTTCAGCTTGCATTAACAAAACATCGGCATATCTATAAAATATAAATGTATTATAAAACTGGTCTTGCCCTCTGTAAACACCAGTATCATCTACCCCTGCATATTTAAAAACAGTATTCTGAAACATACCAAAAGTTGCAAAATTACCTCTTATATCATCAGGAAATTCGTTGTACAATTGAAATATTTGACTGTACGGTGCATAGGTAGGATTACCTATATAAAATGAATTTCTTAATGTGGAATTGATATCACTAAATTGAAGTTCAAAAATTCCTTCGTCTGAATTACCTTCGAAAAAGATATCGTTAAACCAATCAGCTCCATCTACCAAACGGTATTTATTCAAGTCTACAAGACGATTCGTAGCAGATATACAATTATCGTACTGCTCATCCCATAAATAAACATCTGCAAGTATTGCTAATGCAGCACCTTTAGTCATTTTTCCTTTATCGTGGGCTGGTGATTGTGCAAACCCTAAATTAAGATCATTTACTGCAGCTTCAAGATCTGATGTAATTTGAGCTATAATTTCATCTTCTGTATTTTTAGCTGGGTAAAAATCTGTATCGGTATTAGCCGTAGCCGTTAATATTAACGGAACCTCTCTAAAGTTTTTAACTAATATAGAGTAAACTAAAGAGCGAATAGTTAGAGCTTCTGCTTTAACTCTTTTTAACTCTTGCTCCGAAAAAGACAAATCATTTGCTTGCGCTTGATCGGCAAAGGTTAAAACCAAATTACAATGGTTAATAGTTTTGTAAAACTGGCTCCAATCTACAAATGAATTACTAGGGAACATATAGTTCTTAAGCATATTATTTTGGTTGTTACCGGCTCTTAAGGAAACCAACATGTCTCCTCTTAGTTCTCCCCATAACAATACTTTATCTGTAAAACCAGACTGGTTCATAGATGCATAACACCCTGCAAGAGCGGCAGATACTTGTTCTTTGTTTTGCCAAAACTCTTGTTGTATTAAACTATCTTGTGGTTCCAATTGTAAATAACTATCGCATGAAAACAATGTTATAAATAGTATTGGAATGATGGCGTATATTTTAATTATGTTTCTTTTCATAATGTTTTTAAATTTTACAATTTAGAATGTCAGATTTACCCCTAAAGTTACCTGTTGTGATCTTGGTGTTTGATTCGTATCATAACCAAGTTTTTTCCAATCACTACTACTTCCTGTTTCTGGATCTGGACCAGAATATTTAGTAAAAGTTAACAAATCTGTTCCTGTAACAAACAGCGATGCGTTTGTAAAGTTAAGTTTTTGAATAAACGTTTTTGGTAAATCGTATTTAAGCGTTATAAACTTCATTCTTAAAAACGAAGCATCTTCAAGAAAACGATCGGAAGCCAATGTATTCACAGGGCTATTTAAAACAGCACTAGGAATATCTGTTACATCACCTTCAAATCTCCATCTACGTAAAACGGCTGTGTTTTGATTGTCATAACTATCCATACTCTCCGTTTCCATTCTAGCAAGGTTTATTACCTTTTGGTTATATCTAAAATTAAAGAATGCATTTAGAGACAAGTTTTTGTATCTAATTGTTGGACCAAAACCACCATATAATAAAGGGTTAGCGTTACCTAAGTAAACAACATCCAAACGGTCAATACTACCATCATTATTTACGTCTTCATACTTAGCCTCACCTGCTCTAAACTCTCTACTTTCGTTAAACACCATAGGTTTTGGTGTACCGTTTAAATCGTATATAATATCGCCATTTTCATCGCGTGCTACTAATTCATCCGTTGTGCTATATACACCTAAGTATCTGTAACCGTAGAATGAACCAATTGGGTTATTCTCTTGGATTCTTTTAAGGTAACCATTTGGACCTGTAGCAAAAGGATCTCCGTCCTCAACATCTTGCGCTTCAGAAATTTTTGTGATAAGGTTGGTATTACGTGCAATGTTGAAATTCATTTCCAATGAAAAATCATCGTTCTGAATTATTTTTGTTCTAACACTTAACTCAAAACCTTCGTTAGAAATATTTCCTAAATTAAGAAAAGGTAAGTTTGAAAAACCAGATGAAGAAGGAATTGCAGTGTTTTTACCTAATAAATCTTTAGTTTCTTTTTTGTAAAATTCTAAATCTCCACTTACACGGTTGTTAAAAAATGAATAGGTAAGTCCTAAGTTACTTTGAATGATAGTTTCCCATCTTAAATCAGTCAACTCCATGTTGTCTGGAAATACCGGACGCTCACCAAGATAATCGTAATTGTATGTAGAATAGGTGTTATACTGCCCGTAGTTAAAGTTAGGTGAGTTACCATTTACACCATAACTGGCTCTAAGACCTAATTCGTCTATAAAATCGTATTTTTCCAAAAATGGTTCATCAGAAAGAATCCATTTACCAGCAATACTAGGGAAAGTTCCATATCTATAACTACTACCAAATCTAGAATTTCCTTCAGAACGAATACCACCACTTAAAATATAGCGATCTAAAAATTGGTAGTTGAACATCAAGTTATACGCTATCGATCTGTTTTGTGAAAAACTAGAAGATAATCCGTTACCCGAACCTTCAATTCTTGTTTGAGCAATAGGCGTTTGTATTAAACTACTTGGAGAATTACTTGTTATTGCAGAATATCCTTGACTTGTTTTATCATAAGTTTGAATGGTTCCACTTGTAAAAACAGAATGGTCATCACCTAATTTAGGATTCCAAATAAGTTTATTTTCAGTACGCATTACAAAAAATTCACCATCTGCAAATCTTGCTTGGTTAGCACCAGAACTTGTCCATGCTGCTCCAAATGCCGATTCAGGAAGAAAGTTTGTTTCTTTATCTGAGTTTATATCGAAAGCGATATAAGATTGATAAGTTAACTGTCTTGTTGGCTTATAATTAATTCTAAAAGTTGGCGTAATTCTATTATTCTCAGTATTGGTGGTAGATAACTTTGCCATCGCTACTGGATTGTAATAAAATGACCCACTACCTTGAAACGCATTTAAAGGTGTAAAATACACATCCGTTGGGTTTCCAAACTCATCTAATTCATAAATAGATTGGTTTGGCATTTTAACTAATGCTAATGCTCTAATACCTCTATTATCTCCACTATCTCTTGAGTAAGATCTATCTAGAGAACCATGCGTATATGCCAATTCCGTAGAAATAGAAATTTTATTCGAAATGTTATAATCTAAAATAGTTCTAGTTGTAAAGGTTTTAAGTCCACTACCAATAGTAGTACCTTGTTGGTTTTTATAACTAGCAGAAACACGGTAAGCTGATTTTTCTCCACCACCAGAAACACCTAAAAAGTTTTCATGTGTGTAACCTAATTGCGTTATTTCATCAACCCAATTAACGTTCTTATTATAAAGATTGTAGTCCACGTAATTAGGATCATACTCTATTTGTGGACGACTTACTAAATCATTCACAGCAGTAAGTTCTTCTTTAATAAGGGTTGAATATTGATCTCCATTTAACATAGGCATTCCTTCTGGTTGCCATCCAACACTACCTCTATAACTATAAGAAAAGCGCGCTTTTCCTTTACTACCTCTTTTTGTTTTAATAAGTAATACTCCATTCGCTGCACGAGAACCATATTGAGCGGTTGCAGCAGCATCTTTTAATACTGAAATCTCTTCGATATCATTTGGTGAAACCCCAATTAAGGCAGCATATTGCTGCTCATCAGCAGAACCAAAATCGAAAAGCGCATCCACTTCTGTTTCAAATGGAATACCATTAATAACAATTAACGGCTCTGAAGAAGCGTTTAATGATGATGTTCCACGAATTCTGATGGACATTCCCGCACCAGGTTCTCCTGAACTCGCTACAATATCCACACCACTTAAACGTCCTTGTAATTGATCGACAAGACTTGTAGAAACGGTTTCACTAATATCTTTCATATCAATGGTTTCCATCGCTGTAGCTATACGGCGTTTATCCATTTCAAAATCACCTGTAAATACCTTTTTATTGGCACGTATCATGATAACTCCTAATTCTGAAATATCTTCTTTTAATTTAATATTTATTTCTCTTTGGCTACCTGGTACAATTTCCTTTGTTACAAATCCAACAAATGAGAATGTTAAGGTGTTTTCCGGATTGGTAACCTGAATGGAATAATTTCCATTGAAATCGGCAACTACACCTCTTACAATACGATTGTTTTTATCTTTTTCAGCAATTGTCGCTCCTGTTAACGGTTCATCCAATTCTGAGGTCACTGTACCTGTAATAATAACTCTAGACTGTGCAGACATGTTGTACATTGAGAACAATGCAAACACTATTATTAAGGCATATGAATATGACTTGTGTTTATCCTTCATACTTATCAAGCTTTTGTTGGTTTTCTAGTTTAAATAATTTTCAATTTCGTGAATGATTACCCTTTTGGACAATAGGTTTGTCACGGCTCCTGTTTCAGTTATAACTGCTCCAGTAGCTGGTTTTTTTATTGTTAAATTTGATGTTGCATGGTCGTTTTCGAATAAATACTCATCGTAAACTGGTACAAAATCTATAACTTTTCCAAAATACATAGACGGGTATGACCCTACTGTTGTACCATTTGTAGGAATAGCTTGTTGTATAAAATGCCTTTTAGCAAAATTTAAAAGATTTTGTTTTGCGATAGCTTGTTCTAAAGCTGATAAAGAACTTATAGTACTTGGCTCTACAATAACACCATCTGAAATAGCTTGGTTTACGGCAACATTATTTGGTGCCAACAACGTAAATGTTCTTTGTAAATTTAAGAAGCTTACCAACTTATCCGTTGAATTATTAGGTATTGCAACAAAACCAGCTGCAGCTTCCATCACTTCAATAAATTTCGAGAATGTTGCTGAATTATCTACTAAAGCACCATAGGTAAACCTTAAAGGTCTTTCTATAGGACGAGACATTTCATAAAAATTACCGTTATCAGTATTTCTAGTTGAAAGAACTAGTGAAGGATCGTTTAAATTACCACCACCAGATACTTTATTACCTTCAGAGGCATAAATAAATTCACCACTTTTTGTTGCATAATAGTTATTACTATTAAGATCTACAGACTTTTCTACTATTTGGTTAAGAACAATATCTTTTAAAGTTGTAGTTACATAACTTACATCAGCAGATGTAGGCCTGTCAATATCTATAGGGTAGTCTCTATTATTTGCAGCATTAGAATCGCCTGATACCGTAATTTGAATTACAGATAAATCTTCAGTCCAATCTTTTATTGTTATTATTCTTGAATCACTGTTAGGATCTGCAATATTTACGAATTGATCATTTTTAATTCCGAATACAGAGAATTGAGAACCCTTACTTTGCAACGCTACATCGATACCTAAATCTTGTACCGCTTTTAGCATAATTGTGTAATTAGGATCTAATAATAATGGTCCTAAAATTGTTGAAAAATTAGCATTGGTATACACTTTATCTACACCAACAAAAAATCCATTACTACAAAACTTTTGATCTACAACATCATCTAAACTGTAATCTACGGGTTGTAAACCTACATTTAAAGTTTGCCCTTGGTTACTAGGACAAAGTGTCCAAAAGTCTGTAAAGAAAAATGTACTAAGAAATTTACCAAGTACATCCAATGGCATATCATCATAAGAATCATAAAATTGACCAAGAATACTATCTCCTTGCAGGTATGCTTCCAAAGCATCGTTGGTAGGTACTACTAAACCTGTTCCGTTTGCTAATGTTCTATCCACATTATTAAGCAATCTTGGATACGCTTCATCGTAAGGGTTAAAAGGTAAATTATTAGATGTAATACCAGTTAAGAAACTCAAGTAATAAAGAGGTTCTGTTTCACCTGTTACTTCATTAAGCACATTACCTCTAAAGTTCATATATCCAAAACGTTCTAATAATTCTTTAAAACGTGTGTACTTTCCACCATATTCTTCCGAAGTAAGGTTTTGGTATTGCGTTTTTCTTGGCTCAATTACCTTATCTAAAGCATAAATTAATCCGTTCTCTGCTACAATATTAGTTTGTGACACATTGGCCTCAAAAACCTTCATACCATCTTGAGAAAATGTTTCGCCAGGGAACATAAATCCGTAATCAGCGATTTCAAAATTAGATTTTGCATCAAAATAAGATTGAAGAAAATATGTTGTAGGTTTTATTCTTCCATAACTTGGATCAACTCTATACACACCAGGAGGTGGCGTGTTAGCTGTTTCATAAAGTTTATAGTTTTCAGTGTTTATAGTCTCAATAGTATCTTTATACTGTGTATAACGCTTAAAATTACTACCCGCGTAAAAACCAGTATTATTTACACCATAAGTTAATGTGTTCGTATTCCATCCACTAATTATTATTGAATATTGAACAAGATGTAATAATCTATCAGATGGTATATCATCTACAGATGTATAACCTTCTGCTTGCATAAACTTTTCAAAAGCTTCATCTGTTGGAGCGAAAATAGTCCAAGACCCACCTTTTACCAAAGGAGCTTTATACTCAGTTTTATCAATACTTTGTAAATAATGATTAAAATTCCCCATGGATTCAAGCTGTGAATAAATAGTCCCAGCCAAATCTTTTGGTCGAGCAAATTCGAGAGGATCAGGCTTACAGCCAAAAGTTGATATAATTATAAATAACATAATTACACCTGTTCTTTTCGTTATATTTTTTAGCATATTTTAATGTAATTGAGATTAGTAAAAAATTTCATGTGATTAGTTCTTGTTTTAACAGTTAATATTTAGTTGAATTAAGGTTAACAGTAATTTAACATACAACGAATTGAAATGTTAATATTTGTTAACGCTAATTAAGAAAAAACATAGCTTACAATCAATAAATTATCGTTCTTATACAATAAATTATCGCCCTTTTTTAATGATTTAAACTAAACAAACCCACTATTTTAGGCACTTTAGCAATTATCAATGTATATTCCTACGGTTTTAAATTTCAAATTATTAATAACCAAACAGTAGATACTTTACTTCGAATATTATTTATACAATGGCTTTTGGAGCACATTAAATTAATCAATTTCAGGGATATCTCAAAGCATTAATTTTCAATTTTAACTGAAGGTATTATCAATACTTAATGGCCCATCTTGAATTTTCGATATGAATATTTGAATTAAATTGAAAAAGAATTGATTGAGCTATTATGATATCAGGATGAAGAAGTCAATCTTTTATAAAAAATAAGGCGGGTTAAAAACCCGCCTTATTGACTATTTAAATTCTATTTACTATGAATTCATTTAAACGAACTCCAATAACACATACCACAAGGCATCATTAAAGAGCTGCTATTGAACTTAAAAGTAA
Organism: Mariniflexile sp. AS56; assembly: GCF_030552475.1. Taxonomy (GTDB): domain Bacteria; phylum Bacteroidota; class Bacteroidia; order Flavobacteriales; family Flavobacteriaceae; genus Mariniflexile. Next base: position 291,813 of record NZ_JAUPED010000003.1, on the reverse strand, counting down.
ATTAGTAATATACCTCTAACACATCTGCATTATTAGATTTCAAGGTCACATTATTAAGTGCTGCAGGTAAAAACAACGTTTCACCTTTTGCGACTTTATACACTTTGCCATCAAAAACCAAATCTAAAGAACCTTCAACACAAATGTAAATTACAAATGAATCTAATTTTGAAAAATCCTTTTCAATGGTTCCTTTCACATTTACAATGTTGGTTTTGAAATATGGCGCGTGTACCAAGGTATTTGTACCATTTTCAGCTATAGAATAGTCGGTTTTATAATTACCTTCAAAACTATAATCTATCACGTCTACTGCTAAATCGGTATGCAACTCTCTTGTTTTTCCGGTTGTAGCATCTACGCGATCATAATCGTAAATTCTATAAGTGATATCCGATGTTTGTTGAATTTCAGCTAACATCACTCCTGCACCAATGGCATGAATTCTTCCAGTTGGTATGTAATAAGTATCACCTTTAGAAACGGTGTCGTTATTTAATACTTTTAAAATCTCGCCAGAATCTAACGCCTTAATATAAGACTCCTTATCAACTTCTTGGTTGAAACCAACAATCAATTCGGCATCCTTTTCTGCTTCCATAACATACCACATCTCATTTTTACCGAATGAATTGTGTCGTTGTTTAGCAATTTCGTTACTTGGGTGTACTTGAATAGATAACGGTGTTTTCGCGTCAATAAATTTAATTAGCAACGGAAACTCCTCACCAAATGTTTTATAAACATGGCCTCCCACAGCATCTTCTTTAAAATCCTTTATTAGATCTCTTAAAGACTTACCTGCTAAAGCACCTTCACTCACTAGAGTTTCATCACCTTTTACATCTGAAATCTCCCAAGACTCCCCGATATTCTCTTCGGTATAATTTTTATTTAATACCGTTTTTAACTTATTTCCGCCCCATATTCTATATTTATATAGGGGTGTAAATTTTATTGGATATAATGTCATGCGATTCGCTTGTTATTGTTGATTAAAAACAACTTCTAATGGGTTATTAATTTTAAGCCTAAATTCGTTTAGGTATTTCTCCCAAGACGCTTTTGTTGGATATTGCCCAGATTCTTTCCATGCGAAACCAGCATAATAAACCACCTTGTTGTCTGCCACTTTTAATTGTGCGTATAAGTTACTTCGGTCTGGTAATGGTGTTACGTAATACTCTGAAGCCACCATGTTTCCTTCTTTAGTAACAATAGCAGTTCCTAATTCTGAATCGCCATGTGGTTCCCAATAAGATACCCAACCTCTATCAACGTTTTCATTAATTTCACCATCATTTTCATGAAGTGTTAAACCTACCGATAAAACATCAGCACCCGTTGTATGAATTTCAAATCTTGACAAGTTGTTTCCATAATCCAACGAAATGTGTTTTTGTTCAGTGATGGTTTGTCCATCTGCATCCCAATCGGCATAATCTAAAACAAAACTCGTTCTAATAGGTCCAGAGGTAATCGTTTTCCAAGATGTAAAGTTTTTAGAAATGTAATACGTAGAATCTTTTTTTACTGCAGACCCACCTACACCTCTACTAGAACCCACATGGAAATTATCTAAGCCTTCGCCTGAATCTTTATGGTAAGCACCTGGGTTTTTATCATTTTTAGCGTACCATTTATTAATAATTGGATACTCTACTTTTTTTAACCAAGCATCAATTCCAGAAGACAAAGTACCTCCTGCAACCTCGTCCTCAATCATTTTTTGAGCCGTTGGTCCGTAAGTTCTAAAAGCGACTTTGTTGTTTTCCCATGCATAATCATCGGTACGTTCTGGAACAAACCTAGAAAAACAGTTCTGTTTAGACACCGGTTGTAAACTAGCGTCTACCACAACCAACTCATACTGTTTTTCAGAATTCGGTTCTAATTTAGGTTGAAACAACAAAACATCTGCTTCACCATCACCATCTTGATCTACAAATTGAGAAACAACAAGTATTTGTTTTAAAGCATCTCGAACCTCCAATGATTCAAAATCTTGATCTTCATTTAAATTTAAATCTGCTTTAAGTATTTCTACCGTTTCAAAAGCACGTGGTATATCCAAATTATTCTTTACAGTAATAACTGCATTTCCCTTCTCTTGTTTTCCACAACTAACAAGTGTGGCAACTGCTAAGGCACATAAATAAAATACGCTTTTTTTCATATTAATTTTCGTTTGAAGGTTTTCCTATCGTTGCTAAAATACCACCGTCCACATATACTACATGTCCGTTTACAAAATCACTAGCTTTAGAACTTAAAAAGATAGCTGCTCCTGCCAAATCGTTTGGATCTCCCCATTTAGCCGCAGGCGTTCTGTTGATAATAAAGTCGTTGAAAGGGTGTCCTTCAACACGAATAGGCTCTGTTTGCGAAGTTGCAAAATAACCAGGGCCAATTCCATTTACCTGAATGTTATGTTTCGCCCATTCTGTAGCCATGTTTTGTGTTAACATTTTAAGTCCGCCTTTAGCTGCTGCGTAAGCACCAACACTATTTCTACCTAATTCACTCATCATCGAGCAAATGTTAATCACCTTTCCTTGTTTTCTTTGCACCATGTTTTTAACAACGTGCTTAGAAACAATAAACGGACTCACTAAATCAATATCAATAACCTCTCTAAAATCGGCTACTTCCATTTCTAATAATGGTGTACGCTTAATGATACCTGCGTTATTGATTAAAATATCAATTGGTCCCACTTCAGCTTCAATTTTAGCTACGGCTTCTTTAACTTGCTCTTCATCAACCACATTAAACTTATACCCTACTGCTTTTATACCTTCTTTTTGGTAATCGGCAATAGCGGCATCAATCTTAGCTTGAGAAGAATTACCATTTACAATAATAGTAGCTCCTGCTAAACCTAAACCTCTGGCCATAGCCATTCCTAAACCATGAGTACTTCCGGTTACTAAGGCTACTTTTCCTTTTACATCAAATAAATTTGTGCTCATATCTTTTATCTTAAATCGGTTATTTTTGCAACATCCATGTCACCGTAATCTAAATTTTCTCCTGCCATACCCCAAATAAAGGTATAATTAGACGTTCCTGAACCCGAGTGAATAGACCATGGTGGAGAAATAACCGCTTGATCATTTTGCATCCAAATATGACGTGTTTCCTGTGGCTCACCCATAAAATGACAAACAGCTTGGTCTTGAGGAATATCTAAATAATAATAAATCTCCATTCTACGGTCATGAACGTGTGCTGGCATCGTATTCCAAACACTTCCTGTTTTTAATTCAGTCATTCCCATTTGTAATTGGCATGTGGTAACAATACCACCAATAATCATTTGGTTTACCGTACGGTGATTTGCTGTTTCTAAAGAACCTAATTCTAATTTATTAGCTTGCGCCTTACTCACTTTTTTTGTTGGAAAATTAGTATGTGCTGGTGCTGAATTAAAATAAAATTTAGCAGGGTTGTTCGCATCTTCACTCGCAAAAACAACTTCTTTGTTGCCCATACCTACGTAAAGCGCATCTTTTAAACCTAATTGGTGTACTGTACCATCTACTGTAACAGTTCCATTACCACCAACATTTATAATTCCCAATTCTCTACGCTCTAAAAAATAAGGTGCTTTTAAAGGGTCGATAGCTTCTAGTTTTAATGTTCCTGCTACTGGCACTGCAGATCCTGCAATATAGCGATCGTAGTGTGTATATGTTAGAATCACTTTATCAGCTTGCATTAAGTTATCAATTAAAAACTCATCGCGTAACTCTTTCGTATCGTACTTTTTTACCGCTTGTGGACTTGATGCATAACGGCTTTCATAAATTGTACTCATCTTCTATTGGTTTTATTTAATTAGTATAATATTTATTCTATTTGATTAAATGATTTGGAAAATCACTTACTTTTTCGCAACAAAGTTGCTCCATAACTTGTTGTAATTCTGCTTTTAGCAAAGAAATGGTATGGTCACCGCCTTGTTTACCCAAAGCACCAACACCGTACATAAAACTACGTCCCATAAAGGTGAATTCGGCACCACTGGCTAAACTTCTAGCAACATCAGGACCAGAGCGAATACCACTATCCATCATCACTGTTATTTGGTCGCCATATTTTTGGGCAATACTTTCTAAAGGTCTGATGGTCGATTCACCAGCATCTAACTGTCTACCACCATGATTAGAAACGATGATACCATCTAACCCTAAACGGATGGCTTCTTCGGCATCTTCATGAGACGCAACGCCTTTTATAACCAACTTACCTTTCCACATATCGCGAATTGGCTTTATTCTTTCCGCATTCAAACGTCCAGAAAAAGTTTGGTCCATAAATTTACCCAATTGTTTTAAATCTAAACCTTTAGGCATATAGGGTTTTAAAGTTTCAAAATTTGGCTGCCCGTATCTCAAGGTATTTAACGCCCAAGCAGGTTTTCCTAAAACTTGTAATACGTTTTGAATACTCATTTTGGGAGGCATCGCTAACCCATTTCTAATATCTCTAGGGCGAAAACCAAAAGTAGGAACATCGCACAAAATAACCAACACAGGGCATTCTGCAGCTTCTGCTCGTTTTATAATATCATCTCGTAATGAACTTTCGGCAGGATGGTATAGTTGAAACCAAGCTTTTCCTTCGGTTAATTCACTCACGCGTTCTATACTGCTCGTTGTTACGGTGCTTAATATAAATGGAATGTTATGCTGAAAAGCGGCTTTCGCCAAAATTTCTGGCGCATTAGGCCACATAAGTCCTTGTAAACCAACAGGTGCTATTCCAAAAGGCGCAGCATATTCGATACCGAATAAAGATGTTTTTAAACTAGACCCTTGGTGCGACCTTAAATAATTTGGTTTTAATTGTACTTCTCGTAACTCTGATGTATTTCGAATAAGATTAACATCTTCATTACAGCCTCCATCTAAATATTCAAAAGCAAAACGCGGCATCCGCTTTTGTGCTTTTATTTTAAGATCGTCTATAGATGGGTATTTTGTATTAAAAGTATGTGCCATTATTGTTGGTGATAATTTCTTTTATTCTAATTTGTGTTATAATTTAAAAATGCATTCCATAAGCTTCCATTTTTCTCCTGGTTTTGAATTTGGTAATGCTTTTTGATAGGACCACATGAGCGTTTCCCACTTTTGAACGGTTTCATTTTTAGAATCCATTTCGCCTTTTTTCTCTAAGGTAAAAGCATCTTCTGCCTCTACAATCATAAACAACCTGTCTTGAACTAAATAGATTTCAGCATCTATAACTCCAGAGGCTTTGATGCTCTCTAGAATTTCTGGCCATACGCTTTTATGATAACTAACGTATTCATCTATTAAATTTTGATCATTATGAAGATCGAGTGCAAAGCAATAACGTTTCATGAGTGGTTTGTTTTAAGATATGACAGTTTTTGGTGTTTCATGGTTTTTAAAAACAGTGTAACCATACCAAGCGATGTATAAAAAGCAGCAAAGTGGTAAAATGAATGAGAAATTAACCTCTGCAACACCCATTATTTGAGTGTCTGCAACACCATTTCCACCTAAATCGATAATCATTCCTTGTAAAAACGGCATTAAAGCCCCCCCCACAATGGCCATAACTAAGCCTGCAGACCCAACTTTAGATTCTTCTTCGGTTAAATCGCCTAATGCAATCCCGTAAATAGTAGGGAACATTAAAGACATGCAAAATGAAATACCAACTAAACTATATAAGCCAAACATGCCATCAATCCAGATGGTACCAACTACACATAATACAGCTAATAACGCGAAAGACATCAGGAGTTTTCCTGAACTAACAAAACGTAACATATAGGTACCTACAGCTCTACCAACAACAAATAACACGAAAGCTATTAATTGATAATAAAAGGCATCTTTTTCAAACTCTAATCCAAAAATACTGATGCTAGACACTTCAAAAGCATTTTTAAGCAACATCCCATTTACATAGTGGTAAATATAAGTCCAACACATAATTTGTGCACCTACATATAATATTTGAGCCACAACACCCAATACGTATTTATTGTTTTTAAATAAGGTTATGAAAGTATCTTTAATACTTGGCATCGCGCCTTCATCTTTAGATTGTGGCATTTTGCTCACCAAAAACAAGACAAACACACCAATAATGACCAAACCAAGCACCACGTAAGGATCGCGAATAACAGATAAATCTGCAATACGAATGGCATCTCTTGTTGAATCACTTAATGTAGAAAAATCGGCAATGTCATCCGACTGCAATTTTTCCTTCACTGAAAATTTGGCGATTAACAAACCAGCTACTAAACCCAATGGGTTTACAGCCTGTGCTAAGTTTAAACGTTGTGTTGCTGTTTCTTTAGCACCCAAAGCCAATGCATAAGGGTTTGCCGCTGTTTCTAAAAAGGCTAACCCAAAAGTTAATACATATAGCCCTAAACAGAAAAACAAAAAGCTTTCTGCCTGTGCTGCCGGATAAAATAAAAGGGCACCTGTTGCATATAAAGCCAACCCAATTAGGATACCTACTTTATAAGAGTATTTACGCATAAAAAGTGCTGCTGGCAGAGCCATACAAAAATACCCGCCATAAAATGCCATTTGCACCATAGATGCTTGGGTATTGGAAAGCTCTAATATTTTTTGAAATGCGCCCACCATAGGGTCGGTTACCGCGTTTGCAAATCCCCATAAAGCAAACAAAGAGGTTACTAAAATGAAAGGTAATAACACTTGTTTTGAAACAACTGGAGATTTATGAATGTTATCCATGTATAATTAGTTTAAGGGTGAGTTTAATTGAATTTATTCGATTGATCTATCTAAATGTGTATAACCACCATCTACATACAACAACTGTCCCGTAGTATGGCTCGACTTACTTGATAATAGAAAGGCCACGGTATCACCAATTTCTTCGGCAGTTGTCATTCTTTTTTCTAAAGGAATGTGTTTTGTTATGGCTGCTAATTTTTCTTCTTTATTAGGAAAAGTACTAATCCATTTTTCATATAAAGGCGTATAACATTCAGCTACAACTAATGCGTTTACACGAATGCTGTAAGGTAAAAGTTCTACCGCCCATTCTCTGGTTAAAGCATTACGCCCTCCATTTGAAGCTGCATAGCCTGAAGTACCTCCTTGACCGGTATCAGCCGTTTTAGAACCTATATTTACAATAGCACCTTTACTTTTCTTAAGTTCTGGTAATGCATAATGTGCCATTAAATAATAATGCACCAAGTTGCGTTTTATTGAAGACATGAAACCTTCATAATCACCACTTTCTAAACCAACACCATCATTTACACCAGCATTATTTACAAGCCCATCAATACGCCCGTATTTTGAAACCACTTCTGCCACAGCACTTTTACATTGCTCTGGATCTGTTAATTCAGCAAGTGCATAAAACACATCGTGTCCTTGCTCTTTAAATGTTTCTAAAACCTCTACAACACTTTCTTTATTTCTAGTAACAATTACAGGAATCGCGTTTTCCCTTAATAAAGACTCAACGATACCTAAACCAATACCCTTAGAGCCTCCTGTTACTATAATTACTTTATTTTCTAATTGTAAATTCATTTGAATACTTATTATCTTTTTATGTTATAGATTCTTATTGCATTTTCTCCCATCACCTTGTCTTGGTCTTCTTTAGAAAAATCAATAAAATATTTTTTTACTATCTGCATTACTTCTTGGTATTCACCGGCTAATAAACACACAGGCCAATCGGAACCAAAAAGCAATCTATCAACGCCAAACGCTTCAACAACACCATCCATAAACGGCTTGAACATCGCTTCGTTCCACTCAAAATTCTCAGTTTCGGTTACTAAACCAGAAATTTTACAAGATACATTTGGGAAACTTGCTAATGTTTGAATATTTTTCAACCAAGCAGCATCTATGGCCTCAGACATTTTTGGTTTCGCAATATGATTTAATACAAATTGTTGCTTCGGAAATTTTCGCACCAATTTGATGGTATTTTCTAAATGATGTGGAAATACCAAAACATCGTAAACAAGACCAAATTGTTCTAATTTACTAATACCATTTTGAAAATCGGCTCGTAAAACAAAGGTCTCACTTTCCGCTTGTACAATATGGCGTACACCTTTAAAAAGTTTATTTTTTGAAAAATGTGCCAGTTGTGTTTCCACAGAATCTGCACATAAATCTACCCATCCTACAACCGCTTTCACAAACGGGTTTTCTTCGGCACATTGCAATAAGAATGCGGTTTCAGTTTCCGATTGATCTGCTTGTACAGCAATACAACCATCTACCCCATTCGCATCCAAAACGGGTTTTAAATCTTCAGGCAGAAAATCTCTTCTTATAATAGCCATAGAATCATCAATCCAGCTATCTCTAACTGGATTGAAATTCCAAAAATGCTGATGGGCATCAATTGTCATGCTTAAGCCTTGTAATTTTTACAAACTTGTTTAGATGTTCCTAAACCTTCAATTCCTAATTCCATAACATCGCCTTCTTTTAAATATACTGGTGGTTTTAAACCTAAACCAACACCAAAAGGAGTTCCTGTTGAAATGATATCACCAGGTAATAAAGTCATAAACTGACTGATGTGACTCACTACGTGTTGTACGTTAAAAATAAAATCGGACGTACTGCTATTTTGCATCATTTCCCCATTTACTTTTAACCATAAGTTTAAGTTATTCGGATCTTTAATTTCTTCTTTAGTGGCAATAAAAGGACCTACAGGTGCGAATGTATCACAACCTTTACCTTTACACCATTGTCCTGAACGCTCAATTTGAAAAGCGCGTTCACTTACATCATTATGCAATACATAACCTGCGATATGATCGAAAGCATCGGCTTCTTCAACATAAGACGCTTTTTTACCAATTACAATTGCTAATTCAACTTCCCAATCTGATTTTGTACTTCCTTTAGGAAGAATAACAGTATCATTTGGTCCTACTAAAGCAGTTGTTGATTTAAAAAACAATACAGGCTCTTTTGGCACCTCCATTCCAGCTTCAGCCGCATGTTGTGCATAGTTCAACCCAACACACACAATTTTAGATGGTCGTGTTAATGGCACTCCTAAACGCGTCCCTTCAGCAATTGCAGGACAACTCTCTTGGTTTTCTTTTAACCAATCAGCTAGTTTTTCGATCCCATTATTTCCGAAGAATTCTTCATTATAATCCGTTCCAAAACCAGATACATCTATTTTAGCTCCATTTTCTAACTGCACTCCTGGTTTCTCGTTTCCTTCAGCGCCAAATCGTATTAATTTCATCTGTTTATTTTTATTGTTTTTTAATTATCAGATGTTACACCCCTATAAACACCTTACTCTGCAGACGGCATTTTAGTTGTGGTTGTTTCATCTGTTTAAATATTTAATTGTAATATTATTTTTAGTTTCCGTTTAGTGTTACAAAGCCACCATCGATTGCGTAATTAGACCCTGTGATAAAACCTGCTTCATCTGAACATAAATACAATGCTAAATCTGCCATTTCTTGTGGTTTCCCCATACGGCCAATTGGCTGAGTTTTTGATAGTTTCTCAAACATTTCCTCTTCCTGTCCTGGGTAGTTTTGCTTAATAAACCCATCTACAAAAGGTGTATGTACACGTCCTGGTGAAATACAGTTACAGCGAATTCCGTCTGCAATATAATCTTTTGCGATGGAATATGTAATGGTTAAAACCGCTCCTTTTGTCATAGAATATGCAAATCGATTGTTAATACCAACCGATGATGCAATAGACGCTAGGTTTAAAATAACCCCTCCTTTAGTTTTTAAAGCTGGCAAACAGGCTTTAATACAATTATATACACCTTTAATATTTACATTATATAAGCGATCTAAATCTGCTTCTTCCACAGCTTCAATATTACCAATATGTGCAATTCCTGCATTATTAATTAATATATCTATTGAACCATTATTCGTAATGCTCGCTACAATACTATTCACATTGGTTTGATTTGCAATATCACATTTATGTGCTTCTGCAGCTTCACCGAATGCCTCAATTTCTGCAACCGTTTCTTGTGCTGCTTCTAAATTAAAATCTAAGATATGTACTTTAGCACCTTGCTTTGCAAATGTTAAAGAAATAGCTTTACCAATACCACTACCACCACCTGTTACAAGTGCTACTTTATTTTTTAAACTGAATTTTGTCATGTCTAGTCAATTATTTTTATGAAATTATTTTTACAAAGACATGCCTCGTTTCCAAGGAATAAAATCGTCTTGTCGTAACTGTCTTGCTTTTGTTTGTTTACCACTGGCAACTTCAATAATGTAGTCTAATAAATCTTCACCAGTAGTTTCTATAGTTGCTGAACCTTCTATAATCGCACCGGTATTAAAGTCGATAATATCAGGCATTTTTTCGAACAATTTGGTATTCGAAGATACTTTTACTACAGGCGTTATTGGGTTTCCTGTTGGAGTTCCTAAACCTGTTGTAAACAAAATGATATTACAACCAGAACCGGCCAAACCTGTTGTAGATTCTACATCGTTTCCAGGGGTACATAATAAGTTTAAACCACTTTTTGTAACCTGTTCTGTGTAATCTAGCACATCTTCAATTGGTGACGTACCTCCTTTTTTAGCGGCTCCTGCCGATTTGATAGCGTCTGTAATTAAACCATCTTTTATGTTTCCTGGTGATGGATTCATTGAAAAGGCTGCACCTAAAGCTTCTGCTTTTGAATTATACGTTGACATAATATGAGAAAACTTCGTTGCTTTCTCTGGGCTTGTACATCTATTGATAAGCTCCTGCTCTACACCGTTAAGCTCTGGAAATTCTGACAATACCGTTGCTCCACCTAAACCAACAATTAAATCGGATACATAGCCTAATGTTGGGTTGGCTGAAATTCCTGAAAATCCATCTGAACCTCCACACTCCAAGCCTATTACTAATTTTGATAAAGGCGCTGGTTGACGCTCCATTTTATTGGCTTCTATTAAACCAACAAAACTTTTCTTCACCGCTTCTGCCAATAATTCTTTTTCTGAAACACTTTGTTGTTGTTCTAAAACATACACGGGTTTCTGGTTATCTGCTGCCATTCTAGACAAAGCATCTTGAAGAATACTTGCCTGTGCATGTTGGCAACCTAAACTTAGCACGGTAGCACCTGCAACGTTCGGGTTGTTTATATAACCTGCAAGCAAATTACATAGGGTTATAGCATCTGAAGTTGCGCCTCCACAACCACCGTCGTGCGTTAAGAATTTTATCCCATCTACATTGGGGAATAACGGGTTTTTAGATTGGTCTTCACCATCCGTTAAAATATTTTTTTCTAAAATAGCATCTGTAGAAACGCCTGCTTTATAATCATTAATTAAAGCATCGACATCTAAACCTAAATGTTGTTTCTTCCCATAACCCAGTTTTTCAACCAAAGCTTGTTTTAAAACTTCAACATTTCTATTCTGGCAAAATACTAAAGGTATAATTAACCAGTTATTTTCTGTCCCTACTTTTCCGTCTGCACGGTGGTAGCCTTTAAAGGTTTTATTTATAAATTTAGAGACATCTGGCGCTTGCCAAACTTCCTGTTCATTACTATCTTGAACTGCGTAATGCTCTGTGTCATGAATTAAGTTGGTCGTGCTTATAAGATCGCCTTTTGCAATGGCTTTTTTGGCTTTACCAACCAAAACTCCGTACATATAAACGGAATCGCCCGTTGCCAAATCTTCTGTCACAAACTTATGTTTGGCAGCAATGTTGTTCTGAACTGTATACACGTTATCTTCAAAAGTAATTGTAGCTCCTTTTTCCAAATCGGTTAAGGCTACAAGCACATTATCTTTTGCATGTATTTTTAGTACACTCTTTTGATCTTTCATTTAAACTAAAATATTATAAAATTGATAACACAAAAATACTATTGAAAACACGCAATGTCTTCTAAATCTCGTGCCATTACTAATACTATTTTTGCCCAAACAGGACAAACCACCTCCGTTAGGACGGGTTTCATCATTACTATTTCAATTTATAGACCTTAAAATTGTCTGCCGTCATGTGATTTTTTACAGTTCTAAATCCGAAATAACCAGACGTATATGGGTTCGCATCTTCCAATTCAGCAAACAATATATTATCTCTAAAGTACTGAATAGTGCCTTGATGTGCCACAATTTTAATGTGATAGACTTTATTTGGTTCCAGCATGAATTTAGCATCGCTTAAATCGTGTTGCGGAAGTAAAGGACGTTCTCCATTACCAACATACCTTCTAAAGCGTGTGGTACCATTATCGTTACCACCAACACCCATATAATAAAGTTTCAAAGAATCATAATTCGAAAATTTACCACCACGTTTCTCTGAGTTTGCAAACAAATTGTTTGGGTTTTCAGGATCGTTAGCCATCCAAAAACAATTTAAATCGGATACCCGATCGTTTGGCCCCCCATTTTTAATCATAAAGACATCGTACTCTATCATGATAGAGCCTTCAAACTTTTCTTTTAACCAAACCGTACAGCCCGAAACATCGTCAATTTCTAATTTGCTGTTTTTAACTTCTACAGTTCCCTTTGGCATTTGTTCTACTTGCCAGTTCTCTAAACCTTTATCAAAATTTTCTTGAAAAATTAATTGGGCATGCAGTGTATCGCCCTTAACCATGACCGTATTTTTATTACTTGAACAAGCACTTATAAGAACGAATAAAAGAGCTGCCATAGACATAGCACCTCCTTTTATTTTATTTTGAAATAATCTGAAATTTATAACTCTCATTAATTTACTTGTTTAATTAAAACCACACTCCAAGGTGTTAGGTCTTGATTTATAGTTAGTACGCCATTTTTATCTGCTTTTACATAATTTGTTTTCATGGTATTCGCGTACGCTTTCATTACTTTAATTTCTTCTCGTGTTGGCGGTTCTGGTTTCCCCATCGCTTCCCAGAAATTATGAATATTACCATGGTCTTTATCCAAAATTTCAATTACAAAATTGCTTCCAGCCTTTAGTCCTTTTAATGTGAAATTAAGATTTTTAGCAGTACCCGTTTCGCGTTTATCTGAACCTGAAGGCACCGCATTTTCATATTCTTTTGGATAATTATAAGCTAATGCTGAAATCGTATTCGTTTTTGAGTTTTTACTAACAAATAAAAATTCGTCCTTATACAGTTTTTGGTCACCTAACTGATGAAGCATTCTGTAGGCATGATACGAAGGTTTTACCAAACCTTGAAAATTAATCATCCCGAAACCACCATGAAAGATGCTTGCTGCTCCGCCTTTTTCCTCAAAAATATCAGTAAACGTCCAAAACGCTAACGAATTGGTTAAGCCAATACAATCTAAATTTGTTTTTACAATATAGGCCGCAGCAGGTAAACGGTCGTGCATCTCATCACGACTACTCGGGCTTGTATTCCATTCGGTTAAGTGAATTTCTGCTTCTGGGTACGCACTCTTTTTTATGGTTTTATTCAACCACTCCAAATCTAATTTCGTAGACCTTGCAAAACGCGTTAAGCCTTTACCTTTTCCTGTTTCTGGGTTGAAAGCATAATCAGTTGGATACGGGTGTGTTGTAACAAAATCTACCGGAAGTTTTTCTTTAGCACAATACTTTAAAAAATCTTCAATCCATACGCCATGCCACTCTAAACTATTAATATCCTCTGTATTGAAAACGGCATCAGACGCTTTTTCATCTGTTGTCTCTCCATCAAAACGTGTATCTGGCACAAAATTACTGGTTGATGGTCCTCCTACTTTCAACCTCTTATCAACAGATTTTACTGCTATGGCTGATTGCTTGTATAATTCGAAATACTGAGATTTGGTTCCATCCCAAAACAATGGGTATAAATTCGGCTCGTTCCACACTTCAAAATACCAAGTCAAGACTTCCTCCATTCCATAGCGATCTACACAATGTTGAGTGAAGGCTTTTACCAAATCATGCCATTTTTCAAAAGAATCTTCTGCTGGTGTAATATTTGCTTTCCACCAAAAAACGGTTTTAGAATTTTCCGCAGCCATACTTGTTGGTAAAAAGGCTAATTCTACAAAGGGTTTCACATTTAAATCTAACATTCTATCGAACAAATCATCAATATATTGCCAGTTATAAATGGTTTTCCCGCGTTCTATAATCACAGGAAACATATCGTCGTGAAACAAACCATGAAAACGCACATATTCAAATCCGCAATTTTCTTGTACTTGCTCCAACTGCTCTAACCAACCAGCACGCAAACCTTCATTCGCACGACCTGCACCCACCATTTTACTCCAAAAATGATCGAATTTTTCGCTTTGTCCGTTGGCATCAATCTGTATTGTTTTTTGAGCCTGCATTTGGATACAACCTAATACTGTTAGGCTTAAAACTAAAAGCGTTTTTTTTATGGTATTTACTTTATTTTTTTTCATTTAATATATTGAAACTATTAGTACTTATTTTACAGTGATACGACGTCCTAATCTTCTGTTGAAAACACGGCTGCTGGCAAACCTTCCTTATTATATAAATTGGCACCATCTGGCGTTCCAGACCAAGCATAACGTACTTGAGCAGGGTTTGGAACAGATGCATTCCAAACTTCAATTTTATTTTTAGATACTATTTTTGCTACTGCTTGTTTCCAGATACCATCACTACCTACAATTTCAAATGTTTTTAAAGGCTCACCAACCCTAACAGCATCATTAAGTAAATGCTTATGCGCCGTAATTAAGCCAGAACCAGCCTCGGTAAATTCTATTTCCAATTTACCAGCTTTCACTTTGTGACTTTTGTATAATGGACCACTAACGGCTTTTACTTTTATGTTATAATCTTTCTCTAATGCCCAAAAAGCGAAACGTTTACCTGCATCCATTTTATTATGCGGGTGTATATCGCTTGCTTCCCCAATATCATATAAAACAGCCATACCGGTGTTTGGTAGTTTTAGCGTTTTTCTAAGTTCATTATTAACAGTTGCCCAACCTTTATCCGCTTCATCATCACCTCTTTTACAAGCTGCTAATTGGGTGAAATAGAATGAAAAATCACCTTGATTCCAGTCGGCTCTCCAACCATTTATCATGGCTGTAAAATGGTCTTCATAATCATTAGCCAAATACATAGCATTACTTTCCCCTTGATACCAAATAGCCCCTTTAATAGCATAAGGAATAACGGCATTTAACATCCCATTATACAATGTTGCAGGAAGTTGCATATTATCTTTTGGGTGTGTAGCTGGTTTTGGTTTACGACCTTTCTCACCCTTTTCTTTCCAATTCGCCAAGGCTCGTTCATAATCTGCATCTACATAGCCTTCAGCATCCATAATTTCTATGGTTTCTTTTATTTCCTTTCTGCTCGCTTCAAAATATGCTTTCATATTTTCGTCGGCTAAATAAGACGCTTCAGAAATCCAAGGTTCTACACGCGTACCGCCCCAAGAACATTCTACCAAACCAATTGGCACCTTTAATTGCTTGCGTAATTCTTTGGCAAAAAAGTAACCTGTTGCTGTGATTTTTTTTAGGTCTTCGCCTTTCGCGCTAATCCACTGCCCTTTAAATTTTGATTGTTTTTCGTATAACGATGTATTTTGAAGGACTTCGATATGACGAAGTTGATCATCGTTTGCAGAAGCCACCTCGGTTCGTAAATATTCTACCAAAGGTTGATATTGTGGTTCTCTAGAATCTTTCAAAAATTTCTCTAAAGCAAAATCCATATTAGACTGCCCAGTGCATAACCAAACTTCACCTGAAAGCACATCGTCTATTATAATTTTATTTTTCCCAGTAATGGTGATATTATATGGGCCACCAGCTTTAGGTGTTTTTAATTTAAGTGTCCAAGTTCCATCGGCTCCCGTAATAACCGTTGCACTTTTACCCCAGCTACCTACTACCTCAACCTTCTCATTAGGATCTGCCCAACCCCAAACAGGAATTTCGGTTTCTCGTTGAATCACCATGTGGTCTGAAAACAAAGCATTCACCGACACATTGGCAAGAGTTGTAAGTGGTAAAATAAATATTAAAACAGTAAAAATTTTAAAATACAAGCGCATATATTTAGTAGTTTTAGTATCCTATTAGGGAAAAACAGAAATTTTATGCAAGTTGGTGAAAATAGAAATCACAGAGTATAAATGATAGCCCATAAACTATAAATAATGATTCATAAGCAGAGTAATTACAGCAAAGCAGCGTATATAGAGCCATTACAGCCTTCACCTGTATTAAAAACAGGTTCGCGATGTTAGCTGTTACTTTTAAATAAAAAAGTCCGATTCTTTCGAACCGGACTTTTAAATTATCACTTTTGTTTACAGGGATATTATTGCTTTACAATACGTTTTACAAATGAGTCATTTTCCACTTGAACTTTAAATAAATAGATACCTGGAGCGAAGTTTGAAATGTTAATTTCTGAAGATGTTCCGTTGATATTTCTATTTAATAATTCTCTTCCATTCAAATCAAAAACACCCACACTAGCATTGTTAAGTTGTTTGCTTTTTATTGAAACAAGACCGTTTGTTGGGTTTGGGTACAGTTTTATTTGTCCTTGTAAAAAATCACCCACACTTAACGTATTTGTACCATTAACTTCAACCTCGGCTAGAGCAATGGCTCGATCTGAAGTTTTTGATATTCTTACAACTTTACCTGTTATCGCACCAGTATCTATGGTTAATGGGCGTGTGGATGGATAGGCTGCGTAAAATTGGGTGAATGTAACATCACCATTAGCGTTTAACACCTCCACAGTAAAGTTATTAAAATCATTAACATAAGGCGTACCATTACTACTACCTGTTCTGCTGTAAATTACAATTTCCCAAATGGACTTATTCGCACCCAAATCTACTTGCCACCATTTAAGCGTATTGGCCCCATTGGTTCCGTGCTGGGTATGTGTTACGGAATTTCCACCAAAATTACCATTCGTACTACCGTCGTTACCTCTACTAGCCTCTCCCCCATAATCCGTGGTTGATTGTGTAGCAACACCTCCGTTAGTAGCTAATGCTAGGTTGGTTAATTCAGGCATATCTTCGTGAAATTGAAACCAGTCTAAATTAAAAGCACCATTTCCAAAGTACAAATAAACCTCATGTACACCGGTAACTTCTTGAATTAAAGAAGTAGTAACCTGTTCCCAAACTTCCCATCCTCCTGTTTTAGGGACTGTAATTGAGGCAATCATAGTGCCATCTTCTGGATGATCTAGCATCACGTTTATATAGCCATTTTCAACGGTTGACTCGGTAGGATAACCTGCAACATTGAAAGTAATTTGTGGTGGTGCCACCGAAGTAAAGTCCATACTACCATAACGAATCCACTCATTATCATTAATACCACCTAGATATGAATTATTTATAGGTACAACCCCATACATTTCGCAATAGGCTAAAGCATCTATCTGGCTGTAAGCATCATAATCTACTCCAAAACACCCATCATAATGAAAATAAAAATTATCTATATTTAATAGCAAGCCGCTATCGCCAGTAAATACTAAATAAATATCATGTACACCTGTTATTTCACTAATGGTATAACTTTTAAAGAGGTTATACGTATTCCAATCTCCTGTGTTTGTAATTGCTACGGTTGCTAATAACGCACCGTCAACCGCACCACTTCTCACTTCAACATTTCCGCCTGCGGTATTCGAAGACGCTAAAATTTCAATAGCATTGTACACATCGCTATCCCCAAAATCAACATTTGAAAATTTTATATAGTCTGTATTTTCAATATTACTCACTACTTGGTTAAAAGCAGAGCGACTCTCAACAGTAACACCTGAAGAATCACAAAAATTTTCTGCACTTATAGGCATGTATGGGTTATACGAAGCAGTAGCACAAGGGGTTGCAACAAAATTTAACTTATCTAGGCTAAATAGCCAACCCGTTTGCCCATTAGAAGTGGTAGCCACAAAATAAACATTAACTAAGCCACTAACAGTTTCATTTAAACTTGTTGAAAATGCTTGATATGAATTAGCTGTATTGGAAATAGGAATGGTGGCCAATAAAGTCCCACTTACACTTCCTACTCTAACCTCTAATGCCACATCATTATTAGTGCTAGATGCCATAACTTCTATGGAAGCCATATTAGTTAAGTCGATATCATTAAAACGAATCCAATCTCCTGCATTTATACCAAAAACCTCTCGTTCATTATGCCCTCCAGAAATCTCTTGAATTCCGACACCAGACATCGTATCATAACATTCTGCCTGAAGATTGTCTGCTCTGTTATCACATGGTCTATCATAATCACAAGTAGTCAAGTTATTTATAGTATTACCAGACACATTACCAGTTACGGGGCCACAAGAGTTTATAGTACACCCAGATGCATTTTCTAAAATAACAGGATATTTAGTGTTATTCGTAAAAGTAATATTATCAGCATTTCTAGTAGGTGGCGGTGTTACAGACCCTGCTAAAAATCTATTTGCAGGTCTTGTGCCTCCCAAAACAATTTTAATATCTGGATTATAATAAGTGGTACCATCATGAATAGTAATATTATGGTTAGTTCCACCTGCAAAAAAATAGGGTGTATCTCCAATTTTCGGAATATAATTATCTAAAATAGTCACCTCATAGGTAGCATTAGATCGTGAAATATCTTCTGACAATATTGGACCTACTGATGCATCTGCACGACAATTAATAACATCGCCATCATTACCAAGCCAGAACCCGCCTTCACAAGCCAGTGCTGTACAATTTTCTATTCGTTTATTATTACCACCTTCTGCACCCGTATTAACCCCTACACGCATCTTAACAATAGTACAATCAATAACGGTTGTGTTTTCAGTCCCTCTATCAACTCCTGTAGAATTTCCATTCGAATCGAATATAACACCTGTGGAGTATGCTCTAATACCTGCTTCCTGAAGACTAAATGTATAGTCGCTTGTATGATCTTTTAAATTAAAGCCCCATACGGTTTCAAAATTCTCATTATCGGCAGGAGAATCCGTGCCTTCTTCTTGCAACATCTCACCAACGGTTCTTAGCTCGCCTTCCACATAACAACCTTCAATTTTTGCATAATGAGAACCTTGCACAAAAATACCGTGCCCATAAGCTCGCATTATCACAGTGCAATTTTTTAAATGGTTCCTATCTCCTCTAACAAGTATGCCCGCATGTTTATTATGGTTTATTACAGACCCGCCGCCTTTACCAAATGTATCTCCGTACCCATAAGGAAAAGACCCCCTAGTTGTTGTTTTAAAGCCTTCAATTCTATTATCGGCACCATCAAGATGAATGGAACCTGCTCCTTTGGTAGGAACAGTCATACCAATATCTTCCATGGTTAAATTTAGGTAGACATTATTGTTTCCTGCAGGCCAAAACTCGATGATATCTATATTTCCAAATTGGGTAAAAATAGCTGTTTCATATTCAAACTTTACACCTGTAAAATCGAAGGTACAGTTATTCCCAGTAAATAACAATAATCTAGGGTCTGAAAACAACTTACCTGGGCCACAGTTATCGGTATTAAAATAATAAGTACCTGAAGTCATAACGAAATTACCATCGCTATCATTTAAATGGCTTTTTAATTCGGCAAGCGAACTTATAACGGTTTGCGCTTGGGTATAACCCATTGTCAGTAAAAGGACTGGAATAATAAAGGATAGTATTTTTTTTCTCATTTAATTAAATATGTTTTATAGTTAGTTGTTACTTCCAAAAATAACTAACAAGTAAAAAAAATCGTATAAACTATAGTTCAAGTATTATAAAACATACCCCCTTTCACTATTCATTTAAATGATTTACACCAAACACAAGGCAAACCTATTTTATTTCTAAGGTTTCAAAAATTAAAAGAAAACCGTTAAATTTCTAGTAAAAAAAAAGTCCGATTCTTTCGAACCGGACTTTTAAATTGTCACTTTTATTTATAGGGATATTATTGCTTTACAATACGTTTTACAAATGAACCATTTTCCACTTGAACTTTAAATAAATAGATACCTGAAGCTAAGTTTGAAATGTTAATTTCTGAAGAGGTTCCATTGATATTTCTATTCAATAATTCTCTTCCATTCAAATCATAAACACCCACACTAGCATTGTTAAGTTGTTTGCTTTTTATTGAAACAAGACCGTTTGTTGGGTTTGGGTAAAAACTGAAACCTAATTCTTGTTCTAGCTTGTTGGTGCTTAGTGTACCTTGCACGATATTAAAATCTTGCCAAACTGCTGCTGACGCATACAAAGCACTTGTACTTGCTGGTACGTATAAGGTTATATTAGCAGGTGTTAAATTTGTAAATACAGTAGATAAAATAGTTGGAATAGTTCCAGCGGTTGTCCAGTTTACCTGTATTCCTGTTAAATTTGTACAATCTCTAAATGCTAAATCTTCTATAGTAGTAACCGTTCCTGGAATATTTATAGAAGACATTTTAGCAGTACTAAAGGCCGATTTCCCAATAGTTACTGCACTAGGTATACTGACAGATGAAAGTGTACTATCTCCAAACCCATGAAACGCGAAGTTACCAATTGATGTAGCAGCGGCAAAGTTTGCAGTTGTTAGTTTTGGACAGTTGAAAAATACATTTTGAGTTTCAACAGTAACTATATTCTCAAGGTTTATTGATTCTAAAT
Source organism: Mariniflexile sp. AS56 (assembly GCF_030552475.1). Lineage (GTDB taxonomy): Bacteria > Bacteroidota > Bacteroidia > Flavobacteriales > Flavobacteriaceae > Mariniflexile. The sequence continues at coordinate 271,149 of NZ_JAUPED010000003.1, read as the reverse complement.
TCACAGCCCCACTAAACGCATTTGTTTTAAGTAAAACGACTGAAGTAGGAAGCACTACAGATGTTACGGTTGTATTATTTAAAAAAGCATCAGCACCAATAGCAGTAACACTGTACGTATTAGCATCACCATCTAATTTTGTCACCGTTGCTGGCACTGTTATAGCCGCTAATGTACTAGATGCGACTTCTACCTCTAGGTTATCAACACTTGTTACTCTATACTCAATATCATCTACAGTAAATAAGGTTCCAACTGGATCTGCAGGTGGTGTTGGTATTGTTCCTTCTACAATATTATTTACATGAAATAGATTCCATGGTGCCGTAGTTTCATAAATTGATTTTTTTCCTGATGGTACATATAAAGTTACTGTACCCTCGGTACCAATAGCTATATCTCTAAAAAAAAGAGTTGGGTCTACGGTAACTTCTGTAGCAGGATCCTGCCAATTGACTTGAACTGCAGTTAAGTTTTTAAGTCTTCCTAAGAATATATTTTTAATATCATTTACAGTACTTGGAACATTAAAACTACTAATTCCTCCAGCTTTATCACCTGAATTGTAAACAGAACCTGTTCCTATGCTCACAAGCGCCGGTAAATCTAATTTTATAAGACTTAAACAGTTATTAAAACAGTAATTGCCCAAAGTAGTTACATTTGATGCACCTTCTATACTCGTTAAAGACCCACAATTTCCAAAGGCTTTCAATTCTAATCTCACAACATTTGCTGATAGTACTACAGTAGTGACAGCTGAATTCTCAAAAGCGGATGCTCCAATTGAAGTAACATTGTAAGTTGTTGTGGTTGCAACATCTGTTGCCGTATCTGGTATTTCTATAGCCGTTAAGGAACTTCCTGTAACTGCTACTTCATTCGGCGTAACCGATGTTACTTTGTAACTATAATCACCATCAGTAAAAAGGTCTCCTATAGTTTGTGCACTCATTGTTGCTGTTACCAATAAGGCAACAAATAATTGTAATGTTTTTTTCATAATAAATAAATTTTTGGATTAATTAATATTAGTGGTTACTTTCAAAAGTAAGAAACACATGAAAAAATCGTATAATTTATAGTTCAGGTCCTATAAAAGATGACCCTTTTTCCAATTCATTTTACAGATCTGTAAGTAAAAACAATTAAGTGATACTACAATTCTTTCAAAACAGAAAAAGAATGACCTTTCTTGTTTGAACAAAAAAATCCGATTCTTACGAATCGGATTTTTAAATTATTACTTTGTTTATAGAGATACTATTGCTTTACAATACGTTTTACAAATACACCATTTTCTACTTGAACTTTAAATAAATAGATACCTGAAGCTAAGTTTGAAACATTAATTTCTGAAGATGCCCCACTAATCGATTGGTTTAATAACTCTCTACCGTTTAAATCGTAAACACCCACGCTTGCATTGTTAAGTTGCTTGCTTTTTATAGAAACAATACCGCTTGTTGGGTTTGGGTAAAAACTAAAACCTAGTTCTTGTTCTAGCTTGTTGGTACTTAATGTGCCTACTCCAATATTAAAGTCAGTCCAAACAGCTGCAGCCTCATAAAATGATGCTGTATTTGTTGGTACTAATAAATTTATACCGCTTAATGTTAAACCATTAAACAAATTACTTACGGTAGCACTAGGAATAGCACCAGATGTTGTCCAATTTACTTGTATATCTGTGATACCTGTACACCCTCTAAAAGCAGCAACGCCCATGGTTGTTACTGTACTTGGAATATTAATAGAGGTGATTGATTTACAATCTCTTATCATTTGAGCAGGTAAAACTGTCCATTCACTAGGAATAGTAAAAGAAGTAATTCCTGTATTTCTTAAAACGCCGTCACCAAAAGTTACAGCACCTGGAACAATTACCGAAGTGATTTTGCTACAGTTGAAAAAAGCATAATTGCCTGCACTTACTGCATTTGTTAAATCTAATGGTGCTAAGGTTAGCTCTGAACAACCACTGAAACTATTAGACCCATAGGTTACAATGTTTATAAGATTTATAGTTACTAAACTCGTACAAAGAGAAAATGCATCATTCCCAATTGAAGTTACTGAACTAGGAAGTGTTACTGACGTAATAACAGTTTTTGCATTAAAAGCCGAATCACCAATGGCAACGACATTAAACGGTACAGAACCATTATTGGCAACTCCTGGTATTATAGCATTTGCTGTTTCTTGTCCAGAAACAAATCCTGTTACCTTACATTGATTAGGGTTTGTACCTAAAACAGTGTACGTATACGTGCCATCATCAAAATTTAGGTTTTCTATACCTACGCACGAATTAGTGATAATTGTATTTCCTGAGCCATTATTAGTAACTGTACCTGTTGTATTAATAGTACTCGCACTTGTGGTTGCTAGGACTTCTACAGGCATTTCTGTGCAATTATTTAGAGTAATACCTGAAGTTGTTTCCGATCCTAAAGGTGAAAACGGGTTGGTTCCAGAAGGTCTCGTAGCCCCCACCAAAATTTTATGATCTTGTGTTCTTTTGTTATCCTGCCATTTTGTTAATGTCACCTTATGGTTGGTACCCGAAATGGTTGCAATAGCATGCAAGGTCGTTGTAGGAAGGGTTGGCATTAATTCCAATTCCACTTCGGTATCCGAACCACTTAAATATAACAAAGGTCCATTAACGGCATCACCTCGGCTGTTTTCAATTTTTCCTTCATTAATATTATAACCTGCTTCACAACCAGTTGCTTCACAATTTTGAATTAAAATGGGACCACCAACTTCTAAAGCAAAACCTACACGTGCATTTCTAGCGGTACAATTTATAAGTGTTACACCTGCCGTCGTGTTTCCTGCGCCTTCGCCATACGTACGAAAACCCACTTCGCTTAACGATTTTGTATAACCTGGGGTAATAACGCTATTTCCTTCATAATTTTTATATACTGCTTCAAAATTCAAATCATAAGCAAGACCTGAAGTTTCTGCTAACATGGCATCGGTAGTTCTAGTAACCGCTTCTGCATAACAGTCTTCAAAAAGCACATTTCGACCACCTTGAACAAAAAACAAATGCCCAAATGATTCTGAATATATAGAACAACCTTTAATGGTTATGTTTAATCCATTTACCAACAAGCCACTGTGTTTCCGCATTGGCACTAAATTAGGACCTCCTTTACCAAGTAAATCACCGTAGCCATAAGGTGAAGAACCTTTCATATTTAATGTTACATTTTCCACAACCGTATCATCTCCAGATACTACGAACGACTGACCGCCACTTTTTGTAGGTTCATATCCTATATCCGTAACCGTTAATCCTTTAAAATTGATATTATTACCCGTTAGGTGAAATTCAATAACATTGTTACCCAAATCATTTAATAAGGCGGTATCTACATTAATGGTTACACCCGTGAAATCGAATGTATTGTTGCTTCCACTGAAACGAATCATGGCTCTTCTGCCAAATTCATCGGCTGGTGTATTAGCAGCAATAAACTCTGATGAGTAAAGATAGTCTGTCATTTTATAAAGATCAGGGGTCATGGTAACTATTTGATCTGATTGCGCCGCCACTGTAGCTAATTGTGCTACACTTGTAACAGTTACTGCTGTTTGAGCTGAGACACTTAAACATGCTAAAAGAAAAAAGGCAAAAGAGAAAAAATAATTTCGCAATAAAGTATTGAGCACCTTTTTACATATTGAAGCTAGTAATTTTGTTATCATAATTTTTTTAGTTTGATTGTAATGTAAAGCTATCCAATTAGAATAAGGCAGATTATAAATTATCATGCATTCTCTATAAATTATAGGTTAATTTCAATTAAAACCCCGTCAACAAACACAGACTATAACACAATTACAAGCTTTATTTTAAATTGGGTTCGAATTACTTATAGTTGAGAACATAACTATACCCGTTAAGCTATTATTTACTTTTTAATAATTTTCTTACTAATGAAGTAGCCATTATTATTAATATTTACAATGTAAAGTCCTTCGTTCAAACGACTTATATCAATAGATTGTTTACTGCTCTCTATGTTGCTTTTAAGTATTAATTCACCTAAAACATTATAAACTTCAACAACCGCATTTATACTATTGGTGATGGTAAAATTATTAGCTACAGGGTTTGGATAAACTTCTACATTATTTTTTTGAAACTTTTGATTAGAAAGTATCGCATCTACACCATACACCTCAACTTCTGCTATGGTTAAATCACGCCCATCTGCCTTAGAAATTTTCACAACTTTACCTATAACACCTCCTGTTTCTATGGATGTGGAAGGGTTTGGATAGGTTGAAAAAAACTGAGTAAATGTAATAGCACCTTCAGAGTCGATTACTTCTACCGTAAAATCGATGAGTCTTTCACTGTAATTGCTTCCTGTTCTATTAAAAATAGTAATATTTTCAATATTATAGTCGGCTTGTAAATCTACCTGCCACCATTTAGCAGCACCATCGCCATTATTTGTATGGGCTACAGAGCCATTATTATAATTTCCATCGGTATTACCATCTATAGCTAATGATGCGTTAGCGACCGCATAAGTTGATGATTGTGTCGCCATACTACCATGGGAAGCCAAAGCTAAATTGGGAATTGATGGTGTTGCTTTTATAAAATTAGATTTTATTATTGCAGATGAAGCATCTGTAACTTCTACCAAATAATAATACGTTTCGCCGTTGTTTGCCGTTGTATCGGTGTAATTGTTGCCACTTACATTCTCTGCAATTAATGTTTTACCCGCTTCACTTAAATAGGCATTTCTGTATATATTTTGACTTCCTAACGCTATATTTTCTAAAGTCCAATTTAAAGCAACCGAACTATTTGCTGTTAAAATATTTAAAGCCACAGAAGGTGGCGTAGACTCCAATTTAAACCAGTTCAAATTAAAAAGACTTCCGGTTCCTCCCACAAATACTAAATACACATCTTGAACACCTGTAAGCTTACTTATTGAAGAACTCACTGTTACATAATCTTGCCATCCGCCCGTATTGCTCACGGTAAGTGAACCTATTACGGCTCCTGTTGCACTTCCCGTTCTAAGTTCTATAGTTCCTCCTGTAGTGTTGCTTGCAACTCGTGCTCGAAATTGATTGGCACCAGTGCCAAAATCTACATTATTAAACGCAATCCAATCGCCATTATTAATAACACTCACATGGTCTGTACCTTCACTACTTGCTTCTGTTTCTACACCTAACATGGTATCGTAACATTCTGCTTCAAATAAAGTAGATGGTGTTAAGTTACAAGTGTCTACGACATCCTCTGTTACATTAAAAACATAACAATTCATACTTTCGCCTTTTACTGTTGGTATGAATGTATTACCCGAAGCCGTATAAGACGTTGTAGAACCTTCAATAGGCGTATTGTTCGTCCAATAATGTGACGTTACTTGACTTGTTATGGTCGATTGATCCATTTTAATTGGCATGGTATAATCGGCATTTCCTTTGTTGATAACCCATAAAACCATTTTGTTATTTTCTCTAAACGTGATAGTCCAAACATTGGATGCGGAAGTTACCGAAGACGTCACATAGGTATGATTTAAGATGTTATTAGCAAATTGTTTCATGATATAGTACCCTTTAACACGTCTACCTGTACCATTAGCTGGATAATAAATAGCGCGGGTTTCTTTATCAATACCTCTTGACCAAATCTCAAAGAAAATCTCCCCACTTAAGCCCGCTTCATAAGCAATGGCTTTGTCTATATAAACACCAATGGCTTTAGACATCGCTGGTTCAACACCATAAGTGGCCGCTCCAGATCCCGTACTAAACTCGTCGTTATAAAGTTTTTTGCCTAATGCATTGGCTTTTGCTATTATGGTAGCCCATTTGGTATCGCCTTCGTTTTGATAATCATGACTGCAAAAAGAATCGTACTGGCCTTGCGAACCGCGTGCTGCTACATCATCTATAAAACTTATTCCTTGAGAAATACTCCAAAACCCTTGTTCAGAAATTAATGGCATGGTAATACTTCTTGCAACACACTGTGCCCTTAATGACGTGGTTATATTATCTGACCTTCTAGCGTTTACAAATGAGGTCCATTCTTTGGTAATAGACATGGTATGAATTGCCACACCTTGACCTTCCATAAACTCCAAATAATCGGCTAAAAAGACGGCATATTTATCAATTTCTACGGCTTTGGTGGAATAGTTAACAATCCAATCTGGCATGTTATTATCGTTTCCAAAACCGTCATAATCGGTTCGCATGGTTGCAAAAAACTTAATATTAGGGTTTACAGCTTTAATTTGCTGCATCGTAGCGACTTGCTTTGTATAAAAATTCCAGTTTTTAGTGCCTTCAACCATTTCTTGGTTTTTATCAAACTGTACCCTACAGTAATTAAAATTGACATCACCAAAACCCCAATTGATAATTTCAGCCTTGTTTTTTGCATTTTGAATAGCGATGGAATTACGTTCTATATCGCCCCCCATCATATCGATGGTTTGTTTGTAATTGGTTGAATTTACTGTAATAGACTGAGCTGTTGCTATAACTCCAGACATAAATAACACGGAGTAAAAAATACTTTTTACTAAGCGAAAGGTTTTTTTACGATTTTTCATATGAATAGGTTTAGCTTATTTTTTTATGATTTTTTTAGTTTCCATAACACCACTTTTATTCATTTTCACAAAATAAATACCGCTGTTAAAATGATTCATATCTATCGTTTGATTTGAGTGTTCGATCTTTACTTTTAGCATTGATTTTCCTAAAACACTATAAATCTCCACATCGGCGCCAATACCATGGCTTATAGTTAAAATATCGGTTACTGGATTGGGAAATATTTTAACTTGGTTTAACTCTTGTTTTATAGTTGATAACACTTGAGCATCTACACCATAAACCTCAACTTCTGCTAGCTGTATTCCTCTGTCTGAAGTTTTTGATATTTTCACAATACTACCTATTACACCCGCAGTACTTATAGTAATTGAAGGATTAGGATAGGATGCAAAAAACTCGGAATAAACTACAACACCATTTGTATTTAAAACTTCAACAGTAAAATTGTTTAAATCTTGACTATAATTTGTGCCACCAGTTCTATTAAAAATATTGATAGTTTCTATTTTATAATTAGCCTCTAAATTTACCTGCCACCATTTAAGCGTATTACTCCCTGTTGTTCCATGTTCTGTATGGGTTACCGAATTACCTGACCAAACACCATTTGAATTGGTATCGATGGCACGTTCAGGAAGACCACCATAAGCTGTGGTTGATTGCGTAGCTATACCATGAACGGGTGCTAAATTTATAGGATCTGGATCTGCTTCTACAAGTGATATCGTAAAATTATTTAACTTAAATGCATTCGAAGCTCCATTAAACACCAACCTTAAAGCCTGTACACCTTTTGACAACCTTAGGTTTGATGCTACTTGTAAATCTTTCCAATCGGTTAAACCTGTAGAGTTGGCACCTCCAAAAGGAACCACAACATCTGAAGTGACATCGACATCTCCTAAATTAAATTTGATGGTTCCATTCGCATTCGCCGACGCGTAACGTATAGACATATTATAAATTCCGTTTGCGGGTACATTTACGGTGTAGGTTAACCACTCACCCGTCTCGATATTGGTGATATTATAACCACCTTCTGAACATACTTCCAAATCTACATCGTCATTAGCACGATACTCAGTTCCTGAATTCCCTGTACTCACATCATGATAGGTACGGCCTTCTGCTGCTCCTGAGAAAAAATCGTAATTTTCTGCCTCTATGGTTGTTGGCAATTCATTCATTTGATAATCTGGAAGGTTACCCATAAAACCACTTATGGGGTCTCCAGCACAATTAACAGGACGTCTAAAACTTAAACCTCCCCAACCCGGAAGATCGGTACCAGTTCCTTTTTCATAGCCATTGTGTTCTATGGCATATTCTCTTGCGCGTAGTGTCCATAAGGCATCATCTGATTTATCTTCTCTAACAGTGAAATGTGCAGCGGCCATTTCATAAACAGGCCTGAAAATGCCTTCTTCCCCTCTACTATTTCTTGTTAAATCAGCACCAACCCAAGGGTTCATTTTTAATGATTTCCATCGACCGGTTCTTGTTCCATATTGATAAAAAACAGGTGGTTCCCATGCACTAGTTTGGTCTGGGTATGATTGTGCATATGAAAGGTTATATTTGGTTGTAAACTCCAGCCCCAATAAAACACGATCGTCTAAAAAACCATAAAGGTTCTCACCCTGATTCCAAACAACCTCCATAATTTCGGCAATAGTACTTATCCCTAATGAAGAATGAATTTGGTCTCTACTACTTTCTTGACACTGCCCATTATCATAAATATAATGCTGAATTTGGTCGTCATAACCATAATCTGGAATGGTATTTTCTCGACCATTTAATTGAAATTCATCGTAATATTCGTTTGATGTCGATGAAGGAGTATTGCTTACAATGGGAGGTCCTGAAGGATAAGGAAGATCGTCCGTTCTATGCGGCAAGCCTTTTATTTGCCTTAAAGCACGCTCATAAATAATTTCATTATCTAAAAACACGCCAATAGCCATAACGGTTCTCCAGGCTAATAAACCTTGGTTACCATGTCTACCCGGATCTCCCATATAGGTTCTCCAATAAAACGTAACATTATCATTATCTATATCTGTTTGAGGCACCGTCGTATTCGAATACCCAGGATACACCAACATATCTTTAAAAGCTTGAATGTCGCTAGCAGCCCATCCCGTGTAGGTACTTTTAATAATTTCCGCAGCATTTATTAAGGGTGCACCATACAAACCAGCACAAAGCGGCTCGGTACCTCCGCCATAAAAATTAACTAATTTGCTCCAAGCATTTAAAATTTCGATGGATTTTTCAGCATGTCGAGTATCGCCTGTGATATACCACATTAGGGCATTTTGGTAGGCAGCCAAAGCATCATCTTCATACTGATTACGTTGATGTGCTGGGTTTTCTCTAGAAAGCGTATGATCATTAGGATCCTTTCTAACCACATAACTGAAACTCGATTTCCCGTCTGATTTTAGGCTGTTAAATGATGAGATATACGGATTAACGTCTGCATCCACCATGGCCTTCATACGGTCTAAATCGGACTTTTTATGCCATAAACCTGGGTGCACAAATTGCGCATGAACAGAACCTACCATTAAAAACAAAAAGAACACAACACGGCATGCTTTTTTGTTTAATATTGAATTTAGAGAATGGTTTTGAGTATTTTTTTTAATCATACTTTATTTAGTTTAGTTGGTTGTTGGATTCTCCTAGCAAAGAGAATGATGCTATAAAAACAAAAAAGAATGCTTTTATGGTATTAACAATATTATTGTTATATCTAGATAAAATGTATAAACTATAATGCTTTCATTATAACTTATAATTCATTTTCATATAATAAAAGCCCTACGACTCTTCATAAACAAAAAAAAAAAAAACAGCACCAAGAATATTCTTGATACTGTTTAATTCATTTTTTAGTCTTAAAGCAACTTCCGTTTAAGTATTATTAATATGGAGTGTCTTCCTACCTAGCTTATTAGCTTATTTTTTAAGAAACTTAAAGGTTTTACTTTCAATTCCTTTTAAATTTATTAAGTACATTCCTCTAGATAAATCACTTACATTAAGCTTTACTTCTCTTAAACCAGACTGTATTGCTTCTTCTTTTATTACTTTACCGCTAACATCTAAAATTGTGTATTGGCTGTAATATCCCACAGGCATTTCAATGGTAAGTGCATCACTAGCTGGATTTGGGTAATAACCAATTTTACCCTCTTTAATATTATCTGAAACAGATAATGACCCAGCGTCTTTCATTGTAAAAAAGTCTATATTAAATTGGCCTCCAAACGTAAACACAAAATACACAGTTTGAACCCCTGTTACCGTTTGAGTAAATACTCCATTTTCAGTTTCCAAGTAAGTCTGCCAACCTCCAGTTTTTCCGTTAGACGTAACGCTACCTATTTGAACACCTGGTGCCCCTGCACCATCATCTAAGTGCATTGTAACCGTATGATCCCCAACTTTGTTACTAGCTAAATGAGTAGAAAAACCAGCAATATTTGTTAAATCCACATTATCATACCTAGCCCAATCACCACTTGCTATGAAACCTATATTTTTTGCAGCATTATCTTCAAGTGTTATCGTTGCTCCATTTAGTCCATTATTAGCTTCTGACTGAAGAACAACACTTTGCGCAAATACATTAGAGAATAATGCTGTTGTTGAAAGAACAGCTGTAAAAAGTAAAGTTTTAATTTCCATTGTAAATTGATTTTAGTTAATTATTTATTTAAAAACTCTTGTTTAGTTACTTATAGTAGTATTGTTTAATTATTCTTATAAAAAAAATACATTTGTATTAAACACCTTTCGCAAGGTTGTTTTTTAAAATAAAATATTAAATAAATTATAGTTCTTTTCTTATAAATTATAGTTCTTTTTTTGAAATAGAAGCTTATTCCTTCACCAACTTAAAGGTTTTGGTTAATTGATTGCCTTTTAATGTTATTAAGTAAATTCCTTTTGAAAAATCACTTATCTCAATATTCAACTTCTGCGTACCACTTGTAATAACACCTTGTTTATTTACACGTCCGCTCATATCAAAAATGGTGTATGCACTAAATTCAGAAATTGGTATACGTACTGTTAAATTATTGGATACTGGGTTTGGGTAAAGACGTATACCATTGTTTTTATCAAACGCCTCTTGAGAAAGTGAATCTGCCTCATCAAACACTAATTGAAACCAATTGATATTCCATCCTCCAGAAAGCACATTCAAACGAATGGTATGGCTTCCTGATGCCAATGATACTGAAGCACTTAATGTTGTAAACGCTTGCCAATCTCCTGTTGAGGCAATACCAGTAGTGCCTTTAGCAACTCCATCAACTAGAAATTCTACAGAACCGCCTCCACTTCTACTCGCTACACGGTAATTCAAAATAAAAGTACCAGAATTAACAATATCAACATGATACTCCATCCAATCTCCAGCGTCTATATAACCAACATTTAACCCTCCACCTACATCACTAGTGGTTTCTGTTCTTACACCATTCATGGCACTATAATCTTCGGCCTGAATTAAAACAGTCTCTTCTGGGTCTGCTTCCACTAGTGATACTGTAAAATTATTTAGCTTGAAAGCATCATCTTCGCCATTAAATAGAACTTTTAAAACGTGTATACCTTTAGATAACCTTACACTACTTATAACCTTAAAATTTTTCCAATCTGTTAATCCTGTAGAATTTGATGAACCAAAAGGAACCGATACGTTTGATGTGACATCTGTTCCATCCAAATTAAACTTTATAGTTCCATTACTATTAGCTGCAGCATAATTTATATCTATATCATATATCCCATTTGCTGACACATTAACGGTATATAATAACCATTCTCCATTTTTAATACTTGTAATGTTATAGTTGCCTCCGGTTAAAGATTCAATATCCACATGTTCATCAGTACGATATTGACCACCTTCATTAGAACTTGTAAGATCACTGTATGTTTTACCTTGACCATTTGAAACCAAATAATCGAAATTCTCTGCTTCTATAGTCATTGGTAATACATTCATATTATACACTGGTAAACCATTTGTATCAAATCCACTTATAGGATCCCCTGGGTTTTCATCTACAGTAAAACACAATGTTCCCGCCCCTGGATGATCGTCGTTATAAAATTCTGGCTGTGCGTAATTCTCGTGTGTTATCACTTCATTTGTGTATGGGTGCGACTTACCTGCACGTGTAAACAATGTAGATGCCATGACGTAAATAGGTGAAAAATCACCACGATCATCTGCACTAATAAAACCATTATTCATCCAGCCAAATGATTGATTACATGGATTAGGCACATTGTTTGTCCAAGAAACATCATTGAAAAGATTGTATTTAGCAGTGTATTCCATTCCTGCAACGAGCCTATCGTTTGAATAACTTACCAAATCGACACCTTGATTCCATGCAATAAAAGCTGGTTCTACTAAATGCGCAATACCACCTTGAGTATGCCCTTGATCTCGCTCACTCTCAAAACATTGACCATCTTCATTTATAATATATTGCGTAACTCCAGCACATCCATCATTGGTATTCGTAAAACCAAATTTATAAGCATCAACGGCTTCATTAAACATAGTCATGTTATCACAAAAAATAGCCATGGACATATTACCTGCTAAACAAGAGGTGCCCCAGTTCATGGAGCGACTTGGCCCTGTACTGGTAATTGGGTAAATCACGTTTTGGAACCAATCTTGCGCCTCCTTAATTTTAGTAGCAGACCAACCAGCGTCTCCATTAAACCCTTGCGCAAGAATTTCTGCTGCATTGGCCATTTTGTTTGAACCAATCCCTTCTCTAAGTGGAGAATTATCAGTTTCGAATGAAGTAACGGTGCTAGCCCAAGCGTTTATAATATTAATTCCGGCAGCTGCATAAGCTTGATCACCCGATGCCACCCATTTTAAAGCCAAAATATAAGCTGCATGTCCTTGTTTTTGAATAGCAGTACTATTTGTAATGGTAGGCGTTACTGTTGCTGTATAAGTCTCATCTATATTGTCATTTTCTAATTCAAGCCAAGCACCATACCAAGGCTCTTCTTGTGCTGCGACTTTGGTTCTAATAAGCGCTAAATCGTCTGCCATTAACCAACCTCCTGGATGGGTTAATTGCGCATAAGAATTCGTTAAACATAGAAGTAAGACAAGTATAAAAACAAGTCTCGTTTTATTAACTGTTATCATAATGTATGTTTTTTTTGAAAATATTTAATTTTTAACTCTTTAGAAAATATTGCCTCAGCTACCTTTTCTTATTTAGCATTATAATTTGACTATTTTCCTTGTAATATTTTTAGTTGAATCGCTGATTGTTAAAACATAAACACCCCTACTTAGTTTAGACACATCTAGTTTTACTTGATTGGAGCCAAGCTTTGTTTGCATCACTATTTGACCATTTAAAGAATACATGGTTATTTTGGCCTCCTTTATATTTATGTTTGCTGAAATTAATGAGATATTAATTTCATTTTGAACCGGGTTAGGATGTATTTTCACTTGATCCAACTCATACTTTACACTTGATAACACAACAGCATCTACTCCATAAACTTCTACTTCAGCCAAAGTAAGTGCTGTAGAAGAAGTCTTTGATATTCTTACTGTTCTACCAATAACATTTCCTGTGTTAACGGTAAATGCATTACTCGGTACTGTTGCATAAAACTGACTAAAAGTCACACTACCATTAGCATCTAAAACCTCTACAGTAAAATTATTTAATCTATCTGAACAACAATCTGTACGGTTGAAAACATTAATAGTTTCAATTTTATAATTATTACCTAAATCTACTTTCCACCAGGGTGCAGGATCCGAAGTTGCATTACCTCCTGTATGACTTACTGATCCATTATTCCAAACACCGTTTGTATTGCCGTCTATGGCATTTGGCGCAAAACCATCACTAGGTCTATCGGTTGATTGTGTTGCCGTTCCATGGGTTATCGCTAAATTTATGGGTTCCGGTTCTACCTCTACTAAAGAAACCGTGAAGCTATTTAATTTAAAGGCATCACTTGTACCATTAAATAAAATCTTTACAGCTTGAACACCTTTTTTTAGCGTCACAACGTTCCCTACCTTAAAATTTTGCCAATCTGTTAAACCTGTGGAATTAGGCCCACCAAAAGGAACGGTTACATCCAGAGTAACATCCTCTCCTCCAAAATTAAATTTAATTTTTCCGTTAGCATTCGCAGATGCATACCTAATATTTATATCATAAGTTCCATTTGAAGGAACGTTTATGGTATAAGTAAGCCACTCTCCATTCTCTATATCCGTTAAGTTATAGCCCCCTTCAGAGGAAACTTCAATATCAACATTTTCATCTAATCTATACGCATTCCCAGAATTACCTGTTGCATTGTCGCTATATACCCGACCTTCTCCGTTTAGAACAAAAAAATCATAGTTTTCTGCTTCAATAACCATTGGAAGTTCATTCATTTTATACATAGGAAGCCCATTTCCATCAAATCCACTTATTGGATCTCCTGGACTAACCCTACGAAATTTCAACCCGCCATACCCAGGATGATCCGTTACGGTTCCTTCGCCTTCAACGCCCGATTGTGCGGTTAAGTAGTCGAAGCCTCTTTGTAGCCATTTATAATCATCACTAGGAAGTCCCAGACGATCTTTATAATGACCAAGGTTCATTTCATAAACGGGCTGTAGGCTATGCTTTCCACGTTCTCTAAAATCTTCCCCCGTACTACAAACCAAATAAGGGTTGACTTTTAAGGATTTCCAACGGCCAGAACGATCGGTACGCTCTATAAACTCACCCGAAGCCACTGTGGGTTCCCATGGAGTTGATTGGTCTGGATACACATTATCATAACTCAGGTTATAACGGTAATAAAACTCCAAGCCTAAAAGCGGTCTGTTATTTAAATGACCATACAAATCGTCTCCTTGATTCCATGCCATTTCTGCCATGACAGCTATAGTTGAAACTCCTGCTAAACCATGAGCTTGATCTCTAGATGATTCTTGGCACTGGCCGTTTTCATAAATATAGTTGCTCACAACCTCGTTGTAGCCATAATCAGGAATGGACGTACCAGACCCAGTTCGTTTATATTCTTCAAAATAATCACAGCCTGATATGTTCGTTGTTTCATTAATTGACGGACCAGAAGGATAAGCCAAATCACCTGTTCGATGTGAATATCCTTGTAAGTAGCGTAAAGCTCTATCATACATAATGTCATTATCTAAAAATATTGCCATAGCCATCATGGTTCTCATACAAAATAAGCCTTGGTTTCCATGTCTAGCAGGATCTCCTTGATATACTCTCCAATAAAAAGTAATGTCTCCACTGTTTAGTGCTGCTGTAGGCTCGGTAGTGGCCGAATAGCCTGGATAAACAAGCATGTCTTTAAATGCCTGAACATCCGGTGCTGCCCAACCATTATAAGTGTGTTCTATAATTTCAGCCGCCTCAATGATTCTCCAAATACGTCCTGAACTTAAGGGTACGCTCATTGAATTTCTTTTAAGCCCCTTCCATGTATTGAAAATCTCTATAGCTTTTTCTGCATGTCTTGAATCACCAGTAATATACCACATTAAGGCATTGTAATAGGCCGCTGTACCGTCATTGATAAACCATGCATCACTGGCTTCCGAGTACTCTGTTACATATGATGGATCTTGGTTCACTACATTAACAGGATATGTATATTGGGCTCTAGAATGGTTTTTTAGATTCGTAAAAGATGTAGCATACGGCTCTATGCCTGCCTCTACCATATATTTCATCCTATCAAGATCGGACAGTTTGTGGGATATTCCCGGATGCACAAGTTGCGCATTTACGTTTGTGAAACCCGAAACAAGTATCAAGAAGAAAATAAAGCTAAGGGATTTCGTTTTAAAAATTGAAAATGTAAAAGACAAACAAGTAGTTTTTTTCATGCTTTAGTTTAGTTTTAGTTGTTGGTGCATTTTATAAATGAAAATCATTTTTTAATAAAAGACTTACCATGCTATCAATATTACAAATCAGATTACAAAAAGAATATAAACTATAGTGCTTTGGCTATAACTTATAAATCATTTTAACATGTTTCCCCCTACTTTAGTTTGCAAAAAAAAAGTTCTACAAAATTTAATTAAGTAGAACTTTTATCTTCATTATATAATCAGGAATGATTTATAAACATCGAGCTAATAACCATTTCACAAAAATCACAACTTCACTATTTTTCTAGTAATACTTTTATTAGAATCGTTGATTGTTAAAACATAAACACCTCTGCTTAGTTTAGACACATCTAATTTCACTTCATTGGCATCTAACTTTGTGTGCATCACTTTTTGACCATTTAAAGTATATAAATTTATTTCGGCATCCTTTAGATTTAAGTTGGCAGAATCCAATGAAATATAAAGATCGTTTTGAACAGGGTTGGGATACATTTTTATTTTAACAGCTTCGGAAGCAACACTTAATGGCGCACTAGAATATTCAATAACTAATTCTGGTATATATGTAACAAAAGTGTTGGAATCTACAAATTCTTTAGAATAGAAATCAATACCTTTCTCACTAGCCGTTGGATCTTCTGGGTCTTTAACGACTACGCTCATTATTTTATCATTATTATATTCTTGAGCGGTGTATGAAGAAATATCCCATTCATTCCAAGCTGGATTGGTTGTAATACGAGCTCGTTCATTTTCAAATGATGGTTTGTTGTTATATTTTATTTCTGTTTCCGTCCAGTTATCATCAGCTACATCATAAATACTACGTAAAAATCTAAAACCTGTTCTTTGATATATTCTTAGTTTGGCAGACATTATAGGGCCAGGAACAGAACTTAAATCAAACTTTAAATATCCGTAACGCCCTGATGCCACTGTTACTATTACACCATCAGAACCATAATTATTACCAGCATTTCCCGCATCCCTTACATAAGAATCGGCAATTACGCTTAAAGTACTAGTTCCTGTAACAGCACTCACAACTCGTAATTCTTGGGTTGCATTAGGAGCTGCATTATAATAAGCATCACCAGCTTGCATAGCCGTTATTGTCGTAGTTCCTGTACCAACAATATGTACTTTTCCACTAACAATGGTTGCTACTGAGGTGTCTGAACTTGAATAACTTACAGGTAAACCAGAACTTGCTGTTGCTTCAGGATCAAAATCTGGGCTACTTACTAATTTAACAGGAATTGTAAAAAACTTAATGCTTTGGTCTTGTTTAACTATACCAGTCTGTACAAACGTAAAATTATCAAGTTTGAATGCTCCTGAAACTCCTCCAAAAGTTAATTTCAAACTTTGCACACCTTTATTTAAAATCACATCACTTGAAATAACGTAGTCTTTCCAATCTGTATCTCCTGTCGAGTTAGGAGTTCCAAACGGAACAGCTAAATCTGTGGTTTTATCTTCGCCTTCCGCACTAAATTTAATCGTACCGCCTGCTTGAGAAGCTGCGTATTTTATGCTGATATTATACACTGCCGTTTCAGGAACCGCAACCGTGTAGGTTAGCCACTCACCCGATTCTATGGAAGTTAGATTAAAACCACCAGTTGTTACTTCCAAATCCACATTATCCATGGTTCTGTATGCACCTCCCGTGTTACTTGAAGTTAAATCGTGGTATATACGACCTTCACCTGCATTAATGGGATCATAATCAAAATTTTCAGCTTCAATAACATTTGGTACTACATTCATAGCATATATAGGCAAACTGTTTGAATCGAAACCACTAATAGGGTCGCCATAACAAAATGCGGGTCTACGAGCTGTAAGTCCGCCCCAACCTATCGCATCATTACTCCATCCTGCCTTTTCATAACCTCCTATTTCTATCGCTTTATCACGTGCACGTTGTGTCCACTTAACTTCTGTTTCCGTTTTAAAACCTCTACCAACAAAGTGTGCCACTGGCATTTCAAACACATTTCTAACTCCAGAAAAATCACCTCTTCCTACCGGACTAACGGCTTTGGAATACCAACGTCCCGTTCTATCAAAACCTTCAACAAATTCATTGGAAGCAACTGTTGGCTCCCACGGCGTTGTTTGATCTGGATAGGATTGAACGAAAGATACATTGTATCTCATATTGTATTCTAAACCTAACAACAATCTATCATTAGCAATTGCATACAGGTTTTCACCCTGATTCCATGCCATTTCAGCCATGGATGTAAGCAAGCCTATTCCAAATGCAGTATGTTGTTGATCTCTTGAACTTTCTTGACATTGTCCATTTTCATATATATAATTGGTCATTAATTCATTATACCCATAATTGGCTTCGGTATAACCTCTAGTAATCCCATAAGTATCGGCATAGTCTCCAACAGCTGTAGGGCTTGCGCTGCTTGTGTTTGGACCTGCAGGATAAGGCAAATCTCCTGTATGAAGATTTAGATCACCTTGTATATACCTAAGTGCACGTTTGTACATGGTATCGTTATCTAAAAATATTCCCATAGCCATAACGGTACGAAATCCTGACAAACCTTGATTTCCATGACGTACAGGGTCTCCTTGGTAAGATTTCCAATAGAAAGTAGCATTGCCTGTTGGAGCTGATGTTGTAGAATAACCTGGATATACTAACATATCTTTAAAAGCTTGCAAATCGGCAGGTAACCACCCCGAATACGTGCTTTTAATAATTTCTGCAGCTTCAATCATGATATAGCCAACACCTCCACTTAAAGAATCGGTACCACCACTAGTAACCGACGTAAGGTTAGACCATGCTTTAAATATTTCAATCGCTTTTTTAGCATGCAAATCATTCCCTGTAACATACCATCTTATGGCGTTATAGTAGGCCGCTCTAATATCACTATTCCAAGCACCGTAATTAACACCTGAATCTCTACCTAATTCGGTAAAACTCGCATTTCCCTGCACTTCATAACTAAAACTCGATTTTGAATCATTTTCCATATTTAGATACGAGGTGTACCACGGATCTATTTGAGCTTCCACCATATATTTCATACGGTCTAAGTCTGATTTTTTATGAGTAATTCCTGGATGTACAAATTGCGCTTGAACCGCACCTACCATAAAAAACAAAAAAGCGATTAGGCTCACTATTTGCTTTTTTAAAATGGTTAAGTTTAATTCCTTTTGAGTAGTGTTTTTTTTCATATGCTTGTTTACTTTAATTTATCAATCATTTTTCTTTCAGAACGATTTTCGAGTGACTAATTTTTATAGTTTTCCGAAGTAACATTCTCTAACATGTAATATTAATAACCAAAAAAGACAATACTTATAAATTATAGTTCTTTGTTTTTAAATTATAGTTCTTTTATAGCTAATGAGTTGTCTTAAACACCCTATTTGTAAGAAAAAAGACAGCTACAAGAATATTCTTATAGCTGTCTTTTTTAAAATTTTTGTACTCCAATTTGTTTCCAAATGAGAGTCACACCCTTCTTAATTCTTTACC
This sequence comes from Mariniflexile sp. AS56, assembly GCF_030552475.1. Classification (GTDB taxonomy): domain Bacteria; phylum Bacteroidota; class Bacteroidia; order Flavobacteriales; family Flavobacteriaceae; genus Mariniflexile. The sequence goes on along the minus strand of NZ_JAUPED010000003.1, from coordinate 252,034 downwards.
AATTTCAAGATTGAAGTATTTTGATTCCCTTTTACAGCTATCATATACATGCCTTTTGAAAGGTTGCTTACATCAATATCCAATTCTGCTATACCTGCAGAAATAACGCCTTTTTTATTAACGCGTCCACTTACATCAAAGATGGTGTATTCATTAAACTCTGAAGACGGGATTTGAATGGTTACTCTATTTGAAGCAGGATTAGGAAACGCACTTAACTTCATGTTTTTTGATTTCTTTTTAACAGATAAGGATGCACTTGGCTTTGCATAAGCTCCAGGATCACTGTTGAAATTTGTAGACGTATCATCGGTTACCTTTAACCAGTACCAATATTCGGTTCCGTTTACCGCTGAATTATCGGTATAACTGGTTCCCGTTAATCCATTTTTCACTAACTGACGGCCACTTGCATTATCATCTGTATCTCTAAAAAGACCTATATTTTGCACCGTAATATTTTGGATATCCCAATTTAGAGTCACCAACCCATTTCCTGCAGTTGCTGTAAGGGTAACACTCGCTGCCCCACTGCTTGGGTTTGCACTGGCTGCATTGGAGTTTGTGGTAGTTGTAGACACATCGGTAGCTTTAATCCAATACCAGTATGATGTTCCACCTACAGCTGAATTATCGGTATAAGTCGTTCCGCTTACATTACTAGCTATTTGCGTTCGGCCACTAGGGTTTGAATCTGTATCTCTAAAAACATCTTGCCTAGTTGCAGTTATATTTTCAAGCACCCAACTAAGATCTACCGTATTTAATCCAGGAGTCGCACTAAGCAACACCCTTGTTAAACCTGTAGCATAGGTACAATTTATACTTGAATCGGTAATATTTCCTGATTGTGTAACACCTCCTGGCAAGCTGTAATCACCACTATTACCATAAGAATTATTATCTGTTACTATGCCGGTTACACCGTTAACACCACTTATACCTTCCAAGGTATTACCTGAAACACAATTTCTTCTAATATCGATATTCGTTGTTGGAACCCCTTCAGAATTAGCAAGAATACCTACGTTTCCGTTATTTTTAACAATACAATCATGTACCAAATAACCATCGGTATTCGCAGCCCGAACCCCTCTAAAATAATTACCAGTCATTTCACAATTGTAGACATTAATATTTGAACTATAAGAGATATTAATACCATTTGCAGAAATAGAATTTAAAAATTTGCTATCTCTCACCTCTGCACCATAAACTCTTCGCAAGTACATATTATGAGCAAAACCTTCCTGCCCAACGGTACCGTTTTCTTCAAACAAACAATCTTTAACTAACAAATTTTTCGTCCCTTTAATATGAACTCCCCAACCTGTCTTATAACAATGAACGTTTAAAATTTGTACGTTATCATGTGGAAAATCATCACCAGATGTAATTTCTATACCGCCTCCATTGGAAGCATTTGTTCCTTCAATAGCAAGGTTTTGAATAACTAAGTTTACCAATCCTTCTGCATCATGAATAATCATTTTCATATTTACAGTGGTTTTAAGCAAACTTGCCCAATTACCTTCTCCTTGAAGTGTGACATTACTCTTCATTCTAACTGGTACCGTTATGTTATGCGTTCCCGCAGCAAGTGTAACAATACCGCCTCCACTAGCAGCCACATTATTTATCGCTGTTTGAATGTTACCTCCGGGTAAAACCGTTTCATCTAAAGCCCAAATAGAATGCGATAAAAAAGTGAAACACATAAAAAATAATGCGCGTTTAAAAAAGTAGTTGTTCTTCATAATAAATAAATTAATTTAAATTAAAAACAGGTTAAATAAAAAGATTTTAGGTGGCATGAGTAACATACTATCTATTTCAAAAGACATTAATTACTTCATTGTAATATTAATAAATAGCTTTAAAAAAAGTTATAATTTATAGTTCTTTAGTTATAATTTATAGTTCTTATTGCTAAAAAAACACATAGACATTACTCATAAAAAACAAGACTAAAGGTGAATTACTACAATAAAATCATCCTAAAAAAAAGATGAATACTGATATTCAGTATCCATCTTTAAATTTTTTCACATTTTAAAAGCACATTAGACTAGTTGTAAACAAACTTCTTTTTACTTTCCTATGATTTTGATTCTGCTACTTCTAATTAGATGTAGGCATTTCATAAAACTCATAAAAATAATTCCAATGGAATGTATCTCCTGGAGCCACATGTATATCAATATATGTCTCGGGACACAAGGTTGCTGTTGTGCCCCAAAGTCTTAACCTAGAAAGTGGTTGATCTCCTGTTATTTTAACACCAGCCCCGGTTTGGGTGTTGTCAAGTCTGATGTCAAAATTCTCAATACTATTATTCAATCCTTCCAAGTGTTTACAAGCTATAGACTCATCGCCTACGAGATCTCTTGTGAAAATTATCTTTTTTCCTTGTATTTCGAAACTATCCCCCATACCTCTTCCAGTTCCTGAAACTTCCACAGGAAAGCTTAATTCAAAAGCCTTCCCGATGGGCTGATTATCAATAACAAAAAAATTATGATTGAATCCAAAGGTTTTAATCGCCTGTTCCCCTGTATTTTTTAAACTATGAGAAATCACCATTTTCGATTCGTTCTCTACAAACTGAATGGTCTTTGTGTATTCATATGAATACGTTTCCGTATTTAAAACATGCACAAACTGAACCTCATTCGCTTTCGTTTTTAGAGTTCGTATGCCTTTATCAACAATGGTATACGTTTTGAAATCACTATAAGGCTCATTCGATTCCTTTCTTAATGCTCCAATTCCAATTTTAACAAAATCACCTCCAACTTCAGCTGTATCATAATTTAAAGGCGCATAAGCTTCCACGGGCCCCATGATGGTTGCAAAAGGTGGTGGATTACCAGTATCAAACCATTGATCAAAATACGAATGTCCTTTATATTCCAAACTAGAAATAATGCCAGACCAGTCGAACCTTGTACCCTTATAGTAGCCAGTTTCATAATCTGGCAGATACAGATTCGCTCTAAGCAGGCCGTTAGAAATCTCAAGCTGCGGTTGTTTTTCTGCCTGACAATAACCAGACACTATAACACTTAGTAAAACAAAAACAGTACTAATTACCTTGATCATTTCATTTCAAATTTGGCTTCTAGCTTTCGCAGATTCAACACCTGTTGCTACACGTTTTTATTTCGTTTGATTCCAAAGTCTGTACGGATCGTTATTAGCCACCATTTGCTCTAACAATAATGCTTCCATTTCAGCTAACTTATTGGCATACTTTGGGTTATTGGCCAAATTAGTTTCCATGTCACCCGTTTTTTGGTGCTCTGGTAAATACTCATGTGGGTTTTTCGCAAGGTTAAACAATTGTGTTTCTCTTACAGTTCCGTCCATCACGTCATACTTAATTAATTTCCAATCGCCTTTTTTAACAGTACGCATACCTGGTTTCGTTCCGCCTGCATACACACCATACATTACATCTCTCACATCGTTTTGTTTTCCTTCTAAAACAGGTACAAAACTTTTTCCTTGAACCGTTTCTGGGATAGCAATACCGGCTAAATCTAATACCGAAGGAAGCACGTCCAACAAATAAACATTACCGTTTTTCTTCTTATTAGCATCTATACCAGGGCCTTTTACAATAAAAGGCACACGCCAGGTATGTTCGTATAAATTTTGTTTCCCCATAAGACCGTGACGCCCAATAGACATTCCATGATCTGAAGTATAAATAATATAAGTATTATCTAATTCACCCATGGCTTCTAATTTTTTAAGCACTTTACCCAGCTGAGTATCGATGTTTTCTGAACAGGCAAACTCACGACCAATTTCGTTTCTTACGGTATTCTCATCTCTATTTTTCCAAACACCACTTACACGCTCCTCGTCTCTTAACTCAGGATGCCCATGAAAAAACGGATGTTCCGATAAATAATTTTCTGGAAGTTGCGGTTGTTTTTCGTTTAATGCAGGAACACTATTTTGATCTTTATGGTTTACTGCACCATATTTTTCTAGCAATTCTGGAGTTCCATTTCGGGTATCATGTGGATGCGAAAACCCTAAATAAATAAAAAACGGATCTTTTTCTTGGGTTTGTTCTCTGTCTCCTAAATAGTTCAACACTTGTTTAGCATGCCATGCACTCCCTGTTTCTTCTGTACCACCACGTTTTGTAGCATCGTGTACCACAGTAAACTGTTTGTTTGCACCAGGGTATGAATTTCCTTTTTTACAGGTTCTCATGGTTTTATAACCAGCTCTATTGAAAATAGCACCTATGGTTTGGTCATCAATAGGGTGCGGGTCGGTTTGTTGTTGAAATTCTGCACTTGGTGGTAAGTTCCATAAGGTACGCCCCGTCATAATCATGTGCCTAGATGGTGTACATACAGCGCCGTTCATAGACCCCATATGTCGTGCACTCTCAAATACCACACCTTCTTTTGCTAACTTATCTAAATTAGGTGTATCTAATATCGAATTAGGATTGTACACTTTTAAATCAAAAGGAGATTGATCATCGGCCAAAACGAATAAGAAATTAGGACGTTTTTTTTCTTTTGGTTTACTTTCAGCATTTTTACAGCTTACAATAAGCACGACTAAGACTAATGGGATAATTTTAAAAAGCTTCATTTATTTGAATTTATATTTATTTTGAAATAAGATTGATAGATTTTATATTCATAGGATTCCATCCTTCTGAAACTGGCATGAGTGATAATTCATAAGCCCCCGGTTTATCAATATGGAAAGTACCTAATTGAAGTGGTTGAAAGCTATTATAACTACCAGATGCTGGAATTTTAATATGTTTAGTTTCTCCATGAAGTGATACAGAAAGTTCAGATGCCTTTTGGTTAGCAACCTCTATCTCTACAGTAAAGGTACCCGGTTTTTCTACGGTAAACTTCCAATACACACGTGCTTGATCGCTGGTCCAATGGTCAATATGATCTTTCGATTGATTATACTCGGCACCAGGGCCTTGAAGATTTTGAAATTGAGCGCGTTTGGCAACCAAATCAATATTTCCTTTTTTGTCTTGACCAATCGGTTTTCTAGGAATCGCATTGGGTGTTCCTTTTATTTTTAAAACAACTACTGAAGCGATTGAATCTGGCGCTTCCCCTGAAATAATAACACTAATACCATCTTCTGAAGTGTTCGTTTTGAATACGCGAGTTGCATCGGTTAATAAATAACTAGAAACCACTTCGTTCTTTAATTTCACAGGAAGTTTCGCGCCATCATTCCAATGGTAGACATGTAGATATAGAGTGGTATCATCGCCATCTTGTTTCATGGTTATTTTACCCCAATCAGAAGCTTCTTCACACGGACTTGCCTGCGTTTTATAAATTGATTCGTTATTCTTTTTCATCCAAGCACCAACTGTTTTTAATCGCGTTGTAGCTTCTGTTCTTAGAGTTCCTTCGTGCGTAGGGCTCACATTTAGAAGATAATTACCGCCTTTACTACTGGCATCTATTAAATTATGAATTAAGGTTTCCACAGATTTAAAATTATCATCATCACTTCTATACCCCCAACTTCCGCTTATAGGTTGGCAAATTTCCCAATATGTATCCTCAGGTTTTTCACTAGGCAACTTTCTTTCAAATGTTTTATGATCTCCGGGATAATCTTCACCCAACCTATCATTTGTAATAATTCCAGGCTGTAAGGCACTAGTTATGTGATATAAACTATCTACTACTTCCTTGGTCATTTTTCTTGGCGTATCCCACCAAAAAATAGAGATAGGGCCGTACTCGGTTAATAACTGCTCTACTTCTGGTAGTGCTTTTTCGTATACATAGTCGTCACTACTCATGCGTTTTAAACTATCATCCCAGGTATTTCCCATACCGCCAGGGTGGTGCCAATCTTGAGCTTGTGAATAATAAAAACCGAATTTAATATCTTGTTCTTTACAAGCTTTCGCCAATTCTTTTAATACATCGCGCTTAAAAGGTGTCGCATCTACAACATTATAGTCTGTTGCTTTAGAATCGAACATAGAAAACCCATCGTGGTGCTTTGCTGTTATTACCATGTATTTCATGCCAGCTTCTTTAGCTAAAGCCACAAATTCATTAGCATCAAATTTAGTTGGGTTAAATTCATCTGCAAACTTCTCATATTCAGCTATGGGAATCTTGCCTTTATTCATAATCCACTCTGCACTATTTGTTTGCGCTTCGCCTTTATAAAATCCGGCAGGAACGGAATAAATACCCCAATGAATGAACATTCCAAAACGGGCTTCTTCCCACCACTTCATGCGCTCCTCTTTCGATAAAGCTGCCTTTGTTTCCACTAAGGTCTGGTTCTTTTTCACAGAACAAGCTATGGTGAAAAATAAAACACCACTTAATAGTAAAACGGATATTTTCCGTGGATTTCTCATATATCTTCAGTCTTAATTTAATAGTAACAAATCAATGCAACCTTTTAAATTGATGAATACGCAAGTTTGTAAATACAAATTAAATTCTTTGTAAATCATGATGCGTTCTTTATAAATTATAACTCATTATAAAAGCGTCTATCATCCTTTTTTAAAAACAAAAACAGATATCCACAAATTAAGACCTATTTTATTTTAATTATTTTAATGCTTTCACCTTTATTTTCTATCACTTCTCCATTCGTTTCAATGGTACAATCACTTACTTTTCCTCCAATTTTTATAGGCATAGCTGTTTCATTCTTGATTTTCAAATTTCTAGTTTCTCCTTCATCATAAGGAGACATAGACTCACCGTGCATGGGGTGTGTATAACCAATTAATATGGGTAGGTTTTGTTTTCTTTTTTCACCTTTAGGAGATCTTAATACAACCGTATTATCTTTACCTTGAACGGTTACCAAAGCATGTACTACACGGTCTGATTCGGCTGGATCTACAACTAAATCGACATCAACATTACTTCCTTCCACAAACAGAAGTGGTCCATAATTAGCATCACCTTTACAGTTTTTCACAATAGCGTTATCTCCTACCCAATAAGCACGTTCTGTACCAATGGTTGTACAATTTTCAAGTTTTACACCATGAGCACGAAGTTCAAAACCACCTCGTGTATTCTTAGCTGTACAATTTTTAAAATAAATGTTTTTTGATGATCCATACGTACGAAAACCATCCTCGCATAACGATTTCATATAGCCTGGAGTAACAATATACTTTCCTTCACGATTCTGAGTCCAAGTACGGAAATTCACATCGAATGCAGGACCTGAGGTTTCTGCAAGAATTTCGTCCGTAGTGCGAATAACGCCCTCTGCATAGCAATCTTCGAAATACACATTTTCAGGATTTTTCTGTATAAAAAAACAATGACCAAACGAGCGATTATACAATTTACAACGGTATAGTTTTGTTTCACTTCCAGTAACTAATAGGCCACTGTGTTTTTTATGTGGAATGACTGTTTCGACAGCCTTACCTTTACCAAACAAATCTCCATAACCATAAGGGAAAGCACCTGCAACATGAATTATAATATCTTTAAGTACATTACCTTTACCTGCTACTTGAAGCACTGTGCCACCTGGCGATGTCCCCTCTCCAACACATCTTATGGTAAGCCCGTGGAAGGAATTATTGGCACCTGTTATTAAAAATTCGTCACTATGAATAGGTGGGTTTAATGCTGTACGTAATTCAGTATCTACCTTAATTTCAACACCATCAAGTTTGAATACATTATTATTCCCACTAAAAACGATATACGAAAACTCCTTTCGTTCATGACGTACACGCATAGAATCGACCGTTAAATAATTTGCTAATTGATACACACCTGGAGTCATCGTTATTACATTTCCGCTTTTCGATGCATATTTTGCCAACTCATTTAAACTACTAATCTTTATGTCGGTTGCATTTATAATACCCGAAATAAATACCAATCCTATAATTAAAATACGCTGTGTTGTCTTCATTTTATGATAAAAATATTTAATTGTAATGTTATAATTGGGCTTACTTTTTAAATCTGTGATAAGTTTTTAGATATTACTCGAGCTACCTCTTTTCCTTGTGCCGTAAACCCTAATTCTTTATAATGAACATTCCCAGGTTCTTGCGCCCACATTTCAAGATGCGGTTTGGTATAGGTATATAAATCGTTTATTATAATTTCTGGATGCTTGGATAGCACTTCCAATGCGGCTTTATTATAAATGACACTATCGCCTCCAAATCGGCCTTTTGCATTTGCTGGAACGGGCGTTGTGGTAGCAAAAATTAATTTTGCTTTAGGAAATTGTGTTTTTAAATAGGTACAAATACCTTCTAAATTTTCTTTGTATTGACTAATTGTAGATACTTGCTTACCATTATCTTTATCTAAATGCTTTCCTTTAAGATATTTTAAATCGTGTAATCCCACATTAAAATGAATAACATCCCATTTAAAATCCCAACCTTCTTCTAAACCAGGTTGAAACATGGTTTCCTGTAATTTGTTCATATTAGATATGAAATCATTACTAGAGCCTCCATTTTTGAACAAACGAATCACCGTAGCGTTACCAGCTAGTAGTTTTCTCACCGCAGACGAATAAGCAATGGAAATCGAGTCTCCATAAATAAACACATTTGGCTTCCCCGTTTGAGGGTGCACGTATTTAAAAGCATCTGTTTTATATGTTTTCCCAATGGTACTACACAATTTTTTCCATGTGAGTTTACACAGGGCTTCATTAGTGTTTTTATAAGCACTTTTAGCAAAAGCAATTGGTGCGACGGTAATACCTAGAGCACCAAAACCTAGAATTTTTATAAATTTTTTACGTTCCATTTTTATAAGTTTTCAATGATTCAACCCTAAATGGACATCCATTTAACAAACCTCACTTATTTTAAATTTGTTTTTACTTTAGAAAAACTTCTGCAGGTGGTATCTCATCAAACTCTTTAATTTTTATATTTCTATAAAATATTTCGGCTGTTTCAGATTGAAAACCCAAAACACCTTCTCCAGGACTCAAATTAAAAGCCATATTTACAACCTCCCCATTTAATTTATGAATTGCATATTGGCTGCCCATTACAATAATTTCACATTGATTCCACTCATTATTTAAGGCATTAAAATTGGTGGTTGGCTTGGCAAAATGAAGCCAATCTCTTTTTACTTCGGGCTTCCCGCCTTGTTTAGGATGCAAATAAGTTTTTCCATCTTCCGTTCCATACCACTCGTAATCGGCCCCTTGAGGTCTAATTAAATCGCCCGTATGGTTGCGGTAGGTTGTATGGTCATATCGTATTTGATATTCGATACCCACGGGCCATATTTTATCGTCTGTGACATGGTAATAAACGCCTGCATCATATTGCCACCTGTTAAAATTATTAGCTGTACGGCTTCCCCATTTATATTCAAATTTTAGAATGTATTTACTATAGATCTTATTTGTATAGAAAAGACCATGAGTATCATTCTCACCAGTATCTAGGTTATATTCGTTTGGAAAGGCATCATTAAATACATGAATCATGTTATCCTCTATTGCGAACACCTTTTTGGCAAGTGCCTCATCACCACTTCTAATTTTCAAATACCAACCATCAAAATTCTCACCGTTAAAGAGGTTTTTAAAACCATCTTCATCTAAGGCTGTTCGTTTTTCTACTGAATTCTTAACAACTGCTTTTTGCTGCGCTTCTAGCGACACACAAAATAATGAGCAGATACTGAATAAAAGTATTCGACTGGTTATCTTCATAATTAGGTTTTAGTATTTACATTATTAATTCAAACGCATCCATGTAAGTTGCTCCCAGTTATCTTTTATATAAGGCTGTGGAATTCCTTTGGTAGACCTTCCATTTTTTATAATATCTGTGATTTTACTTTTTAAACGATTCACTATTTCTGGCTGTTCAAAATAAAGATTGGTAGTTTCTCCCGGATCGTTTTCCATATTGTAAAGTTCATAAAGTGCCTCTCCCGGTTTTGGCTCGACAACAACTGGCTTTAAAGAACCTCCCGAACCACGAAGCATATTTAATTTCCATTTCCCTTCACGAATGGCAAAATGCCCTGTAAATGAGTGATGAATAACAGCTCTATCTTCATCCGGATTAGCCTTTGTATTTTTCATCATGGGGTATAAGCTATAACTATCTTCACCAGCAGAATCTGGCAAGGTTGCCCCAACAATATCCGCAAGTGTTGCTAAGTAATCGGTTTGACACACAGGCGCATCAACCTTTCCTCCTGCACCAATAACATTAGGCCAACGCATTAAAAAGGGCACACGGTGGCCACCTTCATAAATATCGCGTTTACCGCCCTTAAAATTCATACAACTATAATGATTATAGGTATCTCGTTGGTATTCGTAATTAGATTCCGCACCATTATCCGACGAAAAAATAACCAAGGTATTATCATCTAAACCATTCGCTTTTAAAGCATCTAATATTTGGCCAACACGGTAATCGGTTTCCTCCATAAAATCACCATAATTACCACAATTGCTTCGACCTTGAAAATCGGGATGTGTACAATGTGGTAAATGCGGACTCGTTAAAGGCAGATATAAAAAGAATGGCTTGCCGTTTTTCGCATCTTCCGTGGCGTTATTTATATAAGAGACTGCTTTGTTTGCAAATGTTTCCAAAACTAACTCATCATTAAAAGAAGCGGCAACCTCTACATACCCTTTACGCTGTTCATCATCATAAGGAGGCGTCATTCTATACGTACGCGGGGTTACATCCATTTTCTTTTTTGTATACATGGTTGGTGGGTCTAACACCTTATCGTTTTCTAAATATGTTAATATGCCGTAATTCATTGAAGCAGCAATACCAAAGAAATAATCGAAGCCTTTTTCAATAGGTCCATCGGTAAATGGTTGAGACCAATCGCGCCCACCTTCCTTTGAATCGCCCACAAACTCCATTTGAAGATGCCACTTCCCAATCATAGCTGTGTTATAACCATTATCTCTTAGTAATGAAGCAATGGTCATTCTATCTTTTTCGATTAAGCAAGGACCATCTGCATGCAATACATTTTCTTTTAATGAAGTTCTCCAACTGTAACGCCCTGTTAACAAACTGTATCGCGAAGGCGTACACACCGCGTCACTACTGTGACCATCGGTAAAGGTTAGTCCTTCATTGACCAACTTATCCATATGAGGCGTTTTAAATTTGGCATCAGGATTAAGGGCACTTACATCTCCGTATCCTTGATCATCTGTATAAATGATAACCACATTAGGCTTGGCTTGGCTTGGTTTGGTTTTTTGTGAAACTCCGCCACAATTAACCAAAAAAACGCAACCTACTAGAAGGCTAAATACTCTAACATATTTCATTTTTAAGGACATAGTTTTCTCTTTTTTATATTTCAATTTTAATCTTTTAACACTATCTGAAAAGGCCCCAAAGGTAAGGCTTCACTATTAAACACATTTAATGCTGGTTTGGGAAATGATGCCCACCCGTACCTTAAACTTTTTGGTTTTTGAATGGTGCTTGTTACAATAAGGCTGTTTTTATTTCCTATTCTAGCATCTGCTTTATAAAACACACCGTCTTCTCCTGCTATTTCGAACCCATTAATGGCATCTTCTAATGTATGAAGTCCCGTACCAAATTCACTTATAAAAAGGGTGATTTCATTTTCATCAAGGCTCCATTTTTCCAATTCAGGGAACCCCGTAATTTCACTAAAACCGTAAACATTTTTTAAAGCCAAGCGCAATGCCCGATCTCCAATAGGCTGTTTATCTTTTGGATGTACATTCTTTTCTGCACCCAAATCAATACTTACCACCATGTTAGCGTTTTCAACGACGCTCAACGTTTGCCTTTGAACCTCTCTAAACTCGGGCCAAAAATCACTTTCATTTCCCGGTAATTGCACATAAATAAAAGGAAAATCACCCATATTTAAATAGGAACGCCATTCGTTAATCAAGATAGGAAAAAGGTCTTTGGCGGTATTTACCCCGTTTATAGTTTCAGTTTCAGCTTCACCTTGATACCAGAATACCCCACGAAAAGCCAGTTGTTTTAGTGGCGCTATACCAGCCTCAAAAAGAAAACTAGGCTCACACATCCAACGGTATTTAAATTGCTCAGCAAAATATGGGTCTTCTGGCTTTCTTAGCTTTTGAAACGCTTGTTCTGCTCTGGTGCGGTGTCCACTTCGGATGTCTTCGTTTTTCAACCAATCTTTTTTGAAGATGTTTTTGGTTGATGGATTTGATTGAAGCGCTTCTTTGGGAATCCAATTATTTAAGGCAGAACCTCCAACAGCTACTTCTATGACACCAATTGGGACATTTAGTTTCCTAAACAACCCATCTGCAAACACAGAAGCTACAGCTGAATTTTTGCTGGCAGTTTCTATAGTATTTTCTTTCCAAGTCGCTTTAAAAAAATCTTGGGTATTGCATCTAGCCAGTTCTTCACTCGTGTAGCCCTCTTTTGCGACAATGCGAATGTTTGTATGTTTTAAAAACCGAATATTTTTATTAGGAATATGTTTTTTAATAGGGTTATATCCCTGCATGTTTTTTAATTGAAATTGCATGTTCGACTGCCCAGAGCACACCCATACTTCGCCAATTAAAATGTCTTCAAATTTCTGATTATTAACAACAAGTGTTAGAGGATAAAAACTCCCTTTCCTTGCTTTAAAAACAACTTGCCATTTGCCGGATTCTCCCGTTTTTGTTTCCTTTTTTTCGGTACCTAAAGTCACTTTAATCTCTGTTTCAGAAGGAGCATTTCCCCAAATTGTAATGGGTTCATTCTGCTGTAAAACCATATGACTTCCAAAAACAGAAGCTACTTCCACCTTATCAAAGTGTGCTTGCTGCTGTGCAGTACCTATTGTAATTAAACTCAAGAACAAAACCAATAAAATAGAGGTTCTACCACTTCGTTGTAGTGTATTCTTTGGTGTTTTTATCATCTTTAAGTCGCGTTACAATTTTTCCACATACACATAATACGCTGGATGCAATCTACCTACCTCATCTATTAACTGGGCTTCCATATCGTATTTCCCAGCAGGAATATTTCCTTTAAAAGTGACTTCATCCTGTCCTTTTTTAATTTCTAATGTTTTAGAAATATTAGCAACATATAAAAAAGCTTCTTTAAAGTCGGTTTTTATACCAGCAGGCCATGTTTTATCATATTCAACAGCTTCTTTTTGAGCAGGAAAAGTGGCATTGATAGCTAAACCACTTTCTCGTGGAAATCGACGAAGGCTTATACTATACTCTCCATCTTCCACAAATTCAATTTTCCATTTACCACCACCAGCTTGCACTGCATTTATAGCGCCATTTTGATGCCAAGCTTGACTGTATTTACCAACAATCATATCGTGAGCTGAAATTCGGCTCGGATTTTCTTTGGCTGAACCTACTTTTATATAAGCATATCTTTCATTTACTTCTTCATCTACAAAGGATTTCCACCATTTTTCATAGCCAACAGCTAAACGAGATGCCACTTCTTGATTTGCTTCAATAACATTATTTTCTTGACCTAAATCGTTACTCATATTATAGAGTTCTTTTCCATCAACCAAACGCCAATTAGCATCCATAACCGTATATTTTCTATACTTAATTAGGTTTTGCTCTCTTTGAGTATCCATGTATAAAATTCGGTTTTCCCAATTCGAATTTTCATTACTTAACAAGGGTTTTAGACTTTTCCCATCAAGCGGTTTCACTGGGTTAAAATCCAAGCCTAATAAATCTACAAAGGTTGGTAGTAAATCATAATGTGCTACAAGGTTATCTATATCTTTTCCGCCGGTAAGCTGCCCATCTGGCCACCTGATATAAAGTGGTACACGATGACCACCTTCGTATTGACTTCCCTTACCACCCTTCATTCCCGCATTGTAAACACCACGTCCTGCAGCAGTACCATTATCGGTAGTGAATATTACAATCGTATTATCTGCTATACCTAATTGATTCAGTTTGTCTTCTAGCTTTTTAAAATTATCATCAATATTGGTAATCATTCCGTAGAATCGCAAAGTCCTTTCATTTATATCTTTAAACTTTTTTCCTTGATATAAATCAAAATAGTCTTTTGGAAGGTTATATGGTGAATGCGGTGCATTGGTAGAAATATAGCAGAAAAATGGTTTATCTTTATTTGTTTCAATAAAATTTAAAGCGCCATCAAAAAAAACATCGGAACAATAGCCTTCATATTTTTCCATTTCACCATTATGCCAATAAGTATCATCGAAATAGTCATTTCCCCAATAATCGGGTCCTTGACCTACACCACCACCGCCATGACGAATAACTTCATGAAAACCACGATCTTCTGGCCGGTATGGATAATTATCTCCTAAGTGCCATTTCCCAAACATGGCATTGGTATAACCATTTTGAGCAAATATTTGAGGTAAGGTTACTTCATCTTCAAAAAGAATAGAACGCCCGTTAATAGTATGAAACACGTTAACTCTATTGCTATGCCTACCCGTCATGATAGCGCCTCGTGTAGGTGCACAGGTAGTTGATACATGATAATTAGTAAATCGAACGGCATTCGAATAAAACTTATCAATAGCTGGAGTTTTTATATACGGGTTACCTTCGCAGGCTAAATCGCCTTTACCTTGATCGTCGGTAATTACAATTATAACGTTTGGCTTTTGTTTTGTTTTATTTTTAACTTGTGCAAATGCGGCATCGATAGGCGCCAGGAATGTTATTAAAACGAGGAATAATAATAAATTTCTTTCTTTCATTTTTGATAAAATATTTGACTGTTAGTGGTTCTTTTCAAAAATAACAGTTTTTTAAAGTTCCCGTTTTATTTTTTCGACCAACGTTACTTTAATTCCTAAGGCTTCTATACCTTTTAAGATAAACCAAGTTTGAATTTTATTTTAAAATCTCCTAAGTTCAACATTCCTAATATTTAGATTTACATCTGGATCTAACCCTTTTTAATCTTTTTTATCACTTCGAAAAACACTATTGTTCTTACCCAAATCGGTTACCTTTCCAAAACTTGAGATTGTGTTGCTATTGGACAAGTCGCCTAATATTAGCGGGTACTCGGTAGCATTTTTAATTGTAATATTTGAAGCCTTATAGTTTGCTTTACCAAAATGCGTTTCATAGTTCTTCTCATAACCAAGAGGAACGTTCGGATAATTGGTAGTTAGAAACTCAAAACGCGCTGTGTAACCTACAACTATAGGCCTAAGTGTTGCATCGATTGGAGTTGTAAGTGCTGTTGGAGTTAATTTGATTTCATGATTACTGCCTTTAATTGCCGCAAATACATGATTACCCACTGCATGAGGCGCAGGTAGTACGTTAAGATCTATTTTTTGATTGGAAGCATTATCAAAATGCATATAGACTAATGGACCGTAAGCAGCATTTCCGCTGCAATTAATCATTTCTCCACCGTTATTTAATGAGTACCCTTCTACAATACAATCAAGCACAGTAGCATCACTAACCTTAACAGTTCCCTTTGCCATATATAATTTGATACCACCTCTACATTTTTTAACAATACAGTTTTCAACAGTTACCGAGCCTGGAATGTTGTAGGCTCTAATACCATCTTCAGTAAGGTTAAGCATTACGTCACGTGGAATGGGAAGTCCTTCCATTTGGCCTAAAGGCATTTTATAGCCAAATCGTTTTGGTAAATCACCATCGTTGGTTTCTGTATACACATCATTACTTGGGCGTACAGCACCTTCAATATAGGTGTTTTTTATGACGGTTTTATCGGCGTTATTCTGCATATAAATCACATGCCCAAAGGCCCGATGTTGGAATTCGCAATTATCAACCGTATTACCTACGCCTGTAATTAATAAAGCACAGCGTTTATCGAGTCCCGTGGCATTATCTCTACCAATTCCATACATATTTCCATACCCATAGGGGAAAGACCCCCGCACAGTTAATTTTATGCCTTCAATGGTGTTACCGTTTCCAGACACCCTAATATCTGCACCGC
Source organism: Mariniflexile sp. AS56 (assembly GCF_030552475.1). Lineage (GTDB taxonomy): Bacteria > Bacteroidota > Bacteroidia > Flavobacteriales > Flavobacteriaceae > Mariniflexile. The sequence goes on along the minus strand of NZ_JAUPED010000003.1, from coordinate 236,037 downwards.
CTTTTAGCCCCTTTGCTAAAGTGGTTCTATTTTGATTGTAACTTCCAAAATCGGTTACTTCCTTCATACCATTTTGGTAGGTATCCTCAAAAGTGCCCCCTTTAAGTGTATTGTTTGAACCCGTAATATTGAAATGAGCATCTTTACAAGTACCTACCGGAAAATTGATATATACTCCAGATAGGTTAATTACATTATTTGACCCTGAACAAACGAAACTTCTTGAATCTTCAGGAATACTGGTTATAACATAATCGCCTGGTGTCAATACAATATGCTGATTACTTTGTTGTACGGCATCACGCAATTCTGATAAATTAGAAACATTAACGCGAACCCGACTCTCCGTAAGTTCAGAAGGATTTATTTTAGTTTTATTTTGACACCAACTAAACTGAAACCTTGTTATTACTAACAGAAACAGTAATGACCTAACGATTTTCACAAGTAATCTATTTTTAGTTTTTAGTAATGCAAACCTCTTTTAAAGTTTCTCAATTTCTACATAATAAGCACCTAATTCTTCCTTCGAATCTAAAGTAAACCATGTTTGAAGTTGGGTCTCTCCTTTTTTCAATTCAACTGAAAACTCCACATATTCTGAACTAGGGTCTACCACTTGAGACAACTCCACTTCTTGAAATTTAATTCGAGCATTTTTAATGGTTAAGGCTTTACTTTTTACACTTTCTCTTACCGTGGTACCCTCTAATGCAGGACGAATTGGAGCTACACCATTAAGAAGTAACTTCGTTTCTATAGGCCAACGACGTAACTTTAAGTTATACGTTCCACTTTCAGCTACTTTTACTAGCCAATAGCCGTTATCCATATAACCCTGTCTGATATGTCTTTGATGCCATGGACTAGCGTCTTTTTCTGTATGCCAATCGTGACCAAACAATGTTGTTGGGTTTTCAGCTTTATCACCAACTATGAAAAAGGGCTGGTCTTTATATCCAGGTGAAATTTCATCCCACCAAGCATCATATTCAACTTTGAATCCTTCAACTTTTTCAGGAAACTGATCGGCTATATTAGTGCGTTGTTCAGGATCGGTACTTAAATCGTATAATTCTGTACCATTAACAAGTCTCCAGTCACCTTTCATAAAAGAAGTTCTTCTCCAAGGTTCAGGCACTTCAGTACGCTGTGAGTTTACAATAACAGCACGGTCTTTAAAGCCTTCATTGTTTCCATCAATTAAAGGTTTTAAACTTTTTCCGTCAAATTTCAAACCTTCTTTAACTTCTAATTTACATAAATCGACCAGCGTTGGTACAATATCATAATGTGCTGCTAACTCATTAATATCTTTACCCGTAGTGATTCCACCATCTTTCCAGTGAATGAATAATGGCACACGGTGCCCACCTTCATACATACTCGCTTTAATACCGCGCATGCCCGCATTAAATCCTTTATCTGTAAAACCATCTAATCGGTCACCACCTTTTGCTATTTTAGCACCGGCAGATGTACCGTTATCTGTAGAGAAAATGATAATGGTATTATCCATTAAATCTATAGCCTTCAAATAGGCTACCAGTTTCCCTATATTTTCGTCTACATTAGAAATAAGTCCATAAAAAGCAGCATTCGGAATGTTTTCATTGTTTTCATACGGATCTGAATATTTATTTTCAACAAAGTAAGGCGTATGTGCTGCGTTCGTTGACAAGTAACAAAAGAAAGGTTTATTGTTTTTCTTGTTTTCTGCCATATAATTTTTAGCGTTTTCGAACCAAACATCGGTACAAAACCCTTTAAATTTCTCTAATTTCCCGTTATGCTTATAGGTATCATCAAAATAATCGTTATCCCAATAATCCATAGTTTGCTCGATACCGCCACCATCATGTACTAAAACCTCTTCAAAGCCCTTATCTTGTGGACGGAATGGGTAATTATCTCCTAAATGCCATTTTCCAAAAATTCCTGTGGCATAGCCATTATCTTTAAAAATTTGAGCTACTGTAGTCTCTCTTTCTAAAATAAGAGAACGCCCGTTAACGGTATGCCAAACACCTGTTCTATTCGGGTGGTGCCCCGTCATTAAAGCGGCACGTGTTGGTGCACAAGTTGGTGCCACATGATACTGGGTGAATCTGGCACTTACATCATAAAGGTTATCAATATTTGGTGTTTTTATCTCTTTATTTCCAAGTCTTCCAACATCGCCATATCCTTGATCGTCTACTACAATAAGTAAAACGTTTGGTTTATCTTGTATTGTTGATTGCTCCTCCTTTTTTACTCCAGAACCACAACTAAAAGTTAGTAAAACAAGGCATTGCAATAAAGTGTAATAAGAAATTTGTTTGAAATTAAGTTTCATCTAATTAACCAGTTTTTTAATGTGAAAGATATTTTACTTACGAAAGTACTTTTTTGAGGGAAACTATGCTATAACTTATAGCTCATTCACTATAAAATATCAACTTTTTTTTAAAATATCAATCGTAAAATCAATAAACACCTATTGGTTTAGTACTATTCAATTTTGTTTGTATTGAATAAAATGGAGTTATTGGCTTTACACGAATCTGAGATTTAGGACTATTTGTTACAGCCTAAAAAAAAGAAAAGGCTGCTATTATGAACTAATAACAAACCTTTTTCAATCTGATTTTATATAACTATAAATTATAATAAGCCTATTAAAGCTTAACTATTTTTTTTGAAATTACGTTATGCTTATCACTAATTTTCAAAACATAAATACCACTTTTCACGTTAGACACATTGAGCGTTGGTGTATTATTATTTTCAGGATTCACTTCCAATACTTTTTCTCCTTTTATACTGTATAACGTAATTTTGGAATCACTACTATTTAAGTTTGCTTTCCCTAATGAAATTGTAAGTTCGTTAGAAACTGGATTAGGAAATACACTTATGGCACTACCCAATGAATTTGAATCTATGGATAATGATTGTGATGAAAAACTAAACCAATTTATATTATACAAAGAACCGGTTTTAGTGCCTTTAAACACAAAAAACACATCATAAACACCCTCTGTAAAACTTGGGATATTTACAGAATCTGTGCCCCATACTTGCCATCCACCTCTATTGGTTACAGGTATTGTTGTTAATAATGTTCCTGCCACAGCTCCTAAACGCACCTCTATGGAGCCACCATCATATTTACCAGCGGTTCTTGCGTTTACCGATTTAATCCCTGCTAAATCAATAGCTTCAAATTTAACCCAATCTCCATCATCAATATAACCGATATTAGAACCGCCTTCAGAACTAGTTTCTGATTGAATTCCCAACATACTATCGTAACATTCTGCTTCCATTAATTCGGCTGTTTTGGGACATAAATTATTAATTTCCTCACAACTCGCATAGGTTAATATGGTATTATTACTTCCATTATCTGTTATTGTACCTCCGCCACAACTTATTATGGTATTACCACTTGTAGTCGATTCTAGAACAATATCGTATTCTGTTTCATTCGTGATAGTAGAATTATTGCCAGTTACCACTATAGCGCGATTTGTCTCGTCTATAGGACCTGGTGTTCTATGAAAAACGATTTTATGACTATTTCCAAGAACATCGACTATATTATGAGGTCCCGTAGCATTTGGCGAAGGCATTATGGTCCATTCTATATCCATGCTATTTCTACTCAACCTAAAATCGGATAATGGAGCGTATGCAAAATTTCCGCTAGAATTAGAAATTGTACCACCTGAAGGCATATTATAATTAGTACTACCACAATCTACAGCTATAGAATTTGTTACAGTAGCGCTACTACCTAGATATAAGCGAATACCTCCTCGCATTTTTTTAACAGTACAATTTTCTACAGTAACACTTCCTGTTCCTGTATACGATCTAATACCGTCTTCACTAAGAGAAAAAACCTGATCCGTAGGAATTGGCTGTACATTTGAGCTAAAAGGCATTTCATAAGCCGTATCCGATGTTTCTGGTAATTTATAGTCGGATCTATAAGGAAAAGAATTGGGATCTGTCTCGTTATACAAATCTGCATAAGCACGAACACGACCTTCTACTAAGCTATTTTTTATAACTGTTTCATCAGCCTCACCTTGCATATATATACCATGGCCAAAAGCCCTCATTTGCACTTCAACATTGTCAAGCGTATTTCTAGCACCATTAATCAATAAACCACAACGTTTATTCATCCCAAATGTATTATATTGATTAATACCATACATGCTTCCGTAACCATAAAGATGAGAGCCTCGTACTGTTAATTTAAGACCGTCTACTAAATTATCGGTTCCAGAAACAGTCATAACGGCAGCACCTCTAAGACCATATGCTAAATTTGTTCCATCTTGGTGGTAGGCCACGAAATCGGTTATTTCAGTTAAACCATTCCTGTATATATCTTCAATTTCTCCTCCGTTAATAATGTTATTATTACCTGTTACTAAGATATAAGATTCACGAATGCTACCTACAGGAACCTGTATAAGAACATTGGTTAAATTAATTGTATTGTTTGAGCCAGAGAATGTAATAACCCTTTCACTACTTATCAAATCCTCAAGGTTATAATTTCCAGCTTGTAAAGTAATTTCTTGATTACTATTCGTTATAGCTGTACGAAATGCAGCCAATGTATTAACCACTATTTGCGCACTAATATTTTGATAAATGGATAACAAAAAGACTACCGTTACTATTTTATGTAATTTTAATTTTTTCATTGTTTTAGTTTAGTTAATTGGTTACGGATTTTTTAGCTGATAATAAATTGAAATAATCAAATACATACGACTACCAATAGTTGCTTTCTCACAATTATTCAATCTCAACAAATATATATTTTGTAGAAGGCCATTTATATAAACTATCGCCCTTTGACTATAACACATGTCTTATAACACATATAGATTCTCTAAAAAACACGAATACGCTAGTACATTATTAATTTATATTAAGCCTAACGCTTTTTAATATATTAAATAATTCTTGTGATTTATTAGAGTGTTTTTCAATTAAGTTTTTAATAACAGATTGAAGTAATGTCTAAAATTTGAGTTATGCGGATTATTTTCACAAACATCTATTCATTAAATTTTCTCCATAATTTTAATGTTTCGATATATCAATTCTGAATATTCAGCTTGTAAAGCAATAAACCCAGAGGTAAGTGTTAAACCTCCATAATTTGCATTAACAATTTCGTTTACTAATACACCGTTTAAGTAGTATTTTGCCGTATTTCCTCTAACTTCTAATAATACTTTATTCCATCCTGGCTTTTCTTCATCTGTCCATTTTTTTGAACTACTATAGTCTCTCCTTTCAATTTTTATAATCTCACCATCTTTCAAAACATCACAATGGGCACCCATAATATTCCACAAATCGCCACAATCTCCTTCTTGTATTTGATATTCTAAACTTGGTGGCCAAGCATAGTTCCCAACAGGACAATGATATAATAAACCCGCATCGCGTATTTTGTCCAGACGAGGTTGAAAACGACGTTCGCCCCATTTAAAATCAAACTTCAAATCGTAGGAACCGTACCTTTTTTTAGTGACTGCAATGCCGTAAGGCGCCGATGGTTTTGTCCATTTATACATGGCTTTTAACGCGCCATTTGAATACTCAAACATGTTGTTTGCCTCTTCCTGTGATGCCTCACCGTTTACAATAAAATCATAATTAGGGCCTGATTTTGTGTCTTCAAACAAATCGACCCATTCATTTGTTTTTGATGGTCTGGTGTTTTCTAATTTTCTTATTCTGATGTTTTTATACGCTACACTACCGTGGTCTCCTTGTAGTCTTAAAGGTGCAAAATTTGTCTCTTCACCATCCAGTCCTTCACGAGTTGCTCCCGTAATTTCTTTATTTTCATGAATTACCGTACCATTTAAAACCACACGTTCAAATATGGCATTTTTTATTTTCTTACCATTAGCGTCAAATCGTGGTGCTCTAAAAATAATATCGAAACTTTGCCACTTACCTGGTGCTTTACTAGCATTAACTCTTGGAGCAATGCCTTCATAACCTTTTTGATTCTTAGGTTTACTTTCATCCCAACGTTGATAAATACCACCACAATCTAAATGTTCTGGTGTCTCTTTTCCAAAACTATCAAAAAGCTGAATCTCGTATCTACTCTGAAAATAGATTCCCGAATTAGAACCTTTAGGAAGCATAAATTCAATATGAAGTTCTATATCCCCAAAAGCTTCTTTAGATTCCAAATGCGCTGTTTTACCTGTGGGGCCATTTACAAAACATTCATTCCCTTCTTCATAAGTAAACGTTTTTTCGTTTAAAGCATCTAACTGAACATGTGCAGCCTTCAACCAAGTGCCTGTAGGCTGACTAAAATCACTTAATTCTTTTAATTTTATTTGGGCGAAAATGGCGTTGCTACAACAAATCAGTAAAACCCATTGAAGGATGCCTATTCGGTTTTTCATGGTTGGCTATTTTTTCTTTGAAATTTTAACTTCTTTTACTTGGTTACCTTTCCCCATATCTGATACTGTTCCGCCAGTCTTCACTTGAACACCTGAGCTTTTATCAGATAAGAACACAGGATAATTAGTCAGGTTATTTAGCTCAAAACTGGATGCTTTGAAATCGTTTTGATTCGGAAGACTTCCATATAAAAGTCGGATGTTGTTTTTCTCACCACCAACTTTAATTTTTAATCCCTGTTCAACAACACCTTCTGCACCTCGTAAAGTGATTTTGTGACCGCTGCCCCCAATATAGGCTACACTTCCAGAACCGTTGTAATATGCATCGATGGCTGGAATGATCGTAATATCTGCATGGAAGTCTTTATCATTTTCATAAGTTGTTGAATATACAGGACCGTAAGCACAATCTGCACTACTATTCACCACATCTCCTGAGCCTAGAGAATAGCCATTTTCACTACCAATTACAGTACAACCCTCAACATATTTTTTTCCTGTAGCGTGCGCTAAAGTCACCCCTGTTCTCATATATTTAATAGTACAGTTTAACACGGTTGGGTTAGATGTCCCTCTACTATAAAACTTACCATCTATCACAGTTTCACCTCCATTATAAGCACGAATACCTGCTTCACCAGTACTTAGCATATAACCTGCAGGCAGTTTGTAACCCCAAACGGTCATGAAATCGACATCAAACGCAGGGCCTGAAGTTTCTGCAAGCATATCATCTGTTTTGCGCACTTCACCTTCCACTGTACAACCTTCAATTAATGAGTTGTTAGCGGCTTGCATAAAAATACAATGTCCGTAACTTCTATGAATAAAGGTTGAATTTTTAAGGTGATTCGATTCCCCACGAATTAAACACGCACTGTGCTTTCTATGGTTGATAACCGATTTACCTCCCTTTCCAAAAGCATCGCCATATCCATAAGGAAACGAGCCTTTTGTGGTTACATGAAAACCTTCAATTCTATTATGTGATCCATCCATAACTATATTAGTTGCCCTTCTTGTTGGGGCGTCGTGAACGGAACCGACATCTGCAATCGTAAGGTTTTTCAAAACATTCTTGTTTCCTGTTATTTGTATTTCGTACAGTTCGGTATTTTTACCAGGGAAAGCACTCAACACCTCCGTGCTAACATTAATGGTCACGCCAGAAAAATCATAAACACTGTTATTTCCCGAAAAAAGAAAAAGAACGTTCGAGCGGTTTTTAATCTCTGTTGCACTTGAAAAATCACCGTTTTGAATGTCTTTAGCTGTAATGGCATAAATACCTGGTTTCAATTTAATATCTACATTACTATCATCTAGATAGGGCATTAATTCTTTCATAGAATTTACCACGATCTGCGCCTGAGTTTTTAAACCAAGAAATACCAGTAATATTATTAAAAGAAAACGATTTTTCATTGTGGTAATGATGAAGGTGTTTTGAGTAAGCAGCATATATTTTTTAGTTAAAATTCAATTATATTTTAGAAGCATAAAATTACTTTTCGAAAATAGAATTTAATATAAACTATGATGCAAGTATTATAACTTTAAAGTCAAGTTATAGTCACTCTATAAAAAACGAAGTCTTAAAGATAATTATCTTCAAGACTTCGTGAAATTTAATAGCATGAATATTGGTTTAGGTAATTGGTTCAAGAAGAACCAAACTCAACACATTCATTTCACGATTGACAGTGAATTTACCATCATTTCCAACCGTGATAATTTCTGTTTTTAAGTTTTCAGTATGTTGCTTAATTTGCCCACGTGTTGGTGGCTCTGGTTTCCACCTTTTTCTCAGTAATTGTACATATGATCTTTATCTAAAGTTTCTCGTTTCATATGCACTGTTATAGTTTCAACCTTATAAAAAGATTATGAACATTTAATTTTTAACGACTTCGTTATTAATCCCTTTATCAATAACCTTCCCATTTGTAATGATTTTACACCCACTTGAAACCGAATTAAGTTCCACAGGCATCCCCGTTAAGTTTGTTAAATTCACCCCTGAAGTAGGCGTTGTACCCAACGGAGAAAAACCATTATTTGCTGGTGGCGAAGTGGTTCCAATTTTTATGGGAAGCATTTTGCCTTTCGTTAAGTCTCCCTCTTTTTTAATAATCACTTTATGATCGTTACCCGCAATACCGGCAAGGGCATGTACCGTGGTTGCAGAGTCATTAGAAATCAAAGTTAATTCTACATCAGCAACTTCACCCTTAGTGACATATAATAGTGGTCCATTTACCATATCGCCTCGGCTGTTTTCAACCTTAACACCAGTTAAATAGTAACCCACTTCGCAGCCTATGGCTTCACTATCTTTTATCAAAACATCGTCTGTAATTTTTCCGAAAGCAAAACCTATACGCGTATTTTTAGCTTTGCAGTTTATGGCAGTTACAGCTCCTGTTCTAATTCCTTTTACGCCACCTTTACCGTACATACGAAACCCACATTCATTTAACGATTTGGTATATCCAGGGGTAATTACTTTTTTTCCATTGTAATTTTTATACACGGCTGCAAAACCTACATCATAAGCAAGTCCAGAGGTTTCAGCAAGCATCTCGTCCGTCGTTCTTGTGACGCCTTCCGCATAACAATTTTCGAAAAGTACATTTCGTCCGCCTTGTACAAAAAACAAATGTCCGAAGGCTTTAGAATAAATTACACAATCAACAATAGTATTGTTCAACCCTTCAATACACATGCCGCTGTGTTTTTTTAAAGGGGCAAGATTCGCATCACCTTTTCCTAGTAAATCGCCATAACCATAAGGCGAAGACCCATTAATGTTTAATGTTACTTTTTCAATTTTCACATCATCTCCGGCAACCGTAAACGAATGACCTCCACTGAATGTTGGATGATTTCCTATATCTGTAACCGTTAAGCCTTTGATATGAACATTGTTTCCCGACACGTAAAATTCACTCACTCGTGATTTAAAAACGCTTAAAAGTATGGTGTTCACTTCTATAGTTACCCCTGTAAAATCAAAAGTATTATTATTTCCACTAAACTTAATCATGGCATACCTACGAACCGCATCTGGTTTTGTATTGCGAACCACATCTGCGGTCAAATAATCTTCCATTTGATAGATTCCAGGTTCCATGATAATGGTGTTATCACTTTCGGCAGCATATTTTGCCAACTCGCTTAATGAGCTAATTTTTATTTCTTTAGCATTTATGGCTTGACTAACAAATAGTAAACCAACTAATAATGTTCTTAATATTGTTTTCATTTGCTACCTTATTTCACCTTTAAAATGGCCGTTTCACCAGCTTTGATTTCTAAAGGTTTTTTAAATTTTATTTCTTTTGAATTTCTTATTAAAAGAGTGCTCAATTGCATCGTATCGCTTAACGCTTGGTACGATTACTTTCATTGACTACATTTTCTGAACTGGTAGCTTCACGTACTTTTCCAACGCTCTTTACTTTTAAATTCTCACTACCTTTAAACTTTATCACTTGTGTCGAGGTTTGGTTGTCTAATGTGATATTTGTAGCATGCAAGGTTGCATTTTCATTAAAATTACCATAACCTTCCCATACAGATAATTTAATAGCCATGCTTTCTGGAATAAATTCCGAAGACTCTGTTTTAATAATCACTTTGTGACCTGTACCATTTATTTTCGCAAGCAGATTATTAGCTATGCCATTTCTACTATCTAAAATAGTCATTTCTACCTGCGCATTTTTGGCGTTGGTGTAAGGAATACAAAAAGCCTCACCATATTTAGCATCGGCACTACAATTAATTAAAACATCTTCATTTCCTACGTTGTAGCCTGTTGTTACACAATCGCGGACTACACAGTCAATAACCTTGTCCCCTGAAGTGGCCAACCCTGTACATATACCTCTACGCATTTGGGTTACCGTACAACTTTTTACGATTGTGTTTTTAGTTTCGTGGCCATTGTAATCTGGGTACATGCGTATGCCATCCTCGCTTAGAGATATAACTTCTCCCGGCAAAATTTTACCATCTGCAGCAACTATGGTGCCTTCTATATAATTCCCTTTACCTGCATAAAAATTTTTATCGAAACCATAGCCTGAAGTTTCTGCAAGCATCGCATCGGTAGTGCGAAGCAAACCATCTACATGACAGTCTTCAATTAACGTGTTTTCTGAACCTTGTAAAAAGATAGCATGTCCCATGGCTCTCATATGGACTTTACAACCAAGTAATTTTACGTTTTTTGCCGGATATCCTACACGAATGCCATTCATCTTCCTCACATCATTACCTCCTAATCCGTATAAATACCCATAACCCCACGGACTTGAACCCGTTGTACGTATCTCAACATCCTTCAAAGTCACATCTTCTCCTACGATATTAAAAATTTTGTTTTTACTTTGTCTGCCCGGTGTATCTCCATAGGTTTCAATATATAGCCCCTCTAGAGTTACATGATTTCCAGATATTTCTATAGCACAATACATACCATTTCCGTCATCACTTTTAATTAAATCTGGAAGACTAAACAGTTTTGTATCTACCATAAATCGCGCACCTCTTAAATCATAATAAGAATTATTGCCAGTGATTTCCATAAACCTGATTTTTTCGGCAGAATCTATTTGATAATTCCCCTCTTGGAGCTTAACATGTACGTTATCCTGATTCAAATAATTTCTGAATTCAGTGAGTGTATTTACCTCTATAATTGTTTTCTGACTGTCTGTTGATTGCGCTCGGCATGAAAAAATCAATACCAAAACAGAAAGCACAATAAGTGTTTGTTTTTTCATTTTTTTATTTTCTGATTTTTGTTATTTAAATTCAATAATCTTAATAAGCTCAACCGAGTTTACTAAGAATATTGAATTGCTTTTTTTTTAAATTAATTGACCTCACCGCTTAATTCCAAAAAATTCACTTGTGTATCGGTTCCTTCAAAAAAGACTTCTTCAATTTTATCATTTCCAACCATGGTTACTAAAAATCGCATGGGTACATCTTGAAATCTCATGTATTTGTCAACACCTTTTTTAATTTTTAGGGTTTTATATTTTTCAGAATAGGTAAAAATAACTTCAGAATACGTTCCTTTTTCATAATTATAAGACTCATTATCATCAACATACATCACATATTCGGCATTTTTACCTGGGAACACTCTAATTTCCATAGGTTCTTCTGTTCTCTCTGTAGCGTATTGTACAGGAGGACTCATGGGGATGATGCTTCCCGCTTTCACATACAAGGGTGTTTCATTAAGTGCCGCTTTTACTGAACGTTTTTTACCTCCTTCAATCTTCGCACTTGTCCAGAAATCATACCAATCCCCTTCTGGAAAATACATGTCTTTTTCACGTTTTTGATATTCAGTTACAAAACCAGCCATCATAGATCCCCCAAAAAGAAGTTGATCTTTAATATTCCATGTGTTTTTATCATTAGGATATTGATACACTAATGGCGCCATTAGTAATTTCCCATCCGTATTTACTTTTCTGGCTTCAGAATAGATATAGGGCATTAATTGATATCTTAAATCGATGAATTTTCGTGCTGTATCTTCAAACTCTTGTCCATAACGCCAAATCTCTGTTTCAGACACATAACCATGAATTCTAAAAATAGGACTGAAGGCACCAAACTGAAACCAACGGGTTAGCAACTCAATATATTCTGGATTGGTATATTGACTATCATAAACCGGGTTAAGCGATTTTGAATCTCTAAAAAAGCCTCCAATATCGTGTGTCCAATATGGAACACCTGCCATAGTGAAATTAAGCCCTGCAGGAATTTGTTCGGCAAACTGCTCCCAGGTTCCCGCCACATCGCCAGACCATGAGGTGGCGCCATAACGTTGTTGCCCTGCATACGCAGAACGGGTTAAATTGAAAACTCTTTCCATGGGGAACTCTTTTCGTCTACCTTCATACATCACTTTTGTTACTTCCAATGAATAAGGGTTTTGAACTTCTTCATAAGGTCCAACTGCCGTGGTCACTTTGGTATCTTTTACCCCTTCTGGCTCGGTACCATCTAACCAAATAGAACTCACCCCTTTATGAAACATAGAATCACTTAACATACGATAAAACTGTTCACCTACTTTTTTATCATAAATATCAATATAATTGCTACTCTCTATTTTTTTAAGCCCATACTTATCTTCCAAAGGTTTATTCTTAACCTCTGGCCATACAGAAACCATTAGTTTAAGGTTTAACTTTGTTAATTCCTCAACCATCGCATCTGGATCTGGATATTTAGCGGGGTCCCACTCTGGACCTTTAGTACCTTTTGGCCAATAAAACCAATCTTGTACAATATTATCAAACGGAATTTTTCGCGCTCTCATCTCACGAGCATTCACTAATAATTCTTCTTGATCATGATAGCGCTCGCGACATTGCCAAAAACCATAAGCACTTTTAGCGAACATAGGAGCTGTTCCCGTTAGGTTTTGATATTGTGAAATAACTTCCGCCGGATTTTCACCTTGTATTAAATAGTAATCTATAGCATTTCCTTTGGTGCTACTAAATACCGTTTTGTTATAATCTGGTTCGTTGTAAAATAATTTTCCTGGAATTTTAGCGCCTGTATTTTGAAAAACAACTTTATAGGTTTTTCCTGCTTCCAAATGTTTTTTACCTGAATATCTCCTAGGCATCCATATGGTTGAATAATTAATTACATCATCACCATCTATATTTACATTGATACTCCCTCGCATTCGACCATCATCATCACTCAATGCCAAAAAGGTATATTCGCCAGTTTTGGTTGGTGTAAAAGTGGTTTCACGTATGTTCTTTTTTGCAGCTTCCTCAGTTGCATACGCTGCTACATTTTCTTTTTCTCCATCAACAGGTGCTACGTCTACTTCTTTTTTCTTTTGAACTTCACCTTTAGAATCAAACTGAATTTCGTTTTCAGGATTATTAAAATCCGTTAGACTGTAATTATGCCAGTAAATTCCATACCCTTTTGTAGACACCACAAATGGAATAGCAATCTCCTGATTGTATTGCTGTAAACGAATTGGCACATTTTTCCAATTCATAATCCCACTTTGATACTGCCCCAAACCATACAAGGCTTCATCACCGGCATGAAACGCTTGCGACACACTATGTTCCTCTTCTGTATCTAACTTAATAAAGGTGTTTTGGTTGGTTTCAGACACCAATCCATTACCCTTTTTTGTTAAATATTGAATAGTTCCATCACTATTAACCAAAACTTTTAAAACATTGGTACTTATCGTAATTTGATTTTCAGTTTCTTTAAGTTCCCAATCCATCTTTTGTGGCTCCAACACCGTAACATAATCTGGAATTGTAGAGGGTCTACTGTTATTCAACATTTTATTAACGTGAATAATGGCTTCATTTATAATTTCAATTTTAATAGTCAAACTATCTTGTTGAATGGTTACAGAATGATCTGATTTTTCAATGTTATATTTGTATTTCGAACCACAACCAACAGTTACCAACAGCAACAGGATTATTGAAAAAACACCAGCTATTCTAATTACTCTCATTATTTATTTTTTTAAGTTTGATTATTATTTTTCAGGAAACCCCTTTGGTAAAGGCGGTACGTTTAAAACTTCTTTTTCATCTGGAACTCTGTTTGATGTTGTATTAGCATCGCCATACCAGTAAACGCCAACACCGTAGCCCATATCGCAATCGGTACCACTCCACACTTCCATATCTAATTGTAACGAACTTTCAAAAGGCATACCATCTAAGGCACGTGTTCGTGTTTCCGTACTATAACCCGACGTATTTTTTTCGTTTTTTGTTTTAGGGTTTAATTTATTATACACATACGAACGCGGTTGTGCATGAAACGGATGTTCATAAAACTCGGTACTTCGTCCTCCCCAAGAATAAGCGTAATAATCTTCTGTTCCTGTTCCGAAAATGGATGGAAAATCTTCACCATCAACCCAAATTTTCTCGTCACCTTCACCCCACCATCTTTTAACAGGGTTCATAATTGTTAAAGCATCACCCACATAAACACCACGTCCTTTTAATGTTACATAATTCCAATCGGAAAACGGACGCGTTGGTACGGGGTATTGTCCGCGCCATGCCGCATTAAAATACATACTTTCACTATCCCATTTCCAATCACCTATAGTTGCTTCTAACTTAACATCCACTGGTTTTTTTCCTAAATTTAAAACGGTAATCTTACCAGATTCTTGGTAAGGCATGACCCAACTGCACGACATCGTACCATCCTCTTCAACGTTTTGATACCTCCCTTTCACTGGGTTTAAACCAATACCTGTTCCGAAGAAATCACCAATAGGCGTCCATACGGTTTGTTGTCCATCAAATTCCATTTTTAGAACTACAGAACGCATAACCGCCGGATCTTTATAATCGCCCAATTTAAGAACCAGCGAACGTACTGCCGCGGTTCTTTTAGGTAAAGCGATGGATGCTTCTTTATTAGACTTTAGCTTCGCTTTAAATGAAATCATTTCACCTGCATTCGTGTTTTGTGGATTTGAAAGTTCCTTTCCTATTTTTGCTATAAGAGGCTTCGCTTTTTCAAAATCCTCCATAGAAAACGTTTCAACAGGCGTCCCTTCATCATAAGCTCTATATGTATATTGAAAAAAGTAAGGTTCTTTCAATGCTGTAATTTTACAACCTTTAGCATATGGTATTGGGAAAAACGAAACGCCCGAGCGTAACGATTGATGCGCAAATGGATAAGGAATTAATCCCGTACCATCAAATAAACTGATCATATTGCCTTCTAGCACAGGTTTAGGGTTACCGTCTAAATAAATACGAATTATGATATCACTACCTGGTTCCAATTGATTAAGCCATGGCGACCAAACGCGTACAATGGCCCCTGGACCAACATGATCCATTAACACCCATTCTTTTTCACCGTTGGTTTCTTCGGTTCGAATAAAATTGTGGTCTCCATCGCCCTTATTATAATCGTGATTTGTGAACCATCCAACCGAATCTTCTGGTTTTTCAGAAGCTCTATTGTAACTACTCGCCTGTTTTAACCTAAAATTTGTTTTTGGAAAACGAGCAATTGCATCACGATCCACCATTTCATGTAATAAAGATTCCATGGTTACTTTCTTTACATTTTGAGCGGATGCTGAAAGTATAAAAACTAATAAAAGAGTGCTTAAAATTGATTTCATATGGATATTATTTTTATTTATTTACATACACATAGCGTATTCTACACGCATGTCCATTACTTTGATTATCTTTTTCGTTAGCTATTTTTAATTCTAACTGATGTTTTTTGTTTTCTAAACTGCTAGCCAAAGTATAATACCATGGCAAGTGAAGCGATTTACTCCATTTCGTAAAAAGGTTTAATTTTTGCCATTCCCCTTTATCTATTCGATATTCAATAGTTCCCGCATCTTGACCTGCAGCTACTGCAATACCTACAGTATTCCCTTCAAACGTTAATTTCAATGTACTTCCTGGTGTTTCACTAATTAACATAGGAACATCTATATAATTAGGGCGAGATCCCTTACCATCTTTAGGATTCCATCGAGAATCCACATGCCACCCTTTTCTTAATTTAACCATCTTTATATCTATCAACATACCATTTTCATAACTAAAAGCATCTATAGGGTTTGGTAAAACATGTGCCGTAATTTTATCGTCATGATCTAAATGACCAACAAAAGCATGCTCTAAAAACTGAATCATGGAATGCGCGTAAACACCTTGTCCGAAAGGAGAAGGGTGTAAGTTTTTAAAATCGTCCTTCCATGTAAATTCGCCATGATCAATTCTTTCAGTAACTTCTTGTGCTAAATTAATAGTTGGAATTCCATAATGCTCTGCAACCTTATTATGAATTTTAATGACTTCGGGTTCTTTTCCTGTTCGGTAATTTTCCATTTTACTCGGGTCTACAAAATGCATCATCACAATATCTACCGAAGGATTCGAATTCCGAACATGTCTAACAATGCCTTCCATTCCTCGTAATTGCTCTATTCCTGTTCTACCATTTGAGCCATCATTAACTGCAGCTTCTTCAAATAGTAAATCTATTTTTCCTTTTGATAATACATCCCTATCTAACCTAAAGGCTCCCGGTGTGGTTCCCATGGAAGGGATTCCAGCTGCTATAAATTCAAATTCAGTTTCTGGAAATTTGTTTTTTAGATAGTTACAGATACTATCGCGCCAACCGCCATTATGTGTAATAGAACCACCAAGAAAAGCAACACGTCCTTTTTTATTTCGTTGAAATTGAATTTGGCTATTTTGCAATCCACTTCGGATGTTGTGGTAATTTGATGCATTCAATGGGCCGTTTTTTGTGCTGTGTTTCAGAATAAAATCGACCACCATGTTTGGGTCATCAATATCATAATGATGCCCTTTCGATTTTTGAATGCCCGAACTACACGGTGAAACCGTGGCTGTTCCACCCAAACGGATGTAATTATTTACTAATAACAACGAATTCTCATCTGGAGGCACCACTTCATCCTGCAAACCTACGGTGTGTAAAATAGGCACTTTGGCTTTTGCAAGAGCTTCTAAATTATCAATAGGGTTGTTTTTGTATGCTTTTGCTTCGGCATCATTTTTAAACCCATATTCAGCTTTTAATACGTCCCATTCCTTTTTGCCTCCTTTACTAATTCCGAAACCTGCTGGCCAACTTTTAAAATCGCATACCACAGCATCTGCATAAATACAGGCTACTTTTTCAGCATTTTCCTTTGCCCAATTGTAAATGAATAGGCCCCCACGACTATGCCCGTGCAAAGCCACTTTAGCTTGTAATTTATAGGTGGTTGTAAGATGGGTATAAAATTTATTCCAAACGGCCACAGCTTTGGGGCTGCCAAATTGATTATCTGTATTTATATAGGCAACATGAAAGCCTTTTACTAAAAGTAGGCTATCAATTTCTGCATGATAATCTGGGAAACGTCCACGCCATAACCACGGATTGCCAGGAAGTGGTTTTTCAGGGCGTGTTAGGTGTGCCTCTTTACCTTCAATCTTAAAATTGATGCGTTCAAAACTTTTCCAAGTGGTTTTAAATGTTTCATTGGTATTAGTTTGTGCTTTAGTTCCTGAAAAAGAAAAAAAGGCTACAAATACTAACACATATAAACTATTCTGTTTCATGCAATTATCTTAATTCATTTACTTTATGGTCGGCATTGTTTGCCAAATGTCGGTCATACGCTTGTGTGTATAAAGTCGCAACCTTGTTATATTCCTCAGGCAATTTATTATAACTTTTCCAAGCTTTATCATAAACCTTTATCCATTTTTGAATTTCTTTTTTATTGCCTTTAGCCTCCGCATCGGACATATAAACGAGCGCTCTATATATTTTATAGAGTCTTAATCCATATTCAGCAGAACCTACTGCATGATTCTCAGCCTCCTTACTACCCCAATCAATAGATTTCGCAAGCTTAACAATGGCTTCCCATTTAGCTATAGCTTGGTCTTTTTGTTCCAAGTTTCGCTTTTGACCAACAGCCTCTTTTGCAGGAGCAGGCCAACCAATACCTTGATCGCGCGTCCACCAGACATCACTAATATCATTATATGTTGTATTTCTACCTCTAACTACCGCTTCCGCAGAAAGCAAACAAAGTTTTCTAAATTTAGCAACATCATCTTCTTTCAGGTTTAATCGTTCTGTGGCATATCTATTAAAAATAGATTCCTCACTTTTAGAAGTGTCTTTACCCCATTGCGCCATAACCCACGAGTTTAAATCGCACCACATTTCGCTTTTCACATACGGACCTTCCCATCCGCCACCACGAGACCACGTCCAAATACCAGCATATAAATCGGGCGTTTTTTCAACAAATTCTCGTATGCTGTTTATGTCTTCTTCTGGCATTCTGGCATGTTCTTCAAAACCTTCAATAACACCATTGGCAATGTAGTTTGGATACGCGCCTTTACCTTCGTACTCACGAGCAGACTGAACTTCTATAATTTGAGGATGGCGACCTTGACCAATTAATTTGCTAAATGGACGCGCTCTGTGAAAATCGCCTTCGCATTGTTTAATGCTAATGATTAAATTTTGATGTGGTTCTACAGCATTACTTACCTGCATATAAGGCCCCATACTTCTATCGAAAGCATTCCATGTACGGAAAATAAGTTGCTTATCTCGTTTTACACAAATCTCTTCTCGCAAAATTTGCATTAAAGGGATGATGGTTTTCTCTGCACTCGATTTATTCTCGATAGCCCCTTGATGGTACGGTGCATCGTGCAAATAGGTTTCCCCAATACGTACCACCAAACCATCAAGATCTGGAAACTGGTCGAACATCTCATTAATTTGAGCACGAATAAACTTTTCTGTTAGTGGATTATTGGGATCCCCAAAAGTATCTTCAATACCATATTTTGCAATTAAGCGCTTCGGAAATAAAACCAAATCGGACATAGCGTAAATAGCCATATCTTCCGCTTTACACGCAGCGTGCATCTCTTTAATTTGTTCTGCCTTAGAATCCACCCATTCACGTTCTTCTGAACCTTTTGGTAAAATATCTTTATCTACCGATTCCCAATTAATAGCCAGTGCAGGCGATTCGAACAGAAAATAAACCTTCCCGTTATAGCCCATTTCCTTTATGACTGCTGGGTCGTTGTATGCCGATTCATAAGGTGCTTCACCAGGGTTATGGTGAACCATATCTAAAATTAAAGGATTTTTAGAATGATTCTGCGCCACTAGCTCTGTACTTAAAACACTTGTAACTACTAAAATTGATAATGCTAATTTCTTGTAAAAATTCAAAATACTCATGTATTAATTTTTGATTAAAATAATTTCTTGTCCTACTTTTGTTGAAATATCATATACATATGAATGCTTTAATTCAACGGGATTTAATGTAGCCGATTTAGACACCAATGGTTTCTTTATTTCTGGGATTTGATAAAATGAATTTTCATTTATTCCTGTAGCCGAAGCAATGCTCTTTTCATCAGAATACATCAATTCATTATAAGAACGCAAACGACAATTCCCTCCTAAATTGGATTTGATTACAACCTTGACAACTTCACCATTTTCCCATTCCATAGCGCTTATTTCAAAACCTCCACGGGCACGCAAACCTGTAACATTTCCGTCTTTCCAAACATCTGGAAGGGCAGGAATTAAATGAATAGCGCCATCATGACTTTGCATTAACATTTCGGTTAAACCGGAAGTAAAGCCAAAATTCCCATCAATTTGAAATGGTGGATGTGCATCTAACATATTCGCATAAGTACCCCCTCCTTTAGGTGAATCTGGTCTGCCTACTAATTTTATTTGATCGCCCATTAATTTATAAGCATGGTTTCCATCAAGCAGACGTGCCCACAAATTAATTTTCCAATTCATAGACCAACCTGTTGATGGATCGCCTCTTTGGATTAGTGTGTTTTTTGCACCTTGGAACAACTCCGAGTTTCTATAAGGCGATATTAAATTTGACGGATACAAACCATATAAATGAGATACATGGCGGTGCTTATCTTCTGGATCGTCTAAATCTTGCATCCATTCTTGCAATTGATTGTGTTGACCAATTTTCATTGGTGGCAACTTTTGTAATGTATTCTGCATTTTTATTACCAAGTCTGCATCTATATTTAGCAATTTAGCGGCACTTATGGTTTTGGTTAACATATCGAACACCAATTGGTTGTCCATGGTAGTACCGGCTTCTATATTGACACTTTTTGAACGTATACTTGGTCCATGTTCAGGAGATATTGAAGGTGAAATAACCAACCATCCATTTTTTGGTTCTGGAATCAAAACACTCAAACAGAATTCTGCAGCACCTTTCATCGCAGGATACACCGATTTTAAATACTCCAAATCGCCATTAAACATAAATTTCTCCCATACATGCTGCGTTAACCAGGTACCTCCAGTTGGCCACATACCCCAGGTTGCACCATCTACAGGACCAGCGATTCGCCATAAATCGGTATTGTGATGCGTTACCCAACCCTCTGCACCATACATAACTTTGGCCGTTTCTTTACCTGCTTCAGATAATTCTCTTACCATCTGAATTAATGGATCGTGCATTTCGGGTAAATTAGTAACCTCAGCTGGCCAATAATTCATTTGCGTATTGATATTTACGGTATAGGCACTTTTCCAAGGTGGTGTTAAATCATTACACCACAAACCTTGTAAATTGGCTGGTTGCCCACCCGGTTGTGATGAAGAAATCAGCAAATACCTTCCAAACTGAAAATACAAAGCAGCTAGTGAAGGATCGAACCCGGTGCTAAATTCTTTTATTCTTACATCCGTTGGATTTTTTGAAGCTTCGGAAGTTCCTAAATCTAAAGAAACTCTATTAAAATACTTTTGATAAAAGTAAGAATGATCGTTTACCAACTGCTCATAATTTTTCTTTTCAGCTTGCGCTATATAATCTGCTGCTTTCTTATGCGCATCAGCACTCACATCTTGATAATTCACAAAATTGGTTGCTACAGAAATATAAAGCGTCACACTATTTGCTTTTGAAACTGCTAATTGATTATTTGTTGCTGTTACTTTACCGCCTTCTGGAACGATTTTCACTCTAGAATCGAACTCAACTTCACCCTTAATTGCTGGAGTCTCCGCAGGTAACCTCTTATTTTTATTATCACTACCAAACCCCGTCATCACTAAAACATCATTGCTTTCAGTGAAAAGTGACACCTTTGAGGGTTCAGGACGATCCATTGTAGCTGTAAAACTGATTTTTCCTTTTTTATCAGCTGTTATCTTCATCACAATAACCTGATCAGAAAAGGAAGTGAAAATTTCACGTTTGTACGCGACACCATCTACGGTATAGGAGGTGGTATTTATGGCTTTTTCAATATCCAATTCTCGGTAGTAATTTGAAAACTTATCTTGATTTTCAAAATTCAATCTTAAATTCCCCACGGTTTCATAGGGCATACCGTGTGACGTTTTTGAAATGAACGCCTTATTCGCCAAATTATGGGCTTCGTCATACTTTTCTTGAAACAATAGTTGTCTAACTTCTGAAAGCGCCTCTTTGGCATCTGGGTTATCATTTCTATGAGGACCTCCAGCCCATAATGTTAGCTCATTTAATTGAATATTTTCGTTAGTTGGGTTTCCAAAAACCATGGCACCTAAACGGCCATTTCCTAAAGGAAGCGCTTCGTTCCAATCGGCTGCAGGAGCATCATACCAAAGTTTTAAATCTGTTTTTTTTTGTTGACTATGAACACTAAAGCCTATAAAAACGAATAGAATAGAGCTAATTAATATTTTTTTCTTGTTGTTCAATAAAGTGTAAATCATTTAATTTAACGGTGTATATATTATGGTTATGTTTCCTGTTTTTATGGATTTATCAAAATCAATACCTATTCTATAAGCAGTACTGCCTTCTCTTAACTTTTCAACAGGAACTTGCTCGTGTGTCATTTTAATAGTGGCTCCCTTGCCTGAAACTTCTGCTTTTATTTTTTGATTTCCAGAAGTTAATATAACTGTATGGTTATCTATTATTTCATATTTCGAAAAAGTCATGATGGCTGTACCAAATGAAACAGGTTCTGAAGCAACAAAATCATCTTGAATAGTAATAGTTCCTGCACCAGATTTATCGTTCATCATGGTTCTGGTCAAGGATTTTAATACAGGTAATTCATAAGCCGTTTTAATATCCATAACCACCTTATCAAGATGGTCTTCAAATATAGTTTCTGTTATTTTCCCTTCGAAACGTCTTCCGTTTGATTGTAATGTATTGTTTATTCTAGGAACGGGATGCCCCCAAGAACTTCTCGCTTTATTATCTTTAGAAAATGCACCTGCAGTGTACGATGGCGCTCCAATATCTCCCGATATTAACGCATCATCTAAAACTAAAATATAAGTACCGACATCACTATGGTTATGGTTTTCAGAATTATGCCCTGCTTTGATGGCTATAGAAAATGGTGCTTTCTGCTTCCCGCGGGATATCACCATACCAAAATCATCGAAATAAGAATAATCAGGCACTTCAAATTCTTTTAAAGAAACAGATGCTCTTGTTCCAAAAGCCTCTGGATTCTTCCAAACAATTAATTGCTCAATGGCCTGATCCAAAATGTTTTCGGTTGGCCTTCTTGATCCATAATGTTGTGCTGCCAAAACATAAGCAAAATTCCCTTCATTGTTTTTTACAATGGAACTACCGTCTGAAAACGGTGCAAATCTGTTATTTTGAATATGAAAATTCTCAGGAAAGTTTGCTACTTTCTTTAATTTTTCAGCATCATGGGCTTCAAACAAGTTTATTTTCCCACCAGTATAATCAGATAAAATTTGGGCTAAATATAAATAATGACCAAAGCCATAACGCCAATACCCTACACCTTCCGAACAATACCCATCGGCTCCAAAACCGCTTAAATAATGTTTCATACTATTTAAGGCAGAACCTATAGCCGCAAGTCGTTGGTTTTCGTCTGAAGCAATCGCTATGGACGTAAAAACAGCACCACTGGTACAAACGGCATTCCAATTACTAGTGCCATCAATCCATTTATTATTACTATCGGCTGTTTTACAACTTTGTAAATATGTATCGATAATACGATACTGAAGCTGTTTAGCGATCTCATTTCTTAAAGATTTAGACAGTTTATCTTCTAAAAGCACTTCAGCCAATGCCAAATCAGATGCAAATCGTCGTGCTCCCAAATCGATGGTCACCCGCTTCCCTTCAAGTACACTGTTATCATTATCATCATGATTGGGGTGCAACCACGACTTCATTTCTATAATAGCTTGTAAATAGGTGTTAATTTGAGGAAGGAAACGCCCTTTGTTCTCTAAGCATTCCGCTAATATGAAGTGTTCTAAACGCTCCATGGAATCGTAATATCTTGGTTTATAAATACCACGATTGCCTTCTTTATTGGCTCTTCTATAAATTTCATCTGAAATAGGCACTTCAGGTTTTTCATTAAGAAAAGACAGTGCTTTTTTCAAGTATTCTTTACCAGATGCGGTTGCAGCAACGGCATTCCAATAAGGTCTATCGCTTATTTTTGGTGCAGGTTGAAATGCGTTTTTAGGCATCACCTTTTTTAGCATTTCTATCTGTTTGGCGGATGGGTACATATTATCACCATCGGCATGCTTTAGATATTCAGCAATATCTAGTGTCTCATCTTTTTGATTATTACAACTAAAAGCTAGTGTAAAACATAACAAAACACCTATACAGATTAATGATTTAATCTTCCCCCTAATATTCATAATTTGTAATTAATAATTTAATCAAGCAATTTATTTATTTTAAGGATCGTTCTGTATAAATCAGTACTCATGCTCTATAAATTATAGCCTATTTTGAATCTTATTACATTCATGTCAAATAAAACGCCTCTAAACTATTCATTTATGAAAGGAAGAGGCGCAGAAAAAATCATTTTAATTTTAAAGAATGAGATTACAAAAATGTTTCATAAAAACACTATTTCAATCCACCAGTAATGGCTTCTAATTTATCGAAAAATGCTTTTTTTCGAGGCGAACTAATTTCCCAATTTACAGGAATGGATTGAAAGCCATTTTCAAAACCTTCATTTTTCATTCTATAATCGAAATATCCCCAAGATGCATATGCTTTTACAGCATTTACAAAATTGTTTGATGCATCTTTAAAGTTAAAATGATCGTCCTCATTAAAAAGAATGGGTTTGGGCGTATAGCCTGCTACTGCTTTCGTTTTACTAACCATTTCAGTTATTACGGCCGGATCGTGAACACCATTTCCATGAAGTAAAATAAAATCAGAAACTGTAACAACATTCTCTTTAGGAATTTTACCACCACTATAACTGGTTCCTGCTAAATAACGGTATCCGTTTTGTGTTTTAGATTGCACCCTTTCAATAAGTTCGTGCACGCGTTCTGGTTGAAGAATTTCATGTGTGTATTTGATATCACATTCGTTATTAACTTCAATGATAACATTCCTAAAGTTTTTCTCAAAAAGCCAATCCATGGTGTTATCAACCCCATTAATTACGGCTGTTTCGTTTTCTAACACAAAGTCCTGTCCAAAATAGTAAAGCCCCAAAATAGCAACCATACCCATATCATTAGCCTTGTTAAGAATCTTTTCTAAACGCGCCATGTATTCTGGTCGTAATGCGCCTGTAGCATCCATTGCGGAATTAATCCAACCTTTATTGCCATAACCTAATGGACTACCGCCTTGCATGTTGATTGTAAATGCCAACAAGCCTTTTTCATACCAAGAATCCATAGCTGTAATAAATTCATCGGTATTTCGATTGGCATCCCATTTTTGGGTATCATCATACGTCCATCGTCCTGCCGTTTCAGGGTTAAGGTCATCAAATATGCCTTGAACCATTCTGGAATTCATTAGTAAACCTTCAATAGGATAGCCCTTCCATTTGCGCCCTTTATAGGTAGGAACGTCATTAATCAAGAATTTTTCACCTTGAATACTAATAGCTGTTTGCTGTTTGGTTTTTGACTGCCCCTCCAAATTCTCAGGAATGATACCCAAAGAAATAAAGAATATTACAGATAAATAAAATACACCCTTCATTTAAATATGTTATTAAGTTAAAACAACTTTACTAAGTTCGATAACGGATTGATTTAATCTAAATCTATAGACCGAAGTGGGCCAACATTAAACTGCTGCTCCTTTTTATTATGAGTTATCGTTACCGGCACTTCATTATGTAAAAATAGTTTCCCGGCTTTTCTTTCAACTACCACATTTCCTTTTTCTTTAGATGAAATGATAAAATCTTTTGTTTTAAGTTGTGTTCCATTCCCCATAAATAAGATGAAATCACCATTTTTTTCGTTCCCAACCAAAGCATATGTTGCATCTGTAGAGCTGCCTTTATAAGCTGCTGTTTTATTTTCGGTTGAAGAAAAAACAAAATCTTCTCTTCCTGATTTACTTATAATTTTTAAACCAACAAAATCTTTACTTCCGTTTTCATCTTCAAAACTTTTTATAGACGCAACACTTTTGCCTTCTGTTGAAGTAAATGGTTCGTAAACCGACACAAAAGGATGCTCCCATGCTTCACCAAATTGTCTTGCATTGAAGGTTAAATAAGGTGCTTTATCCACATCATAAGGCAAACCAGAGTTTCCTTTAAATGCTTTGTTTGGTGGTGATTTCAATGAAAATATTTCTCTGTTTTCTGAGCCTTTCATCCAAAGATTCATAAATACGTCTTCTTCACCTTCTGGTCTATCAATTTTCCATTGTGCTTGATAATCGTTGTTTGTTTTAATGGATTTTTTGTCCCATTGATAATCAAACGCATATAAATAACCTCCTGCAAATGCCATCCCTTCCGTTGGAGACAGGTTTAATGGTTTCCCAGAATCATCTAAAACTTCCATACTCTGACCTAAATTATGATAGAAATAATCATGGAATTTATCGCCTTTTCGTTGTTTTTTAGAACGGAATACATCAATATAATAGCCTGTGGTTGCTCCTGTTTTTATGGTGCTTACCAATCGGCTTTGATCACTTCTAGTTTCAGGTTCTAAAAAGTACACATCAGAATAGGTGATGTTTGAATAATAACCTTCCTTTTGTTCCGATTTTGGATATTCACCCATTAAATCGAACGCATGATTACTAAACATTTCGGTATAAGAAGAAACACCATCGACCATGACCGTATTATGTGCTGGAAACTGTGAGTAAAACTCTAGGTAAATAGGTTGTAAATAACCCGCTCCTTTTCCTGGATCTGCGCCTTGAACGAACCCTTTTCCGTACAATTCCATATTGATACCATTGGCGTGCATGTGGTTTCCTAAGGATGCATTTAATGAAACCATCATCCCATCTTTTCCAGTTCCCATACGTTGCACATGCCAACTTACATTGGGCGCATAAAAAGTTTGAGTTATGTAATCGTTTATATTGCCTGCACCATATTTTGGATTAAACCCTAAAGGCTTGCTCTGAAAAAACGAAGAAATATCTGCTCTTGGTTTTCCTTTAACTTTACCAGAACCCTCAAAATTCTTTGCAAATAAGCGATACATCCCTGTAAATTCCTTTTCAAGTGCTACATCTTTATTTTTTTGAGCTATACGTATCAAATCTGTAATCGCATCTGTACTCAATCCGCTGTAATTCGAATCTCCAAAAGCAACGGTTTGCCCATTTGGAAACAAATACTGTGGTAACATTTTTACAGCCTTCGGAATTACCGAAGTATATGGTAAAATATTGTGATTAAAGGTATTATCGAAATCACTTATAAAATGAGTTAAATCTTTAGTTACACCTTGTGAATACCCAGGACATTCTGCCCAAACACCATTATTAAAATCATAACCAAAATCCATAAACTTATTTAAGGACCATTGGCGTGCCGAAGTCACATTCAAAATATAATTGATATAATACTCTCGCCCTTTTTTATCGTCATAGTTTTTATTATCCTGCAACACCATGGCTGCTTTTAAAATAATTTTAGCTTGGTGCAGGTTCCAGTTATTTTGTGGTACCCCATTTTTTATGATTTGGTCTGTCCATCGCTTAATGGTTTTATCATACATAGGGATATTTTCAGCATGAGATGCTTCTATATATTCATGTAAATAATCATAAAGTTCGGCTACGTCAATTAAGACGTTTTCATGTATTACTTGAAAATTTGTAAAACCAACAAGCGTTTGAATATGTCCATTAAGCAAATCAATGGGTTCACTTCTGTAGGACATACCTTCTAAGTACGTATGTATAATATCATAAGCAAACTTTGCGTAACGCACATCATTTTCTAACCAATAAATAAAAGCAGCGTCACGTGCTAACTCAATTATTTGCGCATTAATGGAGTAAATGACTCTTCCCGTTTTAGAAGGGTCTACCCACTCAAAAGGGCTACCTTCTTTACTACGGTTTGGTAAATACAAACCACGAGGATCATCCATATATGGTAAAATATCTTCAAGTTTTGGTGTACCATAAGGCGTTGTATAATCTCGCGAACCTACAAACCGAACGGTTGGCACGGGTGCTTCCCCATCGGCATGCGAATAATTTATACCATCCACATACACGTTAGCAGCTTTTGTTTTCCAGTGCATTTGTAAACGAGAGACCATCCATTTTTGGTCTTTCACATGCTGTTCTACGTACGCATCTATCCTGTTATGAATGCCTTTAAGCACATCTTGAGCCCAAGTTTCCTTCTTTATTGTTTTTTGAAGCTCCTTTTTCTCATCTTGAGTGATATAAATTCGCGGATATCCTTGTTCCAAATTATTAGGAAGCGGAATTTGTGAGTGAGACAAACTCCCTAAAGAAATCAATGCCACTAATACTAAGGTCTTTTTCATATACTTACTTCTATTTTTTTATTGATCTGATAATTCATTTTAGGTTTAGTTAGAAACCTCTTCACTAAAACGTATTATGGTATTTAACTCCGGATTACCTCCTCTATTTCCACATCCAGAAGCCATATAGAGTTGTTTTTTATGCCAAATAAGTTGAGTTCCATGGCGGCCTTCTGGTAAATTTGCTAAGGTACTCCATATTCCTGTGTTGGTATCTAAACACTCGACTTCATGATGCGCTTCTTTTTGCTTTACACTTTCACCTCCTGCAAACAGAATGCTATTTTTAATAGTGATCGCTGTACAACCTGCACGTTCGGTTGGTACTTTTGTTTCCATCGTACTCCATGTGCCTGTTTTAAAATCGAACACATCTACTTCTCCAACGGTTAAATCGAATACCTTTTTTATTTTTCCCGAAGTTACTCTGCCTCCCAAAAGATACAATTTATCATTACAAACCACCGATGTGGCATGATCGCGATACCGTGGAATATCAGGCAAACGTTCCCATGTTTTTGTTTTAAAATCATAACAATCAAACCAAGTGACGTGGCCATCCCAATGCCCATCTATAATACCTCCCGCAATATAGAGCTTGTTTTTATAAATACTTGCGGTGGTAGAAGCTCTAAGTCTGCCCTCCGGCATTTTAAAACTGGCAGTCCAAGTGTCTTTTTTAGGATTATAGATATAAACATCTGATACAGGCGTTTCGTGAGGATATTTACCTGTATGCGCCCCAACAACATAAATATTTCCTTGGTAGGACACCCCTTGAAAATGGTGCAATTCCATAGGCGGTTTTGCCCCAGAAGTCCATGTATTGTTTTTTGGATTGAATACAGAGACTTCCTGAATTCGACGTCCTCCTAATAAATAAAATGCATTGTTCGCCTCCACAAAAGCTGCTTCATGACGTGCCTCTGGTTCGCCTTTACAACTCAAGGTTTGCCATTTGTAATCTTCAAAATTTTGCCCCCACATACTTTGATTTAAGGTTGAAATAAGAAGTATTAATATGAAAAATGAAGATCGCATGGCTTACTAATTTTATAGTTTGATTATTTTTTTAGTACCGGTTTTTGATACGTCTCCTACCTTTAAAAAGTACATACCGCTATTTAATTCTGAAACATCAATACGAACTTCAGACAAGCTTTTTGGAGCTATTTCCATCACTTTTTGACCACTAATATTGAACAAAGTGATCTTGGTTTGTTTAATATTCAAATCTGCATTTGCTAAAGAAAGTGTCAGTATATCTGAAACTGGATTTGGATACATGCTTATTTGGTTATTTAATTCAAAAGAAGAGGCCGATAAAGATTCCGCTGAAAAACTGAACCAATTGACATTAAACATAGAACCTGCTCTTGTGCCTTTAAAAACAAAATACACATCATGAATATTCCCTGTAAAACTTTGAATTCCTACTGCACTAGTTACCCAATTCTGCCATCCGCTAGTGTTATTAACGGGTATGTTGCCAATTAATGCCCCATCTGTAGCATCTAAACGCACTTCAATAAACCCTCCGGAATACTTACTTGAGGTTCTTGCTTTTACTGATGCCATTCCTGATAAATCAATAGCACTAAACTTTACCCAATCATTTTCATCTAAATAACCAATATTTAAACCACCTTCTGCACAGGTTTCAGATTGCACTCCAAGCATACTATCATAGCATTCGCCTTCCATTAAGGCCGCTGTTTTAGGGCATAAATTATTAGGATCCACATCTGCACAGTCGGCAAATAAAGTTACCGAATTATCAGTTCCATTATCGGTTACCGTTCCACAAGTATGAATAGTAGCATTTGTACAACGTTCTTCAAGCACTATAGGATATCCACTCGCATTGCTTAAGGTAACATTACTTGCAGATTGATCGAAATAGGTAGCATCAACCGTGTCACTATAACGCATTCCTTCACGAACACCCGCAACAAATATTTTGTAAGCCTCTTTTTTAGTTGTTTCCGTACTTTTTAAAGAAATATTATGTCCGCTTCCACCTAAAAACAAAAGAGGATGGGTACCATAAACATCATATTCACTATCAATAACGGTTATATCAACCTTACTTGTGTTATCCGTTTGATAAGCAGAGGCGTATAAAGGTCCGTAAGCGCCATCACCTCTAGAGTTCACAATTTCGCCACCATTACCTACCCAAAAGGCACCTTCTGTTCCTATTGCTTCACAATTTTCAACGTATTTTTCATTATCACAAAAACCAATTGTGATACCAGATCTCATTTTATTAATTGTACAATCAATAACACGCATGTTTCTTGTACTTATTGATTCTCCTGTAATATGGTGGGAGCCATTATTATAGGCTCTAATACCATCTTCTTGTAAACTAAACATCCAACCTGGTTGAAGACGATGCCCCCAAACGGTCATAAAATCTTTTTCATCGGCAGCGGAACCGCTTCCTGCTTCTGCCAAAACATCATCGGTGCTACGTACTTCACCTTCTAAATACGTTCCTTCAATTAAAGCATCTATAGAACCTTGGCAGAAAATACCATGACCATAAGCTCTATGAATAATGGTACAATTTTTAATATGATTTCGTTCTCCGCGAACTAAAATAGCAGAATGCTTAAAATGTTTAATAACATACCCTGAACCTTTACCAAAAATATCGCCATAGCCATAAGGGTATGAACCTCTTACCGTCATGTGAATACCCTCTATTCTATTGTCTAAGCCATCAAACTGAATTCCTAAGGCAGTTCTATAAGGTGTCACACTACCAATGTCTTCCATTTTTAGGTTTTTGATCACATTATTAGCGCCCGCAACGCGCATTTCTATAACTTCTACGTTACCAAAAGATCGGAAAATATTCGTATCGAATTCAAAGGTTACACCTGTAAAATCGTAAGTACAATTAGATCCTGAGAATTCAAATAATGTAGGGTTTGGAAGTAAACCCGATGTTACGTCTGCTGGCCCAATGTTATAAGTTCCCGGAGTCATAACTGCGTTAACATTATCTTGAGCTAGCAAGTTATTTAATTCTGCAATAGAACTAATGGTTACTTGAGATTGTACAAATTGCACACAAAACAAGGCTATAATTAGCCATTTTGTTTGCTTTATAATGTCGTTTTTTTTCATTTTCAGAATGGCTTAGTTGCATCATAAAACTAATTATTAATGAATTTACAGCATATAAATTATGATGTAAAAACTATAATTTATGGGTCATTACGAACAGCCTAGATCTGAAATTGTAAGAAGGCTTACTTACAAAAAAAAAACTACCTAACAATTAGTTAGGTAGCCTTAAAAAAATTATTCAAATAATATTCCTATAGTTTAATTAACTTTTTAGACACACTATTTACATCATCACTAATTTTTAGAAGATAAAATCCACTATTTAATTGAGAGACATTTAATTTTATTTCCGAAGCATTTAACACTTTAAACTCCTTAACCTTTTGTCCATTAATCGCATATATTCTAATTATAGATTTATCTAAATTTAAATTAGAATTCTTTAATGAAACCGTAAACTCGTTTACCACTGGGTTCGGGTATACATCGAATTTTAATTTTTCAATAGTATTAGTTGATAATGTTTTTGAACTCACCAACTTCGCTGACGAAGGGCAAGTTGCCACCGCTGCATTAGGGCCTGTTACTTCTAAATAGTCTATATTTCCCAATCCTGAATTACCAGCACCTTCCAATCTAATATTTTTAACACCAGCCCCTAAGTTTACGGTTACCGACTGTGTAAGCCATGAACTCCAGCCTCCTGTAGCGTTGAATGTTATACCGCTTAAAACAGTAACTCCATTAACAATTAAATCTGCCGGTCTATTTGAAGAACTTGCATAACGCCAAAGAAAGGTGTAATCTCCAGCATCTCCGTCTATAGTCCAATCGATACCTGATGCCAAGTTGTTTGTTGTATTGGAAAATCCTGTTCCTGTATACCCCGAATGATTACTATCTACTGTACCTTCAACACCACAAAATCCGGTTTCGTTTTCTTGAATTGTAAGCGTCACTATTGTTGGAGCTACATATTCATAAACCTCTACTTCAGCTATAGAAAGCGCCACGGTATTATCTAATTGAACTATTTTAATTATTTTCCCCATAGCTCCTCCTGCATCTATAATTTTTGAAGGGTTTGGAGGATCGTTGGCAAAGGTTTGCGAGAAGGTTTCCGTACCATTGGTATCGTAAACATACACTGCAAAATCTGAAAGTCGGTCGATATAACTTTGCTGTCCTGTTCTGTTATAAATTATAATATCACCAATGGCTGCTTCTGTAGCTAAACTTACTTGCCACCAAGCATCGGTATCAGCCGGATTGGTATGTGTAACAGAACCCGACCCGAAATTCCCATTAGTGTTTCCATCAATAGCTCTATTCGCTAACCCTCCATAATCTGTAGTAGATTGAACAGCTCCACCAGTTAAGGCTAGATTTAATGAATTACAATTTATAGAAGAGATGGTATTACCTGTTCCATTATTTATCACATCAGAAGTGTCGCATTCTTGAACAACATTATTGGTCGCATCAGCATGTAAAACAACGGGGAAATTAGTCATATTCTTTAAGAAAACATCGTTAACTGTATGGTTGTTTTGTGATGCATTACTCCCATTTAAAACTCTTAAACCCTGCAAATCTCCAGCCATCATTATTTTTAAGTCACTCGGAAAACTTACTTCATTAGAACGAAATGTTAAGTTATGTTCTTTACCACCAACATAAGCCACCGCTTTATGCCCATTGTAATACGGCGCACTAGGAGGCAAAATTGTTATATCGGCATTATAACCCGTATCGCTGGCGTATGCATTTTTGTAAACTGGCCCATAAATAGCATCGGCTCCACAATTCACAACAATACCATCTCCAATTGAATATCCATTTTCGCTACCTAAAACGGTACAGCCTTCAACATATTTTGTTCCATTAGCATGCGCTAAAGTTACACCTGTTCTGGCATTTTTAATAGTACAATTTAAAACGGTTGGATTATCGGTTGCTCGTTGTATTTCAACACCATCAATATAAGTTGTACCCGCGTTATAGGCTCTAATTCCGGCTTCTTGTAAACTCATCATATAACCAGCTGGAAGCGTGTAACCCCAAACCGTCATAAAACCGACATCGAATGCAGGACCTGATGTTTCACTTAACATATCATCAGTTGTACGCATTTCACCTTCTATATAACAGCCTTCTACAGTAGGGTAACTTGCAGCTTGCATAAAAACGATATGCCCATAAGAACGCGAAATTATATTACAGTCTTTAAGATGATTACGAAGACCTCGTATTAAAATTCCGGAATGCTTTTTATGAGCAATAACAGAACCTCCTCCTTTACCAAAAGCATCTCCATAACCATACGGATAAGAACCTCTAATGGTTAAATGAAAGCCCTCTATTCTATTATCTCTCCCATCCATAACAATGCTTTGTGCACGTTTTGTGGGAGCTGCCATCCCAATATCTTCAATGGTTAAGTTCTTTAGAACAAGGTCATTTCCTAAGATTTGCATCTCGTTGACATCTACATTGCCAAAATCAGACAAAACCTGGGTATTAATTTCAAACGTAACTCCTGTAAAATCGTATGTACTGTTAGAACCCGTAAACTCGAAAAGAACAGGATCTGGGAATAAACTACCTGTACCTGTTACCGTCGAATCAATGTAATAGGTTCCAGGCGTCATGACTGCATTTATGTTATCTTGAACTATATACGTTTTTAACTCGGCCAATGAATTAATGGTAACCTGAGATTGTACAAATTGCACAAAAAATAATGCTACGACCATTAGTAGCTTCGTCTGATTAATAATGTAATTTTTTTTCATGGTTTAAAAAGTTTAGTTGAATTCTAAAACTATTCAACATCTACAATAAAACCTATTAATTATCATTCATAACCTATAAAATAGCGGTCTTTTTTATTAAAATAATAAAATTTTAACACAAAACATGTGTTTTTGACAATAAAACCCTACACCTTGTTTAAACCCCAAAAAAAAAGCACCTATTAACTATAAAAGGTGCTTTTTCTTATTGTTTTTATTTAATTACTTTTAAGCCATTGAATATTGGTTGATTAATTACAATCGAATTTTAGTCAATTTATTTTCAGCATCATAACTTCCTTTTACACTAACTGTATTTACATCTAAAGCCGATTTATATTTTGAACTGAATAAGCTAAATGTTGCATGTGGTTGCCCCTGAAAAATAACGCTTGGCTTTGATTTAAAATCTTCAACCAAAGCCGTATATTTTGAAAGTGCATGGACTAAAACCTGTCCATCGCGACGCAGATAACTACCGTGACCAATAAATAATTCTTCAAGGTTTTCAATTTTGGTTTGGTCTTCACCTTCTTTAAATTTTAACACGGTTAAATAAGCATCGGTTTCCCAACCTTCTATATTTATTAAACTATTTCTGTGTTTCAATCGGCCATCTGCTAATAAATTAAAATATACAACAGTGGTTGTTCCGTTTTGAGTAATTGAAACTTTTAAAAACCCCTTCCCTTCATCTTTAGTAATTACCGGAAGCTTCTTTTCATTTTCAGGCGTTTCTAAAGTAATGGCGGTTACAAATTTAGTTCGCGTTGTTTTTTCAAAATGACTGATGGACCAATATGGTTTTTTAACATCTGGTTGATGGTCTTCATACCCTATCTTTTCTTTTAATCGCATATGCTCTGGAAAGTCATGAGGGCGTTCGCCTCCCGGAGGAAAAGTTTCTGGGAATAACGGACGTACCAATACCTTGGCATCTTCATCCTTAATCGTTAAATCGATACCTCCTTTTAAAGTAGACTCCCCGTTATAATGCAATAACCATTCAAATTGCCCAGGTTCATAAGCTAACAAATCATCTATCACCAAAATAACTTCGCCTACCCAAATAAAATTACGATAATTACGAGCTAAAATATGTGAATAAGGCCCCGTGGCATTGGCCAATAGATATTTAAAATCTTGCCCTTCAACTAAATTATGAAGACCGCCTGAATGGACACTTCCAAAGTACGGATCGTTTCTATTTTGCCCCTCTCCATCGAACATCACCACATTATGAGCTTCACTTTGACAATAATATTCTGTAAATAACGGATTCAAATAACTCCCTGTGCCTGAATCTATTATTAAATTTTTGCCATTATGAAATAAAATATAGGAACCTGCATCTGCATGGGCGTGATTCCATGTAAATCCAGATTTTACGGCTAGCATAGTAGCATTATCACCCCATGAATTTCGCAATGTTGCCCAACCCATATCTTGATATAGCGTTGATTTAGGTCGGTTTGGTGAAAAATTTGAATTATTTATTTCTTTACCAGGATTCAAAATTAAAGCCTCGGCAATATTAGAATCCTTATGCTCACCGTTGGTTACATGATTTATGTACCATGCATAATCTTTGTTTTGATATCCTAAATTCCAAAGTAACCTTACTATTCTATCGCCATTAGCAGTTATCTTAGAATCGCCAAAATTGACAGCAAGATCTTTTCCCCCTTCAACAAAATAAGTGGTATTTATAAAAAAGTCACCAATTTTATCGATTATAGATGACTCTATTTTAGGTTCTTCAGGTAACACATTTGTATATGCATAAAGAAATAACAAATATTGAGATGTGCCATAAGCGGCATACCCTACACTTTCATAAAAACCGCCATCCTTATCAAACGTAGGTGGTTTGTTTTGTAAAACACTTCCTGAATAATTTAGCCAATCAATGGATGTTTCTTGAATATCTTGAGCCCATTTTCTTGCTTCAGGTATTTCATTCCTAACAGCAAGAGATGCCAGACCAGACATGTAAACACAGGCGCTCCACCAGTTATGCCCCATAGTATCGTAAGTATGCATATTGGTGGCTGGATCTAACCAATCATATCTTGCTGGCGTGATGCCTAACCGAACAATGTCTTCAGCAATTTGTTGTTTTTCAGATGCCGTCAAATAATTATAAATACAATCAAAACCAACAGCAATATCATAACTTGTATGAGACGTTCCCAACCCTCCTTGCCATGGCGGATTTCTTTTTAACAAGGTGCTACCTTCCCAGGTGTCTTTAGACGTGTAATCTAGAAGTAATGTTTTTAATTTACTTGCGAATTTTTCTTCGCCAGTCATTCTATAAACCAAACCTAATAAAAGACCGTCGGTAGACTTTAATTTGTCTTTTTTAAGCAATTCTTTGGCTTTTTTGTATTGCTCATTCCAACTACTTTTTATAGACTCATCAGTCTTAATTTGATCTTTTAACCGAACGATATTGTCATCAGTATACAAAAGATAATTTCTGTTTTGAGCGAACAACCCAAATACCGATAGGCAACAAATAATAAGTAATAATCTGTTTTTCATAAATTCTAACATATAAACTCTAATTGTTTTGGCAAAAAAAAAATAACATTGAAGCCAACATACAATGTTGCAACAATGTTATTTTAATTTTTTTGAAATTCATTTAAATCATGGTTCATTTCATGTAAACTATGATTAATAAACGCCTATTTCCGCTTTAAGGCTTTACAGGAAAGGTTTCTTCAGTTGAATCTGTTTCAAAAACAAAACGAGAATCAACAGACGGCTTGTAAAACGTTTTATAGCTAAAGCTTCCTTCAGACAGGAAATCTGGAATAATGACTGTCTCTTCAGACTCGTCAATTACAACAACTTTCTCTAAACCATCTACACCACTTATATAAGTCAATTCAGTTTTAATTAACAATTCGTTTGTGTTTGGTTCCCAATAAGCAATCGCTTCAGTTTCCGAATACAACCTCACATTCGTCAAGCTTCTATTCCCCAACGAAGCACGGTATTCTTCACCTAAAACTTGTGTGAAAACAGACTTTGTATTTGACTTGTTGCCATGTGCGTCTTCCATATAAACAGAAAACTCATAAGACCCTTCTGTAACGTCAACTTCTACCTCTACGATTTCATTCTGGTAAATGGTTCTATCTATATTAAAAGTTTTCTCACTCCCTCCTAGATTCCAGGCAATTACTCCTTTTTTCAATTTTGGATCGGCATTAATAAAAACTTTAAATAGTAATTTCTCAAAACCAGACTCAACACTTAAGGAATCTGGAGAACCTACACTCACCACATTCTCACCCGCGTATTCACTATATGTTTCATATAAATCTGTTTCACATGAAAAACAGCATGTGGTTATTACCGCCAACAATAAAATATGGCTAAGTAATCTTATATTTTTTTTAATCATTTTTTCTATCATATTATATTTTTAATAGTGACCTATTTAGTTTATTATTTGACCATAAGCCTCTAATTCTGACATATGAACAAAGGTAGAGCCTAACCAATTTTGCTTATTTACAAAACGTATAAAGCGAACAGGAGGAGCTGATGAATTTGCAACGGCATCCCAACCTTGTTTCGATGTTTCAATATCTGCAGCTGTTTTCACTCCATAACCAGGATCACCGGATGGTTTGATAACCTCTCCATTCTCTGTTAACAAGGTCCATCCTTCAAGAGTTCCTTCTTCATTTAAAGTATCCGTTCCCCAAATATCATAAAGCCTAGGATTACCATGACGGAATTCATAATCAGTTCTATCAAACCATTTGATTCTACTAAGTTTAACATTAACTCCCAAATCAATGGTGAACATATGTACATTTTGACCTAAATATTCGGGTAACTCTCCTAAATCATCAGTCCAACCTGGTCCTGAATGAAATCCATTATTCTTACCAATACTTCCATCAATAACCCTACTTAAAACCCAACCGTAAGCATCTGGCGTATCATGTTTTTGATAAATTGCCTGGTAATTCGTTCTTTCAAGCAGCGCTTCGAATAGAGGTGACAATGTATATGTTTTTGTTTTGGACACGTTACCGAACCTGTCTTTAACAATAACAATAAAGTCACGCTCTGAAGTATCAAAACCTCTAACAGCAAAATCCCCTTCCAAGCTTTCTGTATAAAATACATCTTGTAATTGAGGTAACCCATACTCATCGATAGCCGATATTTCTATAGACACCAAACCTTCAAATGGGTTTTCCCAAAACAAGTGAATCCCTCCAAAATCTGGAAAAGCCTCCATACTTTCACACACATAATCTATAGGTGCTTTCTCTGGATTTATGGTTACTAAAACTGGTTCTGATCTGTTTTCGCTTTGGTCTACCGAATATAATCGCACTTCATAAGCTTTCTCTTCTGCAAAACCTTCAACTATTAAACTGTTACTAAAAACAGACGATTTCACGACACTTACTTCGCTATTTTCTCTTCTATTAAATTCTGCGGCCACATAAAGCAGATCGCTATCGTTAGGTAAATTATATGATAGTTTCGATCCCCCTGGGAAATTTTCAACAGTTACGCTTATAACACTACCAGGAGCCATACCATCGTCTATAATTAATGGTCTTACGGTATCTTCATCACAACTCCATATGGTCGTTGCCATGCAAAAAGATAAAATAAACAATTTTAAATTTTTCATAATATTTTATTTAAATGTTAATATTAGAATTACCAACCTGGAGCTTGATCTAAATTAGGGTTAACTAATAAATCACTCTCTTTAATAGGCCAGAAATAGTTTTTTTGACTAAAAGCAGTTTTCCCTACAAGTGTTACCTTATAATAATCTAC
Organism: Mariniflexile sp. AS56; assembly: GCF_030552475.1. Lineage (GTDB taxonomy): Bacteria > Bacteroidota > Bacteroidia > Flavobacteriales > Flavobacteriaceae > Mariniflexile. Next base: position 197,444 of record NZ_JAUPED010000003.1, on the reverse strand, counting down.
TACTGTCGATGCTTTTATAGACCACCCCTTCATTTCTGTACCATCTAAATAAGTTTGCGCCTTCAACCATCTTCTTAAATCCCAGAATCGGTGCCCTTCAAATGATAATTCTATTAAGCGCTCCTGATGAATAATTTCTCTTAATCCTTCCTTTGAGTTAGGTTTTGATGGATTATTAGAGTGTGCTGCCCAAGAAGCTACAACACCATCTAAACCGGCTCTTTCTCGTACAATATCTATATTATCATAAACCTCGGCAGATGGCCCATATGCTTCATTTGAGCATTCTGCATATAGCAAATACATATCAGACAATCTGATAACAGGAAATGGGTATGCATTAACTCTCCAAGATCCACCAGATATTATATCTTCTAAATTTATTAATTTTTTAGCATAATATCCTGTTACACTATAATTTCTATCATTAGATCCCGATGCTGGTTGTCCGTTTTTAGATTTAATAGTGAATATACTTTTATCATTCACCTGTCCCATTCCATATATTTTACTTCCGTCAAAACCTAAAGAGGCATGAAATCTAGGTTCTCTATTAAAATGTAAAGATGCTGTTTGATATCCTTCTTCAATGTAATACCTATGATCGCTTCCTGCTGTTTTCACACCATACCTTCCTGCATAATCATAAGCTAAATCTTCTTCAATAGGAACTCCATTATCAGAATAAAATAATTCTGCCATAGTTAATGTTGGAGACCAATTCGTTGCTGCCTGCCCTAATTCCTCAGGTGTTAGGCTTGGATCTGCTTTTACGAAAGACATACTTTGTAAACCAGATGCATTTGAATTTTGGTTTCCCCAAATAATCTCGGGATTCCATCTTTTTGAAACGGCTTCTCTTATACTTAATTTTGTAATTGTAGAATCCGACAATGTAAATTGAGCAGACCCATTAGATTTATACAAGCTATGTCCGTTTTCTTCTGATAACATGATTGCTTCGGCACTTGCTTCAGCTGCTTTTTCCCATTTTGTAATATCAAACGTTTGATTTACATATGGTTCTCCAGCATTGTTAACCCAATTAGAATAAGCAGGATTCCCGTTTAGTAATGGACTTGCTGCAAAGGCCAAAACCTGTGCTTTTATTGATGCTGCGATTGGTTGTGTTGCTCTTCCTAACTCTAAAGCAGGAACTGCTATAAATGGTGGTAAATCTACCATGGCCTCATCTAATAAAGATACAATATAATTTACAACATCATCAACTTTATCACGTTCTAAACGCACTTCCTCTACACTTGCACCAACCGGCGTATTTTGATCTATAATAGGAATTGGACCGTACATGCGAAGTAACCAAAAATGATAATAAGCTTTTAAAAACTTTGTTTCGGCTATCCATCTTGTTTTTTCCTCTTCGATTAAATCTCTAGGTCTATCAATATTTTCTAGAAAAATGTTACAATCTCTCAATCCAACAAACATGTCGTTGCTATAGCCGCTCCACCAATTAAGTTCTGGACTCACAACATTTTGAAAGCCTTGAGTCATTTTAAAGGCACCTAGGCCGTTACCGGATATTGGGTTTATCCATACCTCATCACCTCCAATAAGCCCTGGGTTTGCGTTAACGTTTCCATGACTGGGCATGTAATGATATAAAGTATAGAAAAAGCGCTCTGCATTATCTCTATTATTAAAAGCAATATCTATAGTTGCTATATTATCTGGTACCACATCTATATAAGAATCGCACGAAAAGAAGCATGCCATTATTATGGAAGATATAAAGTACTTTATTTTTTTTGTTTTCATAGTTTTAATATTACAAATTAACTTTAAGACCTATATTCACTACCCTTTGTAAAGGATAATTTAATCCGTTACCTCTTAACTCCGGATCCCAAAGTTTAAATTGACTCCAATGCACTAAGTTATTACCACTAAGATACATTCTTACAGTAGCCATACCGAAAGGACCTCCTTTTTTAGGCTCAAAATTATAACCAATTTCTAATGATTTTAGTCTCATAAAGGCACCATCTCGCATCCACCAAGTACTTGTTTGGTTATTATTTGAGATTGCTGTAGTTGATAAACGTGGCCATAAAGCATAGCTATTTTGATTATCCTCAGACCAATGATCATCAGCAAATGCTTGTAAAATTTGATTCTCTGCTGTTTTTCCTGATAAATAATCACCACTTGTATCTGTATCAGCAAATGGGGTTAATTTGTTTGAATCTATATAGAAAGAAAAGCGATCTAAGCCTTGAAAGAAGGCAGATACATCAAACCCTTTATAACCAACAGAAAAACCAAACCCATAACTAATTTCAGGTTGCATAGACTCTCCTATTGGAACAATATCTAATTCTGTTACTTGTCCATCTCCATTAACATCCTTATACTTTATATCTCCGGCCATAACCTCTCCAAAACCTTGAAGTGGCGAATTTGCTACATCAGCCTCATCAACAAAAAGTCTTTCAGCAATCAAGCCATATCCTTGATTTATAGTTTGCCCCTCACGCGATCTCCATGGCACTCCTGAAGCTAAATAATCTGGCTCTTCATAATTAACAAATTTACTTTTAGTATCTACATAGTTTCCTGTGAATTGTACCCAAAGATCTTTATTGAATTGGTGATTAACATCTAGCGTAAGTTCAAAACCATGTGATTTAGCTTCTCCAATATTCGCTTTAATATCAGATTGTAACCCTAACAACGAAGGTATGTAAGCACGAGATTGTAAAATATCTGTTCTGTTTTCTTTAAAAAGTTCTGCTTGAAATTGAATAGCATCTTTAAATAAATTCATTTCGAACCCATAATTCTGTTTATAAGATTTCTCCCAAGTAACATCAGGATTTGCATAACGACTTATCGAAACACCCTCACTGTAAAAACCGCCATCTGTTCCAAATCGAACACTTTTACCGCCATCTCTCAAATTAACATTCGATAAATAGAAGAATCTATCACTTGAACTACCAATGGCATCATTACCAACAATACCATAAGAACCTCTTAATTTAAACCTGTTTATGAAATCAAAGTTCCAAAAATCTTCATTCGAAATAACCCATCCAGCACCTACAGATGGGAAAAACCCAAATCTATTGCTTTTAGCAAAACGTTCTGAACCGTTATAACCAAAGTTAAATTCTGTGAAATATCGTTTATCGTAACCATATGTGAAACGACCTGACACTCCTATATTTCTACTTGGTAAAGATAATTGTAATTCCGAAGCATTACCATCTACAGCTTCTCTCATGATACCTACTAATAAACCAGACACAGCATGTTTTTCCTTAAATGTCTGAGCATAGTTAATAGCAGATTCTAAATACATTACAGAGTTTACACTTCTATCTGCATTAGACTCATTAAAATTTAAAGTCTCAGTCCCTTCGTTTAAAGGTGTTAATGTATAACTATCATCTACAGGATTATACAAGCCCATACCGTAGTAGTATGGATCATAAGCTCTATTTAACCCATATGAAGATGTACGATTCATATTTGCTAAACCTCTCCAGCTTAGTCCGGGTAGAATACCTTTTAAATCTTGTTTTAATTCTATTTGAATCACGTTAAGTGACCTACTATAATCACGATACCCACGAACTAGCTCTGCATACGGGTTAAGGTAATTTGCAGAACCACTACCATCGTCTTGATTTCCAAACAAAAGATGCTCAGTAAATTCATTTGCAGCATCAGGTGCGTAATAAGCAGGAAACCTAACAGGATTGGTACGGTTAATCATGTTATAAACTTGGCTACCACTAGGTATCGGTCCTGTATAATCATCAACCGTAGCATTAAATCTAATTATAGCTTCGGTAGTTTCTGTTAAATCAATATTTATGTTAGAACGCACATAATATTGCTTTAAATCTATATTACTATTAAAATTACTTTGTTTATCAACTTTAAGAATTCCATTATCTTTAGACATCCCCGCGGCAACAAAATATCTTGCAACTTTACCACCACCTGCAACATTAAAGTTTAATCGTTGCGTGTTTGTAAAGTCTTCTAATAATTCATCTTGCCAATCTGTAACAGGATATACATAAGGATTTCCATTACCTGCTAAAGTTTTATCTATTTTATTTAGCGCATAAGGAGGTGTTGCTGTAGGGTCAAACCTTGTTCTTACCGCTTCGCCATGTAATTGCAAATATGTTATTGGATCGGCCAATTCTATGTTTTTAGTGGCTTGCGAATAGGCTGATTCATATCTCACACTCACTTGAACTTTTCCTATTTCACCCGTTTTAGTTGTTACAGCTATCACACCATTAGCACCCCTAGCACCATATATAGCTGTTGCTGTTGCATCTTTAAACACTGAAAAACTCTCAATATCATCGGTATTTAAACGTGCTAAATCATTCGTTGTCAACTCAACACCATCAATTAAAATTAATGGACTTTGACGAATACCGAATGTTGTGGCACCACGAATAAAGAAATCGGCGTTATTTTGTCCTGGTTCTCCTGAGTTTTGAAATGCAATAACTCCCGCTACACGACCCGCTAAAGCTGTTGTTAAATTGCTTGACGGGATTTTTAATTCTGCTGGTTTCACCTGCGTGATTGACCCCACTAAACTTACTTTAGTTTGTTGACCATAACCTACAACAACAACTTCGCCAAGACTCTCTATGTCTTCTTGCATAGTTACGTTAATTACGGTACCAGAGCCTACCGTTACACTTTGGGTTTTGTAACCTAAATAAGAGAACTCTAAAACATTCCCTTTTACTGCCTTAATGGTAAACTGCCCATCAAAATCGGTTAACATTCCTGTACTAGTCCCTTTTACAATAATATTAACCCCAGGCAGTGGCATACCTGTTTGGTCTATCACATTCCCTGTTATTTGAGATTGCACATCTTTAATTAGTTGTCCTTTTTCAGTTTCATTTAATGAAACATTAGGACTTAAGGAAGTGTTTGAATGGGCGTAGCCTTTTGAAATAAATAAAGAACATACTACTATTGATTTAATAATCTTCATTCGATTGCTTTTACAAGCTCGAAAAAGATGAATTAAAGAATAAATTTTATTCATATTTTTTGTTTAACAAAATTAGTTTAATACTGTTTTTTAGTTGTTTTTAGTTAGCTTTTTCTTAGTTGTTTTCTACCATAAATTTTCAATATTTAGTTAATGATTCGTTTTTTGTAATTGGTTACTTAATTAGGTTATTAATTTTTAAGAATACTATTTAAAACTTTGTATTAAGTAGATGTTTAAACTTAGTCAGTATTACTTTTTACAGATAGAAATTATAGTTCATATATTATAAATTATGAGTCATTTCGTACTTAAAATATGTTATTTTTTCTCCTACTATTGAAAGGCAAATAATATTTTAATTATAAACGATATTTCTCAAAAAACTTAAAACCAACAAGAGCATTACAATTAAAATTAACAACTCTATTTTTTGAATACTTTCAGCGTATAACTTTCATGCTTATTTCACAAAAAAAAGATAACATTCAGGGTTACAAATAACGCAACACTTTATGTTATCTTTCTTTTAATAAAACTCCTTTAATAACCTTTTATAACAAAGGGTTTCATTTATTTATTTGTCGAATTAAAATGAGCCTTACACTATTTCATTCAACCAATAAAACCGTTATTCTAAATTCTATTTTTTGATGTATTCCGGTTTTAATAGCGTTCATTATTTTTTCTGATAATAGTACAAACGTGTTAGTCCACTAATCCAACCAGCAGGGTGATGAATACAGCCTTCATCGCCGAAAACAGTAGGTAAATTTGTTACCTTATTTGATCTTGTAAGTTTGAATTAACCATCTGCTTCAAAACCGTTCGTTACTGTTTCAACCATTGCGTCCCAATCTGGTTTGGAACGGTTCTTTTAATGACTTTTTTATTGTCTGAAATTCTTCGTAATGTAAAAGTGGCTTTAAAACTTAAAAATGTAGAGTCCATGTTTTGTACCATGGTATTTTAGGCAAGTTAACATCATAACCTACTTAAGACGTATAATCAAATAATTTCTGTGAGAAAACACAAAGAGAGGTCAGTAAAAAGAATGATAAATATAATTTTTTCATTTACAATAAGTATTTTGCTATAAACATTTAGAGATTATTGCATTGAAGCTTATGGAGTTATAAGCCACAAAACAATCTATTGCTTATTTATCGTTTTATTGAAACTGAAAAATCACATGACATCAAAAGGCTATTCTAAGTGTGAAAGAATAAAGTTGCTAATATAACGCCCCATTTCTTGGTGTGTTGGCGAGATATTTCCAGACAAACTATGAGGCCCGTTTTTAATGGTCAATAATTCAACATCCGCATTTTTTTCCTTAGCCACTTTCACCATGTATTGTGAATTAATAATAGGAAGCGTGGTGTCTTTATCACCATGTACCAATAAAATTGGAGGGCTGTTTGCATCTAAAAACTCCGTTGGGCTTAATATATGTGCCAATTCTGGTTTTTCTTCTAATGAACCGCCTAAAAGACGATTAAAAAGTTTACCATCCGCAAAAATGGATCCAGGTCTTATTTCTTCATTTAAACAAGATGTAAAAGGAAAAAAAGACGCTACACATTTGTAATTTGGATGAATGTCAGCTAAACTTTCATCACCCGGAAAATGTTTATCTGGCACTAAGGCAGTCACTAAACTTAGATGCCCGCCTGCTGAACCACCCCAAATTCCATAATTTTCTTCATGTAATTTATATTTTTCTGCGTTTTTTAGCAGAAACCTAGCAGCATCTTTACAATCTGTAACAGATTCATAAGATGTTACTGGAGCTTTTGCCAATCGATATTGAATAGTAGCACACACAACCCCATTATCCAGTAGGTTTTGCAAAGTGCCCAAAAAGGCTGGTTTATATATATTATCTTTATTACCACCTGCCCATCCTCCTCCATGAGTGAATAGCATCCATGGATTACTTTCCTTCATTTTATCCGCATTTGGATATAGAATATCCAGCACTAACTGAGTGCCATCAACCGTTTTGTATACCACGTTCTTTTTGAAATTAACACCTTCAATAAATCCATGATCAGCAGAATTTTGAGCCTGTAACCATGATAAACTAGAAAGTAAAAAAACAGTATAAAATGATATAGTAATTGAGATTGATTTCATATAAAAAAATTAAATTAATACCGTAGCGCTTTTTCAAATAAGTAACTTAGCTTAAAAATAAGCTAAACTTTATTTTAGTGCTTTCTTTATAGCATTTATAACCAACGGCTCCATCACATGGTAACCTACTAAACTTGGATGTACCGTATCTCTACCATACTCTTTTTTCAAGCCTTTATCATCATTTACCATCGGTGTATAATAGTCAAGGTAAACAATGCGATGTGCTTTAGCATAGGCTTTAATTAACGCATTTAACTCACTAATTTTTGCGATAGGCTCGATTGAAGGGCTCCATGAATAACTACTTGCGGGAAGTACTGAGGCTAACACCACTTTTATATTGTTGGCTTTAGCTAGTTCTGCCATTGAAAAAATATTCCCAGCAATGCCTTCTATAGAAATGGGTCCGGTGTTTCCAGCAATATCATTCGTTCCTGCATGGATAACCACTGCTTTAGGTCTTAATTCAATAACATCTTGTTTAAACCTTAAAAGCATTTGTGATGATGTTTGCCCACTAATACCACGACCTACGTAATTATTTTTAGTGAAAAAATCTGGATCGAAATCCACCCATCTTTCAGTAATGGAATTCCCCATAAACACCACTCTATTTTCTTTTTTAGTTGGAGCTTTTAGTTCACTATTAGCTTTTCTATATCTCCTTAAATTTGCCCAATCATCATTAGGAACTAATTGAATTTTTATTACTGAAACCTGAGCCTCAGGAGCTTCCTCAGGCAATAAAATTGTTAATTTATCATCAATTAATTTTATTTTCATTTTCTTATCTGGTTCAGAAAGTAACCGCGCTTCTCTCGGCTTAATAGCTCTATCTATTACTAACTTACCATCTTCTGGCCAATTAAAAACATGCGCGAATAAAAACCCATCTTCTTCAGTATACCCACCCCATTCTGGTTTTTCATAAGGACTTGTTTGAGAAAACCCAATACCAATATTTAAAAAAATAGCAATTGCAGCTATTATTAGCTTCTTGTAAACACCCATCCTGTTTATTTCTTTTAATTATTATGATTTCATCTAACAACAACTACGCATTAATTCAATACCATTGAGTAACTATAGCTGTATTAGATTTAAACAGGCAAACAACTCAAATGGTGTTTGCCTGCTCATTCCTATTTAAATTTACTCGAGTTAGTTTGCTAACTCAATTTTAATAACAGACACAGTAGCGTCTGGTGCCAACATAGGCACATCTATTAACACGTCTCTTGATGTTGCTAATGAGTTCAATACTGTATTAGGATCTGTTAATACCGTTGCTTTTTTAACCTTAATATCTTTATGCAGACTTAAAGTTCCTGATTCTGGCCATTCAAAAACATGTGCGTACAATACGCCATCTTTTTTAGTATAACGACCCCATTTTGGTTTTGCATAAGGACTCGCAGAAGCACCATAAATAGATTCTCCGTTTTTCTTAGTCCATTCGCCCATAGCATTTAAACGTCTAATACTTTCTGAAGGAAATCTTCCAAAACCATCAGGTCCTATATTTAACAAGAAGTTACCTCCTTTAGAAACAATATCTACTAATTTTTGAATTAAATCTTCACTACTTTTCCAGTTGTTATCAGATGGTTTGTATCCCCAAGAACCGTTCATAGTCATACAAGCTTCCCAATCAGAATCAATTCCTGTATCTGGAATTTCTTGCTCTGGCGTACCAAAATCTCCAGCAAACTGTCCTGGTTTATTGTTCATTCCATCCATTCCTGTTCTACCTTTGTCAACTCTATTATTAACAATTGTATTTGGTTGAATTTCACGAATAAATTTATAAAGGTCTTTACCCATTTCAGTTGTATAATCTGAAATCCAATCGCCATCAAACCAAACCACACCTACATCGCCATAGTTTGTTAATAACTCCTTCACTTGAGGCTTCATGTAGTTTTTATAATACTTAGGGAAATCTGGATTTACAACTGATGGATCATCATGCTGAGCAATGTTGTAATTTGGATACAAGTTTCCTTGTGCTTGTGGATGATGCCAATCTACGATAGAGTAGTAAAAACAAAATACAATACCTTGTTTTTTACAAGCTTCCGATAATTCTTTAATAATGTCTCTTTTGAATGGAGACGTATCCATCACATCATAATCTGATACTTTAGAATCCCACAATCCAAAACCTTCATGATGCTTAGAAGTAATAACAATATACTTCATTCCTGCATTTTTAGCCATAGTCACCCATGCATCTGCATCAAACATGGTTGGATTAAACATTTCAGGAAACTTCTCATAGTCCTCCACGGTATAATCTAATTTATCCATGGCCCATTCAGCACCACCTCCAGCAATTTTAGTATCGCGTTCACCACCAATTATGGAATACGCTCCCCAGTGAATAAACATTCCAAACTTGGAATCTCTCCACCACTCCATGCGCTCGTTATCTGACAGTTTTTTTGCTTTAGGATTGCTTTGAGCAAACCCAAGATTGGCATTAAGCATAACTACCAATGCAAATAATAGCATTTTTTTTAAAGATTTCATTTTCATTTATTTAGTGTTTATAGTAATTTTCTTTTCTGATTGATTTCTCATGATAACCAAGTCTAATTTATCGGTTTTATTTTCAACATTTACTTTGAAAAACTCCTGAACATTTTTAACTTTTCTACCTGCCGCTTGAAGAATAACATCTCCTTTTTTAATACCGTTATTTTGAACCGCTGGACTTCCATCCCAAACCTTTAATACAATAACGCCTTCTGGGGTATTAAGACCATAAGCCGATTGTTCTTGTTCTGAATCTATGCTTTTAATATTATTACGTAACCAAGCTACTTCGGGGCTGCTTTTATTTTCTGAAGCCTCTTTTATTACAGGAACCTCGGGTGTTTTGGCTATTTTTTTCAAACTTTCCTTTTGCACTCCAAATTGGTCCATCGGGAAGTTTTTGAAACCTATTTTTAATGCAGGTGAATTTTCAGCAACAGAAAAATCTAAATGCGCAGGGTCCTTGAATAATGGATCACCATACGCACTATTATTATCTCTATCATAAATTTGAGATTGCATCATGGATACTTCATTTGGAAATAAGTTATAATCCAACTCTTTACCCCAACCTAACAACCTTACATCTTGATAGCCTTTTTGTACAATATTATGTTTAAAAACATCTTCACTGTTTTCAAACCAAACATGTGGATGCAAGGAGTTGTTTACCATAATATTATTTTCGGCCACACGATTAAAACCTTCACGTAATTTCAGTCCGTTATTCAATAATAAATTATTATAAATATGGTAGTTTGATGAGCCATCATCTAAATCGATATCCCAACCATGGTCACATCTAAAACGATTGTTTCTAATAATGGTCGTTTTTATAGCATCCCATTTAGGCATATCTGGGTTTGCCGTAGTTAAGCTATCCATAATACGACGGTTTGGATGCCAAAAGCGATCTCTACCCCAAGAATTAAACGACCCATGGTCGCTAGTTTCTAGTACGGTATTAAAAACATCATTAAACTCTAAAATATGGCCACCCCAAGTACCATCGCCAATATTAATCCCTGCTCTTGGCACATCATAAATACTGTTATGGCTTACGGTAATATCCATCGCCATCGAAATTTGCACACCTGCTGTTTGCTTTTCAACACGCCCAATACGGTGTATTAAGTTATTATCAACCAAACATGCACGTGGGTACAATTCGTTTTTAGGTCCAGCAGCCGTGTCCATTTCTGCTACAGGAACAAATTCTTTATAGGTAAAGGCAGGCGATCGCACTGCTGATGCATCACCCACAAAAGAAATGGCGCTCGCACCACAATCATGTATGTAATTACCCGTAATTTCTAGACCTTTATTGTATTTACTAGCCATGATCACGTTTCCTCCTAAATTGGTAAACTCATTAGCTTCTACTTTACAGTTTTCTGTACCTTCAAAAAAGACAACACTACCACGATATATATTCCAATCACTTCGCAATAAAGGTTCGAAATCGTCCATAAAAGTGCGTTTGGTATTCTCAAACTTGATGTTACTTATGCTAATGTTTTTTACAGGATTCTCTAAAGTACCAACCACTTGAATTAAATCTTTAAGAACAGATACTTCTGCTTTAGCATCACTAACTGTAATTCCTTTTGCTGGCCAATAATATAATTTATGAGTCTTCTTATCTAAAAACCATTCCCCCGGACTGTCTAACTCTTCAAACACATTTTCTACCATACGATATTCCGCGTGCGGTTTTGAGCCTCGGTTGTTTTGCTGACCACCTATTAAAATAGCCGTTCCATCTTCATTTACTCCAGAGATTTCATAATGAAATCCACCCCATTTCCCTCCGTGCAAGGCATGAAAATAAGCACCTTTCGGGTTTTCCCATGTCGCAATGCGTTCTTTAGAAATAGCATCAGCTCCGTAGCCCTGCCAATATTGAGCGTCTTCATTATAATTAGGATAACGCGCTAGTATTTGTGGTTGTCCGTTTATGAGTAATTGATCAAAATCTAAATCTTGAGCTACTGTGGTAACAAAAATAGTCTCGTTGTAATTTTCCCATTCAGTCACTAATAACTTTGAACCTTTTATACTAACTTCAGATGCACTAGTTCCTTTTATAGTGAGACCACTTAAAGAATTTGGTATTTGAATGGCTTTTGAAAGATGGTAGTCGCCAGGTAAAATATTTATTATAATTTGAGCGTCTGCATCCAATACTTTTAATTCGGTTGCTTTACTAATAGCCGCTTCTACACTTGAAAAAGGTTTTTCTTTACTCCCATCAGGGTCTGTTACATCTTGTTTCGACACATAAATATCGATGGTTTTAGTCATCGCAGCGCATGACATAAACACAGTCACTATTACTAATAAAAAGCTTAGTTTTCTCATACTATTTCTTGTCTAATTTAATCGTTGGTTTTCCTTTTAAATATCCTAAAGATTCTAAAAATACATCTGCTTCATATAGCGTTTCTAAATAATAGGTATTACCTTTTTGTTTTCCTTTATTAAAAAAACCATGTTCTTGATTTTTATAAATAAACAAATCACATCGGCTACCAACAGCCTCCATTTTGGTTTTAAATACACGACCTGTTTCCGCAGGAACGTATTTATCAGTATCTCCTAAAAAGAAAATAGTTGGAGGTGCCCCTTTTGTTATGTTGTGCATAGGCGAAATTTCTAAATAACGGTCACCAATGCGTTCATAACCATAACCACCTTCGCCATTATCAATAACAGGATTGAACAGTACCAAGGCATTAGCTTTTGTACTAATGGATAGGTCTTCACCAGCTTCATTTAATTCTGGTAACATCGTGGTTGCAGCTGCTAAATGCCCCCCTGCAGAACCTCCTGATGCTATAATTTTATTGGAATCAACACAAAATTCATCCGCATGAATCCTTAAAAATCGCATGGCCGATTTGGCATCTCTTACAGCATCAAACGGTGTTGTTTTATGTTTATTTTTAACCCTATAATCTGCTAACACGGTAATAAGCCCACGAGACGCAAAATAGGTTGCCTGATCGTTAAACTGGGCCGTGGTTCCTCCATTCCATCCACCACCAAAAAAGAAAATCATTGTGGGATACTTTTCATTTTTATTAAATGATTCTGGGTAGTAAAAACTCAGTTTTAATTTCGTTCCATTAATCTCTTTATAAACAACTTCTTTTGGAGGTGTTTCTTTTTTAGCACTTGTATTCTGACTAAATACTTGTGTTATCGTTAAAAAAGCGAGGCATGTTATTGTTAAATACTTTATCATTTTTATATTCAATTTAAAATACAATTAATACTTTGCTGTATGCTTTTGATAGTCGGAATTCCAACTGTTCTGGGTTCGAGCGATTTATTTGACCTTGTCTAGTCGCTACCAATTCACTGTTTTCATAGACTCTTAATTCAGCCGATGTTTTTCCGTCTAAAAAAGGAGCACGTATTACAACAGCACCATCACTTTCTATAACGAATGTGTTATCTAAGCGTTCTACAGATAATGTTACAGGCACACCAGATGTAAATACTTCCCAGCCATTTTGAATATATTTATACATACCAGAAATAAAGAAATAATCTAAATTCTCGATTCCTTTTGATTTTCTTGTAACGGACACCAATCCTTTTTGATATAAACCTTCTTTTTCAACCACATCTTCTTCAGTGGTATTCAAAATAATTTGATCGATGCTGTTATCACTTAATGTCACATTAATAACTTGAGTACTTGGGTTTTCTTTAAAATTTGAAAATCCCACATGGCTTATAGGGTTTTCTTCTCCTACAAAATAAGGATTAAAAACCATAGCAAAAGGGTTTTCCCAGGCTGATTCATTTCGTTTTACAATTAAAGTTTGAATAGGGTCACCTACTACATCAGCAGGTGCTGTACCGCCACCCTTTTTAAGTACATTCGCTTTTGGAGCTAAAGCCGTATAAATACTTTGATTCTCACTTCCTTTTAACCAAACTTTCATTAAATTATCTGGCTCACCTTTACTTCTTAGTCTAAAAAGTGCTTGAACATCTTTAGAAGTTTCAACCTTCTTTTTATCAGTTAAATAATCGTATGCCTTTAAATCGCCTTGTTTACTACCAAAATCGTTGGTAGCAGTAAGCTGAAGTGCTTTGGAATTGGAGTCTAAAATGTCAAGCGACTGTCCTAAATTATGGTAAAAATAATCATGACGCTGCTTTCCTGCTTCTTGCTTTTTAGATCTAAACACATCTAAAATATACCCTTTAGAGGCTTTCCCTTTTATAATAGCAGTAAACCGTTGTTGGTCTGCTTGTGCTTTCGGTTCGAAAAAAGACACTTTTGAATAGGTTAACTTATCAAAAGTTGGTGTTACACTCACTTCTGGGAAATAATTTTCTAGCTTAAAGGGGTGGTAACCACGCATGGCATTATAATCTGAAATACCATCAACCACAACTGTATTGTGCGCAGGGAATCTAGAATAATACTCTCTGTGGTCTGTATGCCAGTAACTAGAGCCTTTTCCCATATCTGGGCCTAACACATACTTATTGGCAAATAACTCCATAGAAATACCATTTACATGGGAATGATTTCCATAAGAACCTGCTGTAGATACCATCATAGCATCGTTTCCAGCACCTAATCTTTGGTTGAACATACTCACGTTAGAAGCATAAAATGTGGGTGAAGTTAATTTTTCTAAACCATTTTCATTTTTCTCTGAAGCTTTTAATTCATTCACATAGAAAAACAATTGAAACAAATCGTCTGCTTTTCGCTCATACTCGCCTTTAGCAATCATTTGATCTAATAACCCAGAAATGATGCCTTCTTTTTCTTCATTTTGATACTTTCTGTAATTTGAAATTAACAATTCAAAGTTTTCTGGTGGTAGCGGTTTATGGTTTGAATCACCAAAACCAACGGTGTACCCACTAGGAAACAAATACTGAAAAGATGACAGAGCAGCTTTTTCTATAATTGGAAAATTAGAAAGTTCATTATTATTGGTCGCGTTATCTAATAAGGTGAAAATATTAAGTAAAGTAGTAATAACATGCACGGAATACGATGCACATTCGGGCCACATACCCGTTTCTTGATCATAAACCAATAAAGATTCGTTGATGGATAATTGTCTTTCTGTTGAAGTATCAAACGTACGGTCTAGAAAATACTCACGCCCTTTCCCGTTTTTATAAGCGTTATCACGCTCTAAAACCAAGGCAACATAGGTTAAAAATCGCGCTTGAAACAAGTTCCAGTTATTATCTGGTATCCCGTTGTTCACTATTTGATCGCCCCATTTTTGAAATACAGCAGCACTATGATCTAGGTTTAATTTTTCTTGTTTAAAATAATCATGCAAAAAATCATAAGTGGTTATAAGACTAATAAGGATTTTTTCATGAATCACCTCAAAAGTAGCCAGTCCAGAAATACGTTGTTGGTTTCCATTTTCTAAATCGATAGGTGCGTCTCTATAATACATACCTTCTATATAGGTATCATACACAGGTTTTGCAAACTCAGCATATTTTTTATCACCGGTTACCCAATATAAAAAAGCGGCGTCTTCAACCAGACTCATAATATGGCGATTGGTACCTTCAATAGCATGCCCGATTTTTGATGGGTGTACCCATTCCTTAACCTTCGTTTTCTTATCTGCTAAATAATAACCCCGTGGGTCGTCAAAATAGGGTTCAATATCTTCTAATTTAGGAGCTGAATATTCTGTAGCCCAATCTCTAGTTCCAGAAAACCGAACCGTAGGCACTGGTGCGTTTCCTTCAGAATGATGAAAGTTTCCGCCTTTTAGAAACACTTTATCGTGCTTCGTTTTCCAGTTCATTTGTAATCTGGACACCAACCAAGTTGGGTCATTTTCGACATACTTTAAATATTTTTCAAGCTTTTCAACCTTTTCATCTACCAAACGCTGCTTCCAAGCTACTTTTTTAATACTTTCTAAAAAATCGCTTTTAGACGCATTGGTTGCGTAAATTCTAGGATGCCCTGTTTCTTGCGCCATCATTAAGGTGGAACCAAAAAACATAAAAACCATTATGTATATAACTAAAGATTTCATTGTCATTTTCAATCTCATTTCTATTTTTTAACTATTTAATTTCAATGCCGTAACCTGCAGGATACTCCTTCGAACGACCTTTATCAAGTTGAATTAAGACGGGTTTATCAGAGGAATAATAATATTTACCTCCTTCAAATTTTAACTCCGCTGAAATGGTCCCATTAACTGCTTCCATTTTATAGTTTCCTTTTTGGAGGAGCTTTCCCTTGCCCAAATACATGTATTCAAACGCCTTATTTTTTTCAGAAATAACAGCAAAATTGCCATTAAACTTCCATCTGTTTACAGTTTGATATACATAATCATTAGTAGCATTAAATATGTATTGCGTACTATTTTGTGATATAACCTTTAAGGATACAAATTCTGGGCCAGTTCCAAAATTAGATATTTCATTTATTGATTTTTTTCCGTCTTCATAGGTTTCAAAAACAGACACAAAAGGGTGTTTTGCTCCGTTAATTCCATTTTGTCTAACAATTAAGGTAGGCGTTGTTTCTGGGCTTTTATTTACTTCACCAGGAGTCAAATCATTACGAAGTGTAGTAGGCGGTGCATCAACCACATAAAGCGCTCTGTTGTTTTGCCCCATCATCCACATATTCACGTTTAATGCGGGTGCTACCGCAGTTGTGGTCCACGTTGCATTAAAATCTTCTGTATGGTTTATTTTTCTTTTATTTTTGAAGAATGCATAATTTTTATCATACTTTACCCCCAAATCATTCACCGTATTTAAACTTAATGGGGTGTTTGAAGCACTTTTCAGTACCATAGTATTTCCTAAATTGTGATGTATATAATCGTTATTCGATTGGTCTGATCTAAAAACATCTACATAATATCCCGTAGTTTCCGAGGTGCGAACCATCGCTACTAAACGCCGTTTTTCATCTGCTGAAACATCTGCAAATGACACATGCTTCGACGTTTCAAAGCTGTTATATAATCCAGCCTTCGTATCAACTGATGGATCCATAGCATTAACGGTTATATCCCCAACTCTATATCCTGGAACAATGGTATTCGACCCCATAATGCCACGGTGGTAAGGTGCATCTGCAGACCAATACGATTCGTAAGCAGAAGCATCTGGCGCCATAGCCCAGCCTTTTCCGTAGAACTGCATTGCCAATCCGTTTTCAGATAAATGTGATTTACTTTTTCCACCATATAGCGTGAACATTAATCCGTTGTTTTCATCATTTCCGTTTTTCATAATCAGATGTTTATGAAATGGCGAGTACGCTGCCATATGAAACGGTAAATCACTTCCAGATCCTGGTAATGGTTGGTTGAAAATAATACCTTGCCAATCTGAAGCATTTCTATCATAATGCCCTGATGCTATGTTTTTACGAACTACTGTGGCCATTTTTTTAGCAGTTTCCATATCGCCTTCCCAAGTCGCATAAGTTAACAACGACTCAAACGACGATACATCTGAAGGGCCGCCACGCATATCGCCAAAAACCACCAAGTTTCCGCGTGCATCCAACCAACCTAAATTGGCCATGGCCGCTTTTGAAATCATCGGGTTTCCACCTAAAGTGTTAACACCTGCTTTGTATAATTTAAGGCCCATGTTTAAAACAAACGGAATCATTCCAGATGCGTAACCTGGAGATTCTGGCCATAAACCAGTTTCCGAATTGTAATTTTTCATGATATCTGGTAAAGCCTCGTGGTATTTCGTTGTTTTTTCCGTGTAAAACGGAATATAATATTCACGCCCCTTTCCGTCTTTATAAAACGTGTTAGGTTCTAATACCAAAATACTGTTCATAATATGGCGGTATCGGTTTACATTCCAATTACCACGACTGTTACCACGTACTAAACCTATTTCAATAAAACGTTTAAAGACTTCACCTGCTACTTCAGTTGTGTTTTTACCAATGGTATTTAAATGCTTATGTGGATTTTCATTCATATAATCATGAATAAAATCATAAGTCGCTGCGGCGTAATCTTGTCTATCATCATGAATCACTTCATAATCATAATATCCCATTATCCCACCAGGAGCATAACCTCCGGGACCTTTTGTAGATTCTTTTGGATCTAGAGGTGGTTGCATATAGTAAGTACCCAACAACCAAGTCCATAAAATATCCGCTGAAAACTTCGCATATTTCTCATCTTGAGTGACGTAATAGGCAAAAGCCGATTTTTCCGCCAAGGCTAAAATATCGGTATTATTAGAACGAATCATGTGCCCCGTTTCCTTATAGGGAATTAAAACGGGTGTTTTATCGGCACTTGAACGGCTCACTCCTAACAAATCGCCAGATTCGTTATAAGGAATCCTATCTTCTAAAGGGACATTCACGTAATCGTTCCAGGTACGCATACCCGGTAAACGCACTGTTGGTACTGGCGCATTGCCTTTACCATAATCCCATCTTTGATCTTTAATATAACATTGTGTAAAACGCGCTCCATCTTTCCAATACATGGCTAATCGAGACACAATCCACTCAGGATCTTCCACATGACGATTCACATAGGTATCGATGCTTTCTAACAACGTATTCCAAGAGGTATTTGCCCAATCTTCCGTTTGAATTTTAGCTAAAATTTCAGCTCTATCTTTAGCACCTGCAAAAACCTGAGGATGCTGTCCTGCGGTTTGAGCATAACTATAAACGCCTACTAAAATCAAGGTTAATACTGTTATTCTTTTTTTAAAGCTCATGGACTCTACACTGTTATTTTTTACTTATTTTTTATTAATGAAGTGGTACCGTTTCGATATCTGGATTATTTTTTGCCTCTAGATATTTTCTAAGTATTTCTTGATCTAACTGTGAACTGTCTCCATATTCTTTTCGCAATTCTACCAGTTGTTTTTTTAGTTTTACAACCACATCGGCATACGCAGGATCATTAACAACGTTCTTCATTTCTTGAGGGTCATTTTTACGATCGTAAAGTTCCCATTCATCTACATCATAGTAAAAATGAGCTAATTTATAATCTTGAGTAATGATGGCATAATGCCTTTTAACCATGTGAATTCCTGGGTATTCATAATAATGATAATACACAGCATCGCGCGTCCATTCCGAATCATTACCAATTAATAACGGGATTAAACTTTCACCTTGCATATCTGAAGGTGGTACTATATGCGCCGCTTCTAAAATGGTTTGAGCAAAATCAAGATTTTGAACCATTTCAGTATTTGTTGTTCCTGGCTTAATAACATTTGGCCATTTGATTAATAAAGGTGTTTTAAATGATTCATCGTAAACAAAACGTTTATCGAACCAACCATGTTCCCCTAAATAAAAGCCTTGATCTGAAGTGTAAATAATGATGGTGTTTTCATCTAATTTCGTTTCTTCTAAATAATCTAACAAGCGCCCCACATTTTCATCAACAGAAGCGATACAACCCAAATAATCTTGCATGTAACGTTGGTAACGCCATTTCATTAATTCTGTTTCGTTCATTTTTGGGTACTTCACTTTAAAGTCTTCCATCATAGGTCTATAAACAGAATCCCAAACGGCACGTTGCTCTGGGTTCATTCTACCAACTTCACGCTCAAAAGCTTCCAAATCCCAACCAGACATATCTTCAATGCCTAATTCTGCCATCATTTCTGGATACAGTTTTGAATCTCCTGCCCAGTTCATATGTGTTAAAAGATTCATTTCGGCTGTTTTTGCAGCTGAACCACGTCCTTCATAATCATCAAACAAAGTTTCAGGTTCTACGAACGTTTTCTTAGTATATTCTTTAAAATGGCGTGGTGCTGGCAGCCATTCTCTGTGTGGTGCTTTCTGCATCGAGAATAACATAAAAGGCTTATCTTCTTGTCTTCTATTTTCTAACCAGTCAATTGTCATATCCATGATGATATCTGTAACATAACCTTCAACGGTAATTTTTCCTTCATTCGTATTGAAATCTGGATTGTAATATTGTCCTTGCCCTGGAAGAATTTTAAATTCGTCTATGCCTTTCGGATTATTACCAAAATGCAGCTTTCCAAACATGGCTGTTTGATATCCTGCTTCTTGCATTAACTGCGGAAACGTTACTTGCGATTCATCAAAAGGAAATACGTTATCCACTTTTCCGTGTATATGACAATGCTTACCGGTTAAAATAGTAGCCCTTGATGGTGCACAAATAGAATTTGAAACACAGGCATTGGTAAATTTGATACCTTCATTTGCGATACGGTCAATATTAGGTGTTTGAATTAAATGATCGCTGTAAGCACTAATCGCTTGATACGCATGATCATCGGACATCATAAAAATAATATTAGGTCGCTGACTAGGTAACTCCTTTTTAACAACTTTAGCATCCCTTGATTTACAAGCTATCATTCCCATTAAGAAAAATACAGACACTAATTTTAAAACAGTTAAATTTTTATTCATGATTTTATTTTGGTGTTATTATATACTTATATTTTCACAATATGAATCGCAAATCCGTTATTGCTTTTTACTTTTAATTTTAATATTGATTTTTTAGTACACTCTATTTCTTCAATTTGAACATGGGTACGCGTGTTTACTGTGTCATCATCGGTATAAACCTTTGCTTGGTATACCTCATTCTCTTTTAAAAATGAAAAATCGATAGTAACTTGACGCTCGGTATCTCCGATAATACCACCTACAAACCAATCAGCACCTTTTCTACGTGCTATAACACCTAATTCGCCAATTTCTCCATGCAACACCTTCGTTTCATCCCAGGTAGTAGGTACTTTGTTAAAAAACTCTAACTCGGGTTCGTTACCAATATGTCTGGTATCTCCCCATAAACCATCCAATTTTTCAGGAGAAGCTGCAGGTTTATCATACCAGTATAAAAACTGTAACGGACTGAAAAGGCACACTGTTTTTGCTAATTGCGATGCATGCGAACCCATTTGGTTAACTCGTGTACTGTAATAGCACACCGTATTATCGGCTGCTCCAGCCAACATACGTGTAAACATGGTTTTTAATGTATGAACATTAGGCACCGTTTCTTCGTCACCACGAATTCCTTCTTGAGTTAAAAGATTTGGATAGGTTCTTGAAAATCCAGTAGGTCTGTACTCATCATGAATATCTATTATCATGCCGTACTTGGCTGCTTTTTTAACCGCTTCATGCATCCAAGCTGTAGCATCTTGGTCGCCCACTCTTACAAAACCATATTTTACTCCAGAAACACCCCATTTTTTAAACAGTGGCAACACTTCATCTAATTGCTTTTCTAAAGCTCTTCTGTTTACATATAAAATAACCCCAATGCCTTTTTCTTTGGCGTATTTGGTAATGGTTTCAATATCAAAAGGGCCTTTGGAGCGTTTGGGATCTAGAGTAATGGTTGTCGCGTCTGAGGCGTTATCCATTTCATTACCATACCAACCGGCATCAAACAAAACATATTGCATGTTATGGTCTACTACAAAATCGATAGCTGCCAAACCTCCTTGTGTTGTTAATGTGGTTTCTCGCAATACTTTCCCTGGTTTAATCCAAGATTCATCGTCTATTTCCGAGGGGTCATTTAGGTTTTGAATGATATAATTATTGGCTAATAATTCACTTTCATTTTTTCCCATCATAACCACGCGCCATGGTGATTGAAACGGTAGTTTCTTGTGTACCTTATCACCTGATTCTTTTCGCTCTGCTATAATAGCTCCACTCACTGTGTCTTGTTTTTGTTCACCCATTTTACCATCTAATGTGGATAAAATGCTGTATTGGGATGATGTACCCTTATCAAAACTCAACCTAGCATAATCAACTAACTTCGCTTCCGCTAAGGCTATTTTTACACTATCATTAATTTCAATTAACAAGGGGCGTTCGCACCCCGCTTCTAACTGAGTCATCGGGATTCTTCTGTATTCCCCTTGTGCCGTTAAAACTCTTGGGGCACGTTTTGGCGTAGACCACACGTTATAATCTTCTTTGAAGTTGTAATGTATTTTCTCATCCAAGCCAATCTTAGATATATTATTTTGCTTTGGAATTTCATAAGCAAACGCAACACCTTCATCGTAGGCTCTACAAATTACACTAACCTGAGTATCGTCTATTTTTAAATACACTTTTAGTTGATTGTAATGATCTGGGATGTTACTTAATTCGCTAAAATTAGAGTTCCATTCGTTTTCAACCATGGTCTTTTCAACCTTTAATATGGACAACTTCCCATTAAAGCTGATATCGTTTGAAATAAGTTCTATTAAAGAAGGCGCAATAACTTCTTGCCCATTATAAGCCACTGAAAACCCCATGCCACTTTCTGGTAAAAAACTAAATACATTTTTTCCGTTAGGCGATTTTACTTGAATCGTTTCTGCTGAATTGCACGAAGCAAATAGCACGAAAACAATCAAAATATTCATAAAACTTATACTACTAAAATGGCTCAAAAATCGCATTAGATTTTTTTTAATATCATTATTCGTTACGAACCCAAATATGGCTTTCGTTCAATAGTTTTTTATACTGTGCCTCAAACTCTATTTTCATTTTTTTGAAAACTTCCGGTTTCGATTTAGACACGTCTTCCGATTCACTAATATCATGCTTCAAGTTGAATAGCACGAAATCGGTAAGCTTTGCATTTTTCACAAAATCCTCATTACCATCATATAAGTTATGAATGTTTGGCAAGGTTTCATTATCTGCAACCAAGCGTCCCATAATTTTCCAATCACCCTCACGCATTGCAACACGACGGTCATTAATAGCATCGTAAAATGCCCAGATTAATGGTTTACTACGTTGAAATTCTCCTGAATTTAAAAAAGAAGCAAACGATTCGCCATCCAAAGTTCGTTCTGGTAATTTAACACCAGCTAATTCGGAAAATGTTGGTAAAAAGTCGAGTGCAGAAACCACTTGTTCTGAGGTACCTGTAAAGGTTTCCTTCCCTAACCAATTCACGATACATGGTACTCTAAACCCTGCTTCGTTGGTCCAAAGTTTCATCCCTTTTAATTCACCTGGCGAGCCGTACGAATGCTTAGCCCTGGAATATCTCATAAAGGTTTCTGGACCATTATCAGAAGTGAATACTATTAAGGTATTATCTATATTCTTAGATTCTAAATACGCTATTAACCGCCCCACAGCCAAATCTACATTTTCAACATTGGCGAAATACTCTGCCTGTTCTCTATTTTCAGATTTTGGTAAATATTTTTGCACCAACTCTTCTGGTGATGCAATAGGTTCATGCGGTTCATGAAAAGCTACTTCCAAGAAAAAGGGCTTATTTCCTTCTTTTTTATCCAACCATTGAATGGCTTCATCAACGATTATTTGACTACTGAAACCTTCGATCTCACCTACATCTTCGCCATTTCTAACAAAATTTTTTGGATTTTTATGACTAGGAGCTGCATTATTATGTGTTGCAAACCAATGGTCGAAACCAAAGTCGTTAGGCTGTGGCTGTTCCTTAGAATTAAATCTAGAACTACAATGCCATTTCCCTACCAAACACGTTTCATACCCCACCGTTTTTAACAAGGCTGGAATGGTTACTTCATGTGCTTGCATATGTACTAAATCTCTATTGTCAGGACTTTTTTTATACCCCGGAATAAAATCGTACACACCGGCTTTGTTCGGACTTCTTCCTGTTAATAAACCAACACGCGATGGTGAACATACGGGTGCTGTTGAATAAAAGTTAGTTAATTTAATACCAGTTGAGGCTAGCTTATCTAGATGTGGAGTTTCTATAATAGGATGCCCAAAAGATGATAAATCGCCATACCCTAAATCGTCACATAAAAGCACGATAATATTAGGTTGATACGCTTGCACACTCGCATTCGTTTCGGTTGTTTTTTTTATTTCAGTTTTACATGAAAAACAACATAAACAGGTGATAAGTACTATTCCTTTTATTATATTAAAACTCATAAATTATTTATTTTCCGAATTAAAAAAATCATTAAAATACAACATGTGATATTTTATAGAATTCGCCCAATACGTATTGGTATGAGCCCCTGGACGTTCTATATAATCATGCGGAATTCTTTGCTCTAAAAGCTTTTTATGAAGTCTCACGTTGGCATCGTAAAAGAAATCATCGATACCACAATCAAACAGAAATTTTAAATTTTTACCATTAAGTAAATGCACTAAATTAATAACGGTATTCTGATCCCATGTTTCAGGATTTTCACCATAAACACCCAATCTTTTGGCTATTTCCCATTGTAAAGGAAAGCCTCTAATATCTAGTCCACCGCTCATACTTGCGGCAACACCCCAAATATCCGTATGCCTAAACGCCAAATACAAAGCACCATGACCACCCATGCTATAGCCTGTAATGGCTCTGTGTTTTTTATCGGCTTTAGTGTTAAATGATTTATCTATTTCTGAGACCAATTCTTTTGAAACATAGGTTTCATATTGCATGTTTGCATCTACAGGGCTATCAAAATACCAACTGGTTTTATGGCCGTCTGGACACACTACAATAACATTGTATTGGTCTGCATAGGCTTTTATATCTGGCGCTTTCCCTAACCACGCTTTGTGATCGCCTCCTGCCCCATGAAGCAGATATACTACAGAATAAGGAACCCCTTTCTTTTTATAAGAACTGGGAGTTATAACCACATTCTTTATATCTTTTTGCATAGCGTTACTATACACCACAAGGGTATCGATATTTGATGCGAACAGTGTGAGTGTTAAAAAGAAAACACCAATAAAACCTATAACTCTTTTCATGCTTTTAAGATTGTTTTTGGTTACTATTTCTTTATCATAATATCTTCCAACTCTTCCAACGTTTTACCTTTAGTTTCAGGCATCATGAATGCAACGAATAATAATTGTAATACCATCATACCTGCAAAAATCAAGAATACAACGCCTGCACCAATCATAGGATGACTAAACAAGAAAGGGATTAGAGATGGAATAAGTGCTGCTAATACCCAATGCACTGAACTTCCAAAAGATTGTCCTGAAGCTCTTAAATGATTTGGGAATATTTCAGATATAAATACCCATATTACAGCGCCTTGCCCTATAGCGTGTGCTGCAATAAATAAGAATAGAAAAATAGGCACTGCCATTCCGGTCCAACCCAAGAAAAAGGCTGCAGATACCAACCCTAAAGATATAATATACCCCACAGACCCCAAATACATTAATGTTTTTCTTCCTAATTTATCAATTAAAAACACTCCTAATAATGTGAATACTAAATTTGTAATACCAATACCAACACTACTTAACAAAGCGGTACTTTCTCCCAATCCAGCTTCTTCAAAAATACGTGGAGCATAATATAAGAATGCATTAATACCTGATAATTGATTAAAAAAGGCAATTAAAAAAGCCAATGTTAATGGAAATCTATATTTTTTGATGAAAATGGTTTCAGTTTTATCATTTTTATGTGAATGACTTTGAAACTCTGCTATTTGTTCTTCAACATTCGCATTGGGATCGATCATTTTCAAAACATCACGAGCTTCTTCTTCTCGAGATTGCGACAATAACCATCTTGGGCTTTTAGGCAGTTTCAATGCAAACAAAATATACAATACGGCAGGAATAGCTTCCACCCCTAACATCCATCTCCAAGCATGTTCGCCAATACCACTTAACAGAAAATTAGACAAAAAGGCAATTAAAATACCGAAAACGATATTAAATTGATACAAGGCTACTAAGCGCCCTCTATCTTTAGCAGGAGCTATTTCAGAAATATAAGCAGGTGCTGCAATGGTTGATGCACCAACACCAATACCTCCAATAAAACGCGCAAAAGCAAATACATAAGGATCATTTGATAAAGCAGAACCTATTGCTGAAACCGCAAACAAGACTCCAATAGCAATTAATGTATTTTTACGACCATATTTATTTGTTGGATAACCTCCAAACATAGCCCCAATTACGGTACCCCAAAGCGCCATTCCCATAACAATCCAACCGTGAAAAGCATCTGATGACCCCCATAAAGCTTGAAGTTTTTTATCGGCTCCCGAGATTACAACCACATCAAATCCAAATAAAAAACCTGCAAGTGCTGCGGTAATAGACCATAATAATATTTTTTTGTTCATTCTAGCTTATGTATTTAGTTATAATAAAATATTTAGTTTAAAATTAAATTAATCTTTTAATGGAATCACCATATTCCATGTTTTTGTACCATTACTAAAACCTCCAGGACCATCCATGGTTGCAAAGAAAATATGGGTCGGTTTTCCGTTTTCAACAAAAACAAAGGGACGCTCTAACTGTCCTTGATTGATTGTTTTACCATTATCCCACTTAACGGTTTTAGTATATGCTCTGGGGTTTTCATCAACTTCCCAATGTATACCATCTTTAGAATGTGCTAAAAGGCCATCTCCTCCATGCCCTGTAATAGCACCTCTTTGGTCTTTAGCTACCATATGAAACCCAGAATCGTCGCTCCATAAGTGAGGGTCTTCAATTTCTCCAAAACGTTCCATAGAAAACAAAGGTTCTGTTCCTACCACTGTATATTTTCCATTATAAGAATCTGCGGTAGCAACTCCAATACTCATGTCGCTTTGTTTGATACCATCTTCAGCATAACTTCTACCTTTAAATAGCAAAACGACCGAGCCATCTTCTTTAATTAAAGGAGACGGATTGGACGTTAAGAAACTATAATACGAATTTGGTTTCACATCTAAAATAGGAGTATCTAAGCGTTCCCAAGGTCCGTTAGGGCTTTTGGAAGTAGCGACTCCAATACGTTTACCCCAACGCCCTGCTGTGCACCATTTACTTGATAAATCGAACTGACTCACATTGGTTTCTGTGACTTCTTCAAACGGGTGTGTAGACCCCATGTAATACAAAATATAGGTATCCTGATATTTAACAATTTTTGGATTATGACATGAGCGCCCATCCCAATACTGTGCACCACGTGCTCCTAATGAAACATCGGCAAATGTGTACGGGCCTTCGGGTGTCTTTGAAGTGGCGTGTACAATTTCTGAAGCCACCATCCAACCAGGATGAAATGGCAAAAATTGAGGCCATCGCGAAGCGTACATGTGGTAGTTTCCATCGTCGCCTTTTATCACAGAACTTCCCCAAACCCAATAATTATCCATGGCTAAACCACCATTAACGGGGGCAGCATCTAAACGATTACTGATATCATTTTGTGAAAAACTACTTAGCGCAGCTACAAAACAAATTAAAAATAATATATGGTTTTTACTTTTTTTCATTCTTAAAAACAGGGTTATCCAAATTCTATTGCAATCTATAAGATACCTATAAAAAAGAACCTAAATTATTGCTCAATATCTATAACCTATTAACCATTTTACCCATAATTACTATTAATAATTAATAATTAGCCGTAACAACCTCCCTTTCTACTAAATAAAAAACAAAAAGCACCAGATTACTCTCCACCTTTTAATTCACTTTGTTTTACTCAAAATATCCTGCTTAAAATCAATAAATAACCAAAATAGAAAGCATCAAATAAAGTAACACTCACCATAAACTAAAAACGACTAAAAAAACCAAAATTCAACCACATCTAAAGAAAGATAAAACCTACAAATACATGATAAAGGACGATAATTAATAGGTTTTGAGTTATAAGTTAGACCCTCCAAAAGCATTTCTTTATAACCTTGTTGATATAAATTATTAACACAAATTTAAGAACTTTTTAAAAGATTTTTTATGACTAAACTAAACCAC
Organism: Mariniflexile sp. AS56; assembly: GCF_030552475.1. Classification (GTDB taxonomy): domain Bacteria; phylum Bacteroidota; class Bacteroidia; order Flavobacteriales; family Flavobacteriaceae; genus Mariniflexile. Next base: position 169,983 of record NZ_JAUPED010000003.1, on the reverse strand, counting down.
AATCAGTTAAATCTGAAAAAATTCGTAAGCCTATTTTGGGTAGTAGGCTGTTTAATATGTGCTTCTGCTACGCATGCGTACGCAGACCCTATTAAAATTACAGACATTAAACAAAACAAAACTATTTCTGGACAAGTAGTAAGTGCCGATGATAATATGGGTATTCCAGGAGTAAACGTTATTGTAAAAGGAACATCAAATGGTGCGGTAACCGATTTTGATGGTAATTACACTGTTAATGTACCTTCAAATCAAAGCGTATTAGTTTTTTCTTATTTAGGGTATGTAACTCAAGAAATTACTGTAGGCAACAATACTTCATTGAATGTATCTTTAAAATCAGACCTTCAAGCTTTAGATGAAGTAGTGGTTGTTGGTTATGGTACAGCAAAAAAAGAAACCTTAACAGGCTCTATTGAGCAAATTAAGTCTGAGGTTTTTGAAGACTTGGCTGTTGGAAGCCCTGCTTTAGCGCTTCAAGGTAGAACTCCTGGCTTAGTTGTATCTCGTACATCATCACGTCCAGGTGACGAAGGTGTAGATTTCCTTATTCGTGGTGCAAGTTCGATTAACGGCATAGAGCCGCTTGTGGTTATCGACGGTATTCCTGCAATAAACGCATCGTCTTTTAACGATATGAACCCTAATGATATTGAATCTATCAGTGTATTAAAAGGCGGATCGGCATCTGTTTATGGTTCACGTGCTGCTGGTGGTGTTATTTTGGTTACCACTAAAAAAGGAAAAGGAGAAATTAAAGTAGACGTAAGTTCTGTTTTGCGTGTTGGAACAATAGGTATTCGCCCACCAACACCTACCATGAAAGAATGGGGAGCGCTATGGTTAGCCGCAACATCTCAAGATGCATCTCCAAATTTTGGACCTTGGGGAGGAACTGAAACTTTAGAAAGATTTGCTGCTGGAGAAGAAGGTATCTATAATTTCCCGAATGCTTTGGGAGATGTATACATTAGTGATTCTAACAGATTCGATGAAATGTTCGGTAATTCCTATTCTCAACAACAAAACATTAGTATTTCTGGTGGTAGCGATAAAAGCAACTTCCGTATTGCTGCTGGATATGATGAAAATGTAGGTGGATTAAAAGTTGCAGACGACAGTAAAGACCGTTACAATTTCTCATTAAATTATGGAGTTAACGTTTCTGAAAGGTTAAAAATAAGCACTAACGTAACCTATTTTCATACTAAATTTTCAGGTCCTTCTGGAGGTTTAGATCGTGAAGCTACAACTTACGATCCTCCTATTTTTGCTTCTAGAAACTCTTTAGGACAATGGTACGGGAACTTCGGAGGTAATATTGCCGGCGCTAGAAACTCTGTAGCCAGAGTTATTGATGGTGGTCGTGAAAACAAAATAGCGAAGCAGGTTAAAATATCGGCATTAGCAGAATACAAATTAACCGATAATTTAAGTATAACAGGATCTTATGCGGTTAGTGAACAAAATACTGAAAATCAAATATACCAATTAACAGTACCAACTTACAACTGGTTTGGAGATGTAGCTCCGGCTCAAATTAATAGCCAATCGTATATTGAAGAAGAAACAGGCCGTATTACATACAAGAACTACAAAGGCGCTTTAAATTATAGTAATAGTTTTGGAGATCATAACGTTTCAGGACTATTAGCAATCGAAGCAGATATAAACACATCTAAAGGTCTTAGAGCTAGAAGAAATGGTTTTGTTGATTACGGAGTATACGATTTAGATTTAGGTGCTACTGATCAAGCCATTCAAACAGAAGGTGGTGGAAACACTTGGGGATCTTACGGTTATATCGGTCGTTTAAACTATGACTACAAAGGTAAATACTTATTTGAATTACAAGGCAGACGTGACGGAAGTTCAAGATTTGCCGATGGTAAAAAATGGTCTAACTACGCAAGTGTTTCTGGTGGTTGGGTACTAAGCTCAGAAGATTTCTTAAAAGATAGCGACATCGTATCCTTCTTAAAAATAAGAGGTGGTTACGGTGAGTTAGGAAGTACATCAGGTATTGATAATTTCGGCTACTTATCTACTGTTAGTTTAAATGGAACAACAATATTTGGAACTAGCGCAGCTCTACAAGCCACCTCTAGTGCTAGCGATTTATTCAGTTTAACCACGACTTGGGAACGTATTATCTCCAAAGAAGTTGGAGTAGATTTTAAATTATTTAACCACAAACTATTTGGTTCGGTAGACATTTTTCAGAAAGACAATAAAGGCATGCTACTTAAAGGTATTATTAACCCAATTGTTGCTCCACAAGCTCCATTTACCAATATAGGAAGTTTTCAAACTAACGGTTGGGAAGTTATGTTAGGATGGAGAGATAAAGTTGGAGATTTTGATCTTGGAATTAGCGCTAACATGAGTGATTCTAGAAACGAAATAACCAAATACGAAGGGGCTGAATCGATTGTCGCTGGACTAAACAGCTCAAGTGATGGTGAAAACATTACTGGACAACCAATTAATCCATTTTACATGTGGGAAACTGCTGGTTATTTTAAAGACCAAGCAGAAGTAACCGAGTATTACAACAGTCTTAATCCTGGTGGAAATTTACCTTCACAAACTTCAGCTGCGGCTTTACGTCCAGGAGATACACGTATTGTAGATACCAACGGAGATAAAGTTATTGATACTAAAGATTTAGTATATAAAGGCGATTCTGCACCGCATTATGTTTACGGTTTAAATTTAGATGCAAAATATAAAAATTTCGATGTGAGTGCCTTTTTCCAAGGAGCGATAGACCACAATGTACTAAGAACGGGGTATTTCAGCCGACCATTTATTAGAGTGTGGCAAAACCAATCTAGTACTTGGTTAGGACGCACATGGACAGAAGAAACACCGAACGCAGAATTCCCAAGATTAACTACAAATAGTACCTTAGCGGAATGGAATTACCAAGATAAAGATTTCATGCTTCAAAATAACAGGTACCTCCGATTGAAATCTCTTATTGTTGGGTACAATATAAAAGACTTAAAAATCGGGAATACACCAATTAATACGCTACGACTTTACTTTTCAGGAAATGATTTATTCGAATTAACTTCTGTAAAAGATGGTTACGATCCAGAATCACAGGCCAATTCTAACGCCAGTGCTTATCCATTCATGCGTACTTGGGCTTTTGGTATAAAACTATCATTATAACCCCATTAATTAGCGTTTAATAAAAAATAAAATATATCCAAATGAAAAAATTAATATATATAATACTGCCCTGCGCCATGCTATTCTTTACAGCTTGTGAAGAGGATTTTATAAATTTAACCCCACCAGGTAAAATTACGGACGCAGTATATTACACCGAAATTGAGCATTTCAAAACAGGCTCTAATAAGTTTTACACCGATTTATTACCTTGGACGGCATTGGGAGATTTTCTCGATCATGCTTCAGATTTAACAGGTTACAAAGAAGATTCACCTATTCAAACTTACAGTCGAGGTGATTCTTTTGCTCCCGTAACTGATGATTTTTACAACGATGCTTATACAGCACTTCGCGACATCAATCTTTTAATTGAAAGAGCTGCTAATTTCAGTGGTGATGCTAGCGATATTTCAGAATATGTAGCAGTCGCTAAGTTTTTTAGAGCTTATCATCATTTCGCTTTAGTACAACGTTTTGGAGGTGTTAACATCGTAACTCGATCGCTAGATGTTGATTCTGAAGAAGCCAATAGCCCACGAAACAGTAGATACGAAGTAGTGGCTCAAGTTTTAACCGATTTAAATGATGCCATCGCAGGCTTACCTCGTGAGCAAGATATTAGTTCTACAGACAAAGGTAAAATCAGCAAATGGGCAGCTATGGCTTTTAAAGCTAAAATCCTTCTGCATGAAGCTACTTGGATGAGATATGTAGGCATTACTACAGATGGTGACGGTGTTGCTTCTGGAGCGGGTAGTACAGGCTTTGATGCAGCCAACATCGACTTATATTTACAAGAAGCGGTAACAGCATCCAAAACAGTAATGGATCAAGGTGGTTTCGAACTTTGGAACCATAATGATGTGTTAGATAACATGAGTTCTTATTACTTATTTATGCTTGAGGATAGTGAATCGAACCCAGCTGGATTAGACAAGTCTTCAAATAACGAATATATCTTTTATGGTAAATACGATTTCCTTTTAAGACAAGGTAGAGCTTTATTAAGTCACACATCAGTAGGAAGGTTACTACCTTCAAGAAAAATGATAGACCTGTTTTTAGCAGATGATGGCTTACCAATAGATAAGTCGCCAAGATTCCAAGGTTATACAAATGCATCCGACGAATACCAAAACCGTGATTACAGAATGCGTGCTTATTTCACCAATAATGCAACCCATGAAATACCAGAAGACGGCTCAGTACTTTTAACAGGACAAGAAAACTACGGTTATTATAATTCAAAATTCGTGTCTTGGAAATGGCCTGTATACAGAGATTCTTATACAGAATCTCCAGATTTACCATACATACGCTTAGCTGAAGTATATTTAACTTATGCCGAAGCTTTGTATGAGTTAAATGGAGGGCTAACCGATGCACAAATGAACGAATCGATAAACCTAGTAAAAGAAAGAGCTGGACTACCTGCAATGAACAATACCTTTTTAACTCTAAATGGTATGGACCTAAAAACAGAAATTAGAAGAGAACGTACGATTGAACTTTATGCTGAGAATTCCAGATATAATGATTTACGCCGTTGGGGTCTTGCTGAACAAGAACTCAATCAAGATATTTTTGGTGCTGTTATAGAAGGTACGGCCTACGAAGGAAATACCGCGCTTTATACACCTGGTTCTTATATCTATGGAGAAAAAACAGCAACAACAGCCGTAGGTCCAAGAAGATGTATTTTATTAGAGCCAGAATCTGTACGTAACTTTGATAGAAACAATTATTTACACCCATTACCAACGTCTTTATTCAATACAAATGATAACTTGTTACAAAACCCAGGCTATTAATTAAAGTATACTAAAATTATTTGAGTTAGTCCATTTTAGTATTCAAGCAGCTGTAAACTATCTAAGTTTACAGCTGTTTTTTTTTTTTAAACACCATAATACTTTTTTATTATAAAGTATTATGAACTACTAAAATCCTTACTAAAGTACAACAACCATAAACTCGCCTAATAGGAGCATGAACTATCCACAAACTAGATAAACTTAAACTAAGATTAAACAACATCATTACATCCTTAAAAACTAATATTAATAGTAATTAAGCCAGTTTACTTAACACACCATTATTTAACTTATTCTCAAAGTTTTCATCCTGAAACTACCAATAAAAAATCCGAAACATACTCAAATACTAAAAGCAGAAGGACTCAACATAATGTGAAACGACAATAAACAAGTTCAATCTCTTCAACACCATTCTAAATATAATTCATAAGTTTTCAAATGCAATCTGCAACTGTTAACAAAAAAAGCAGTTGTAGAAAAACTACAACTGCTTTTATGAGTGACTAACTCAAAATAATTCTAAAATTATCTTTTTATATATCTACTACCAACCTGGGTTTTGTTTTAAAGCTGTGTTTAATTTAATCTCATCATTTGGAATACCGCTTAAATAACGTGCCAGTGTCCAGTTACGATTACCAGCAACATCCAACTTTAAAGCTCCTACTTTAGTTGTAGCAATACCAGCATATGTCGAAGGGCTTTGTTCAGCAGTTGTTAATCCTAAAGGAAAACCACTTGCCTTCCAAATTTTAGTTCCAGGCACTTTTGGATTATCTGCAGTTTCGTACTCTCTTCCTGCTATATAAGTTAAGCAAACGTCCCTATTAAGTTCCTGTATTGCAATGTTCCATCTCATTAAATCATCGAAACGTTGGTTTTCTCCATCCAACTCTAAAGCACGTTCTCTGCGTATTTCACCTAACATAGTTAAATCTGAGAATGGTGCGATTAAGGCATTAGTTAAAGGGGCTACACCTGCACGGAATCTAATTTTGTTAATTGAAAGATCAAGATCAGCATCAGAAATGGCTCCATTTCCTAATTCAACTGTAGCTTCTGCATAAATTAACATAACTTCCGCTAAACGAAGTAATGGCCAGTTTGGAGAGGCTGAATTTCCGTCTCTATCTTTTTGTTCTGAAACAAATTTACGCCCTTGATATCCAACATTACGTCCTCCACCATTGCTTTGCAGCTGTGGTACGTAACGGTAATCAAAACCAGTTCCTGCTGTAGCAAATGTTTTATCGTATTGAGCACCACCGCCATCAATACTACCACCGCGTCCCCAATATTCTTTTAAAGGTTCATAAACGAAACTTTTTAAACGTAAGTCACGATTTTGGAATTCATCAACCATATTTTGATACCCTTGGAACACGGCAGAATGCTGCACAGGTAACCCATCGGCACATAAATACATATCCATCATTTTTCTTGATGGGGTAACAGGTTTAGCATGAGAATTATTTTTGTTAAGATTTCTTAAAGTAAAATCATAAACAGCTTGGATTATAAATTCTTGATTATCACCTTTTGTTAAGCCTGCAGGGTTTGATCCTTCTTCTAAATTAAATAGATAGAATAGATGATCATCTCCACATGCAGTACCACGTTGATCCCACAATTTAAAAGCAGGATTATTCATGACTTCCAATGATAATTGTTTCGCGCTAGTTAACATACTTGTTACAGAAGGATATCCCGCAGGTTTCGCAGATCCAGCTCCTGTACTTGTTCCATCACCATCTGTCGCTTCTCCAACATATTTATCCCAAGTTGCTTCATAAAGCAGTACACGTGCTTTAAAGGCTTTTGCCGCATCTGTAGAAATTTTTCCTTGCACGACACTATTAGCAGAAGGTAATTTTGCAATAGCCATATCTAAATCTGATAAAATTTGAAATATCACTTCATAACGGCTATTTCTTGCTGCATAAACTTCTTCTGAAGAAACATCAAGAGAGCGTGTTACAATAGGTACACCTCCAAAACGTTTTAGCAAAATAAAATGATGCCAAGCTCTAAAGAAATAAGCTGTTCCAACAGATGGAGCAATTTCTGATTGCTCCCCTGAATAATCAACTGCTTTTTCAATTAATTGATTAGGAGCTCTAAGATAGATGTAATTGTTTTTCCAAACATCGTCAGAGTCAACTGGCGTTATAAGACCTTGTCCATAATCTGGTGTTGTATAGTTTCCTGACAAATCATGACCTTCTTCTATACTCTCATAACCTAAACGTGTATAGAAATAATTTGAAGCATTTTCAAATTGTTCAACTGTCTCAAAGAACACTGCTTCTGTAACAGAATCTTGCGGATCTTGGTCTAAATATTCCTCACAACTATTCAGTATAAACCCTGAAAGTAGTATTGTTAGAAATATAGACTTCAAGTTTATATTTATATTTTTCATATTCTTGATTTTTTATTTAATTAAAAGTTAAGCTCTAAACCAAACAACAATGTAGAGGTGAATGGTACTATATTTCCACTTATGGCATTGCTTTGTGATTCAGGGTCTAATCCATCCTTCACGTTAGAAATAACAAATAAATCATTACCAGTTATAGATAATCGAAGTCTTTCAATACCTGCTTTTTCAAGAAATGTAGATGGTATACTATACCCTAATGAAAGTACTTTAGCTCTTAAATATTTTGCTTTAATTACATTCACATCATTAATGTGACCGTAATTCCAGTTATTTCTTTGTCCGTTCATAGAAATTACTGGTTGTTCTGCATTTGTGTTTTCAGGAGTCCACGATGAATTTATATAAGAAATATTTTGGTTTTGCCACCAACGACGCCAAGGATAAGCCAATGTTTGTGTACGAACAATATTTTGTTTTCCAACACCTTGAAAGAATGCGCTAAAATCAAAGCCTTTATACTCAAAGCCAAGATTGATACCAAAGCTGTTATGAGCATTGGCATCACCAAAATAAACCAAGTCATCTGTAGTAATATTTCCGTCACCGCTAACATCTACACGTTTTACACTACCTGGCACTAAACGATTTAGAGTTCTGTAAGCAGGAATTAATGATCCTGTCTTCATTTTAGTTTGATCTGCTTGGTCAATAAACCCAAGGTCATTATAATAATCTAGTACTTCTTGATCATTTTGTAAAAAACCATCTGTTTTGTATACAAAAATGGAATTAAGAGGCCTTCCTTCAATAGTTCTATTTTCTCCAGGAGAAATAGAAGTAGAACCATCCATACGGGTTATCTCACTCTTGCTATCCCAAACCATTACACCTACTCTATACTTAAAGTCTCCTATTTGATCTTTCCAGTTTAAAGAAACTTCCCAACCATTACTGGTAAAATCACCACTATTGGTTTTAGGCGCTGTAGCTCCTAGTACTTGAGGGTAAGTAATAGAAATTAACATATCGTTATTTTTACGATTAAAAACCTCTACCACACCACCTAAACGACGATCTAACACAGAAAAGTCAACTCCAAAATTGGTTGTTGCAACACGCTCCCATGTACGATCTGTAGATACTAAACTACCAATCCAGGCTGTGTTACTTTGTGACGGATCTGCTCCAAATATACTTGAACCAGTGTTTATTTCAGAAATATAATCATAAGCTCCAATACCAGTTACAGAACCAGTTTCACCATACGACGTGTATAATTTTAAATTGTCGAAAACATCTAAATTATCAACAAAATCTAATTTATGTAAATTAACACCTGCTGAACCTGCATAGAAGTTTTTATACCTAAAATCTGGGTGTAAACGAGAAGAACCATCTCTACGACCCAAAGCTTCTAAAAGAAAAGTTCCATCAAAGTCATAGTTTATTTTTCCAATATACGATACAAGTCCTATAGCATCTGCTCCAGAATTAAACCTAGTACCATTTGAATTATTGGGAGAACCTCCTGTAACTTGTGTGGTAATATCACCTGTATTAATGTCATCTAAACCATCAGACGCCATGTTTGATCGGGCAGTATAATACCTATTCGACTGCTGTTCCTCTCCTGTAAACCCGATTAAGGCCGATACATTATGTTTTCCAAATGAACGGTCGTAATTAGCCTGAACAACATGATTTTGAAAATCCACCTGAGTTTCATACAGTTTAACATAAGAGTTCAATAAGGTGTTATTACTTACTCCTTGGCTACTGTCTCCAAACCAATCGTAATTAGTTACAGACTTCTTTCTTTCTGTTCTAAGACCATTACGTGAACTCATATTACCAAAATAAGTAAGAGACAAACCTTTAGCGTACTTATCTAAATCTAAGGTTAATTTAGCACCTAAACGGAATATTTTCTCATCAGTAACGGTACGTCCTCCCTCATCTAATCTAGAAAGGATATTGTTTCCTCCAAAAATATCATAATATTGACCTTGTGGGTTATACAAAGGAAAAATATTCATGTCATTTATCGATTCACCAACACCTAGAGTAGGCTCATCTACAACTCGATTATCGTATGATATATTAAATTCCGTTTTTATTAAATCATTTACTTTATAAGTAAGGTTGGTTCGAAAATTATATTTCTTAGCCCCATCATAAACAAAATCTATTGGAGAACGTTCATTCGCATAACCAAGAGAGGTTCTATACGTAGCGTTTTCGTTTCCTCCAGATGCGGACAGGTTATGTCTTTTAGATATTGTAGTCCCAAATACAGCATCAAACTGGTCAACATCAGCAAAACGATGCTCTTTACTACCCAGAAAGAAGGTATCTGGTGCTACAGGAAATGTACCATTAGCAATTGCTTCGTAATTTTCTCTAGTTAACCCAAGTCTAAGCGTCCCTGTTGATTGTTGTGTTGCACCATTGTTATCTAAATAAGAGAAGGTGTCATTATTAAGCGTCTGTAAATATAATTGACCCCATTCTTGCATACCAGCAACAGGCATATCTCCAGAAAAATTCACTTGAGTTTCTCCTAAATAACTAATTTTCATTTTACCTTGTTTACCTTTCTTAGTAGTAACCAATATAACACCTCCTGCTGCTTTTGTACCATAAATAGCCGCTGCACCATCTTTCAACACAGAATAACTCTCAATATCATTTGCATTTATTGTAGATAGCTGCCATTCTGGTATTTCTAAACCGTCTACCAATATTAATGGACTAATTCCATTTACTGAAATATCTCCACGAATTTGAATACCAGTTCCTTCGTTTCCTGGTCGCGATGAAGTACGAGTAATCACCAATCCAGGAACTTCTCCTTGTAAAGCTAAGGCAGCACTTGACGACCCCTTACCTCTCATTATATCTTCTCCCTTTACTTGGGTTACCGAACCTGTTAGGGTTGCTTTCTTCTGTGTACCAAAACCAACAATTACAACCTCATCTAAAGCTGTAAGATCTGATTTTAAAGAAACATTTACAGTATTGTTACCACCTACTGTTATTTCTTGCGTTACATACCCTAAATAAGAAAATACTAAAACGCTAGCGTTTGATGGTACATTAACAGAATAGTTTCCATCAAAATCTGTAACAGCACCAATACTTGTACCCTTTACCATAACGTTTACACCAGGAATCCCCATACTATCATCAGCACTCACGACTGTACCCGTTACTGTTTTGTTTTGATCATCTACTGGAGCTGCTGTAGTCGCATATACCCCGCTAAATGAAAAACTCAACCATAAAGCCAATAACATAACTGGCTTCATAGACAACTTTTTTAATTTACTACTTTTATACATAAATACATTTTTTTGTTATAAATAATTTAGATTGAAATTAAGTTCCGGACTACCTCATCCTTTTAATCGGACCAGGTTTGAAATTTTTAATGTGTGCTTCTTTAATCATAGCTTTATTTGTTATAATGTTAATAATGACAATTTTCTAATCAATAGCTTTCAAACTATTGATTAGAATTTCTGATGCAATTTTATAAATAATAACAAGTATTTAATGTAACTTATGAGCCATTCTATTTAATTTATGACTCATTTTTACTTCAAATTCTAGAAAAAATAGTTTATTTCACACGCATGCCATTACCGTTTCTTACAACTGAAAACTACTTATGTCTAGAGTACTTCACCTACAAATCAATAAATTCACACTAACATGGTAAAATAACACGACAGACAAAAACACCCCCTCGTCCATCTAATGCTTGTTTTTTTTCTAAACTAATAACCAAATCCCAAACATTCCTTTTACGCAAAAAAAAAGCCCCTTAAAATAAATTTTAAGGGGCTACTCAAAATGAAACTAGGTTTCATAAACTAACTAAAATAACAAACTAACTCTCTATATTTTTACTCTCTATTTTCTTCAATCTTAATAAGGCTTCCATAAAGTAATAATCGGAATAAATGATAGGCACATCTATTTCTGAATTATTAGGATAATGTCCTGTAGAATGTAACAACAGGGCATCATTGGTATCACCACTAAAATAAGCATCAGACCCTAATTGTGTAATTAATGCTTTTGCTGCTTTAAAATACTTTTCTTTTAAGGTTTTATCTTCCAACTGCTCAGACAACTCTAACATTCCACAAGCAACTACACCTGCTGCCGAAGCATCTTTAGGTGCATTTGGAATTTTAGGATCATCAAAATCCCAGTAAGGAATACCATCTTCTGGTAAACGTGCTATAAAATGGTCTGCCAATTTTTGAGATGTTTTAAGGTAGGCTTCATCTCCTGTTTCGCGATAAGACATGGCGAAACCATAGATTCCCCAACCTTGACCTCTGGCCCACATAGACTCGTCTGCGTATCCTTGGTGGGTAGCACCTTTAACAAATTCACCTGTTTTATCATCAAAAGAAATCACATGATAAATAGAATAATCTGGACGTACCAAATATTTCATTGAAACATCTGCGTGACTCTTAGCTAAATCATATAATTTTTTATCGCCACCATTCTTAGCTGCCCAAAATAAAAGCTCTAAGTTCATCATGTTATCAATAATGGTGTTATGTCCAAATTTATGTTTCATTTCTGGCCATGACAAAATAGTTCCCGCTTTTGGATGGTAAAGTGTTGCTAACGTATCAGCAGCAGCAAGTAATATTTTTTTGTATTCTTCATTACCTGTTAATCTATATCCGTTACCATAACTGCAGTATACCATAAAACCAATATCATGATTATCTGCTGGTGTATAAGCGATTGTTTTTAAAGGTTCTGTAAATTTCTCAGCCCCTTTTTTAATAGCTTCATCACCCGAAAATTCATAAGCATACCAAAGAACACCAGGCCAAAAACCAGAACACCAATCTCTAACGCCTACTTTATTCCATTCCTTTTTTCCTTTAGTAATATTTCTAGGAAAACTATCCGCTTCCTTTAAACTTCCTAAAACACTTTTAATTTTAGCTACACTTTTATCAAGTACGACCTCTTCATTTGTTTTTGCAGTTACCATAGCGGTATCTCCACTTTTCTTTTTGTCTTGATTATTACAAGATAACAGGAACGCTATACAAATAACCACTGAAGTAAGTTTAAAAATTCTCATATAATATCTATCTTTTTGTTCTACAAATTTTTAAAAACACATATCTAAATTCTAGCTACATGTTACTATGCAAGTATATAAACACTTCCTTTTTTTTGATATAAACTATGAATCATTTTCAATAAATTAAAACCCTTTTTAGGCTAAAAACCCACTGTTTACAGGCCAAACCTTTTCTTACTTAAAAATTTATGCTTTTTTAAGCAAGACCAGCTACATAATTATTCTAGTGAAATTTGCTTATTTTTTTTCTGGTAAATTAAAAGAAGGCACTGGATATTCATAAACCTCTGTATATGATTTTCCTTGTTTTACACCATATAAATTGATTTCATCCGCGGGGTGTGGAATAACTCGAATTTCAGCTTTTGTAGATTTATTTGATGCCATGGTAATGCGCTCCCCTTTTTTGAGATTAATTCGAAACTCATCACTTCCTACTTTAATAATATCAATGTGGCGTCCTTCGGAAATTTGCACAGCCTCACTCCAATCGCTAATCTTCACAGTACATGAACTACCAACTAGACTTTCAATTTCCACAAATTCTGTTAGACCATTTTTACGAGAAGCACTCACCAAAAAACCGCCCTCTGCTCTTAGTTCCTTAAAACTGACAGCTTCAAAACTATCTGGAGACGCAGGAAATACACGAATTTTTTCTCCCCAGCTTTGAATAAACAACTCCAAAATACTTGATGCGGCACTTAGCGGTGTTTCAATAACTGGGTTACGTCCATGCCCCTCCATATAAAACGTATTAGGCAACAACATCGCACTTTGAATATCACCATCTAGAAACTGTTGAAGCATCTGGTTGGCATCATTTCCACGTCCTAAAGCGGCATACAAAGAAGCTGCCCCCGTATAAGAATAGCCCACTAAACCTTTACTATTATCTATTTTATGCCAATGCACCACCGATTTATCCACCAGTTCTTTAACCTTAGCATCATCTGGATTTAATTGAAATAAAGGATACAGACCAAGTAAATGCGAATAATGCCTATGTGATATATCCACAGGTTGGTTGCTAGCAATCATTAATCCATTTTCATCTTCTGGATATGGAATCAAATCAGATAAAATGCCTTTCCACTTTTTTACTTCAACGGTGTTTAATTGAAAGGTTTCACTCGTTTCTACTAAGGTATTTAACAACCAGCGCACCAAAGCGAGATTATAGTTTGTATTTGGAAAGGCTTTAAAACCGCCATATTCCGGCGAGCCCATATCTGTTAACTCTATTTTATTTTCGGCATTTCTAATCATTTTAGATTCATACACCTTGGCTATTTGCTTCGCTTTTGGCATCCATTTATCTCGAATAGCGACCTCATCCCCTTTATATCTATAAATTAACCAATAGTTATGCATCGCCCAGGCGAAATCTCCAAAGTTCTTACCACTTTTATTAGGCAACATGAAATCGAAATTATCATCAATTAATGTGATGAAGTTTTCCGCAATATCAAGATGGTTACTCGCATTAAAAGGCCAATACGTTAATTGTACATTTAAATTCCACCACAACCCTGGCCAACTGGTGTTTTTCAAAAAAGGGCCTAACAAATCTAATACAGGACCATCAGCACGTGAACAAGCCGCCATTTTATAGATTTGAATCCAGTAAAAAGACTCCATACGACCGTCTGGTACCGATAAAAATGACTTTTGAAAATAAGTATGCCACCAGTTTCTATGTGCTTCTTCCAAAGTTTTCAGTGAAACCGAAGCAGCATCTACTACTATTTTCGCAGCTACTTTTCCAGAAACATGACTTGCAGGGATTTCATTTGCAACAGCAATATACATGGTAGAACTGTTGTTTTTTGAATCTTTATTAGACCAGGCTGTTGCATAATCACCACCAGCCAATAAAGACTGTTCGCAAACTTGAACACCATCAATAGTTTTTAATTCTGGTTTTGGATTAAGTGGATATTCATTAGTTTTCAAAGTCTCTGGTTTGGCAATAATACGGGGTGAAATAGGTAAACCAGGTAACCATTCCCATTTATAATTTACAGATTGATTTGCTCTTGTTTCCGTTGAAGTCACCTCAATCACATTCAACATGCGGTCATAAGGTGTAAATGCTCTAAGCGTAATTTCACCCAAATCTGTGATAATCGTTCCTCTAATTTCCGCATTCCATAAATCTTGACGAAATTTCATATCTAAAATTTTTCCAACGGGGCGCAACACCATCCGCCCAATGTCCAGACGTGAATAATCAAATAGATTAGCACCTTTAACATTCATCGATGTTTTTTTATTGGGAGCTTTACGGTGATCGGTTACATCTTGACGCCCCACATGAAAGTCCAATCGGTTATCATCTAAATTTGCATAAACCATCATCCCAACTTGACCATTACCAACAAAGGCACCTTCATTCCATTGCTTCGGTATTTCTTCCCAAACCAAATCGTGTTGTGCCATAAATTCAGGCCAATTAATTTGGGTTACAACTTGTGATTCACTTATTAAAACACTTAAAAATGTTATAATGTAAACGATTTTTTTCATTAGATTTTTTTAATTGGTTGATTCGGTTTTTGAAACCTTCCCTTGAACCATTTCGATAATTTTCACCTGCGGAACATCACCCTTCAAGTTTTGAATGCTTAATGTTTGTATACGACCATCTTGTAATTCAACTGTAATAGTATTTTCAGATGAAGATGACATGCTTTTTATGGCCGAGGTTCCTTTATAAGGTTCTATCAAACTAAGAAAAACAGCTTCTTTATCATGTACACGAACCCCATAGGTTCTTCGGTTTGGATTATTTCTAATATCGCGTTGTTTCCCTCCGTTGGGGTAATTACTTATTAAAACTTCAGCTTTTCTTGGCCAAAGCGTATGCACATCTAGTTTCATTCCGTTTTCATCAAACTGAACCTTCGTGCCTTTTTTTGATGTATACCATTGGGCTTTTTCAAAATATTTATAAGGTGAATCATTGACTGTACTTAATTTATCTAAAACAGCACCTTTCTTTTTAGCACCTTCAATGGATGAAAAACCGACAGGATGTATCAACCAATCGTACGTGTGTTTTTGGTTTGATTTCATATAATCGGCAAGAATCACATAATCATCTGTAACAATAGACAAACGTCTTTGTTGAATAGGGTTCATATCAGGCTCATAATCGGTATCATCCCATGGCGGAAACTTATTTGCATTCCAACTTGGTATTTTGCGCCATCTCGCATTGGTTTCTACGACCGATGCTTGCATGATATCGCCTTTATAAAAAAGCAACTGCTCTGACGGAACGGCTTCTTGTTGTAAAGCATCTACCACAACCATATTGTGAGTTGCAGAAGTTTGCACACATTCTTTATATCCAGGATTGCCATAACCAAACCAGACCATTTCGGTTCCAAAATATTTATGCCCATAACGATCTAAAGCCACCAAACTTGCGCGGTCAAATTGACCATGCCAACCACCATGTGTTCCATATTTCACATAAGCTTGAATTTGATTTTCTGGGGTTTTAACCTCTTTTTGTGAGCGTAATGCAACTAAGCCTATATTTTCTCTATAATCGGATCCAGTTCTTGGATCTTCGATTTCAGGTAATTCTGGAACGCCATACATTAAAGACACCCACGATTCTCGTTTTGTTTTACTAATTACCCAAGCTAAATTGTCTAATTTATATTCACGATATGCTAATTCATAAAATTCATTCGGCTCCTTTAAGTCGGAATCGTTGGTAGATACCAAATAAGCATTTTCATCCATAAAAGGCACATAGGGTGTTACCATATCTTCCAGACCCCGTGTATTTTTCCCGGTAGGTCCCCAATTATCAAATTTCATACCCGCAAAACCTTCTTTCACGTTATCAAAATCTCTACTTTTAAATTTAACAGGAAAGCGTCTGTGGTATAAATCCATTCCGTAATTTTCAAAAGCTTGTGCTACCAAAGAATAACGTTGTACTACCAAATAACAATAGTTGGCTGTACCTTCAAACCACCAGCCATCTGCCATAACACCTTTGCCTATTTGGTCTGCCATTCCGCCATCCGCTTCTGTTAAATACTCCAATTCTGGAATATCTTGTAAAAACAGTGCAACAAATATAGCTCCTGCATTAGCACTAGCTTGGTGATTCATAATACCCAAACCATCCATGTGCTTTTTATTCAATTCTAAATAATAACGGAAGCTAGCTTCTATATTTGTTTTATCTGTTGTAGAAAGTTCTGGCTCGTTATAAACTATATCGCAGGCCGCCGATAAAAACAGAAAGAAGTTCCCCTCGTGCACTTGCACCCCATTAGTGGCTGCCCCAATAGATAAATAACCTTGTTCTTTATCGCAAACGGCTTTTATTAAAGCAATCACTTTATTTTTATAAGCTTCCTTTCCTGTTAACTTATAGGCCAATGCCAACTGAAAGGCTTTTTCACCATCACTAGCACTATAATTTAAACTAGACCACACTTTTGTTGGGCGTGGTTTGGTAATAATTTCACGCAGAGGAAACTTGAAACCATCAAGTTGTTTAAGCATGTTATCTAAATTTTGCTTTGCCCAATCGTATTGCGCTATCTTCTGTTTTGCTTCTTCAAATACATCATCGGTTACTAACAAAAACGGATGTGGTTTTGACCGTACTGAAATGAACTCTAAAGTTTCTAATTCATCTCCCAATTCATTTTTAACCACAACCACACTCGCTTCATGGCTACCCAATGACATTCTATCGCTTATCATAACCTTTAACGTACCATGATGCACTGCATGAGGTTCTAAACTGATTTTAGAATCACTCAGAATATTTTCACAAGCCAATTCTCGAGGGTTTCGCAGACTTAAATAGTAGGTTTCCGAAGTACTTTTAACATTTTTAAACTGAAAACTATAAGTTATGGTTTCGTTAACCTTAGCTGACTGGGTTTGCAAAGAACTACTTAAAACACCTTTTGATGGTTTAGAATTTGCAAAACTGATGGCTGTTATGAAAGAACACATGGCACCTATAAGTAAATGCTTTGATAATTTTTTGGATTTTAATTTGATATAATTCATTTTATAAAATTAATTTGAAGGACTTCAGTTATTTTTTTTTCATGTACTCGAAAAGAAGCCTTTTAGTAAGTAATTATAATATCAAGAGCTTATTGATTATAAATAGCAAAGCCATTGCTTGCTATTTTTTCAATGTAATTAATTTAAATTATTAATCATTTTATTTAAAAAGGACGGATAGTTTTCTCCCGTTACAGTCCCTCCTCCTTTTGCACCAGAACCTTTTGTAATGGAATCGCCAAAGCAAATTATTTTAGTATATTTATGGACTAGACCTTCTTTGGAAAGGAAGTTATAAAGTTCTTCCGCTATAAATTTATAGCCTAAAGGCGTTGGGTGCACCCCATCTTTCGCATTACTGTTCTTAGGATTTCTAATGTATAAATCTTCATTATGTTTGGGTAACTCTTTAGTCTTAAAGGATTGATTTAAATTAAAAAACAGCACGTTTTGTTCGATGGCTACTTGTTTCACCATGTCAATGGCCGTATCAATTTTTTTATTGGGAGTTTCTTTAAACAAATTCTTGTCGTGTCTTTCAAATAAATACACACTATCTACTGTGGGAGACCCCATTAATAAAACTTCAGATTTATTCTTTTTGATCGTATTTACAATGCGGGTTAAATTCGATTTATAAGTCTCGTAAGAAATCATTTTTCTTGAATTCAACATATCGTTAGTACCTATCATGAGTATTACCAAATCTGGTTTTTCATCTATAACATCTACTTGTAATCTTTTTAATAAATCGGCGGTTGTGTTACCACCAACACCTTTATTTAGAATTACAACAGGTCTAGTCTCTATAGATTTTGATGCTTTACAGTAAATTAAAGACATCGATAGTAACACTATAAGCAGATGCATTATTCGTGTTTTTTTCATTTAAAATTTGGTTTAGTTGAACATGTTGTCTACTAAAAGTAATTAAAATCACTAATCAAAAACGGTTTTCAATAATCGTTTTAGCATCATATGGGTTGGTTTTTTGTTTACCTGTGAGTAAATAGATAATCATACCAGCATCTGAAGGGTCAAAATCTCCTTTTTTGATGCAAGTAAGTTGTCTTTCATAAAGCCAATCCAATTGTTTTTGAGTTTCTGAAGAACCATTACGAATGGGTGATGTTTTAATCCAATCGAACATATGTCTAGGTGCTTTCATTCCTTCATAATCTTCACCTCCATTTTGATCGACTATTCTGTCTACAATCAATCCTTTGGATTCAAATTTTTCTTTGATTTCATCCCAAGTCCAACCGGAATGCTGTTCCCATTCATATGGTTTATCAGAATGTCTATCATTCCAGTTTGAATGCGAAATAATACGGACGAATTTCAGTTTAGTCGCATCGGCATGATGAATAGCACTTCCAACAACCTGCATAGGGCCTGCTGCAATAATAGTTAAAGGATTGCTTTTACTGGATTTATCAATCTCGGCAGTTATAGCGTTTATGGCTTTCGTGGAATCTTGAACCGCTTCAATAAAATTAGATTTTTTAAATTGAAATATCTTTTTGCCCTCTAAAGCACTTATAAGCATTTGCTTTTTACCATCACTTTTATTGTGATTACTCCCCCAAATATGATCACTAAAGGTGTAAACCGTTAGGCTATCTTGCAAGTTTTGAGCAGCCAATAGAGCTAATGTAAAGGGCGTTGCTGCCCAATCGTCATGATCGTGTTCATTCCCATCAGAACTCACTACAATTCTCCCTATGCTATATGGAATGGTTTGTCCGTAAAAAAATTGAGGCGTGATTAATAAAGCACATGCACACAGTAAGATTCTAAAATGTCTCATAGTATCTTATCTTTTAGTGACTTTTACCAATATTACTAGTGGATGCCTCCAGTTTTTCTAGTCGCAATAATGCTTCCATAAAATAATAATCGGCATAGATAATAGGCACATCAATTTCTGAACCTTTAGGATGGTGTCCTGTTGAATGCAACAATAAAGCATCATTAGCCTTTCCACTTAAATAAGTATCAGAAGAAAGAATTTCTACGAATTTTTTAGCGGCATTATTGTATTTAGCTTTTAACTTTTCATCTGAAATTATATTAGCAATTTCAAACATACCACAAGCCGCAATAGCAGCTGCAGAGGCATCTTTAGGGGCGTTCGGGATACGTGGATCGTCAAAATCCCAAAAAGGAATACCATCTTCTGGTAACCTGTTTAAAAAATGGTCGGCCAATTTGATAGACGTATCTAAAAACGCCTGTTCACCCGTTTCTCTATAAGCGACTGCAAAACCATAAATGCCCCAGGTTTGCCCTCGAGCCCACATAGACTCATCGGCATAACCTTGGTGTGTATGGCCTTTAATAAACGCACCTGTTTTATCATTAAATTCACCTAAATGATACACGGCGCTATCTGGTCTCACAATATGTTTCATGGTTACTTCGGCATGACGTTTAGCAAGGTCATAAAGGCTTTTATCACCACCATTTTTGGAAGCCCAAAATAACAACTCCAAATTCATCATATTATCAATGATGGTGTTGTGTGGGTATTTATTTTTTTTTGAAGGCCAAGACTGAATGGCACCTACTATGGGGTTGTATAAAGTGGCTAAGGTATCGGCCGCAGCCAACATCACCTCTTTATAAGCTTCATTTCCTGTTAATCTATAGCCATTACCATAACTGCAGTACACCATAAACCCAATATCATGATCTTCTGCTGGAGAAAAAGCAATTGTTTTTATGGGTGCTGTAAATTTTTCGGCTGCTTTTTTTATAGAATCGTTTCCTGAATGCTCATAAGCATACCATAAAACACCTGGCCAGAAACCACTACACCAATCTTTAACACCTACGGTTTTCCAGTGCTGTTGTCCCTTGGGAATATTTCTAGCGAAACGATCGGCACTATCCAAAGACTTTAAAACGCGTTTTATCTTAACAACATTTTGATCGAGTACACTTTCTGAATTTGCTTTAGTCGATTCATTTTTTCCTTTACCACAATTCATTAAAAGGAAAGAAACTAAAACACTTGATAAAATAATTTTAAAAACCTTCATGCTGTAACTTTTTATAATTGAAACATATACATTTAGTAAGATACTTACAAAATATAACCTATACTACAATTATAAAAATACTTGAATTGGTTTTGTATAAACCATGAACCATTTAAAATAAATCAATGCCCATTTGTGCTTAACAGACAAGACACACCCTTATATTTCTAATTTTTAAGACTCATCGACCTTATTATGTTCCACATATTCACTTGGCGTCATATCATACAATTCACGGAATGTTTTACCAAAATATGCCGCGGAATTAAACCCTGACATGTGGGTAACTTCCTTAATGGTATAAGCCCCTTTTAGTAACAAATCTGAAGCATATTTCAACCTAATAGTCCGTATAAAATTACTTGGATTTTGCCCTGTTATAGATTGTATTTTTCTATAAAACTGAGATCTACCAATGCCTATTTCTTTTAATAAATGCTCCAATTTAAAATCGATATCACTAATATTATCTAAAATTACTTTGGTTGTTTTTTCAAGAAAAGCTTCATCTATAGAGTTACTCGTCACTTCATTTGGAGTAATAACAGCCCCTAATTTGGAGAATTTCTCTCTAATAATGCGTTTGGATTCTAGTAAATTACCAATTCTAGCCTTTAAAACATTCATATTAAAAGGCTTTCCTAAATAGCCATCGGCACCCGTATTGTAACCTTCTACTCTATCTTCTTCTAATGCCCGTGCCGTTAATAGAATAACAGGAATGTGACAGGTTTCAAACTCCGATTTTACTTTTTTACATAATTCGAAACCATCCATTTTTGGCATCATAACATCACTAACCACTATATCTGGATAGTATTTTAAAACTTTTTCCAGACCATCTTCTCCATTTACTGCTTCAATGATTTTATAGCGCCCTTTCAGTTCATTTTTTAAATGATCCCTTAGCTCTTTATTATCTTCTACTATCAATAATTTTGGCAAATTACCTTTGTTGGATGCATCTTCCTTCTCATCATAATCTTGAGTCGCATCAGATATAAGCATATCATACTCCACAGATTTCATTGAGTTTATCAAAAATTCATCCTTCACTGTTGTAATAACACTGGATTCCGCCGTTTTATTAAACGGAATTCTAACCACGAATTTAGTCCCTTTACCAAACTGGCTTTCAACAAAAATTTCACCTCCATGAATTTCCACCAAACCTTTGGTATAATTAAGACCAATACCTGTACCCGTTTTATTAGGATCGACATTATAAAAACGTGAAAATATTTTTTTAAGTTGTTCTTTGTCAAGACCAATACCGGTATCTTCTACAACTATTTCAATATAACTTTCTAATTTCCTACTATCTTGGGTAAGGAAACTTAACTTTTTATTCTTTTCTGTGTATTTATTAATTGAGACCTTAATTTCACCACCACTTTCAGTAAACTTTATGGCATTTGAGATTAAGTTGGTTAGTATTTTTTCAATTTTATCAAAGTCAAAAAACGAAAACAATTCATTAGTGGCAGAGGTAAAGACATAATCAATCCCTTTCTTAGAAGCCACTCCCTTAAAAAGAGCGAAAATATCGTCACTAAATTTAACTATGTCTCCCTTTTGTAATTGAAGCGGCGCCATACCAACTTCCATTTTTCTATAATCTAGTAATTGATTAACCAGGTACAATAAACGTCTCGCACTACGTTGGATAGACGTGGCCGATGTTTTAACAACTTCAGCATCATTAATACCCGTCATTAACTTCTCTAAAGGATTTAATATCAAGGTTAATGGCGTTCTAAATTCGTGTGAAACATTTATAAAAAACTCCAACTTCATTTGGTCGAATTCGCGTTCCTTTTCACCTTTAACCCTATTGGTATAGTACTTCTGTAAATAGTACAACAACACAATGGATATTACAAAATAAACAGTGTAAGCGCTCCACGTTTTCCATGGTGGTGATTTTATTGTAATGCTCACGCTAGATTCTGGAGCATGATCCCAATCGCCAACTGCCGAAGCCTTCACTTTAAAGGTATACGAACCTGGTGGCAAACTGGAATAGTTTACAATTCTATTCGATCCAGCATCAATATATTGGTCGTTAAGACCTTCCATTTTATAAGCATATTTAACTTGCTCCTGGTTTTGATAATGGAGTGCAATAAAATCGAAGGATAAATTAGATTGATCATAATTTAAAACAATATTTTCCACTTCAGAAATTGGCTTATCTAAAGTAAAATTGCTATTTATTTTATCGTTAACATAAATGTATTTGTTATTAATTTTTAACCCAGCAATTTTAGGATGCAGCTTTATTGATGACGTAATAGCAATGTCATTGGGGTTGAAAATATTAAATCCATTAATACCTCCTGCAATAATACGTCCATCCTTGGTGCGTTCTATCGATTTACTTTGGTATTCCAGACCTTGAATACCATCGTGTGTATTAAAATTTTTAAATTGATTGGAAGAAGGGTTTAAAAAGGACAAACCACTTCGTGTTGTAATCCAAAAATTATGACCTAAATCTTCTTTTATTCCTGTAACTAAATTATTAGGTAAGCCATCTTGTGTGAAATAAGATTTTATTAAATTAAGGTTTGAGTCTAATTTATAGATACCTATATCGGTACCTAACCAAATATTATGTAAATGATCTTCTTCAATGTAGTTTATTCGGTTTCCTGTAATACCATCTATATTAACATCATTAAATTTAATTTCTTCAGGAAACTCCTTTCTTAAATCTTTAAGATTAATATAGTTTAAACCTAAAGATGTCCCTACTAAAAGCCTTTCCTTGGAATCAATAAATAACGAAAAAACAAAATTACTTAATAAGCCTTCAGTATTACTATTTCCTATTTTATAATGATGGAACTTATTATTCTTTACGTCAAATAAATCTAACCCCTCATCTCTTAGGCCTAACCAAACTCTCCCTTTTTTATCCTCAACACCCGTCCAGACAGAATTTTGACCAATCGTTGAATCATCAGACTCATTATGAAAAAAACGTTGACTGGTATAGGATTCTGGATTGAATTTATTTAAGCCACCATCTAAAGTACACACCCAAATATCTCCGTCGGCACCTTCAAACGTATACATCATTCTATTAGAACTCAAAGACTTCGGGTTATTTGGGTTATGACCAAAAGACTTAAAAGTCTTGTCTTTTTCATCAAACAAGTTTAAACCACCATTATAAGCTCCTATCCATATACGTCCTTTAGAATCTTGCAGTACAGATTGTACTTTTTTCTCATTTAAACCATTTTCCGTTCCTTTTTTGTAGTAGTAATGCCCAAAATTTGACTTAGTTATATCTAATTTACATATACCTTCATCATAGGTTGCTAACCAAAAAATGCCGTCTTTATCTTCAATAACATCAGACACTTGGTTCCCAGGAAGTGAAAATGGGTCTGAAGGATCGTTTACTATATTGCGTACTATATCATTTACTTTATCATAAATAAAAATCCCAGCGCCGTCTGTCACAATCCACACCAAACCTAAAGAATCTTGATACAAGGTGTAAAAAGGAACACTTTTTTTTGTTACAGAAATATGTTTAAAGGTGTTCGTTCCTCTATTCCATAAAACAATATTTGACGCATCGTTCCCAATCCAAAAATCATTATCTGAATCTATAAAAAGACGTTTAGGGATGTGATTAAATTCATAAGGAATTTTATTTTTTATTAAAACCCTTTGAAACAGGTCTGTATTGGCGTTGTATTTATTTAAATGTTGTCCATTAGTCCCAACCCAAATAGAACCGTCTTCATCTTTTTCAATCGAATTAACATTATCATTATCCAGGCTATTTAAATTATTAAATTTAAAAGCATACTGCTTCGTTTTTAAGTTTGAAAGATCGCTTGTGTTTTTATTTAAAATTAATTTAACTAAACCACTACTGGTACCTACCCACAGTTCGTTTTCTTCCTTATCATAAAAAAGGGTGTTTATAATTTTCTTTGGGTTCAACGATTTTACAGGCTCGTTATAGAGAATAACGTGTTTAAAGATCTTGGTATTCGTATTAAAAAAATTTAATCCGTTATTGGTTCCTATCCAAAGGTTACCCTGTTTATCTTCTTGAATCGTGTTAATTCTATTATTACTAATAGATGTGGTATCCTTTAAAATGGGTCTAAATATCTCAAATTCGTACCCATTGTATTTATTAAGGCCGTCAATAGTTCCAAACCACAAATAACCCTGGCTATCTTGAAACACTTCTAAACACGTGCTACTAGATAACCCTTTATCTGTATTAAGGTTTTCGAACTTAAGATTAGTAAACTGACCAAAAATAAAATTGCTATAAAAACTTAAAATTATAAGACAAAAACTCTTGTTCATTCCATGCTTTTTTTGAGAGTTACAATATTAACAAATTTAAAATTAAATCATATGGCATATCAGGCTTTTCATCATGAAATTAACTACTTATCGATTACATACCTTTTTAAGGGATTAGATGCGAAAAATGTTCATTTTATTACAAAATGACATGCCCTTTTGAAAATTTTAAAACAAAATCAAAGATCCCCACTTTTCATTTTATCTGAAAGTAATAATCAAATTATCCAAAAAGGTTACAAAATAATTAATCTGATAAAGTAAGCAAGCTACTCGTTTTATTTAAAACCCCATGTTAAAAACATCATATTTTCTTGTTAAAAGCGCATTCGTTTTCCGTAAAAAACATCTATTTTAGTTAGTTTCGCTATTACAATAGAAGTACATTTTATTTAATAGAAAAAAAGACTACAAATTAGACCTAAATGAAACAGTTAATCCTCATACTAACCTTATTTTCCATTACGTTAGGAAACGCCCAAATTCTAGACCCCGTAAAATGGACAACATCCGTTGAAAAACAATCGGACACCGAGTATGTTTTAATCACAAAAGCAACCATTGAAACAGGTTGGCATTTATATTCACAAAACGTTCCAGAAGATGGGCCCATCCCAACAACATTTACGTATGATGATAGCGCAGGACAATTTAAAACTTCAGGAAACACTTCAGAAGACGAAGGTCACACGGTAGATGACCCTGTTTTTGGCATGGAGATTAAGTTTTTTGAAAACACAGCGACCTTCAAACAAAAAGTAAAAGTAGAAGATGGCCTAACCAGCATTCATGGTGTGGTTGAGTTTATGGTATGCGACGATTCCCGTTGCTTACCACCAACCGAAGTTGATTTGGTTTTTAATCTATCAACCGATAAAGCCAGCGTAAACAGTATCGAGGTTGTTGAAAATGGTGAGCAACCTACAAAAAAGGAATATTCACAAGAAGGCCTTTGGTCCATCTTCTTCATCGCTTTTTTATCAGGATTTGCAGCTTTATTAACACCTTGCGTGTTCCCCATGATTCCCATGACGGTGAGTTTCTTCACTAAACAAAGTAAAAACAAAGCCGTTGGAATAAAAAACGCCATCATTTACGGTATTTGTATCATCGTTATTTATGTGCTTTTAGGAACGGCAGTAACAGGTATTTTTGGTGCCGATGCTTTAAACGCACTGGCAACCAACGTGTGGTTCAACATTGTTTTCTTTATAATTTTAGTAGTTTTCGCAGTTTCCTTTTTAGGAGCATTCGAGATTATGCTACCCAATTCATGGGCCAATAAAGTAGATTCACAAGCAGACCGCGGCGGCCTTATAGGCATCTTTTTCATGGCATTGGCCTTAGCCATTGTATCTTTTTCATGCACAGGGCCTATTGTAGGAACCCTATTAGTGGAAGCAGCATCAAAAGGTGGTTTGGCGCCCATTATTGGCATGTTAGGTTTTTCATTAGCCATCGCTTTACCTTTTGCTTTATTTGCAGCATTTCCGGGTTGGTTAAACTCATTACCAAAATCTGGTGGTTGGTTAAATACGGTAAAAGTGGTTCTTGGGTTTTTAGAATTAGCCTTAGCATTCAAGTTTTTATCACAAGCCGATTTAGTATTACAAGCACATTTATTAGAACGCGAAGTATTTTTAGCCATTTGGATTGCCATTTTTGGAGCATTGGCATTTTACCTTTTCGGAAAAATACAGCTTCCGCATGACTCTCCATTAACACATATATCTGTGGGACGTTTAAGTTTAGGACTTGTTGTATTATCATTCACAATTTACATGATTCCAGGACTTTGGGGCGCACCATTAAATTTAATAAGCGCCTTCCCACCACCTTTAGAATATAGCGAATCACCGTATGGTGTCGGGTATTCAAAATTAGGAACAGCCTCTGCTTTAGAAACGCATGAAGGGCTGCCAGATGGCGCGCATTTATTAGCACCACACGATATTTTAGCGTTTAACGATTATGATAAAGGATTGGCTTACGCTAAAAAAGTGGGCAAACCTGTCATGATTGATTTTACTGGTTGGGCTTGTGTAAACTGCAGAAAAATGGAGCAAAACGTGTGGCCTAAGCCAGAAGTTTTAAACATCCTTAAAAACGATGTGGTTTTAATTTCCTTGTATGTAGATGATAAACGCCCTCTAGAGGCTAATGAAATCACAGAGTCCAAGTTAAAACCAGGAAAAAAACTGAAGTATATTGGTCAAAAATGGAGTGAATTGCAAACCTTAAAATACAAAGCTAACTCGCAACCGTTTTATGTACTAATGGATCATAATGAAAACAATTTACTCGATCCTGTAGGCTATACACCAAATGTTGAGGAATACCTTTCATGGCTTCAAACCGGCGTTAAGAAGTTTGAAAAAGAATAAGTTAGCCATCAAATTTAACTTTTCGGAGCCCTTTTTTCAACACAAAAGGGCTTTTTAAAAACCAATTCATATTATGGGCTTCGTTAGTAATTTATTAAAAAAAAACGCTTCAAATTCAGAAGAAAACACGTCTTCTCTTGAATCCTATTTTGCACCGTTCAGACAGCATATTGTTGGCATTGACACGGAATTTGAATCGCCTTACGGAAAGAAAAAAATTATTTATGCCGATTGGACCGCAAGTGGCCGATTATACAGACCTATAGAAGATAAACTTTTAAATGATATTGGGCCTTTTGTAGCCAACACACACACAGAGACCTCTATAACAGGTAGTGTGATGACGCATGCGTATCACGATGCCAGAAGCATTATAAAAAAACATGTGAATGCCTCAAAAGATGATGTTTTAATTACGGTTGGCACCGGAATGACGGGCGCCATTAACAAGTTTCAGCGCATTTTGGGAATTAAATTAAATGAGAATTTAAAAGAACACACCCAAGTTCCAGAGGATAAATGTCCTATTATTTTTGTGTCGCATATGGAGCACCACTCCAACCAAACATCTTGGTTGGAAACTATTGCAAAGGTTAAGGTCATCCCATCAAATGCAGAGGGTTTACCTTGTCTTGATAGTTTAGAACAACTGATTCAAGACCATAAAAATTGCCCTATAAAAATTGCTGCTATTACAGGCTGTTCCAACGTAACAGGCATTCGCACACCTTACCACGAGATAGCCAAAATTATGCATCAAAACAATGGTTTGTGCTTTGTTGATTTTGCCTGTTCTGCACCTTATCTCAGCATAGACATGCATCCTGAAAATGAAGAAGAATATTTAGATGCCATTACCTTTTCACCGCATAAATTTTTGGGTGGCCCTGGTACTTCAGGCGTATTAGTGTTCAATAAAAAATTATATAAAAATTTAGTACCCGATAATCCTGGAGGTGGTACGGTAAGCTATACCAACCCTTGGGGCGACCACGATTATATTGATGATATTGAAACCCGAGAAGATGGTGGCACACCCGGTTTTCTGCAAGCCATTAAAATTGCACTTTCCATTAAGTTGAAAGAAGAAATGGGTATGCAAAACATATTAGATAGAGAACATGAATTGAATGCTATTATATTTGAAAGACTTAAAAACATTGAGAACCTCAAAATATTAGCTCCAGAATCCACAAATAGATTGGGGATATTTTCATTCTATATTGAAAATGCCCATTACAATTTAATCGTAAAATTATTAAACGACCAATTTGGGGTACAAACCCGTGGAGGGTGCTCTTGTGCAGGGACTTACGGGCATTATCTTCTGAATGTAGATGAGTCTACTTCAAAATCAATAGAAAAGAAAATTCTGGAAGGTTGCTTGGTAGAGCGCCCAGGTTGGATACGGATGTCTATACACCCAACTATGACGAATAGTGAGGTAGAATTTATATGCGAAGCTATTAAAAAGGTTGCTGCGAACCACCTTTATTGGAGTAAAGATTACGCCTATGATGTTTCAAAAAACGAATATATACACCATTCTAACTTAAATACAGAACGTAAAATTATTGAGGATTGGTTTAAATAATAAATCACTTTATTCGCTAAGCCATTAATTTCAACAAAATAGTTTCAAAATAGCACGAAATCAAATAAAAAACGCTGCTAATTATAAAATTAACAGCGTTTTTCAATAAAGTCTAAATTAGGTTTGTTGTCGGGATGACAGGATTTTTTAACAATCTGTAACTAATTGTTTTTCAGCATTTTAAACACTCTTAATTTAATATGATTCACCGAATTGCACACTAAAATCAAAAAGAACTATTTAAAGGCAAAATTTATTTGCTTTTAATTATATAAAGATACAAATTAAATTTAGGGCTTAAACCAATTTTTTATAATTTCACTTTCTGTATCTAAGTTAGAATGATGAATATATTCGTTTTTTGAAGTTTCATAGCCGTAATCTTTACCCCAAGTATTAAAATTTTTAGCAACTAATTCAACGGCATCACAAATAAATTCAACTTCGGCATTCGTCATAGTTGGGTGTATTGACATACGTATCCAGCCTGGGCGTTCTACCAAACAACCTTCTAGAATTTTCTTTTCAATAGATTTTGAAGTGGGTTCATCTACTTTTAAAAGATAATGCCCGTAAGTACCCGCACAAGAACAACCACCACGAGTTTGCACACCAAACCTATCATTTAACAATTTTACGATTAAATTGTAATGTGCACTTTCAATATAGAATGAAAACACACCTAATCTGTTGGTGTGTTCTGGAGCTAATATTCTTAGGTTTTTAATGTTTTTAAGTCTTTCAAAAATTAAAGCAATTAATTCATGTTCTCTGTCTAAAATATTTTGCACACCCATTTCTTCTTTCAATTTAATAGAAAGTGCTATTCTAATTGCCTGAAGAAAACCCGGTGTACCCCCATCCTCACGAGTTTCTATGTCATCTATATAATCATGGTCGCCCCATGGGTTTGTATAACTTACGGTGCCGCCTCCAGGATTATCGGGTACTACATTCTTATATAATTTCTTGTTGAATATTAACACACCTGAAGTCCCTGGTCCTCCCAAGAATTTATGTGGAGAAAAGGTAATTGCATCTAAATATTCTTCTTCATTATCCGGATGCATGTCTATATTTACGTAAGGTGCAGAACACGCAAAATCAACAAAGCATAATCCATTGTTTTGATGCATGATTTTTGCCACTTCGTAATAGTTTGTTTGAATACCCGTTACGTTGGAACAGCCTGTAATAGCTGCAATTTTTATCGGACAATCCTTGTGCTCGTCAATCAGTTTTTCTAAGCTTTTTGAACAAGGGAGCCCATGTTCGTTGGAGGGAATCACTTTTACTCTTGCAATTGTTTCTAACCACGAAGTCTGGTTGGAATGGTGTTCCATGTGAGACACAAAAATAATAGGTCTTAATTCTTCTGGAACTTGTGTATGGCTTTTTAAGTTTTCATTAACCTTGATGCCTAAAATACGCTGAAACTTATTGATAGCACCTGTCATTCCTGTTCCAACTGTAATTAAAACATCGTCTTTTGAAGCATTTACGTGATTTTTTATAATGTTTCTTGCCTCGTGATATGCATGTGTCATCACACTACCTGTAATTGATGTTTCTGTATGCGTATTGGCAACATAAGGACCTATTTCATTAAGCAGTTTTTCTTCAATGGGTCTATACAATCTGCCACTGGCTGTCCAAT
The DNA here is from genome assembly GCF_030552475.1 of Mariniflexile sp. AS56. Classification (GTDB taxonomy): domain Bacteria; phylum Bacteroidota; class Bacteroidia; order Flavobacteriales; family Flavobacteriaceae; genus Mariniflexile. Next base: position 139,397 of record NZ_JAUPED010000003.1, on the reverse strand, counting down.
CTGCATATAAAACTTTTTGCTTTCCATAAGGTGATTCAAATTCTTGATTATTACCTATAATATTATCCCTAAAGCTCTTAAAATAAGTTTCTAAACGCGATGGGTTTGAATTTGATATTGCTTCTTTTGTTTCAGACTTAATCATAAGATTTTAAACTCAAATTATTTTTTAGTTGATATTAGTTAGGAATTAGGAATTATCTATTTTTTAAAATTTGATATACCCTTTTTTAACCAAGTATTGTATTCTTCTATATCTGGAGTATATGCTACGGGATCAATCAAATTCTCTTCATTATGATCCATGAGTACATACATCGGTTGCGTATTAGCTTTATATTTTATGGTTTGTAATTCGCTCCACTTCTGCCCTATATACTTTAACTTCTTACCAGGTTTAAGTTTAGAGTCTACAACTTCACTTTCCAACAATGGCCGCTTATCATCGACATATAAAGAAATTAGGATAACATCGTTTTTAAGCTTTTCTAAAACATGCGGTTTTACCCAAACATTTTGCTCCATTTTTCTACAATTTACACAGGCATGCCCCGTAAAATCTATCATTACAGGCTTACCAACTTTTTTTGCGTATGCTAAACCTTTATCATAATCATTGAAAGCCAATATATCATGCGGAGGCATTAAATGCGCACCTTCTGGAATTGTTTCATGATTGGCTGAAGCAGATCCCAATTGTGTAAACCCAACACCATAAGGCGATTCACTATAATGCTGTGGAGGCGGAAATGCACTTATAAAATTAAGTGGAGCTCCCCAAAGACCAGGAATCATATATATTGTAAACGACATAACCAATAAACCTAAACCTAATCTACCTACAGAAATATGAGTTAATGGCGAATCGTGTGGTAATTGTATTTTTCCGAAAAGATAAAAAGCTAAAGCTCCAAATATGGCAATCCAAATAGCGATAAAAACTTCGCGTTCTAACCAATGTAATTGTAAAACCAAATCTGCATTTGATAAAAACTTAAATGCTAATGCTAATTCTAAAAAGCCTAAAACTACTTTAACTGTGTTTAACCAACCTCCAGATTTTGGAAGAGAATTTAACCACCCAGGAAAAGCAGCAAATAAAGCAAATGGTAAGGCTATGGCTAATGAAAACCCAAGCATACCTATAATTGGTCCTACTTGACTTCCGCCTGCTGCAGCCTCAACAAGTAAGGTTCCAACAATAGGACCCGTACAAGAAAATGAAACAATAGCCAGTGCTAATGCCATAAAAAATATACCAATTAAACCTCCCCTATCTGCTTGAGAATCTACTTTGTTTGCCCAAGAATTTGGTAACATAATTTCGAAAGCACCTAAAAATGATGTAGCAAAAACTAATAACAATATGAAAAATATAATATTAAACCATACATTGGTAGATAAGGCATTTAAAGCATCTGCTCCAAATATTAAACTAACCAAAATGCCTAATAACACATAAATTACAATAATTGATAATCCATATATAATAGCATTTTTTATGCCTGCTGCTTTTGTTTTACTTTGCTTGGTAAAGAAACTTACCGTCATAGGAATCATAGGAAACACACACGGAGTTAACAAAGCCGCAAATCCTGAAAAGAAAGCGATAAAGAATATGCCCCAAAGTCCATTTTTAGAGCTTGATTTTGAATCGGAAGTATTTGAAATTGCTGAATCTTTCTGTGTATTAGAGCTAGCCACTTTAGGCGAAGTGTTTTTATCAAAAAGATTAAACTGCAAATCAACTTCGGTTGGCGGCAAGCATCGAGAGTCATCACATACCATAAATTCAACGGTAGCATTTAAGGTTGCTTTATCGCCAGCTACTTCTACTATTTGCTCAAAAGTTGCCGTTTTTTCGAAAAACTTAATTTCCATTCCAAAGATAGGATCATCCACTTTATGCCCTTCTTCTTCAGTGGTATTTCCTTTGAGTTTAAAAGCGCCATCAGCGTCATCAAACATGAAAGTAGTAGCTATAGGACCATTATCAGGAACATTTTGAGAATACAAATGCCAACCCGGTTCTATGCTAGCTTTTGCAATTAATTTGTACTTCCCCTCTGCCAATTTCTCAACAGAAGTAGCCCATTTTACAGGGTTAACAACTTGGGCACTACCAAATGTGATGTACAGTAACGAGAATAAAAAAATAAGTTTTTTCATTTTGAACACTTTAATTCTATTATTTTATATTGAAAACTAAATCTACTTCTGTCGGTGGCAAACATCTAGTATCATCACAAACCATAAACTCAACTACCCCATTTACTTTAAATGGTGCCTTGTTTTTCAATTGAATGCGTTGCTTAAACGAAGCTTTGTTACTGAAATATTTTATTTTCATTTTAAAAATCGGATCATTAACTGTATGCCCTTCTTCCTCTTTTGTATTCCCTTTTTTCAAGTAATTAGCACTACTTTTAAAAGAAAAAGCAGTAGCGATAGGACCTCCTTCTGGTACTGTTTGAGAATACAAATGCCAGTTAGCATCAACTGTTGCCGTAGCAATCAATTCATATTCTGTTTTTGATATTTTAACCACTTTTGTGGACCATTTTACGGGCTCTAAAATTTGAGAATTACCTATTGCAAAAACAAATAAGGCAAGTAGTAGAATAACTTTTTTCATAGTGTTAATTTTAAGTTGTTTTTTATTTTTAAAAGTGTTATTCGAATGAATAACACTTTTTTCATCTTCCTCTTTTTTTTTTTGATTAACTAATTCAAAATATTTACATGGCAAGACGTACTGAGAAAGATGAGGGATTTTATTGTAAAGGCTGACCATTTTCATTTAATGAACCTGCTTTTATAATTATTAATTTATCTAAATCAATATACTTTTTGATTACAGAATTTACTTGTTGCAGCGTTACCGCTTCAATATCTTTTGAATATTGGTCGATATAACTCGGTTCTAAACCACGTTCAACAAAACTTAACAAAGCTCCTGCTAAACCACCAGTTGTAGATAATCCTACTTTAAAACTCCCAGTAAGGTTGGTTTTATTATCAGCTAATTCCTGTTCTGTAACACCATTATTAACCCAATTTTTAACTTCTACCATCGTTGCATCTAATCCTTTTTGGAACAATGTTGGATTAAAAGTTGCTCCAATATTCCAATAACCACCAGTATTTGTATGTCCTGAATGACTTGCATTAATTCCATAAGTTAGACCATCACGATCTCTTACTGTTTGCATTAATCTTCCTGAGAAACCACCACCTAAAATATTTGTTCCTATATAAAACGGCATGAAATCTTTGTCTTTTCTTTCAATACCAGTATATTGACCAATATACATTTGAGCACTTGGTTTTTGCGGTATTGTCACCACTTTTGTCAAAGCATTAGCCTTAGTTGCCTCTTTAAAAGTAGCTTTATCTATTACGCCACCTTTCCAACCTTTAAAAGCATTGCTAACAGATGAGTAGATTTCCTTTGTGTCTACATCACCTACTGCCACTAAATGCATCCCTGCTGGACCAAAATAAGTTTTATGGAAGCGTTTTAAATCTTCAATAGTAACTGCTTCTATGTTTTTAATAGTTTCTTCTATACTTGTACTATAATTTGGATGACCTACAGGATAAAGTGCTTGTGAAAGAGCTATTGAACCTTGAGTTCCTGGATCTGTCATGGCTTGTTTTAAGCTGTTTTTATATTGATCTTTCAAAAGTTCAAACTCTTTGGCATCAAACAATGGATTTCTAAGTTCCTCAGATAATAAGGCCATAACTGTAGCAACATCCTTCTTTAGACATTTGAACCCAATAGAAACCTTATAAGTTGATGCATTAACGTTAATTGAAACACCAAGCTTCTCTAATTTCTCAGAAAATTTAAACTTGTCATTCTTTGTGGTTCCTTTGCTTAACATTTGCGTAGTCAAACCTGGTACAGTTTCATTTCCTTTAGAGTTCAAATAACTTCCTATTGGAAAACTTGCACTTACGGTCACAAAATCCTGCGCTCCAGTTTTAGCAGTAATCACATCAATTCCAGCTACTTGTTTTCTTTCGAATTTATCTCCTTTTGCCGAAACTTCAATTGTTTCATAAGCAGATGTAGTTTCTGCATTACTCAAATTAGAAGATACATTTTGAGAATTTGAATCAAAATCATGTGCTTCTACCTCTGGTGTTCTGTAAAAATATTTATTGTTACTATCCGTAAAATTCGACGCACTTGCTCCATTTTGTTGATTTGAACCAGGAACTTGTGGTACAAAATAACCTGTGGTACTCTGGTCGTCCTTTAAATAAGTATTAGCTACACGTTTTACATCTTCAGCAGTTACTTTACTTAATCTTTCAATTCCAGTGATATAATCTTTCCAGTCACCACCAGCAATTGCTTCGTTAAGTTGGCTTGCAATAGTACCAGAACCATCTCTAGATAAAATCGTTTCAGCATTTAGTTTAGCTACAATTCTATCTATATCTGATTGTTGTACACCCTCTTTTTTTACTTTTTCAACCATTGCTAACATTTGTGAATTAATGTCTTGGTGGTTCTTATCTGCTGTAAAGCCTAATGAAATATTAAATAACCCTACTTCTTTAAAGTCAGACGCACTAGTATATCCAAAAAGAGCAATTCCATTATCAACAAATGTTTTATTAATAACTGATGATGTACCGCTTCCTAAGATTTCACTTAAAACATTTAAAGCTGGGTAGTCATTATCCAATCGTCCTGGAATTTTATAAGCTATTGAAACTATGGCTTGTTGCCCTGGTTTATTGATTGTAATTCTTCTGGCTCCAAATTGTTCTGGCTCCGTCGTATACGGCTGAGGCATATCGTGTGGTGCCTTAGTGATTTTAGAAAAATATTTATCAACTAGATCAAATAGGTTCTCTTTTTGAAAATCACCAATAATAGTTAAAGTGGCATTGTCTGGCCAATAGTAGGTATTGTAAAATTTTCTTAGCACTTCAATTGGCATATTTTCAATATCAGAACGCCACCCAATTGTATTGTGATGATAAGGATGTGCCATATAAGCAGTTGCCCAAATTTCCTTGCTTAATAAACTGTTGGGATTATTCTCGCCACGTTCAAATTCATTTCGAACTACGGTCATTTCAGCGTCTTTATCTTCTTTTAGTAATAACGAATTACGCATTCTATCAGATTCTATATGCAGCGCCGTTTCAATTTTATCACTCGGAATAGTTTCGTAGTAGTTTGTTCTGTCATACCATGTAGTGGCATTCATTTCAGCACCCATACCTTGTAACACACCAAAAATAGAATTTCCTTTTCGTTTATTAAAAGTAGGAGTTCCTTTAAAGTTTAGATGCTCCAGTAAATGAGTGGAACCTGTATTTCCAGGTACTTCATGCTTAGAACCTACACGATAAACAATTTGAACTGTTACTACTGGTGCAGAATTATCTTGCACCAATAATAAATTCATTCCATTCGGTTGGTATAAATACTCTTGAATACCACCTAATTCTTGCACTTTCGTGAACTTAGAGTTGCTTTTTTGAGCACTCACAGACTGTACCGTAATTGCAACTGAAAGCAAAAATATAGTAGTCTTAATTTGTTTTTTTAGAGTCATAAATATCTTATTATAAGTCACCTTAAACTGGCGCTTCTGTTATAAATAAAAAGTTGGTTCTTTAATTAAATTTTTAATTTATCAAATAATTCTATCAGTTTAGCATCTGAAGGTCTAGGAGCATTCGCTCTTACTATATTACCCTCTGGATCTAAAAGGATAAATTGAGGGATTCCCATGATCTTGTAATCGTTAACAAATGGCGTGTTAAAGTCGTTGTCCGATATTAATTGAATACCGCCTAATTCCTTATCTGCAATCATTTTTTTCCATTTGTCTTTATCTTTTTGTTTATCTGCAGAAAGGCTTACAAAATGTATATTTTTTCCATGGTATTGTTTTTCAATTTTTTTCAAAAAAGGAATTTCAGCTTTACAAGGCCCACACCAAGTAGCCCAAACATCTATATATACATATTTCCCTTTTAAATCATCTAAAGAAGTTGTTCCTCCTGCATAATTTTCAAAATTCTCAAATTTCGGAGAAGGTTGCCCTTTATCCAAGACTTTTAAAGATTCAAACAATTCTTTTATGCTTGTTTTATGAGCCTCATTAGTAGAGGCGCTTAAAAATTTGTTTAAATCTGTTTCCTTGTCTGAAGACCTGGTTAACTGCATGGAGAAACTTTTATACAGCTCTACATTTCTTATTGTTTCATTATTAATTTCAGTAATTGCCTGGGCTTCGGCTTCTGGATAAGGCAGAGAGTCCTTTTCATAATAATTAAATGCTTTTTCTCTAATATTGTTGCTTACCATTTGTTGGTAATCTGAAGAATACAAATAGTCGTCTCCATTATCAAAAGAAATCTTAGATAGCTCTCCTTTAAAAGCATCAGATGCTTTAAAATCTCTATTTTTATTAAGGTGGCCATACATAAATTCGTAATTGCTTTTTTTAGCCAACCTTCCAAAATTGATAGCCCGCAACTCTTTAACTTTAATGCCTTCTGGAATATCCTTTACTGCTTCTAAATGCTGTTCTAAGTCTTTGCTGAAATTATTTATTTTAATTTCGAAGTCGCTTTCGTCTACATTATAACTAGTTTCTCTATTCATCATGAATTCTGAGTTCTTACTAGCTTTATATGCGAAATAACTATTTAATGCAATATTATCTCCAGATAATTTTAATGTGCTTGCAGGTTTTTTTGCATCAACATTTAACTGAACGTTACCACCTTTAGACAAGTATGGAGCAAACCTAACTTGTTCAAAACGTATATTATATAAGCCGTTTTCGGGAATAAAAAGAGTATCCGAAAAAAATCCTGTATCCGTAACATTTATGGTTTTTTTAAACCCATTTAATGAACTGATATTTAATTCACCCCCTTTAGTACTACCTATATTTCCGGATAGAATATTATAATTAATGGTCTTTGCCTCTTTATTTTGACATGATAGACTCATTAGAGCTAATGCAATTACTATAAATGTGTTTTTCATATTTTTTATTTTTAATTTAATAATTCGTCTAGTTTTACAAAAGCTTCTTCTGAGCCTCCTACGTATTTGTTTTCTTTTAAAACATTAGAAAGTTTAAATGTTTTTCCTTTTAAATTTTTAGAAGAGAAATCTTTAATAACACTGCCTACACCTACACTTTTTGTCATCGTTTTACTTTTACGAATCATTTTATATGTGTTGCGTGCTAAATAAATTTCCGGATTACCTTTTCCGAACTGTTTCTCTAGTACATCTAAAAATTGTTCTATTTCATCTGTATAACCAAGTTTACTAAATGCTAATAAACTAGTTATAGAATCTGTTTTGTTGTTATAAATATTTAGATAATGCTCCTTTTTTAAATCTTGTACTATTTTGGATAGCTTACTGTATTTCTGTCTTACACTATCTACCTGAAAACTTTCTTGAGTAAGTGTTTTGCTATAATCAGAAAATGTTTTATTCTTTAAGTTGTAGTCTGTATTAGAAAGAAATGAAGTGTAGATAATATCATTGTATTTACCTCCAGATATTGTTGATTTTTCGTTGCCTTCTTTTAGATTAAATTCTAGACTCCCAGGTTCTAAAATAAATTCTTGTTTGTATACAAAATCTCCTTTAGGGGTATATAATCCGAAATAGGCATTTCGTATTTGTTTTAATGTATCAGCTATTTTGAAGGCGCCATTTTTTATGAATACTGTCTCTGTTACAGCATGTACACGTGCAACAGTACTATCCAAAACTGAAATTTCTACAGTGTGCCCTTCATATTTATCCCAATTTACACCTGTATACGCATAAGATAAATCTTGTTTCTTGGAGGATGTATTACAGCTAATTATGGTTAAACTTAAAACTAGTAATGCAATTATTTTTTTCATTTGGTGTGCATGTTATATACAATAAGTGTAGAAATAGAAGAAATACCCTTAGTAACTATTGTTAAAATCTAGTTAAAAGATAATTGTAGAATAACTCCCTAAAAGATGTAAGCGATAAAAATTACTAGGCTATTTAAAATAGCTTAGTTAAAAAAAAATCAACTCTTACATTACTAAGAGTTGATTTTTTTAAAAATTTAATATTATGGGTTTGGAACCAATTCCGTATTTCCTATTATTGCAGCATTAGGAATAGGGAAAATTAATTTATTTACAGATGATATGGATGGTTTTAATGCACTTGCATCAATATCTCCCAATCTATCATAACGAACTAAATCATACCAGTTTTCTCCAGTTTCGCAATATAATTCTAGCATTTTCTCTATTCTTATATCTTCTAATAAAGTTGCTTTGTCTGACAATACTCTTGGAGTTACACTTGCTCCAGCTCTATTTCTAATTTCGTTTACTCGAGCTAAAGCATTAGCTAAAGATCCTCCATCTCGTCTTGCTTCTGCTTCTGCATATATTAAATAGATTTCTGCCATACGTAATGTCTTTATAGCATTTCCTTCACCTCCAGCAAATGTACCATCAAATGGATATTTACCAATTAAAATAGTTGGGTTTGCTGGATCTAAATAAAAACCTAAAGAATATCTTGGGTCATAACCCGTTGCATTATCAGTACTTCCATCACTATTCAGGCCATCTTGCTCATCCGCTAAAGTGCGGAATAATGTAGATGGTCCAAAAGTGTTTCTTCCGAAGTTGTGTGCTTGCGCACCTTCAATATCAATATCTACATATGCAGCAAGTAAGGTTTCTGCTCCCCATCTATCATTAAATACACCTGAGTAAGTAGGCTCAAGTAGGTATCCATCTGTATTGCTTATAACGGCTTGGGCATTTAGAGCTGCATTAGTATAATCGCCCATGTTTAATTGAACCTTTGCTAATAAAGCTTGTGCAGTAGTAGCACTTACATAATAATGAGCTCTACCTGTAGGGGCATTATCTGCAGAAAATTGTAAGTCGGCAATAATGGCATCATAAGTTTCTTGTACACTGTTTCTTGGAAATGAGGTATTACTTCTAATGGGTTGCGTACTTACAACAACGCCTAATGGCGAGTTTACATCATAAAATTGACCGAAGATGCGTAGTAGGGAAAAGTGAGATAAACCTCTAAAAAATTTAGCTTCTGCTAATAATTCATTTTTTCTTGAATCATTTACATTAGCATCACCACGCTCTACTAACTCAATAAAATAATTAGATAGGTTAATATTAAAATATAGATCTACATATACTTGCTGAAGTAAACCCTCATTATTTAAAACATTGTTTGTGTTAAATGCAGTAAACGATGTTGAAGGTGTTAGTAGTTCTATTTCCAGACTAGATAATGATATATTTTCAACTATTGCGACACCAGCACCACCGCCAATATCTCTTCCATATATACTATTTCTGAGACCAGAATTATATATTCTATTTAATATACCTAGTGCGGTAGTTTCATTGGTGATTGCATTGCTTTCCAGTAACACGTTTTTAGGTTCAACGTTATCTATACTGCAACTACTTAAACTAATAAAGAATGCGAATACTATTATATATATTATATTTTTCATTTTTTATAAATTAAAAGTTAAGATTAATACCCATAGACAAAGATTTTGAATTAGGGTAATTATAACCCCCAAATGTAGCAGATGTTGTTGATGTATTTTCTGGATCTAGCCCAGGGAAGTTCTTGTCCCAAGTGACTAAATTTGTGCCAGAAATAAATACGGATGCATTAGCCATACCAATGCGTTTAACAATATTTGTTGGTAAATTATATGTTAATTGAATGTTTTTTAAACGAATAAAAGAGGCGTCATAAATATTTACAGATGATGGTCTTACGTTTACATCATTGCCTCCTCTATAAACTAATTGTGCTAATGTCGCATCTGTATTTGTTGGAGACCATCTATTTTCTGCACTAAACCTTCTAGGTATATTTATACGAGGGTCTGGGTTTATTCCCCCTGAAAGAAGATCTGAAGCTAAACTTGTTTCTGCTCCTGAAGAAAAATTGAAAAAAGCAGCTAATTCAAAACCTTTATAGGCAATTGTAGAATTAAACCCTCCAAAAAAGTCTGGTTGAGCACTTCCTAAAATAGCATAACTATCTTCAATAGTAATTTCATTATCACCATTTATATCTGCGTATCTATAATCTCCAGGTACAACCTGTCCTATGGTGCTATAAGCACCACTTGGAGCACTTGCATTAAGGTTGTTAATTTCACCCTCATTTTGAAAAATACCTTCTACAATATAACCACGAATTAAACTAATCTCTTTACCAACAACAAAACTAGACCCTGCGTTTTCAGTAAATGCAGCAGTTAACTTATCTATTTTGTTTTTATTTTGCGATATATTTATACTAGTTGCCCAAGTGAAATCATCCGTTTTTATAATGTCTCCACCTATTTCAAATTCGAAACCTCGGTTTGTCATATCTATAAAATTACTTGTAAAAGTACTTAATCCACCTTCTAAGGGTATAGGTGTTCCTACAAGGGCTCCAGTAGTTTTTCTGTTATAGATATCTACACTACCACGAAGGCGATTATTTAATATTCTAAAATCTAAACCAGCATTAACCTCTGCTGTGGTTTCCCAACTAGCATTATCGTTTGCTAACCTATTTGTTAAGCCTATAGCTCCATTACCTACATAGAGCCCTCTTTCTCTAGAACCACGTCTAAACCCTTGTAAATAATCATAACTACCAAGGTTAGTGCTTCCTGTTTCTCCTGCGCTGGCTCTTAATCTTAAATGATTAATTACACTAGAGTTTTCTAAAAAAGGTTCTCTTGCTATGTTCCAACTTGCTGCTATAGAAGGGAAAAAAGCTTCTTGGTTTCCAGGAGCAAATTTAGAAGACTTATCAGACCTTAGAGTCATTGTTACAAAATACTTAGAATTGTAATTATAAGACGCTCTACCAAAGAACGAATTTAAACCTGATTCTAAGATAGAAGAATCTGTACTGGCTGAATTGGCATTTGAAGCATTAGTTAATACAATATCATCTGGGAAACCTTGTAAAAAAGTAAATGTAGATTCTCTACTAAATCTTGCCCATGAATAACCAATAAGGCCATTTACGTTGTGTTTACCAAAACTATTCGTATAATTTGCTGTTAAATCTGTTGTCAGATTTATATTTGTAGCGTGACTATCATAAGCAAAAGAACTATCGGATGATGGAAAAATTCCAAATAAAGGTATTTCAAAACCAACCACAGTGTTTGGAGTATATAAGTAACTATCAGTCGATGCAAACGATCCATTAACGTCTGCCTTTACACTTAAGTGTTCATTAATATTAGCTTTAACATAAACATTTCCTAATACGTTATATGCTTTAGTTGTATTGTTTTGAAGTGTAGATGTTGCATATGGAGAAGCTAAAACAGAAGGAAAACCAAAGTATGATCCAACAAGCCTTGAAGGTGTACCGTCTTCATTAAATACAGGAATGTCTGGTCTTGCGTTTAATACATTCCCACGAAAACCATCAAAACCTGCAGATCCATAAGCCCTTTTTGAGTAATTTAAATTTAAATTAGTACCCGTTGTGAAGGTTTTACTCAGTGTATTATCTAGCCCTAATCTTAAATTGTATTGTTTAAAAACATCCTTTTTAATTAATCCTTCTTGGTCTGTATATCCTCCAGAAACTGAGTAAGAAGATTTATTATTTCCACCTCTAATAGATAGGTTATGCTTTTGTGTATATGCTGCAGAGCGGTATACTTCATCTCCCCAGTTTGTGTTTCCTGATCCAAAATACTCATCTTTTAATCCGCCATAAGTAGAGCCAGGGCCAATATTTACCATATCTGAAAATCCAGATACAGTTGCAGCACCTACAATACCACTTGGTATAGCATTAAACGTGTTTGTAAAATAAGTATCCACATGTTCTTTCCACTCAGAAGCATTTAAAAAATCTTCCTGTTTAATTGGCTCAGACATTGTTACAGAAGTTGAATAACTAATACTGGCTTTTTGATTTCTTTTACCTTTTTTAGTGTTTACAATAATAACCCCGTTTGCTCCACGAGAACCATAAATAGAGGTAGCTGCAGCATCTTTTAATACATCCATACTTTCTATATCGTTTGGGTTTATAGATAGTAATGGATTTTGAATAGTAGTAAATGTAGTGTCATCCCCTCGGTTTGCAACAGGATTGGCTTGGAAAGGGACACCATCTATTACAAATAAAGGATTGTTGTCACTACCTGAAAAGGGAGACGTATTACCTCTAATATTTATATCTATACCAGCCCCCGGAGTTCCAGAAGTGGCTCTTACATTAACACCTTTCACCAAGCCCGATAATGATCTGTCAAAACTAGTTTGACCTATTATGTTTTTTGCAATATCTTCACTTTGAATCGAAGAAATTGCCGATGATATTTCTTCTCTAGATTTAGTACCATATCCCACAACAAGAACTTCGTCTAATGCACTTATTCTTTCTTTAAGTACAATTTTATAAACAGTTTGATTTGTTACTGCTTGAACAAAAACTTCATAGCCCATTCCTGACGCAACTAAATAGTAGCCCACTTCAGCAACTAACGAAAAGTTTCCATCTATATCAGTAGTAGTTCCTCTTACAATGAAATCACGATTTACATCTTGCCCTTGAGGTTTTTGGTTGGTAACATATACAGTAATACCAGGTATCGACAAACCATTTTTATCAACAACTTGCCCTTTAACTGTAATTTCTGCTAGTGCTTCTACATTAGAATTTTCACTAATTATTATCGTTTGTTTTCCAGAAATATCGATATTGAAATTTCCTTTTGAAAGGCTTTGTTCCAATAATTTATTGGCACTAATGTTCCCTTTTTTTACATTCACTTTTGGATAGTCTTTAAACATATCCGACTTATAGATAAAATTAAAATCTGTTTGCTGTTTAATAATATTAAAGACCTCATCAATGGTTATGGTTTTGTTTGAGTCAATTTGAACTTTTACGTTTTGAGAAAAAACATCTCCTGAAGAAAAGCTAAAAACAGTGGAACAAAACAAGAATATAAATGTTCTCATAATAATGTTTAGCACGTTTTTTCTTTTTAGGGAAAGAACATTGGTTAATTTAATTTTCATAAATTTGTTGTGTTAATTAATAAATTAGTTAATTAATGTTTAGGGGAAACAGAGGTTTGTTTGGTGAGATATTCGAGCCTCAATTCCCTTTTCTTTTTCTATTTAAAAATTATTGTGTTGTTATTTATTACATAGGCCATATTATTAGTGGTTTGAATTGAATTTAAAATATCTTCTATATTTTGATTTTTTCTTAGAACTCCTGTAAAGCGCTCTTCCTTTAAATTAGATTCAACAAATATTATCTCTACATCATACCATCTTGCTAAAACTTTCATTATATTTTCTAGAGGCATATTATCAAAGCTAAAAACGCCCTTTCTCCAAGAAGTCACTGAATAAACATCTGCTTTAACTACATTTATACCATTTTTTTCTTTTACAATAATTGATTGCTGACTCGGACTTAAAACAGTATTGGCTTTACCGTTTGTTACTGCCACTTTTCCTTCTATTAAAGTCGTGTAAATTGCTTTTTCGTCCTTATAAGCACTAATATTAAACTCGGTACCTAGAACCACTATTTCCTGTGATTCTGCTAGTACTTTAAATTTTGTGCCATTATGATCTGTACTTGGCGACACATCAAAATAAGCTTCACCATAAACTAATTCAATTTGTCTGGTTTCCCCATCTGAAAAAGTAACTGGATATTTTATTTGAGATTCTGAATTTAACCAAACCTTAGTTCCGTCTGATAGCACAATATGATATTGTCCGCCTCTTGGAATGGTTAAATAATTATAGGCAATTTCCTTTTTGGATGTATTTGGTGCTTTATAAATTAATTCTTCACCATTACTCTCTAAATTATCAGAAATGTATTGTTTCCCTTTTTCTAAAGCTACAAGAGTACCATCCTCTAAGGTTAAAGTTGCTTTATCTGTTCCTATTTGAATATTATTATTAGTGATTATTGGATTAACAACTTCTTCAATCTTTTCCTTTTTAATTAAAAAAGTAATAGAAATTAATAACACAATAGATGCTGCAACAGCATACTTTAAATAACTGGTTTTCTTAACGGCAACCGGCCTAATTTTCTTTTCTACTGCTTTCCAACCTTTTTCAATATCTATTAAAAAAGTTTCATCATGATAATTTTCCTGCACCTTCTTAAAATATGCTTTATGAAGGTCGGACTCATTATACCATTCCCGAAAAATAGTGGCATCTTCTTCAGAAAGGGTGTTATTTAGTTTCTTTATAATTAATTTGAATTCCATTTAGTTGTCTTGTATTACAATGCTTTAACATTAAGACAACAAAAAGATAATAATGGGTGACAAAAAAATACTTTTTTTTCAAAAAAAAATCAAATTCAATGATTTTAAATCAACGAATATTAATTTTTACTGATTTATTTCAAGCAAAACAAGTATAACTGTTACCATTTCTGTAATTTTCAATTTTGCTCTTTTCAACTGTGTTTTAACAGTATTTACAGAAATCCCGAGTTCCTTAGCTATCTCGGAGTACTTATAATTATGAAGAAACTTAAGTTTAACGACTTGCTGCATTTTTTCAGGAAGTGTATCAACAATTTTAAGAATTTGATGATATACAATGGTTTTATCTTCGTCTGAAGTAGAATTAAAAACGTGCTCTGTGATTAAATTGATATTAAAATCTAACAATTCAAAATTATCGGTAATTTTTATGGATTTTAGATAGTTAAAACATCTATTTCTTACCATGGTATAGAGGTAGCCTTTTAAAGAGGTTTCAATATTTAATTTACCGGCATGCTCCCATATATATATAAAGATTTCTTGTACTATGTCTTCACTGGAATCTTTATCAAAAAGATAGCCATTGGCAGACAAAACTAATTCTTTATAATGTTTGTCAAAAAAGTTTTTAAAAACTATTTCGTTTTTTTTTGCTATTTCCTCAAGTATAAGGTTCATTAAATTAGGGAGTACTTAAGTGTTTAAACAAATCTATAAAAAAGAAAATAATAAATTTGGCACAATTTAAACTAATACTAAAGACTTACTTTAATTTTAATATTATTCAATAAACAAATTTATTTCCATATAAACTTAATCAATGCTAACATTTATTGAGAGTTTCACCCGATATGAAGTTACTTCTTACAAGCTCTCACTATCATAAAAAATTCTCTATATAATGCGTGTTTGTAAAACTAAGGGGGGGGGAAAAGCAAGAGGGTAACACGCTGCGCGATGTTACTGATTTGTATTTGATTGATTTATAACAAGTTACCATATTAATAGATTTCGTTTTTCCGTGAATTTTACTAAAAAAGCTTCGAACACCCAGTAAAATCAAGGAGTTTTTTAGTAAAAATCACGGAAATCCTAAAATTTGACTCTATTTGATAGAATTTGTTAATAGGGATTTTGGTGTTAATTAAGTCCTTACTACCGCGCTCGCTTTGGGCGAGCTTGGTTCATTTTTAAAGCGATGGATTCCCTGCGCACACTTCTGAACTGATGCAAAAAGAGTTTTTAAATACCCAGCCTCTAAATCCATCCCTTTAAAAACGTTTTTCAAACCTCTAAAACTTCCATTGCTTTTTGCTTTTTTATTTCAAACCTCGCAAGCAGGTTTTGTATATCCTCACTTATCTTGGTCTCCACCACTCGTGCATACAGCTGCGTGGTAGATAGTTTGGAATGTCCCAGCAGTTTGGACACGGTTTCTATGGGAACTCCGTTGGATAGCATCACCGTAGTGGCAAAAGTATGTCTGGCAACGTGGAAGGTAACGTTCTTGTTTATGCCACAGTCTTTGGCAATTTCCTTTAAGTAACTATTTGCCTTTTGGTTTGAGCAAAGGGGCAATAACAGGCTGTTTTCTTTCTTTTCACTGGCATCCTTGTATTTATCGATAATTGCCATGGCTTGGGGCAGGATGGGTATCTTTACCCTTTCGTTTGTTTTTTCCCGTTTGGTGAATATCCAATGGGTCGCATCTATACCTATGGTGATTTGGTTTATTGTTAGTTCCTTTACATCGACATAGGACAGTCCTGTATAACAAGAAAATATGAAACAGTCTTTTATACGCTCTAGCCTATCGTTGTTGTAATAAGTGCTTTCGATTTGCTCCAGTTCCCTATCTGTTAGGTATGCCCTATCAAACTTTTTAAATTTTAATTGAAATTGTGCAAATGGGTTTTTCAATATCCATTCCAGTTTTACCGCTAGGTTTATCATTTTCTTGAAGCGTTCCAAATGTTTCATGACACCATTATTAGATAAGGACAATTTCTTTTTATTGTTCTTATAGTGTCTCAAATACTGCTCGAAGTCAATGATAAAGCGATAATTCAATTGTTTTAAATAGATGTCGTTTGTGTTTAGTTTTTGGTCTAGGAATTTATCCAAGTATTTTTCTGTGGTAGCATAGTTTTTCATCGTACCATGTTTCAAAACACTTACCATATTGGTATTATGATAGGCTATTAATTCCTTTAAGGTCTTATGGTTATCATCCTCGCCCAAGTACCTTGCTTTTATGGCATTGGCTGTAATGATCTTGGATTCTTCCAACAGTTGTTTGTGGCAATCCAATAATTGGCTATAAACTTGGTCTAGATAGGCGTTCAAAACTCTTATTTTATAAGTGCTTCCTCGTCCTCTGTTTTTGGAACTGTCCCATTCTTTAAATAGAATCGTTCGTTTTAGACTAATTTCTGAACGTTGTCCAGAAACTGTAATGCGAACATAAATGGATAACTCGTTCGCAGTACTTCTTGATTTTCTTGTAAAGAAAATAATTGAAAAGGTGCTGTTTGTCTGCATTTTTAACGGCTTTAGTTTGACATTTTTTGGTAAAAACGAAAGTCAAATTGCTTTTAAATGCTCTTTAAATTTACGACAATTCTGGTGAGAAAGTGCACACCTGATTGCACACCTTTTTATTGAGTTTAATTGCTTTTAATTGGCATCAAATAAAATGCCTAAAAACAAAAAGCACTGATAATCATACAATTAACAGTGTTCTGATACTTCCTATTACTAGGTTCGTCGGGATGACAGGATTTGAACCTGCGACCACACGGCCCCCAGCCGTGTACGCTACCGGACTGCGCCACATCCCGTTTAAAATCGTTCTCAAAGAAAACACATTTTAATAAATTAAGAAAATCAAATAATAAAAAAAGCCGAAGTAATTACTTCGGCTTTTTTTTATCGTTTTATTATTTCTAATTATAACTAGAAGTAGAGACTTCAAACGTCTCATCTTTTCCTGCCAAATAACGTTCTGCATCTAATGCTGCCATGCATCCTGTTCCAGCAGCTGTAATCGCCTGTCTGTAAACATGGTCTGCCGCATCTCCAGAGACAAAAACACCTTCAACATTTGTTCTAGAAGTTCCTGGTACATTTATAATATAACCAGTTTCATCTAAATCTAAAAAGCCTTTAAAAATATCTGTATTAGGTTTATGCCCAATAGCTACAAAAAACCCTGTAACAGGAATTTCTTGTTTTTCTTTGGTTTGATTGTTATAAACACGCACACCTGTAACTACTTGTCCGTCACCTAAAACTTCATCAGTTTCTGTATTGAACAATATTTCAATGTTGGCTGTGTTTTTAACTCTATTAGCCATGATTTTAGATGCTCTAAACTCATCACGTCTAACCAACATAGTCACTTTTTTACATAATTTAGATAGGTAATGCGCCTCTTCACAAGCCGAATCTCCAGCCCCTACGATAGCAACTTCTTGGTTTCTATAAAAGAAGCCATCACAAACAGCACAAGCTGAAACACCTCCACCTAATTTTAAATATTTCTGTTCAGAATCTATACCTAAATATTTAGCCGATGCTCCTGTAGAAATAATAATGGTATCACAATGAATTTCTTTAGTTTCATTAATCCAAACTTTATGTACATCGCCTGTAAAATCTACTTTGGTAACCCAACCATCACGCACATCTGTTTCGAAACGCTCTGCTTGTTTTTGAAGTTCCATCATCATTTCAGGACCTGTAATACCATCAGGGTATCCTGGGAAGTTTTCTACTTCGTTAGTTGTTGTTAATTGGCCACCTGGTTGTGTCCCTTGATATAATACAGGTTTCATATTGGCTCTAGCTGCATAAATCGCTGCAGTATAACCTGCAGGTCCCGAACCAATTATTAAACATTTTAATTTTTCAATTGTATCTGACATAATTACTATTAAATTTAATCTTAACAAAAGTAGAATTTTTGGTATAAAACTTACGTTAAAATTATCAAAAGATATTATCATAGTATAAGCTCTTATTATTCAATACTTTATTTCTCCTATTTTTTTCGTAAATTGTAGTAATGCGATTATTAATTTAATGTTTCATTTATGAAAACACTTTTATTTATTTTCTGTACATCCCTTCTTCTTTCTTGCAACAATAAAACAACCGTTGAACCGCCAATAAAGGAACATACTTTAGAAGGTGCTTGGGAGCTAGTGAGCTTTTTAAACTATAAAGAGGATGGCTCTGTAGACACCATAAACTCATCAAAAGACTATAAGCAAATGAAAATGTATTCTAAAACCAAAATTATGTGGAGTAGGTTACGTGCCTGGGATTCTTTAGATTGGTTTGGTGTTGGAGATTATACGTTTAAAGATGGTACCTTAACCGAGGTTTTAGATTATGGTTCAAAAGCCATGAACATCCATATAAAGAAAAATAATAAATATATTTTCGATATAACAATTGATGAAGAATCATTCACTCAGGTTGAAATTGATAGTTTAGGCCATCCTATATATGCTGAGAATTACAAACGTATTGAATAAAAAAAGCCGAACTTACTAGTTCGGCTTTTCATTTATTTTTAGAAAACTAAAAAAATTATTTTCTAACAGCTTTTACAAGAGCCATTGCTTTCTTAACGTCTGCCTCTAGTTTTGCGTAATCTTTGTTCGCTATAATCTCTTTAGAGATTAATTGAGACCCCATACCTACACAAGTTACACCAGCATCAAACCATCCTTTTAGGTTTTCTTCTGTTGGAGAAACACCACCTGTTGGCATAACGCTTGTCCATGGTTGTGGGCCTTTAATGCCTTTTACAAATTGTGGTCCGTAAATATCACCAGGGAATAATTTCACTATTTCGCAACCTAACTCTTCTGC
The DNA here is from genome assembly GCF_030552475.1 of Mariniflexile sp. AS56. Taxonomy (GTDB): domain Bacteria; phylum Bacteroidota; class Bacteroidia; order Flavobacteriales; family Flavobacteriaceae; genus Mariniflexile. The sequence continues at coordinate 120,168 of NZ_JAUPED010000003.1, read as the reverse complement.
TCTAGCAATTTCAGTTAATGTACCACAGCCTGGAGACCATAAAACTTTTTTACGGTTACATGCAATAGCGATATCTTCTCTTAAAACAGGCGTTACAATAAAGTTTGCACCCAAAGCCATGTATAAAGAAGCTGCTGCACCGTCTGTAACAGAACCAACACCCATAATCATACCTGGTAATTCTTTGATAGCATATTTGGTTAATTCACCAAAAACTTCGTGAGCGAAATCACCACGTGCTGTAAATTCCATTAATCTTGCTCCACCATCGTAACAAGCTTTTAATACTTTTTTACTTAACTCAATATCACTATGAAAAAATAAAGGAATCATCCCTGTATCTTTCATGGCTTGAGCTACTTCTATTCTTGAAAATTGTGCCATGTTGTTATTATTTTTTTGTTGTTTATTTTTTATTCTTTAGAATTTTTTCAATTCCAGTTTAATATTTTCTTAAAATCGTATGCCTCCGGATTAGAAACATATTTTTTTGCTTTTTCGTAATCCTTCTCTTGAATATAGAATAAATTATTGATGAATAGCTGTGCCATATCCGAATTAATATCTACCAATCTTGGTGGAATTTTTCCGTTTTCATCTTCAAAATCCTTTAAAAACAAAGGTGTAATATCTCCTTTTGAGTTGGCGCTAACAATACAACCTGAAATACCTTGATCGTATAATTTTTTAACACCTATACCTAGCAAGGTACATAAAGTTAAATCGAATGCAATTGGGTTACAACATCTTAATTCATAACCAAGTTCTACAGGTCTTGTTTTTACTTCCAACCCAATCTCTTTCAACTTAACTTGTAAAAGATAATTGAATATATGCGACTTACTTACATTTCCTAATTCAGGATGTCCGTGGTCATCATAAGTGAAGTTAATACCTGAGTTTATAATTTCGGCTTCGTCCATAAAATGAAAAACACCTTCACTTACCATGGCTACACCATATTCAACACCCTTAATTTTACATTTAACGATGGAAGAAATAATCATATTAATTAACTTCTCGAAAGTAATGGTTGTTTTGTTGAACATTTCTGGAATAATCATCATTTGAAAATGACATGCCGAAGCAATTCCGAATGCTAAATGTCCTGCTGAACGCCCCATGGCAGACATAACAAACCAATTTTCACTAGTTCGTGCGTCTTCATAAACCGTATTTCCAATACGAACACCTTCATCTTTAGCTGTATGAAAACCAAAGGTTGGATTTCTATCTGGCAAAGGCAAATCGTTATCTATTGTTTTAGGAACATGTACGTGAGCCACATCAAGCTCTTGAGTTTGAAGATATTTGGTTAACCTATTGGCTGTAGAAGCTGTATCATCTCCACCAATAGTGACCAATAATTTCACATTATTCTTTTTGAAAAAATCAGCTTTAAAATCGCTGTCTTTAGGTTTGAATCTACTCATAATTAAAGTAGAACCTCCACGACTAAAAATACGATCGGCGTGATGAAAATCAAAAATCTTTACTTCTGGGTCTTCAGAAAGTAATCCTTTATACCCATGATGCACACCAATTACTTTGTATCCATCCTTCATAAAGGTTTTAGCAACAGTACTAATAACAGTATTAATACCTGGAGCAGGGCCACCGCCGCAAATAATCGCAATCGATTTTTTCATACACTTAAAAAGTTTAAAATTTAGTTGAAGCCAATAAAAGAAATACTAAAAAAAACCTACAAGACTTATAAAATCTTGTAGGCTATAAATTTACTATCTAGCAACTCTACCAGAAGCATCACCACCCATAAGTTTGGTTACTTCTTCTACAGTTACTAAGTTGGCATCACCTTTAATAGTGTGTTTTAAACAAGACGCTGCTACTGCAAAATCTAATGCATTTTGGTCGTTATCTGGGTACGTTAATAAACCATAAATTAAACCACCCATGAAAGAATCTCCACCACCTACTCTATCAACGATATCTGTAATTTGGTATTGACGTGTTTGTAACATTTGTTTACCATCATATAAAACTCCAGCCCATGTGTTATGAGATGCAGAGATAGAACCTCTTAAAGTTGTAATTACTTTTTTAGCTCTTGGGAATTTTTTCATCATTTGTTGACAAACTGATAAAAATGCTTCCGCTTTTACATCATGACCGTGAGTTTGAACTGCTGCACCTTCTGGTTTTATACCAAAATGCATTTCAGCATCTTCTTCATTTCCAAGAATAACATCACAGTAAGAAGTTAATTCCGTCATGATCGCTTCACGATCACCACCGAATTTCCATAATTTTGCACGGTAATTTAAATCAGTTGAAATAGTAACACCTAATTTGCTAGCCGCTTTAACAGCTTCTAAACAAACATCAGCAGAACTTTGAGAAATAGCTGGAGTAATACCAGTCCAATGAAACCATTCTACACCTTCGAAAACTTTTTCCCAGTCAATCATACCAGATTGAATAGTCGCCATAGAAGAGTGTGCTCTATCATAAACCACTTTACTACCTCTAGATACAGCACCAGTTTCTAAGAAATAAATACCTAAACGGTCTCCACCCCAAACAATTTTATCTACACCAACACCTCTTTTACGCATTTCCATCATAGCACATTCACCAATATCATTTTTAGGTAAACGTGTTAAAAAATCTACAGAAATACCATAATTAGCTAATGATACTGCAACGTTAGATTCTCCACCACCATAAACAACGTCAAAATTGTCTGCTTGAGAAAATCTTAAAAATCCTTGAGGTGCTAATCTTAGCATAATCTCACCAAATGTTACTACTCTACTCATGTCTTTTAATTATAAAATTAGTTAAATAAAATTTTTGCTTAAACGTTTAAGCAAGTGCTTCGCATTAAATATACTAAAACCTAAATCAGAATAATCTGTTTTGATAATAAAAAGTAATACTGTACTTTTGCTTAAACGATTAAGCAAATATATAAAAAATTGATAAACAAAAAAAAAACTACGATAAAAGACATTGCTAATGCGTTAAATATTTCACCAGCAGCAGTTTCCAAGGCACTTCACGACGATTCGCGAATTAGTGCAAAAACAAAAGAAGCCGTAAAAAAGGTTGCAAAGGAGTTAAATTATCAACCAAATCACCTCGCTAGTGCCCTACGTAGAGGCAAAAGTAACCTCGTTGGCGTCATCGTTCCGCGAACAAATAGCAACTTTTTTTCTTCGGTGATTCAAAACATAGAAGAGGTTTTAAATAAAGAAGGTTACAATATTATTATAACACAATCCAACGAATCTTATAAAAAAGAATGCAGTAACATTGACACCCTACTCTTTACACAAGTTGATGGCATTATTGCTTCTATGGCCAATGAAACAATTAGCTTAAATTATTATGAAAAAATAAAATCTAAAGGCATTCCATTAATTCTTTTTGACCGTGGTGAAAATGATTTAAATGTTGATTATATAGGTATAAACGATTACGAAAGCAGCCACATGATTGTTGAACATTTAGTAGAACAAGGCTGCAAACGTATTGCACATATTGGTGGTTATAGACGTACACGAATTTTTAATAACCGAATTAAAGGCTATATAGACGCCTTAAAAAAATATGATTTACCTCTAGATGAATCTCTATTAATAGAAAGCAGTCTTACTTTGGAAGATGGTAGAGAAAAAATGCTACAACTTCTAAATTTAAAAAACAGACCTGATGCCGTTTATGTGGCTGGAGATTATGCTGCTTTAGGCGCCTTGCAAGTACTTAATGAGAATAACATAGACATACCTAACGATATGGCTCTTGTTGGTTTTGGTAACGAGCCTTTTACCTCTATGGTTACCCCTACTATTTCAAGCATCAACCAACACAGTACGGAAATAGGGAAATTAGCTGCATTAACATTTTTAGAACGTGTAAACAACCCAGACATAAAGCAAACTTTAAACAAAAAAATTCTTGATGCCGAGTTAATTATTAGAGATTCATCTCATGTGAAAAAAGACTAACTATTTCCTTATAATTTCACACAGTTCAAGTTTAAAACAAAGACTACAAACCTATACACAGAGCTTTTTAATTCACGCTATTATGTATAATTAATAACAAAATTTCCTATACAAATACCATACAACACTATTTTAATGCCTTAATTTTACTAAATTAGTAACATAACAAATACAGGCACCACCATTGAAACCAACTAAACCACTTTTCTTTCTTTTTTTTTGTATTTTAAATTTCTATCTAGCAGCCCAAGAAAGACCTCCTATAGAAGTTTACACTCCTACAGATTATAATGCCGAAAACCAGAATTGGTCTATATCCCAATCTGACAACAAATACATTTATATTGCCAACAACAAAGGACTTTTGGAGTTTAATGGTGCTAAATGGACTTTACACTCCAATATAAAACAAACCACGGTTCGATCAGTTAACGTAATAAATAATCATGTTTACACAGGAAGCTATAGGGAGTTCGGTTATTGGGAACCCAATATTTACGGTTTATTAAAATACACTTCTCTTTCAGACAAATTAAACATTCCTTTTTTAGATGATGAAGAAATTTGGAATATTATAACGATTGATGATTGGATTCTGTTTCAATCACTAAATAGAATTTACATTTATAATACGCAGAACCAAGAATATTCGATAATAGAATCTGAAACCACTATTTATAAAATTTTTAAGGTTAACAAGAGTATTTACTTCCAAAAGGTGAAAGATGGGGTTTATGAAATTGAAAACGGAAAGTCTAAACTAGTTTCTAACGATCCTATTTTACAAGAAAATCTACTTGTGAATATTTTTTATCACAACAATAATATCTTGTTTGAAACGGAAGATTCTGGCTTTTATCACTTCAAGGATAACACCATTAAAAAATGGCAAATTCAGGCTAATGAAGCCCTTTCAAAAGTTAGAATTTACAGTAGCAAACAACTTAAAGATAAAAGTTTTTTGTTAGGAACTGTATCAAACGGTATCATCCACCTCACCTCAAATGGAGAGATTAATTATCAAATAGACCAAACAAATGGATTAAGCAACAATACAGTTTTATCCGTTTTCGAAGACTTGGAAAACAATATTTGGTTGGGTTTAGAAAATGGTATTAACTGTATTAATATCAAGTCTCCATTTAGTATCTATAAAGATCAAAAAGGAAACATAGGCTCAGTTAACACCTCAACCAGTTTTAATGGCTATTTATATCTAGGCACGAACCAAGGCTTATTTTACAAGAAACTAGACGCCAATAGTTCAAAATTCGAGTTAATTGAAGGCACTCAAGGAGCGGTTTGGTGTTTAACAGCCATAGATAATACGCTTTTTTGCGGACACAATTCGGGGACTTTCATTATAAACGGTACCAAAGCCAACTTAGTTATAGATGTTTTAGGTACTTGGGGCATTAAAAAAATTGATGGAAGAACCGATTTATTACTTCAAGGAAATTATAATGGTTTAAACCTCATCGAAAAAACAAATGGCACCTGGAAACTAAAGAACAAAATTAAAGGCTTTGATATTTCTAGCAGATATTTTGAAATATTAAATTCTACCGAAGTTTTAGTTAGTCATGAATACAAAGGTGTTTTTCATGTAAAATTAGATGCTAATTTATCTTCAGCTGTGAATGTTAAACAAGATGTATCGGTTTCTAAAGGTCCAAAATCTTGTCTTATCAAATACGAAAATGATATTCTTTATAGTTATGGAGAAGGGGTTTTCAAATATAATAAAGCCGAACAAAAATTCATTAAAGACAGCATTTACAGTCAATTATTAAATAAAGAAACCTATACTTCTGGCAAACTAGTTTCCGACGCACAATCTAATAAACTATGGAGCTTTTCTAAATACAATATTAGTTATATAGCACCTAGAAAGCTAAGTGACATTCCAAAAATAAACACGATTTCTTTACCTATTAACTTAAGAAATGATGTTGCAGGTTATGAAAACATGACCTATATAAATGATAATTTATACCTCTACGGAACATCTCAAGGCTATATTTTAATTGATCTCGCTAAAATGGTTGATACGAATTTCAAAATAAGTATCAACTCCATTCTAACAAGTACCTATAATAATGGGTACAAATTCAATTTAATAAACAAAAACGATAAAGGAGACTATAAAAACAACGAAAACAACATACAATTCGAATTTAGCATCCCTGAATATAAAAAATATATAGTAGCCGAATATCAATTTAAATTAGATGGTATTTACAATGAATGGAGCACATGGTCTACCAACTCCAATGCTTTATTTGAAAACTTACCGTATGGCAACTATACATTTCATGTTCGAGGACGCTTAGGTAACCAATTTTCAGACAATACAGAAACCTATTCTTTTATGATAGAAAGACCCTGGTATATTTCTAATATCGCTATAACGGGCTACGTTCTTTTTATTCTATTTTTCTCGTTGCTTATGCACAACATTTACAAGCGCTATTATAAAAAACAAAGAGAAAAACTATTAGAAAAAACACAACAAAAACTAGAACTGAAAGAACTTGAAAACAAACAACAATTCATGCGTTTTAATAATGATAAATTAAGACAAGATATAGAAAACAAAAATAGAGAGTTAGGCATCTCTACCATGAGTTTAATTAAAAAGAATGAGTTTTTAAACAGTATTAAAAAGGAGTTACAAAAGGCTCAAGAAGACAAGAGTTTAAAACAAGTTATAAAAATAATAGACAGAAACTTAAACAATACAGATGATTGGCAAGCCTTTGAAGAAGCCTTCAATAATGCAGATAAAGACTTCATTAAAAAGATTAAGTCGATACACCCAGTACTAACCTCAAATGATTTGCGTCTTTGTGCCTACCTAAGGCTCAATTTATCATCAAAAGAAATAGCACCGCTACTAAATATATCGGCAAGAAGTGTAGAAGTAAAACGATACAGACTTCGTAAAAAAATGAATTTAGAGCACGATGATAGCTTAACAGATTACATTTTAGAAATATAAATACACAACACACCACTTTTTCACCTATACAACACCACAACATTGGGTGTTTTTTGGACTAAAGGCTGAAATGTGTTTTTCTTAAAATCAACCACATTTATTAGTGTTTTCACAAAAACACAGCTCTTTTATTGCTATGTATATTTTTTGTTGTGGTTAAAAATTACAATACATCAATCTATATAACTAAATTTACTAAAACTAAAAACTAAATGTATATGAGACATTATCTCTTTAAAATCCTTGCTTTATTTTTCATAGCATACTCAAGTGCACAAAATGTGAATGTAAGCGGAACAACTCTAGACCAAAGTGGTTTACCTATTCCTGGAGTTAACATTCTTGTAAAAGATACAAGTAAAGGAGCCACTTCAGATTTTGATGGTAATTTTACTATCGCAGACGTTAAAGTAGGTGCGACACTTACCTTTAGTTTTGTTGGGTATACAACTCAACAAATTAAGGTAACCAACAATTCACCATTAACTATTACGCTTCAAGAAGATATAGCAAGTCTAGACGAAGTTGTTATTATAGGTTACGGTACACAAACTAAAAAAGAAATTACGGGTGCGGTTAGTGTGGTATCCAGCGAAATTATTGAAGCTTTAAAACCAACACGAATAGAACAAGCCTTACAAGGGCAAGTTGCTGGTGTTAATATCACTTCGCAATCTGGCACACCTGGTGGTGGTTCTACAATAAGCATTAGAGGTGTCTCTACAAATGGAGACAGCAGACCTTTAATTTTGGTTGACGGCAATGTTATTGAAGATTTAAGTGTTGTTAACCCAAACGATATTGAAAGTATAAACATCTTAAAAGATGCGACCGCCGGTATTTATGGTGTAAGAGCTGCAAATGGTGTTATCATTATAACAACCAAAACGGGTCGTAAAAACATGCCTTTAACTTTTGAGTATAATGCATACGGTGGTTTTCAAGAAACAACACGTAAAATACCGGTTCTAAATGCGACTGAATATGCTTTAATTGTTAACGAAGCTTATGCTGCTGGTGGCAACACACCTCCTTACTCTAACATTTCTGGTTTAGGTGTTGGTACAGATTGGCAAGATCAAGTATTTGAAAGTGCCCCTATAACAAACCACAACATCCTTTTTAAAGGTGGTGGTGAAAATTCAACTTACTCTTACAGTAGTTCATTTTTAACTCAAGATGGTATTGTTGGTGGTGGCAATTCTAATTTTACACGTTTTACCAACAATGCAAGTTATAGTATCGATTTCTTAGAGAATTTCAAATTCAATTCAGGTTTAACCTTAATGAGAACTTCTAAAAGAAATCTTCCAGAAAACTCAAATTCATCTGTTCTTTTTAATGCCATAAACATGGCTCCGACTTTTTCTGTTTATGATGATGCCGGTGCTTATACCTTAGCAGAAGGATTGGGTGGCGAGGTTATTAACCCCTTGGCCCAAATAGATGACACGTTTGATAGAGGTAAGGTTATGAAGTTAAGCGGAAATGCTGGGTTAGCTTATAATTTCCTAGATCATTTTACAGCACAAACTAATATTCAATTTAACTATTCTGAAGTGTCTTCAAAAGTTTTTAACCCGATTGCCAATTTTGGAAGCGGAAAGAACAGCAATGTGTTTAGAAGCAGCGTCTTCGAAGGTTTGAATTACTACAGAGATTACACCTTTGATGCACTTCTTAAATATGAAAACAAATTCAGTGATATTCATAATATCAATGTGCTTTTAGGAACATCTGTTTTTAAAACAACAGGGGAATTCACAGGAGCGACAGGGTTTGACATTCCAGATAACTCCTATTTAAATGCGAATTTAGAGCAATCTACAGATATTGAAAACATCAACAGGTTTACTGGTAGAAATGCGACATTCGATGCTAGATTACTATCTTATTTTGGTAGAGTACAATATGATTACGACGGGAAGTATTTATTAACTGCCGCTGTAAGACGTGACGGTTCTACAAAATTTGGTCCTCAAAATAAATTCGGATTTTTCCCCTCAGGATCTATTGGCTGGATAGCTTCAGATGAAGACTTCCTTAAAAACAGCGACGCTATAAACTTATTAAAAATAAGAGCTTCTTATGGTATTTTGGGTAACGACAGAATTCCAGATTATAGATATATTTCATTATTAAATGGAGAAGGTACTTATATTTTTGATGACCAAGAATTCATTGGAACCGCAGCAGGAGGTATTGCCAATCCAGAAATTAGATGGGAAAAACAAAAAACCTTCGATATTGGTTTGGATATGCGTTTTATGAAAAATAAAATAGATATCACTGCCGATTATTTCAAAAAAACAACCGAAGATTTATTAGTAATTCCAGAAGTATCAGGATTATTAGGTACAGGTGGTGCACCCGTTGTTAATGGTGGTACCGTAGAAAATGAAGGACTTGAATTTGCCATTGGTTATTCAGATAATTTTAGCGATAACTTTAAATTCAGCATCAAGTACAATGTTACTTATATTAGAAATGAGGTGTTATATGTGAACACCAATACAGGCGTTCTTGAAGGAGGTAGCTTCGGCATTGGCCAACCCGCACCTTCTAGAATGGAAGCAGGTTTCCCTATAGGCTATTTTTACGGGTATCAAACTGCTGGAATTTTTCAAAATCAAGCAGAGATTAACACATCGGCTATCGGTGATATTACGCCACAACCTGGTGATATTAAATATGTAGACCAAAACGGAGATGGTGTAATTACTTTAGATGATAAAACAAATCTAGGCGACCCATTACCAGATGCAACGATGGGTCTTAACATCTCTTTAGATTATAAGAACTTCGATTTTGCTGCCTACGCGTTTGCTTCTGTAGGAAACGATATTGTTCGCAATTACGAACGTGGTCAACAACTTACCAACAGAACAAATTCTTATTTAGCACGTTGGACGGGAGAAGGCACAAGCAACTCCTTCCCTAGAGTTTCTAACGGCGCAACTCCTAATGGTCTCTTTTCAGATTTTTATGTAGAAGATGGTTCTTTTGTTCGTTTACAAAATGTACAATTAGGCTATACTTTTCCTAATAAAGTATTTGAAGATTCTAAAATAAGTAAACTACGTCTTTATGTTTCAGCAAGTAACTTATTTACACTTACAGAATATAAAGGTTATGATCCAACGGCTTCGAGTGGAGCCCCTATAGGAGGTGGTATAGACCAAGGGTTTTATCCGAGTGCTAAAACATTTTTATTAGGTATTAACTTAAAATTATAATTAGGTATTATGAAAAATTTAAAAACAATAAAAATTCTTGTTTCATTTGCATTTATAGCAATGTTTTCATGTGCTGACAGTTTTATTGATGTGGCATCAGAAGACGAGAATTCAGAAGATTTCTTCAATTCGGAAGCAGATTATCAAAACGCATTAATTGCTGCATATGATTTTTTACAAGCAACCGCACAACAATTTCAAATTGCAGAGATAGCATCAGACAATACACTTGCTGGTGGTGAAAGCGCAACAGATTCACCTGGAATTCAGGAAATCGACGATATGATTCACACCCCAGTAAATGCTCAACTTAGAAATATTTGGACATGGATGTACACCGGTGTTAATCGTACCAACTACATCATGGAGTTTCAAGATAAAACTGATTTTTCAAACAAAACAAGTGTTTTAGCTCAAACCAGATTTTTAAGAGCTTTCTACTATTTTGAATTGGTAAAATGGTTTGGCGATGTGCCTTTGGTAGTAGACAAACGTATTCAATTTGGTGATCAATTTGGATTAGAAAGAACTCCAAAGGCCCAAGTCTACGCTCAAATAGAAGCCGATTTAATTTTTGCAGTGGCCAACCTTCCTTACACACAAAGTCAAACTGGAAGAATAACTAAAGGTGCCGCTGAAGCTTTATTAGGAAAAGCATACTTATATCAAGAAAAATTTACGGAGGCTGCAACTTCTTTAGAAAACTTGATTAATAATGGACCACACGATTTATTGTCTTCAGACATCGCTCCATTAATGTGGGAGAACGAATATGAAAACAATATAGAATCGGTTTTTGAAATTCAATATTCTGATGTTGATGGTGGTTCTTACGATTGTTTTCAATGTTTAGAAGGAAATTATGCTGTAGGTTTTAATGGCGTAAGAGGTTATGTTGGCCCTGTATTCGATTTTGGATATAGCTTTAACGTTCCTACTCAAAATGTTGTAGATGCTTTTGAAGCAGGCGATATTCGATTGGATTATTCCATTTTAGATATTAAGAAATGGATTGAAGCAAACCCAACAGCCAGTTATAATGAAGATGCTGGTTATGAACAGACAGGCTACTTTAATAGAAAGTACATCGCACGTTTGGGAGATGCGAACAGACCTGATGCGGCACTTACAAACCCTAATAACACACGAGCGATACGTTATGCCGATGTTTTATTAATGGCAGCCGAAGCTTTAAATAGAGGTACTATAAGTGATGCAAGAGCTCAAAATTATTTAAACAAAGTGCGTAACAGAGCGATGTTAGGGAATGTAACAACAACGGGAAGCAACCTAACTAACGATATTTATAAAGAACGTCGTGTTGAATTAGTAGGTGAAGGACACCGTTTCTTCGACTTGGTAAGAACAGGAAGAGCAGCCCAAGCCATACCCGGTTTTCAAACAGGGAAACATGAACTTTTCCCAATTCCTATTCAAGAAATAGAATTATCGGGTAACACATGGGCACAAAACCCTGGATACCAAAACTAAAAAAATAAGATATGAAAACATTAAAATATATATTCAGCTTAAGCTTGATTTTAATCGTCTTTATCAATTGTACTGAAGATGATAACGATTTGAGTTTTATAGACAATGTGGTGGCGCCATCAAACGTTTCTGCTCTGTTTCAAATTACTCAAGATAATACAGGCTTAGTGACCATAACACCAAACGCAGAATCTGCCGTTTCATACAACATCACACTTGGTGATGGTGCTTCACCTATTTCAGTAAAACAAGGTGCTAGCGCACAACATGTGTATGCTGAAGGTGATTACACAGTAAACATTGAGGCGTTGGGCATGACTGGACTTAAAACATCCGTTTCAAAAGATATTACTGTATCATTTAAAGCACCAGAAAACTTAATGGTGACTATTGAAAATGATCCTGCCTTATCAAAACAAGTAAATGTGACTGCCACTGCAGATTTCGCGATGTCTTACGACGTTTATTTTGGAGAAGCTGGTAATGACACTCCTGTAACAGGAAACATTGGTGAAGTAGTAAGTTATACCTACCAAGAAGCAGGCACCTATACCATACGTGTTGTTGCGATGGGCGGTGCGATAGAAACTACCGAGTTTTCACAAGAATTTGAAGTAACAGCTATTTTACAACCGATTACAAATGCAACAACCCCACCAAGACGTGATAGTGGCGATGTGATTTCAATTTATAGTGATGCCTATTCCAGTTTATCTGGTGTTGACTTTTATCCAAATTGGGGACAATCAACAACCTACACGCAAATTGATGTGGATGGTAATAACATCATTCAATATGGTAACTTAAACTATGAAGGTGTTGACTTTGGATCGACAGTAGACGCTTCGGGAATGACCTTTTTACATATTGATGTTTGGACAGCAGATTTAGCTGCTTTAGAAATTTACCCTATTAGTAGTTCTACTGGTGAAAAAGCAGTACTAAAAAACTTAGTAGCAGACCAATGGGTGAGTTTTGATATTCCATTAAGCGACTTTACAGATCAAGGTTTATCGATGGCCGATATTTTTCAATTTAAATTTGTTGGCTCTCCGTATGCAGCTGACGGTTTTGGAACTATCTTTTTAGATAACATCTATTTTTACAAACCATCTTCAATTCCAACGGCTCCTATTGCTAAGGCACCAACGCCAACAGCACCGCAAGCCAATGTAACCTCTATTTTTAGTAACGCTTATACTAATGTAGCCTTAAGTGAAGTTAATCCAAACTGGGGGCAATCTACAACCTTATCAACTGTTGCCATTCAAGGAGATGACACCTGGTTATATGAAAATTTAAATTACTCAGGTATCGTTACAGATTACGGGAACCCAACCAACCTAACAGGTAAAACTTTTGTGCATTTCGATTATTTCACTCCAGATGCGACATCGCTTGGTTTAAAACTTGTAAATACAGGTTATGGTGATGGTGACCCACTTAAAGAAGATATTGAATTCGTTTCAAGTATTACAGCCGGAACTTGGGTAAGTGTCGATATACCATTATCTAATTACAGTACCGATATTTCAGGAATTACACAGTTGGTGATTGAATCTTCATCAGCCAAAGTATATATTGATAATTTGTATTTTTACACAAATGGTGATGGCTCTGCTCCTACCGTTGCGGCTCCTTCGCCAACAAACGCTGCAGGCAGTGTGGTATCACTTTTTAGTGATTCATTTACAAACATAAATTTAAGTGAAGTAAACCCTAATTGGGGGCAATCTACAACGCTTTCAACCATCACAATTAATGGCAATAATATTTGGAAATATGAAGCCATGAATTACACAGGAATTGTAACAGATTATGGAAACCCAACCAATTTAGCTGGTTTTAAATTTGTACACATCGACTATTTCACGCCAGATGCTACAACACTTGGCTTAAAATTAGTTAACACCAGTTATGGTGATGGCGACCCTTTAAAAGAAGATATCGAGTTGGTTTCAAACTTAACACGTGGTACTTGGGTGAGTGTAGATATTCCTTTAGCAAATTACAGCACAGATGTTTCAGCTATTACCCAATTAGTTTTTGAGTCTTCTGGAGCTACTGTGTATATCGACAACTTATATTTTCATAATTAAAATTCAAAAAAGATGAAAAAAATAAATAATATATTAGGTCTCTTTTTAATAGCTATTTTGACTTTAACGAGCTGTCAAGAAGATGATATTTCTATAGGTGACATTGTTGCACCTTCGAATATTGAAATAACAGTAACTTATATTGATGGTGATGCAGAATCTCCCGCTCCTGGTTTAGGAAGTGGTGAAATTAAAGTATCTGCAAATGCAACAAATGCAACGGCTTATCAATTTGTAATTCAAGGGCAAACGAAACTTCAAAAAGGAGGTAGCGCATCGCATACATTTACAACGCTAGGTACAAACACCTACGCTGTAACCGTGATTGCTTTTGGAACCGGAGGTGCTTCATCTACTAAAACCATCGAGGTTGAAGTACAAGCATTATACGAACCGCCAGCAGATTTACTAACCATGCTTACATCAAACAGTTCTAGATCATGGAGAATTGCTTATGAAATGCCTAATTATTTTGGTTTAGGCCCTGTTGGCACCACCCGATTGGGAGAGTATTTCCCAAATGGAGGAACTCCAGATAAATCTACTTCAGGCATGTATGATGACCGTTACACTTTTAATAGCGACGGTACATTTACCCATAATACAGGAGTTGATGGTGCTGTTTTTGGACGTAACGGACTTATTAATGAAATTGGCGGACCAGGAGACGGTACTGCTGATGGCGATGATATTCTAAAATATACCTACGGAAGTTATTCTGAATCTTGGACCTTAACTGCTCCAGGTGGCGTTGAAACCATAAGCTTAAGTGGTTTAGGTTTTATAGGCTATTATATTGGAGGTAGTACTCCACATTCTTATAGAATATTTTCTAGAACAGACAACACCATGTCATTAATTGCCACAGATGGTAACAACCAATTTGACTGGAACTTTATATTAATAGCAGACTAATATTTAGCCATATTTAGGTAGGGAGTGAAACAATCTCCCTGTTTAAATGTGAATATTAAAAACAGACCACATGTTTAAAAAGATGCTTTATATAATGCATATAGGGTTGGTATTTCTATTATCCTGTTCTACAGGTGGAGACACCACTACAACCAATGAAAAACCAGTAGAGATCGTTCCGGGTAACTTAGTCTTAACTATTGATATTCTTGGTCAAGACACAAATAACCTCAACGGTGATGGTTCTGGCACTATTACCTGCACAGCTACCGCAACAAACACCATTACTTATGGCTTTAAAATAGGTAGCAATGCTGAAGTAAAAAACACAACAGGGATATTAAACCACACCTTTACAACCGAAGGACTAAACGACTACATAATTACCGTATTTGCATATTCAAGTACAGGGAATACAGCTAGTACTTTCAAAAAAACAGCTGTTTTTGTAAGCCAAAGTGGTCCCCAATTAATTTGGTCTGATGAGTTTAATACAGACGGTGCACCAGACGCTTCAAAATGGGGTTACGACTTAGGGAATGGATGTCCAGATTTATGCGGCTGGGGCAATGGTGAAAAACAGAATTACACGAATAGATCTGACAATGTTAAAGTTGAAAATGGTGTTTTAAAAATAATAGCTAAAAAGGAAAATTACCAAGGTTCTGAATATACCTCAGCAAAACTATTAACAAAAGGGAAATTCGATTTCACTTATGGTCGTATTGACGTAAAAGCAAAACTACCAAGTGGTTCTGGCACATGGCCCGCTATTTGGATGCTGGGCGCGAATATAGACAACGTGGGCTGGCCTGCTTGTGGTGAAATTGACATTATGGAACATTGGGGTTACAACCCAACCATTATTTCAAGCGCCACACATACGCCATCGTGTTCGGGTGGGTGTACAAACACCAAAGTTGGAGAAACCACCATTAGCGACTACGCAACAGCATTCCATGTTTACAGCTTAGAATGGACCGAAAATGAACTGCGTTTTATTATAGACGGAAACTTAAAATACAGCTACAAACCTACAACACAAAACAGTAGCACTTGGCCTTATAATGCCCCACAGTTTTTAATCCTAAATGTTGCCATGGGTGGCAGCTGGTTTTCTATAGATCCAAATTTCACAGAATCTGTAATGGAGATAGATTACATTAAAGTATACCAATAATTATGAACAAAAACAACTTATACAACTTACTCGTTATTTTACTAATTCTAAACGTTTCTTGTAAAGAAGCCATTTCAAATGATTTTGCGGGTAATACAAACAGCATAGATAATAAAGTAGCCGATTTACTAGCCAAAATGACTTTGGAAGAAAAAATTGGACAAATGAATCAATACAACGGTTTTTGGGATGTTACAGGCCCAAAACCAGCTGCAGGAGATGCCGCTAAAAAGTATGACCATTTAAAAAAGGGCTACGTTGGTTCGATGCTGAATGTACGAGGTGTAAAAGAAGTAAGAGCTGTACAAAAAGTAGCCGTTGAAGAAACCCGACTAGGTATCCCCTTAATAATTGGTTTTGATGTGATTCATGGTTATAAAACCTTAAGTCCTATTCCATTAGCTGAAGCAGCAAGTTGGGATTTGGAAGCTATTAAAAAATCGGCTCAAGTTGCAGCAAAAGAATCGGCTGCAGCAGGAATTAACTGGACGTTTGCGCCTATGGTAGACATTTCTAGAGATGCCCGTTGGGGACGTGTTATGGAAGGTGCTGGTGAAGACCCTTATTTAGGTTCAAAAATTGCAGTAGCAAGAATACACGGTTTTCAAGGAGACGATTTAGCATCTCATGAAACCATTGCTGCCTGTGCAAAACACTGGGCTGGTTATGGTTTTGCGGAAGCTGGTAGAGATTACAACACGGTAGACATTGGAACTTCAACCTTAAATAACATCATTTTTCCGCCATTTAAAGCAGCTACAGATGCTGGTGTTAAAACATTTATGAACTCTTTTAATGAATTAAACGGGATTCCGGCAACGGGTAACGTGTATCTACAACGTGATATTTTAAAAGGAAAATGGGGTTTTGATGGTTTTGTAGTGTCCGATTGGGGGTCTATGAACGAAATGATTGCTCACGGCTATGCCAAGGACAGAAAACATGCTGCGGAACTTTCAGCCATTGCTGGTTCTGATATGGACATGGAGTCTTATGCCTATGTGGATGAATTAGCAAATTTAGTTAGAGAAGGGAAAGTAAAAGAATCACTTATAGACGATGCGGTGACACGTATTTTAAAAGTAAAATTTGAATTAGGTCTTTTTGATGATCCTTATAAATATTGTAACGAAGATTATGAAAAAGAAGTTACCGGAAGCCCAGCTATTCATGAAGCGGTTTTAGATGTTGCTAAAAAATCTATCGTTTTATTAAAAAACGAGAATCAATTACTTCCGCTTAAAAAAGAAGGTCAGCATATTGCCTTAATAGGTGCATTGGCTGCAGATAAAACAAGTCCGTTAGGAAGCTGGCGTATTGCTGCAGATGACAACACAGCTGTATCCGTTTTAGAAGGCTTGCAAAAATATACAGGCAACAAATTAACGTACGCCAAAGGCGCCGATTTAGCTATCGGGAAAGCAGAATTCGCCATAGAACTTAAAATTAACACGGAAGATACAAGTGAATTCCCTGAAGCCATAGCAGCCGCTAAAAAAGCAGATGTCGTGGTTATGGTGTTGGGAGAACATGGCTTTCAAAGTGGAGAAGCCAGAAGCAGAACCGATTTAAATTTACCAGGCGTGCAGCAAGAACTTCTTGAAGCTATTTACAAGGTTAATAAAAACATTGTTTTAGTGTTAAATAACGGACGCCCCTTAACCATTACCTGGGCAGATACACACATCCCAGCTATTGTAGAAGCTTGGCATTTAGGAACGCAAAGTGGTAATGCAATTGCGGAAGTTTTATACGGTGATTATAACCCAAGCGGAAAACTACCCATGTCTTTCCCTAGACATGTGGGGCAAGTGCCTATTTATTACAATTATAAAAATACGGGACGCCCAATAATTCCTGCTCCAAATGAAGTATTTTGGTCGCATTATATAGATGAAAGCAACGACCCACTATATGCTTTTGGGCATGGACTTAGCTACACAACATTTTCATACAGTAATTTAGTAATTGATAAGGTTTCAAATGATACGTTTAAGGTTTCTGTGGATGTTAAAAACACAGGAAGCGTTACAGGAAAAGAAGTAGTTCAGCTTTATATTCAAGATTTATTTGCAAGCGTAACACGACCTGTAAAAGAGTTAAAAGGATTTGAAATGATTGAATTAAGCCCAAATAAACAAGAAACCATTCATTTTAATTTAACAAAAGATGAGTTAGGGTTCTTCAACAATACAGGCGATTTTGTTTTAGAACCAGGTGACTTTAAAGTGTATGTTGGTGGAAGTTCTAAAACCGTGTTAGAATCTAAGTTCAATATAGAATAATTAACATTCATAATCTCCCATTATAAATTTATAGTTTAGTTTATTAATTGTTTACATAAAAGCCTTATCCCTTATGAGATAAGGCTTTTGTTTTACACGTATTTTGAACAAGTCCTTCGCTACAAAGAATCAACAGAAAACACCATAAATTCATGTTTTATTACAGTACAACGAAACAAAATCAATTGTAAATCAAACAGATATACAGTAAAGTTCCAACCAACTACAGCAATAGCCTTGTCACCGAAAAATATTAAATAAGGCCCTCTTATATAATATCTTAGCATCATAATAAACCCCCATATTATGAAAAACCTATATATAATTACCTACTTAATGATCGCCAGTTTCACAATAACCTCTTGTTCTACTGAAGCGACAGACAACGACACTGCAACTATAGAAAAAGTGACTACTTTAAACAGTATTAAATCTATAGAAATTGAAATTCTAGATTTAATTAATGCCCACCGTGTTTCTATAGGCTTGACTTCTTTAATTCAAAATGAACAAATAAGAACCCAAACCAACAGCCACACCCAATACATGATTAACAACAGTTCTGCTTCTCATGATAATTTTTTTAACAGAAAAAGTTATTTAATAGCCCATGCGAATGCAGAGAAGGTTTCAGAAAACGTGGCTTATGGTTACACCAAAGCAGAATCGGTTGTAAGTGCTTGGTTAAGAAGTGACGGCCATAAATTGAACATAGAAGGAAACCATACCCATTTTAGTATAAGCGCAGAGCAAGATGAAAATGGCAGATGGTACTTCACCAATATTTTTGTAAAAGCGACCAATTAATAGCTTAGCTTAAGTGTTTAACATGTATTCTCATATAATTCATTTCCTTACCAAAATATATCTATCTAGGGTTTAGCTAATAAACCCTTTTTCTATTTATGGAAACTCAACCATAACTTTCTCAACTGGAACTTCCTAAACCAACATACCCTTCATTTCTAGCTTCCTTTTTACTTCCGCGAAAGCGACCACCATAAAACGCATTCTAAACATCTATTTCCAAGAACCTTTCACTTTCCCTGCCACCATCTATTTAACCTTTTAAAAGCGCTTAGAAATATGTTTTAGCATGTATTTGTGCTGTTATAACGATAAGACAGGCAGCCCAATTAATGAACGTCGGATTAACCAAAAGCTATGGCATAAAAAAAACCCATCCTTTTTACGAGAAAAAGAATGAGTTAATTAACACTTCAGGAAAATTTTGTGGGTTACGTTGTATTTTATTTTTTATGCTGGGGCAAAAAAAGGCTTATAGGTTTCGATTACTATACTTCAAAGATACAATATATTTGAAGGTTTTTATTTACATTTCAGATTAAATAAGACTATGTTTAGATAAATGAACACCTTAAGCCGACAAGCCGTTCTAACATTAAAAATAAAACTCCTGGAACCAACACATACCACTAGACTAATTAACGAACAGCCAGACACCTAGCAAAAAGACTCGTAAACTAAATAAAAGACACGACATTTGTTAGTCGATCCATCTATCAAAATTTACACAAAGCACATGCATAAGCTTTTAAAGAAAAAAAGCCCACTCTTTTTATGGGGAAAAAGAGTGAGCTAATTAACACTTGGGTGAAATTTGATCAGTATAGGTTTAATTATATTCTTTATGCGGGGGCAAAAAAAGGCTCATAGGTTTCGATTACTATACTTTAAAGACACAACATATTTGAAAGTTTTTATTTACATTTTAGATAAAAACAAGCTAATATATAGTTAAATGAACCTGTTCTATTGTTTAGTTGCCACCACGACTACCAAACAGCCAAAAACACATCAAACAACTCATTTAAAGAAACTTAAACACTTCCTTCCTCTATAATAAATTAACAACTCCATATTACCGTAAAAGAAAAAAACCCACCCTTTTTTAAAGTAAAAAAGAATGAGTTTGCTAAATTGGCTATTAATCAACTTAGTTTATTATATTTTTTATGCGGGGGCAAAAAAAGTTGATTCGTTTCGGTTATTATACTTCAAAGATACAACACGATTGAAGGTTTTTATTTACATTTTAGATTAGCAGAGGTCATGTATAGTTAAATGAACTCGTTGAACCGTTAAGAGGGAATTCAGACATTAAGAACAGGCCTTAAACAGAAACAAATTACCTAACACACCATAAATCAACCACATAAAGACAGCATACACACCCATTATAAACGCTATTAATAAGCCTTACAGGATCAAGTGTACATAATACTCACCATGTACACTAAAGCCCATGAGTAGACACCCTAGACATAAAATTAGCACAAAAAAAAACCCACCCTTTTTTTAAATTAAAAAAAGAATGAGTTTGCTAAATTGGCTATTAATCAACTTAGTTTATTATAATTTTTATGCTGGGGCAAAAAAGTTGATTCGTTTCGGTTATTATACTTCAAAGATACAATACGGTTGAAGGTTTTTATTTACATTTTAGATTGGCAGAGGTCATGTATAGTTAAATGAACTCGTTGAACCGTTAAGAGGGGATTCAAACATTAAGAACAGGCCTTAAACAGAAACAAATTACCTAACACACCATAAATCAACCACATAAAGACAGCATACACACCCATTATAAACGCTATTAATAAGCCTTACAGGATCAAGTGTACATAACTACTCACCATGTACGCTAAAGTCCATGAGTGGCCGCCCTAGACATAAAATTAGTACAAAAAAAACCCACCCTTTTTATAATCAAAAAAGGATGAGCAAACTAAACTGGCTATTAATCAACTTAGACTATATTGTTATTTTTAAATTGGGATTTAAAAAGGTTATATGTTTTCGGTTTCTATACTTCAAAGATACCACGCATTTGAAAGTTTTTACGCTCATTTTAGACTAGCTAAGCTAATGTGTAGTTAAACGAACCTATTGTAGCGTTAAACTGTCTTTTAATTAGAAATAACGAATAAAACCTACATAATTAACTATTTCACAAGCACATAACTCACTACTTTATTAAATCTTTAAAATTGAAAAAACATATTGTAGGAGACGCACCATTTTGAAATGTGCTTTTAATTTGGAAATTGATCTAAATAGTAAGGACATAAAAAAAACTCATTCTTTTTAGTAGGAAAAAGAATGAGCTGAGATTTGGGCTATTAATCTGGTTGAGTTATATTTTAATGTTTGGGACAAAAAAGGCTCAATATATTCGGTTATTATACTTCAAATATACGACCGATTTGAAGGTTTTTGATTACATTTTCGATTAAACAGGACCAAGTATAGTTAAATGAACTCCATGCAGCGTTCAACCGTTTTTCCACTTATAACGTTAAAACATAAATAGCTAACAAACAGGAATATAACACCTAAATAACAAACAAAATTAAAATTCGATTGAAGAAAACACCTGTAAATTTGAAGCCAGTTCCTTTCATGAATGGCATAAAAAAACTCATTCTTCCTCTAGGAGAAAAGAATGAGTAAATATCAGGACTATTGTCTGGTTAGGTTAAGTTCTCTTTTAAGCGGGGGCAAAAAAAGGCTAATTAGTATCGGTTAATATACTTCAAATATACGACTGATTGGGGCCTCTTAATTGACATTTTAGACTAGCAAAGCTAATCTACGGGTCAATGAACGCATTCCCTTGTTAAGTTGTTCTACAAACAAATTAAACTCAAGAACACTCCCATATAAACAACTGTAAAACAGTTATTTAAAATACTAAAAACGAAACTCCTACCACACTAAAATAGTTCCTGAAGTAGGGTAATACTATATATTTTATTTTATAAACGAAAGCTTTAACTACCCATTATAACATAACGACTTACTTTAGTTTGATTAAAAAAACTCACCCTTTTTTATAAATAAAAAAGAAATGAGTTAACTAAATTGGCTATTAATCAACTTAGGAAATTTTAATTTAGCTTCGAAAAACTAAAAATGCTATCATATTTCCAATTTAAATACACATTCTAAGCGATTAATGGTACCAACTTATTTATTATTATTATTATTTCTACAAGACGGATGTTAACTAAAAGGCTCTGCAGTAATGGTATAATACACTTGAAAATTACTTGTACCAGAAGGTGTGCCTACACTTGGAGTTACCCGAAACTCTACTGGAATATCTTCTCTACAGCCTTTAAACTCAAAAACTTTAATAGCTACCGTTCCATCATCAGGAATTGTAATAAAACCATCAATATCTGCACCGTTGGTTTCTGCCACTAAATCTCTATCACCAAAATATTTACCAGAAGGTGGCAACCCATCATAATTACTCACTAAAGGAAACCTACTGCCACTATTATCAAAGGTTTTTGCTTTTATAATGGTGCCTGCGGGCATATTGCTGGTATGCATAAACACTTTATACAAATAAACCGTTTCACAGTTTTGCTCTCTAGATGTTGTATCTCCGGTAACCGGGTTTATGGTTTCATTTAAAATAAAAGTAACCAACGGGTCTAAGGAACCTATAATATTCTCAGAATCGTCTAAACCAGCTTCTTGAGTTGCTGCAGATTGTGAAAAACTAGGTGAGCCCGTAATTACCAAAGTCCCATCTTGTACTTGACCGTTAGCATATTGCAATGTTACTAGAAATAGAATGCTATATAAATATCTTTTCATGAATTCTACTTTTTTATAATTTCATAAATAATTGAAAACCCTGCTGGTAAAGATTCTGTCCCAGAATTGGAAAATGTGTATTCTATTTTATACCCATTAGTTTCACCATCATCTGTATAACCAGCACCAAAACTTTTAACAATTTTACCATTGTTTTCATCTATAGAGAAATTACCATTTTCACCTCTATCGACAAAGTCACCTCCTGAACTCACTTCAATAACCCGAGCTTCTATATCAATTCCAGCAGGAATGGGATGGCTGGACCTTACAAAAATTTCGGACTCATCATTAGGGTCAATAGGTCTGTAGGTATAATTCAACCAAACTTCTGGCATAGCGCCAGCACCAGCACTAAAAGGCATACCTGCCTCAAAAACAGTACCGCCGCCGCCACCGCCGCCGCCAATAGTATACACATCTAAAATAGCTACAGAATTTACGAATACACTGGATTCTGTAAACTCTTGTCCACCACCAATAATAAAACTATTAACATCCGATCCGTTTGCGGTTTCTTGAGCAACCCCAAGAAATGCGGTTAACAAGAAACTACAAAACATTATGTTCTTTATATTTTTACTCATTATAGCCTACTTTTAAGTTAGTATCTTTAAATTTAATTTTCTTCTCTTTACCGTTCACTGTTATATTTAATTCGGTTCCTACTTCTGGTTTCACAGTTACGTTTGTTTCTTTTACTAGACTAAAGAACTTTTCATTTTTCTTAAATCGAATTAAAGTAAACGTATATTCTCCTGGAACAATGTTTCTAAATCTGAAATTCCCTTCTTTACTCGCTTCAGCATAATAAGTGAAATTTTCATTTTCTAACTTCACATAACTCTCTAAATTAGATTCAATAACATTAAGTATGTTGTTTAACACTAGTTTCCCAACTACGGTACCTGCTTTTACTAATTCTATATTTAAACTTGCTTTTCTGTTTTCTTGAATTTCAATTTCAATAGGTTTCTTATTCATTGAAACCACATTTAATGGTAAAGATTCATCGTCTATAAAAAGGTAATTAGTACCTACTGGTAAGTTATTAATTTCAAAGTTTCCATTTTTATCTGTTACAATGGTTTTACCTGCACTGTATAATTTTATACCGGTCACATCTATATCACTGTTATTTGTAAAAACAGCTCCTTCTACACCACCTTGCTCAATAATCTTCTTAACACCAACACCAAACGAATAAGTGTATTTAGCGTAAGCGAACAGCTCTTTTTGGTCCACTATGCCTGGTCTTTCAAAATAATTTGCACGCATTTCTAAACGATGATGCGAACTAAGTTGAGCTACCAAATTGAAATTAATATATTCTCTTTGCTTGTAACTCTCTTCTGGACTAAAGCCACTATTATAATTAGCATTAAACCTTAAATTTCTACTTATTCTATGGTTAACACCAACATTATAGCGTACAAAACTAATATTCTCGTAAGTAGTTCCATATCTAGAAGTATAAATATGGTTTAAACCACCTCTTAAACTAAAGTTTTTAAACAGTTTATAAGAAACATTTAAATTGTTTGAATAGGTATTTCTATAACTGCTATTGGCAACCAGTTTGTTTTCGGTTTTACCAAAGCGGCCACCAAAACTTCCAGTGAACAACTTATCAGTGTACACAAAATTATAATTAACGCCATATTCTCCATAATGATAGTTTTTAGGTTCTAATTGATCTTCCCTTTCTCTTTTATCAAATCGAAAGCTGAAGTAATGTTTATTTGTAAATCTATAACCTACGGTTGCGAAATAATTCTCGTAGTAAGGTTCTGTTTCGAATAAAAGCGGATCTAAACGTCTATTAACTTGTGAAAACGAGTGACCGAAGCCCGCATTGAATCCTTTTTTATAAAAATACAAGCTATTTGAAAATTGAAAACTATTAGACAGTTTTCCGAAATAATCTTTACCTGCATAAATAATAGCACTGTTATATCTAAAATCGCCAATTCCTTGGTTGAAATTTATATCTGTTGCATATCCCGCTTTCGAACCATTAAAACTGGTTGACATTTCTAAACTTAACGAGGTGTTTTTATCTTCAAAATCATAATCTAAAGTGGCAATTTGTCCTTTACCATCAATATTATAAATATTTCTGTAAGTATAAATATTTCCTTGAGATCTTTCAAGCGTAAGCCCTACATTCTGGTTATCAGATAAATTATAATCTGCTCTTACACCAAACAAAGCTTTTCTGTTATAGCTATACAATCTTGGTTTGCTATAAAATGTAGACAAGGTCCATTTGTCAATAGTATGACTTAATTTAAAACCCATTCCGTATCTTGAAGTAAAGCCCAATCTATTATGATTATAAGAATGGTCGCCCAAATACAATTCGGTTTTATTCTTGTAGCGATAAATTAAACTATATTGATCTACAATACTAAACCTTCTAATATCTTCCTGTTTCGGAGCTCGAAAGGTAAAATTTAAATGATGATCGCGTGCTTCATCCAAATACCCATTTCCCATAAGTTCTGCAGATAATGTTGAATAATGCGTGGATTGATTTGTATAACTATTGTAATATAAACTCGCTCTAATAGGGTATCTTAAATAAGGATCCTTTTGAGTGATTTTAGTAGGAATCACCTCGTAAGATTGCGAGTTATAGTATTTCTGATTTGAAATTCTACCCAACACATCTAAATTCGCAGAATAGGTTCTAAACATATTTAATTTAGAATCTGATTTTTGCAACACTTCTACCACAACCGTAGAATCTCTGGGTATTACCAGAATGGTACTTCCTTTAATTGAGTTTCTAGACTCTAAAACAACTTCCTGGTCTACATTACCATTGTTACGTACACCAAATTTGGCTTTAAAAGTTTCTCCTGCCTGTATTTGTTGAGCGCCAGAGATATTAAACACCTCTAATTCGTAATTTTTAGCAACCACTAAATCAAAAGTATGTTCATGTAAAATATAATTATTCGATTTTAAAATTAAGGTGCTTTGGGTTGTTCCAGACAAACTTTCTGCTGGAATAAAAAAGCTAATCATAACAAGTTTACGCTCGTTTGTACCCAGAGATCCTAAGGCACTAATAGAAATAACTTTCCAATCGGTTGGTAAAATAGTCTCTAATTTTATAGGGTCGATAGCGTCACCATTATTTAAAACCTCTACTAAAAGTGTGTAGTTTTTGTTTGTTTGGTAGGTGCTTTCTTTTCTTAATAAACGAATAGACAAATCGCCAGCGGTGATATTGTTCGCCGTATTTATGGCCTTATTATTAGTTGTAATATTGCTTTTTATGCTTGGTATCTCTAAGCTTTCAATTGTTTTATTCTTTAAAACGGTTACTTTAGCAACCTTTTTTTCTGGCTTTTTTGTTGGTACATCTATAGTTGTTGGAATATTTGATTCTAAAACAGGTTTTGCTAAAGCCACCTGATTGGTATTCAAATTATTACTTATTGGTTTTTCAGTTTCTTTTTCTACTACTGGTTCTACAACAGGAACAGTTACAATTTTTTTAGCTACTGCTTTTTTAGTTATTGCTGCTGTAATTGGCGCCGTTTTAGGTTTATTTTTCACCACGGTAACCGTTCTTTTTGCCCTTTTATTATGAGCACTTGGGTCTGTAAATAAAGCCGCAACACGTCTTTCCTTTTCAGGAATTTCATACGTAATTGTTTCAGAATCAACCTCGTCATTTAATGATAAATCTCCCGTTGGGTTAACAACGCCTTCTTGAATCGAAACGGAACTTGGTTTGTTATTATTAGAAATTGTTTCAGATACTTTTTTAGTTTCTGAAACATCTTTTACTTCTTTTTTTATGTCGTTTGAAGCCGTTTTACTAGCATTATTACTCGTCTTATTAAGTACAGTATCTTTTAATTTGTTAGCCTTGGCAGTTTCAGTAGTGTTTTTAGGTGTTTTTGGTAATACTTCTGGGATATTCTTTTTCTCTACCTTCTTTGTTGCATCAGTTGAAGCCGCTTTTTTACTAGCTTTTTTAGATTTACCAAATACCGTATCCTTTAATTTTGTAACCTTGGCAACTTCAGGTGTATTCCTTGTAATATTTGTATTAGCTACAACAGCCGCACCTGTAATTAATTTAGGTGATTGCGTGGTTACAGACTTATTAGCATCCTGGGTTCCTTCTACTAAAGTAGCATTAGTTGTTTTGTTACTTGTGTTTGTATCAGATACAGGAACATTAGAAGCTTTATCACTATTAGAGGTCTTATTCTTATTGGTTACATTTTTTTTATTGGTAGAATCTATTAAAGTAGGTAAGTAATTTGTGTTTTGTATTTTTTTCTTAATGTTTGAAATTCGTCTCTTAGGTATATTTTTATTAGATTTTGGTGTAGTAACTAAAGGGCTATTTCCCTTTAAATCGTTTAATTTCTGTCGATTACCTTTTATGCTATCCTCTATAAAGGTTACTAAGTCTTGTTGTCTACTCCAAAGCTGATCTTCAAAAAGCATCGACTCAAATAGCACTTTTTCCTCCTGAGCCTCTTTGGCGCAAGCCAAATATAAAAAGGAAGCTATAAATATAAAAAGTAGGTTTTTGGTCATGATTCTTTTGCTTTGGTTAAAACGAATAATTTTTTACTAGGCGCTTATTTAATCTAGTCTATGGTTAAGCTTAAATTAGTGCCAACATACTCGTCTCGAGAATCAACAATTGCAACACACTGGTAAGTTCCTACTGGAAGTTTCGATATATCTAAAGAAAATATTTTACAGGTTTCTGGAAAGGCCTTCAATCGCTTGGTTTCAGTTTCTAAAACTAAATTTCCGTACACATCGTAAAACTCTAAACTCAATCTTACGTTTTCAATAAACGTGTTTTGGTTTCTAATTTTAATATCAAGTTGTCTTGTGGTACTTATCGTATTTAAAACAATATCTGCACTTTCAAAATCTAATTGCACATCATCATTAATATTTACATCTGCTAAAAGACGAACCGCATATCTTACTTTACTTCCAATTTTAAAATCACTTACAACCTCTTCTAAAATAGGCTTCTCAACATTTATCATTAATGTGGTCCAGAAAGATCCTTTTAAAGCCTGGTCGTTTGGCACCGTGATATTATATTTAAAAATGTAGCGTTCTTTTGGCCCTAACACTTTATCCATGATAGAACTTTCAAACCAATTGGTAGCCGAATTTTTATGTAATACATCTGCTGCAAATACTCTTTCAGCATCACAAGAATAAATCGCTTCACTTAAACTAAAAGTCACTCTCTGGTCGACGTTAGACGTGTTTGCTAAAACAACTTGCCCCTGGAACGTTTGACCAGACACACCTGAATAAGAATGCGTAAGACCATTTAAAACAATAACATTGGCTTGTATTACTTGAACACAAAAAAGGAAACTTATAAATGTTAATGCAATTGATTTCATATCTTGATTTTTAAATTTGTTATTAATACACTTTCGGTTTCACAAAGAAATGGGCTTTTACCCAAGAATTAGTTCTATTTCGTTAAGTGGCAAGTAAGTGTCGGTCGGTAGTAATTTTTAGCCTTTAAACGATTTTCATAAAAAGCCACATATTGCCCGTATTTACAAGGAAAACCAGCGATTTACCGCATTTGACATCTGGTAATTGTTCATTAAACTAAGTGCATAAAAAAAAGCCCCATTGAAGGGCTTTTTTTTATTTTAAAAAGTTTGGATATTATATGTTGATTAGATATCAGATAATGTATAAACAACCTCTGTAGAATAACTACCTGCCATGTATAGATCAAAATTTCCGTCTTGTTCGATAGTATAAGCCAGTTTCACTCCAAAAGCTTCGTCACCACTATATACACTTTGTATGTTAGTTGCAATTACTCTAGATGTGCTTGATCCTAAATCTGATGCGTTTAAGGTTATTGGTCCTCCAGAAATATCTGCTGGTGTTCCGTTTGTTGCATTTTCAACAGTTGATGTTTCTGGTGTAATTACCAATCTAACGCCTCCTGGAAAATTTCCTGTAGACAAACGTACTGAAATGGTTCTTGTTGGATCGGCTGCTGATACAACACTTGTATAATTCAAATACAAATCTGTATAACTTAATGCTCCAAAATCATACATACCTGCTTCAGCGTTAATACCACTAGTTGTAGCGTCGGCCATGTCAAAAGTAATAGTTCCAACATCGGCTGGAGTTGCTAAACTGGCATCCCAGATATCTAATAGTGCAACTTCCTGTACTTGTACAGCTAAAGTGTGTTGATCAATGTTTGTGTCATCATTGTCTTGAGCCATTGCAGTTGTTGTTCCTAATGCTAAAGCTGCCATAAATAGTAGGTTAATTTTCTTCATAATAAAATATTTAAATTGTTAATATTAATTTGATACAAATGTATGTTAAGGTCTTAGTTTCAAGCTCGTTATTTCGATGAGTAAACGTTAACTGTAGGTGAATAGACCCAAAACGCTTTTAAACACACGATAACAAGCCAAGTTCGTCGTTGAACCAAAATCTAGAATAAATTAATTTTACTCATCAATTCTGCTTTGTTCATTCTACTAACAGGAATACTGTCGTGGTTAATTAAAATATGTCCGTTTTTTATATCTATTATCTTATTTATATTAATGATATAGGACTGGTGTACCTTGATAAACTTAGACTTAGGTAGCTTATCTATTATTTTACTTAAGGATGATTTCACTACAAAGCTTTGTTTACTGGTACAAATCTCTATGCCTTTAGGGTGTGTTTTTATAATTTCGATGGCACCAAGTGAAAACTTAACCAGCTTCTTATTAATGTTTATATATAAATCTGAAGCTTCATACCTATCTTTTAAACTTTCTTCGTGTTCTTTTGAAATTTTAATGGCGCGGTTCACTTTATCTAAAGCAAGCAAGAAACGGGGCATTTTAAATGGTTTGCCTAAATAATCGACAATACATTTATACTCAAAGGCTTTGAGTGCGGAATTTCTATCGGTAGTTGTTAGTATAATTTTGGGTTGCTGTTCTAGAACCTCTATAAAATCGAACCCACTAAGTACGGGCATGTGCAGATCTAGAAAGATAAGATCTATTTTATTGTTCTCTAAAAACTTTAGGGCATCTTTAGCATTATCAAACTCTTTTTTTACATTTAAGTCTTTAACTTTAGTACAGAGCTTGTTTAAAAAACTTCTTGCCGTGGCTTCGTCGTCAATTATAATACAGTTCATATGTCGGTTTTTTAATTTTATCTTTAAAATTAAAATTAACCACTCGTCGAACTTAAATTAGAATTTTTCGATGGATTACGGTTATCGATAGACGACTAGTAGTAAATAAGCTTTAAATAAATACTGAAGCTTATTGAAAACCGTCTATATATTAAAGTAAATTAAGACGTCTCATTAATTCGGGTCTATTTGAACGGCTTACAGGTATCACATCTCGACCTATCAAGACGCTATTATCCTCAATATCAATTATTTTGCCTGTATTTATAACATAAGACCTATGGACTTTTAAAAATTGAGCATCTGGAAGTTTTTCTACAATTTTCTTTAAAGTTGAGTGTACTGTATAATTTTGTGTATCTGTTTTTAAAAGAATATAGTCTCCTTTTGCTTCAATTAGCTTAATACTAGAGATATCAATTTTAATTAATCGTCTATCAATATTTACAAATAATTCTTTTTCTGCTGAAACATTAATTTGTGATGCTGCTTTTGATGATGGAGACGCTCCTGCAGTACTTTCTTCAACAGGTTCTATATCTACATTAAACACTTCCGCTTTACTTACAGCTTTTGTAAATCGAGCCATTGTTAATGGTTTTACTAAATAATCGACTATACAATCGTACTCGAAAGCTTCGATTGCAAAATTCTTATCAGACGTAGTCAGTATTATTTTTGGTGGACTTTTTAAGGTTTGAATAAAATCGAACCCCGTAAAATCGGGCATATGAATATCTAGAAATATAAGATCAATTTCGTTTTTATTCAAAAACTTAATGGCATCCATGGCGTTCGAAAACTCTTCAATAACATCCAAACTTTGAATATCTGAACACAATTTACCTAAAATGGCTCTTGCTGTTTCTTCGTCATCTATTATTATACTAGTCATATATATAGTTTAAATAGTGTTTAAAAAATTAGTCATGTTTAGTAGCACGCTCTCAAACTCCTCCTTAAGAATTGTATTACAGCTATTTAAGTTGTTTTCGTACTCTATTGCGACTTCGTAGCTTTTTTCAAGGTCTAAAATACTAATTTTATGTTTAAGTTTATGTACAATTTCCGCAACTTCTTTGTATTTTTTTTCTTTCAAGTTTTTAAAGTAGATAGCCTTCTCCAATGGAAACTCTTTTTTAATAACCGTAATTATTTTGAGTTCAAATTCAGTATCTCCGCCAGAGAGTTCTTTAATATACGATAAACTTGGTTGTTCTAGCATAACTATTTTTTTAAAGTGAAAAAGAATGTGGTTCCTATACCTACAGTACTTTCTAACCAAATATCGCCATGATACATGTCAACAATTTTTTTAACTATAGAAAGTCCAATTCCAGACGACTCTTTAATATCATTTAAGGTATGGAAAATTTTAAAAATTTTATCGTGATACTCCTTTGCAATACCTATCCCATTATCTTGTACTGAAAATTGATAATGTGTTAAGTGTTCTTCAACATCAACATTTATATAACCAACGTCTTTATCTATGTATCTTACCGCATTACTTAATAAGTTTAGAAATAATTGCTGTAGTCTGGTATGATCGCCCATAATAATAGGCAAATTGCTTTTAAAACTTAGTTTAATATGCTCTGGAATGAATAGAATTTTTTGAATATCTTTTAAAACCAAATTCAAATCGATGGGTGTATCTTCTACTTTTTGAGACGAAACGCTCGAGTAGTTTAAAATATCTGAAATTAATTGCTCCATCTTTTCTAGAGTCGATTCAATAAGTGAGATATTAGTTAAACTATCTTCATTTAAACATTCTTGATTATCTTCTTTTATCCAAGACACTAAGGCAAAAATACTGCGCAGCGGCGATTTTAAATCGTGCGATACTATATGTGCATATTCTTGAAGTTCATTATTACTAGACTCAAGTTCTTTTAATAAATTCACATTCACTTGCTCTGCTTTATTTCGTTCTATACGGTTAATTGCATTTTTTAATTGCAAAGACACTAGTCTTGCTACATTTTGCAACGTAGATAAATGGTTTTCTGTAAAGTAGTTTTTATCTATATGTTCGGCATCAATAACCCCTAAAACCTCGCCATCATTAATAATGGGTACCGTAATTTCAGAGTAACAAAATTCATCATCTTGAATATAACGTTTATCTAAAGACGTATCCCCTATAACTAAAGGCCTTCCATTTTGCGCTACATAGCCCACAAGACCCTCACCTACAGGTATTTCTAGATGATTTACAACCTCACGGTTTTCATTAATTTTATTTCCGTAAGCCGCTATTTGCCGTAAAACTTGAGAATCCTTATCAACCAAGTAAATTACACAGTCGTTAGAATCTAAATACCTGGTAATGTTATGCGTTACTTCCCAAGCTATTTCGTAAATATCAATTTTACCTAAAATAGATTTGGCCACATTATTAATGGTTTCTAGCATCAAGGTTTTCTCCCGTTCTGCAGTGATATCCTCTATTATAGCCACTTGATTTTTTATAAAACCTTTACTATCTTTTATAGCATTAAAATTTGATTTTGCCCAAATAATGGAACCATCTCTTTTTATATAGCGCTTTTCTACAGCATAATTGTCAATTTCCCCATTTTGAAGTTGTTTTCTCAATTTATTAGAAACTTCTAGGTCGTCAGGATGTGTGGGATCGTGATCTATAACTTTATTTAATAACTCATCTTCTGTGTAGCCAAACATATCACAAAACGATTTGTTAACCATTAACAAACCATCTCCCGATTTTTTAAATAAACCTATCCCAACTGGAGAGTTTTGAACAATTAAATCCAGTTGTTTTTTTTGTTCAATTAATTGATCTTTAATTCGGGTTTGTTCAGTAATATCCAAGATTACTCCTATAGAACCAACAACTTTTCCATTGTAATCATAATTAGGAGCTGTACTTGTAATAACGGTTCGTATGTGCCCCTCTTTATTGCACATGCGCATCTCAAAAGATTGAGATTTCCCTGTTCTAGTTTCAGTACGGACGGCAGTCATAAACTCTTTGTCAGCATCTGGAATAAGAACTCCTAGAGCATCCTTACCTATTAATTCTTTTTCAGAATAACCCGTTATATCAGAAAAACTTTGATTAACTAAAGCTACTTTACTATTATTATCAACCTCAACCAGCCCTAAATTCATATTGGCTATAATGCCACTGTATTTCTGTTTTTCAATTTCTAAATTCTTGGAATAGTTTCGACTCAATGTTACATCTCTATAACTCCAAAGATGGCCTTTATAATTTTCATTCTCATAAATAGGTATAAAATCGCGTTCTAGAATTTTTCCATTTACCATTTTCAACTCTTCACCCAACACCTCTTCACGGTCACAGACTATAGCTTGCATTCTAGACACGTGCTCTTCTGGACACTCAAAATACAATTTTGTCTGGTCCGTTCTAAAAGAACAATGTTCTCCTTGAAGCACTTCCGGTATTTCATGTATTTCAAATAGATCGCAGTACTTCCTATTAGTAACTATAATATTACAATTTTCATCTTCCAACAAAATACCACAATCTAAATTTAAAATAAGCGCTTTTAATCTGTTTTCAGATTTTACAAGGTTTTTTTGCGTTTTAAATTCACTCGTAATATCTCTGGCAATGCCCTGAATGGCAATGGGCTTACCTTTATCATTTAAAATAACACTGGCATTAATATGGACATGTTTGGTTACCCTATTATTAGAAATTATTCTTATTTTTAAATCTTTAAATTCCCCGTGTTTTTTAAGCCTATGAAATACGGTAAGAAGATGCGATGCATCCTCGGGATGTACAAAATCT
The DNA here is from genome assembly GCF_030552475.1 of Mariniflexile sp. AS56. Taxonomy (GTDB): domain Bacteria; phylum Bacteroidota; class Bacteroidia; order Flavobacteriales; family Flavobacteriaceae; genus Mariniflexile. The sequence goes on along the minus strand of NZ_JAUPED010000003.1, from coordinate 86,367 downwards.
ATTAAATTTATATTTCTACATTTGTCTTCAGAGTCACAATCTAAAATATTATAACTAGCTTTATTCATTTCTAGCACATTACCATACATATCGGCCACACAATAGGCATCGGCAATGTTTCTGAAAACACCTTCTAACTGCAAATTCTTTTTGGCTAGTAGGCTTTCAAGCTGGTTATTACTTTCTTTTAATTTTCCAGTTAAATTATGAAGCTCGAAGGCTTTGTCTTCAAGAACTTTTTCGGCCTGTTTTCTAGCCAACTTTTCTCGTAACCTAGCACGTTCTAATATTTCGACCCGTTTATCGCTCATTAATTTTTAGTAATAATAAATTTCACTTCGGTGCCATCTTCCTTTAATTTTTCCATGATAATCTCGGCGCTCGAATTAAAGTGTTCAAAGGTTTTATTCATTAACCCAAGACCAAAATAGTACATGGCACGACTTGATTTGTATATCATAACTAATGAATTTTCTGTTTTATCCTGAATCTCAAAGCTTGGCAACTCGGCATCTGGGTATATTTTACGAACTTCAAAATGAATATGATCTTCTATGGATGCTAACATCTCTATAGGGTCTTTATAGTTTTCTATAACCGTTGGATATGTTGACACTAAAACACTGAAAAAATGTTCGGCATAAACTAAAAGCAAATCATCAATACTTATATTCGTTTTTTCACTTAATTGTTTTAGTAACGAAAGCATCTCAGAAAACTCATAAGAACCTATCGAAGTATAAACTCCTTTTGATGGTAAATTAGATTGCTCTATGATTTCATCAACCATTTCTAACCCAAACTTTTGTTCAACTAATTCTAAAAATTCTGTAAAAACAATACCTTTCATATTATGCTTTTATTAATTCATTTACACGCCAATAGGCCAACACTTTTTCTAACTTCGAAACATAATCTTCATACTTCAAAGGTTTTAAAATATACCCTGCAATACCTATTTTATAACATTCCAAAACATCCCTTTTGTTATTCGATGTTGTTAGAATAATAGTGGGAATGTATTTAAGTTGTTTATCATTTTTTAAAATTCTTAAAAATTCGATGCCATTTATTTTAGGCATATTTAAATCTAATAAAATGATATCTGGAAGATTTTTTTTAAGGTTTAAAATCCTTAAGGCTTCCTCTCCATTCTTTGCTTCTTGAATATCATAAAAAGGGCCTAACCTACTTACGGTTCTATTCATTTTCATGGTCTCGACCAGATCGTCTTCTATGAACAGGATTGATAATTTACTTGACATTTAATTTTGATTAGTGCTATTAATTTCATTTTAAACATGCATTAAATTAGTATACTAACACCTTATCTATCGATAAAAAATGATCACCATCGATTAATAAATTGAGAGTACCGATAGGTAGCTGGTTGGCTTAATGCTTAAGTTAAATTACTACTGCTGCACAGCAGAGTAAAGTTGCACTAATTTAAGCTAAAAATGTGGTTAATTTCGTTTAAGGAGCAGTTTTGTATCGACGAATGAAAGAAAGATGCCGATGTATGAGGTTTGAAGTCGTTTATTTTGATTACTGAATTATAATAAATAAGAGATAATAAATACAGTTATTTTAAGGGATTACTAGTAGATAATTTTTAAAAGGTTACTTGGGAGACTTTACTTAGAGTGTTATTCGGGGAGTATTAGTTAAATTTTAATTAATGTATTTGTTTAATAATCTTAACACAAGTTGATTTTTTCTGATTGGTAGTAAGAGATGGTTTGGGTTAATTCAATAATTTTTAATTGTAATTCTTGCTTAGCAACTGCATACTCTTGTAAACGCTCTAATGACACTCTATCTTTAGAAGCAAGGTCTGCTAATTGATCTTCAAAAGAGATTGTATACTCTAAATGCATTAAGTTAATATTAAGTTCTTGTCTTAACGCTTTAATTTTTGAATTTTCTATAGTTGGGATTACTGTTTGAACCATTTTTGGGTTAGAAACTAAAACCTCTTCAGTAATAGTAGCGATACTTGTTTTACCCGGTGCCGTTTTAAATAAATCACGATTTTTAGTCTCGTCTCCGTTTTCAAATGTTTCATTAAAAAAAGATATCTCTGAAAAATCTAATATAAGAGCGTCTTTTTCAATAAAGAAGATAACATATGTTATTAAAGCAAATAATAAAAGAAGGATTAAATTAGACATGATAAAATTTTTAAGGGTTAAACTTTATAATTCAGCGCTTTAGCTTCATTACTGGTGTAAATTTACAACCTATATCTAGTTTAAATTATCAATAAACGATGAAACCAAAAGAGAGTGTCGATGAATGGTAATTTATTGAAGATGTGTGTAAAAACGTAACATTAGTACCAACTAACGAACAGTCGACGAACCGCCAGTTTAAGCACAAATTAGAGCATTAACAAGTTATAACAGGTACAAAAAAGCATAAAACACACTTATTAAACGTACAAATAACGCTTTAAAACTTAAAATACACATACTATTTCTCTCAAGGGCTATCAAAATAAAAAACAAGCATTCAAAAAAATTATAAATAGAATAGCAGTACAAATTACTATATTTGCCTTCCTAAGTTACTTGAACATAATTAAACGAAGCTAATTCCAGCATATTTACACTACCATGTAAAAGCAAAGCTTCCTATTTATATGTACACAGCATGCGCACGTGGCGGAATTGGTAGACGCGCCAGCTTGAGGGGCTGGTATTCGCTTAGAATGTGGAAGTTCGAATCTTCTCGTGCGCACTTTTAATTACTTTTAGAAGTTAAAATCACCATAAACATTGATTTAATCAATGGATTGACTTACTTTTGTTTAACATTAAGTCCCTATTGATGAACAATATTAAGTCAACCTTCAGCATAAAAGATCTAGAAAACCTCTCTGGCATCAAGGCACATACCATACGTATTTGGGAAAAACGATATAACCTACTTAGCCCAAATAGAACCGATACCAATATTAGACATTACAGCATTCCGAGTCTTCAAAAGTTATTAAACATTGCTTACTTAAACAATAATGGCTATAAAATTTCGAAAATAGCAAACTTTACAGAAGAGGAAATACCTTTATTGGTTAAAGAAATAGCTATTAAATCGAACCCCGAGAACTTTGCAATTAACGATTTTAAATTGGCTATGTTCAATTTTGATGAAGGTCTTTTTAAAACGACCTTCAACACCATAATAAAAACCAAGTCGTTCACAGATATAGTATACACCGTTTTTTTCCCCTTACTTAATGATATTGGTTTATTATGGCAAACCAACACCATTACACCGGCACACGAGCATTTTTTAGCTGTTCTGATTAAACAAAAGATCTTACTTCAAATTGAACTTCTTGAAAATGTAGCACCACACCCAAGCACCAAAACCTTTGTGTTATTTTTACCAGAATACGAAATACACGAAATTGGTTTACTCTTTATTAATTACCAATTAAAAGAAAAAGGCTTCCACACCATCTTTTTAGGTGAAAGTGTTCCCAAGAAAAATTTAAAAGATATTTTCAATTTTTATTCTAACATTTACTTCATATCTTACTTCACCATTTACCCCGAAGAAGAAAACATAAGTTCTTATATAGAAGATTTTAATCATTTACTTTTAAAAGACAGCAACTCTAAACTCTGGTTATTTGGTCAAAAACTGGTTAATTACACCAATTTAGAACTCCCAGAAAACATAACCATTTACAAGTCTTTAGAAAATTTCGTTAAAGATTTATGATTAACTTCATATTTTGTTTAACTTTAAACCATATTTGTTAAACAATATGAAAAAATCAGTAAGTATTATAGGTTCAGGGTTCGCATCTCTGTCTGCGGCATGCTATTTAGCTAAAGCAGGTTATGAGGTCACCATTTTTGAAAAAAACAAAACCATTGGTGGTCGCGCCAGGCAACTTAAAAAATACGGGTTCACGTTTGATATTGGCCCTACTTGGTATTGGATGCCCGATGTTTTTGAGCGCTTTTTTTCAGACTTCAATAAAAAACCTTCCGATTATTATACTTTAGAAAAATTAAACCCCGCCTACAGCGTTTACTTTGGTAAAGACGATTTCATTACCATAGAAGATACACTTGAAAAAATAAAGACAGCCTTTGAAGCTGAAGAAAAAGGCAGCTCTAGAAAGTTAAACACCTTTATAGAAAAAGCCAAAAGCAATTATGACATTGCTATTAAAGATTTGGTTTACAACCCTGGCGTTTCCCCTTTAGAACTGGTTACACCCAAAACCATAAAAAAACTAAACCAATTTTTTAGCACCATAAAAAGAGATGTTCGCAGAGAATTTAAAAACGAAAGGCTTGTAAAAATTCTAGAATTCCCAGTTTTGTTTTTAGGCGCAAAACCTAGCGACACCCCATCCTTTTATAGTTTTATGAATTATGCCGATTTTGGTCTTGGCACCTTTCACCCTAAAAAAGGCATGTACCAAGTAATATTGGCCATAGAAGCTTTAGCCATAGAACTAGGCGTCACCATTAAAACTGAAAACCCTGTAGATAAAATTATCGTAGATACCGGAAAAGCAATTGGTATTATTTCAAACGGAGTGACATATAAAAGTGACATTATAGTTAGCGGTGCAGATTACCATCACACCGAAACCTTACTCGATATAGAATACAAACAATACTCAGAATGCTATTGGGAGAAAAAAACCTTTGCACCCTCTTCCCTATTATTTTATGTAGGGTTTGATACGAAACTGAAAAACGTAAATCATCACACCTTATTTTTTGATGTTGATTTTGATGTACACGCCGAAGCTATTTACGACCACCCCAGATGGCCGGAAGACCCTTTATTTTACGCCAGCTTTCCTAGTAAAACAGATGATAGCACCGCCCCTGAAGGTAAAGAAGCAGGTATCTTTTTAATTCCACTAGCCCCTGGTTTGGAAGACACTCCCGAATTAAGAGACCTCTATTTTTACAAAATTTTAGAACGTTTTGAAAATTTAACATCCCAAAATGCCCTAAAACATGTTATCTTTAAGGAAAGCTTTTGCCTTAACGATTTTATAAAAGATTACAATTCATATAAAGGAAATGCCTACGGTATGGCAAATACACTAACACAAACAGCCTTTTTAAGACCTAAATTAAAAAGTAAAAAGGTTGGCGGTTTATTTTTTACAGGACAGTTAACAGTTCCTGGCCCTGGCGTACCACCATCGCTTATATCAGGAAAATTAGTAGCAGATTTAGTAAAAAAGCATCACCATACAAGTAATTAAACTTTTAGCCCATGAAATCACTTTTCGACACTGTTTCATACAGTTGCAGTAAAACTGTAACAAAAACATATAGCACATCGTTTTCTTTAGCTACTAAAATGCTTTACACATCTATAAGAAGTGATATTTATAACATTTATGGCTTTGTAAGGTTTGCCGATGAAATTGTCGATTCTTTTCACGAATATGATAAAGAAACACTTTTTGATAGGTTTTCTAAAGATTTAGAACACGCCTTGAAGGATAAAATAAGTTTAAACCCCATTTTAAACGCCTTTCAATATACCTATCACAAATATAATATAGACAAATCATTAGTCGATGCCTTCATGAAAAGCATGCGTCTTGATTTACACAAAAACACCTACTTAACCAACGAAGAGTATAAAAATTATATTTATGGCTCTGCCGATGTGGTTGGCCTTATGTGCCTAAAGGTATTTGTTAAGGGCGATACTACTAAATACAACGAACTAAAAGAAACCGCTATGGCTCTGGGTTCTGCGTTTCAAAAGGTTAACTTTTTAAGAGATTTAAAAGCAGATTTTGATGGTTTAAACCGAAGTTATTTCCCAAATGTTAATTTGAATAGTTTAGATGAAGCTTCCAAACAACAGATTATAACCGACATTGAACACGATTTTGAAAAAGGTTTGAGTGGCATAAAAAAACTACCTATTGAGGCTAAATTCGGAGTTTTTATGGCTTACAGATACTATTCACAACTCTTAAAAAAGCTTAAAAAAACACCTGCATTACAAATAAGAAATGCAAGAATACGCGTTTCAAACCCAAAAAAGATAGAGCTCTTAATGCGCAGCTATGTGAAGTATCAATTAAATATAATGTAAATTTATAGCATGCAAACAGTACTTTGGATCCTTATATTTTTAGCAACCTACTGCTTTATGGAGTTTATGGCGTGGTTTACCCATAAATACGTAATGCATGGTTTTTTATGGAACCTACATAAAGACCACCATAAAAAAGACCACGATAGCTGGTTTGAACGTAACGATGCTTTTTTTGTTTTCTACGCCGTAGTAAGTATTACTTGTTTTTTATTATGGAAACACGATATATTTTGGGCTGGACTCCCTATAGGTGTTGGGATTTTCGCTTATGGCTTATCTTATTTTTTAGTACACGATATTTTTATACACCAACGTTTTAAATTGTTTAGAAATGCTAATAACTGGTATGCTAAAGGCGTAAGACGTGCACATAAAATGCACCATAAACATATTAATAAAGAAGACGGAGAATGTTTCGGGATGCTTTTCGTGCCTTTTAAATATTTTAAAAAATAATGCAGATGACTTATTTATATCTGCTATTAAATTTAGGCTCTTTTTCAATTCCTTTTATTTATAGTTTTCACCCGAAATTAAAATTCTATTCCCATTGGAAATCTTTAGCCATAGGTATTTTAATAAGTATGTCTATTTTTATTCCTTGGGATGTGTTTTTCACCCTGAATCGCATATGGGGCTTTAATTCTGACTATTTCCTGGGTTATACTTTATTCAGCTTACCTATTGAAGAGTGGTTGTTTTTCATATGCATTCCGTATGCCTGCGTATTTACACACTATGCCCTGTTGCATTATTTCCCCAATTTAAAATTAGGTAGCGGTGCTACAAAATTAATAAGTTACATACTGATACTTAGCTTTTTAATCATTTCAATCTATAATTATGATAAATGGTATACGTTTGTAAACTTCACGCTTGCAACCATTTTAACGCTTCTAGTAGTTAACAAGAAACCTGAGTTATTACAGTCCTACCTGCTCACCTTCTTAGTAATGCTTATTCCTTTTTTTATAGTGAATGGCGTTTTAACAGGCAGCTTCATAACCGATGAAGTGGTTTGGTATAACAACACCGAAAACTTAAACATACGACTGTTCACCATTCCCGTTGAAGATTCCGTTTATGCCTTTACACTTATTCTATTGAATCTATTTGTGATACAAACTATCGAAAAACCAAAATCACGCTAAGGGTTTACCTCGTTTTTTGGATTTCCATCCAAATAAGCTTTTAGATTATCAACTACAATAGCCATCAAGCGCATTCTTGCTTCCTTAGACGCCCAAGCAATATGTGGTGTCATGATGCAGTTTTTAGCACTTAACAAGGGGTTATCTGCTTTTATGGGTTCCGAGGACACAACATCAACAGCAGCACCAGCTACAATTCCAGCATCAAGCGCCTCTTTTAAGTCTTCTTCAATTATTAACCCACCTCTAGAGGTATTAATAATTAGAACGCCCTCTTTCATTTTAGAAATATTCTGTTTATTGATGATGCCAGCAGTACTTTCAATTAATGGGCAATGCAAACTAATAATATCCGATTTTTCAAATAACTCATCCAATTCCGCATAGCGACAAGTATCACTTTCTAATGAATAATCTTTACTTCTGTTATTTGCCAAAACAGTCATCCCAAACGCTTGAGCCATTTTCGCAGTCGCTTGCCCAATGCGACCAAAACCAATGATACCTATGGTTTTACCTGCAAGCTCTATAAGTGGTGTATTCCAAAAACAAAAGTCTAATGATTTTGTCCACGCACCTTCCTTAACCGCATTATTATGATCACCGATATGATGACACATTTCTAACAACAAACCCATAGTAAACTGAGCCACCGCCGTAGTTCCATAATTCGGAACATTGGTTACCAGAATATTTAAATCGCGTGCCACTTCCACATCAACAACATTATAGCCCGTTGCCAATACACCTATATATTTAAGGTTAGGCGCTTGCGTGATCACTTCTTTAGGAATAGGAACTTTGTTCGTGAATACAATTTCGGCATTACCAATAGCCTCTACGACTGCTTTGTGCTCAAAATCTGTGCGATCAAACACTTTAAAATCGCCTAATTGCTTCAGGCCCTCCCAACTTAAATCTCCGGGGTTTAAAGTAAACCCATCTAAAACTACTATGTTCACGTTATCGTTCTTTATAATTCTGAATAAATTTAATAAAAAACGAACGCAAGCAGCAGCACAATTGATTTAAATTATTTCAACAAACCATCAATAGTACTTCTAATCTTATCACTATTCCAATTCAAAGCGCCATTTTCATCTATAACAACATGACCTTCCTTATCTATTAAAAAGGTTCTTGGAATGCTTGAAATATTAAAAAATTCAGGATAACCTTCCGCTGGCCGGTGTGCTTTAAACGTATAATTATTTTTAGCTAAAAACGGATCGACCTCACTAAACCATTCGTTTGTAACAAACAGGAACACGATCTTATCTCCATAATCATTATACAACGCTTGCATACTCGGCATTTCTGCTATACAGGGCGGACACCAAGTTGCCCAAAAATTGATAAGAACCACTTGCCCCTTGGCCGATTCGAAATTAAAAACCGTATTGCTACCGTCTTTTAACTTCCAATTATAGTCTGTAATCTTTTCCAATGTATCTTCCTGCACACTTACTGGTTTTATAAAGGCGATAACTTTATGCAGTGCGACCTGAACAGGTTTTCTTGTTTGCGGAATAATTAAAACCACAAGAACAATTATAAAAAGGATGTTCTTTATTTTTGATTTACTTAACTTCATATATATTCATTAAAAAAGGCATAGTCTCTATGTCGAAACTATGCCTTATATCTAACAAAACAAAAAGATTTTTATGCCTCTTCGCTTTTAACGTCCTCTGTTTTAGCTTCAGAATCCTCTTCTAAATCTAACATATTATGTTCTAACAATAAGTTATACCATTGTATTACTTTCTTGATATCGCTCGCATATACACGGTCTTCATCGTAATCTGGTAAAATCTCAAAGAAATATTCTTCCAATTTATCTTTACCATCTTTAGCTTTTACTGAAGTTGCTCCGCCGTTTTCTTTTTTCTTGATGCTTTTCAACACCTCTCTTAAGGGCACTTCTTCGGTTAAAGTATAAATAGCTATTTCACTTAAAACGCTTACATTTTGCTGAATATTAACAGACATTCTTTTTTTATCTATTAACGATTCTGCTACAAAACCACCACGAGTTTGTGCAATTAACTTATACAATCCTGGTTTTCCTGTAATAGCTATAACTTTCTCTAAGCTCATAAATTATTTTTTTTAGAAGGGCAAATATCAACTGTTTAATACTGCCTTGCAAATATTATCGTTTCTTTTTTTGGTCTGGAAAACGCATGCGGTAATCCACATCTATCTTTCCTTTAGATATGTTACCAAGCTTCCCTTTTATTAAGCGTTTTTTCAAACTTGATAGCTTATCAGTAAACAAAACACCTTCAATATGGTCGTACTCATGTTGTATAACACGCGCCACTAAACCATCGAAAACTTCTGTATGTGGTTCGAAATTTTCATCCAGATACTCCATAGTTATTGTAGACTTTCTAAAAACATCTTCACGCACATCTGGAATACTTAAACACCCTTCGTTAAACACCCATTCATCACCTTCTTCTTTAGTAATTTTAGCATTTATGAATACCCGTTTAAACCCTTCTAATAGTTTTTGTTCGGCTTCGGTTAAATCTTCATCATCTGCAAATGGAGTTGCATCTACAATAAACAATCGAATTGCTAAACCTATTTGAGGTGCCGCCAAACCAACGCCAGAAGCATTGTACATGGTTTCGAACATGTTTTCTAGCAGAATATCAAGTTTTGGATATTCTTTATTGATATCGACTCCTACTTTTTTTAGAACAGGGTCGCCATAGGCTACAATGGGTAAAATCATGGTTGTAATTTCTGTTATTAACTGCAAAAATACAATTCTTATAATATATGGATTGTATTAAACGGAATTTATTCTTTTGAAAATTCTAATTACTTTGAATACAAATAGCTTTGTAAAATAAGAGTTGCACTAATTTCGTCAACCAGCGCTTTGTTTTTTCGTTGGTTCTTTTTCAAACCACTATCTATCATTGTTTGAAACGCCATTTTAGAAGTAAAGCGTTCATCGACACGTTGAATAGGAATATTTGGAAATTGTTTTTGTAACTTTTGCAAAAAGGGCACAATTAACGCTTCACTTTCTGAGGCGGTATTATCCATTTGTTTTGGCTCACCTACAATAAATAGTTCGACAGGTTCTTTGCTAGTATACTCCTTTAAATAGGCAAGCAATTCTTTAGTATTAACAGTAGTCAGTCCAGATGCTATAATTTGTAAAGCATCGGTTACTGCCAAACCCGTGCGTTTCATCCCATAATCGATTGCTAAAATACGTGCCATATAATTTATTTGAGACAAAAATAAAGCAATAAATACAAAAAGGCCTTCTTTTTCAAGAAAGCCTTTTTATAATTTAACCTTATGTAATATTTGAATATGAACTCTTTTTAATTAAGCTTTTACAGCTTTATTCATTTTAGGAAATAATAAATCTAAGTTATCTACATTTCTAACATGGTTTAAGTAAAGTTTAATATCGCTATTAGTACGAGCAACAGATTCTTTAACTTGAGAAGCATCAATTAAAACAGCTTCGTTTTCAATGTTAGTTACAGTTTCAACAGTAACTTGTTTATCATCCTCAGAAACAGAAACAGTATTACTAATTTCAACAGTTACAACCTCAGTAGTGCTTTGCGCATTTCCAAAACTGAAAGCTAATAAGAAAATTAATAATATGTAAAAGTTTGTTTTCATGTGTTTATCCTTGTTTGATGATTCAAATATATGACCTCTTTAAGCCTAACACACAATTAATTAGTTAACTAACTTGTATTCTCGTTTAGCAGTGGAGTGACCTGTTTTTGACGACCAAAAGACAAAACGCATCTTTCAATAGACCAAATACACGTAAAATGCCGTTTATCTGCTTATTTCCCTTTTTAAAAGCTAAAATACACCACTCAAATACAGATTAGAACCGTTCAACGACAGCAATTAACAGAATTCTCATTTCGCATTAAAAGCTATTTCATTCCTGTTTTTTGACAGATAGGTATTATATTTGCCAAAAATTAAAACATAAAATGACCGAATTAAGACAAACCATAGAACAAGCTTGGGACAATAGAGATCTTTTAAAAGAAGAGAAAACAACTTCTGCTATTAGACAGGTTGTCGATTTGTTAGATAAAGGAGAATTAAGAGTTGCAGAACCTGTAGAAGGTGGATGGCAAGTGAATGAATGGGTGAAAAAAGCCGTTGTTTTATATTTTCCTATTCAAAAAATGGAAACCATTGAATGTGGCCCATTAGAATTTCATGATAAAATTCCATTAAAAAAAGGATATGCTGAAAAAGGAATTCGTGTAGTCCCTCATGCTGTTGCAAGACATGGTGCTTATATTTCACGAGGCACTATTTTAATGCCTAGTTATGTAAACATTGGTGCTTACGTTGATGAAGGAACTATGGTTGATACTTGGGCTACCGTTGGAAGTTGTGCACAAATTGGTAAAAACGTTCACTTATCTGGTGGTGTTGGTATTGGTGGCGTTTTAGAACCATTACAAGCGGCTCCAGTAATTATTGAAGACAACGTTTTTGTTGGTTCTAGATGTATTGTGGTTGAAGGTGTACGTGTTGAAACCGAGGCTGTTTTAGGTGCTAACGTGGTATTAACCATGAGTACTAAAATAATTGACGTTACTGGAGATACTCCTATTGAAATGAAAGGTCGTGTACCTGCTCGTTCGGTAGTGATTCCTGGAAGTTATACCAAAAAATTTGCTGCAGGTGAATACCAAGTACCTTGTGCCTTAATTATTGGAAAACGTAAAGAAAGTACCGATAAGAAAACATCTCTAAACAATGCGCTTCGTGAAAACGATGTGGCGGTTTAAAAAATAAAAATATGAATGTAGCTCTGATAGAATTCAACAATTATCATCAGGAGTGTATTTACAGCCAAGTTAAATTTTTAAAAACGGACCACTCAAAGGTTACTTTGATAATCAATCCGAAATCTAAAAATCTAACGGCATCATATTCTCATCTTATAGATGAAACTTATTATTATGACAAAAAAGCTTCTTTTTCTTTTATAAAGAAGCTTTTTCTTTTGTTTAAACTTTATCGATTTATCGTTCAGAAAAAATTTGATAAAATCATTTTTAATACGGCTAGTTCTTCTAAAACCATAATTTTCATCACACTTCTATTAAAATTTAGTGATGTGGAATGTATAGGTACTATTCACAACTTAAAAAAAATGGGAGGTAGCTTTTCCCAGAAGTTACTTAACATAAAAATTAAAAAATATTTTGTGCTTAATGATTTTCTTTTAAGTTCTCACCCTATTAAAAATACTGAAATTAGGCTAAACAGTTATTACCCTATCTTTTTTCCTGATTACAAAACCTGCCAAGTTAACAAACCTACAAACGAGATATGGATTAGCATACCTGGTGAGGTTAATTTTAAAAGAAGAGATTATAGTATTGTTATTGAAAGTTTATTAAAAACAACCAATTCGAGCCATTTAAAGTTTATAATTCTTGGTAAAATAAATGCTATTCCTAAGGATGGTGAAGTCTTTCTTGAACTTCTTTCCAAACATGGTTTAAAAACCAATTTTATAACTTTTGATGCTTTTGTTGAAAACGATTTGTTTTTTTCTTACTTAAAAGCTTCCGATTATATTTTAGCGAATCTTCAATTAAACGATAATTCGTATTTAAAATATAAAATTAGTGGTGTTTTGAATTTAGCCTTCGGATTGGACAAACGACTTATTGCCCCATCCAAATTAAACATTATCAAAGATTTAGAAGAAAACACACTGTTTTATGATTCCTCTGAAGGTTTATCAAAATTATTAAGCAACAATCTTCAAACAGAAAAAGATACTGATTTTATCCTCAACAAAATGATGGATTATAAAGTGCAACAAAAAAAATATATTGACTTTATAAATTCCTAATCTTTTTTTATCCCAAAAGCTGTCCAAGGTGTTTTAGATGTTCTTGTATGTTTTCTTATAGCTTGATTTTTCGCGATAGATTCTGGTGTTTTATAGCCGCGTTTATGGTCTAAATGTATACAAATGGCACTGTAACGAATCTGTTTCGATTTAATACCATAATTGGTTAATCGCTCTCCTAACTCACGGTCTTGACCTCCATATTGCATACGCTCATCAAACCCATTAATAGCCACGATATCTTGCTTCCAGCCAGACGCATTATGCCCGTTCCAACTGGGATTAGTAGGTGTTAACCTATTCAATAATTTAGAGATAGTTCCTTTTGCTGTAAGTTTATTATTTTTAAAAGAACCTTCTAAGCCATTACTTTTCAACCATTTTAAGCTAAAACAGTTACCGGAAATAATATCGTTTTTATCAATTTTTTGAGAAATATCCATGGGTAGCATAAAATAGCCACCCGATAAAAAATAGCCTTTTTCCTTATTATTTTGGTGAATTTCTAGAAAATCGGCACGTGGAATACAATCCCCATCACTCATTACAATATAATCGGAACTACAAGCCACAATAGCCTTATTTAAGATTCTAGATTTTTGAAAACCGTCATCTTCCTGCCAAACATGGTTTATTTTCAAACCTGTGTTTTTAACAAAATCATCTATTAAATCTTTTGTTTTCGGCCCCGAACCATCGTCGGCTAGTACAATTTCAAAATCTTTAAAAGTCTGACAACTATAGCCCCAAAGCACTTTTTCTAACCAAGCTTCAGCATTGTACGTACTTATGATTACTGATATTTCAGACATAATTATTTATTGAAATGTGAATTTATAATAGTATGGCAAATTATGAAAAGAACGTGTAATACTAAAAAAAATACCAATATTTATATCATAAAACGAAGAACCACACATCTCGCTTATTAAACCGTTTTACTTCCTAAAAAACACTTAAATACTATATATTTGCGCTTTCAAGCACCAAGTTAACTTTTAAGGCTGTAATTATTTTACAATATTACTTTTATTCAAAACCAATAAACAACCCGAAAAACCACTTACACCTTCTTTAAATTTTCAAAAAGCAACAGTGACAAATTCACCTAAAATATCTGCCTTAATTATAACTTTCAATGAAGTTAAACATATTGAAGCTGTTATAAAGAACATAGATTTTGCAGATGAAATTATTGTTATAGATTCCTTTAGTACTGATGGTACTTTTGAAATACTTTCTAAATTTGAAAATATAACTACTATTCAACGAGCTTTCAATAATTTTGCCGATCAACGGAATTTCGCCATTGAAAAAGCCTCACACGATTGGATTTTGTTTATTGATGCTGATGAACGTATTACACCAAAACTTGAAAACGAAATACTTTCTGAAATAAACAATCCGCAAGAATTTGTTGCCTTTATGTTTAGACGCATCTTTTTCTTCAAACAAAAAAGAATACGGTTTAGTGGATTTCAAACGGATAAAACATACCGTTTATTCAAAAAAGGTTCAGTTCAATATTATGATGACAAAATAGTACATGAACAGCCTAAAATAACAGGAGTAAGTAAACTGCTAAAAAACAAAATGATTCATTATTCCTTTGATAGTGCTGCACATTACAAAGCTAAAATGGAACATTACGCCTCTTTAAAGGCTTTAGAATTATATAATAAGGGTAAAAAACCTCATTTTTTTCATTTTTATGTCCGGCCGCTTTATAAGTTTATAGTTAATTATTTTCTGCGATTAGGGATTCTTGACGGGAAAGAAGGCTTCACCTTATGCTACCTTAGTGCCTATGGTGTTTACTACAGGTATCAAAAACTTAAGAACTTATATAATTAGTTTTTCTTAATCTTCAACTTCTTTTTTAAACGTTTTTTTCTGTGGAATTTATATTGAAACGTTTCTGTTTCATGCCACATTAAATTGAAAATCTTATCATAATCCTCGCCTGTACATTTCGCATATTCATCACTCATCACTTCTACCATAGACTTATGAATGGTTAAGCGAGAAAAGTTTTTAATGCGCGTTTCAAAATCTAATGGGCCAAAATCCATTCTGTTCAAATCCACTAAATAAAAATTATAACCAGTATCATTCTTCTTAATCAAGGTGTTTCCAGGTGAATGGTCTAAAAAATGAATTCCCTTTTCGTGCAAAGAATAGGTAAATCTTGTAAAGGCTCTTAAAATAGCATCGTAATTGGGGATGGTGAAATCTTTGGTAAGTTCACGATAGGTCATATCACAGTCCAATTGTTCACTTACATAAAAACTCTGTTTAAAAGTAAAAGGAGATTTATACTCAAAATACGCTATGGGTTTTGGTGTCCCAACTCCCAACTCCAGAAGTTTATTAGCATACTCGAATGAGCGTTGTGCTTTACTTTTCCTGAAAAAATTATAAACTATTTTATTTACGACATTCGGAATTTTAAAGGCCTTAATATTTAATTTTAGTTGGTCTAGCTCTATAATTTTAATAACATTCCTATCACCTACCCCACCTTCATACGAATCGAAATTACGGATCACCTTCGTTAGTTTCGTTGTAAACGCATCTTCCAAACCACTATTAAAAACTTTAATTTCTTTCATTCAACGATATTACAGTGTCCTATTACCTTTATTAATGTTGCAAAGATAGTTTTGAAATTTTGAAAACTTAAGAATAGCAGCATTAAATTCATTAATATTTAGCGCGTAAGCCAACTGTTTAAATTTAAGTACAAATAGGTTATTTTAAAAAGTTTCTTTCCGTTAGGCACACAAAATTTATTATTCTTATGAGATTCTTCAACTTTAATATGATACGCATCAGGTATCTCTTCACATCTATTTAAAGAAAAAGATATTTTATTTCTAAATGGAAGCTTGTGAAACTCAACTATATTATTCTTAGTGACTTGTTCTTTATCTGAAATTTTAAAAAAATAGTTATCAAAATTGGTTTCTTCTAGCATCCGCTCCGTCCTTCTTTTCCATTTAATTTTAGCCTCATCCTCAGAAAGATAGTGTTGAAAATGAATTTCAATATCATCCAATAAACCAATAGGATAGGTTACATTTTTTAAAGGATACTTCGTTTCTTTTATAAACTGTAAATCTTGACTCATATAATGTTCAAAATTTGAAAGCAGTTTCACAAAACAATCACCACAAATAAACAAACCTACAAATGGAGTGTTATAAGGCCTATTATACCACTGGTACAAGGAGCCTCCCCAGCAATTATTAGAAACTATTACAAAGTTTTTATCTCCTAAAAGAGCAATATCTTTTTTCTTATAGTAATCTTTAAATAACTGCCTGAACTTCCTACTAACAAAAACATATGGTCTTCTAAACATTATTAAAAATTAGAATTATTTTGACAGCAAATTACAAAGTTGTTGAGTAATCAACAAAAGTAATGTTAATTTTGTCAAAAAAAAGAGAACCCTATGCACCAAGAACTTAACAAAGCATTTCAAGTTTTAAAAGAAGGCGGGCTGATACTTTACCCTACCGATACTGTTTGGGGCATTGGCTGTGACGCCACAAATGCCGAAGCCGTAAAAAAAGTATACGCTCTAAAACAACGTATAGACAGCAAAGCATTAATATGTTTAGTTGCCGATGATAGAATGCTACAAAAGTATATAAAAGAAATACCCCAAGTAGCTTTAGATATTATTGATATTACAGATAAACCAACAACCATTATTTATGATGACGCCCGTAATTTAGCACCCAATTTAATTGCTGAAGACGGCACCATTGCCATTAGAATCCCTGATGACGAATTTTGCTTTCAACTTTCAAGAAAATTAAATGGCGCAATTGTTTCTACATCTGCCAACATAAGTGGTTACCCTACACCAAATTCATTTAAAGAAATACAACAAGAGGTTTTAAAAGGTGTAGACTATGTTGTAAATTTGCAGCACGAAAAAATTTGCAACAAACCATCATCTATTATTAAATTAAGCAATAGTGGGGTTGTGAAAATAATACGAGCGTAAAACTCCAATTTCGGTGGTCATTTTTCTTGGAATTTGACTTTCGAGTATTGAAATATCATCAATGAATTACAAAGAAGCATTACACCACAATATTTTTAAAACAATTTCCCAATCTGCTAAAGAATTAGGCTTAGACAGCTACGTTATTGGCGGTTTTGTACGCGATTTTATATTAAAACGCGGCACTGCTAAAGATATTGATGTGGTTGCTATTGGCGACGGTATAAAACTCGCCAAACAAGTTGCTAAAAACCTACCAACAAAACCAAAAGTACAGGTTTTTAAAACCTATGGCACTGCCATGCTTCGTTATGATGATATTGAAGTTGAATTTGTTGGAGCACGAAAAGAATCGTACACCGAAGACAGCAGAAACCCTGCGGTTGAAAATGGCACCCTTCAAGACGACCAAAACCGTCGCGACTTCAGTATAAATGCCATGGCTTTAGATTTAAGTGCATCTAATTTCGGTAATTTACTAGACCCTTTTAATGGCGTTGAAGATTTAGAAAACAAAATAATTCGCACCCCATTAAACCCAGATATCACCTATAGTGACGACCCGTTACGCATGATGCGTGCCATTCGCTTTGCAACCCAATTAAATTTTACGATTGAGCAAAGTTCTTTAGATGCCATTACGAGAAATTCTGATAGAATTAGAATAATAACCAACGAGCGTATTGTTGTAGAACTTAATAAAATTCTTGAAAGCGAGACCCCGTCCATTGGATTTTTGCTTCTGGAACGCACCAATCTTTTAAAACATATCCTACCCGAACTTATTGCCTTAAAAGGTATTGATGAAGTGGAAGGACAGCGCCATAAAGACAATTTTTATCACACATTAGAAGTGGTTGATAATATTGCAAAAAATACAAACGACGTTTGGTTACGTTGGGCTGCTTTACTGCACGATATTGGAAAAGCACCAACTAAAAAATTCAGTAAAAAAGTAGGTTGGACCTTTCATGGCCATGAGTTTGAAGGCTCCAAAATGGTTTATCGATTATTCAAACGTCTAAAAATGCCTTTGAATGAGAAAATGAAATTTACTCAGAAAATGGTATTGATGAGTTCGCGCCCTATTGTATTAGCCAACGATGAAGTTACAGATTCTGCAGTTCGCAGACTGGTGTTTGACGCAGGCGATTTTGTAGACGATTTAATGACGCTTTGTGAAGCCGATATCACTACAAAAAACCCTAAAAAGTTCAATAAATACCACAACAATTTTAAAATTGTTCGTGATAAAATTATAGAAGTTGAAGAACGCGACCAGGTAAGAAATTTTCAACCTCCCATTTCTGGTGAAGAAATTATGGAAACGTTCAACTTAAAACCTTCAAAAGAAATTGGCATTATTAAGGAAACCATCAAGGAAGCCATTCTGGAAGGAGAGATACCAAATGAGCATGAAGCAGCTTACCAATTGATGTTGAAGGAGGGTAAGAGACTCGGGTTAAAAATTAACAATTAAAACAATTCGTGTATTCGTGACTAGCATGAACAAAGACAACAAAAAAGTCATCTATTGGTTATTAACCGGATGCCTACTACTTTTTATAATGGTTATAATTGGCGGTATAACCCGGTTAACCGATTCGGGCTTATCAATTTCTAATTACAAATTAATTTCTGGCACTATTCCGCCAATAGGCGAACAAGAATGGCAAGCGGCCTTCGACTTATACAAACAGTTCCCTGAATACCAGAAACTTAACAACCACTTTGGTTTAGACGATTTTAAAAGCATCTATTTCTGGGAGTGGTTACACCGCGTTATTGGTCGCTTTATTGGCTTGGTATTTATTATTCCGTTCATTTACTTTTTACTACGAAAACAACTTACTAAAAAAACCATATTAAAATGCATGGTTTTGCTTGGTCTTGGGGGTTTTCAAGGTTTTTTAGGCTGGTATATGGTGAAAAGTGGCTTAGTAGACATGCCAGATGTTAGCCATTTTAGACTCGCCGCCCACTTAACAACGGCTTTTCTAACATTTGCAGCAACACTTTGGGTGGCACTAGACTTGATGTTTCCACACCGAAAACCAGCCAACAAACCCATCAGAAAACTTATTATAATAAGTTACGTTGTGCTCATTTTTCAAATTATTTATGGCGCATTTGTGGCAGGTTTAAAAGCCGGTTTATTACACAACCATTGGCCATTGATGAATGAGGGCGAATTTATTCATTTTACAGCCTACACACTAGAACCATTTTACAAAAACTTTATAGAAAACCCAAGCGGCATTCAGTTTATACACCGTACAACGGCTTATTTAGTCGTGTTTTTCATATTTCTTATTTGGAGAAAATCTAGAACACTGTCATTAACAACACAACAACAAAAAGGGATTAACGCCTTAATAATTTTGGTGTTTGCTCAATTTGTTTTAGGTGTTTTTACCATTATTTTACAAGTTCCACTATGGCTAGGTGTAGCACATCAAATAGGTGCTTTTTTATTATTAAGTGCCATGACATTTACCTTACATCGCTTTTCAAAATAGTTTTAAAAAACATACCTTTGCAAAATATTTTTTTTCCATGATTTACAGATTTAGAGTAATACTTGACAATGACGTTGATGACGACGTTTTTCGCGATTTAGAAATTCGTGAAACCGATACGCTTGAAGATTTACATAACATCATCACCCAATCTTTTGGCTTCGATGGTACCGAAATGGCGTCCTTTTATTTAAGTAATATTCAATGGGATCAAGGTGAAGAAATATCATTATTTGATTTAAGTGAAGATGCTTCAGCACGTTTAATGAGCGAAACGGCTATTAACGATGTGGTTCACGATAAACAAACACGACTTATTTATGTGTACGACTTTTTAAGCATGTGGACATTTTACGTGGAATTAGCTGAAATTGTTGAAGAAACTCAAGGTGTCGATTACCCTAACTTAATGTTTGTACATGGGCAAATACCGGATGAAGCACCAGAAAAAATCTTCGAATCTGACGATGATTTTGACGATTTCAACGAGTTTGATGACGACCTAGACGTAGAAGATTACGACGGTTTAGATTTCGACGAAAACTGGAATTAACCCCACTTTACCTAAAGTTAGCAGGGTTTATATTTTCATAATTTTGGGTTAAAAATTCTAAAGATTTCTTTAGAATTTGTCCCATAGATTGGCATTCCATAAACTCAGCATCTAAAGTATACTCAAATATTTTTCCTTTTAGCAAATCAATGTTGGCTGTTTTAGAAATCACGTCATTTACCATACAATCTACAAGTTCATCAATTCTTCCATGAAAACTTTTTAGACGTTTCACTAAAATAGAACGCTCTTCAATTTTATATTGGTCTATCGATAACTTTTGAAAGGTTTCAGATACCAATTCTACCATTTTTAAATTTTCCTTAAAAAACTGAGGTCTGTAAACATTAAACTTCCCTTCGTATGATTGTTGATCAAAATCAATGGCTCTAATTTTATACACCACGTGATCAAAATCGTGGGTTGGTACAATCACGTAATTATACGAACGCATATCGCCCAAAAGCCTGATCATACAACGTTCGTTAAATTTCACAAACTCCTTCGCTATTTGCGATTTTTCAGACTTATCACACTTCGGTAAAAAATTCTTAATAAACTCATCTCCCGGAATACCCGCAATATGCTCTTCAATTAAAGTGTCCTTATAAACCAAAAAATTCAAATTATACGGCGACAACATATGCTCTAATTCCAAACCATAAACCCGAGACGCATCGGCCGTTTTAATATAGAAATAGGTAAAATTATCATTTAAAATATTTCGGATTTTTATCCTGAAAGGTTTCGAGTTTCCAAACGTGCAAAAATCAATCGCATCTACACTTAAAAAAGGGATGGTATTTTCGTTTCCATCGGAGTGTAAAATGGTGTAAACTTTCTTCAACGACAACTCAATTTCCTGTCTTTCAAACTCATTATAGTACACCCGTATCCAAAGTGTATCATTATCCTCCTTATCATAAACCACAATAGACCCTTGAAAACGCAATAAATCATCATAAAAAATAGGGATTTTTATATTCCTATTATATTCAGAAAGGTACTCGTGTAACTTCGGTTTTATTGGGAAAGATGGTTTTTTCTTAGAAATTATTAAATCGTCCATAGCATATAAAGTTAATCAAAAATAGCGTTTTTTAGGGCGTTACCACAAGGGTCGGGCTATTCACTGCAATCTTTTTGTTCGTGCCTCACCAAAAGGATTTCCGTTGCTATCCCTAACGCATCACAAAATATAGTTATTTTTTTTAACATGTAACAAATCAGACAAACAATCGTCCTACTTTAAAGCGAACTAAACAGAATTCACGTTCTGAACAAAACATAATCATTGTGGAACCCATACTAACCATTACCAATCTCACCAAAAAATTTGGATTTTTAACAGCTGTAAAAGACCTATCATTCACCATAAACAAAGGCAATGTATATGGCATTTTAGGACCAAATGGCAGCGGAAAATCGACCACCTTAGGCATTGTTTTAAACGTAGTTAACAAAACTCAAGGCGATTTTAAATGGTTTAACGGTAACACAACCACGCACGATGCTTTAAAAAAAGTAGGCGCCATTATAGAACGCCCCAACTTTTACCCGTACATGACGGCTGCCCAAAATTTAAAATTAGTTTGTAAAATTAAGAATGTCGATTTCAGTAAAATTGATGAAAAACTAGAAGTTGTGGCTCTTTTAGAACGAAAAAACAGCAAATTTAGCACCTATTCGCTGGGTATGAAACAACGTTTAGCCATCGCCTCTGCCCTTCTTAACGATCCAGAAATTTTAATTCTAGACGAACCTACTAATGGTTTAGACCCACAAGGTATTCACCAAATACGTGAAATTATAAAACAAATTGCGACCAAAGGCACCACTATTTTATTAGCATCTCACTTATTAGATGAAGTAGAAAAAGTCTGTTCACATGTAGTGGTACTTAGAAAAGGCGAAAAACTATATTCTGGCAGAGTCGATGAAATGATTTCCAGCCACGGTTTTTTCGAATTAAAATGTAATGATCAAGAAGGTTTAGTAAAGCTTTTAGAAAACTACCCTACCTTCGGAAAAATAAAAGTACAAGACAACCTGGTCACTGCTTTTTTAAATGAACCTATGAAATCTGAAGATTTCAACAAACTCCTGTTTGAAAAAGGCATTATACTCACCCATTTAGTACAACGTAAAGAAAGTTTAGAAGAACAGTTTTTGCAATTAACAGATACCCACTAATACCAACCACATGTTACGACTTTTAAATTTAGAGCTACAAAAACTTTTACTAAATAGAACCAGTAAAATACTCATATTCATCTCCTTCATTTTACCGTTTTTTGTAATCTTATTATCATCCTTAAAAATAAATATTTTCGGTTTTTTCACCTTAGAATTAGGTGAATTAGGCATATTCAATTTCCCTATAATTTGGCACATTACTACCTTTTTTGCCTCACAATTCAAATTCTTTTTTGCCATTGTCGTAGTAAGCATGATTGGAAACGAATACAGTAACAAAACCCTGAAACAAAACCTTATTGATGGTTTAAGTAAAAAGGAATTTATACTTTCTAAATTTTACACCATTGTGTTTTTCTCATTCGTTTCTACGGTGTTAATTACTCTTATCTCGTTTTGTATTGGCATGTATTACTCCAGCTATAACGAAGCCTTCATTATACTTAGTGAAACTAATTTTTTGGTGGCTTATTTTATTAAGCTCGTCGGCTTTTTTAGTTTATGTTTATTTTTCGGAATGCTAGTAAAACGTTCCGCGTTTGCCTTAGCTTTTTTATTCATTCTATTTATTTTAGAATGGATCCTTTTTGGAATCATGGCATGGAAATTTGATGCTAGTACTGCAGAAAAAATTCAAAACTTCTTTCCTTTAAAGTCTATGTACAAACTTATAGACCAACCTTTCCAACGTATTGCCATGACAAAATTTCCCGACAAAGCAAATTTAACCTATGATTATGCCGTACATTGGTATGAAATAGCCATCGTATTGGCTTGGACAGCCTTATTCATCTTTTTATCGTACAGATTATTAAAAAAGCGCGATTTATGATATCTTTGATAGCTTTGCTATGTATAAATGAAAAAGACCTTATTAATTTTAATATTTGCCAGTAGTATTCTATGCTTTGGCCAAAAAGAAGCTTCCAATTGGTACTTTGGTGACAATGCGGGAATTCGCTTTAATGCCGATGGATCGGTTACAGAAATAACAGACGGAAAATTAAGTACCATAGAAGGTTGTACAACCATTTCAGATGCTAATGGAAATCTATTATTTTACACCGATGGTGTTACCGTTTGGAATAAAAACCACAGCATAATGCCAAATGGTTTTGGCTTATTTGGAGATTCATCAAGTACGCAATCGGCCATTGTTGTACCTAAACCAAAAGACCCGACTATTTACTATATATTCACGGTAGACACTACTGTAAATAACGATCCAGATTTCGGATTCAACTATTCTATTGTCGATTTAACATTAGAAGGTGGCTTAGGAAATATCACCGTTAAAAACAACAATTTACTCGATTTCACTTCGGAAAAAGTTACAGCGGTGGTAAAAGATTGTGTGAGTCAATCCATATGGGTTATCACCTACGGCCCATTTGAGGCCGGTTTTAACAACAGCTTTTTTGCTTATGAAGTTAGTAGCACAGGGTTAAACACAACCCCTGTAGTTTCAACTTTCTCCACATTTACTGAAGATTCACGAGGTTATTTAAAATTATCCCCAGATGGGACAAAACTAGTTTCATCAAATGCAACTTCTGGTTTATATATTTATGATTTTGATAAAGACACCGGAACAATAGCGAATGAAAGACGTATTAATATTGGTTTTTCGCTTAACAATACAAAACCACAAATTTCATACGGTGTTGAATTTTCTCAAAACAACCAATTACTATATATAACAAGTTATTTCGAAACAGACCGAGATAATACCAATAACCCGAATGCCCAGTATGGTGCTTTATTACAATACAACTTAACAGCTCCAAATATAAGCAGCAGTGAAATTGTAATTGACAGTAGAATTACCTACCGCGGCGGCTTGCAATTGGGCCCCAATGGAAAAATATACCGTTCCATGAATGACACCTATGGCCAAGGCACACCTTATTTATCAGTTATAAACGCTCCCAACAATATTGGAGCAGCCTGTAATTACACAAATAATAGCTTTCGTTTAAGCAGAAATGCAAGACAAGGCCTGCCTCCTTTTATAACCTCGTTTTTTTCCGAAAAAATTGATATTATAGGAAATAATTCAAGTAGTACGGAACTCCTTTTATGTGAAGGAGACATTTTTACATTAAAATCTGATGTTATTCCAGGCGCCACTTATAGCTGGACGCGTAATGATGAACCGCTGACTAACTCTACCAATGAGTTAGAAGTTGTTGAAGATGGATTCTATAAAGTTTTTATAGACCCCAATACCGGTGAATGTGATAGTACTTTTGAAGGTGTTGCCTATGTTACTTATAACGAAAACCCCGCGGCCAACAATTACACCCTGAGTCAATGTGATGAAGATGGTGTTGCTGGCGGATTTACAAGATTCAACCTAAACGAAGCGACAACATACTTAACCGGAAACGACCCAACATTGTCTGTTATATTTTACACCGATGCTGCTAGAACAGATGAAATAACGAACACCAAGGCGTATAATTACAATTCTGATGCGCCACAACCTGTGTATGTGAGCGTATTAAACACAAAAACGGGCTGCTCAAGCACTTCCATATTAACACTAAACGTAACCACTTCGCAAATAGCCGATTTCACACCAACTCCGCTATGCGATGAGCTGGGTTCTGAAGATGGTATTAACGTGTTTAATCTAGATACTATTACTACGGAAATGCAGGCTAGCTACAATTTCATATACAACATTACGTATTACAAAACCTTTGAAGACGCTCTTTTAGAACAAAACAAATTAGCTATTTCCTATACAAATAAGACACCCTACTCTGAAACCATTTACGCCCGTGTGGAAAATGACAACAGCTGTTTTGGTATTAATAAGGTTATATTAACGATTAATAAATTACCAATTATTCAAACAGAAGACAGTCTGTTTTATTGTTTAAATAAATTCCCTGAAACAGTTACTATCGATGCTGGTATGCTTAACGATTCGCCTAACAACTACACTTACCAATGGTCTACAGGAGAAACTAGCTATCAAATTCAAGTCAATGAAACAGGAAGCTATAGTGTAATCGTAAGTAATGCTAATGGCTGTAGTAAAGAACGCGTGGTTACAGTTAACCCCTCAAATATTGCGACTATTGGAGACGTTGTCATAAAAGATGTGACTCAAAACAATACCGTTACCGTACTTGTTTCTGGTGAAGGCACCTATGAATACCGACTACTCGATGAGAATAATAACGTTTATGCCAATTTTCAAACAAGCAATCTCTTTGAAAATGTGAAACCAGGCATCTACACGATATCTGTTAAAGACGTAAAAAACGACTGTGGTATTGTAAACGACAAAATTTCTGTTATTGGTTTCCCTAAAGTTTTCACTCCAAATGGCGATGGTTATAACGATACCTGGCAAGTATATGGGGTTTCCAAAATGTTTCAGCCTAATACAAAAATTCTTATCTTTGATAGATTTGGAAAATTAATCAAACAAATAAAACCTTTAGAAGAAGGTTGGAATGGTTTATTTAATGGAAAAGAATTACCGGTAGATGACTATTGGTTTTCTGTTGAGCTACAAGATGGTCGTATATTTAAGAATCATTTTTCCTTAAAACGATAGACTTCTGCTTTAAAACAATAAAAACAAGCGTTTCGTCCTATTTTTTTTGCATTTCATCTGAAATTTACCTATTTTTCGCCATATAAAATTTAGCATTCGCACGTTTTTTACCCAAATAAAGCAAAGTGAAAAGAAGCCTACATAATTCCCTTATTTTTACCCTACTTTTTTGTAGCTACAACCTCATGTTTTCTCAGCAAATAACTGTAGATGACACCGTTGGTTTACAACAACTTATTGAAGATAATTTAGTGCAAAATAGTTGTGTTGATATTACAAACATCACATCGTCTGTAAATGGAACCGCGAGTGGATTTTCAAGTTACGCCTATTTTGAAAGAGGAAGTTCTAATTTTCCGTTTCAAAACGGTATCATGCTTTCAACAGGAAATGCGACTTCTGGTGGTAATGGTGCCACTTCACCTACTTTAAGCGAAGGCTCTTCAAATTGGGGAACCGATCCTGATTTAGAAACCGCTTTAGGTATTAATAACACTGTTAATGCGACCTCAATAGAATTTGATATTGTTTCCATTTCTAACCAGCTTCAATTTAATTATTTATTAGCTTCTGAAGAGTATTTTGGTATCAACCCGTGTCAATTTTCAGATGGCTTTGTATTTCTTATAAAAGAAACTGGCAGTCCAGGACCTTATCAAAACATCGCTTTAGTTCCAGGTACTACAACACCTGTGAATACCAATACCATTCACGACGAAATTTTCGGTGTTTGTTCCGCCCAAAACCCACAATACTTTGATGGTTATAATGTTGGAGACACCAATTACAATGGTAGAACAACCGTTTTAACAGCATCGGCAACTATTACGCCTTATGTACAATACCATATTAAATTAATTATTGCAGATCAAACGGATTTCCAATCAGATTCAGCTGTTTTTATTGAAGGCGATAGTTTTAAAATTCTAGACCTAGGTGAAGACATTACAACTTGTGCGAGTTTAGTAACCTTAGATGCCGATATAGAAAACCCTTCAGCCTTTTACCAATGGTATTTAGACAACAACATCATAACTACCGCAGTAAATTCTACCTTAGATGTAACTCAAAATGGAACTTATAGAGTAGAAGTAACAGTATCTTTAAATGGAAATAATTGCGTTGAAGAAGATGAAATTGTAGTAATTCTTAATACCGAAGAACCTATAGATGCCATAACCAATTACCAATTGTGTGATGACGCGAGTGCAGACGGTATCGAGATATTCGACCTTACAACTAAAAATTCGGAACTAGCTGCCAATATTCCTTTTAGCAATTATACATTTAGTTACCACTATTCCGATTTAGAGGCTAGAAGTAATATTAATGAAATTATTACACCCATCCCTAATTCTTCAAACCCTCAAACTATTTATGTTCGAATTGACGATTTAGACAGTAATTGTTTTTCGTACACCACTTTTAATTTAATAGTGAATCAAGTCCCAAATATTGTTGCTCCTACCCCTTTAGAGGTTTGTGATAATGACGATTTTCCTGATGGTTACGCCGTTGTGTATTTAGATGAAAAAGATGATGAAATTACTGCAGGACAATCAAACTTAGCCGTTTCCTATCATTACACGCCTGCTGATGCTAATTCCGGAAACAACCCCATACCATCACCTTACATTAATACAGCAACACCAACAAGTACGGTGTACCCACGTATTATGAATACGCAAACCGGTTGTATAAACACCACTACTTTAGAGGTTAATGTGAGTGTAAGTCCCATTTTAGACAGAGACACCCGGTATTTAGATGCCTGTGATGCCGACCATGATGGCTTTGCTAGTTTCGATTTAACTGAAGTTATAAGCGATATTGAAGCAGGATTAACCAATGTTACCTCCACGTTTCATGAAAGTTTTGATGATGCCCAATCAGGTACTAACCCTATTGCAGACCCTACTAATTATCAAAATGTAAATCCAGAAGAACAAACCATTTACGTAAGGGTGGAAGATGATAGTACGGGTTGTGCGTCTATCGTTCCATTAGAAATTCACTCCAACCTATTATTAACAGCAACAAATACGGGCGATTACGCATTATGCGACAATAATGATGATAATACAGACACTTTAGACTTCAACCTTTTCACAGTAGAATCTGAAGTTGCAAACGAATTACCTTTTCCAATTGAAGTAACTTTTTTCGAAACGGAGGAAGACAGAGACGCTAATATAAACCCAATACCTAAAAACGTTTTATATAGTGCTTTAAGTCCGAAATTATTATACATACGAATTGTAAACACAGATAGCGGTTGTTCTGAAGTCTCAGAAATCACTCTTTTAGTAAATCCAATTCTATTATTTCAACCAGCAGCGCCGTTGCCTTATTGTGACACGGACAATGATGGCATTGTAGAAATAGACTTACATTCGTTAGATGATATTGTTACCAATGGTAATTCAAATTTCAGCGTATCTTATTTTGCTAGCGATGCAGATGCACAAGTGAATTCACCACAGCTTCCGCCTTTTTACACCAATTCGAATTCGGTTGAAACTATATTTGCACGTATTGAAAACATCACCACAGGTTGTTACACAGTAAACTCTTTTGATATTGAGATATTAGTAGCTCCTGCAACTACAACGCCTTCAGATATTATTATTTGTGATGACGATTTAGATGGATTTTCTATCATCAACCTTAACAATAAAATTGATGAAGCAGTCGCAAGTCGATCCGGTGTTAACATTAGTGTTCACACGTCAATTGATGATGCCAACACAAATTCTAACGCCATTCCAAATTCAGATTTAACAGCTTACAATTCAAATACACAAACCATATACATTCGCGTTGAAGATGGTATATCGAACACGGGCTGTTTTTCTATTGAGTTTTTCGAGGTCATTGTTAATACACTTCCAGACTTTCCGGTAATAAGCGAATACCAGGTCTGTGAAGAAGACGGTGACTTTTTTGCAGACTTTTTATTATCTGAAAAAGATGCTGAAATTCTAAACGGTCAATCAGGAAAAGAAGTATTTTATTTTGAAGATGCAGCCTTTACTTCAGCAATCGACAAAAACGCGATTTATCAAAACACATCAAGTCCACAAACAATATACGTAAGGGTTGAAAATATTACCGATGCAAATTGTTTTGGCACCTCTTCATTTATAATACAAGTAGCGCCAGACCCCGTTTATAATGCCATTGAAGATTATTTAGTTTGTGATGATAAAAGTAACGATGGTATAAATGTGTTCGATTTAAGTCTAAAAAGAACAGAAATTGGCCAAGGTTCTACTGATAATTTAAACATTTCCTTTCACGGCACACGCCAACGGGCGGAAATGAATATCAATCCATTACCTGAGCAATATACCAATGCTACTAACCCACAAACCATTTATGTTCGAATTGAGAGTAGCAATTCATTATGTTTTGTTATTGAAGAATTGGGTATAAACATTATTGCAGCGCCAGACATTACAGAAGTATCTACCCCTTTAGTTGAGTGCGATGCCGATTATAATGGCGTTACCACCTTCAACTTAGAATTGGCCGATTTTGAAATAAATGACCGAGTTCAAGGCAACCTAATTACCAATTACTTTGAAACCATTAATGATATCAACCCAAATGATGGTTTAGATAATTCAAATGAAATTACAAACCCATCGGCTTATGATTCTAATTCAAAAACCGTTTATATCAAAGTAGCCAATACTTTAACAGGTTGTTACAGCGTCATCCCTTTAGAACTTATTGTGAATTTACCACCTCCAACAAATACTATTGGCACTATTGAAATCTGTGATAATGATACGAACACGTACGATTTAACCTTGGTAAATACCATATTTGTGAATGACACTAATGGCGTTACCATTACCTATTTCGATTCACAAAATGATGCGGATACCAATACAAATCCTTTAGCGAACACCTACAATTATACAGCAAGTAATCACATTATTTATGCGAGAGTTTCAGATGACACAACAGCATGTTTCATTGTTCAAGAATTTAATCTGCAAATAAATCCAAATCCAGTTGCCAATTCAACTCCTAATTTAATTTCTTGTGATGATGATTTTGATGGATTTTTCGAATTCAACTTATCGGTTACAGCAAACTATATTTTAGGTACACAAAACCCAAACCAACACAGCATTAGTTATTATAATGATTTAGATAATGCGGAAGCAGGCACTGATGCCTTAGGCAACTTACACGCCGCTTTTAATGGTGAAATTATTTATGCTAGAATAGAAAACAACACAACAGGCTGCTACGACATCACTCAATTTTCCACCGTAGTAAACCCACTTCCTATTATATCATTAGACGATGTAATACCTATGTGTATTAACAACCTACCTTTGGTTATTGATGCTTACACAGGAAACCCGAACGACACCTATTTATGGTCTACCGGAGCAAGAACATCACAAATTCTATTAACCGACCCTTCACAAATTGGCGATTATTGGGTGACTGCCACCACACCGCACTTAACTTCGGCTGATTGTTCATATACAAAAACATTCACCGTAATAGAATCTGAAGACGCTAATTTAAACTTTACAACCACGGTCGATTTTGCCGACCCGAATAGTATTACGGTTAATATTAGTGGTATTGGTGATTACGTTTTTATTTTAGACGATGGCGAACCACAAACTTCCAATGTGTTTGAGAATGTCACCTTTGGTCTTCATATTGTAACTATACGCGACTTAAATGGTTGTGAAGATGTTACCACCGAAGTGGTTGTTATAGACATTCCTAAGTTTTTCACACCCAATAACGATGGCACGTTTGACACTTGGCACATCGTTGGTGTCAATCAACTACCAGGAACCATAGTTTATATTTATAACCGATACGGTAAACTACTAAAAACCTTACCGCACACAGCAATGGGATGGAATGGAACTTACAATGGTGAAAACATGCCTTCAGACGATTATTGGTTTGTAGCCCAAGTTATTCAAAACGGAAATCCGTTTAATATTAAAGGCCATTTTGCCCTAAAACGCTAAAAACCTTGTTTGTTAACGAATAAATGACCCCTTCATCTTAAAGCATTAAACCTTTTATAATTTCCCAAGTCTATTTTAATTAAAATAGCATACTTTAGTTTTTGCCCAAAATTGAGACATCTAAACTAAAAAATGCTTAATTAATTTGAAAATGCATATTCCAAAATATATCAATCAATTCCTTCTTTTACTATTCATATTTGTTAGTCAGTTAGCATTCTCCCAATTAAGTAAAACACATTATATACCACCTGTAACCGAGTCTGGATCAAACTCATCACAACCAGAAGACCATTATATCTATATTTCAACACCAAGTGTATCTGCTATTAGTTTTACTATAAAGCCTATTGGTTTAGGTACTGCGGGTTACATTACAGGAACGGTTTCTAAAACCACACCTTTCACATACACTATTGGTTCTGGCAGAAACACACAGCTATTTGTAAATGTTAATGAGACAAGTACCGTTAAAACAAACAAAGGCTACATTGTTGAATCTGAAGGTCTCGTGTATGTTTCCGCGCGTATTAATGCGGGGTCTCAAGCCGGTGCATTGGTAAGCAAAGGCTCTGCTGCTTTAGGTACAATATTTAGAATTGGTAGTTTCACCAATGAAAACCCTCAAGACAATTACTTGAACTTTGTTTCTGTGATGGCTACGGAAGACAACACAGTAGTTACTTTTAGCGATTTACCTGCTGGATTAATTATAGAAAACTATACAGGAGCAACTCCAGTAGTTATCACGCTAAATAAAGGCGAAAGTTATACACTTGCCACCAACAGCATCAGATCTACGGTTAACCGAGATGGTTTAATTGGTTGTTTGGTTACTTCAGATAAATCAATTGTTGTAAACTGTGGTTCTGCAAATGGTAGTTTCCATAATGGTAACGCAAGAGATTATGGTATAGACCAAATTGTGGGGCTTGATAAAGTAGGTACCGAATATATTTTTGTAAAAGGTGGTGGACAAAATGGATGGGAAAATGTACTAATAGTAGCCCACACCGATAATACAACGATAAGTATTAACGGAAACACGGTAACAGCTACCATTAATGCTGGAGACTATTACTTAATTGAAGGCAACCAATACAATGCCAATGGTAACATGTATGTACAAACCTCTCAACCTGTTTTTGCATATCAAGGAGTTGGGGCCACAACCAGTGAAGCAAACCAAGGCATGTTTTTTGTACCACCTTTAAGCTGTGAAACACGAGGTAATCTAGACAACATTGCTCAGATTCAATCCATTGGGAACACGATCTATTCTGGTGGTATTTCCATAGTAACCAAGGTTGGCGCCACAGTAACAATTAACAATTCACCTATTTCTAGTTTTTCAACCATTGGACCGAGCACGGTTAGTGGGAACACTAATTATGTCACTTATAAAGTAACAAACCTTTTAGGCAACATCTCTGTTCAAAGTACCGATGAGCTCTATTGTGCCTATTTCAACTATAACGGCGCTGCAACTTCTGGAAGTTTTTATTCTGGTTTCCCTTCGCCTCCAGAAATCAATTTTGATGCCCAATTTATCACTCTAGGAAATTGTATTCCTAACGTCACTTTATCTGCTGCTAATACTCAAAATTTTGATAGTTTTAAGTGGTTATTGGATGACGGAAGCGGTTCGGGTTTTGTTGACCTCATGATTAACACCCCACAAATCACGCCAACAATTCCTGGTAAATACAAACTTATAGGTGTTATTGCATGTACCGGTGAAGAGTTAGAATCTGTTGAAATACCCGTAAGTACATGCCCAGATGATATTGATAGTGATGGTATTATTGACAATCTAGATATCGATAATGATAACGACGGCATTTTAAACTGCACAGAATCTAAAGGAGATGCGGCACTAAATTTAAGCGTTATAAATATTCCGGAACTCATATTTCAAGATAGTACAAGAGACAACACTATTGCAACGGGCACCTATACAGAATTCAACAATTCAGGAGGCGCTAATTATTTCACAGGGAATAGTTCTGGTGGCTTCACTAGTAATTTAAGCAGTGGCACAAGTGCCGAAAATAATTACAAAATTTCGTTTACAGAACCTGTAAACATGAAGTATGAAGAATCTATTACGCACATACCTGTTGCTGGTGAATATTTTATAGTAGGTATACTTCCGGTGAATAAAAACATCACCTTATTAGACCCAGATAATCGTTTATTAGTCGATTCTAATTTTGATGGCATTTTTGAAACAGGCGTTACTAGTATTTCAGGTTCTGAAATTCATTTTAAAATAAACCCTTCACCTTCTGGGAATACGCCATATATGTTTTTGGCAAACCAAGTTGATGGCTTTACATTTATACATAGACTAGAAAATGTAACCACAGGTTCAATATTTACAGGCGGACTATCTGTTACTTGCTTTAAAAAAGACACCGATTTGGATGGTATTGACGATTCATTAGATTTAGATAGTGATAACGATGGCATCCCCGATTTTATTGAAAACACAGGAGCTTTCGTAGCCCTATCTGGTGTCGATGCCGATTTTAATGGTTTAGATGATGTTTATACTAGCAATACAACACCGCTGGATTCTGATACAGACGGCGTTCCCGATTTTTATGATTTAGATAGCGACAACGACGGTATTTACGATTTAGAGGAATCTGGAAGTGGCTTACCTGACAGCGATTTTGATGGTATTATTGACAATATAACCACTACTATAGGCACAAACGGATGGGATGATAATGCAGAAACTACGCCCGATAGTAATACCATTGGCTATACCCTAAACAATCTAGACGGCGATGCACTTTACAGCTATATAGATTTCGATAGTGATGGTGATTTATGTAGTGACGTTATCGAAGCAGGATTCTCAGACGCCAATGGTGATTCCTTATTAGGCGATAATGCCGTGACTATTGATGCTTCTGGAAGGGTTACCAATGCGAGTGATGGTTACACACAACCTCATAGCAATTATTTAGTATCCGCCCCCATCTCGATTACCACACAACCCGTAGATACCGAAGTTTGCGAACTTGCAAATACGACCATTTCTTTAGTATCAAACTCATTTGACAGTATTCAATGGGAAGTAAGCACCGATGGAATTAATTGGAACCCCATAATAAACACCGTCATTTACAGTGGGTCTCAAACAGCAAACCTAATTATTTCAAACACACCTATAACCTACAACACGTATAAATACAGAGCCTTCCTTAATTTAACAGGAAATGGTTGTGGTCTTTATTCAAGTGAAGTTGCACTCACCGTACTAACGCGCCCTGTTGTTAATAGCCCAGTAACTTTGGTACAATGTGATGATGATGACACGTCTACTTTAGGTTTTAGTGCTTTCAACTTAACAGAAGCGAATACTAAAATTTCAGCAAATGCTGCCAACGAAACATTCACTTATTTCACAACGCAACTAGCTGCTAATTCTGGAGATATATCAAGTCCTGATTACATCAATACACCATCATCATTCACAAACAGAACCATAAATACAGACGCTATTTGGGCGCGAATAGAAAACAATTTAGGTTGCGCAAATGTTTCAGAAATACAACTATTAGTTTCAACAACAGCCATTCCTTCAAGCTTCTTAATGACATTTAATCAATGTGATGATTTTCTTGATACTAACGGTCTAGACAATGCAAATAATAACGACAGAGATGGCATCGCTACTTTCGATTTCAGCAGTGCAAACGCCAGTATTTCTACCTTTATTCCAGCAGGACAAAATCCACTTCCACCCCGTTATTTTAGAAATGAAGCCGATGCCTTAGCTGAAACCAACGAAATTACAGATATTTCTAATTACCGAAATATAGGTTACCCAAATTCACAGTATATCTATGTGAGAGTAGACAGCAGTATTTCTAACGATTGCTTAGGTTTAGGCCCACACATTCTATTAACTGTAGAAGCTTTACCTGTAGCGAACCCGCTTTCTGACATGAGAGCATGTGATGATGATAATGACAACAGCTTCCCTTTTGATACCTCGCAAATTGAAAGTAATGTATTAGGAACACAAAACCCTGCAGATGTAACCGTAACCTATTTTGACGATTTAGGGAACTCATTACCAAGTCCGCTGCCAAACCCGTATCTAACGGTTAGCAAAACCATAACCATTCGTGTTACAAACAATACCTCTTCAGCACCAGACGGCCCGTGTTATGATGAAACTACTTTAAAATTCATTGTAGATATAAGCCCTTTTGCAAACACCATCGCTCCTTTAATTGTTTGTGATGGCGACGGCGGCGATGAAGATACCGATGGCGTGTACCCTTTTAATACTTCAACTTTTAAAAATGATATTTTAGGCTCACAAACCGGTATGGACATTTTCTTTGATTATATTGACGAAATGGGCACCAGCATACTAAATAGCACCACCTTGCCAAACCCATTAATTTCAGAAAACCAAACAATTAATGTACGCGTTGTAAACCCTATAAACACCACGTGTACAGCAACTACTGCCATCGATTTAAGAGTAAACCTATTACCCGATTTCACCGTAGATACACCTCAAATTGTATGCTCCTCCGATCCTACTTTCTCTGTTCTTTTAGATCCAAGAGAAGCTAGCATCATAGAATCATTCTCATACGAATGGACCTTAGAAGGCACCATCGTTTCAAACGCATCCACTTTAACCGTATCAACTCCAGGAACCTACACCATCACACTAACAAAAACCGACGGCACGGGGTGTTCCAGATCCAGAGATATTTTTGTTGATGCCTCAGAAAAAGCGAATATTACAACAGATGCTGTTACCATTGTAGACCTTTCAGAAAACAATTCAGTCACCATAAGCACCGCAAATTTAGGCAGTGGCGAATACGAATTTGCATTAAGAGAAGTGGGTTCTCCATTTATAAACTACCAAACAGAACCGATCTTCAACAACGTCAAACCCGGTTTTTACACCATTTACATTGAAGATAGTATTTGCGGCGTAGCAACACTCGATATTTCTGTAATAGGTCATGCCAAATATTTCACACCAAACGGCGATGGGTTTAACGATTATTGGCAACTTATTGGAGTTAGCAACATCGTACAACCAAACACATCCATACTTATTTACGACCGTTACGGTAAACTATTAAAGCAACTAAACCCAGCTTCCAATGGGTGGGACGGCACCATAAACGGCAACATATTACCCACAGACGATTATTGGTTTAAAGTATTTTTAGAAGATGGCAGAACCCACATGGGGCACTTTACTTTAAAACGATAAATTAATATTTGGGCGTTACCCTGCGGGTCGGGTTTTCCGTTGTATCTTTTTAAAAGGTAATAACCTGGGTGAAGTACGTGGCAATCAAAAAAATTTACTTCTACCAAAAACGGTAACTATTACGTTTTAAAAAGGATGCCACTACAACCCCTAACGCAGCCCATCAGCGACCACAATTTCAAGGGGTTATTCTGTGTCATCAAAAAAGGAGATTTCTAAAAAGTCTTTTCTAAAATTTATAATCCCAACAACTTTAAGTAATTTAGTCCATTCTAGTACTTTTAAGTATTTCAAAGCATTATGAAGTTTAAAATAGAATCCGAATTCAGTCCCACCGGCGACCAACCTCAAGCGATAAAACAACTCGTTTCAGGAATCGATGCCAACGAAAAATACCAAACCCTGCTTGGTGTCACCGGTTCGGGTAAAACCTTTACGGTAGCCAACGTTATACAAGAAGTACAAAAACCCACCTTAGTTTTAGCGCATAATAAAACCTTGGCGGCACAATTATATTCAGAATTCAAACAATTTTTTCCAAATAATGCGGTGGAGTATTTCGTGTCGTATTACGACTATTACCAACCGGAAGCTTACATTCCTGTATCGGGCGTTTTTATAGAAAAAGATTTATCTATAAACGAAGAAATTGAGAAGATGCGTTTAAGCGCCACCTCTTCCCTACTTTCTGGACGTCGCGATGTATTAGTGGTCGCATCGGTTTCATGTATTTACGGTATTGGAAATCCTGTTGAATTTCAAAAAAATGTAATCACTCTCGAACGAGATCAAGTTATTTCTAGAACCAAATTACTACATCAATTAGTACAAAGTTTGTACTCACGTACCGAAGGCGAATTCAACCATGGTAACTTCAGAATAAAAGGAGACACTGTTGATATTTTTCCAAGTTACGCCGATGACGCCTTTAGAATTCACTTTTTTGGAGATGAAATTGAAGATATGGAATCCTTCAACATTCAAACCAATCAAGTCGTTGAAAAATACGAGATCCTTACTATTTACCCTGCAAACATGTTTGTAACCTCACCCGATGTGTTACAAGGTGCCATAAAAGAAATTCAAGACGATTTAGTTAAACAACACGACTACTTTAAAGAAATAGGTAAACATTTAGAAGCAAAACGTTTAAAAGAACGTACCGAATTCGATTTAGAAATGATTCGCGAATTAGGTTATTGCTCTGGTATTGAGAACTACTCGCGTTATTTAGACAGGCGTTTACCTGGTACGCGCCCCTTCTGTTTACTAGATTATTTCCCAGATGATTATTTAATGGTGGTCGATGAAAGTCACGTTACTATTTCGCAAGTTCACGCGATGTATGGTGGTGATAGAAGCCGAAAAGAGAATTTGGTAGAATACGGTTTTAGACTGCCAGCAGCCATGGACAACAGACCCTTAAAGTTTGAAGAATTTGAAGCCATACAAAACCAAGTTATATATGTAAGTGCCACACCTGCTGATTATGAATTAAAAAAATCTGACGGTGTGTATGTGGAACAAGTGATTAGACCCACAGGTTTACTAGATCCTATTATTGAGATTCGACCTAGTTTAAACCAGATTGATGATTTAATTGAAGAAATTCAACAACGTGTTGAAAAAGATGAACGCACTTTGGTTACCACACTTACCAAACGTATGGCAGAAGAACTAACGAAGTACCTCGACAGAATTCAAATTCGTTGCCGTTATATACATAGTGATGTCGATACTTTGGAACGCGTAGAAATCATGCAAGATTTACGAAAAGGTTTGTTTGACGTTCTAGTGGGCGTAAATTTATTACGAGAAGGTTTAGATTTACCAGAAGTCTCTTTAGTAG
This sequence comes from Mariniflexile sp. AS56, assembly GCF_030552475.1. Taxonomy (GTDB): domain Bacteria; phylum Bacteroidota; class Bacteroidia; order Flavobacteriales; family Flavobacteriaceae; genus Mariniflexile. Next base: position 48,234 of record NZ_JAUPED010000003.1, on the reverse strand, counting down.
CCATTTTAGATGCTGATAAAGAAGGTTTTTTACGTTCTGCACGTTCACTTACCCAAACGGTTGGTAGAGCTGCTAGAAACCTAAATGGTAAGGCCATTATGTATGCTGATAAAATTACGAAAAGCATGCAGCAAACTATAGACGAAACGAATTACAGACGTGAAAAACAAATAGCATACAACACCAAACACAACCAAAAACCAAAAGCCTTAAATAAAAGTTTAGACAACGCACTTACAAAAAACTCTGTGAGTAGTTATAGTTATGAATTGGAAGCTGCAAAAGCGGCAGAACCAGAAAGTGCTTATTTAACGAAACCTGAATTAGAAAAGAAAATTCGAGACAAACGTAAATTAATGGAGGAAGCTGCAAAAGCATTAGACTTTATTGTAGCAGCAAAATTACGCGACGAAATTAAGGCCTACCAAACAAAAATGGAAAAGCTAAAAGTGTAAACTTTTAGCTTTTCCATAACCTATGTAGGTCAAATTATTAAAACACGCTAATAATTAAAACTTAGCAGTTCTATTTAATTATATTGTGTTTTAAAAATATCTATTAATACGTCTGGTGGCACTATTTTATTAGGAAAACTATCCATTAAGTATAGTACTTTTGTAATAGATTCATGGCTCAAACCCATTCGCAGACCAAAGTTATACAACTTGATCACGTTTTTGGAATTATTATCGCCATTATCACCATCAATATTCATTAATAATACCAATCTGTGAAATTGAACAATACGTTCACTATGAGACTTTAAATGAATATAATTTATAGGATTATCAATTAAATAATCAAAATCTTCACGCGAAATCTCTAACTGCTTCGCCACACCTAGTAAAAAGTTATATTCTATATGTTTTATGTCCTTGTCATACTTCGCGAAGGCTATCATTTCGGAAAGAAGACTTAATTTTTCTACTCTATTAATCATGTTCTAGGGGATTAATTAAACTATAACATAAAGATACACACTAGAGTAATTTAATAATCGTGGATATTATGTAACTTATCGAAAACACTAGCGCAGTTGGTCGTGAATTTTATTTGTTTCATCAATAAAATAGACATTGAATTTAAAAAAAAGATGATTTTTCAATACTAAATTTTATATTTTCAACAAAAACACAATCAACATAAACAACTGATTTAAAGCTATTTACGCGAATAAAAATTATCCCAAATTAACCGAAGCAAAATAAATATTTAGGGTATCTTTACCAAAAATTACGAAAACGCTAGTTTAGCAACCTCTTAAATGCATTATCGATAAACGGTACCCCGTATTTAAATTAAAAATTACTACTATGACAAACAACGATACATTAAAAAAACTACGTGTTGCCTTAAAGCTTAGAGATGATGATATTGTAAAGATTTTAGAGCTTGTAGACTTCAGAATTTCTAAAAGCGAATTAGGCGCTTTATTTAGAAGTGAAGACCACCCGAAGTATATGGAGTGTGGCGACCAAATATTAAGAAACTTTTTAAACGGCTTGGTTATTCATTTAAGAGGACCGATGCCGGATAAAAAATCAAAAGCGGCTAAACCTCAAAGTTCAAAAGACCAAACCTCTGATAAAAAACCGTATACAGGTTCTAAGAAACCTGACAATAATAAAAATTTCAATAAACCTAAACCACAAAAAAAGAGCAACCATTAATGTTGCTCTTTTTTTTTATATTTAAATTTCTGTTTTTACAGTAATTTATGAAGCTAATACTTGTTGTACTTTATCTGCAGCTTCTTGGAATTCTGTTGCGCTCATTACATCAAGTCCTGAATCGTCAATTAGTTTTTTAGCGATATCTGCATTGGTTCCTTGTAAACGTACAATAATTGGCACGTTAATAGTTCCCATGTTTTTATAAGCATCAATAACACCTTGTGCCACACGGTCACAACGTACAATACCTCCAAAAATATTAATCAAGATTGCTTTTACAGCTGGATCTTTTAAAATAATTTTAAATGCAGCTTCAACACGTGCAGCATCTGCAGTACCACCAACATCTAAAAAGTTAGCTGGCTCACCACCTGAATGCTTAATTAAATCCATAGTTGCCATTGCTAAACCAGCTCCGTTAACCATACATCCCACATTTCCGTCTAAATCAACATAATTTAAACCTAGTTCTCCTGCTTCTACTTCAATAGCACTTTCTTCACGTACATCACGTAAATCAACATAGTTTTTATGTCTAAAAAGTGAATTATCATCTATAGTTACTTTAGCATCAACAGCTAAAATTTTATTATCACTTGTTTTTAAAACCGGATTGATTTCAAATAAAGAAGAATCAGATTTTACGTAAGCTGTATAAAGATTAGTAACAAACTTTGTCATTTCCTTAAAAGCGTTACCAGACAATCCTAAATTAAAAGCAATACGTCTTGCTTGGAATGGTAAAATACCAACAGCAGGGTCAATTTCTTCAGTAAAGATTAAATGAGGTGTTTCTTCAGCAACCGTTTCAATATCCATACCACCTTCGGTAGAATACATGATCATGTTACGTCCTGTTCCTCTATTTAAAAGTACAGACATGTAAAACTCACTTGTTTCAGTTTCACCTGGATAATACACATCCTCTGCAACTAAAACTTGGTGTACTTTTTTACCAGCAGCAGATGTTTGAGGTGTTACTAGGTTCATCCCAATAATGCTTCCTGCAACTTCTTCTACTTCTTTAAGGTTTTTAGCAAGTTTAACGCCGCCACCTTTACCACGCCCACCAGCATGAACTTGTGCTTTAACAACATACCAACTTGTACCAGTTTCTGCTGTTAGTTGTTTTGCTGCTGTTACTGCCTCTTGTGCATTTTGAGCCACAATACCACGTTGGATACGTACTCCAAAGCTGCTTAATATTTCTTTACCTTGATATTCGTGTAAATTCATAATTTGCTAAATAGTTTAAGATGCGCAAATGTAAATAATAGTGATAACTTACCCTAATATTTAATTACTAAAACATCTATAAAGAAATAAAGTTTTTTTATTTGTTAAATAATTAACATTTTGTTTAATTTGTTTAATTTTTTATTTATTTCTTTTTTATTTCTTCTAAAGAAATATCTTTGACGAAAATTATACATTATGTTAGAAAATCAATTGCTGAAAATTGCACAGGATTTTGGGAGTCCGGTTTATGTTTATGATGCCGAAAAGATTGAAAGTCAATACAAAAGACTTACGAATGCTTTTAAAAACGTAAAACATCTTAAACTAAATTATGCTGTTAAGGCATTATCTAATATATCTATACTAAAACTTTTTAACTCGTTAGGTTCTGGAATAGACACCGTTTCTATACAAGAAGTGCAATTAGGTTTAGCTGCTGGTTTTTTACCAGAACAAATTATTTTTACGCCTAATGGTGTATCTTTAAATGAAATTGAAGAAGCAGCAAAACTTGGGGTTAAAATTAATATTGATAACCTTTCCATTTTAGAACAATTTGGAACTAAACACCCAAAAACACCGGTTTGTATTCGTATCAACCCGCATGTTATGGCTGGAGGAAACGCAAACATTTCCGTAGGACATATCGATTCTAAATTCGGAATCTCTATTCACCAAATACCACACATTTTACGTATTGTTGAAAATACTAAAATGACTATTAATGGTATACACATGCATACAGGTAGTGATATTTTAGATATTGAAGTGTTTTTATATGCGAGTGAAATATTATTTGAAACCGCAAAACAATTTAAAAATTTAGATTTTATTGATTTTGGTTCTGGTTTTAAAGTCCCTTACAAACAAGGTGATATTGAAACGAATATTGAAGAATTAGGCGAAAAATTATCTAAAAAATTCAATGATTTCTGTAAAGAGTACGGTAAAGATTTAACCCTTGCTTTCGAGCCAGGTAAGTTTTTAGTGAGCGAATCTGGAAGCTTTTTAACTAAAGTAAATGCCATTAAGCAAACAACCTCAACCGTATTTGCTCAAGTAGATTCTGGTTTTAACCATTTAATACGCCCGATGCTTTATGGGTCGCATCATGATATTGTAAACATTTCAAACCCACAAGGGCGTGAGCGTTTCTACACCGTGGTAGGTTACATTTGTGAAACAGATACTTTTGGTAATAACCGCCGTATTAATGAGATTAATGAGAATGATGTATTATGCTTTAAAAATGCAGGTGCTTATTGCTTCTCTATGGCGAGCAACTACAACTCTAGGTTTAGACCTGCAGAAGTTTTATGGTACAATAACAAAGCCCACTTAATAAGAAAAAGAGAAACCTTTGATGATATTATAAACAACCAAATTGAAGTAGATTTCACTACTAAAAAAGCAAAGGAATTGGTTAAATAAATTCCGAATTAAATCTTAGTTATTATAAAAAATGCTTAACATATGTTAAGCATTTTTTATTTAAACACCCTTCTTACTAATTATAACACAAAATATTTGTTAAAATTTAATATTTTGTTTAATATTATAGTGCATTCCCCTAAGTCTTTTTTTAGTTAAATCAATTTTAATAAAAAGACTTCATGAAAAATTACTCTTTTATATTTTTCAACCATTCAACAAATCTACTAGTAAACAATGCATCTAACATTTTGTACAACTCAAAATGCGACCACATATTTACAAACCTTTCGTGTATCACTCCATATATAAAACCCTCTAAAACACATCCTCATGAAAAATCCAATAACATTATGCCTCCTATTCATTGCAGTAATTACGGCATCCTGCAATAATTCAAAATTTGAAAAAGACATTAAAATGTATTCCGAAACTTGGGATAAAGTAATTAATGATGCCAATTTAGACCTTATAAATAACACTCATTTTACGAATGACATTACACTGATATCACATCCTGAAAACGTGGTAGGTATTGAAGCTGTTAAAGCATACTATCAAAATTTCACAACTGGTTTTTCTGATATTAAATTTACTGTGGTGAACATTTTTGGACAAAACGACAACATTGTAAAACACTGGAATTTTAAAGGCACCCACACAGGCGATTTCTTTGGCATTCCCGCTACCGGAAACACGGTAAATATTGATGGTGTGACCTTAGTAAAAATGAAAGATGGTAAAATTGCAGAGGAACAAGATTTTATGGACAGCACCGTGTTTATGCAGCAACTTGGCATAGCATCGGCTCCCGGAAACACAGAGGTTATCAATAGCCTCTACAACGCTTTTGCTGTTGGAGAGATTCCTACCGTTTTAGACTTATTAGACGCCGATGTTATTTGGAATGAAGCTGAAGGTAATGCTTATGCCGATGGCAACCCATACAAAGGTCCCGAAGCCGTTTTAAACGGTGTATTTGCACGTATTGGCGCAGACCATGAGTATTTTAAATTAATCGACATTCACCTTCATGACATGTCTGAAAATAAAGTACTAGCCACATTAAGATATGATGCAAAAGTTAAAAAAACAGGCAAAACTTACAACGCCCAAGTAGCTCACTTATGGACTTTGAAAGACGGGAAAGTGATAAGCTTTCAGCAATACGTAGATACTAAGAAACTTGCAGATGCCACAAAATAAGACAAAAAAAAACAACTAGCCATACCTGAATTTTTAATCGAAATCGAATTGGAGATTCATAAAACGAACTAAGTCTATTTAACCTCAAACCTGGCTAATAATCATTCTATAAAAAAACACGTGTAATTAAAACTGATAACGCATCAGGAAGAGAATTAAACAAAATTCTGAATTAATGGATAACCAACCGAAGACATTAAAATTAAAACATAAAAATCTATTTTTAAGTGAGAACCCCGTTTTAAGGTATTTAGCATTTTCGGCTTTATATATGGCTCAAGGCATTCCAGAAGGTATCACCTATTTTGCTATTCCTGCTTGGTTAGCCATGAATAATAAAACACCAATTGAAATAGCAAGCTTTGTTGCTGTAATTGGTATTCCTTGGAGTTTTAAAATTCTTATCGCCCCACTTATGGATCGGTTTACCATTTTATCCATGGGAAGAAAACGCCCTTGGGTTATTTTTGGTCAATTGGGATTAATCGTCAGTTTTTTGTCCATTGGTTTCGTGCAAGACCCGTTAAATAATTTAAACGGATTAATGATTGCTGGTTTTTTTATTAGTTTTTTCGGTGCTTTTCAAGACGTAGCAACCGATGGAATGGCCATAGATATTATCCCTATTAACCAACAAGCCAGAGCCAATGGTTTAATGTGGGGCTTCAAAATTATTGGCTCATCATTAGCCTTAGTTATTGGGACCTCTTTAATAAATAAACTAGGGTTAACAACAGCCATTTCATCTCTATCTATTGCAGTCGCCATTATTATATTGGTTCCCATTTGCTTTAGAGAACGACCAAATGAAAAATTATTCCCATGGACAAAAGGCGAAGCATCACAAGAATCTAGAGAAGCGCAATTAAAAACTTGGGGACAAATATTTAAAAACCTTTTAAGAGTCATTATTTTACCTTCAACTATTTTCATGGGTATGGCTTCTGTTATTAATGGGGCTATGTATGGATTAATCGACACCTTTTTACCAATTTTCACGATACAAGAATTAGGCTGGACAAATACATCCTTTTCGCAAGTATACTCTATAACCACAATTATTGGTGTTTTTTTTGGCATGTTTGTAGGTGGTGCTTTAATTGATTTTTTTGGTGATAAAAAAATGCTCATTATTTACCTAACAGCAACTCTAATATTAATTACTGCACTTGCATTGTTACCCAATTTATGGGGGAACGATAAAATAATTTTCGGTTTCATTTTATTCTACTACCTCTTTTACACGTTTATTTGTATCGGCATGTTTGCTGCCTGCATGAAATTATGTTGGCAAACCGTAGCTGCTACACAATTCACACTTTTTATGGCTCTTAATAATATGGGACGTGCAGCTGGTTCTGGATTACTGGGCACATTTAAAGAACTTATGTCTTGGGAATACGTTTTACTGTGCACCGCATTATCACCTTTGTTAACCATAGTTTTTATTAAACTAATAAATTTCAAAAAGCAGAGAGAGGCTATAGACACGTTTTCTAACAAAACCAAAATGACATTTTAAAATATTTATTAAAAACACATGAAAATCAAAACCAACCGAATAGAATCTATTGATATTTTAAGAGGCCTTGTCATGGTTATTATGGCATTAGACCATGTGCGAGATTTTTTCCATTACGGCGCTTTTTTTAACGACCCAACTAATTTAGAAACAACAACACCCTTTCTCTTTTTTACGAGATTCATAACACATTATTGCGCGCCTGTATTTGTGTTTCTAGCGGGAACTTCTGCTTTTTTATACGGCACAAAAAAAACTAAGCACGAGTTGTCCAAGTTTTTATTAACTCGAGGGCTTTGGTTAATAGTCCTCGAACTTGTTGTAAATAACCTTTTATGGAAATTCGACCTTACTTATAGCAGAATTATTCTTCAAGTAATTTGGGCCATCGGTTTTAGTATGGTTTCCTTAGCCTTTCTTATTTATTTACCAAAAAAAATAATACTAACTATTGGACTACTTATTGTTTTTGGCCATAATGCTTTAGATGGTATTGTTAAAAACGGTACTCGTTTTTTTGATATTATTTGGTACTTACTGCACCAACCAAATATTGTACCTGTAAATAACCATATCGATATTGGCATATTTTATCCCGTACTACCTTGGATTGGTGTTATGATTCTAGGCTATTGTTTTGGGCAACTATACACTAAAAACTTTCATATTCCGTTAAGAAAAAAATGGCTGATTGGCTTAGGTACTGGTTCCATTCTCTTGTTTTTCATTCTAAGAGGCATCAATATTTATGGAGACTTAGTACCATGGTCTGTTCAAGACACCACTACAAAAACTATTTTATCATTTTTCAAGGTTTCAAAATACCCACCATCACTTGCTTACATTCTTATCACCCTGGGTCCTGCCCTACTCTTTTTATATGGCATTGAAACTGTAAAGAACAAGCTAACTAATTTCTTACTAGTCTTCGGGCGCGTTCCATTATTCTATTATTTTGCACATATTCTTGTCATTCATGTTTTAGCCATAATTGGCATACTCCTATTTGGTGGAAATTGGCTAGATATGATTCTTACTAAAGACGCCTTTTCGTCTGGCAACCTCTTAAATTATGGGTATTCACTTTTTATAGTGTATCTTGTTTGGGTATCAGTTATTTTAATGCTTTATTTCCCCTGTAAAAAATACATGATTTACAAAGCAACTAATAAAGACAAATGGTGGTTAAGCTATTTATAATTTCAACCGAATCTTAATATGACTAAACCAACACGAATTCAATCCATAGATATCCTAAAGGGCCTAGTCATGGTACTTATGGCATTGGATCATACTCGAGATTATTTTCACTATGACTCATTTATTTTTAGTCCGGAAGACCCCACACAAAGTAACCTTCCCATTTTTTTTACGCGTTGGATTACTCATTTTTGTGCTCCCGCATTTAGTTTTTTAGCAGGAATTTCTGCATTCATCATCAGTAAACGAAAAACAAAAAAGGAACTGTCTGGTTTTTTAATAAAACGGGGACTTTGGCTGGTTTTTATTGAATTAACCATCGTTAATTTTGCATGGTATTTTGATGTTAGTTTTTCTAGCCCGGGTTTATTCGTTATTTGGGTTTTGGGAATAAGCATGATAGCTTTAGCTGGTATTATATGGTTACCAAGACAGTATATTTTACTTTTTAGTTTCCTTTTAATTTTTGGTCATAATCTTTTAGACAGTATCCATTATGATGGCAGCATGCTATGGGCCATACTTCATGAATACGCTTATTTCGATTTAGGCAATGGCTTCGATTTTGAAACGGCATACCCGCTTATTCCTTGGGTTGCTGTCATGTCCTTAGGGTATTACTTTGGCGCATTTTATAACAGTACTTTTGATGCTGATAGACGAAAAAAAATGTTCAACATTATAGGAATAGCATCTTTAGCTCTATTTATAATATTAAGATTTACCAATATTTACGGCAACCTTTCACCTTGGAAAAATTATAGCACGCTATCACAAAATTTGATTTCCTTTTTAAATCCTGCAAAATACCCGCCTTCCTTAACCTATTTATTAATGACTTTAGGAGTTACATTTATTTTTCTAGCCCATACTGAAAAATTGAAAGGAAAAGTAGCCGATTTTTTCAAAGTTTTTGGGCGCGTCCCATTCTTCTACTATATATTGCATTTATACCTCATTCATGGTTTGGCTTTACTTTACGCAGAACTTTCAGGCTTTGGTTGGGAAACAATGATTTTAAAAGATTGGGTTACTGAAACACCCGCCTTAAAAGGATATGGCCTCAACTTAGACATGCTGTATTTAGTTTGGATTGGCATTATCCTACTTCTGTATCCGCTCTGCAAAAAATTTGACTTATATAAACAAAACAACAAAAACAAATCGTGGCTAAGCTACCTGTAATTTAACGAGTACCATGTTAGAACAAAAAGAAGAAGGATTAAAACGGAGTGTTGGCGTATTAGGTTTATCAGCTAACATTATCAACATCATAATTGGGTCTGGTATTTTTGTTTTACCAGCCATAGTAGCCACGTATATGGGGGCTTCAAGTATTATAGCCTACCTTTTTTGCGGCTTATTAATGGCGATGATTATGCTTTGTTTTGCTGAAGTTGGAAGTAAAGTAACCACTACAGGAGGCCCTTATACATATATAGAAACAGCTTTTGGAAATTACGCAGGCTTTATTGCCGGTTTTTTTGCCATTGGAAGTAATTTATTTGCAGATGCCGCCGTATCAAATGCTTTGGTTAATGTTATTGGAGCTGCTTACCCCGTATTTGCAGATGGTTGGCCTCGTTTTTTGTTTTTATTTATTCTTTTTTATGGATTGGTTTTCATTAACGTTATTGGATTAAAACAAGGCATTGATTTAGTGAAATTTAATACCCTTATTAAACTTATTCCATTACTATTACTCATTATTATTGGCTTTAAAGATGTTTCTATAAGCAATTTATATTTTGAAAGTATGCCCAGTATTAAAACCCTAGGCGAAACATCACTAATTTTGTTTTTTGCTTTTCAAGGATGTGAAACAGGTATCATTGTAGGTGGTGAAGTTAAGAATCCTAAACGTACCATTCCTAAAGCTATTTTAATTAGCATAACCACAGTTGTGGTTGTTTATGTTTTAATTCAAACCGTGTCACAAGGTGTTTTAGGAGCTGATTTACCCAATTTTAGAGCAGCTCCTCTAGCAGAAACAGCTAAGGCCATTATGGGATCTTTTGGATATATGCTTTTAATTGTTGGAGCCGTTATTTCTATGTTTGGATATATGAGCGGCACCATACTTAATAGCCCTAGAATAGTTTATGCACTTGCAAGAGATCAGGTTTTCCCTATAAAGGCATTATCAAAAATACACAAATCATTTGCCACACCTTATATTGCTATTATAAGCTATGCAACCATTGGGTTCTTACTTTCTATTTCTGGTAGTTTCGAGCAGTTAGCAGTTATTGCCAGTAGCTCCATGCTCATACTTTATTTAGGAGTTGCCCTATCAGTCATTAAATTACGTAAATCACAAAAAGAACAAAAGGACAGTTTTAAAATTCCTGGTGGTTGGACGGTGCCTATTTTAGCAATTGCTATTATACTCTATTTTTTATCTAGTCTTTCTTCAAAAGAAGCTATTGCTACTGCCATAATTATAGCAACTTTAAGCTTAATTTTTGTACTTATAAAAGTATTTAAAAAGAAAGTTAAATAATCTCATTTTTTCAAATTTGAGCTAAACTTTTCAAGGAAAAAATTGAATGACTTTTTAAATTTTATTAGGATGAAGTTATAATTAAACCTTCATGTTACTCTCTAACTTTTCCGCTAAAAACATTGACTTTAGAATTAAACGGATTCCCGGAAGCCCGACGCAATAACACGACTTGACCGCAATGCCACAACGCATCAGAAATAGGGCCGTTTATCATATTCCAAAAAGGGACTTCAACAGCTTCCAGTTGAATTGGCGTTTCAGTATTTCTCAAAACATCGGACACCGCCTTCAAATTCATCAATGTTTGTTTACGCTTTTCTTCAAATAACAATTCTGCTTTATTAGTATCCTTATCAGCACTTAAAACCGTATTTCTAATAAATTTAGATAAGCCATAAATATGCTCAATAGTCTCGGAAGTGGCGCGTCCAGATTCACTTGGCTTATAGTTTAAATCGACGTCTCGCAACCCATCGGTTGCCCAATAATAACGAAACCCTAAAGCATCAATCATTCTCGCAGCAACTGAATTTGCTGTGTATGCTTCGGTGTATTCAGGAATTTCATAATAAGGTAATGCTTCTTTTGTTTGAGCCATTGCAATCACTGAGTTCATTAAAACAAAAACACATATAAATTGTTTCATTTAAAAAATATTAGGTTCATCATTATTAATTTTCAATTCTTAATTAAAATTACTTCACCCCATATTTATCAAATAAATACACTAGAGCCGTCATGGTAGCAGCACCCAATTCCAATTCGCGTTTATTAACAGCATCAAACGTATCGTTGCTGGCATGATGGTGATCGAAATAACGCTGAGAATCTGGTCTTAATCCCGCCAAAACGTTCTTTTCAGTTTTAAGCGGCCCCACATCGGCACCACTTCCACCCTTTTCAAAATAATGAATGAAATACGGTTTAAACAAAGACTGCCAACTTAAAACTTGATTAAAATTAGCTTCACTACAATCAAAACTAAAGCCACGTGGAGTAAAACCACCTGCATCACTTTCTAGAGCAAACACATGCTTTTCCTTTTTCTGTTTAGCTTCTTCGGCGTACTTATTACCACCTCGTAGTCCGTTTTCTTCATTCATAAATAATATCACGCGAATACTACGTTTCGGTTTGATTCCAGATTCTTTTAACAATCTTAAAACATCCATAGACTGCACAACGCCGGCGCCATCATCATGAGAACCATCACCTAAATCCCAAGAGTCTAAATGCCCACCAACTACCATATATTCATTAGGGAATTGGCTACCTGTTATTTCTCCAATCACGTTATACGATTGTACATCGGCTAATTGCTTGCAGTTCTGTTTAAAATAAAATTTAATGTTTTTATCAAGCTGTAGCATAGTGCTTAAAATTTCAGCATCATTGGTACTTATAGCTGCTGCTGGAATTCGTTTTTCAATAGGCAAATCGTCATAAGTCATGCTTCCTGTATGAGGTAAATCATCTAAACGTAAATTCATAGATCTTACAATAACACCCACAGCACCATATTTTAAAGCCTCCACAGCGCCTTTGTAACGCTGATTAACACAACCTCCATAAGCATCAAACGTGCTTATTAAATCTGCTTGCATTGGGCGGTTATAAAACACTATTTTACCTTCAATATTCGCTTTCCCTAAAGCGTCTAATTCTTCAAAATTTTTAACTTCTACAATATGCGCCTTTAAACCCAAGGATGGTGTCGCCACCGAGCCACCCAAGGCACAAATATTAACTGTATTTGTTTTACCCGGAGTTGTTTCTACATAAGCATATTCTTTAGCACCACGCACCCATCTTGGCACCATAACGGGTTGCAACCAAACCTTATCTAAACCCAACTTATCGAGTTCTTCTTTGGTGTAAGCTACAGCGCGTTCTGCACCCAAGGAACCCGATAATCGGCTCCCTATTTGATTTGACAAATGGTTGAGCCAATCGTAACTTTTGCCATTGGTTAAAGTGGTATGGTATATTTTTTTTAAAACAGCTTCATCGGTTTGGGCGTTTACCCCTATTGAAATAAAGAAACAGCACAATACTGTAATTGTTCTTATCATAACATTATATAATTTAGGCTAAAAATAGTATTTATAAAGGGCGAGGACTCCAAAAGAAATCATAAAAAACGCTGAATACAGCTTATTCGTTTTCTAACTCCTGTTTATATACAGACATATTGGCTTTAATTTTATCGCCCAACTCCGGTTCTTGTATATCCGTATATTTAACCAGCGTATCGTACATAATTTTAGCGACCGTATATCGCGCTGTATCTTTATCGTCTGCAGGAATGGTGTACCAAGGCGCATGTGGTTTGGAGGTTCTATTAATAGCATCTTCATAGCAGGCCTGGTAAGTATCCCACAGTTTACGCTCTTTCAAATCGCCGGGAGAGAACTTCCAGTTTTTTTCTTGTTTATTTAAGCGGCGTAGCAACCTATATTTTTGTTCTTCTTTAGAAAGATTTAAAAAGAATTTAAAAATGATGGTTCCATTATCTGCTATATGTTTTTCAAAATTATTTATTTGGTCGAAACGAGCATCCCAAAAAGCATCATCAATGTCGTCTACAGAATTTACTGTTGGTATGTTTTCACCCATAATATAACCTGGATGCACACGTGTAACCAATACATTTTCATAGTGGGTTCTATTAAAAACACCAAACTTACCACGAGTCGGAAGCGCAATGTAATGCCTCCATAAATAATCATGATTCAACTCCAATTCCGTGGGCACTTTAAAACTATGAACCACCACGCCTCGAGCATTGAATTCCTTAAAAACCTCACGTATTAAGCTATCTTTCCCAGAGGTATCCATGCCTTGTAAACAAACCAATACCGCATATTTTCCGTGCGCATACATGGTGTCCTGAAGCTTACCTAAATCTTTACGAATGCCTTTTAATTTTTTATCAGCTTTATCTATAACCACTTTTGTTTCAGCATCTTTCAACTGTGTTGGCGAGGTTACTTTATATTTTTCCATTAAATGATCTTCCATGTATAAGCTTTTGATTTACGACTTTATTCTATAAATATACTAAATCCCACAAATTCGATGAACAACATGGCTAAGTTTATTGTTTTTGGTACCTTAGCAATAACCTATTTATGTTTTACCCCAAGCTCTATGAAAAACCTTTACTTCCTTTTAATTTTAATTACGTCTATATCAATTAGTGCCCAATCCAAATGCGACGATGCCAACTATTATCTCGTAAGTGCGTATTCGCATGTAAAATCATCTTTCGAGGCTAATAATATTAGTCATTTAAAATATTATGCGAACAGATCGATAGAATCCTTAAAACTGTCAAAAAAGCAACTTACCCAATGTGATTGTGTTCCTGCTTTAACACTTGCAGACAAAGCAATTTTTTTATTAGAAAAAGTGGAAGCCGAAAAAACCTATGAAGATGCCCGGTTTTATGTAAAACAAGGTAGAGATATTAGTAAAGAAAGTGTTATTGCCATTGAAAAATGCAGTACAGCCCCCACTAAAGTAAGCACTACCAACAACCAAGCACTGGACGATTTAGAACAAGAACAGTTAAAATTAAAACAGCAACAAGAAGCTTTAAAACTGAAGGAAGCTGAAATTAAAACAAGATTGGCAGCACAAAAGGAAAAAGATTCGCAACACCAGAAAGAGACCTTAATACTGAATTATAAAACGGCTATTTCCGCCAATATTAAAACTTATAATGAAACTTTAAAAACTTGTGATTGTGACCACACACCATTAAAAACCATGGATGATTTGGAAGATAGCGCTTCAAAAAACATAAAAGACGTGAAAATATATTATATAAACAGTTTAAAAGCGCTGACGTTAAACTATCTATCTGCCTTAGATTTATGTGCAAAATAAATAAGGGTTATTGAGCTTTACTATTTTAAAGCTTCGATAATTCTGAAACAAAAAAAAAGGACTCTTAGAAAGAGTCCTTTTTTTTTGTTTATTTACTAGCAAACATTTTCACATCTTGCTCACTTACCTGTGCACCGCCTAATATAATTAAGCGTTCGACCACATTACGAAGTTCCCTAATATTACCGGTCCAATCATAATCTTGAAGCAATTTTATAGCCTTATCTGAAAACACTTTTTTAGCTGTACCATGTTCTCCTGCTATTTTATCGGTAAAATGATTCACCAATAAAGGTATATCATCACGTCTATCATTTAACGCTGGCACTTGTATTAAAATAACAGCTAATCGATGGTATAAATCTTCACGGAATCGCCCTTCAGCTATTTCCTTTTTTAAATTTTTATTGGTTGCTGCCACCACCCGAACATTCACTTTAATATCTTTATCACTACCCACGCGCTGAATACGGCTTTCCTGCAAGGCGCGTAACACTTTGGCTTGCGCAGGCAAACTCATATCACCAATTTCATCTAAAAAAATAGTACCACCATTAGCCGCTTCAAATTTACCAGCTCTATCTTTTACAGCACTTGTAAAAGCGCCTTTTACGTGCCCAAACAACTCGCTTTCAATCAATTCACTAGGTATAGCGGCACAGTTAACTTCGATCATAGACCCCCCAGCACGTTCACTTTTTTGATGCAACCAATGTGCGACCAACTCTTTTCCCGTTCCGTTTGGACCTGTAATAAGCACACGCGCATCGGTTTGGGCTACTTTTTCAATAATATCTTTAATATGAGAAATGGCATCACTTTCACCTATCATCTCAAAATTCTTGCTAACTTTCTTTTTAAGAAGCTTATTTTCAACAACCAATTCTTTTCTATCTAAAGCATTTCGAACGGTGTTAAGCAATCTATTTAAATCGGGTGGCTTCGAAATATAATCGAACGCCCCCATACGCATGGTATTTACTGCCGTATCTAAATCACCGTGGCCAGAAATCATAACCATTGGTATTTCTGGCTTGATCTTCTTTGTTGCCTCTAACACTTCAACACCATCTACTTTTGGCATTTTGATGTCGCAAAGAATTAAATCGTAATCATCATTTTTAATTTTCTCTAAACCTACCAATCCATCTTCAGCTTCTTCAACTTGGTATGTATCGTTTTCTTCTGAAAGAATTTTAACAAGCACACGTCTTATAGCTGCTTCATCTTCAATTATTAATATTTTCGGCATATGTATTTATATTTTTAGAAGATAGACACCATTAAAAAGCATCTATTTTTCAGATATTTTATTTAATTTTCAACATTAATCTTTCCCTAAATTCGTATTTAATTCGGATGAATCTAAGCGAAGACTTACGCTTTGATCTGGTCTTTGAATAATATGTATATCGCGTTGCGGGAACGGAATGCTAATATTATTTTCTCTAAATAATTTATCAATTACAAAGCGTATTTCACTTCGTATAGCATTGGCATTAAAGCTATCACTAATAGTAAAAACAACCTTGAAATCTAGTGAACTATCTCCGAAATTTGTAAACCGTACAGATATATCTTCTTTATACAACACATCATTATTTGAAGCGGCAGCTTCAATTAATAATTTTTTAACCAATTGCACATCACTTCCATAAGCCACTCCAACCTCTACACTTTCTCTAGTATCCGAGCCATTTTGCGTCCAGTTATAAAGACTGTTTTCTAAGTACAAGTGATTGGGGATTATCAACACTTTATTATCTATAGTTACAGCTCTAGTGGTTCTTAATTTAATTTCTTCAACACGGCCTATTTGCCCATCTATTTCAATAATATCACCCACATGTACCGTTTGATCTACCAAAATAAACACTCCAGAAATAATATCTTGAAATAAAGTTTGTAGCGCCAAACCAATACCAATCATTAATGCCGCAGATGCTGCAAAAATGGCGGTTACATTAACGCCCACACCATTTAAGGTTATTAATAAAATGAGCAGATACACCAGCCATCTAAAATAGCCAAATACCACATTAAACTTTCCTTTATCATCATCTGGTAATTTTCTTGTAATTACTTTTAATACAAACCTTAATACTAAGGTTGTAACAAAAATAACGGTTATGATAATTAAAACATCTTTTACTGAAATGCTAATATTATCACTAAAATCGTAATGCTGATTTAGAAAACCATTTGCCTCTTTCCAAACAGAACTTGATTCGACTGCTTTCTCAATTTTATTTAATTCTTGATACATTTTTTTTAATATTTAATCCATTTCATCAATTCTTTATAAGTCGGTTTTTTACCATACATAAGAATACCAACACGGTAAATTTTCGCCGCAAACCACACGGTAAACATAAAGGTAGCAATTAATATCAATAACGATACCAATTGTTGCCACAAAGGCACACCAAAAGGAATACGCATAAGCATTACCACTGGCGAGGTTAAAGGTATAAACGAAAACACAACCGAAACCGTGCCATGAGGGTCTTCAACCACCGTGAAAATGCCAATATAAACAGCTAAAACTAGCGGCATTATAATAGGTAACATAAATTGTTGCGTATCCGTTTCATTATCAACAGCCGCACCAATGGCAGCATATAGTGAACTATACAACAAATAACCTCCTATAAAAAACAATAGAAACGCGATAATTAAATTTGCCAACGGTAGGTAAAAAAACGCATTTATAAGGTCTTGCACCTGCATATTCAATTCCGGGTTCGCCATCGCCTGCTCCATCATATCTTGTTGTGGTGTTTGTAAATTCACACCAAAAATAATAGACACCAAACTTAGCAACACACCACCAATTATTAACCAAATAACAAACTGCGTGATACCCGCCAAAGAGGTTCCTATAATTTTACCAAGCATCAATTGAATTGGTTTTACAGATGAAATAATAACCTCTATAATTCTACTTGTTTTTTCTTCAATCACACTACGCATAATCATGTTTCCATAAATAATAATGAACATAAATAATAGATAGCCTGCTGCCCCACCAAAAGCGAGTTTCATAACGCTATCAATTTTAGATGTTTTTTCACCAGCAAAACTTTCCTGCCCAATGTTAACATGTATTTTAGACGCATTAATCATGGCCACATCTACACCGTTTTCCTGAAGTTTTACGTCGGTAAGTTTATGCTCTAATTTAGTTTCTAAATCTGAAATTAAAGAAAGGGACGGTGATTCCTCTGAATAAAACTTGATATGATTTGAAACATCATCAATAGAATTAGGGGTAGCCACATGAAGCAATCCTACAGACCCCGTTTCTTCTGCTAATTTTTTAGCATCTGTAAGCGACATGTTTTCTAGAACATGATACTTGGTACGCTCTGTATTTTCAAAAACGTCTTGAACGAAGCCCGATTCATCTAAAACAGTAATGACACGCACTTTATCATTATTTAATTGTGATAAATATGCCACAACCGATATCAATGCAATCATTATTAGCGGACTCAAAATAGTCATCACTATAAACGATTTATTTTTAACCTTCGTTAAATACTCGCGTTTTATTATAAGTGGTAAATGGTTCATTAGGTGTTGGGTTTTAACGATTACTCGTTTTTAATTATCAATTATTAATTGTTAATTATTTTTTACGGTTTGAATAAAAATATCGTTTACACTTGGTATCAATTCTACAAAATGAGACACCTCTCCTTTTGCTGTTAAAAAGCTTAGCAAATCGTTTGGTGAGTCGCCTGCATTCAATTTAATATTTAGTTTTAAATCGTCTTCCAAGGTTCTAAAGTTGGCTAACGATACATCAAATTTTTGTAACAATTCCGTTCTTAAAGCATCGCTATTGGCTGTTTTAATCCCAACTTCAAAGGTGTTTATTTTATACTGTCGTTTAATATCAATTAATTTCCCGTCTAAAATTTTATTCGATTTGTGAATTAGTGCAATATCATCACACAATTCTTCAACCGATTCCATACGATGGGTGGAAAAAATAACCGTTGCCCCATTTTCGCGTAAACGCAAAATTTCATCTTTAATTAAATTCGCATTGATGGGGTCGAAACCAGAAAAAGGTTCGTCAAAGATCAATAATTTGGGTTCGTGCAATACGGTTACAATAAACTGTATTTTTTGGGCCATCCCTTTAGAAAGCTCCTGTATTTTCTTGTTCCACCAGTCTCCAATTTCTAAGCGCTCGAACCAATATTTTAATCGGGTTTTAGCTTCCGCTTTACTCAGCCCTTTTAATTGCGCTAAATACAACGCTTGCTCGCCTACCTTCATAGACTTATACAACCCACGCTCTTCTGGTAAATATCCAATATCTTTTATATGCGACCCGTTAAGTAAATCGCCATCTAAATGCACCGTACCAGTATCTGGCATGGTAATTTGATTGATAATGCGTATTAAAGTTGTTTTTCCTGCGCCATTAGGCCCTAATAACCCAAAAATACTGCCTTTAGGAACCGAAATAGATGCGTTGTTAAGGGCTTTGAAGTCTCCAAAACTTTTAGAAACTTGGTTAACTTCTAATAAGTTACTCATGTGTGTTTTTCAATTGACTTGTAGAATGTAAATATATTAAATGTTAAAGTAGAAGCTTAATGCTTTAGATATAATTTATGATTTTTTTTGATTTCATTCTGAAATAAACAAACACCAATAAGCACTTTGAGGCGACTACCAAAAGTCAATGGGTATAAAAACAAAACCCACCCTCAAAAAAAATTAAGGATGGGAAAAAAATTGCTATGAAAAAGAAAAATTTTCACTAAAATTAATTAGTGATAAACCAAATATATGTTTTTTTTTCTAAAAACCCTTAAAACAAAACAGGAACTTTAAAAAAATATAATCGATTGTTTTGGTTTTTCCTTTATCAGTAATATTATGAGAACATGTCTTTTACCTTCTCAAAAAATGATTTATCTGTACTATCTGGTTTCGGCATAAAATGATCATCTTCTTGCATAGACTCAAAAAACTCGCGCTGTTGTTTGCTTAGTGTTTTTGGTGTCCAAACATTCACATGCACCAATAAATCGCCTCTACCATACCCGTTAATACTTGGAATTCCTTTTCCGCGTAAGCGTAAAATTTTACCAGATTGTACACCAGCTTCCACTTTTATACGCACTTTTCCTGTAACGGTATCAATCTCTTTTGAAGTTCCTAACACCGCATCAGAATAACTCACATACAAATCGTAATGTAAATTATCACCTTCACGTTGTAGTTTCTCGTGTTGTTCTTCTTCTATAACCACAATAATATCACCCGAAATACCATTTCCTGGTGCATCATTACCTTTTCCAGATACTTTAAGTTGCATCCCATCTACGACACCCGCAGGTATTTTGATAGAAACAGTTTCTTCTGCAACCGTCATACCTTGTGCATCAGCATCGGCAGATTTTTTATCTATAGTTTGTCCAGCGCCACCGCAGGCATTACAAGGTGCAGATGTTTGCATTCTACCCAAAATAGTATTTGCAATACGGGTAACTTGTCCAGCACCTTGACAGGTAGGACAGGTTTTATAGGTAGTTCCTGGCGCTTGAACTTTACGTTTTACTTTTATTTTTTTCTCGACACCATTAGCGATTTCCTCTAAAGTAAGTTTTACGCGAATACGTAAGTTACTTCCTTTAACTCGGCGTTGGCCACCGCCACCGCCAAAACCAGAGAAGCCGCCACTAAAGCCGCCGCCACCGCCGCCAAAAATATCACCGAATTGGCTGAATATGTCATCCATATTCATGCCGCCTCCGCCACCGCCAAAGCCACCGCCATTCTCGAAAGCTTGGTGTCCGTATTGGTCGTAACGTGCCTTTTTGTTGCCATCACTTAAAATCTCGTAAGCTTCAGCCGCCTCTTTAAACTTCGCTTCTGCATCTTTATTATCGGGATTTTTATCAGGATGGAATTCGATTGCTTTTTTTCTATAAGCTTTCTTTATTTCAGCAGTACTTGCTCCTTTACTAATACCTAATGTGTCGTAATAATCTTTTTTAGCCATGGTTTTGTTTTATTGTCCTATTACTACTTTAGGAAAACGAATTACCTTCTCGCCCAGTTTATATCCTTTTTCTATAACGTCTATAATCTTTCCTTTCAAATCATCAGTCGGTGCAGGTATTTGGGTAATAGCTTCGTGGTTATCTGCATTAAATACTTCCCCTTTTTCAACAGCTACTACTTTAAGTCCTTTTTGCTCTAACGTGCTTATTAATTTGTTATAAATTAACAATACACCTTTGCGTAATGCTTCCGCTTCTTTATCGTCGTCACTATGACTTAATGCGCGTTCAAAATCGTCTAAAATTGGCAACAAGGTTTTCATAACATCTTCACTCGCTGTAGAAAACAACTCCATACGCTCTTTTGAGGTACGACGTTTATAATTTTCAAACTCAGCAAATAAGCGTAAAAACTTATCTTTCTCTTGTTTTAGTTCACTTTGAAGCTTCTCTTCAACCGTTTGCTCTTCAACAACTTGCTCTTCAACTTCAACCGTTTCGCTTTGTACAGCGTCAAGCTGCTCTTTTTCTATATCGTTTGCTTTTTCCTTTTTACTCATTGCTGTATTTCTGGTGTTTTACTTAATGTTTTTTAATTGACACATGCTGCTCGCTAATAATAACATCCTTTTAATGACACTATTCTTAGAACGTTCGTTTCAATTTTTATATAAATACTTAAATTGGTTGGCAAAAGTACTGCCAATCTTGTAAAAATGTCATAATGTCATTAAATATTTTTATTTAATTTAGATTGAAAAATTCTTCAGCAACTTGACTTTGTCAGTAAAAAAATATAAATTCGTTTAACAGGTGATATGGGCTATTAAAATAGCCTACACCTCAGAGTTGCCTACAATTTAACTATACCTACGAATGAAAAAATATAATCTTCTTCCAATTTTATTAATTGGACTTTTGATTTTCTCATCCTGTTCAAGTACTGATGAAAATGAATTATCAGTAGTTGGAGGCTGGACGGTATCAGAAAGTAAATTAAACGGAGAAGATGTCACTAATCAAAGTGTAATTCGACTATTGTCAGCTGAAAACAAAACAGAATTTAGATATCTAGTTTATAATGGAGTAGATATTGAATTAAAAATTGAGCTAGGCAATTGGTCAAAGAATGGAAACACTTTGACAATAGATTTTGACGACGCAAATTATGAAACAAAAATTTATACAATTACAGAAATAACAAGTTCATCTATGAAATGGGAATCAGAAATTTCAGGAGAAGGCACTTTAAAGGAAATTTTAACAAGATAAAACTATTCACACCACCATCTTGACAGTAAATAAATAAACTATGGGACTAAATATTTCAGGAATTGTAATTGATAAAGATTATTCAGAAAACATATCTGAACTTGAAGCTATTATTGGAGAAAAATTACTTTTTGAAAAAGAAGTAATGTTTGTAGACTCTTGTGAAAGTTTCAAGGAAGACGGACATTGTGATATATTTTACTCAGAAAAAGGAACATTTATACTTTTAACAATGGAAAAGGGAGGTTTAGAATTTTACGTAAAAAACCAAAATATATTTTCCTTTGTTTTATCTGAAATGACTATGACTTTCTGTATTAATTATGTTAAAAACGGAAAAAACATTCGAACCATTATCGAAGCAGAAGACAAGATTATGGAAAACGAAGGAACTCCATTTGATTTTGAAAAAAATGAAGATGATAAACCTGAATTAATATATCATCTGATTGAAAAAACATTGGGAGAATCATTTCACGAAATAGCGTTAGACGCTAAATGTTTAAGATACACTTTCAAACAAGAAGAATTTAATGCCAAAACAATAAAAAAAGCGGTGGAAAATAATAAACCTTGGTGGAAAATTTGGTAGCACAACTACCCTAACAAATCCTCCAAAGCAGGTTGTAAATGGTGGTATTCAAAATAAAAACCGGTGTCTTCTATTTTTTTAGAACTGACGCGTTGGCTATCATACAGCAAGGTATGCATCTCACCTAAAACCAGTTTCATAAAAATTCTTGGTATGTTGGGTAAAAAAAGCGGTTTATTTAAACTAGTCGCTATGGTTTTTGTGAGTTCTTGGTTTGTTACTGGACTTGGAGCTACGGCATTATAGACGCCTTCCAATTGGTGTTTCAATACATACAAAAACAGTTGTGCTAAATCGCTAATATGTATCCACGATTGCCATTGCCTCCCGTCACCAAAAGCAGCTCCGGCTCCGTATTTAATTGGCTTTATCATTTCGGTGAGCGCACCTCCTTTATTTGATAATACCAAGCCTATTCTAATTTTAGACACTGTTATATTCAAACTAGAAAAAGCATCGACTTCCTGTTCCCAAACTTGCACCACATTGCTTAAAAATGAGGTATCAAAATCTTGAAAAGTTTCATCGTAATAATTAATTAAGGAATCTGGGTATATACCAATGGCACTTGCTGAAATAACTTGCTTTACGGTGTGATCAATCGATTTTAAACTATTTACTAATAATTGCGTTGTTTCTTTCCTGCTTGCAATTATTTCTTTTTTGTAAGCCGAAGTCCATCGTTTTGAAACCGTGGCGCCTGCCAAATTAATAATTGCATCGACTTCTTTAAAACAGTTTACATCAATATCTTGCTGCTTAGGGTTCCAATAAAACCCCTGTGTTTTCGCAGATTGATTTATTTTAGACTTACTCGTTGTCAAGTAATTTACAGAAATATTTCTTCCATGGCACAGTTTCACAATTTCTTGCCCAATTAATCCCGTCGCCCCTGTAATTAAAACTCGCATTTTTAATTTTTTATTTTAAAGTTACAAAACGTAATGACTACGTACTATGATTTTGTAATAGGTTTAACAGAATAATTGATAATGTAAAACTAAAAACCTCACCAAAGATGAAGGGGCGCTAAAAAAAATGCTACTATTTTTATAAACAAGATCTGATTATTGCAACTAAAAACTGAGACTATTTTGTAGCCCTAAGCATTTCGCGTTTACCTGGAGGTCCAGGAAGTCTTTCAACCTTGAAACCTACTCCCTGCATAGCACGACGCACACTACCTTTGGCTGCATAGGTTACTAAAACACCATGTTCTTTTAAGGCTTCGTACATTTTCTGGAAGATGGTTTCTGTCCATAATTCAGGTTGCACACGGGCTCCAAAAGCATCAAAATAAATAAGATTATATAAGTCCTTATCTGCTATTTCTGAAAAAAATCGATTTTGTTTGGTTAGAGAAAAGCCATTTGAAACGGCATGTTTTTCTTCCCAAGAAACGGTGTGCATCATTTCAAAAAGCGACTCTTTACCGCTGGCTTCTAATTGACCTGGGTAATTGAGTTGTAAAATTTCATCACTTAAAACAGGATAGCCTTCCACACCTACATAATCTATACTTATGCCTAATTTTTCGGCCTCAAGCAAAGTTATAAAAGCATTTAAACCCGTACCGAAACCTATTTCTAGTATGGAAACATCTTGTTTTAATTCTGAATCACAGAAATGCTGTAATCCATGCTTTATAAACACGTGGTAAGCCTCTTGTATAGCACCGTGTTTGGAATGGTATTGTTCATCCCATTCTGGTAAATGTATGGTTGATGAACCATCTCCTGTAATAACGACTTCTCTTTCCAATATTATTCTTGTATTAAAACGCCATTTGCTTCAAATGAAAATGTGCGTTTTGGTATGTTTATAGCTGCTATTTCTGCTTCTGTTTTTCCTGCATCTTCGGCATAGTGGCGTTGCTCTTCAACAGACACCTCATTTACAAAAGCCTTTCCGTTTATAATAACTTCTTTCCCTGCGATATCTTTTGGAACAAAAAACCCATAATCTTTAAATTTCACCATAACCTCGTTGCCATCCTCTAAATTTAAAGTCATCCAACAGCCTTTTGCTTGACAAACATCAATCACTTTTGCTTTTATTTTGGTATTCATACTATCACCTACCTGCATAGATTTATAATGTGATGCCATAAATGGCCCATTTTCAGTTTTCAATATTGTGATTTCTTCACCAAAAGACTGATATGTGCCTTTATTTTTACAAGAAAAAACTAAAAACGAACAAAAAATTGCGAATAATAGAGGTTTCATGCAGTAAAATTTAATTTTTATTTGATTTGTTGTAAATATACCTCTTTTTTAAAAACGATTTTACTTAAATTTGTAACATAAAATAACAATATTTATGAACTCTATAATCAATGACATCGAGATTATAAAATCGGAAACTACTAAAATCAATGAAGTAGATTTCGATAATTTGGCTTTTGGTAGTGTTTTTTCAGACCATATGCTTGAATGCAATTTTAAAGATGGCAAGTGGCAAGCACCCAAGGTGATTCCTTACCAAGCTATAACGCTAGATCCTTCAGCTAAGATTTTCCATTACGGACAATCGGTTTTTGAAGGTATGAAAGCCTATAAAGATGCAAATGAAGATGTCTGGTTATTCCGCCCGCTAGAAAATTTTAAACGTTTGAACATTTCATCTAAGCGTTTAGCCATTCCAGAAGTACCTGAAAACTATTTCATGGATGGTTTAAAAACTTTATTGGAAGTTGATAGAGACTGGATTCCTAAAAACGAAGGCAGCTCATTATACATACGTCCTTTTGTTTTTGCATCTGGAAACGGTTTTCACGCATCGCCTGCAAATGCTTATAAATTTATTATTTGTACTGCACCTTCTGGAGCTTATTTCTCTGGAAAAGTGAAGGTTTTAATAGAACAAACCTATTCACGTTCGGCAAACGGTGGTGTTGGTTATGCTAAAGCCGGTGGTAACTATGCAGGTCAATTTTACCCAACGCAACTAGCCGTTGAAAAAGGATACCAACAAGTAATTTGGACGGACGATACCACCCACGAATATATTGAAGAAGCGGGTGCTATGAATATTTTTGTTCGCATAAATGACACCCTAATCACAGGACCAACAAGTGACCGAATTTTAGACGGTATTACTAGAAAAAGTATTATTGAATTAGCAAAATCTGAAGGCATCGAGGTTGAAGTAAGAAAACTATCTGTTCACGAGGTTGTTGAAGCAGCTAAAAACGGAAGCTTAAAAGAAATGTTTGGTGCAGGTACTGCAGCTGTTATTTCTCCAATTTCTGGTTTTGGCTATAAAGATGAAGATTTCGATATCCCTGAACTAGATGAAACTTTTGCTGGTTTCTTAAAGAAACGCATCACCGATATTCAAACGAATAAAGTTGAAGATCCATTTGGATGGCGCTATAAACTATAACAAAAAAGCTTCTTAATGGAAGTCGATTTGTCCTTATAAAAAAAGAGAAGCTCGTGAGCTTCTCTTTTTTTATACCTAAAATTGCTTTCAGAGCATGTATTTTAGATGATTCAGTAATAAGAACTAAATCTCGATGCTTATTTATCTAAAATAGACGCAATGTTTGGCTTAAAGTAATTAGGGCCTTTTAGCACTTTACCATCTTCTCTATAAATAGGTTGCCCATCTTCCCCTAACTTACTCATGTTACTACGTTGTATTTCTTCAAACACTTCTTCAATTTTATACTGCATACCATGTTCTATAATCGTACCACATAAAATATAAAGCATATCGCCAAGAGCATCTGCAACCTCAACCAAATCATTGTTATTAGCCGCTTCCAAATACTCTTCGTTTTCTTCTTTCATTAAATTAAAACGCAAGGTGTTTTTATCAATCCCCAAATCGCCCTTAGGAGTTTCTCTGTGACCAATTTTAAATGCGGTATGAAATGCTTTTACTGCTTCTATTTTATTTTTCATCTATATATTTGCTTATTTTTGCATAAAATTAATCATATGTTTAGTAAAGGTCAAATCATTTTCGGAGTTTTATTTTTTATTGTCTTCGCCATCGTAATTGGTTACACCTACCGCAAAGATTTAAAACTCCACAAACGCTTTTACTCTGGAAGTATTTGGATTTTAATTGCCTTTATTGGTTTTATCGCTATGATTAGTGCTATTAAGTTTTTGCTTTAGGGGAAATTTAATTTTCCTGCAATCAAGCACAAGAATTACTTAGAAAAGAAGTTGTAAAAAAGCTACACTCCGACTTTTTATGCTTTTTATCTGTTTTATAAAATATTACATCTACTTTTCAATAAATTAATACCTAGCATTGGGTATATTTTTACAGTAATTAACCAAACCCAATATTTCAAAAAATTAAAACCCAATAATCTACTAATAAAATAGCCAAACTTTTAAAAACTAAAGTTTGATGATTCAGCCAACATCAATATTTATAAGTGAAATATCCTCGAAATTAAAATTACTTGATTTATCTCAAAATGATTTTTCGAATATTAAAAACTTTCCACTAAATGCAAAGCAATGCATATATGTTATTGATTGGCAAGAGGCCCGTGTTTCATTTCAAAAAGACATTCACAAATTATTAGGCTATACTACAGATGAATTTACACTAGAAACCCTACTTAACATTGCGCATCCTGATGATTTAGACCTTATTAAACGCGTTACACAGGCAGCGGTAAACCATCTGACTCATTATACCTGTGATAATTTAAAAGACAGCTCATTAAACCTAACCTACAGATTCAGAAAAAAGGACAACACTTATGTTAAAATTCTAAGGCAATCGTCACTTTATGAACCTACTAGAAATGGTAAAATGAAAAGCAATTTATCACTTTTGACCGATATTTCCTTTTTTGATAATTCCGAGACTGTACACTGGGAATTTAACGCACCGCTCATTGAACAAAAAACGTTTAAAAGAGAAATATATAAGGAGTTTAACAACTTTTTTACAAGGCGAGAAACGGAAATTATTAAATTAATTTCAAGCCAACACAACACTAAATCTATAGCCCAACAATTATTTATTAGTGAGCATACAGTTTACTCACACAGAAAAAATATTCTTAAAAAAAGCAAATGCCATAACGCTACAGAATTGATTGCATTTTGTCATAAAACTGGTGTTTTATAATGATAAAAAAGGTTCAACTATTCAACAATATAAAAATTGCTTATCTTGATAACGAGGTTCAATCGAACATTTCAGTTGTTTTTATACACGGAAATTCATTAAGTTCTCAAAGCTTCAACAAACAACTAAACAACATTTCCTTAAATAAGTTCAGACTCTTAGCTATAGATTTACCTGGACATGGTGAATCAGATTCTGTTTCAAATTATTCTATACCGCTATTTGTGAACACTCTTGTTGATTTTTGTAAGTCTTTAAAACTTAAAAATTTCGTTTTAGTTGCCCACTCACTAGGGGGACATTTCACCATACAAGCCTTACCACAGTTAAGCCATTGTATTGGTATTTTCATCATTGGGACCTCGCCCATAAAACTGCCTTTAAATATAGGAGAGGCTTACCTACCAAATGAATTAATGCCTATACTTTTCAAAAAAGAATTAACACCTCCTGAAATAGCGATTTTCACAACAAACCTTGCCTCAAACTCAAATACTGATTTGATTCAAAATAGCATAAAAAAAACAGACGCTAAATTTAGGGAACATTTAGCGCTATCTATTGAAAATGGGGATATGCTTAATGAAGTATCTATTTTACATGACTCACCCATTCCCAAAGTATTCGTTTGTGGAGAAAATGATGTTTTAGTGAATACAACATATATTGAAAACTTAAGCATCCCGATGCTATGGCGTCAAACACTTTTGCTAATAAAAGACGCTTTACATACGCCACAATTAGACTCTCCAGAAAAATTCAACAGTATTTTAATAGACTTTATTGAATCTTTAAAAGAACAATAAGTTAACCGTTTACCTATAATACTCCTCATGAATATGAAAAAATACCTATTACTAGGTATTTTTTCATACAAATCTTCATTGTATTTTTAAGGTGCTATTATAAAACCAACCAAAAAATGAAAACACTAAACATTACCCTCGCATGTCTAATTGTTATCACAACTTCAATTAGCTTAAACGCTCAAAGTTATATTGGACACAGTATCGACAATTATGCTGGTATCCACTCCTTAATTTCCAATCCCTCCAATGTGGTAGATTCAGGATTTAAAGCAGACATTAATTTAATCTCGGTTAGTGGCTTTGGCGGAAGCGATTATTTCGGAATAAACGTAAGCGACATTTTAAACTCTGAAGGAGGTTTTGATTTTGAATCGGACTCAAATAAATATCCTACCGATGAAAACAACTTTTTTGCTAATGCAGATATTATAGGCCCTTCATTTATGTTTAATCTAAGCCCAAAAAGCAGTATAGGCATAGTAAGTAGAGTACGAGCCTTTTTAAACATTAATAATATTAGCGGAGAACTTTATGAAAGTATATCAGACAATTTTGACATCAATGAAGATTTTGATTTCAACTCAAAAGACCTTACTGGAACCATACATGCCTGGGCTGAGATAGGCTTAGTGTATGGTCGAACTTTAGTTAATAAAAACACTAATTTCTTAAAAGCTGGAATTACGTTAAAATATCTTCAAGGTGCAGGAAGTGTATTTTTAAACAGCCCCAATTTCACAGGACAGTACACTGCAAGTAACAAAGAACTTACCACAACAGGTGAACTTACCTATGGTAACAGTCAAGACTTTGACAATAATGATATTACCTTCGAAAATTTAAGTGCCGGTTATGGAGCTGATATTGGTTTCACTTATGAGTATAGGCCAAATACAATTCAGGATTCACTTTCTAAAAACAAAAACAAATACAAGCTTAAAATCGGTGCTTCAATTACCGATATCGGCTCTATTAATTACAAAGAAAGTGTTGTAACTATTTATGATTTAAACAAAACAGTAGACGCCACTAATTACAATGAAGACACGCAACAATTCTTAGAAGATAATTACACCGGAGTAGAATCTACCCTGGCTCAAGACATTAAATTACCTACGGCGTTTCATTTACTAATAGACTACCGTTTAAGAAAAAGAATATACATCAGTTTATTAAGCAACTTATCACTAATAAAAAGTAACACTGAAAACGCAAACACTTCAATAAACTCGGTTACTTTAGCTCCACGCCTAGAAACCAAATTATTTAGTTTATATAGCCCAATTAGTATTAGACAATACGGTGAATTTGCTTGGGGCGGCGGCATTAGGTTAGGACCACTTACGGTAGGCTCTGGCTCTATTCTATCCAATTTAATATCAGACTCATCAAAAACAACCGATGTTTTTGTTGGACTAAAAATACCCATTTACCAATAGCTCACTATAAATAAATCACACCATATTAAAAGACGACCTTGCTTCTTGATAAAGCAATTTCCACTAGTTATAAATTATATTACTTTCTTTACGCAACCTTTTGTGAAATCGCGCATCTATTAGATAACTAACAAAACTAAAGACCATGAATATCATTCTAATTATTAGTGCGCTTATAGTGGTAAATCTTATTCTTTTAACTTTTAGTGTAAACAAAAAAACAGAACCTTGATTAAGATTCTGTTTTTTTGTTTATACTGTTTTAAGCTTTAAATTAATTGACTTCGGGTAAGAAATTGAATTTTTTACCATAGTCTAACATTTGTTCTACGAACGTTTTTGGTTCTTCCACACGAACTTCAATAATATCGCCAGCTTCATTTGTTTTTGCAACTAATATAGGGTTCACATAACCCGTATATGGAGCCGATTTAAATTGCTTATTACGCTCTAAAATTTCAGCATGAATTTTCTGGTCTACTTTTACACCGTAATTTTCAACTAAGGCTTCAGCCGCTTTATAATCCCCTTCAGATTTTATGCGCTGTGTTTCTGTCAATAATTCCCCAAATAGCTTACGCAGTTTCGCATAGTCATTTATATTAAAATAGGTTTTTCCGTTCCTGGTTATTTTTTCAATCACCTTATCTGTTTGTCCTTTTTCAAAAACCCAAGCCGAAATCCATTGTCTATTTCTCATGTGAGCTTCTTCAACATCATCACCCAAATTCAATCGAATTAATTGTGTTAAAAGTCCGTTTCTAATATAATCGTTATAAGCTGCTTTCCCTGTTTTCTCCCAGTTATCTGTAAGGCCTAATTCTTGAATTTTACTGTCGTATAAATAATAAAGCGCAACTAAATCCGCACGACCTTCTTCCAAAGTGGAAGCGTAATTTTTTAAAGTTTCTTTGGTTTCACCAACACCAGGGTTTAATTGTCCTGATGCATGCCCAACCACTTCATGCAATGCAGTATGCAACTTATCGGCCTGTTTACTGTAAGTTTCCTCAAGTTCTAATTCCTCTTCATCATTTACAAACTCCTTTAATCTACCTGAACTACCCGCATTATTAGAAGCTTCAACAATGTTTCCTAAAGAAACTGATTTACTACCAACAGCAGCACGAATCCAATTCGCATTTGGTAAATTCACACCTATTGGTGTACCTGGAGAAGCATCACCCGCTTCACCCGCAACATTGACTGTTTTATAAGAAACACCTACAACATTTTTCTTTTTGTGAGCTTCCATTAATGGTGAATTATCCTCAAACCATTGGGCACTTTTAGAAAGCACTTCCATTTTTTTAGACATATCAAAATCTTTGATCTGTACAATGGTTTCATAGGAACCTCTATAGCCTAATGGGTCGTTATAGACTTCAATAAAACTATTTATATAATCGATATTCCCCTCGGTTGCGGCTGTCCAAGCGACATTATAATCATCCCAAGTTTGTAAATCGCCTGTTTTGTAATAAGAAATTAATAAACCTAAAGCATGGGCTTGCGCCTCATTTTCAGCAACCCCTTTAGCCAATTCCAACCATTTAATAATTTCATCGATAGCAGAACCATATAAACCACCCGATTTATAAACACGTTCCTTTAACACACCATTTTCTTTTACCAACTGGGAGTTTAAACCAAATGATAAAGGTTTACTTGGGTCTGGCGATTTTTTTGCAGCATAAAAGGTTTCCACATCTTTATTGGTAACTCCTTCTCCGTAAAAATTAACGGCAGAAACTGCTACATTATCCACACCTTTCGCTTGGTTCACTTTTTTAACATCAACATCGTTAAAAATAACGTCAAACGCATCTCCTTCCAAAACGGTTTGCGTTTCGGCAAGTAATTCATTTAAATAGTCTGCTGAAAAATCTGGTTTAATTTTATCGTTTGAATAGTGATGATGAATACCATTACTAAACCAAACACGTTTTAGATATACTTCGAAAGCGCTCCAATTTTCGGTGGTTTTATCACCATTAAAATTAGTATAAACCTTTTCTAAAGCTGTTCTAATTTTAAGGTTGTGTTTGTAGTTTTGGTCCCAAGAAATATCGCGACCAGACAAACCTGCTTGGGTTAAATAATACACCAATTTTTGTTCTTTTAAGGTCAAGTTCTCCCAACCCGGAATTTGGTATCGCAACACCTTAATGTCTGCAAATTGATCAACATTGTTATCAAATGTTGTTTCGTTTACTTTTAAATCTTCGGTATTTTCTTTAGTTTTATCATTTCCGCAAGAAAACACAAGTGCTCCTAGGAACACAAAGCTAAATATTGATTTCAATTTCATTTATTTATATTTATTATTCTTATAAAAAATCAATAATTAATCCAACTTAATTATTGATTATGCGAATATAAGAGATTTTTATTATTGAATATTTATTTTTAACAGTGCAAATATAATAATTTATTAATGAGAGTTTTAAAATGTTTATCTTTGATTCTCATCATATTAAAAAAGAGTTAAATGAAAGCTTCTAAGTACATCGCCTTTTTATTGTTAATCGCCATTATAGGCACCTCTATATATATTTCGGTACAACCTAACTCATTTGAAGTGAGTAGATCACGAAATATAAAAGCACCAGCCGCTGTGATATATAGCAATGTGATCGATTATAAAAACTGGAAGGACTGGTCGTCTTGGGTAGAAGCAGACCCAGAAATGACTATTACTCTACCTGAACAAACCAAAGGTGTAGGTGCTTTTTACACTTGGGAAGATAAAGATGGCGTAGGCACTATGAAAACCTTAGAAGCTGTTGCCAACAAATACATAAAACAACAAATGCAGTTTGAAGACTTCCCGCCTTCTGAAATTATTTGGGATTTCAAAACCAACCCTAACGGGAGCACCGATGTTACTTGGACTATTTCTGGTAAAGATTTACCTTTTGGATTTAAAGCCTTCAGTATTTTTTCTGGTGGTATGGAAAAACAAATTGCACCACATTACGAGCGTAGTTTAGAAAAATTAGATAGTATTATTGTGGCCGAAATGAAAAAATACAGCATCACGGTAAATGGCACTACAAGACACAGTGGCGGTTATTATTTATACCAAACAACCTCTTGCAAAATCAGTGAGTTAGAAAAAAGAATACACGAAATACTTCCTAAAATGGGGAATTATGCTCTAAATAACAACATCACTTTAGCAGGTACTCCTTTTATAAATTATATAAAATGGGATGAAGACAACAACGCCGTTATATTTTCAGCATGCATCCCTACAACCGAACAGGTTATTACTGCGGAAGGAGACCATATGCTTACCGGTAAATTCGAGAGTTTTAGAGCCATTAAAACAACCTTAAAAGGAAATTACAGCCATTTGAAAGAAGCTTGGGAAACCACTATGGAATACATTCCAAAAAACGGATTTGAATTTGCGGAAAATGGCCCCATGCTAGAAACCTACGTCACAGACCCTATTATTACACCAAACCCAGCAAATTTAGTTACCGAAATTTATATCGCTATTAAAGATATTGAAGAATAAATGAAAAGTCTTTTACTTGTTTTTTTAGGTGGTGGTTTTGGTAGTGTGCTACGCTATATTATTGGAAAAAACTTAAATAACGCCGAAAACGGCATCCCTTACGGCACTTTTTTAGCCAACGTTTTAGGTAGTTTACTCATTGGTGTTATTTTGGGATTAGCTGCAAAAAACAACACCCTTTCTCAAAACCAAACCTTGCTCCTGGCCACAGGCTTTTGTGGTGGTTTTACAACCTTCTCAACCTTCGCTTATGAAAACCATGTGTTTTTAAAATCGGGCGACTTTTTAAGCTTTGCTGTTTACACCATAGCCAGTTTTGTTCTTGGTTTTTTAGCGGTGTTTCTAGGGATGTTTTTGGTGAAGTAGTCGGTTTATTTATAGATAGGAATGAGAACTGTATCTAACAATTCATAGTCTAAATTAAAATCAATCCTATTTTAGAGTTCTACAACATTTTAAAAATTCAGAAATAGAATGCTCAAAATAAACAAGCTACACCATATTGCAATAATTTGTAAAGACTATAATAAATCAAAGAAATTTTACACCAACGTATTAGGCTTTAAAATACAAAGAGAAATATCCCGCGAAGAAAGGCAATCATACAAGCTTGATTTAGCTTTAAATGAAAATTATTTAATAGAATTATTTTCATTCCCTAATCCACCAGAAAGGCAAACACAGCCTGAATCTACAGGCTTGAGACATATCGCTTTCGAAGTAGAAAACATTGAAGATTCTATTGATATTTTAACAAAAAAGAAGATTAAAACTGAACCCATAAGAATAGACCCGTTTACTAATAAAAAATTTACTTTTTTTGAGGATCCAGACAAACTGCCCATAGAAATCTATGAACTTTAGCAACCCAGTGAGGCTATATTTCTGGAAATAAAAAAACAACTACTCCATTTAAAAGAAACTCAATGCTCCCCGAAAGCCTTCACACCTGCTTCAATCCTGGTTTCTAAATAATTTTCTCTTGGCACAATAGGGCAAGAATACTTATCATTATACGCACAATATGGGTTATAGGACTTGTTAAAATCAATTTCCATGGTGTCGCCATCAGGAATTCTGGCATCTATATAACGACCGCCACCATAACTTTCCAATCCGTTAGTTTCATCTAAAAAAGGCAGAAACAAATAATCTTCAAACCCTTCTCGAAGCATTATATCTTTTCCTTGGTAGACATTTAATTGATAACTGATTCCTCTTAATTCAAACGTTAAAACCCCAAAAATACGTTCTTTTGAAACACGGTCTGTTGTTGTTTTCATATTAAAATAGGCTGTATTGGGAGTGCGCTCTAAAGTTGCTGTAACTACATAGCTTGCATCGAACTTAAAAAAATCCAAACCTTCAAAATGCTTTCTATCCTTATCTTTTAATGGTGATGTGGTAGCATCTTTATATTCCGCATTGAGTTCCCGTTGAAAATCGGTATCCCCTTGAATAGCCCTTTTTTCTTGGGCACAACTTACAACACAAACAATAAATACTAATAGAGTTACTAGAAACTTCATTCAAAATATAATTTAGAAACAAAAGTACAACTTACAATTATTTTCTATAAGTTTGTAATTCAGAAAATTAAAAATGCGCAATAACATCACTATTTATAAAAAGTCATATACCACTTCGATTCGAAGCAGTTGGGCTCTTTACGTGCAGTGATATGGTTATTATAAATATTACAAGATGTAAACAGTCCGACTTCATAGTCGGACTGTTTTGTTTTACACCAACCTGAAAAACTCATGAAAACATTATTCAACAGCTACATAAATACTTTTAGAGGCCTATCAGAAGAAATATGGTGGCTTGCCCTTATTACGCTTATTAATAGAGCGGGCACTATGGTGATTCCCTTTTTGTCTCTCTACCTAAAGGAAGATTTACATTTCACGGTAAGCCATGTGGGTTGGGTTATGAGTGCGTTTGGATTGGGCTCGGTAGCTGGCTCATGGATTGGCGGTAAACTAACCGACAAAATTGGCTATTACAAAGTGATGGTTCATAGCTTGTGGGCCACGGGCGTTTTATTTATAGGCTTGCAGTTTTTAAATACGTTCGCAACCATATGCTTAGGTATTTTCATTGTAATGCTTGTTGCCGACGCCTTTAGACCAGCCATGTTTGTCGCGCTAAACGCGTATAGTAAACCCGAAAACAAAATACGCTCCCTTACCTTAATACGTTTAGCTATAAATTTAGGATTTTCAGCAGGACCTGCCATTGGCGGCCTCATCATTACAGGACTTAGTTATGCTGGTTTATTTTGGGTAGATGGCATTACTTGTATTATCGCGACCTTATTAATGATAAAAGTATTGCACCCTAAAAAGGCAAAGATTTTAGATGTTTTTGAAATCAAACATCCTGTTTCGGCATATAGCGACAAGGCTTTTATGATATTTCTGGTAGCAATGGCTTTATTCGGCATTGTGTTTTTACAATACTTTTCGACCGTTACTATTTATTATAACGATGTACATGCACTAAGCGAACTTCAAATTGGAATTATTTTAGGCATGAACGGGTTTCTTATTTTTATATTTGAAATGCCTTTAATCAAATGGTTAGAAAACACCAAATACACCAAACTAGCCCTCATGTGTTTTGGAGCCATTTTAACAGGCTTAAGTCTATTGATATTAAACTTCACATCTTGGTCTGGAGTTTTAATCATTGGAATGCTTTTAATGACACTCGGTGAAATGATTACCTTTCCTTTTTCGAACGCCTTTGCGGTTGAGCGCGCCAAAAAAGGAAACCAAGGCGAATATATGGCATTGTATTCTATTGCTTTTTCAATTTCTCATATTATTGGGCATAATGCGGGTTTACAAACAGCTGCCGCTATGGGTTATAATGCGACTTGGTATATTGTATCTTTAATAGCCCTTATTTGCGCCTTCTTGCTATGGATGCTTAACCGAACTTTAAACTCGAAACGCTTACTATAATGAACTTAAACCAAATAACCATTCCGTCTCTAGATGTTGAGAAGGCCGTAGGCTTCTACAAAACATTGGGCTTGCACCTTATTGTAGATGCGCTTCCAAGATATGTTAGGTTTGAATGTCCTGACGGAGATAGCACAATATCCATTCATAAAGTAGATGAATTGCCTAGCGGAACAGGAGTATCTATTTATTTTGAAAATGAAAACATAGATGACACCGTTTTACAACTGAAACAAAAAGGGCTCATTTTTATAAGTGATCCAGAAGACAAACCTTGGCTTTGGCGCGAAGCACATTTAAAGGATTTAGATGGCAACAAAATTATTATCTATCATGCCGGAGTCCATAGAAAAAATCCACCTTGGCGTATATCATAAGGCACTAAAATCTATTTTACAGGTTTTACTTCTTTGTAACGAATAACGTGAGATAGCACTATTTGCGTTTTTGTTTCACCATAAACAATAAGTTGGTCTATAAAGGTTTCTAAGTGTTTTTGGTTTTTTAAGAGCACTTCCATAACAATGTTTTCATTACCAGTAATTCTATAGCAGTTCAAAACCTCATCATAAGTTTTTACTTTCTCTAAAAAAGGCTTTAATTTCCCAATAAAAGCATGCAAAGTTATGATGGCTTTTAATTGGTACCCCATATCTAAAGGAGACACCACGGTTTTATAACCTAAAATAATACCGGCATCTTCCATGCGCTTAATACGCTCTGACACAGCGGGTGAACTAATGCCCACGCGCCTACCAATTTCGGCGTTAGATTGTCGTGCATTTTCCTGCAAACACTTCAAAATCTTCCAGTTAAGTGTGTCCAAATTCATATTCAAAGGAAATTTGATAGAATAAATTAATAATTAAAGTAAATATACACTTTTACTTTAAAACCGAAAGTAGTTTATCAATTCTTGTGAGTAATTTTGATACAATTGCTAAGAAAAGAAGAATATGTTATCGAATACCCCATCAAACCTATCGGAATTACCGATTTATAAAAAAGCTATTGAGATATTTGCACTATCCCAAAGCATTTCTATGTATCTAAATCACGATTTATCAGCCCTAAAAAGCGATGGATCAGAAGATAAGCATATTTATTTCTCTGGCGACATTATACAACAGTCCATTTCATTAGCTCCAGAAATTGCGAATGCAGAGTTAGAACGTTATACAGATAGAAAGCACAAACACATTGCATCGCTACGTCGCTTAACCAATATGCTTTATAAAAACTCGTACCGTTTAGAACATTCTAACAGCGACGGAAAAGACTTCTTACCTATTTTACGTAGTGAATTAAAAAAGTTTAAACAATTGCAACGCACTTGGATGTTGACGTTATAATCAACTTTCACCCTATACATATCAAAACAAAAAAATCCCTGTATTTCTACAAGGATTCCAAAAAAAACAACTGAGAGTCTTGTTCTTTTTAATTTAAAAAACAGTATATTTTTAGTTCTAACTTTACAATATTCACAAATTAACGACACGTTTTTTTTGTGATATTTTCATTAGAAACGCGTTATAAGTATCTAATAATTAATT
Source organism: Mariniflexile sp. AS56 (assembly GCF_030552475.1). Classification (GTDB taxonomy): domain Bacteria; phylum Bacteroidota; class Bacteroidia; order Flavobacteriales; family Flavobacteriaceae; genus Mariniflexile. The sequence goes on along the minus strand of NZ_JAUPED010000003.1, from coordinate 10,265 downwards.
TCTACAAGGTAAATCTACATTAACCTTTAAAAACCAAAAAATTTCAATAAAAAAATTAGTTCAGAGGGCTTCTAAAAACTGTGAGTGGTTTCGATTTGCAAAAAATATCGATAAAACGACGCATTAATTTGTAGACTTTCAGCATCTTAAAAAAAGGGCATATACAAAAACAGCTCATATACTTTTACCGGGGTAAAAATACATGAACTGTTCATTCATTTAATCGAATTCAAAAACTTGTGCTGTTTACATATTACGGCGATATTGACCACCTACTTCAAACAAGGCATTTGTGATTTGCCCAAGTGAACACACTTTACAAACATCCATTAAAGCTTCAAAAATATTTTCATTATGTATGGCTTTCTGCTGAAGATCTTTTAACAAAGCATCGGTATCATGCGCCTTATGCAGGTTTTGCAAGGTTTTTATTTGAGACTGTTTTTCTTCTTCGGTAGCTCTAATTACTTCCGCAGGTAAAACTGTTGGCGACCCTTTACTACTTAAAAAGGTATTCACCCCAATTATAGGGAACGCACCGTTATGCTTTAAAGTTTCATAATACAAACTTTCTTCTTGTATTTTACTACGTTGATACATGGTTTCCATGGCACCTAAAACACCACCACGTTCCGTTATTCTATCAAATTCTAGAAGCACCGCTTCTTCTACTAAATCGGTTAATTCTTCAATAATAAAGGAACCTTGAATGGGGTTTTCATTTTTTGCTAAGCCTAATTCCTTATTTATAATAAGTTGAATCGCCATGGCTCTTCTAACCGATTCTTCGGTTGGCGTTGTAATGGCTTCATCGTAGGCATTAGTGTGTAAGGAATTGCAATTATCATAAATAGCATAAAGCGCTTGTAAAGTAGTACGAATGTCGTTAAAATCTATTTCTTGGGCATGCAAACTTCTACCTGAGGTTTGAATGTGGTATTTAAGCATTTGAGCACGCTCGTTCGCATGGTACTTAAGTTTCATTGCCTTGGCCCATATTTTTCGAGCAACACGACCAATAACAGCATATTCAGGATCGATTCCGTTTGAGAAAAAGAACGATAAGTTGGGTCCGAATTTATTAATATCCATCCCACGACTTAAATAATATTCCACATAGGTAAACCCATTCGATAGCGTTAGCGCTATTTGTGTTATTGGGTTCGCACCAGCCTCGGCAATGTGATATCCAGAAATAGACACCGAATAAAAATTACGCACATTATTCTCAATAAAATACTCTTGTACATCCCCCATTAAGCGCAGTGCAAATTCAGTCGAAAAAATACAGGTATTTTGCGCTTGGTCTTCTTTTAAAATATCAGCTTGTACAGTACCACGAACTTGGGCTATGGTTTTTGTTTTTATATCTTGATACACCGCTTTAGGCAATACTTGGTCTCCTGTAACTCCTAAAAGCATTAAACCTAAGCCATTATTCCCTAATGGCAATTCGCCATTATATTTAGGGCGCTCTTTACCTTTATATAACTTCGCGATTTTAGTTTCCACTTCTGCCTCTAGTCCCTTGCTACTAATATAAGCTTCACATTGCTGATCGATGGCAGCATTCATGAAATAGCCTAAAAGCATGGGAGCAGGCCCATTAATAGTCATACTCACCGAAGTCATCACGTTAAACAAATCAAAACCTGAATACAGTTTCTTTGCATCATCTAAACAACAAATACTCACTCCTGCATTACCAATTTTACCGTAAATATCAGGTCGTAAATCGGGGTCATTTCCATAAAGCGTCACACTATCAAAAGCAGTAGACAATCGTTTTGCTGGCAAACCGGCACTTACATAATGAAAACGCTTGTTGGTACGTTCCGGACTTCCTTCACCGGCAAACATACGCGCAGGATCTTCACCCGTTCTTTTAAAAGGGTATAAACCTGAAGTGTACGGGAACTCTCCCGGCACATTTTCTTGCAACACCCACTTTAAAATATCACCCCAAGCTTGGTATTTAGGCAAAGCCACTTTAGGGATTTGAATATGCGACAAGGATTCTGAATGCGTTTCAATATTTATATCTTTATCACGAACTTTAAAAGTGTACACAGGGTTTTTATATCTATTCACCTTATCATCCCACCCCGTAATAACTCCCCAATTATAGGGGTCGAGGTTGAGTTTTACACGGTCGAATTCTGATACTAAAAGTTTAATAAAATCTTTATTTTCTGCTGTTAAATACTGCTGAATCTCAGCATCATTAATACCGTACTTATCAAGAAAAGATTGCTTCGTCCCACTGGACACCACGTTTAAAACAGATTCTATCGTTTTATAAATACCATACAGTTTTTGAGACACCTCTACCTGGTCGATGGCTTTTGCATCGTAACCTCTATTATTCTCTGCGATTTCAGATAAATAACGGGTTCTTGCTGGCGGAATGACAAAAATCTTCTCGCTCATTTCATCTGAAATAGTAAAAGTCGATTTTAAATCTGCCGACGCTTTTTCAACCAACTTATCCATCACCGCTTTATAAAGCGTATTCATTCCTGGGTCGTTAAACTGAGATGCAATGGTTCCAAAAACAGGTAATTGGTCTTGTGGTATATCCCACAAACTATTATTACGCATGTATTGTTTTTTAACATCACGTAAGGCATCTAAAGATCCGCGTTTGTCAAATTTATTAATAGCGACTAAATCGGCAAAATCGAGCATATCAATTTTCTCCAATTGGGTTGCAGCACCAAATTCTGGCGTCATAACATATAAGGACACATTACTATGTTCTATAATTTCGGTATCAGACTGTCCAATCCCCGATGTTTCTAATATAATTAAATCGTATTCGGCAGCTTTCAACACTTCAATAGCCTCATGCACATATTTTGAAAGAGCTAAATTAGACTGTCGGGTTGCCAAACTACGCATATACACCCTCGAATTGTTTATGGCATTCATACGAATTCTATCACCCAAAAGAGCGCCACCTGTTTTTCTTTTTGAAGGATCAACCGAAATAATCCCAACTGTTTTCTCAGGAAAATCAATTAAAAAACGACGTACCAGCTCATCTACCAAACTCGATTTTCCGGCTCCACCAGTACCTGTAATTCCTAATACTGGTGTTTTAGACTTTTTATTTTTAGCATGTATTTTGTTTAAAACATCTTTCGCTATTTCAGGAAAATTTTCCGCAGAAGAAATAATACGTGCAATATCTTTATCGTTTTTATTCTGAAGTAAATCCACATCAGTATTTAAGACATCTCCAACAGCAAAATCAGATTTTTGAACCAAGTCATTAATCATACCTTGCAAGCCCATAGCACGTCCATCATCAGGCGAATAAATACGGGTAATCCCATAATCCATTAATTCCTTAATTTCAGATGGCAGAATAACACCGCCGCCACCGCCAAAAATTTTAATATGACCCGCACCTCTTTCCTTTAGCAAATCAAACATATAAGTAAAATACTCATTATGACCGCCTTGGTATGAGGTTAAACAAATAGCATTCACATCTTCTTGAATGGCCGTATTCACCACTTCCTCAACACTTCTATCATGCCCTAAATGAATCACTTCCACACCAGTAGCTTGAATAATTCGACGCATAATATTAATAGAAGCATCGTGCCCATCAAATAATGAGGCCGCCGTTACAATTCTAACTTTATACTTAGGTTTATAAGGTTTTGTTTCAGTCATTTTAATAAATATTGATATATCTGGCTCAAATTTACGAAATATTCAAAAAAACTAAGCATTTACAGACGATTATCTAAAATTATAATCACAGTTAATTGGTCTCTAATATTTAGGTTAATTTTGAAACTATAAAAGATTTAAATAAAGCATGCAAAAGATTACGATTTTAATTCATTGTAAAGACAAACCAAACATCATTGCTTCTGTAACAAATTTCATCGCAGAAAAACAAGGAAACATTGTATACATAGACCAACATGTTGACAGAGAGCAAAATATCTTTTTCATGCGCTTAGAAAGTGAGTTTATACACGACTCTTTTACAGCCGATGCTTTTAAAGACTCATTTAGAAATGCTTTGGCTGCCAAATTCGGTATGAAGTGGCGTATTTATTCTTCTGCAAGAAAACCAAAAATGGCACTTTTCATTTCTAAGTACGACCATTGTTTGTATGATTTATTAGGACGCTACAATTCAGGAGAGCTTAATTTGGAGATTCCTTTTATCATCAGTAATCATTTAGATTTAAAATCTATTGCTGATAATTTTAAGATTCCGTTTTACCACATTCCGGTAACGAAAGACACTAAGGAAGCTGCTGAACAGAAACAACTTGAATTATTAGAAGCACATAAAATTGACTTTATTGTTTTGGCGCGCTACATGCAAATTATTTCTAGCAACTTAATTGCTAAATACCCAAACAAAATAATCAACATACACCATTCATTTTTACCAGCCTTTGTAGGTGCTAAACCGTACCATTCCGCATTTAAACGCGGTGTTAAAATTATAGGCGCCACCAGTCATTATGTAACCGAAGAGTTAGATGCTGGCCCTATTATAGACCAAGGTGTGACACGTGTAACACATTCACATGCTATTGAAGATTTAATCGCTAAAGGACGTGACTTAGAAAAAATAGTGTTGGCCAATGCGGTTAAATTACACACAAATAGAAAAGTAATGGTTTACAATAATAAAACAGTTATTTTCTCATAAACCCCTATCTTTGGCATTCGTAAAACCCCAAAATTCAAAAATCATGATTCGTAAAATTTTAGTTTTATTTTTAGTATTAAACCTTACTGCTTGTGCAGAACTACAACAAGTTATAAACCAACTTCCACAAGGTGGCATTGGTATTGGAAATGATGAAATTGCATCGGGTTTAAGACAAGCTTTGGATTTTGGTATCGACAAACAAGTAGCAAAACTGACTCAAACAGATGGTTTTTATAAAAATGACTTAGTTAAAATTTTATTACCTGAAGAGTTACAAAAAGTAGACAAAGGTCTTAGAGATATTGGTTTAAGTAAATTGGCTGATGAAGGCTTAAAAGCACTGAATAGAGCTGCTGAAGACGCCGTAAAAGAAGCAACACCAATATTTATCGACGCTGTTAAAGGCATTACTTTTGCTGATGCTAAGAATATCTTAATTGGTAATGATGATGCAGCAACCCAATATTTAAACGGGAAAACTCAAACTGCGTTATATGATAAATTCAACCCTGTAATTAAAAATTCATTTAGTAAAGTAGGAGCCGATGAAATTTGGAGCAACCTTATTAACAAATACAATAGCATTCCTTTTACTGCCAACGTAAACCCAGACTTAACAGACTACGTTACAGGTGAAGCTCTAAAAGGTGTTTACACCATGATTGCTGTTGAAGAAAAAGAAATTCGCACCAATTTATCGTCTAGAACCACCGATTTATTAAGGAAAGTATTCGCGCTTCAAGATTAATAAAAGCTCTTTTTTTAGTGGCTGAAAAATAAATTAAATATTTATTTTCATTTCTGAATAAAAAATGTATATTTAATACCCTGTTATTCAGTCAACTATATGAGAGTCAACGATACCATAAAAAACCGTCAAGAAAAACTCGATGAGCAATACAAACAACTCATGGAGCAAGCCTATAATTTCCGCCAAACAGATTCTGAAGTTAGCGATCTCGCTGAATTTAGAGCCATGCGGCTTCTAAACAAATTAAATGCACTGCGTTATTTTTCAAGAAATCACGCACAAATTTAATTTAAGCTTTTTTTTATCAATTCTTTAACTATTAAGTTACATCCAGTAATTCAAAACTTCCGTACTTTAAACAAAAAGAAGTTATGAGTCCACATTTTTGTAAAGTTGGCAAAATTAAGCCCAATTTAAATAAGTTAATGAATTTAAAAGAAATTGAAAGAATCATTTCAAACTTTGTAGAAGACATCCACAAGGTTGACTATTCCCATACGGTAAACGGTTAATTGCTATTCAGATAAAATTGCTTGCATTTCTTGCTGAAGCTCTAAAGCTTTAGCTGCTGCAACCTGCGCAAAATCGGCGCTATTAGATGCGTAAATAATACCTCTAGAAGAGTTTATTAACAAACCAACTTGGGCATTCATTCCGTATTTGCAAACATCTTGCAAATTACCTCCTTGCGCCCCAACTCCAGGAACTAACAAAAAACTATCTGGTACAATGTTTCTAATATCCGCTAAATATTCTGCTTTAGTCGCACCAACAACGTACATTAAATTCTGAGAATTTTTCCAAGTTTTAGAAGTTTCTAACACTTGTTTATACAATTCTGTACCGTCTACTGTTTTCGTTTGAAAATCGAAAGCACCTTGATTTGAAGTTAATGCCAATAGAATGGTATGCTTATCTTCAAACGCCAAAAAAGGCTCTACAGAATCTTTCCCCATATAGGGAGCCACCGTAACCGAATCGAAAGCTAAATCTTCAAAAAAAGCTTTTGCGTACATGGTACTGGTATTCCCAATATCACCACGTTTTGCATCGGCAATAGTAAAAATTTCTGGATGGTTTTCGTTTATATATTTAATGGTTTTCTCTAAAGATTTCCACCCCTTTAAACCATAAGCTTCGTAAAACGCCGTATTTGGTTTATAGGCCACACATAAGTGATGCGTGGCGTCTATAATCGCTTTATTAAAAGCAAAAATAGGATCTTCTTCTTTTAAAAGATACTGTGGTATTTTATTTAAATCGACATCTAACCCAATACATAGAAAGGATTGTTTTTTTTTGATCTCAGTTACTAGTTGGTTTGTTGTCATTCCTCCTTAATCCTCCAAAGGAGGAAACTGTTTTGTGCTTATTCTTGTTTTATTCTACTCGTCCTAATATCTTTCCCTAAGGAAAAACCCATATGGAATCTAAATCACGTCGCTATTAGCCTTTAACTTTTCAGTATTTTCAGCTAATTGTAATTCATCTATAATTTTTTGAATATCTCCGTTTACAATATTTGATAGATCGTAAAGCGTTAAACCAATTCTATGGTCGGTTACACGCCCTTGCGGATAGTTATAGGTTCTAATTTTAGCACTTCTATCACCTGAAGTTACCATGGTACCACGTTTAGCGGCATCAGCTTCGTTTTTCTTAGCCAATTCCATTTCATAAAGTCGAGAACGTAATACTTTAAACGCTTTTTCTTTATTTTTATGTTGCGATTTCTGGTCTTGACATTGCGCCACTAAGCCCGTTGGAATATGCGTTAAACGTACTGCAGAATACGTTGTATTTACAGACTGACCACCAGGACCTGATGAACAGAAAAAATCAATTCTAACTTCTTTTGGGTTAATTTCCACATCAAATTCTTCAGCTTCCGGAAACACCATAACGGTTGCTGCACTGGTATGCACACGCCCTTGGGTTTCTGTTTGCGGTACACGTTGTACACGGTGTACACCGGCTTCAAATTTTAAAGTACCGTACACATCTTCACCAGTAACCTCAAATTGAATCTCTTTAAAGCCACCATTAGTACCTTCACTAAAATCTACCGTATCCACTTTCCAGCCTTTACTTTCACAATACTTGGAATACATTCTAAACAAATCGCCAGCAAAAATACTCGCTTCATCACCACCGGTTCCTCCACGTAATTCTACTACAGCATTTTTAGCATCTTCAGGATCTTTCGGAATTAAAAGGAATTTTACTTCATCTTCAATTTGTGGGATACGCTCTTTAGCTTCATCGTATTGCATTTTGGCCATTTCAACCATTTCTGCATCACCACCTTCTGAAATAATTCCTTCAGCTTCAGCAAAATTATTAGTTACCTCGATATATTCCTCACGTTTCTCCATGAGAATCTTAAGGTCTTTATATTCTTTGTTTAATGCAATGTATCGTTTTTGGTCGGTCATGATATCTGGCTGAATGATTAAATCACTCACCTCATCAAAACGTTGCTTTACTATTTGTAATTTGTCTAACATCTACCTTTTAAATTGTGCAGCAAAAATACGATAATTTATGAATTTTTAATAGTTGGAACACGAGTATTGAAAACTATCTCGCAAATACTAATAATTTAGGGATACTCTAAAATTATTTGGCTCATCTTAAAGCCATTTGAAAAACATAAAAAACTTTTAGTTGCCTCAATAAATTAATTGACTTTGTGCGAAAAAAATTATAAATTCGTTTAATTCTGGATGTAAGCAATTAAAACTATCTATATCCTGAAGTTATGGTTTATAAGACCAAAACAATAAACATTTTCACTAACTTTAAAACCTTAATGAATTATGAAAAAACTGAAACAACATTTAAAAAAAATAAATTTACTTGTAGCAATCGCAATAACAGTATTAAGTTGCCAACAGGGTGCATTATATGATGAACTACCTCAAAATGTGGTTGAGGCTAAAAACTGGTTCGAGCAAAACCCTAATCTACCAATAACTAAGAACAGCTTTTATAAAGGTAAAATAGATTGGAATAATTCTTTTTTAAAAAATGAAAAACTTTATGTTCCTTTTTCAAGTTCTAACTTGTCTTTAACGTAAAAGAATAAAAAGCAATCTAAGAATAAAATGACTTATCCATTTCTCATATTCGGGAAAAGTGGAAGTGAACCATATTCAGTAAACCTAAAGGTTTTCATTTCGAATTACTCAAACATAAAGGAAAGATCTGAAATATTGAAATTGACTTCCATTTCATTTGATCAAGAAAATCGATTAATCCCGAATTATTCAAACAATAAATCCGATTCTACAGCTAACAGATCAGCTGAAGCCCCCGAACCCGTTTGTGAATGGTACGGAGTGTATGAAATTGTCACCTATTCTGACGGAACTCAAGAGAGTACTTTAATTCATACTTTTCAAATTTGCAGTGATGATTGGGACTGGAATGATGGAGATGATGGTTATGGTGGTGGCACTGGGACAGGTGGCAATTCTAATGCAAACGCAACAATAGATGACAAGATTGACTCGGATAATTTAGACGCTTGCTCAAAAGCTATTTTAGAAGCTATTCAAAATGGCAATGCAATTGAAGATATCGTCAATCAATTTTTAGATGAAAATTCAGATTTTAATTGGACGCTTGAAACTAGTATTACAGCCGACGCTGCAAATACAGATTGGAATAATCAAACAGCAAATAATTATCTGACAAAAATCAATCCTAATTTTGTAAATTCTGCAACAACGACAGCTATTGCACGTACAATAGTGCACGAAGCCATTCATGCTTATATTTTAAGTTATGTGGATTCTAATGTAGATGATTTCATTAAAACATTTCCAGAACTTTGGAATGACTTGGTTGCAAAAAAATATGGAGACCCAAATAGTGCTGCAGGATGGAATCAATATCACCATGAAGAAATGGCCAGAAACTATGTCAACACAATTTCGAATGCTATCTCAATTTGGGATAATAATCAAAATACTAACCAATATTATAACGACTTGGCTTGGGGAGGTTTAATGAATACTCAAATATTTCAATCAATATCGGATTTGAGTGAGGCAGATAGAACAAGAATTGAAAACATTAATCTTGCTGAAGATACGGATTCAGCAACCGCACAAGGAAACCCCTGCAACTAAAAATTTAATATTATGAAAAATACACAAAATCATCTTTTAGTGAAATTATTTATACTATTGTTGTGTGTCTCTTGTAAAAGTCAAATAGGTATATTGAATAAGGATACTCAAGAAATTGTCAACGTTATTTTGAAAGAATATGATTCAGTATTGTTAATAAGAGAAACTTATTTTAATGAAAATGCCTTTAAACCTATAAATATTTTAAATCCTTACTATAGAGCCTATAATTCCAAAAAGAATACAGTTGCCTATCAAATTTTATATCAAAAAGTCGTGGATATCATATCTTTAAAAGAGCTAGATGAAATGAACGAAAAATATAAGTCATGGTCCATTGAAAATTGGCAGGAATCAAATATAAAAAACAATAAAGTAAAACTGATTTCATTAAAGGACATAGAACGATATAGAGATTCAATACCGTTAATTCGATTTTCCGAACCCTTATTTACTAAAGACAAGAAAAAAGCCATTATCCATGAAACTTACACAAAAAATAAAACAGGAGGAAATGGTATTCGAATTTTAATTAAAGAGAATGGAAACTGGGTTATTAAGGGAGGAATTCCTAACGGGACATCTGGTTAATAAAAATAAATACAAACCAGAACAAAGTACTGTGGTAAAAAACAAGTAAAAATGCATTAAATTTTCACTAAAGTACTTCTATATGTGTCATCATATA
>NZ_JAUPED010000029.1 GCF_030552475.1 Mariniflexile sp. AS56 | reverse complement strand
GCGTCAACATCCGATTGAACCGTATCAATATTAGTTTGAAGTGTAGTATCCGCAGAAATACGTGCTACTTCATTTGCATCTACATCTGACTGAACACTTGCAATAGCCGTATTCGCTGCCGTTTCATTAGCGTCAACATCCGATTGAACCGTATCAATATTAGTTTGAAGTGTAGTGTCTGCTGAAATACGCGCAGATTCATTTGCATCTACATCTGACTGAACATTTGCAATAGCTGTATTCGCTGCTGTTTGATTAGCATCAACATCCGATTGCAATGCATCTAGGTTTGATTTTAAATTGGCATCAGCAGTTGCAAGGTCACCTACTTGGGTAACCAACTTAGTATCTAGCGCAATTTCTGCATTAGTAGCTCTTACAACTTCTGCTGCTAAAGCGTTAGAATTTACAACTATGGCTGCATCAGCGTTTGTTTTATTTAGATCTATCGATTCTTGTAAAGAAGACTCTGCTGAAACAGCTCTACTTCTTTCTGCAATAATATCCTCCGTATTATTCAATATCGCTTCAGCATCTTCAATGTTAGCAGGCTGAGGCATAAAGGTTAATTCTTGTTCACTTAACAAGGTATACGCATTCCCTTTCCCATAAAAATCAATTTCTACTTTTAATTTTTTTGAAAAACCACTCCAACGAATGTCTTCAAAAACTTGAAATCCTTTTTGGGTACCACGCCCAATTAGTAGGTTTATCATACCATAAATATCTGTGGTTGCTTCATGATATTCCTGATATTCTTGAGTATTAAATTCATCAAGGACTGTAAATTGAACAAAGACTTTACTATTTGCCAAAATACTAGTTTGGGCATTTGCCCCTGGAAGTTCTTTGGTATTTGGATTTAATATTACGGCTTGGTAACTAATTCCAGCTGTTTGAGAAAAACCCTGAAAACCTGCGACGATTAACAAAAGTATTAGTAATAATTTTTTCATAAGATATAGGTTAGTTTTTATGATTTAGGACTTAATCAGTTTTCCTTATTATTGAATTTATATTAACTTTTAGATGTCGAATTAGCATTAAACAGCTTAATTAAAACACCAAAACCGATAGAATTACTTTTAATTTTTAAAGATTCATCATCACCTCTATTTGTTTGATCTAAACTCTTTCCATATAGATATTGAGCATAAAAAGACAAATCGTTTGAAACAGGGTACCCAATACCGGCTCCTAGTTTAAAACTCACCATCACTTTATTGAAATCATCTGAATTCTTCAAATTAATAACCTCATTGGAAAGCGTTTGGCTTCCATTTATTAAAAACCCAGTTGATATGCCTCCTTTAGCATAAAAGGATGCTTTTTTAAAACGGAACAAGGTATAATCTAAACCAAGGTTAAACTCTAAATAATTAGTCTGCCATTCCAAAATACCTTCTACAGCTTGATCACTTCCAATAGCACCATAACCTACATATGTAGCTCCCAAATCGGCATGTACCTTGTCATTAAAAACAGCTCTTTTATAACCAATGGCCATAAAACTTTGAGTGGTTGCTTGTAAATTATCTAAGCCTGCGCCCGACGAATCTTTATAATCGAAGGTTGAAGACGTTTTTCCCGTCTCCAAATACACCTCTTGTGCTGAAGCTACGGCCGCAAAAAAGAGGCACAGAACTAATTGAGTTACTTTTTTAATATTCATATTCATTAGGTTGATTTGGTTTTTGATATATAAGTGGTTATTATCTCTTTATAATTTTTTCAATGAATTGCTTTTTATTAGCAACCGCTTTTAAAATATACTCTCCCGAAGGCAACATATTCAAATTTAAATCCAGTTTTTGACTAGGTTTATAATTACTAGAAAACACTCGTGCTCCCAGCATATTAAATACGGTTATAGCGATTTCGCTAGTAATATCATCCTGAAAACCTAATGTAATTTGCACATCAAAAGGATTTGGATACACATGTAACTGAAGGGTTATTGGTGTATTTTTGTCAATAATTTTAGATAAAATATTGGGTTGAATAAATCCTTGTCGCACATTATACCCTTCCGTATTTGTATAAGTTCCAATAGCACTTGGTTGTCCAATACTTTGTTGAACCACATAAGCATGGTCGCCCTGTACAACATCGACAGAAGCTCCAGAAGCGCCAGTTGTAGATCTTACTAAATTTGATTGTGAAAAAACATTTTGTTGACAAACACAACAAAAGCATACTAATAGAACTAGCTTTATCATAAAGGTTAAGTTTATTGGGCGTTATACTAATTATTTTTAATGATCATTTTAACTATTGAATAAAAAACAAAAATTAAGAAGTCATTAACAATGATGTAAACATAGTGATTAAATTGCATTTCAACCTATTAATTTGCATTTAATCGACTTTTATGCGTAATCAGTAAGTATTTACGCAAATCAATAAGAATAAACAGGCCTAAAACTGGTAATTAATGGAACTTCTTATGTTATTCTTAAGCAAAAGAAGCTAGGCATCCTGTTGTTTTCGGCGATTTTTATAAAAAAAGGCCGTCATAATTTGCTACTTTTGCCAATAAACCTCTCAACTAAGTGATAGAATCATTCTTATTTTTATTCACTGGCATAATTGGCTTAGTCACCATCACTATAATGATAACCTCTTATAGGTCTAACCCATTTTACAATGCCTTTTTATTATTAATTATTAGCATTGTTTCATTACGATTTTTAGTTCATGGAAGTTTTGAAATGGGCTTACAACACCAAATCTCACCAGATCAAGGACCTCAATCACTATTTTTTCTTGTTGTAATACCTGCCTTCTATTTGTATTACAAAAATTTAGTTCTTCAAAATAAAACCTACGACGTTAAAGATTTAAAACATCTTATTTTTATAGTCCTATTATTCATTTGTAATACACATTCATTCATTACAGACAGCTTCATCTTTGCACACAGGCGTATTATAAATTTAACTTTAGTAGCCGGTTTCATCCTATTCTATTTAGGACGGATAGCTAAATTTTTAAGCAAAAATATTTGGTTTAAAAAAGGCCTACTTATTAATAACACACAATTTAGATTGGTAAAAAACTGGACTATTTGTCTGTTTACTCAAAATTTTTTAGCGACCATCACGTTGCTAATCTCCATTTACACAGAAGTTTCAGCGAAATCTAATCTTTCAGGAAAATCTCTAGGCGTACTACTTCTTCTCTATTGGCTATTTATATATTTTAAAATTTTAACGGCACCCGAAATTTTATACGGACTCCCTATTCTTAACAAAAAAATATTAAAATTTAATTTACCCGAGGAAGACCATTCGCAACCTGAAATATTAAAAAACGAGAATTGGATTTTGGATGTCAATGACACGAAGAACGATCCAGATTTGAAGCTACAAGAAAAAATAATGTCGAATATTGTTAGCTATATTCAAGAAATAGATCGATTAAGTGTAGACGAATTTATTTTTAGAAACCCTAAAGCAGCACCTGCCGATATTGCTAACAAATTAGGCGTACCAACAAGCCACATTGTGTACTTATTTAAATACCATTCGAGTAGTACTTTTTCAGAATACCGTATGCATTCTAGAATTAAAGACAGCATCCATTTAATAGAACAGGACTACTTAAAAACAAATACTTTAGAATCTCTAGCTTATAAAACAGGGTTCGCGTCTTACAATCCTTTTTTTAGTGCCTTTAAAAAAGTAACAAACCATTCTCCGCAAGACTATTTAAAGTCTACAAAACAGTATTCTTAGATTAAAAACGAATGTGGGTATGTTTTTTTTGAAGCTGAAGTTGTTTCTCTTGAATTTTTAAAAGAAATTTTTGATGTGCTTCAGAATGAGAATTGAAAGGTTTATGGCTTAATCCTTTTTGAACCTCATCTACCATTTTCATAGTCTCTGAAACTTCACTTGACATCCACACTTCCTGAAACTTTTCCCAAATGTATTGTACTGCTGTAGCATTAGGATGCAACATATCTTCAGCATAAAAACGATAATCACGAAGCTCATCCATCATAATTTCATAAGAAGGAAAGTAGGCTGATTGACTATTATCAATGGACACTTGGTGATTGAGGCATTTATGAATCGCCGTAATTAAATGTGCTTTACTCTGGGTGTTTTCAATAAAACCATCTTTAATATGACGCACAGGAGATACCGTAAAAATCACAGAAGCCTTCGGGTTTATGCCTTTAATCATATTCACAATACAATCTAACGATTCTGTAATAGATTCAACCGGTAGTAATTCTTTAGCAAACTGCTTCTGAGGTACTTTATGGCAGTTCGCTACTAGTTGTTCCGATTCTAAAATTCGATACACCCAGGCCGTTCCTAAAGTAATTATAATATGTGTTGATTTGTGTATTTGTTCTTTGGTTGATTTGATGGCTTCATTCAAACTCCCCAACAACACTTCCTTTGAGGGATGACTTAATTTTGAATGCGCCTCAAAACAATGCCATTGTTCATTTTGAAAAAAAATATCAGATTCAGAATATTCCTTTTCATTAATAGCATTTGAAATTAACGATTCAATAGCTTTAGGCTGAAACAAAATTCCAAACGGATTTTGCAAGACTTGAAACTTAAAATAGGACAACCTCTCTCCTATATTCTCTACAAAACAAGACCCTAACAATAGTATGTTAGAATGATAGTCTATTAGACTACTAGACTGTTTTTGTAAAGGTATTTGGGTTTGTAATTTCACCTATTTAAAGTTACAAAGTTTCAAAGACTCAAAGTATTACAGCTTAATTTTGAAACTTCGCTACTTTGTGTCTTTGAAACTCTTATTCTATCCTATATAATTTTTCGCCTTTTCCAAAGCCTCTTCAATTCCTGCCGGGTTTTTACCTCCTGCAGTTGCAAAAAATGGTTGTCCGCCACCGCCACCTTGAATGTATTTACCAAGTTCTCTCACTACAAGTCCGGCATTCAAGCCTTTACTAGCTACCAATTCTTTTGATATGTAGCAAGATAATAATGCCTTCCCATCATTTTCAGTAGCAAATAGTAAAAACAAATTATCGCTATTTTGTCCTAATTCAAAAGCCACATCTTTAATACCAGAAGCATCTAAATCTAGTTTCTTAGCTAAAAACTGAATACCATTTATTTCTTGTAACTCACTTTTAAGCTCACCTTTTATGTTTTTTGCTTTCTCTTTCAACAAAACTTCAATCTGTTTTTTTAAACCAGCGTTTTCATCTTGTAAATTTTGTAATGCTTTAACAGGCTCTTGAGCGTTGTTAAGCAACTCTTTCATTTCGAAATACACTTTATTGTTTTCAGAATAAAAATCTTTAACAGCATCATTCGTAATCGCTTCAACACGACGAATTCCCGCAGCCACAGCACCTTCAGACACTATTTTAAAATGCCAGATATCGCCTGTATTTTTAACGTGTGTACCACCACAAAGCTCCATCGATTTTCCAAAACGAATAGCGCGTACGGTATCTCCATACTTTTCACCAAACAAACTCATGGCGCCTTCTGCAATCGCTTCATCTTTAGGCATGTTTCGTTTTTCAATAAGCGGCAATTTGCTCGCTATCCTAGAGTTTACAAAGGTTTCAACATCTTGCAATTCTTCATTTGATAATTTAGAAAAATGTGAAAAATCGAATCTTAAATTTTTAGAATGCACAGCACTTCCTTTTTGCTCGACATGGGTTCCTAAAATTTCACGTAATGCTTGGTGCAATAAATGCGTCGCTGTATGGTTACACTCCGTTCTATAACGTTGTGCACTATCTACAACCGCTTTAAACGATTCGTTGATGTGATTCGGTAAGTTTTTAGCAAAATGGATGATTACATTGTTTTCCTTTTTCGTGTCTAAAATATAAACCACATCGCCATGCACATCTTCCAAATAACCTTTATCACCTACTTGACCACCACCTTCTGGATAAAACGGTGTTAAATTAAACACCAATTGATACATTTCGCCATCTTTCTTAGAGACTACTTTTCTATATCTTGTTAATTTCACATTAGCATCAAGCGTGTCGTAACCTACAAATTCTTCTTCTTTATCATCAACTAATACAACCCAATCTTCGGTACTCATTTCACTAGCGGCACGCGATCTGTTTTTTTGCTTCTGAAGTTCTTCATTAAAGCCTTTTTCATCGAGACCCAGACCTTTTTCACTTAAAATAAGTGCGGTTAAATCTATTGGAAACCCATAAGTATCATACAATTCGAATGCTTTTCCTCCAGAAACGGTAGTTCCTTTTGTTTCTTCAACGATACGGTTTAACAACACCAAACCTTGATCTAGGGTTCTTAAAAAGGATTGTTCTTCTTCTTTAATAACATTCTCTACTAGTTGTTTTTGAGCTTTCATTTCAGGGAAAGCGGTTCCCATTTTTTCACTCAATACTTCTACCAGTCTATAAATAAAAGGTTCTTTTTTATCTAAAAAAGTAAAACCATAACGTACAGCACGACGTAAAATACGGCGAATTACATAACCAGCACCTGTATTACTTGGCAACTGCCCATCGGCAATAGAGAAAGCAACGGCACGCACGTGATCTGCAATCACACGAATGGCAACATCTATCTTTTCATCTTTACCATATTTTTGGTCGGTAATGGTTTCAATCTCTCTAATTATTGGCGTAAACACATCAGTATCATAATTAGACTGCACACCTTGTAACACCATACATAAACGCTCGAAGCCCATACCGGTGTCGATATGCTTATCTGGCAAACTTTCTAAGCTCCCATTGGCTTTTCGGTTGTATTGCATGAATACTAAATTCCAAATTTCCACAACTTGTGGGTGGTCTTGATTTACTAAATCTTTACCCGGAATTTTCGCTTTTTCTTCCGCAGAACGAATATCAACATGTATTTCACTACATGGTCCACAAGGTCCTTGGTCGCCCATTTCCCAGAAGTTATCTTTCTTATTCCCTTTCAAAATACGATCTTCAGAAATGAATTGCTTCCACAAATCATAAGCTTCCATATCCATAGGTAAGTTATCTTCTTCGCTTCCTTCAAAAACGGTCACGTATAAAATATCTTTATCAACACCAAAAACATCTACCAATAATTCCCAAGCCCAGGCAATAGATTCTTTCTTAAAATAATCGCCAAAGCTCCAGTTACCCAACATTTCAAAAAGGGTATGGTGGTAGGTATCATAACCAACTTCCTCTAAATCATTATGTTTTCCAGAAACACGTAAACATTTTTGACTATCTGTAATACGGCTGTTTTTTGGTACGGCATTCCCTAAAAAATATTCTTTAAAAGGCGCCATCCCAGAATTTACAAACATTAAACTTGGGTCATCTTTAAGAACCATAGGTGCAGATGGTACAATGCTGTGCTTTTTATCTTCAAAAAAACTTAAAAATTTAGATCGAATATCTTGTGACTTCATGAATTATAGGTATTACTTCTTAACGCTTACATGCTGTTTGCTTTTCATCTTTTGATTTACCTGCAAACGTTTGAACATGGCCGTTTCATTTATAAAATGGTTACTATGTTGTTAAATTGGTATTAATTGCAAAACAATTTTTATCTTTACTTTTTTCAAAATATTTTAAACTTTAATAAAAACAGACTTTAATCTTAGTATCAAACAACTAACTGATACTATTTTTAAAAACGGGTCGTTAACTATTAAAATTCAATATTAATGGCATTTAATAAAGTGCAAAAATAGAATAAATTAGGAAATGAGTAAGGTAAAATATTATTACGATGCAGAATCGTTGTCTTACAAGAAAATACAACGTAAAAAAAGGAACACGCTAAAGTATGCTTCTGTGTTTATTTTGGGCTCTGCATTATTCGGGTTTCTATTTGTTTTTATAGCTAGCCAGTACGTAGAATCACCTAAAGAACGCGCATTAAAACGCGAACTTCAAAACGCCCAATTGCAATTTGAATTGATAAATAAAAAAATGAAAGAGGCTGAAACTGTTTTAGCCGATTTAGCAGACCGCGACAATAATATTTATAGAGTTTATTTTGAAGCCAACCCCATACCAGACGAACAACGTAAAGCTGGTTTTGGTGGTGTAAACCGTTATAAAAGCTTAGAAGGGTTTGACAATTCTAAATTAATTACTGAAAGTAATAAACGCTTAGATGTGCTACAAAAACAAATAGTAGTACAGTCGAAATCGCTTGATGAAATTGCAGTACTCGCAGAAAATAAAGAAAAATTACTAGCAGCAATACCCGCTATACAACCTGTTAGAAATGAAGATCTTAAAAGAATGGCCTCCGGTTACGGTATGCGATCCGACCCTTTTACCAAAGTTAGGAAAATGCACTACGGCATGGATTTTTCGGCACCTAGAGGCACACCTATTTACGCCACTGGCGATGGCATTATAGACCGCGCAGACAACAGAGCTACTGGCTATGGAAACCATATTAGAATAGTGCACGGTTACGGATACGAAAGTTTATATGCCCATTTATACAAATACAATGTTAGAAAAAACCAAAAAGTAAGACGTGGTGATCTTATTGGATTTGTTGGTAGCACCGGACGCTCTGAAGGACCACATTTACATTATGAAGTTTATAAAGATGGAGAACGTATAAACCCCATCAACTTTTACTACGGAAGTTTAACTGCCGAAGAATTTAATGACTTACTGGAGCATGCTTCATTAGAAAACCAATCTTTAGATTAATGCACATAGAATTACCCGAAAAACGATACTATAATATTGGCGAAGTAGCCAAAGCATTTGGTGTAAACACCTCTTTAATTCGCTTTTGGGAAAAGGAATTTGATGCGCTTAAACCTAAGAAAAATGCTAAAGGCAATAGAAAATTCACGCCCGACGACATTAAAAACCTTAAATTTATTTACCACCTCGTTAAAGAACGTGGCTTCACACTTGATGGTGCTAAAACGCATTTAAAAGAAGAAAAAAAAGAATCTCTTTCTAATTTTGAAATCATAAGTAAATTAGAAGACGTAAGGAACCAACTGATAAAAATAAAACAACACTTGTAACATTTTTAAAGTTTTCACTACTTACAATCAAAACCAAATTATAAACAAAAAAAAATTAATTACAATGAAAAAGTGGTTACCATTAATAATTATTGTTGCTGTCATATTTTTAATCATAAAATGGGGTGTTGGAGTAAACAATATGCTTGTTGAAAAAGAAGGGCTTGCAAAAGCACAATGGGCTAATGTTGAAAGTTCATACCAACGACGTGCCGACTTAATACCTAATTTAGTAGCAACAGTAAAAGGTTATGCTGCACATGAAAAAGAAACATTAGAAGGTGTTATCAAAGCCCGTTCAGAAGCAACCAAAACAACTATAGATGCTAATAACTTAACACCTGAAAACATGGCACAGTTTCAACAAGCGCAACAAGGCTTAACGGGTGCTTTATCTAAATTATTATTGGTAGTTGAAAGATATCCTGATCTAAAAGCGAATCAAAACTTTTTGGAATTACAATCTCAACTTGAAGGCACAGAAAACAGAATCAACGTAGAGCGCAACAGGTTTAATGGTATTGCAGGTGAATATAATATTATCATAAAAAAAATTCCAACAAATTTTATTGCTAGCATAGGAGGTTTTAATGGCATGCCTTTATATAAATCTGACGCAGGTAGTGAAAACGCACCAAAAATTGAATTTTAATGTCGAAAGTTGAAGATTTCTTAACAGCCAATGAAGAACAAGAGATTATTGAAGCTATTAGAATAGCCGAGTTAAACACATCGGGAGAAATACGAGTTCATATAGAAAAAACCTCTAAAGGCGATGCTACAAATCGTGCTTTAGAGGTTTTTTATATGTTAAAAATGGATAATACCAAATTACAAAATGGGGTATTAATTTATGTTGCCGTAAATGAAAAAACCTTTGTTATTTATGGAGATAAAGGTATTAACGATGTCGTTTCTAAAGACTTTTGGGATAGCACTAAAGATGTGATGCAGTCGCATTTTAAAGTGGGGAATTTTAAACAAGGTATGGTTGATGGCATTCTAAAATCTGGTGAGCAACTTAAAAAGCATTTTCCATATACAGATTTGGATACAAACGAACTATCAAACGAAATTTCTAAAGGGTGAGATATTCAATATTCAGTATGCAATCGCAGTCGCAGTCGCAGTCGCAGTTTAAGAAAAATAGCCGATTAATTCTTTTCGTATTAATCACTGTGCTATCTTTTAGTTTTACTTATGCGCAATTTAAAATTCCAAAAACACCCGAATTTCAAACAAGTGTTTACGATTATATTAATCTGTTGTCCGCTGCTGAAAAAAGCAGTTTAGAAGAAAAATTAGTTAAGTATTCGGATACCACATCAACACAAATAGTCATTGCTATAATTAATTCCACCGAAGGTGAGAACATTGATTATTTAGGCACCAAATGGGCTCATACTTGGGGTATTGGACAAGCGAAAGAAGATAACGGTGTTTTTATACTACTAGCAAGAAACGATAGAAAAATAACCATAAAAACAGGCTACGGCGTTGAGCATTTATTGACAGATGCTATGTCGAAGCGTATTATAGAACGTGATATCATTCCGTTTTTCAAACAAAACAACTATTACGGTGGTTTAAACCGTGGTTCGGACGCTGTTTTTGAAGTCTTAACCGGCGAATATCAAGGCACTCGTGAAACTTCTAATAAAAAAGATTCGCCTTCAGGATTTGTAATCATACTTGTTTTCATATTTATCATCATTATGATTTCTATTTCAAACAACAGGCGTGGTGGTGGCAAGGGAGGAAACCGAGGTAATAAATCGGGTGGCTTTAGTATTCTAGACGCTATTATATTAAGTAACATGGGACGTTCTTCTGGTGGAGGTTTTGGTAGCGGAAGTTCTGGCGGCGGTTTTAGCGGCGGTGGCGGCTTTGGTGGCGGTTTCGGCGGTGGCGGCTTTGGTGGCGGTTTCGGCGGTGGCGGCTTTGGTGGCGGTGGCGCTTCTGGGGGTTGGTAAATTTAGTTTCCAGTCGCAATATTTAGTCGCAGTGCTCTCATTTCTTACTAAAAGGTTATTTAACGTACAAGAACTATCTTAAAATAAAAATGCTCGAATCAGGCTTTAAACAAACCTAATCCGAGCATTTTTAATTATCTATTTTTTTTTTAATATTGAAGTTCTTATTTCTCTATTTCCATACTTAAAAGCGCCTTTAAATCGGCATTGCTTTTGTGTCCCAATTTATCATTTACAACATCCCCTTCTTTATTTACCAAGGCATAGTGCGGAATTCCTGAAATTTTAAATTTATCAGTCAAGTAATTCCATTCGTCTTTCGACACCCTATAATGTTCACCTTTAATATCTGGGATCGAATTTTGCCATGTTTTTTCAGGAGAACTAGGCCCTGTAACATACAGAAAAACCACATCTTCCTCTTTCATTTCTTCTTTAAGCGGTTTAATTCTTTCAATACCAGTTTTACATGGCCCACACCATGTTGCCCAAAAATCGACATACACAACTTTACCTTTAAACTTCTCTATCATAGACTCAAAAAGCTCGTCTCCTTCTGTTTTTTCAACTTCATTTACGACATAACCCTTTTTTGTTTTATTCGCTTCAATTTTAGCTTTAGTTTTTTCGTTTTCATAAACAATATAATTTGCAAGAAAAGGCGAATTAATCGTTTCTTGTAATGATTCCACCTTAGCATCAGAATACGGTATGAGGTTTCTATCAAGCTCACCTAGACTTTCCTGTAATTTTATAATATCAAAAACAAAAGCCTCCTTCGTATTAAAAACTTCATGCATGTTATCTTCCTTAGCACTACTACGCTTTTGAGCGTACAAACCACTTATAGCCGGTGTATTTCTTTTAAAAAACGCATTTGCCACTTCTCCATGGATTTTATAATAATGAGTGCTTCTCTCCCGTTCTTCTGGTGTATTTAAATCACTAAATGCGTTTAACATGTTTTCCTCTTCAACTGTTAAACTGATACCTTTCTTTTTAAAATCACTTACAAGGCTAACACTCTTGTTTTCATCTTTCATAATTTCACTAAAAGCTTCACCGTGTTCTTTCAAGAAAACACTAAGCCCCTTTTGATACTTCATATTGAAATGCTTTTGTTTTGCCATAATCTCCTGGGTTTGCGTCACTTTACTCGCCTTAACCATTTCTATTTCTTCTGGAGATAACACAACACCTTCCTTTTTAAGTAGCTCCGCTAATTGAGCTGTTGTAAAAGACACACTGCTTGATATATTCTCACTAAAAATTTCAGCAAACCGAAGCCTATTAATAAAACTGCTATAATCACTTGACATAACAGCCAACCTATTATCAAGAATATCTTTGGTAACAATATCGTAATATGAAGCATCAACTTTATAATCTGGATAAGTCAAACTATCCTTCTTTGTTTTATCTTTTTCAAGACGCCTTAAAGCAGAACGTTTTTGAAGGTCGAAGCTTAATATGTTTTGAATTGCCGATATTTCAATATCTAATTTTTTAATTTGAAGTGCCTTCTGGCTGATAAATTGTTGTTTTATTAAAGCATTAACTGCCGCCATTTCTCGATTTTTAATTTCTATAACACGCGATTTAAAATCTTCTGGTTTTATGTTCAAAATATCTTTATATGCTTTTCTATAATCGAAATAATTAATAGAACTCATGGCTAGCAAATCTGTATTTATTTGAGCACTGTTTCCCATAAAAAGGTTTTCATCTTTATTTACGAAATGAAAAGTTTCTTTCCCAGGTTCAACAAACACCTGAAGATTGACGCCACCACCTCTCACTAAGATGAATTTAGGGTGATCAATTGCAAACTTTACAGAAAAACTTCCGTCGTCAGCAATCTTTACTAAATAAGACTCTTGGTTACCCGTAAACGCATTGTTCACATACACCATAGCGGTTGAAACTTTAAGTCTTGATGAATACCCTTTTATAACTCCCGAATAAGTCGTTGAGTCAGTTTTTAAAATGGGTAACGTATAAGCAACATCATTTTTAAATTTATAATTAGGATTATGAGTGTGGTTTTTACTATAAAGCTTTAAGTCCTTTTTATTTTCACCTATGGTAACCAATCCTTTTTTATCAATTTTAGCATAAACAGTTTTTATTTCGCCTTCTTTTTCAAGCGTCAGAACGTAGTTTCCCTTTTTATTTTCAACTGATTTATAATTCCACACCTTACTATCTACAATGGCTTTATCACTTAAAAACGTATAACTCCATTGGTTACTCCCATCTGTTGTAAACCAATTATCTTTAAGCGCTTTTGGTAATTTATTTAGCAAACTATCTTCATTCAAAACAATGTCATAAACAAACCATGTGCCACCATCATTTGCCTCACCAAAGTCTAATTTAGTTGTAGAATCGGCTATTTTAGGGAAAAACAATTTATATTCTACTTCACCTGAATCTGGCATAAAAAAACGCTCTTCCATAGGAATGCCTTCCGCTTTTACAACGAATAATTTATCGTCACTCTCCACATCTTTTATAAATGTTTTATTCGGCAGGAAAATCCAATAATTTGGTTTATATTTTATATGAAAATGAAATACAGTAGCATCCTCTAAAAATTCAATTTTTGTTATTTCTCCTGGCACTGTACTAAACCCGTATTCTGGATTTGTAATTACTTTTTGTGAATACACCTGGGAACTAATGAGTCCCAATAAAAAGATAATGACGTATTTTTTCATAATTAATAGCTTTATAGTTTATAAAATATTCTTGAAAATTCAGCTTGAACATACTTAAAACTGCACTATAGCGCAATTTCAAAATCATCATATCCTGGCACACACTTTTCACTGTTGCAGGACATATATTCAATCTCTCCTATTATTTTTAAAGGGCTATTATTTCGTTTTTTAATACGTTGCTTAAAAATTGCTTTGGTATCGAAATATTTAATTTTCATATCAAATACTTTTTCATAAACAACATGCCCCTTTTCTTCTGTAGTATCGCCAACTAAAGTATAATTAGAACTTGACGTAAATATAAAAATGGTAGGTAATGGTCCGTTTTCAGGAACCTGTTGTGAATACAAATGCCAAGATGTATCGATGTTTGCCGTTAAAACAATGGTGTATTCTAAATTTGAAATCTTTTCAACTGAAGTAACCCATTTTACGGGTTCAAGAATTTGGGAAAAGCTGAATCCCGAAACAAGCAAAAAAAGTAATATTATTTTTCTCATAATTACAGTAAGACCATAAATATAAAGCATAATATTAAACCTACAAATAAATAGCATACGTAATTAATGGTACGACTTCTTACGCACATACACACGCATAGAAACCGTAAAAAAAAATGCTCGGATTAGGCTTTAAATAAACCTAATCCGAGCATTTTTAATTATCTATTTTAATGTGCTATAAATTACACACCCTAGAAGACAAAAGTTAATAAAACCTTTACTTCTTACGCATATACACACTCACAGGAACTCCCTTAAAATCGAAATGTTCACGTAATTTATTTTCCAGAAAACGCTTATACGGTTCTTTAACGTATTGTGGCAAATTACAGAAAAACGCAAATTGTGGTTGTGGCGTTGGCAATTGCATGATGTATTTAATTTTTACATACTTAGCTTTATTTGCCGGTGGGGGGTAATTCTCAATGATAGGTAACATAACCTCATTAAGCACACTTGTTTTGATCTTTTTAGTACGGTTATTATAAACCTCAACAGCCGTTTCTATCGCTTTATAAATACGTTGTTTAGAGAGTGTAGAGATAAATATGATAGGCACATCTGTAAAAGGTTCCATTTCCTTTCTTATCGCTTTTTCATACTCTAGGGTTGTTTTATGGTCTTTCTCTACCAAATCCCATTTATTAACCAAAATAACAACACCCTTTCTGTTACGCTCTGCCAACCAAAATATATTTTGATCTTGACCATCAAACCCACGAGTAGCATCTAAAACTAATAGACACACATCACTATGTTCGATAGCACGTACACTACGCATTACAGAGTAAAATTCTAAATCTTCTTTTACTTTTGATTTTCTACGGATTCCCGCTGTATCAACCAGATTAAACTCAAAACCAAAACGGTCGTATTTCGTATCGATAGAATCTCTAGTTGTACCCGCAATGTCGGTTACAATATAACGATCCTTACCAATTAACGCGTTTATGAATGATGATTTCCCTGCATTTGGACGACCCACTACTGCAAAACGAGGTAATTCCTCATTAATTACGGTTTCCTTTTCAGGAAGCGCCTTAACTAAGGCATCTAACAAGTCTCCTGTTCCACTACCATTTATACTAGCAACAGTAAAATATTCACCTAAACCTAAAGAGTAAAACTCTACAGCATCTTCAGCACGCTTCGCATTATCCACTTTATTTACAACAAGAAATACGGGTTTGCTTACTTTACGAAGTAGTTTTGCAACATCTTCATCCATTCCAGTTACACCATTTTCAACATCAACCATAAAAATAATGGCATCCGCTTCATCAATAGCTAACTCTACTTGCTTATCTATTTCTGCTTCAAAAATATCGTCGCTACCTAATACATAACCACCAGTATCTATAAGTGAGAACTCTCTACCGTTCCAATCACTTTTACCATAATGGCGATCTCTTGTAACCCCACTTACGGCATCAACAATAGCTTCTCTACGTTGAATTAAGCGATTAAAAAATGTTGATTTCCCTACATTTGGGCGACCTACTATTGCTACGATATTACTCATCTTATTTATTGTAAACAGTCTGTGACTGATTTATTATTTTATTTCTTGAAATATTTTGCAAAAATAGGAAATATACACAACCTAAAGTGCTTTTTTACAAAAGATTAAAATATAGTGTATTTACTAATTATTATAACCGAAACGGCGTAACTGTTTTTGGTTACTTCTCCAGTTTTTATTCACCTTCACATAGGTTTCTAAGTGAATTTGTTTTCCGAAAAAAGCTTCTAAATCTTTTCGAGCTTCTACGCCAACGCGTTTTAAGGCGCTTCCTTTATGCCCAATAATGATTCCTTTTTGAGTTTCGCGCTCTACCATAATCACGGCGCGTATTCTAATAATCTCCTCTTCTTCAAAAAACTCTTCAGTTTCTATTTCAACCGCATACGGAATTTCCTTTTTGTAATGAATTAGGATTTTTTCACGAATGGTTTCATTTATAAAAAAACGTTCAGGCTTATCGGTTAACTGGTCTTTTGGGTAAAACGCAGGCGATTCTGGTAACAAATCGATGATTCTATTAAACACTTCTTTAACGTTGAAACCTTGTAAAGCAGAAATTGGAAAAATCTCCGCATTCGGTACTTTCTCTGCCCAAACTTGCACTTGACTTTCTAATTGTTCTTGATTCGATTTATCAATTTTATTTAAAAGAAGTAATACAGGAATTTTAGAACTGGTAATTTTATTAAAAAACGCTTCATCTTTCAATTCTTGCTCACCAATTTCAACCATATAGATTAACACATCGGCATCTTCAAAAGCAGACTTCACAAAGCCCATCATACTTTCTTGCAGCTCGTAAGCTGGCTTAATAATACCTGGCGTATCTGAAAGTACCACTTGAAAATCTTCGCCATTCACAATACCTAAAATACGATGACGCGTTGTTTGTGCTTTCGATGTGATGATGGATAACTTCTCACCTACAAAGGCATTCATTAAAGTAGATTTACCTACATTAGGGTTTCCAATAATATTTACAAAACCTGCTTTGTGGCTCATAATTGTTGTTTTTAAGATGCTGCAAATTTACAACCTTGATTGGTTTATTCAACTATATATCTGTCTATAAACAAAAAAAACAGAAAGTTGCCTTTCTGTTTTTTTTATATGTGAAAATAAGTTTGCTACTTATTCAACAATCTCTAATAATTCAACTTCGAAAATTAAAGCAGAGAATGGTTTAATTTTCTCACCAGCTTGTCTTGCACCGTATCCTAATTCTTGTGGAATGAAGAATTGGTACTTAGAACCAACAGACATAAGTTGTAAACCTTCTGTCCATCCTGTAATAACTTGACCAACACCAAACTCAGTTGGCTCACCTCTATCTACAGAGCTATCAAATACAGTACCATCAACTAATGTTCCATGGTAATGTACTTTTACTTTAGAATCGGCAGTTGGTTTTGGTCCTTTACCTTCTTTTAAAACTTTATATTGTAAACCACTTTCGGTTACTTTAACACCTTCTTTACTTTTGTTAGCTTCTAAGAAATCAACACCAACAGATTTTCCTTTTTCAGCTTCTTCTTGTTGCTCTTTCATTTTTTCAGCTTGTTTCTTTTGGAAATATGCTGTTAAAACTTGTTGACCATCTTCTTCTTTAATTAAAATATTGGTAGAATCTAGTGCATTCATATATCCTTGGATGAATAATTCACTATCAATTTCTGAAACACTTGCTTTTACATTTCTAGCTACGTCCATACCAATGGCATAACTTACTGAGTCTAACTCTGTTTTTAATGCTCTGTTTGAAACTCCTTGTCCACCACAAGATGATAAAATTGAAGCTGATAACACAACTCCTAAAAATTTAATTATTTTCATTTTCTTATTTTTATTTAATTTGATGTCAAAAATAGCAAATTAAAATTCAGAATACCGCAGTCTTTATATGATTTTTAACGTATTTAATCGATAAATTTTTAAATTTTGATCATTATTATTTTGAAAAAGTCATAGAAATCTCCAACACCACATCCACTTATTCAAAAAAAACTAAAAACCTTTTTCGTTTGAAGTATTATTCTTAAAAAAAAACATGGTAGATCTAAAAACAAGGTAATTTTATATTTATTCAGCAATTCAATTATAAAAATCACTTCATAAATCCAAACTATAATTTATATTTGAACTCAACTAAAATTCTAAACTAAAACTAAACAAACACAATTATGCAAATTTTATCATTTTTAGGTTTTACAATATTAGTAGCAGTCGTCTCGTATTATAAAACTAGAAACACCAACGAATCGACATCGGACGGTTACTTTCTGGGTGGCAGAAGTTTAACAGGCGTTGTTATTGCAGGTTCATTACTTTTAACAAACCTTTCTACCGAGCAAATTGTTGGTTTAAACGGTTCGGCTTATAAGGAAGGCCTTTTAGTTATGGCTTGGGAAACTTTAGCTGCTATTGCTATGGTGGTAACGGCTATATTCTTATTACCACGGTATTTAGGTGGCGGTATTGCTACCATTCCTACCTTTTTAGAACGTCGTTACAACAAAACTACGAAAGCCATTACCTCTGGGTTATTTTTATCGGGTTATGTGGTTGTGCTATTACCCATTGTACTTTACTCTGGAGCCTTAGCTATTAATGCCATGTTTAATGTGCCTGAAATGCTAGGTGTTTCGAAGAATGTCGCTTTATGGATTACGGTATTTTCCATTGGAATTATCGGGTCTATCTATGCTATTTTTGGAGGTTTGAAAGCCGTTGCCGTATCTGATACTATTAATGCAGTCGGTTTATTAATTGGAGGTCTTTTAATTCCATATTTTGGTTTACGTGAAATTGGAAGCGGAAGTGTTTCTGAAGGTATTACAACCTTAATGGCTTCTAATCCTGAAAAATTTAACGCTATAGGTGATGCCAGTTCGTCTATTCCTTTTTCTACTATTTTTACAGGAATGATGCTCGTTCAACTATTTTACTGGGGGACCAACCAAGCTATTATACAAAGAGCTTTAGGTGCTAAAAATTTAAAGGAAGGTCAAAAAGGATTATTATTAGCCTCTTTTATTAAAATTCTAGGGCCGCTTATTGTGGTACTTCCTGGTATTATTGCGTTCCATTTATTTCAAGGTAACCTTGCAAATCCAGATGAAGCTTACCCTAAATTAGTAACACAAGTATTACCGGCATCTTTAGTTGGATTTTTTGCCGCAGTACTTTTTGGTGCTATTTTAAGTTCGTTTAACAGTGCACTTAACAGTTCTGTAACCTTATTTGGTATTGATATTTATAAAGAATTCATTAATAAAGAAGCTTCTGAAAGAGAAACAGTAAAAGCCGGAAAACTTTTCGGTGTGGTTTTAGCACTGCTCTCTATGTTTGTAGCTCCTTTTATTGCCAATGCTCCTGATGGTTTATTTGGATACCTTCAAGAGGTTAACGGCTGTTACAGTATTCCTATTTTAACCATTATTGTTGTGGGGTATTTAACAAAACGTGTCCCTGCAAAGGCTGCAAATATTGCAATTGTTTTAGGTGCTGTTCTCTATATGATAAGCCAGTTTGTACTGAAACCTTATGTGTTTGGAGCAGACAACTATCCGCATTATTTACATGTTATGGCTATTTTATTTGTGATGAACATCATCATCATGTTAATTATCGGGAAGTTAAATCCGAGACCAACAGAGTACCATTTAGAACTTACGCATGAAGTAGATGTAACACCTTGGAAACATGCTAAAACCATTGGTGCAACGATTACTATAATTGTTATTTCTATATATATATATTTTTCATAGAAAGAAAGCTAGAAACAGCAAATTAAAAAAGGGGTAGATTTTACAAGATAAAATCTACCCCTTTTTTTTTATTTATTGATTTTCATATCAACATACATGTATACTAATTTTAGACCCTTGAGACTCTTACACTTTCTATTCAATTTACATTTACTAAATTAGCCCTAATTCATAAGAAGGAATTTCTAAATGAGTAATTCAATATGTTGGAGAATCTTGAGATAATAAAGCAAAACATTATAATTATTCTAAAGAGTATATTATTTGAAATGCAGAACCATCTATAAGAAACTTGAAAACAGACTATTTAGACAAGATAAATAAAGGCGTAAACAGAATGGAACATGAAGAGGCAAGCTGGACGATGTGTCCCGAATGTAAGGGACGCGGTAAAAAAAGACGGAGGCTCCGCAAGAAGGTGCGAGCCAACTACCAATTCGCATTAGAACAATTTGAAAAAACCAAACGTGAAGGAACAGCCCCTGTAAAACCTAAAGGGCATTTATACGC
The DNA here is from genome assembly GCF_030552475.1 of Mariniflexile sp. AS56. GTDB lineage: Bacteria > Bacteroidota > Bacteroidia > Flavobacteriales > Flavobacteriaceae > Mariniflexile. The sequence continues at coordinate 3,833 of NZ_JAUPED010000029.1, read as the reverse complement.
TTGTTTGAATTGTAGCGGTTCAGGTTTGATTCCTTACGCCTGCCACCCTGCAGCTGATAAAGAAAACTACCCACACGTCGCTATTATTGGCGGTGGCATTGGTGGTGTAGCGCTTGCCGTCGCTTGTCTACATCGCGGCATCCCTTTTACACTTTACGAACGAGATAACGACTTCAATACACGCTCTCAAGGCTACGGACTCACTTTGCAACAAGCTAGTAAAGCGATAGAAGGGTTCGGACTTTTCACATTAAACGAAGGCGTGATATCCACTAGGCACGTGGTTCACACCACAGAAGGAAACATAATTGGTGAATGGGGCATGAGAAAATGGATACAACCCGATGCAAAAACACCTCCGAAACGTACTAATGTGCATATCGCACGACAGTCTTTGCGCTTAGCACTACTGCAACAACTCGGCGGGCATAAGGAAGTACAATGGGGACATCAGTTAATTGGTTATAAAACAAGTCCAGGTAATCCAATTGACCTTACTTTTCAAGTAAACGGCGAAATAGAAAGCGCCCGAGCAGACCTTGTGGTTGGAGCCGATGGTATTCGCAGTTCGGTTCGAAAAATATTAATTGGTGATGACATCACCCCACTACGCTATTTAGGTTGTATTGTGATATTGGGCATTTGCCCTTTGAAAGATTTGGAAGGTATTGATAGCTCTCTACTAGACTCGGCTACGGTGTTTCAAACAGCAAATGGGAATGAACGCATTTACATGATGCCTTACACAACAGACTCTGTGATGTGGCAACTTAGTTTCCCTATGCCGGAAAAAGAAGCTAAGGCATTAAGTAACCAGGGGACTAAAGCACTTAAGGCAGAAGCACGCCGCAGGACACCGTGGCACGACCCCATTCCTCAAATTTTAACAGCCACCCAAGAAACTCAAATTTCTGGCTACCCCGTATATGACCGCGAATTACTCAAGCCCGAATTACTAGCGCAAGAAGAACAAATAACACTAATTGGTGATGCAGCACACCCCATGAGCCCTTTCAAAGGACAAGGTGCAAATCAAGCATTGCTAGACGCCCTCGCACTTGCTCGAAGAATCTCAAGAACCTGCGGCCCCTTTTCTCAATGGAGAGAGACGGGAATTAGAAAAACGGTATTAACGGCATTTGAATTAGACATGTTAGATCGCTCCGCTTCAAAAGTGAAAGGTTCAGCCGAAGCTGCTGAGTTTCTGCATTCCGAAATTGTGCTCCATGAAGGTAACGAACCTAGAGGCCGACACTTAAAGAAAAAAAAATAAACGAAATAAATTTAAAGATGAAATCAACTGTTATAACAATAATCTTCTTAAGCCTTTGTCTCAATACCTGCTTAGGTCAAACAATGAAGCCTGAATACGGTCCGGTTTTCGACCAAATTGGAGCCACATTCAACATTAAAGACGCAGATTTTACTCCAGATTCTACATCGGTTCTCAAAGCCATCTTTGATATTGACTATATGCCTAAAGACTCCTTGGCTTCAAACCCGCTCATTTCCAGTCTTCATCGGTATTTGAATATGCATGTTAAAAGTGGCGTAAAAGAATCGAACATTTCTCTAGCGTTTGTTTTACATGGAGATTCTACAAAGGATGCTTTATCGGATGCTGCTTACATGAAAAAATATGGCATTAAAAACCCTAACACCTATTTAATTAAAACATTATCAGAACATGGGGTTGCTATGTTTATATGCGGACAATCTGCTGCTTATTCGGGCATTTCAAAGTCTGAACTTCTGCCTGAAATTAAATTAGCTTTATCTGCCATGACGGTATTGACGATCTATCAATCTGAAGGTTATTCACTTATTAAATTTTAGTTTATTCATCATTTAAAAATAAGAGAATACTGGTACGAACGTGACTAAAAGATAAATAATACCTCATGAAAGGTCCTTCTGAAAATTATTTAATTCCTCTAAAATATTAGAAAAACTAGGTCGAACTTTAACATCTGGACTTGTACAATCCGCTATTAATTTTTTCCATTTATTACGAAGCGGGATGTTCATTTCATTTTCATCAACAAGACCCAACACATCTTCCAACAAACACGCATATGCTCGCACTTCAACGCGTTCAATAGTCGTTGCAAGTACTGAATTTACATTATAAACAGAAGCGGCACCAAAATCGCCTAAAAGACATTCTGCCGTTTTATTCACCAATATATTGTGTGCATAAAGGTCTCCATGATTAATACCTTTACTGTGTAATTGACAACTAACTGAAGCGATACTTTTGGCTATATGTAACAACTCGCCTCCATTAAAAACGGATGAGTCATCAAAAACATCTCTAGTACAAGATTCCAGACTTGGAGGATTCCCCAAATTAATATACGTAGGAGATATAAGTTCCATTATTAGGCCGCTTTTAGCTTCTGGATGGTTTTTTATTTTCCCTAAAACTTGAATTAAATTAACATGCATCCCAGCAGCAATGGATATTCCCATTTCATCTTCTGGTAATCCATCACTGGTTACATCACCTTTAAAAACCTTAATGGCTACTTCCTCGTTTTTGAAATTCCAATGTGCTTTTGAAATTAATCCTGAAGCGCCCTCTCCTATTTGCTCATTAATCGTAAAATCGTTCCAATCAATCGAATCTATATCCGTTTTTAATTGTATTCTTTCTGAAGCAGGGTTTCCACCAAATGCTACCCAAGACAGTTTTGGCAACTCGAATAACCATTCTGGAATAACCTTAAGTTTGTTTGCCGAAATTCTTAGGAGTTCTAATTTTTTGCAGTTCACCATTTCAGATGGTAATTCTTCAATTAGATTTCCTGCTAAGGCACATTTTTGTAGCAATGTACAATTCCCTATACTTTTTGGTAATTTTGCAATCTTATTATCGGTTAAAATTAACCAATTTAATAATGGCGGAAAGGCGTTTTCTGGCACGCTTTGAATTTGGTTGGATTTAAACCCAATCATACTCAAAACGGGCAATTCCCTAAGGATAACAGGAAACGCTGTAAAGTTATTACGTGCAAAAAATATGATTCTTAATTTCTTTAGCTGAGATATGCTATCTGGTAATTCAGTTAATTGATTGTCGGATAGATCTAAAACTTCCAGCGTTTCAGAAAGTTCAATTATTTCTTCTGGAAACTCCGTCATACCACAGGCTAATTTTAGTCGTTTTAAACCAATTAATTTCCCTGATTTTAATTCTTCTAAAGTGTAGGTCATATCTAAAAATAATAGAGCACAAACTTAAACTATTATTCACTTTTATGACTGGTTAAACGGATAAACAATTGGTTATTATGTTGAACTGGACTAAAGAGGAGGCTAGAATATTAATTTAGACTACTAAATACAAAACCGAGGTGTTTTGTTTTATATGTGTATAAAAAACGGATTGTGAGAACACAATCCGTTGATTTCATTAGCGTGAAGCTTTGTAGCGGGAACTGGACTCGAACCAGTGACCTTCGGGTTATGAGTTCTAATAGGTGCTTGTCTTTAACACAAACACTGGGCTTCCCAGCTGCTATTTTTGAAAATCGTGTTCTAAAACGTGTTCCGTTTTATGTTCACTTTTGTTTATATTAATTTTGGTTCAAATTAACTAATTTTAGTCAATTTCAAAATTATTTCTCCATATAATCTTGCCATTGTATTAGTACATATTTATCAACGGTGTTCTCTGTCCGCTTTATAAATCCAAATTCATAAACAAATAAATAAACATCGCCTTTGGTGTTCTTCCAATAGTGCGTAAAGAAGTTGGCATTAAAGCCCAATTCTTTTAAAAGATCTGCTCTCACGGTAACCTTACCTCCTTTGTTATATTCCTTAAGTAT
>NZ_JAUPED010000028.1 GCF_030552475.1 Mariniflexile sp. AS56 | reverse complement strand
ATGTCAAGTTCTTTCTCTATAGATTAACTAAATTATATGCATAATTTATACGGCTCCCCAGAAATATGACTTGATCCCATTTAATGGCAAATAATACTAATTGTTATTAGAAAAGGAAAACAGCAGAATGTTGTACCTATGTTGTACCCAAGACATAAAAAAAGCCTCCACATTTCTGTGAAGGCTTGATTTTACTAGTAGCGGGAACTGGACTCGAACCAGTGACCTTCGGGTTATGAGCCCGACGAGCTACCTACTGCTCTATCCCGCGATTTTAATCTCAAAAACAGTTTTCTTAGCTATTAACTTTCGGCTCATAATACCGACCAAATTGTTTCGGACTGCAAATATACAACCCTTTTTAAATCCTGCAAGCATAAAATTAAAAAATATTATTGTTCAATGCTATCTACTTGAAAATCTTGCAATTCGGAATTAAAAAAAATTACAGAAAGCTCAATTGGATTGCAACAAACCTCACAATCTTCAATATATACCTGTTTAGAAACCGAATTATCCAACATCATGGATATCGTTTCCCAACAATATGGACATGTAAAATAGTGTTCTAACATCCTTTAAATATAAAACAAAAACAGCCAACACAAGTGTTGGCTGTTTTAATTTCAATAAGAAATATATTTATTCTTTTTCAATATCTAATATCGCAGTAGAGTTTTGCATTTCCATTTGCATTAAGCTAGGTAGGTTTTTACCTGAATAGCTTTTATAATCTTCGTTCAAATTATTGTCGCTCACCATGATGGTATTTAGTTTTCTTAAATTCATAAACTCCAAAGGTAAATCGCCTGTAAGTTGGTTTGTAGATAAAATAAGTTCTTCTAAATTAGTAAGTTTTGCCATTTCTACAGGAATTTCACCTTCTAATTTGTTATCCATTAAACTTAATTTCTCAAGTTTACTTAACACACAAATATCACTTGGAATGGTTCCTGTTAAAAAATTGCTCCCTAATAAAAGTTCTTTTAAGTTTTTAAGATTCATTAAAACCTCAGGAATATCGCCTCCAAACTTGTTACTATATAATTGCAAAGATTCTAATTTCGTTAAGTCTCCCAATTCTGAAGGAATGTTGCCTTCAAATTGATTCATAAATAATTCTAGGGACGTTAATTCTTTTAAGTTTTTTATTGAAGATGGAAGTGTTCCCTCTAATTTATTAAACCCTAAGTTAATTTTCTTCAAAAAAACTAAGTTTCCAATTTCTTGAGGTAGTGTTCCTTGTAAGTTATTAAACTGAAGATTCAGTTCTACAACTTTATTGTTTTCTACTTTAACACCGTACCACGTATTAATGGGTGTATTCATATCCCATTTGGAGTTCCAATCGCTACCGTTAGTCGTATTATAAAGCGCGATTAACGCATCCTTTTCACTAAGGGATACATCAGCAAACGAATAGGCTGTAATAAAAAAAGTTAGAGCTATTAATTTTAAAGTTTTCATGCTTGAATAAATTTGGGATTAATTCTAGTACGAATATAACCCCAAACCCGATGAAAAACTATTTTATTCGTTGAAATACGCTAAAATTTAACAAACGCTACTCGACAAACTGCTCGATTTCAAGCTGAACGACTTCCCATTTATCCATAGATTCTTGTAAATCGGATTTCAACTTTTGATACTTATCAAAAAAATTAGGCTTCGAAGTCACCGTTTCATAGTTAGTTTCAAGTTCTAAATCAATCTTTTTGATGTCGCGCTCTAACCTATTAATTTCGGCTTCCACATTACTCAATCTATTATTTAGAGATTTGATTTTCTTTTGGTCATCATAACTTTGTTGCTTCTTTTCCTTAGGAGCCACTTTTACAACGGTTCGTTTCTCAACTTCCCGTAAATTTTCAACATTACGCTGCTCTAAATAATAATCGATATCACCTAAATACTCTTTTAATTTATGGTCTTTAAATTCATAAACCTTATTGGTAAGTCCTTGAAGGAAATCACGATCGTGAGATACTAAAATCAAGGTGCCTTCAAATTTTTTCAAAGCCTCTTTCAACACATTTTTAGATTTGATATCTAAATGGTTTGTTGGCTCATCCATAATTAACACGTTAAACGGTTGAAGCATTAATTTTGCTAAGGCCAAACGGTTACGTTCACCCCCAGACAAGACACGTACATATTTATCAGCTTCATCACCTCTAAATAAAAACGACCCTAAAATATCACGTACTTTACTTCTGTTTGTTTCATTTGCAGCATCTATCATAGTATCAAGTACGGTTTTGCTACCATCTAAATACTCTGCTTGGTTTTGTGCGAAATAGCCAATTTGAACGTTATGCCCCAATTTTAAATGACCTTCGTACTTTATATCGCCCACCATAATTTTCGCTAGGGTAGATTTACCTTGTCCATTCTGCCCAACAAAAGCCGTTTTACTATCGCGTTCTATTAATAAACCTACGTTTTTAAGAACCTGGTTATCGCCATAATTCTTTGAAATTTTATCCATTTCAGCCACCACTTTTCCAGGAGTAATAGATACCGGGAAATTAAGCGTCATCACACTGTTATCATCTTCGTCAACCTCTATTCTATCAATCTTATCTAATTTCTTGATTAGAGATTGTGCCATGGTTGCTTTCGATGCTTTCGCACGAAACTTCTCGATAAGCTTTTCGGTTTGCTCTATTTGCTTTTGCTGATTTTTTTGGGATGCCAACTGTTGTGTTCTCAACTCCTCACGTAATACCAAATACTTGGTGTATGGCTTCGGATAATCATAAATACGTCCTAAAGAAATTTCAATAGTTCGATTCGTAACATTATCTAAAAACATTTTATCATGCGACACAATAGCCACAGCGCCTGTATAATTTCTTAAAAACCCTTCCAACCAAATAATAGATTCAATATCCAAGTGATTGGTAGGCTCATCCAGTAGTAAAATATCGTTATTTTGAAGCAATAACTTAGCTAGCTCAATACGCATACGCCAACCACCCGAAAACGTATCTGTTAGTTTCCCAAAATCTTCACGTTTAAAACCTAAGCCTTGAAGAATTTTTTCAGTATCACCTTGGTAATTATAACCACCTAAAATTTCATATTGGTGCTGAAGGTCGTTAATATCAACCATCAATTGGTGGTAGCCTTCACTTTCATAATCGGTACGCTCTGCCATTTGGGTATTAACGGCATCCATTTTAGCTTCCAATTGTTTAATTTCTATAAACGCTTCGTATGCTTCTTCAAGAACCGTTCGCCCTAAAACGAAATCAATATCTTGTTTTAAAAATCCAATTTTAAGTTCTTTATCCGCAGCAATTTGACCCGTATCAGGCTCCATTTCTTTCGATAAAATTTTTAGCATGGTCGATTTTCCTGCGCCATTTTTCCCAATAAGTCCTACCCTATCGCCATTAACCAGTTTAAATGTAATATCTTCAAACAAGTATTCGCCTTGAAATGAAATCGATAAATTATGAATGTTCATCATAGAATTGTAACTTTTGCTACAGAATTTGTATTATTAAACCCTATTTTTGTTCTGTAATTGCAATTGCAAAAGTACGTTAAATTATATGTTTAAAAAAGGCTCAAAATTATATAGTATTATAACAGGTACTTGCCCTAAATGTCATGAGGAATCTATGTTTAAAAACAAGAATCCCTACATCCTTTCTGAAGCATTAAGCATGCACGAAACTTGTGGTAATTGCGGCACAAAATACAAAATTGAACCCTCTTTTTTTTATGGCGCCATGTATGTTAGTTACGCCTTAGGGATTGCCTTTGCTGTAGCAGCATTTGTAATTTCGTATGTTATTTTTAAGGCTCATATTGATATTGTTTTTATAACCATTGTTGGTACTTTAATCGCATTTATGCCTGTAATCATGCGACTTTCCAGAAATATTTGGATCAACTTTTTCATGCATTACGACAAAACATTGGCTAAAACAAAAATGTAAACCTTTGAGGATTCTTCAAAGGAGGCGGTAAATTTTCATTGCAATTGAAAACCAAGCGGCTTTCATATTCAGTAAAATAGTTAATATCCGTAATTCCGAATTCAATAACAACTTAAAAACTTATTTAAAGTTTAAATCGGGCAATATCAATTTCTTTTTCTAAAGGCGTTCCATTTTCAATAAAACGATAAAGTTGTTCTGCCACATAAGGCCCTATCATAACACCACGTGTACCCAAACCATTTAAAACAAACATGTTTTTATGTGCGGCATGTGCACCAATTAACGGGCGTCGATCTTTTACTGTAGGCCGAATGCCTGCTACTTGATTTACCACTTCAAATTCACAACTTATTAACTTTTTAAGTTTGGTTAAAAGCTCCTCTTTGGCTGATTCTGTTACTGTACCACTTAAATCCTTCCACTCATAAGTCGCACCAACAATATATAAATCAGCTCCCAACGGAATTAAAAACACACCTGCTTTTAAAACATAATCTATTTTTAAATCGGGCGCCTTTATAGTTAGCAGTTCCCCTTTTGCTGGCACCAGAGGTAACGCTTTAAAAAATGGATTTTTATGCACCCCAAAACCTTCAGCAAACACGATGTGATTTGCTTTTATATTTTCATATTGAACAGCGTCCGCTTCTAATATTAAATCATCATAATTAAAAACAGAGTCCTTAAACAAGCCATGCTGTACTAAGTAGGATTTGTAAGCATCAATTAATACTTTCACATCAATACGTCCTGCACCCAATACTTCACCATAACCAAAAGCCCCGTCAATAAAAGGATTATTATCTTTAATGATTTTTGGAGAAAGGTATTCAGAAAGTATCGGTTTATCAGACGCCGTGAACCAGTCGTTTTGCTCTTCTAACGATGCGAATTTTCTATACACTGGTATTTTATAATCCAATTTAACCCCTAACAGAGCTTCTAATTCAGCGTACAAGGGCAACGCTAAGTCCAATTGCTCTTTACACTTCCAAACCGCTGTAAAACGTTTTAAAACCACCGGATTATACAATCCGCCTGCAACTGCCGACGATTGTTGTGATGCATTATCAAAAACCACAAACGATTTATTGTTCGCTCTTAGTTGCTCACAAAAGCTAATACCTGCTAAGCCGCTTCCTATTACGATATAATCTACTTCCTCCATGTTGCGAAGATAGTAACATTTATAATCTTATTATAGGCTTCAATAGTACGTCTCACACAAACTCAAACAACCTGTAAATCAAACAAATACCTATTACTAGGTATTTTATATGGTTTTAATATTGATTAAATTTGTGCAAATCAACACACTAAGATTATGAAAAACATTACTTTTTTAAGTCTGCTTGTTTTTTCTATGACTCTACAAGCGCAAACTAAATTGTTATCTTCAACTGAAGAATACAATGATGGCACTAGTTGGAAATTAATTTCCGGGTACAATTATGAGTATGACGCAAGTGCGAATCTTATTAGTGAAACTCAATTTAATTATAATTCTACAACTGGTAACTGGGAAAACGCATATAAATACATGTATACTTACAATGCTAATAATAAAGCTACTCTTGAATTAGGCCAAGATTGGAATTCCATTACCAGTCAATTTGAAGATAGCTACAGAACACATTACAACTATAACGGGAATGGCGACATTACCGAAATTATAGATCAATTTTGGGAAAATAGCACATGGAAAAACGACTGAAAGAGCACCCTTACCTATAATGGAACAAAAATAGATTTGGCTTATGGTTATAACTGGGATGGTGCCAATTGGGTTCCAAGTGATAAGTCTACCGTAATTTACAATACTAATAATAAAATTGAAAAAATTGATATTGAAGACTGGAACGGTAGCGGTTGGGTAATTGCAGATAGAGATTTATATGTTTATGATAGCAATAACAACTTAGTTCTTGAAACTTATGAAAGTTGGGACACAACGACTTCTACCTGGAATGAACAGGAAAAAATAGAATACACCGTGGTTAATGGTAATAGAACAAGTGAAAAAACAACTTATGCCAGCACTACTTTTATTGAAAATTACGTTTATGACACGAGTAAACTGATGTCTGAATTCATACACCCGTTTAAAGACAAAACAGGATTGGAATACATCATTGAAGGCATCCCGTATTATAATAAATTATTAAGTACAAACAGCAGCTCAAACCGAACTGCTTATAATTACAATAGCGCAATCACCCTAAGTCAGGAATCATTCAAATTAACAGAAACTAAAATTAATATTTTTCCAAACCCAACACAAGGAAACCTTACTATAGAAAGTTCAGGAAGCACTATAAACGCTATTGAGCTGTATAGTGTACTTGGAGCCAAAGTATTCTCGACCAAAGACACTCATTTTAATATAGACTTTTTAAATAGAGGCGTGTATTTCTTAAACCTTCATACTACTGAAGGGCATACAATTTCTAGAAAAATAATTAAGAATTAAACAGTTCTCGCAATCTTGTTAAAATAAAAAAGCCCACTTAAAGTGGGCTTTTTTATTTTATAAGGATATTTGAAATTAATATGTCCACATATCTAATTCAAAATCTCTAATTTTCTCTTTAATTCTTTCAGACTCTAACAATTGCATTAAAGCATTTTCTGCTACGTATTCTGTAATAGCTCTATCGCCTTGTACATTTTCTTCTTTATAAATATAACCTTGAAAACGTCTTGCATTCAACACGTGATCGAATGAAAATGGCATGGAACTGTTCTTGTTATTGAAAGATTTAGCTTCGTGTAATACCGTTCTAGCATCTGGGAAAAATATCCAAAATAATTCAACTAGATCTGGATTTTCAGAATCAATAAAGTTAACATCTGGAGATACTGGTGCAATACCTAACAATCTGTATTTCATTTCAGCTTGACGCTTATCGAAATACCAAAGTCCTTTTATGTGGTATTCAGTAATATCAGCAGCAGTAATATCTCTTCTATTGATATATTCTGCTGATAATTCTTCACCTGCATTAATTTGTTCAATACCTAATTCTGTAGTATCAACTTTCACTAATGCCGCTTCAATATCTTTTAAAGTACGTTTTGTTTTAAAATAAGAATCATCATAAATGTTTTTTATTTTACCTTCTTTAATACTTTTCATAAGCACATCGTACAAACAACGTCTATCACTACCAATGTTATTGGTATCGATTGGATAGTACAATGGGAAATTAGCACGTTCATCTAAAATAACCTTTTCCCAAGTCATTTTAGAAAACAGAATATCCCTGTCGTCTACATAGCCATATTCTAACGGTCTATCATTATCTACGGCCTTTTGAGCAGCTGTTCTAACCCCAATTTCATCAGGATTTTTAGCGTTAAGTATATTAGCTTGAGCAAATATGCTTGACACTGTTAAAACAGTTGTAACGGTTAACAAAAAACTTTTTAATTTCATGTGCTTATCTTTATTGTTATTTCAATGGTCACACGCCATATCCTTATTGTTTCTCGACTCGAAGTCCATTTCAATAAGGATACGTCATCTTCTTATATATTTTTAATCACTAGAGAATTAACAAAATGCTTATTTAATATTTTAGTTTGTAAGCTCAATAATGATTGGAGATACTTTTTTAAGTATCACGCTCACACCGCTTGCTTTAGCTTCAATATCAAATATTTGAACATCTGTTCCTCTTTTCGCTTTTAGTAAGGCCGATTTAGCTCTACTATCAAGCTTATTTCCATTTACATCAATGGTTGGTTGCCCAGGTACTTTAAATTTAAATCCTGTTACAATTAAAGGTAATTCGAAATCAAAATCATCAAACTTAGCTCCTACTGTTGAAATATCAAGCGCGTTACGTTGCATTTGTATAGCACCGTCTTCACCTCTAATAGTTCCAGTTGGTTTTGGTAAATCTTTAATTCTAAAAGTCGCATTATCACTTACAGGTTTTCCATCAGGTAATTTACCTGTAACATTAATAGTTACTTCTCTACCTTGAACTCTGGTAGCATCCATAATATATTTACTTCCATTTAATCTTGATAAACCTTGACCAGAAGCTGTTACGCTATTATCTGGAATACCAGCGAAAGAAATAGTCATAGGGTTTTTAACACCACGATATACTACGTTCATTTTATCAGCAGAAATAGTTGCTGCATTTGGTTTAGGTACAGTTGCAAATGAAGAACTTACAGCTACAGGCGTTTCTTTTCCATCTTCTAAGAAAAATAAACTTCCTTCAATTTTGTGTTCTCCAGGATTTCCTGTTCCTATTTTTAATTTAACTTTTCCATCTTCGATAGAATATTCTTTCTCCGTAAGTTTTCTACCATCTAATTTCAATTCTACTCTACTAGGCTTTGTAGAAGCATCTTTACGACCTAATACGATTTGGCCATCAAATTGCTCACCATTAAAATAAGCAGATTTAGAAGTTTCCATTAAGGTCGTATAGTTAGTCATAGACACCTCGCTAGCAAGTGTACCTTGTAACATAGTTGATAATACTTCAGACTGAGTTGTTTTAATATCTGCTTGAAGTTGTGTCATTTTAGTTAACGATGCCACTAAAGGAAAGCCTTTATAATGGTAGTTTAACCAGCTTAGTTTAACACCATCTCTATTTACAACATCGTCAGTATTAAATTTTTCTTTAACATCTTTAACAACGCTTTGCATACCACTTTCGTCTGCTAAAATAGTAGCAACGCCATTTCTGTATGCTTCCATTTGAGCTAAAAACTCTTCACCAGCAGGTTTTAATTTTCCGCCTTTAAAGAAATTTTCATCAAGATAGTCTCCCTTGTCCATCACTTCGTAATCTGTAGGGTCTTCTATTTTAGCAACCATATTACCCTTTAATTCTTCTATATACTTATCAAATTTTGCAGCTAATGCGCCAACTTGATCTGCTTTAGATTTTAAGGATACATATTTTTCTGGTTGATCTGAAGCTTTTTGCTCTAAATTTGCCATGAAAGCCGTATTTCTTTGGCTTGTAGCTTCATTAGATTCTGTAAGCTTTTCGTTCATTAATCCGAATGCTGAAAGCACTTCCTTCGACATATTTAACGCTAGCATCGCTATAAATATTAAATACATCAGATTAATCATTTTCTGTCTGGGTGATAAATTTCCTCCTGCCATGTCTAATTAGGTTTTTTGGTTAATTTTTAAAATTTGGGATTAACTCCTAATTAGTTTTTGTTCATAGCAGACAGCATACCACCGTATACGCCATTTAATGATGATAAGTTAGATGCTAAAGATTGCATTTGTTCCTTCAATTTCGCTGCATTTTCTACAGACTCTTCATTAATAGTTGCTTGTTTACTAATGCTTTCTAACTGCACTTTATATAAGCTATTTAATGATTCCATTTGTGCTGCTGCTAATGATAATTCCTCACCATATTTTTTAGAAGCTTCAATAGAATTTGCACTTGATGACATATTTTTTGCTGCACCTTCAAAGTTTTTGATGCTTTCTCCTAAACTTGCCATTAATTCGCCATCAATTTTAGCGTCTTTTAATAACTCGTCTAATTTTTTAGATAACATTCCGTCTGTAGTAGTTTCTCCTACTTTTTCTTTTTTAGAAACGGCTCCTCCAGCTAATTCAGGGTATACTAAAGACCAATCTAATTCATTGTCCACAGGTTCAAATGCTGATAATGCGAAAATAATTGCTTCGGCCACAAGACCAATAGTTAATAATGCATTCCCATTTAATGGGCCAAATTCCATGTGTGTAATTTTAAATAAAGCTCCAATGATTACAATTGCCGCTCCTAATCCGTAAGCCATGTTCATGAACTTCTTACTTGCTTTTGACTTTGCCATAATTTTTGATTTTTAATTTAAGTAAAATACTTAAGTAGGTTAATTAATAGGTTAAATTTATTATTGATTTGATTTGATTAAATTCAATCGTTTTATTAGTTTCTTCCGCTAGTTACTTGTGTCCCCATGTAATCTTGCACTGTTCTAAAACCAATATAACTTCTTGCAGAATCTGCATATTCGTAATCTCTTGAGCTTACTTGTAAAAAGTATGCTACGTCTTTCCAAGAACCACCTCTAACAATTTTACGTTGATTGTTTTTATCGTTAACACTTGGATTAATGGTTGATGTATACTCGTAAGATGATGGATCGTACGACGCATTTACCCATTCTGAAACGTTACCTGCCATGTTATATAAATTATAATCATTAGGCTCGTAAGACTTTGCTTCAACAGTATATAATGCTTGATCTGCTGCGTAATCACCTCTTACAGGTTTAAAGTTTGCCATAAAACACCCTCTATCACTTTTAGTGTAAGGGCCACCCCAAGGGTATGTTGCAGCTTGAAGACCTCCTCTAGCGGCATATTCCCACTCAGCTTCAGATGGTAATCTAAATCTATTTACCGCAGCAACTCCTTTTCTAGATTTTTGGTAGCCATTCTTCTTGATGGTTCTCCACTCACAAAATGCTTTTGCTTGTTGCCAAGTAATTCCAACTACAGGATATTCGCTATATGCATCATGCCAAAAATAATCATTATGCATAGGCTCATTATACGAATAAGCAAAATCACGAATCCATACCGCAGTATCTGGATACACTTCAATTTCTTCTTTTATGATAACGTCTCTACGTTTAACACCTCTATTTCTTGCAGCCTCTTGGATATCCATATGGCTATATTGAAATTTGAATTTTTTAACATTCCAAGTACGTTGTCCGTTATAAGAATCTTCCAAAGGTAAATACATAGTATCCATAACCTCAGCATAATACTCATCTGGATATTCAGCAGTATCGAAAACTAAATCAACTTTACGATTAATTTTTCTTCCTTCATATCCTGTTGGGCCTAAACCTGTATAGTTTTCAAACATGTACTTTTCGTAAACCGACATATTAGCTGTATCTGCATCCTTAAAAGCAAATTCACCAATACCTCCATCTTCTGGCACTTTTCCAACCTCATCTGCTAAAACAGCAAGTCTATATCTTACAATTGAATCTCTAACCCAGTTTACAAACTCGCGGTATTCGCTATTTGTTATTTCTGTTGCATCCATATAAAAGGCTCTCACTGTAGCCGTTTTAGCCGGCGCATCTTGAATTCCAGCCAAATCATCATCTGCCTTACCCATAATAAACGCCCCACCAGGAATTAATTCCATACCATATGGCTTCTCTGGATGCCATTTTTTTCCTTTAACACCTACTAACTCGCCCTTATCGTTTGAACCACAACTGGCTAACAATACTAAAACTGCGGTTAACAATATAAACTTCTTCATATTCATAGAAAACTTGAGGTTAATTATTTAAGCTTCTTTTTTCAAAGCGTAAACATATTTATATATTTTTAAAAAAACAACTATTTTGATGAAAAAATTACATTTCATCGTAAAAAAATAACATTTAATCGATGAAATGTACTTTTAAACAGCTTTTTACTCTAAACACAATTCTTTTGAAACGCTTTATACCAACGTTCCGGCACCAAATTATTACATGCATCGAGATAATCTTGATGCATGCAAGGTAATAACGTATGCCGCTTCAATTTATTATTAATTTCTGTTAAAAAAGGGATTTCAATCCACCATCTCCCAGTTTTATTACTTTTATAAAACACTAATTCTTGAGATTCAACCAGAGTTATAAACTTTTGATAACTGCTGTGATCTGTAAAATCATCGTCCTTCACCCTAAAATTAACACCTTCAATAAAATACCACAACATTTGTGACACTAACATACAGGTAATATCGTCGTCTTTTGATGGTTTATATTCGTAAATCCCAAAAGAACTCACCTTATTACTAATACCTGCATAACGTGCAATGGCACAAATTTCTTTACCATCTAACCCGTTGGGCGAAAACTTTTGATTCAAACTTACTTCAGAGCCTTTTAACGAACCCAAATCAATACTTACAATATTGGCGTCACGCATTACAGGCTCAACCAAGGTAATATCTTTAGACACATCGCCTAATCTATAAGACTCAAAATAAAGCCCATCCATTAAATCTTTTTCTTCTTGCGAATTAAAATATGTTTGGTAGCCAACGGTAGCATAATTAAACAGGTTGTAAGGCTCATCCAAAATTATTTTCCCCACAAAACTGTCGTTTTTTATAGGTTTTGTTGAATCGCCTAAATCAAATTTACAATCTACATTCACAATATTTACCATAGGCATAATACTGTCGTAAGCTCGGTAATTAGGATATGTAAGATCCTGTGTACCACCTAGCACCATAGGAATGATGTTCTTTTTAATTAAAATAGCGATGGTTGTTTTTAGAGCGAAATACGTATCTTCTACACTTTCCCCTCTATTGATATCTCCCAAATCGGCAATTGAAGTATGCCAACTTCCTGGAAAAAGACCATAAAAGGTTTTTCTAATTTCATTTAACTGAAACGTTTCACCTATATAATTAATATCATTTCTATTCTCAAGAACTCCTAAAATAGCAATACGAACCCCGTCTAAATCGGGTATTCCTTTTTGCACAGAGTGAATTCTAATTTTTCTACCTAAAGCTTGAACAGAGAGTAACTCATTATGAGCCAGCACAACATCTGAAACAGGTGAAAGGAAATTAAAGTTCATTTAAAGGTACTGTTTTATTTTGCATGATTACAAATATCGTAAGAAAAAGTGGCTACACACTTGCGATTTACACAAAAATAATGTGCAAAAAACTAAAATATGGTAATTCTAACCACCGCCTACGATGTTCTACTTAATGATTTTATCCTATTTTTTCTTTGGAGCTGCCTTTTTCTTTGGAGCCGCTTTTTTCTTGGCGACTTTCTTCTTAGGTGTTTTAGCTTCTATTAAGGCTTTAGCTTCATCCAAAGTCATTTCAGACACATCAACCGATTTGTCTAATTCTACCTTAATTTTACCTTTTAAAACATTATGTCTACCCCAACGTGCTTTTTCAACACGAATGCCTTCATCTTCCCAATTATGGATAACCTTATCAATCTCTTTTTGAATTTTAGTTTCAATAAGTTCAACAATATCACTGTCTGATAAATTATCCCAATCGTATTTTTTATTTACATTAATAAACATACCATTCCACTTAATAAAAGGTCCAAAACGCCCTTTACCCTTTTGTACTGGCAAGTCATTATAAACATAAATAGGAGCGTCTGCCGCTTCTTTTTCTTTAATCAATACGATGGCATCATCAATCTCCACACTTAAAGGGTCAACTCCTTTTGGTAAAGAAACAAAGGCGTCACCAAACTTAACATACGGTCCGAAACGGCCATTATTAACCTCAACCTCTTCCCCTTTATAGGTTCCTAAGTTTTTTGGTAATTGAAATAAATCCATCGCATCTTCATACGAAATGTTATTTAATTGTTGGTCTGGACTTAAACTGGCGTATTGTGGTTTTTCCTCATCATCTGGCGTTCCAATTTGAACCATAGGTCCAAATTTACCCAAACGTACACTTACTTGTTTCCCTGTTTTAGGGTCGGTTCCTAAAACACGTTCTCCAGATTCTCTTTCGGCATTTTCTTGAACATTTTCCACTTGTGGGTGAAAATCTTGATAAAACTCTTTCATCATTTTAGTCCAATTTTCTTTTCCTTCAGCAATGTTGTCAAAATCCTCTTCAACTTTTGCTGTGAAATTGTAATCTAAAATATGCTCGAAATGATTTACTAAAAAGTCGGTTACAATAATACCAATATCAGTTGGTACTAACTTCCCTTTATCTGAACCTACTTTTTCGGTAAGTTGATTATCTTTTACTGCACCATTTTTTAATGTAAGCTGAGAATAATTACGCTCAACACCATCAATCGTACCTTTTTCAACATAATTTCTATTTTGAATGGTTGAAATAGTTGGCGCGTAAGTAGACGGACGACCGATACCTAATTCTTCCAACTGCTTAACCAAAGAGGCTTCTGTAAATCGATATGGCGGACGCGTATAACGCTCTGTCGCTGTAATATAATTATTTAGTAAAGTCTCGTTCGTTTTCATAGCAGGAAGCATGCCTTCTTGCTCAACATCTTCATCATCTGTACTTTCTAAATACACTTTTAAGAACCCATCAAAGGTGATAACTTCTCCATTAGCTGAAAAAATATCTTTATGCGTAGAGGCTGCAATTTTAACATTGGTACGCTCCAATTCTGCTTCACTCATTTGCGATGCAATGGCGCGTTTCCAAATTAAATCGTATAAACGTGCTTGATCTCTATCAATATCTACCGAATGGATTGCAAAATCGGTAGGACGTATCGCCTCATGCGCTTCTTGAGCTCCTTTGGCTTTTCCTTTATAATTTCTTGGTTTGCTATATTTATTACCATAAGCGCTTTCTATTTCCGCTTTAGCGCCATTTCTAGCTTCGTCTGATAAGTTCACACTATCAGTTCTCATATAAGTAATTAAACCGGCTTCATACAGGCGTTGCGCCATCGTCATGGTTTTACTTACTGAAAAATATAGTTTACGTGAAGCTTCCTGTTGTAAAGTAGACGTTGTAAACGGTGCTGCTGGTGATTTTTTAGCAGGTTTTTTCTCTAAATCGGATACTTTGAAAGTCGCTTTTGCATTTTTCTCTAAAAACGCTTGCGCTTCTTCTTTAGTTGAAAAAGTTTTAGGCAACTTCGCTTTGAACGTTTGCCCTTCTTCATTAGAAAATTCCGCATCAATTCTATAAGATGCTTCTGTTACAAAGTTTTGAATATCACGTTCACGTTCTACAATTAAACGCACAGAAACCGATTGTACACGACCTGCGGATAAACCACCTTTAACTTTACGCCAAAGAACGGGTGACAACTCATAACCAACAATTCTATCTAATACACGACGTGCTTGTTGCGCATCTACCAAATCATAATCAATGCCTCTTGGGTTTTCGATTGCTTTTTGAATAGCTGTTTTTGTAATTTCATGGAATACAATACGTTTCGTCTTGTCTTTATCCAATTTTAAAGTTTCGGCTAAATGCCATGCAATGGCCTCACCCTCGCGATCCTCATCACTCGCTAGCCAAACCATATCGGCTTTCTTAGCTAAGTCCTTCAGTTTTTTAACTACTGCTTTTTTATCTTTGGAAACTTCATATTTTGGTTTAAAATCACCTTCAACATCAACCCCCAACTCTTTCGATGGTAAATCGGCTATATGCCCAAAACTAGATTCTACCTTAAAATCTTTTCCTAAAAATTTCTCGATAGTCTTTGCCTTTGCAGGTGACTCCACTATTACTAAATTCTTCGCCATATTTCAATTTTTGTAGGTACAAATGTATGTGAAAAAATGTTTATCTACATATTTTTAAGGATTATCTGTTTTCTTATTAAATAAATAAGACTCTATTTTGAATAAAAAAACCAGTCACTTTCAAAAAACGCAACATTTATTCATCACCCATTCCGTAACCTTGATTTGTTTCTTTTTCATCAAAACCAACCGATTCTTTATATATAAAGTACGCTGGTAAATACGAAAACGACGAAGTCACATAAATACCAATACAACACATTAACATACCTACTATTCCTGCTAATAAACCAGAGACAAACATTAAACCAAAGGTTAATAACCATTTTTTATTACCCAATTTAAAACCTGCCTTTACAATTTCAGATGTAGACAAATCTGGATTGAAAGCAAAAATAACCGTCATTAAAGCGATGGGAACCATAACATATATAATAGGAAGCACACACAGTAGCATAGCAGCAATGGAAATACCATAACAAGCCAGAGACAGCTTTATAACTTTCCCTAAATAAGGTTTCTTTAAATAATAGAAATAATCGTCTGAACCCATTTCTTCCAAATCTTTTAGCTTACAAATTCTGTAAAAAGACGCTTTCAGACCAAAACTAATCACCATAGCAAAAAACGAAAACAAAACACCTAAAACAGCAACAGGCACCATAAATAATGGTGTAAAGGCTTCCGTATCCTGAAACATTTCAGGGCTTATCAACCCCATTCCCAACATAGGTAAATACATAACTAAATAAAAAGGCACCATTAAAAGCATGGTTAACAAGAGCATGACTAAGCCTTGCACCCAGACTTTTTTAAACAATTCGATAGATTGATTAAAAATGGTTCCAAAATCTAAAGACTTTGCGCGGTCTATTTTATCTAATAAGGTTGAAATAGTATTCATTCAAGTTTTTTTTGATTAATTGCAACCAAAGTAAATGCTTTCTTTCACATTTTCAAAATTTAATAAATTTTTAAGTATGACACTTTGTCACAAAGCATAAATTAATTGTATCTTTGCATGCTTATTGAAAATACGTGTTTCAGCAACCTATGGAAAAGATAATAGACGAAAACAAACAAGGAGAATCTTTAGTTCTAGAACATAAAGAAGGTAACAAACGCAAACTTTTTATTGAAAGTTATGGTTGCGCCATGAATTTTAGCGACAGTGAAATTGTAGCTTCTATTTTAACCGACCAAGGATATAACACGACCCAGAATTTAGAAGATGCCGATTTAGTTCTGGTAAACACCTGCTCTATACGTGATAAAGCAGAACAAACCGTACGTAAACGTTTAGAGAAATACAACGCGGTAAAAAGAGATATTAACCCCAAAATGAAAGTGGGCGTTTTAGGCTGTATGGCCGAACGTTTAAAAACGAAATTTCTTGAAGAGGAAAAAATAGTTGACCTTGTTGTGGGACCTGATGCCTATAAAGACTTACCAAACCTATTGGCTGAAGTTGATGAAGGCCATGATGCTATTAACGTGATTCTTTCTAAAGAAGAAACCTATGGCGATATTTCACCGATACGTTTAAACAGCAATGGCGTTACTGCTTTTGTATCTATAACCCGTGGTTGCGATAATATGTGTACGTTTTGCGTAGTGCCTTTTACACGTGGGCGTGAGCGCAGTAGAGACCCTCAAAGTATTATTGAAGAAATTAACGATTTAGCAAACAAAGGCTACAAAGAAGTTACGCTTCTAGGTCAAAATGTAGATAGTTACCTATGGTATGGTGGCGGTTTGAAGAAAGATTTCGATAAAGCTTCCGATTTACAACAAGCAACAGCCGTAAATTTCGCTAAGTTATTAGACCAATGTGCTATTGCACAACCTAAAATGCGTATTCGTTTTTCAACGTCAAATCCACAAGATTTAACTATGGATGTCGTTAAATCTATGGCGAAACACCGCAATATTTGCAACCACATACACTTACCAGTACAAAGTGGTAGCGACCGTATTTTAAAAGAAATGAACCGTTTGCATACGCGTGAAGAATACATGCAATTAATAGATAATATTAAGAGTATCATTCCAGATTGCGCGATTAGTCAAGATATGATTGTTGGTTTCCCAACAGAAACAGAGGCCGATTTCCAAGACACTATGTCCTTAATGGAATATGTGAAATATGATTTTGGTTATATGTTCACCTATTCAGAACGTCCAGGAACCATGGCTGAACGCAAAATGGAAGACGACGTACCTGAACCAGATAAAAAACGTCGCCTTGCCGAAATGGTAGAGCTTCAACAAGAGCATAGTGGTCTTAGAACCAGACAAAATTTAAACACCGTTGTTGAAGTACTTATTGAAAAAGAATCTAAAAAATCGGACGCACACTGGTCTGGAAGAACCCAACAAAGTTTAGTAGCTGTTTTTCCTAAAGGTGACTATAAAATTGGCGATTTTGTAAACGTTCAAGTTTCAGATAGCACGAGTGCGACCTTAATTGGGGAAGCTATTGGTTATTCAATTAATAATTAAAAATGCATAGTAAGAAACGCCTATTTATGCACAACATTTTTAATTAGTCACTTTTAATTTTTATTTATTAAATGGAATCAATTCAAGCTATAAAACAACGTTTTGGTATTATTGGCAACACAGCATCACTAAATCGCGCCATTGAAAAAGCGATACAAGTAGCACCAACCGATATTTCGGTGTTGGTTACTGGTGAAAGTGGTGTGGGTAAAGAAAGCATTCCTAAAATAATACATCAACTTTCACACAGAAAGCATAATAAATATATCGCTGTAAACTGCGGCGCCATTCCCGAGGGAACTATTGACAGTGAGCTTTTCGGTCACGAAAAAGGCTCATTTACAGGCGCTACCCAAACACGCGAAGGTTATTTTGAAGTTGCCGATGGTGGTACTATTTTTCTAGATGAAGTAGGCGAATTACCATTAACCACCCAAGTACGCTTACTACGTGTTCTGGAAAACGGTGAATTCTTAAAAGTAGGTTCTAGTAAAGTACAAAAAACCAACGTACGTATTGTGGCAGCCACCAACGTAAACATGTTTGAGGCCATTGAAAAAGAAAAGTTTCGTGAAGATTTATACTACCGTTTAAGCACCGTAGACATCCATTTACCTCCATTACGCGATAGACAAGAAGACATTCATTTATTGTTTAGAAAGTTTGCGAGCGACTTTGCTTTAAAATATAAAATGCCCACCATCAAATTAACCGATGCGGCTATACAAACACTTTTAAAACACCGTTGGGGCGGTAATGTGCGCCAATTACGAAACATTGCAGAGCAACTATCGGTTTTAGAACAAAACAGAACTATTTCAGCAGAAACTCTAAAAAGTTATTTACCAGCAATGGGCAGCAATTTACCTGCTGTTATTAAAACATCGAAGTCTGATAGCGATTTTAGTAGCGAGCGTGAAATTCTGTACAAAGTATTGTTCGACATGAAAGGTGATTTGAACGACTTAAAGAAGCTTACTTTAGAACTCATGAAAAATGGGAACACCAAAGATGTTGAAAAGAAAAATGAAAGCTTAATTCAGAAAATTTACGGTGATGATGAAGATGATGCTGAATATGAAGAGGACAATACCGATACCAATGAAGTGCTTTCCATACCAGAACACAGCACAACACACAACACGTCTGAAACCTTAGACAAATACCATTTTGCTGAAGAAATTGAGGAAGAAGAAACCTTATCGCTGCAAGACAAGGAACTAGAATTAATAAAAAAATCGCTTGAACGCCATCAAGGAAAACGTAAATTGGCCGCCGCCGAATTAGGCATAAGCGAGCGCACCTTGTATCGAAAAATAAAACAATACGATTTGTAATTAGTTAACGGTAAATAATTTAAAACACAACAATACCAACAACAAATCGTTTTACACTAATAAAAACTAATATCACACTAAGCTTGTCAAAGTGTTTTTAATCCTATGAAAAAAACTTTAATTTACTTTTCACTTTTTTCGTTTACCCTTTTACTTTCAGGTTGTGGGATTTATTCTTTCACGGGTGCATCTGTTCCTGCCAATGTAAAAACATACCAAGTAAACCGTTTTGAAAACAATTCACTTTTAGTAGAACCGGGTTTAGAGCGCGACTTTAAATTAGCTTTGGAAGATTTAATTCAGAATCAAACAAATTTAAATTTAGTACCCTCTAATGGCGATTTAGTTTATGAAGGAGAAATAACCGATTACCGTGTATCACCAACCACCGCCACATCACAAAACACAGCAGCACAAAACAGATTAACCATAAGCGTAAAAGTGCGTTTTTTCAATAGAAAGAAAGAAGGTGATGATTTAGAACAATCTTTCTCATTCTTTTACGACTACGCAGGAAGTTCCCAATTAATTGGAACCACAAAAACAGCTGCACACGAAGAGATTTTTGAGCGCCTTACACAAGACATTTTCAATGCGACTTTAGCTAAGTGGTAAGAACCAATTGAAAATTAATAATGGACAATTAACAATTGTTATTTTTAAATTGTTAATTGTTAATTGAACACAAACCAATGAATAACAGCGATTTTACACATATACTTCAGCAACCGCAACGCATCACACAGCAGCAAACCGAAGCTGTAAAATCTATTATCGATGAATTTCCTTATTTTCAATCGGCACGCGCCCTATACCTTAAAGGTTTAAAAAACGAAAGCAGTTTTAAATACAATCAAGAGCTCAAAACCACGGCAGCTTATACAGCAGATCGTAGTATTTTATTCGATTTTATAACTTCAGAAGTGTTTGTTCAAAATGAAATTTCAGAATTCATTAAACAAAACACAGCCCATTTACAAGATATTCCAGTTCATGTTGAAGATATTTCAGTTAACAAAAAAGTCACTTTTGATGATAAACTGAAACAGCAACTCATGGAAACCATTGGTGTTTTAGACCCCACCCTTTTTAGACCAAAAGAACAGCAAACAGCAAATACAACGGATATTCCTTTAGAGGAAACTGAAAATAACACTGCTAAAAAAGAGGTAAGAGAAACTCAAGAACCCCATACGAACGATCTATTAAACCTAGGCAAACCGTTTGATTTTAACAGAAGGGAAACCCATTCCTTTAATGAGTGGTTAAATTTAACACGCCTACAACCTATAGAAAGAGAGGAAGAAACTGTTGAAGAAGCAATCGAAGAAAAGGAAACGGACGCTCTGGAAGCCACTGCAAACATTGAGAAGCTTAAAAAGTTTGAACTTATTGAAGAATTTATTAATAAAAACCCGAAAATAAATCCGAATACATTTATCCCTTCAAAAGTAAATTTGGCTGAAGCACAAATGATACAACCAGAGGCCTTAATGACCGAGACTTTGGCTCGAATTTATGTAGAACAAAAAAACTATAAAAAGGCAATTCAATCTTATAAAATTTTAAGTTTGAAATATCCAGAAAAAAGTAGTTTCTTTGCAAACCAAATTAAGGCAGTAGAACAATTACAAGAACAAAATAACAAGAAATAATGAGTACGTTTACAATATTTTTAGCATTAATAGTTGTGGTAGCATTTTTACTAATCGTAGTAATCATGGTTCAAAACCCTAAAGGTGGCGGATTATCTTCATCTTTTGGCGGTGGTGGTTCACAACAATTAGGTGGTGTAAAAAAGACAACCGACTTTTTAGATAAAAGCACATGGACATTAGCAACTTTATTGTTGGTGTTAATTTTATTATCTAACGTCGCTATTAACAAAGGTGGTGAAAGTGCAGATTCTAAAGCTTTAGACTTAGATGCAACAACTTCTCAACCATTACCAACACCTGCATTACCAGCAAACAATACTGCTCCTGCAGAGTAATTTGCACTACAATAAAACAAAAAAATGCCAACTTTAAACGAGTTGGCATTTTTTGTTGCTGTAAGTTTGTCAGTTATCAACCATTGGCACGCTTTTAGAATAGTACATACCCATTAACATTCATTTTTTTAAACTTAAAAATATATCACAAATGGCATTAAACATTAAACCATTAGCAGATCGCGTTCTTATCGAACCTGCACCCGCTGAAACTAAAACAGCATCAGGAATTATCATTCCAGATAACGCTAAAGAAAAACCACAAAAAGGAACTGTTGTTGCTGCAGGTAAAGGCACCAAAGATGAGCCTATTACCGTAAAAATTGGCGACACTGTTTTATATGGTAAATATGCTGGCACCGAACTTAAATTAGAAGGTAAAGATTATTTAATAATGCGTGAAAGCGACATTCTTGCAATTATTTAATTGCAAATTCCAAAACGTCATTACGAGAAGTTTGCAACGAAGTAATCTTTTGAATAGCACTTCTTATCTAAAGATTGCCACGACTTAAAAAAGTCTCGCAATGACGAAATAATAAAAATTTTTAACAAAAATTAAAATAGCTTATGGCATAGAGCCTAGAGCATAAAGCATAACAATATGGCAAAAGACATAAAATTTGATATTGAAGCACGCGACGGATTAAAACGTGGTGTTGATGCATTAGCAAATGCAGTAAAAGTAACTTTAGGACCTAAAGGTCGTAATGTTATTATTGGTAAATCTTTCGGAGCCCCTCAAGTAACTAAAGATGGTGTTTCAGTTGCAAAAGAGATTGAATTAAAAGACCCTCTTGAAAACATGGGCGCACAAATGGTTAAAGAAGTGGCTTCTAAAACCAATGATTTAGCTGGAGATGGTACTACAACTGCTACCGTTTTAGCACAAGCAATCGTAAAAGAAGGTTTAAAAAATGTGGCTGCGGGTGCAAACCCAATGGATTTAAAACGTGGTATCGACAAAGCTGTTGAAGCCATCGTTAAAGATTTAGAAAAGCAATCTAAAAAAGTAGGTAACTCTTCTGAAATGATCAAGCAAGTAGCTTCCATTTCAGCAAATAACGACGATACTATTGGCGATTTAATTGCGAAAGCATTTGATAAAGTTGGTAAAGAAGGCGTTATTACTGTTGAAGAGGCTAAAGGTATGGAAACCTATGTAGACGTTGTTGAAGGTATGCAATTCGATAGAGGATATTTATCTCCTTACTTCGTTACAGATACTGATAAAATGATTGTTGATTTAGAAAATCCATACATCTTATTATTCGACAAAAAGATTTCTAACTTACAAGAAATTCTTCCAATATTAGAACCAGTTGCACAATCTGGTCGTCCATTATTAATTGTTGCAGAAGATGTTGATGGTCAAGCATTAGCAACTTTAGTAGTTAACAAATTACGTGGTGGTTTAAAAATTGCAGCTGTAAAAGCTCCAGGATTTGGCGACAGACGTAAAGCTATGTTAGAAGACATCGCTATCTTAACAGGTGGTACTGTAATTTCTGAAGAGCGTGGTTTCACATTAGAGAATGCTGATTTAAGCATGTTAGGTACTGCTGAAACAGTAACTGTTGATAAAGACAACACAACTATTGTAAATGGTTCTGGTGATGCTGATACTATTAAAGCGCGTGTAAACCAAATTAAAGCGCAAATTGAAACAACTACAAGTGATTACGATAAAGAAAAACTACAAGAGCGTTTAGCTAAATTAGCTGGTGGTGTTGCTGTTCTTTATGTTGGTGCTGCTTCTGAAGTTGAAATGAAAGAGAAAAAAGACCGTGTTGATGATGCATTACATGCTACAAGAGCTGCCGTTGAGGAAGGTATTGTTGCTGGTGGTGGTGTTGCTTTAGTAAGAGCAAAATCGGTTCTAGATAAAATTGCTACTGAAAATCTTGACGAAACTACAGGTATTCAGATTGTAGCTCGTGCTATTGAAGCACCTTTACGTACTATTGTTGAAAATGCAGGTGGTGAAGGTAGTGTTGTAGTATCTAAAGTAATGGAAGGTAAAGGATCGTTTGGTTACGATGCGAAGTCTGAAACTTATGTAGATATGCTAGAAGCAGGTATTATCGATCCTAAAAAAGTTACTCGTATTGCTTTAGAGAATGCTGCATCTGTTGCAGGTATGATCTTAACTACCGAGTGTGCTTTAATTGACATTAAAGAGGACGCTCCAGCTATGCCAGGTGGTATGGGTGGCGGTATGCCAGGAATGATGTAATCGAGAATTTCGATACACAAATATTAAAAAAAACGTCTCAATTTATTTTGAGGCGTTTTTTTTGTGGGTTTGGTTATGGTTTATGCCTAACAATGGAGTCGCGTTAATTCCAATGGCTAATAAATTGCTTAAATAATTAAAGAAAAAAGCATGAAAAAAAGCTTAGAAAATCAACTACTTAAATTTCTAAGCCCAATATAATAGTGTCTCCTATTTTTGAAGAAATGACTTGTTTTTTATTTCAGCTCTTTGTTGGCAACTGGCTTTATTTCGTACGCTTAAGTTTTGGAGGATTTTGTCGAGTATCGAAAACATCAGCGATTTTTATAAATCCGTTTTGATTGTCTACAGAGTAAATAAGTTTGTAGTTTCTGAAAACTAAATATCGATATTGAGTTTCTCTGTGTTTTAATAATTCTTCTTCTTGCCCTATTAGAGGTGTTTTTATCAACTTTTTTGGCTCGTCAATAATCTCTTTTACAAGTTACTTGGCAACTCTTGGACTAGCTTTCTTTTCGTAATATTCGTAGATTTCGTCAAGTTGAGTTTCGGCGAATTCAGACCAAATAATTTTCAATGCTATTATTTGTATTTAGCTAAAAGTTCAGAACTCCCTTTAAATCGGTTGTTTCGGAAATCTGATTCTGATTGGTCAATTCGTTTATTCAACTCATCTTGAGTCATTGGTTCGAATATTTGCTCATCTGACGCTTTCTTTTCTTTTCTTAATATTTTTTCAAGACGAGATACAGCTTCTTCACTTTGAAGTTTCAAAAATTCCTTTACAAATTCTATTTTTCGAGCTTCCAAATTCATTTTATTCGACTTTTTATCAAAGATACAAAATTATCAATTCAGTTGTTTTTTTTCTTGAATGGACGGGTTTCACAGCTTGTTGCCAACGTTTCGTGTATGAGTATGGCGTGGTTCGTCACGCACATTGCAAACAAGTACTTATGTTTCTGTATTGCTTAAATAATTAGAGAAAAAAGCATAAAAAAAGCTTAGACAATCAACTACTTGAATTTCTAAGCCCAACATAATAGTGCCTCCTATTTTTGAAGAAATGACTTGTTTTTTATTTCAGTTCTTTGTTGTAGCACGTTTTTATTCCGCTTTTGCATTTACAATATTCCAACTAAATTCAGTCACATCTTGAGAAACATTTACTTTTTTCTCAAAAGATTGCGACTTTCCAGGTTCAATATATTCGTAAATAGTAAATTCGGCTTTCCCAATTTCCGATTTCGTTTTGGATAAAAATGTCACAATTACTTTCACATCTTTTGCTTTTGCAACTAAAGCATTGTTAGTAATTTTACCAGTCAGATATTTCGATTTTTTACTGCTAAAAAATCCGCCTTCATTCCGCGTCTCAATTCGTGCAGTTCCGTTTAATAGAGTCGAAACGATTTTAATTTCACGTTCTTTTAAGTCCGATTTAATAGATTCAACACTTCGATATTTTTGCATTCTTTCAGCTTCGTCATATCCAACTGTTTTTCCAGCAAAAAATCCGATTGCTCCAGTAATAATTCCGACAATAATAATTGGTAAAATTTTCTTCATAAATATTAATTTTCTTGGTTTGATCAAATGTGTTACAACGTCAGTCTGTCTAATAACCTACTGCAATTTTATATATTTCTACTAAAATACAGTTTTTTGAATTAGCTGTAT
>NZ_JAUPED010000027.1 GCF_030552475.1 Mariniflexile sp. AS56 | reverse complement strand
TATATTTGAAAACAGGATTAAACTATAAATAATCTAACCCTGAAATTTTGAACTTACACAGATTTTAGGATAGTGTCTTTTAAAATTATCATAACTTAATTCTTGCCAATTTTTAGAATACAGTTCCTGTTTATATTCACAATATTTTTTATCGACCAAGAATTTTCTTTTATCACTTAAATGATGCTTTTCAATATAATTTTTTAAAATGAAGGTGTTGTTGTTTGATAGGTTTATTAAATAATTAAAATCAACCGTTTGTGCATAATTTAAGTTGTAGAATGTCATGTAGCTATCCCAATTAACAGTGCATGAAACTATCAAAATAGTAAAAGCTGTTAATGAGTTAACTCGAATTAGGTACCAAAAGTTTTTTAATTGATTTACTTTAATAAAAGTAGTAACTAAGCCTATGGTTGTTAACAATAAATAGATGAGAACACCAATTCGTTTATAGGTAAAACCAAAATTGAAAATATATTGACAATCTTTAATAATGATGTTTATTACCAGAAAGGCATTGAGTGTAATCCAAGCATATGCCAGTCTTTTAAGGTTTTTATTCCCTTTGAAGAAATTTAAATCACCCCTAAAAAAGTAAAGTATAATTATTATAGCGATGACTATAGAAGCGATTAATGCATTGATACCATTATGAACTTGATTGGAAAAAGAAGCAGCACTATTGTTGTATGACGTTAATAAATAGGTGACATCGGTAATTAGGAAAAAGACAATAAGTACATTTAGAAGTAAGATTAGAGTTAGACCAAGTTGGTTCTCTTTTTTTATGTTTTCAATTGAAAAATCACTTTTATTTTGAAGTGTGTTCGAGGTGTTTAAATCGATTTGTGTAGCGAGATTAATAGTAATAGGAGTTGAAATGTTATAGAGTAAATAGTAACCAAGTGATGCAAATAATATCCATTGTAGATTAATGAAACTGAAATCAATTTGTGAAATGAGGTTATTAAATACAGGGTTTCCGTTTTTATAAAGAAAAATAAATGCGATAACGACAACTAGTGGGATTCCAACAATTTTTATCCAGTGCATGTAATCAATATCAGCTTTATTAGTTGCTTCTTCTTCGGTTACTATTTTGTTGAATTGACGATCAAATAACCCTGCAGCGATAGTGTAGAACCCATTTAACCAATTTATATATATGGAAGATTTGTGTTGTGAAACATGACCAACTAAGGTGAAGAATGCTACACAATTGGCTAGGATGCTTAGGTTGGAGTTGTAAAGGAAAACAGCGAGCGCTGTTATTAGGTAAAGTAAACTAAAGCCTATAGTGCTTTTCTGCTTAAAAGCATTCTTATTGTAAATAGCTAAAACCGATATGGTAACAAGGCTAAATAGTGTTAAATTAAGACCTATGGCTTGTTTGTAGAAAAAGGCGCTGAATAAAAGGGCTCCAATAAATAGTGATATTTTTTTCATACGTGCAAAATAAAAGTACTTTGTATTTCAAAGTAAAAGGTTAAAAAAAATGTTTTTCTTTTTGTCAAGTCCTAGAAGGAGGGAAACTAGTGTTTGTTTATTAATTTTTCAAGGGCGTCAATATGCTTTTTAAATTCTAATGCGCCTAATGGTGTTGTACTGTAACGGGTGTTTGGTTTTCTTCCAATAAATTGTTTTTCAACTTTTATGTATTCTGCAGTTTCCAAAGCTTTGGTGTGGCTTGCTAAATTGCCATCGGTTACTTCTAAAAGTTCTTTAAGCATATTAAAATCGGCATATTCATTCACCATTAAAATAGACATGATACCTAATCTAATGCGGTGATCGAATACTTTATTTATGTTGTTAATAATGCTCAAAATGCTTGTTGTTGGTTGATGCGTTTATAAACTAAAAACTTCTATGAGATACCATTCCCTAATTTACGTCATACCTAAAATGCATCCAAGTCCCGTAAATAATATGCAATATACCAAAACCTAGAACCCAAAGCCAAAAACCATAACCAGGAAATAGGGCAGCGGTTAGACCTAAAATAATTTCGGCATACCCTAAATATCTAATATCTCCTATACTATATTTTGATGCGTTAATTAGAGCGAGTCCGTAAAAAATAAGCATTAAAGCGCTTGCTTGTCCGTATTTATGTTGATTTAAAATAATTAGGATATACAGGCCTCCAGCGACTAAAGGAATTAAAAAATTAAGAACCAATCGTTTTGAAGTGGTATCCCAGATTTTAGAACCGTGTTTCTTTGCCTTTTTGGTGGTTAAAATGATGCCTGTAACAATACTCAAGGCGGCCACCAAAACAAGATCTAAAAGTACCCAGTTAAATATTTTTCCATCTAGCATTAAGGTACCGTAGCTAAAATTCATTACTAAATAATAAGCCACAGCAGCTCCAATAAGGGCGTATGCCCCAGCCATGATACCTGATAGGCCACTTAAGGAAATTAAGCGCGACGATTTATTCATTAAATGTTTAATCTCGCTAATGTCTTTTAAATAATCTTTAGAATCCATATTAAAGTACTTTGAAATACAAAGTAAATAAATTTTAATGAATAACGCATTGTAAAATTTTGTTAATTTTGATAAGAATTATTTTCAAGCCGAAAACATGAAACCTGTAGACGACTATTTTTTAAATCAGAAAGAACCATACCAATCCATCATGCTTTATGTGCGAAGTGTTATATTGAACACGCTTCCAGAAGTAGAAGAGCGGTACAGTTATAAAATTCCGTTTTATAATTGCCACAAAAAGCCTATGATTTATATGAATGTTTTAAAAGGTACTGATTATGTAGATGTTGCTTTTGTACAAGGTATTCTGTTAGAAAACCAGTTCCCTATATTAAAAGATGCAAATAACCGCAAGCAAGTACGTTCTATTCAGCTAAAAACATTAGAAGATTTAGATCATGACAATTTTGTAGCGCTACTACATGAAGCATCGCGTGTACTTAGTAAAAGTAAAAAGGCTTGGTTTATTTAAAGCACTATTTTTCTATCATTCCCGTTAAGACGGTAATCTAAATTTTAAAAATGCCACCAAAGGCAATAATACGCTGTATATATGTAAAATGTTGTGAAGCACTTTCAGCCGTATTGCTGGTTGTTCTAATATCGGGCATGTTAATGTATCCACCTTTTAAATCTAATTGTATAAAAAAGTGCTTAAAAAAGGTCATGTTAAGTCCGGCATTAATAGACACGCCATAACCTGCTAAATGGAATTCATCATAACGCTCTTTTTCAAGTAAAGTCGTGTTGGTTTTTGGGTATAAAATACCGCCACCAATACCTTCGGTAATGTTAATTTGAAATACATCGGTGTTTGAAAGGTTGAATAGTGATGAAATATCATCTACACGAGCAATTTCAGCAAACACGTAATTTAAACCATTGGTGTGTTCGAACTTTAAAAAATCGTCTGAAATAAAAAAATCTTGATTGTTATAAGTCCCATTGTAAGTTGAACCAGATTCACTTAAAGGCAAGTTAATATAACCATCAACTACCTTTGTTAAGTTCTCTTGCATTACGTATTTCATGTGGTCTATACCTAATGAAACGGTGTAGTGATCTGAAATAAAATAACCAGCCTTAAAATTTGTTTGCGGAATGGTCATTCTAGAAGGGGTAATATAATCGATATGCCAACCTTTAGGTTTGTCTTTTGCAGAGGCATCTTTTATGGTGAAATCGTAATTATCACCTTTAAAACGAATGTCCGATTTTGAAAAACTTTCTCTATTACCACCCCAGCTTACAAAGAATTTCCCTTTGTTGGAGGCGGTATATTTTACAGTTTCAGAATCTTGAGCTATAAGGTTAAGTGAAAGCAATAAAAGGAGTATGCCTACTAGAGGTTTAAGTGTCATGTTGAGTATTTTGTACTTGATTATAGTGTGTTTACCACTTTTCTAATAGCAACTAGGTTGGTAAGTAGTTTTTCTAAATTATCTAAATGTAGCATGTTGGCTCCATCACTTTTTGCATTTGCTGGGTCGAAATGCGTTTCAATAAATAAACCATCTACATTATTTACAATACCAGCGCGGGCAATAGTTTCAATCATATCGGGTCTACCACCTGTTACGCCAGCAATTTGATTTGGTTGTTGTAACGAGTGTGTCACATCTAAAACCGTTGGTGCATATTGGCGCATGGTTGGGATGCCACGAAAATCGACAATCATATCTTGATAGCCAAACATGGTACCACGATCGGTTATCCAAGCGTTTTTGTTCCCCGAATCGTATACTTTTTGCACCGCATGTTTCATGGCTTCAGGGCTCATGAATTGTCCTTTTTTAAGGTTTATAACTTTACCTGTTTGAGCAGCGGCAACCACTAAGTCGGTTTGGCGTACTAAAAAAGCAGGAATTTGCAAGACGTCTACATATTGTGCAGCTAGATGTGCATCGCTAATTTCGTGAATATCGGTTACGGTTGGAACATCAAAAGTTTCTGATACTTTTTTTAGAATGTTCAACGCCTTTTCGTCTCCAATACCAGTGAAACTATCTACACGGCTACGGTTTGCTTTTTTAAAGCTGCCTTTAAACACGTAAGGAATTTCTAATTTATTGGTAATGGTTATCACCTTTTCAGCTATTCGTAGGGCCATATCTTCGCTTTCAATAGCGCAGGGACCGCACAATAAGAAAAAATTGTTCGAATTGGTGTGTTTTATTTTTGGGATATCTTGAAGATTCATGATCGAAATTTTAATGCTGCAAAGATAAGATTATTGATTAACATAAATGATTACTTTTTAAATTGAAAGGAATGAATTTGGCTGATTGCTGCATTAGCGATAGAAATGGCATTCTTTTTTGTGAGCGTTTACGCGCACAAAAAAGGATATAATGGATAGCGCGAGCCTTTGTGGCTTAATTACTTAGCTTAAAATTGGCCTAAAAATTTTATAGCCACAAAGGGTAATGCCCAAAAAAAGAATAATGTATTAATTATTCCATAATTTATAGTTACCTTTGCACGCTTAAAATAAGGCACTATTATGGCTAATATTAAAAACATTGCAATTATTGCACACGTAGATCACGGTAAAACTACCTTGGTTGATAAAATTATGTATCACTGTCAATTATTCCGTGAAAACGAGAATACTGGTGATTTAATTCTTGATAACAATGATTTAGAGCGCGAAAGAGGTATCACAATTACTTCTAAAAACGTTTCGGTTATTTATAAGGATACAAAAATCAATATTATTGATACTCCTGGTCACGCCGATTTTGGTGGTGAAGTAGAGCGTGTACTTAATATGGCAGATGGTGTGTTATTATTGGTTGATGCTTTTGAAGGGCCCATGCCACAAACACGTTTTGTA
This sequence comes from Mariniflexile sp. AS56, assembly GCF_030552475.1. Classification (GTDB taxonomy): domain Bacteria; phylum Bacteroidota; class Bacteroidia; order Flavobacteriales; family Flavobacteriaceae; genus Mariniflexile. The sequence goes on along the minus strand of NZ_JAUPED010000027.1, from coordinate 23,593 downwards.
TTACAAAAAGCAATCGATTTAGGTTTAAAACCTTGCGTTGTTGTAAACAAAGTAGATAAAGAAAACTGTACTCCAGAAGAAGTACATGAAAAAGTTTTCGACTTAATGTTTGAATTAGGTGCTGAAGAATGGCAGTTAGATTTCCCAACCGTTTATGGTTCGGCTAAAAATAACTGGATGAGTGATGATTGGAAAAACCAAACTGACAATATCGAACCTTTATTGGATATGGTTATTGAGCATATACCTGCGCCAAAAATTCCAGAAGGTAACACACAAATGTTAATTACATCTTTAGACTTTTCATCTTTTACAGGACGAATTGCTATTGGTCGTTTAACAAGAGGTGAGTTAAAAGTTGGACAAAACATCTCTTTAGTGAGACGTGATGGTTCAATAGTTAAGAATAGAATAAAGGAACTACATATTTTTGAAGGACTAGGTCGTATCAAAGTAGAAGAAGTTCAAACAGGTGATATTTGTGCTATTGTTGGTTTAGATGGTTTTGAAATTGGCGATACTGTTGCTGATTTTGAAAATCCTGAAGGCTTAAAAACAATTGCTATTGATGAGCCTACTATGAGTATGTTGTTTACTATTAATGATTCACCTTTCTTCGGAAAAGATGGAAAGTTTGTAACATCTAGACATATTAAAGATCGTTTGGCTAAAGAACTTGAGAAAAACTTAGCACTTCGTTTAGGAGAAACTGGTAGTGCTGATAAATTTATGGTTTTTGGTCGTGGTGTATTACACTTATCTGTTTTAATTGAAACGATGCGTCGTGAAGGCTATGAGTTACAAATTGGACAGCCACAAGTAATCATTAAAGAAATTGATGGTGTTAAATGTGAGCCAATTGAAGAGTTAAGAATTGACCTTCCAGAAAATGTATCTGGTAGAGCCGTAGAGTTTGTAACTTTACGTAAAGGTGAAATGCTTTCTATGGAAGCAAAAGGAGACCGTATGGTTTGCGAATTTTTAATTCCTTCTCGTGGTATTATTGGTTTACGTAACCAATTATTAACTGCAACAGCAGGTGAGGCTATTATGGCACACCGTTTTAAAGAATACCAACCGTTGAAAGGAGTAATTCCTGGACGTATTTCAGGATCTTTAGTATCTATGGAAAACGGTACGGCTATTCCTTATTCAATTGATAAATTACAAGATAGAGGTAAGTTTTTTGTTGAACCAGGTGAAAGTATTTATGAAGGTCAAGTAATTGGTGAGAACTCTCGTCAAGATGATATGGCAGTAAATATTACTAAAATGAAAAAACAAAGTAACGTACGTTCTTCTGGAGCAGATGATAAGGCTAAAATTATACCAGCTATTAAATTCTCATTAGAAGAAGCTTTGGAATACATTCAAAAAGATGAATACGTTGAAGTAACACCAAACTTCTTACGTATCCGTAAAATATATTTATCTGAAACAGATAGAAAGCGTTTCAAATTTTAATACATGGAATTCTTAGGAATTTCATATATAGAGTGGATTGGATATGCTGCCATGGCAACAGTTTTAATTTCATTCTTAATGAAATCAGTTAATAAATTACGAATAGTAAACTCCTTTGGATGTTTACTATTCGTGTTTTATGGCTTTATGTTAGAGCCTTTATCAAAACCAATCATTATTACCAACACGGCTATTTTCTTCATAAATAGTTATTACCTATTAAAAAAGCACTAATCAGTATTTTTTATAGATAAAATCCTACATATTATAATTGTATTTGTATTACGAAGTTAAATGATTTTGTATATTTGATTTTTTGCTAAATAGTGTTAGGGAATAAAATGATTCTTAAAGCGTTTATCAATAAGATTTTAGTACTATTATAATAAGTAAACCTACAGTGCTTGAAAAAAATAATCGATTATATAAATACGAATGTTTTAGTTAAAATCACTTCGTTGCAAGCTGCCTCCGTATTAACTAGAATAATAGCCGGTATTCTTACATCGAAGGCTATTGCTGTTTTTATAGGGCCCACTGGGTTAGCCCTAATAGGAAATCTGCGTAATTTTGTAAGCTCTTTTCAAACCTTGGCTATAGGAGGTCTTTATAGTGGTTCAGTTAAATATATTTCACAATTTAAGGAGGATGCTGTAGAGTTAAGTAAAACGGTTTCTACCTTGTTTTATATTGGTTTTACCTCTACTATTTTAGTATCACTGGGTTGTTATTTTAATGCGCAATTAATTAATGATATTATATTCCCCGATTATAATAATTACGCTAATGTAATTAAAATTTTCGCTATGGTGTTGCCATTTTATTCATTGAATATGTTTTCATTTTCCATAATGAATGGGTTTTCGAAGTATAAGATACTTATCATAATCAATATTATTGGGCAAATATTAAGTGTTTCCATTGCCTTACTTTTAATTTACCAAAATAAGATTAGTGGAGCTTTAATATCGGTAGCTATTGCAGAATCGTTAATATTCTTGATAACGCTAGTAGGTATTATTAACAGACGGTCGTTAGCGCCTCTCATTAAAGTGAACAGTATCAGTTTTAGTTTACTTAAAAAGCTGAGTTCTTATTCATTAATGGCTCTTTTTACAGCGGTTATTATGCCACTTGTCGCTATTGCCATTCGGTCTTATCTTATCGATAATGTTGGGTATAAAGATGCGGGATTTTGGGAAGCCATGACGAGAATATCTAAATACTATTTAATGCTTGTTAGCTCGTTAATGGCTTTATATATTCTACCTAGATTCTCTGAAATTGACGATATAAAAGAGTTTAGAAAAGAAGTGTTCAGTTTTTATAAAACGATTATACCCTTTTTGGTTGTAGGGTTGGTGGTTATTTATTTGTTGAGGTCGTATATCGTACCACTTGTTTTTTCAAATGATTTTAAGCCCGTAGAAGACTTATTCTTATGGCAACTATTAGGCGACTTTGTAAAAGTGCTGTCTATGGTAATTGCGTACCAATTTTTAGCTAAAAAAATGTTTTGGCATTATATTCTTACCGAAGCTTTTTTAGTTGTTATTTTGTATACAACCAGCGTTTATTTTATAGATCTGTATGATAATGTTCAAGGCGCAGTGATGGCTCATTTTGTGAGTTATGTGATGTATTATGGTATTATTTTATTGATATTTGGAAGCTCGCTTTTTGGGGTGGATACGGAGAAGAATTCTAATTAAATTACGTTGAATTGAAAGAAGTTTTAAAGAATATACTTTACAATCAGTTTTTTAAAGTTTTTTCTTTTAACGGCATTATAGTTCTAGGTAAATTATTTACGTCGTTTATTGTTTCTAAGGTTAGTGCTATTTATTTAGGGCCTTCAGGATATGCCATAGTAGGGAATTTAAAAAACCTTCTTCAAGGTGTTCTAGGAGTAACTGCGAATGGCTTTGAGAGTGGATTGATTAAATATATTGCCGAAAACAAACATGATAAGAAGCAATTTAATACCATTGTTTCTTCTGCTTTTACTCTTAGTGTTTGTCTGTCATTAGTGGTTAGTCTCTTATTATTTATATTCTCTAACCAACTTAGTACCTTTATTTTAAAAGACGCAGCTTTAGCTTATGTTTTTAATTATTTGGGAATCCTATTACCGTTAATCTCTCTTAATTTTTTAGTGATTTATATTGTTAATGGCTTACAGAAATTTAAGTTGTACACGGTGCTTGTTAGTATAACAAATGTGTTAAATGCCATTGTTACATTTGTTCTTGTCTATTTTTTTAATTTAGAAGGGGCGTTAATGGCTAGTATATTAATTCCCGTGTGTAGTTTTATTTTAAGTTTATTAATTACAGACGTTCGGTTGTTTCTGGTTGGCGCTTTTGCTAATTTAAAAACGATATCATTACGTTTTATAAAGTCGATTTCAGTCTATATAATTATGGCTATTTACTCGACTATATTATTGAGCTTTAGTTATTTGTTTATTCGAAATAGTATTATTTCTTATATTGATATGAGTACAGCAGGATTATGGGAAGCCATGAATAAATTGTCGAGTTTTTATATGGTTTTTTTCTCGTCGTTATTTACCTTATATCTTTTACCACTTCTGGCATCTAATAAAACCGTTAGTGGTTATATTCAAATAATGAGGACGTATTTTAAATACCTTATTCCTTTTGTTATTGTTTTGTTCTTAGGGATTTTGGTTTTCAGGGTGTTATTAATAAAAATATTTTTGACTAATGAGTTTTTGATAGTTGAGCGATTTTTTTATTTACAGTTACTTGGAGATTTTATTAAAATTGTAGCGTTCTCTTTTGCCTACCAGTTTCATGCTAAGAAAATGATAATTCCTTATTTCGTTTCAGACGCCATACTATATGTTTCTTTTTATTTATTTAGTATGTATTGGATGGAGTATTATAATCTTAAAGGGGTATTTTATGCTTATATTGTAAGCACATTATTGTATTTAATTACAGTATGTCTTTTTGTATTTTTAAACCGAACAAAGTATTTAGAAAGTGAATCACAAGCCATATAAGTTTTTATTGTTTTTTTTAATTCCTATACTGTTAAAGTACCTATTTCTTGCTTTTTTTATTGATTTAAGTTTAATAGAAGGCAGTGATATTTTAGAGGATCTATTTTTCTTTTTTGCTACAGTCACCATTCTATACACTAACATTTTTAATAAACAATTTTTTATTGATGCTATATGTATTTTTTATGTAGGGTATTTTGCTTTAGAAACAACGTCTTATATGGCTGTTTCCTCAAATTTCACCTCGTCTTATATGTTCTTGTTAATTGAGTCCAACCAGCAGGAACTAAGTGAATTTACGGGATCATATATAAGTGTTAAGATACTTTTGTTTTTGGCCTTAATGGTTGTTACGTTTTTTGTTCTTAGAAAGAAGCGTTTTAACATAATTAATTCAAAAAGAGCTATTATTGGAATTTTGTCCTTTTTAGGAATTATAGCGGTATTGAAGTTCACAGGTTTAATTGAAAATAATGCTTTTCATAATATAGTACGAGGTACTTATGGTTATTTTGATTTGCAAAAGAGTGTTAAATTTAATGTCAATATTTTAAAAGAAGACATTCAAGTTAGTAGTGATAATGACGTTTTAGTTGTGGTCTTAGGAGAATCTACAACAAGTAAACACATGCAACTTTATGGATATAATCGTGAAACTACCCCGCTTTTAAACACATTGAAAGACAGTTTGTTAGTGTATGACAATGTTATTTCTACCGATGTTTTTACGTTGAAATCGGTTCCTAAAATATTAACATCCTTGGATGCTAGTAGTGATAAAAGTACAACAACCAATCTTATTGAAATTTTTAATAAAGCAGGTTATAAAACCTTCTGGCTGTCTAATCAAAGGCCTATTAGTTATCACGATAATGCTATTAGTAAAATAGCATCAGCGTCTTACGAATTTAAATTTTATAATCATAAGATAGATAAAAGTACCACAACCCTTGACGAAATAATTTTCCCTGATTATCGTCAAATACTCAGTAAACCAGGAAAAAAAGTCGTTTTTATTAGATTAATTGGTACCCATTTTGATTATAACAAGCGTTACCCAAAAGCTTACAATAAGTTTTTAAGTAATACTAACTCAACTAAAAAAGAAACAATTATTAATTATTATGATAATGCTGTTTTATATAACGATTTCATAGTGTATTCTCTTATTAAAGAACTTAAAAATACTCATGAAAAGAGTGCGCTTTTGTACTTGTCTGATCATGGAGAGAATGTTTTTGATGGTACCGATTTTTTTGGTCGCTCTGAAAGTGTATTAACAAAAAGCATGTTTGAAATTCCTTTTTTTGTGTGGGTTTCTGATGAATTTCAGCTACCTGAAAATTTTGAATATAAGGCGGATAGAGCTTTTATGGCAGACCATACATATGAAAGTATCGGACACCTTTTTGGAGTGAAATACAAAGACATGGATGTGCAGAAAAGTATATTTAGTAATACATTTAAAAAGCGAAAAAGAAAAGTGATAGATAATATAGATTTCGATACTTATTTTTTAGAGAAAAATGATTAAAAAAGTATGTTTACTTACTGATAGTTTAAGTAATGGAGGTGCTGAAAAAATGGTGTCTAATTTGTCCATTTCTTTATTTGAAAAGGGTTATGATATAACTGTAGTTTCTATGATAGATACTATAGTTTATCCTTATAAAGGTTCGTTGTATAACTTTGGGGAAATAAAAAGCAAGAATTTATTATTATCGTTTCTTAAGTTTAAAAGGTTTTTTAAAACCCAGCAGTTTGATATTATTTTAGACCATAGGGTAAGGTCAAATTTTATGAAAGAGTTAATCTTTTCTAAAACAATTTTTAAAAATGAGAATGTAATTTATAATATACATCATTTCAATTTAAAACTTTATTTTCCTTTGGTAAATGTGCCTTGGCTTTCAAAATTCACATTTGTTAGAAACCGAGAAATTATAGCTGTAAGCAAAGAAATTCAAAATGAAATTAGAGAAAAGTTTCATTTAGAAAGCGTCGTGATTTATAACTATGCTTTGATTGATCTGCTAGGAATTAATGGTGATTTTGATAATTCAGCTAGTTCAAATTATATTATTAGTGTAGGAAGGCTAACAGATGTAAAGCAGTTTAATGTTTTAATCAATAGTTATAAAAATTCTGACTTATATAAACATGATATCAATCTGTTAATTTTAGGTGAAGGTAGTGAAAGGGCTAATTTAGAAAAGCTTATTAAAGATTTAGATTTAGGCGCATTTGTTGAATTAATTGGTTTTAAAAGTAATGCATTAGCTTACATAAAAAAAGCAAAGGCTTTGGTGTTAGCTAGCAAATCTGAAGGGTTTCCTATGGTACTCATAGAGGCCTTATCTCTTAAAACGCCTTTAGTGTCTTATGATTGTAAAAGCGGTCCTTCAGAAATAATTATACATGAAGAAAACGGTTTGTTAGTGGATAATCAAAATACTACTAAGTTAACAGAAGCTCTAAATAAACTGTTACTAGACGATGCTTTTTATGAAAAAATAACCAGTAATTTAAGTACATACGATAATCCATTCACAGAAAAGAAAAGCATTCAGAAATGGGTGAATTTATTCGAAAGATTCAATTAGTTATGAGCCTTTATTTTTTTGGCTTAAAAATGAAAAGGGCATTCATGTTGAATTTGTTTTTTATAAAAAATAATGCTTTAACTATTGGGTTAGGTAAATAAAGTAATGTTTTTTGAACCCAGTTTAAATTGGTCATTTCAATATCCTGAATTAGAATCTTACTTAGTTTAATATTGGAAGCAAGTTTGAAATTTATAGCTAAGGAAAACCGGTTGTAGTCCATATATTTTTTTAAATCCGGGTATTTTTCTTCAATATTTGTGTAATTGAAAACGAACTTTGGAATATTTTTTTTAAATAAAGCATTTGAAATTCCGTCATCCATAGTTCTGTTATATATGGCGCTAACAGAAGTATTATCCAATGCTACTTCGTATTTAGTGGCTATTCTAATATATAAATCAGTGTCTTGTTCAGAGAAAATTTCAGGATCAAAGTCACCCAGATCATTAAAAATATTTTTTGGGATACAAATTGCCGATACCCATGCAACACAGTTTTGTAAAGAGTGTTTGAAAAATCCTGGAACAATACCTCTAAAATTTTCTGGCAAGCCATTAAAGTGTGCTCTGTGAAAAATAGAACTAGACTTTTGTATTGTGTAACCAGTACAATAAAGTCCGTTGTTAGGGTAGGTGGTTATAAGATTGTAAAGTTGTTCTAAATGGTGGGGTAACCAAAAATCATCAGCATCTATAAGGGCTATGTAATTTGCCGTAGCTTTTTTTATGCCAGAATTTCTAGCACGGGATAATCCTTGATTTGGTTGGTTGTATAGTTTAATTCGAGAATCTTTAAATTTATTAACCGCTTCTACACTTTTATCTGTACTTCCATCATTAATAATTATTATTTCAAAATCACTAAATGTTTGTTTAAGAACACTTTCTAAAGTTGCTTGTACATAGTTTTCTTTGTTGTACAATGGAATTATTATAGAAAAAAAAGGCATTAGTATTTTGTTTTAAGTGAGCAATAAAACCCTAACCTGTAGAAATCAAATAACAATATTGAAGGGTGATTAGAATTAAAATTTCTTATTAATAAAGGTTTTAATAATTGGTAAAACTGTGCGGTAAATTTATCTAATTTTAAAGCATTTAGTTTTTTGTAAATTTTCGATATATTATAATGGGTAATACTTAGTTTATCTTCATCAATTAATTGTATTAAATTCTCAATAGCATACTCTGTTTTTTTTACAAAGGTATTGGCATCATCATCTGCCGCATGAATTACAGGATTATTTATTTTGTGAATTTTGTAATTATTTTCTATAAGATTATTGAAAAATAAAACATCTTCGCAACCGTATTTTTTAATAGATTCATCGAATATATTAGTTTGAAATAGGCTTTTCTTAATTAAAAAATTTGATGAATGTAAGCCATTAGTTGATTCTCTTTTTTTTGTGTAAAGCCAACGTAATTTGTGGTTTTTGTGTAACGGTTTTTTTCCATATGTCATGCCACCAACACTAATTGTTTTGTTTTTAACAGTGATGTAGTTTTTTATGAAGTTTTTTTTAAGAGGAATGGTTCCTGCATCAATGAAAATTAAATAATCGTATTTAGCATCATTACCTAATAGGTTTCTAATCGAACTTCGGCCTATATTTCTTGGTAATTCTTTAAAAAAACAATTTTCTAACAAGTTTATAGATTCATTTTCAATATTTAATATTGAATTTGACCCATCATCATACACTAATATTTCAAAGGCGACTTGACATTTAGAAGCTTGTTCAAAAACGTCTTCAACCAAAGGAACAATGTTATAGTTATATGTTGGAATTAAAATAGAAAGCATCGATGGTTATAGTAAGGGCTAAAAATACATTTTTAAAATGTTTAATTTAACTTTTAGCATAAAAGGTTATAAATTGCAATGAATAATATTGGTATATGAACAACGGTTTAACATCTTCAGAGATTTCAAACTTAATTTTGAGTAAAATTAGTGGAGTACAAGACGAATTAAAAAGCGCTTATGCTTCATCAAAGAATCAAATTGGCTTTTTTTATATTGATGATCTGTTACCTGTAGATTTGGCTCAAGCCTGCTTTGATGTATTTCCCGATAAATCGGAGATGCGCGTTTTAAAGAGCATGCGGGAGTATAAGTGCGTCTCTGCCCAAATGGATAAACATAATAAGCTTTTAGAGGATGTTATTTTTGCTTTTCAAGATGAAAGAGTCGTAAATTTAATAAGTGATATTTGTGGAGTAAAGTCTCTTTATGCAGATGACTCTTTGTATGCTGGAGGTCTTTCTTTAATGGCTGAACATAATTTTTTAAATCCACATTTAGATAATTCTCACGATGCCGAACGTGAGCGTTGGCGTGTATTAAACTTACTGTATTATGTGACACCTAATTGGGAGTTAGATAATGGGGGACACCTTGAATTGTGGCCCAACGGACCAAAAAACAAGCCGGTTTTAATAGAAAGTAAATTTAATCGACTCGTAGTTATGGCGACTCACCAAACTTCCTGGCATTCAGTAAATAAAGTAACTGTTGATAGAAGCAGGTGTTGTGTTTCAAATTATTATTTTAGTGATGAAGCTTTAAAGGAAACCGATAAATTTCATGTTACTAAATTTAGAGGACGCCCTGAAGATACTTTTAAAAATATAATTTTAGATTTAGATGCGAACTTAAGAATGTTGGTGCGAAAAATATTTAAAAAAGGTATTCGCAAAAACCCTCATATTTATAAAAAACAATAATTATAAGTTACCCCTTCCTCTGTACCACCTCAAAAACCTGACTATCATCACACTTCAATGTTTTACTTGGGTATTTTAATAATAAAGCATAATCGTGGGTAGCCATTAAAATGGTATTGCCGTTTTTGTTTATTTCTTGTAAAACCTCCATCACTTCAATACTAGTTTGGGGGTCTAAATTTCCGGTAGGCTCATCGGCAAGAATAAGTTCAGGATTGTTCAACAAAGCTCTGGCAATGGCCACACGTTGTTGCTCGCCACCCGAAAGAGCATGTGGATATTTAAAGCCTTTGGTTTTCATATCTACTTTACTCAAAACCTCTTCAACACGGTTATTCATTTCGTTTTTATCTTTCCAGCCTGTAGCTCTTAAAACAAAAAGTAGATTTTCGTTTATAGTACTGTCTGATAGTAATTTAAAATCTTGGAAAACCACACCCAATTTACGTCTTAAGTAAGGAATGTCTTTTTCTTTTAGTGTTTTTAAATCAAAATCTACAATATGCCCTTCGCCTTCAGTTAAAGGTAAATCACCATAAAGTGTTTTCATAAAACTACTTTTTCCGGTACCCGTTTTTCCAATTAAATACACAAAGTCTCCTTTGTTTATTTCAACATTTACATTAGAAAGTACTAAACTATCACCTTGATAAATAGAGGCGTTTTTTAATTCTAAAATTGGAGTAGGCATAATTGTTTTAACTTTTTTAAACGTTGTAAATGTATTATTTAAAAGTTGAATGTTGAAAGTTAAAAGTAAAAAAGTTTAGAATTTTTCGTCTTCAGTCTTTCGTGATTTTTCCTTTTTTTTAACTTTTAATAAGTCGGTTTATAATTATAGCACGATTGTTGCGTTATAAGATTTATATTGAATTATCTTTGATTTTAAATTAAAAAACGAATCGTTAATGACTATAAAAAACAGTGTTTCCCTTCTGGTTGCCATAAGTTTTAGTTTTCAAATATGGGCGCAACAATCTGCCACGTATACTAGCAATTTAGCAGAGTATCAAAAAGCCTTGGCACTTTATAATAATCAGCAATATCTAGCGGCACAATCCTTATTCGGTAGTGTTAAAAAAGACACGAAAGAAACAGTTTTGTTGTCCGATTGTGCTTATTATATGGCCAATTGTGCAGTGAGGTTAAATCAGCAAAATGCCGATAAATTGGTGGAAGATTTTGTAAAAGACTACCCAACAAGTACCAAGCGTAATACAGCCTATGTCGATGTAGCCGATTATTATTTCGCTAACGGAAAATTTGCTTATGCTAGAAAATGGTATGACAAAGTAGATGAAAGCGGATTAGGTAGAAATGAAAAAGAAAAGTTTTATTTTAATAATGGCTATTCAGCGTTTTCAAGCAAGCAATATAAAGATGCCAAACAGTATTTAAGCCGTGTTGAAAACTCGAAACAATATGGGTCACAAGCTAAATATTACATTGGTTTTATGGCTTATGAGGGTGACGATTATGAGAATGCCAATAAGTATTTTGAGCAAGTAAGTAATCAAGAACAATACAAAGAAAAGCTGTCCTATTATCAAGCCGATTTAAATTTCAAATTAGGGAATTTTGAAAAAGCGATTCAGTTGGCAAAAGCGAAGTTGAAAACCAGTGATAAAATGGAAGTGTCTGAGCTTTCAAAAATTATTGGTGAAAGTTATTTCAATTTGAACCAATATGCCGAAGCGATTCCGTTTTTAGAAGCTTACAAAGGCAAAAATGGAAAGTGGAGTAATACAGATTTCTATCAATTGGGTTATGCACATTATAAACAAGGTGATTATGATAAAGCGATTTCAGAATTCAATAAAATAATTGGTGGTACCAATGCCATTGCCCAAAATGCCTATTATCATTTAGGTGAAAGTTATATTAAATTAAGCAAAAAACAGGAAGCTTTAAATGCTTTTAGAAATGCTTCGGAAATGGATTACGATTTAAAAATTCAAGAAGATGCTTGGTTGAATTATGCCAAAATTAGTTATGAAATTGGGAATCCATACCAATCGGCACCACAAGTTTTAGCTGCTTATTTAGATAAATACCCAAAAACAACCTTCAAAGAAGAAATTGAAACCTTGTTGATTGATTCGTACATCACTTCTAAAAACTATAAAGAAGCCTTGAAATTATTAGAAGGTAAAAAGAGTTTTGAAAATAAAGTGGCATACCAAAAAGTAGCCTTTTATAGAGGACTGGAATTGTATAACGAAAGTAACTTTATAGAAGCTAAAAACCTTTTTGAAGCGTCTTTAAAAGAGCCTCGTGATGCAAGTTTTACAGCCAGAGCGACGTTCTGGAAAGCTGAAACCGACTATAATTTAACAAATTATGATGATGCTTTAATCAGTTTTAAACAATTTCAGCAACAAACAAGTGCGTCATCGACACCAGAATATAAAAACATAGATTACAATTTAGCATACACTTATTTTAAGTTGAAAAATTATTCACAAACGGCACACTATTTCAATCAATTTATAGCCTCAAATAAAAAGACAGATAATGTACGGTTGAATGATGCTTACCTGCGTTTAGGTGATGCTTTTTTTGTGTCTAGCGAATATAAAAATGCGATTAATGCTTATGAAAGTGCTATCAAGTTAAGTGCTATTGAATCTGATTATGCGTTCTTTCAGAAAGCCATCAGTGCTGGTTATGTGGGGCAAGAATCTAAAAAAATAAAAGAGTTAGAACAATTTATCTCAGAATATCAAAAATCGAAACTTCGTGATGATGCGATGTATGAGTTAGGAAATACGTACGTGAAAGCAGGAGAAACCGATAAAGCTATTCAAATATATAACCGTTTAAGTACCGAGTATAAAATGAGTTCCTTTGTGCCAAAAGCCTTGTTGCGTCAAGGTTTGGTATATTATAACGGTAGTAAAAATGAGCAGGCCTTAAGTAAGTTTAAACAAGTGGCAAGCGATTATCCAGAAACGCCAGAAGCTGTACAATCGGTAGCAACAGCGCGTTTAATTTATATTGATTTAGGTCGTGTAAATGAGTATGCCAGTTGGGTAAAAACATTAAAATATGTAGAAGTTACCGATGCCGATTTAGACGACGCCACCTACGAAGCTGCCGAGAAACAGTATTTAGATAATAATACAGATAAAGCCATTTCACAATTTAATGGGTATTTAAACCAATTTGCAAATGGGTTACACGCGTTGCAATCACATTTTTATATAGCACAATTGTACTATAAAAAAGGCTTGGTAAGCAATGCGGCACCGCATTATAAATATGTAGTGGAGACATCTAGAAGTGAATTTACGGAAGAAGCCTTATCACGTTTATCCCAGTTTTATTTAGAGAGTAAAGATTGGAATAAAGCCATTCCTCTATTAGAACGTTTGGAAGAAGAAGCTAATTTTCCACAAAACGTGGTATTTGCTCAGTCTAATTTAATGAAGGCGAATTACCAATTAGAAAGTTATACTAAAGCTGTGGCTTACGCCGAAAAAGTTCTTGCTAATTCCAAAATTGATAACAAAATTAAGGCTGATGCGAATGTGATTATAGCACGTTCGGCTATGAAAACGGGTAATGAATCTAAAGCCAAAGACGCTTATGTTAAGGTAGAAGCAGTTGCAACGGGTGAAACTGCTGCCGAAGCCTTGTACTATAACGCTTATTTTAAAAATAAAGAAGCGAAGTATGAAGCATCCAATACATCGGTACAAAAATTAGCCAAAGACTTTTCAGGATATAAATATTACAGTGCGAAAGGTTTGGTGCTAATGGCTAAGAATTTTTATGCTTTAAAAGACGCGTTTCAAGCCACTTATATTTTAGAAAGTGTCATTCAAAATTTCACGGAATTTAATGATGTGGTCACTGAAGCTAAAGCAGAATTAAGCAAAATTAAAGCGCAAGAGGCTAAAACGAACTCGTCTATTCAGGCTGGAGGGAATTAGTTTTACAATGGTTCATTGTAGGTTATTAATTGTTTAAAAAACGTAAATCAAAAAAAGTATGCGCAAGCACATAAAAAATATCATATTAGCCGTTTTTACACTAAGTGTCACTGTTGCCTTTTCACAAAGAAAAACAAACGACACGATCAATACAGGAGTTATTGATGTTGTAAAACCATATACACCAACTATTTCAGATGCTTTTAAAGTGAAGGAGGTGCCATCGATAGATGATGAAACAACCCAAGCGAAAAAGAATATTAAATACAATATATTTTCATTTCCGGTAGCATCTACGTTTACACCTGCCAAAGGAAAAGCGGCAGTTGTAGACAAAGCGAAACCCATTAAGTTATTTGATAACTATGCCACTTTAGGTGTGGGTACATACACCACTATTTTGGGTGAGGTATATTTAAACCATGCCATTAGTCGTACGCAAAGTGTTGGAGGTTATGTAAGTCACCATTCATCGCAGGGTGGTATTGAGAACCTGGTTTTGGATGATAATTTTTCAGATTCAAAAATGAATATCAATTATGCATCACGATTACGTGATTTAGCATGGAATATAGAAGGTGGTTTTCAGTATAAAACATACAATTGGTATGGCTTACCTGAAAATTATGCAAACGATCAAGCATTTGCAAATACCTTAGATGTGAGCCATTCTTTTTTTGGAGCCCATTTAGGTGGTGATGTGTCTTTTGAAAACACATATGTGAATTCAGTAAGTTTCCTTTTCAATCGTTTTGGTGATAATCAAGGTTCTGCTGAAAATAGATTCAAGTTTAAAACAAAAGTTGATGTCCCTATAAACGATTTTGAACTTGCTACCGATGTAGTTGTTGATTACTTAGGAGGCGGTTTTAACAGAGTTTATGATGCAGATGTTGAATTGAACTATGGAAATATTCAAGTAGGTATATCACCAACCTACCAATTAAAACAGGATGATTTAACCTTAAATTTAGGAGTGTCCTTGTTTTATATGAGAGATAATGAAGCGAAGGACAGTAAAATATATTTATACCCAAATATAACAGCGACTTATAGATTGGTAAACGATGTATTGATTGCTTTTGGTGGTATTCAAGGCGATTTAATACAGAACACGTATCAAGGTTTTGCTTCAGAAAATCCGTTTGTGTCGCCAACTTTATTTATTACACCTACAGATCAATTGTATAACGCATACGTGGGTTTAAAAGGTAAAGTAACCAGTAATGTGAGTTATAATATTAGCGGACACTATTTAGCTGATAGAAGCAAGGCATTGTTTATTAATAATTTGACGTCATTTGATATGCTAGGTGCTGAAGATTATGAATATGGAAATTCTTTTGGTATGGTGTATGACGATGTGAAAACTTTGGGTGTTGCTGGAGAAATAAATGTAGACGTAAATAGGAATTTTAAATTGGGTTTAAAGGCTGAAACTTTTAGTTATTCAACCGAAGACCAAGCAGAAGCATGGAATTTACCAGATTTTAAAGGTTCCTTGTTTTTAGACTATCAAATAAACGACAAGTGGTTTGCAGGTGCTAATTTGTTTTATGTAGGAGAACGTAAAGACTTATTAAGTATTAACGATGCCAACGCTGGTTATTCATCTATGGTCGTTACTTTAGGAAGCTATTTTGATGCGAATGCGCATGTGGGCTATCATGTAAACAAACAGCTTTCCGTGTTTGCGAAAGCTAACAATATGGCGAATGAAGGGTACCAGAAATGGCAAAACTTTCCAGTGCAAAGCGCTCAGTTTTTAGCAGGAGCTACTTATAAATTTGATTTCTAAATTTCTGATAAAACAGGAGTTTTATGAATTGGAGCGATTCAATTATATTGATTTAAGAAAAATATAAAAATACGTCAGTGCGAGGAACGAAGCAATCTTAGATTGCATGAGTCTGTTTTTTAAATAAACAGATTGCTTCGTTCCTTGGAAAGATGTATTACAATTGAATTATGAGATTCCTGACTACGCAGGTATTAATCGTGCTAAATAATCAAAATGCTTGCCTTCCATAACCAATTCGCATGTTAGTCCAACAGTTTCACAAGCAAATTGTAATTTTTCCAAGTCTAAATACAACCATTTCATAGGCGTTTCTTTTTCGCCTTTATAACTTAAAAAATAGTCGAGTTCACCGTGGTAGGCAGCATTCATATCCATCCAAACGCCACCATCTTCATCTTCGTACATGTATTTAATGTCCGATGAATCCATTAAAATTTGTCCGTTAGGTTTTAACAAGCTTTTTAAATGTGATATGTATTTTGAGACTTCTGCCAATTCTTGAAAAATACCTGTGCCATTCATCAACAATAAAATAGTGTCAAACGTATCAGTTTCATCTAAAATATCTTTTACTTCAGCATGTAAAACACCACGTTGTTTAGCAACTTCAATAGCGCCTTTAGAGATGTCTATGGACTTCACTTGAAAGCCTTGTTCCTGTAAATACAACGAATGACTTCCAGCGCCACAGCCCACATCCAAAATTTGGCCTTTTGCTAATTTTAGCGCTTTCTTTTCTAATTTAGGCATTTCGTTAAACCCTCTAAATAGGTAGGGTAGTGGTAACTCATCTTCCTCTGAAATATTGGTAGATGTGATCAAGTCTTCGGTATAATCTCCGTTTTGGTAGTCTAATAAGGCTTTTCCAAATAAATCTTTCATGATGTTTTCCTGGTATTGCGAGACTATTTTAAAGTCGTGGCAATCTTTTAATTAAGCATTTTGATGTTAAATATTACTTCAGCCATTCTTTCTTAATAAGGGTGAAAATAGTATTTTTGTAGCATGCAAGACATCATTAATAATCTTCCAAAGCTGGCCAAAGATAAGCATAACGAGAATAAAAAATTCTTCGCAAAGCTAAAAAGTAAACCACCCAAGAATTTGGATTATGTGATGCAAGATTTACATGAAGCAGAGTTTGAAAAGACCGATTGTTTGGAGTGTGCCAATTGCTGTAAAACAACGGGGCCCTTGTTTACAGATAAGGATGTAGATCGTATTGCAAAACACTTCAAAATGAAAACGCAGCAGTTTGTTAGCCAGTATTTGCGTATTGATGAAGATAACGATTATGTGTTGCAAAGTGTTCCCTGTACTTTTTTGGGCGCCGATAATTATTGCTCTATTTACGAGGTAAGGCCAAAAGCGTGCCGCGAGTTTCCGCATACCGACCGGAAAAAATTTCAACAAATTTCAACTATAACTTTAAAGAATATGGCTATCTGTCCGGCAGCCTTCAATATTGTGGAAGCCATGAAGAAACGGATTAAGGGGTAGTTTCAGTCGCAGTTACAGTCTCAGTATTCAGGATTAAAAGCTTTGAAACTTTGCGTCTCATTAGCTTTGCTTCTTTTTCATTATATTTATAAGAAAAAAAGAGCGCATTGGAAACCCTTTTAAATTATTTCGAAACTATTCCGTCGTCACACCGAAGTCTTATTTTGGTAGGGGGCTTAACTTTTTTCTGGCTTTTAGAAGGTGCCGTACCGTTGTTTAAATTCAATTATAAAAAATGGCAGCATGCAGTGCCTAATTTGTTTTTTACGGTTACAACCATCATCATTAATTTTGTACTTGCCTTTCTGTTGTTAAAGTCGGCCGATTGGGTGATGGCAAATAATTTTGGAATTCTTAATTGGCTCCCCAACATGCCCATGTGGTTTTATATTGTTTTTGGGGTGTTTTTAATGGACTTTTTTGGAGCCTATTTGCCGCATTTTGTAGAACACAAAGTAAGTGTACTGTGGATGGTGCATTTGGTGCATCATTCCGATCATAAAGTCGATACAACCACAGCCAACAGGCACCATCCTTTAGAAAGTGTGATTCGGTTTAGCTTTACCCTTGTAGGCGTTGTTATTATTGGTGCGCCTATTGGTATTGTTATGTTGTATCAATCCTTAAGTTTGGTGGCTACACAATTTACACATGCCAACATTAAAATGCCAAAACGGGTAGATACGATGTTAAGCTATGTGTTGGTATCGCCCAATATGCATAAAGTACATCACCATTATAAATTGCCTTATACCGATTCTAACTACGGAAATATATTTTCGGTTTGGGATCGACTTTTGGGTACCTATATGGTACTAGATAGTGACCAATTGGTGTATGGGGTTGATGTGTTTCCAGATGAAAAGGAAAACAGCAACATTAAAGATTTATTGAAACAACCCTTTCAAAAGTATCGAAAACCGAAGGAGTAAACGGAATGCTTAATTAAATAAAAACCTTTTCAAGGGCATTCCCGAAATCTTGCATGGAAACACCGGTTAAATTCGTTAATACGGTTATAACAATCTCTTCTTCAGGAAAAACCATTAAAATAGTTGAAGCACCCACACCACCTCCCGTATGGTAATATTTAGGCGTGCCGTTTTTTGAAGTTTCAACTGAAAAACCAATACCGTAACCGGTGCGTTCACCAGTTTTTAAATGTTGCGAAGTTATAATTTGAGAAAGGGCTGCTTTTGATACAAATTTAGGGGTGATAAGTTCGTTTCCAAATTTGATAAGATCTTCTGAAGTTGATAAAAAACCACCACCAGCAACCTTATATTCATTACAAACAGGTTTTGCTATAACATGTTTTTTCACGGTAGAACTTCTGTAGAATCGGGTTAGGTTAGGAACCACAGCGTCCGATACGTCCATCATCGTATGTGTCATGTTTAAGGGCTTGAAAATAGTATCCATAACAAGCGCATCAAAAGGGAGGTGTGTTGCGTTTTGCATCACTTCACTTAATAACACAAAACCGAAAGTGCTGTAGTTGAAACTTGTGCCAGGTTCAAAGAGTAGTGAATCGTTTTTGAATAAATCCAAACCTTCAGTAATACTCATTTTCTTATTTAAGGCATATTCAATATTGTCTTTATAGTGGCGAATTCCTGCTAAATTCCCACCTAATTGCCTCACGGTGATGTCGTAATTCTTTTTTGGGTATCCAGGAATGTAATTGTAAATACTAGAATCTAAATCGATCAATTTATCATCAACCAATTTCGCTAAAGCAAGAGCTGTTATCGATTTTGAAATGCTAGCAATTCTAAAAATAGTAGTATCTGGTTGCACACGGGCTCTTGGTTTTTTACTTGAAAACCCAAAACCTTTAGACCAAATAAGGTCGCCTTGCTGTGATACGGATATAGACATACCTGTAATACCATGCTTCCGCAGAAATTTTTTAGCTAGCTTTTTAGCTGTTCTTGTTTTTGCATGACTTGATATCTCGGTAGTTTGGCTAAATCCTATAGCGCTTAAAAGAAGCATTATAGAGGCGATAATTCGTTTCATTAACTATAAAATTACTTGTAAATTAAGTATTTGGCTCTTGTTTTCTTGAAGGTGTTTAGGCCTTCTTGCCACGACGCTTTTATTTGGGTTTCTGTTAAACCAGCTTCTATTTGTTGTTGCAATTTTTTGGTTCCTGCTAATTTTGTAAAGAAGGCGTTGAAAAAATCGGTTTTGTTTTTGGTGTTTTTATATGCTGAAATAAGCCAACTCAAATTTAAATTTGAAAGACTTTTGCTGCGTGATAAATCTTCACCAAAACATACTTTGTTTTGATACAATGGCGATTTAGCACCTTCGTTAGGTTGTGGTGTAAAGCTGAAAGTGTATGTTGTTTTGTCTAAAACTGGATTTCCGAATACTTGAAATTGTTTATCTGTTCCTCGGCCCACACTCACATTGGTGCCTTCGAAAAAGCATAAACTTGGGTATAAGTTAATAGAGGTGTCGTTTGGTAAATTCGGACTTGGTTTTATAGGTAAACTATAAGCTATTTGGTGCGTATAGTTTTTAATAGGAATGACTTTCAATTCACATTCTATGCCATTTTTTAACCATTTTTCACCGTTTATCATGTTTGCATATTCACCAATAGTCATGCCATGAACCACCGGAATAGGGTGCATGCCTACAAAACTTTTGTGTTCTATTTCTAAAACAGGACCATCCACATAATGTCCGTTGGGGTTGGGACGGTCTAAAATTAAAACAGGAATTTTAGCTTCGGCACAGGCTTCCATCACATAATGTAGCGACGAAATATAGGTGTAAAAACGCGCGCCAACATCTTGAATATCAAAAATAACGATGTCTATATTTTTTAGTTGTTCGGGTTTTGGTTTTTTATTATCACCATAAAGCGAAACTATGGGTACGCCCGTTTTAGTGTCGATACCATCTTTAATATGTTCGCCAGCATCGGCAGTACCTCTAAACCCATGCTCGGGCGCAAAAACGGTTTTTATATCAATATTTAAAGCGATTAATGAGTCTACTAAATGTGTAAAGCCTTCCGCCTTCAGTCTTCCTTCTTTAAAAATTACAGTGGTTTGGTTTGCCACAACACCAACGCGCTTGCCTTTTAGTAGTTGTAGATAAGCATCTGTTTGGTTGGCGCCAACTAGTATTTTGGGGTTTTGTACTTCGGCCTTTGGCCTTCGGTCTTCGGTCACTAATGCATCCACTTTCTTCTTCGAAAAGTTTCCGCAAGAAATCATTCCTAAAACAAATAATAAAACTGTATTTTTGACAACATTAAACCGCATAGTATATTTTGAATTACGAGTTTTTTTTAGCTAAACGCATTATCGGTAGTAAAGCGTATAAAAGTAGTGTTTCGGCACCAATAATAAAAATTGGTATTGCGGCAATTGCTATCGGTATTGTGGTCATGATGGTGGCCATTGCAACAGGTATTGGACTTCAGCAAAAAATTCGTGACAAAGTGGTGGCCTTTAATGGACATGTTACTATTACGAATTACGATAGTAACAATTCTCAAGAAAGTATATTTCCAATTTCTAAAAAACAAGAGTTTTATCCTGAATTCAAAGGTGTTTCTGGGGTGAAACATGTGCAGGCAGTCGCCTCAAAATTCGGAGTTATTAGAACCGAAACCGATTTTGAAGCGGCTTACTTAAAAGGCGTAGGTGCCGATTATGACTGGGAATACTTCCAAGAATTTTTAGTAGAAGGGAAACTACCCGATTATACCAAAGAACGAAACGAAGATGTTTTAATTTCTCAATATTTAGCCAACAGGTTAGGGTTTAAAATAAACGATGGCTTCCAAATGGTGTTCCCGAAAGAGGATGCTGAAAAGCTCCCAAACATTATTAGTTATCACATTGTAGGTATTTACAATTCGGGGTTTCAAGAGTTGGACGCGCAATATCTTATAGGCGATATTCGCCATATGCAGCGTATTAATAAATGGGATGCAGACCAAATTGGCAATTTTGAAGTGTTTATAGACGACTATAACGAACTGCCTACAAAAGGCATTGAAATTTACAGAGCAACACCATCTATACTAAACACACAAACCATTACCGAAAAGTATGCTTCGGTTTTCGAGTGGATCAATATTTTCGATAAAAATATTTACGGCATTATTGGCATCATGATTTTAATAGCCGGCATAAACATGATAACGGCTCTACTAGTTTTAATACTAGAACGTACCCAAATGATAGGGATTTTAAAAGCCCTAGGCAGCAATAACTGGAGCATACGTAAACTGTTTTTATACAATGCCAGTTACCTTATTATACTCGGGCTTTTCTGGGGAAACCTTATAGGTTTAAGCCTGCTTTTTGCTCAGAAATATCTAAAACTATTCCCTTTAGACCCTAGTGTGTATTATGTAACCGAAGCGCCTGTTTACATTAGTTTTAGTTATATAATAGCCTTAAACGTAGGCACATTACTATTATGTTTACTTATGCTTTTAGTACCATCCTTCATTATTACCAAAATATCGCCGGTAAAAGCAATGCGATTCGAATAAACTTTATAACGATACTCTTTTTTAGTACGTCATGGCGAGGTACGAAGCCTTCTGCCTATAGCAACCATCATTACGTGGTGTGACGCCATCTGTTTATGGCTACCATCATTGCGAGGCACGAAGCAATCTGTTTATCGCTAACGTCATTGCGAGGCACGAAGCCATCTGTTTGTCGCTAACGTCATTGCGAGGCACGAAGCAATCTGCCTATTGTTTAGTTCATACCATGAAGAACACCCAATAATGAGATTACTTCGTCGTGCCTCCTCGTAATGACGTGTGGGATTAAGATTAAAACCGTTTGTTTTTGTAGGTCAATATTTGCTATATTCGTGATTGTATAATTTGGATATAGGCTGTTGTTTATATTCGAGTGTTGCCATTAATTTGACCAAAACCAACAAAACTGAATGAAACTTTATAAATACAGACCAATATCTGAATTTCTTTATAAAGAACTTCATTATCAAGAATTATACTTTGCATCCTATGATGAGTTAAATGACCCATTAGATTTAAGTGCAACTATTGATTATTATCCGAAAAAGTCAGATGAATTAGAATTCTTGGTTTATACCATAATGAAATCTGATTTTAAAATGAAAAATTTTTCGGATGAATATCTAAAAAACCAACGATTGACAATTAAGTTTTGGCGAGATGAAATACGAGTTAAATCATATTGTGAAACTCTATTCGACAAACTAGTAGACAAAAAAGAAAAACCCAAAAAAATAACTTTAGAAGAAGTTTTAGATGCCATAAAATGGACTTCTGACAAAGAATCCGTTGATTTTAAATTTGATTACGAAAGCATAAAAGCAGAAATTAATAGATTAACACTAAAGTTTTTAAAAAATAGCTATGTTACTTGTTTCTCTTCTACAAATGAAAACCAATTAATGTGGTCTCATTATGCAAGTAGTCATAGAGGAATTTGTTTGGAATTTAATTTGAAAAACGAAGGAGCATTTCCATATATCTTGGAAGGCAAAAGAGAAAAAGACTTTGATAAATTTACAGAAAGAATGTCTAAATGGGATACTAGTCAATCAATATTATTTTGGGATAGATTAAAAAGAGTTCGTTATGAAAAAGAACACCCACATATTAACTTTTTTGAATTCGCACCAGTTTTCAATAACGAACACGACTGTGATTTAATTGGCTTATCAAAACCTTGGACACATTATTTCGCCCACGAATTAGAAATGGCTTTTTCTCAAAAACTGCCAGCTTGGGAATATGAATCTGAATGGAGAGCGATTGAAATAAATTTTTATGAACCGAAAATCCCAGAAAACAGAATACGCAAATACCCTATTAAGGCACTATCAGGAATATATTTTGGATTAAAAACAACTGAAAGTGTTAAAAACCGTGTTTATAAGATAATTGAACCTAAAAATAAAGAAGTGGAATTTTATAAATCAAAACTGAACGATAAAAATGAATTAGAATTTGAAATATGGTATTGTGAAGAATAAAAAAACTAATGGCAGCACCGTATAAAAACAATTGCGGTTTAGTGCTTAACCAAAGGTCGTTTCGTGTTTGTAACATCTGATTTTCCTGCGAAAAATCCTCGCATACAAAACCGCACTATTCAAGAACTGTGTTAAAAACCTATAAAAAAGCAGTTAATTTTTAAACAATATTCTTCTATTACATTTTTATCCTAGAATAAAAATATATTGAAATAAATAGTTTTACAACTAGGGTTTACCTTACTAAAACGCTTCTGTAGTTTTCGTCATACCACAAATGAGATTTAGCAATTGCAAAAGCCTGTTTTAATAGCTTATTACAAACAGCTATCAAAGCTAATTTTTTGCTCTTCCCTTTTGTGACAATCCTCCTATAGAGTTCTCGACAAGCCTTGTTATGTTTACTTGCGGAAAAACTACAAATAAATAATACTTTTGTAGGCTTCCCCTGGTTAGAACTGTTTAAATTTCCAAAACTTCTATAAAGTTATCTTTTTTTAATTTAATATTAT
>NZ_JAUPED010000026.1 GCF_030552475.1 Mariniflexile sp. AS56 | reverse complement strand
CTTACCGCGTATGGAGATCTAACAAATTGTTTAGACATGACATGCTCTTCTAGGTTGTCTTGCCATTCATCCGGAACGACCAATTCTCCTGCTAATCCCGATAATTGGACACGTCTTTTATCAAAAAGAAAGGCCATACGCTCCCCGTTACCAACCTTGCCTTTATTTACATCAGTAAGTAAAAATGACCAGTTTGCACCAAGTACCTTTAAGGTGTCTCGTAAGGCTCGAATATTACCTTTTACCTCCTGTATCGCAATGACATCAAATCGACTTATAATTTTGGCAATACATAATACGGAATGGAGGTCACGTTTTGGGGAGTCGGCATCGTCAGAATCCCATTTTCGTGTTAAATTTCCAAATGCACGTATGTTCCAAGTGGCAATTAATAGGTTTCTGTCCAATTTTTTAGACGGAATTTTAGAATTCAAATCTGCTCTCAGCAAATTTAAATTTTCCTCTACTTCAGAGGGCGGAGTGTCTGTAATATAAATCATACTTTAAATACCTCTAAATATTATATTAGTTGGATAATTATGATAATAAAAATTTGAAATATTATTTTAAAATTAGATTTAGTTTGTAAATCAAGATTGTTTTATTCAATAATTGTCTAGACCACTTTATTTGCAATATTAATGTCTTACATCAACTTATTTCCATTATAAAATCTATAAATCCCCAAAAATGGGGATTGATAAACCGATTAAGAATAAATAACTTGTTAGTTATAAAAATTCCATTCCTTAAGCATTAAAAACCAAACGAGATTATGATTTATGAGGTCCTTAAGATTTTAAAAGAAGAACTCGACTCCTATTTTCAGGATGAAAAGATAGTTTCTTTAGAAAATATTGCGGCTATAGAAATGGATAAGGAAGACGGGAATGGGAATATTATTGTTTTATCATTGATAAATGTTCAGGAGGAATTTGCCCTGAAAAATATATCCAATAACTACATAAAGAATACTGAAGTAAATTATAGGAATCCAAAAGTCAATTTAAATCTTTATACACTTTTTAGTAGTATAAATTCAAATTATGAAGAAGCCTTAAAAAAGCTCACAAAAATTATTGAGTTTTTTCAAGGAAAAATGGTATTTACCCAAGATAATACAAACTTCGAGCGTCAAGGAGATTTAATGCAAGTAGAAGATTTTGAATTTATTGTAAGACTTTATACGCCTACGTTTGAGGAACTTAATTTTATTTGGGGGACTTTAGGAGGGAAGCAATTTCCATCTGTTATATACAAGATTACTTTATTAAAAATAGAACGTGGTTATGTCTTTGAAAAAGGCGAATTGATTACAGAAGTAAACCATAATTTTAAAAACAAATAGTATGTTTTATAAAACGCTCTTTAACGTAAATATCCACCATGGTTATTTTTTGGATAGTGGAGAAAAGAAGTTTCTTCCTGCTTTGGTTGATGATACGTTGTTGAGTGGAGAAGAAAAAGAAAATGCATTAGAAAATTATTCTATAAACGATTATATAAAGATAATACCCAGTGCTTCTACTAGAAGCCTATTCAAGAACCATCGAATATTATTAAGATCTAATAAGCAGGGATTTTCTTTGCTGATTTCTGCGTTTGAAGATGGAGGTAAATATACTCCATTAATTTTTTTGAATGACACCAGTACTTTTACATTCGAGATTCAAGCTACAGATCCTTATTTTTATAATTATACGGAACTGAAAAACACAAATGAAAGCAGATTATATCTTTTTTCAAACCAATTGCCCAATGGCCAATCTACGGGGTTTGAAAATATTTTTGATAATAATGGAGGCCCAATTGATAATCGTTTTTTGTTAAGCACCGAAGCTTCCCAAGATTTGCTTCGCACAATTAGTGAGGAAGATGTAGCACTGAATACTTCAATGAATCAATTTTCATTAGCGTACATCATAAAACTTATAGAAGATGATGGAAATTTAACACAACAGGAAAAAACAGATCAAGTTTCGAAGTTGCTTATAGCGAATATTCAAGCGAGAATAAAGAGCCATACAATAGGGTATTTGCGATTATCTGCCAAAGGCGATGGTACCAGCCATATTTTAGAATTTGATAGCAGCGTTCCTAGCGATTTAAAACAATACACTTTAAGCACTACGCCTACATTTACCATAAGTTTTATAAACAAAAAAACCTTTTGGCGGTATATCAGTTTGTCAGACGGTGTAAAGTTGACGACAAATAGCCAAAAGTGGTCTACAAAAAATGGATTCATAGAAATAAAAACAGATGATTTTGATGCTAGTGGCTTAGAGCCTCCCGCTACAGACCCTGACGATTATGTCTTCCCGAACCCTAGGGTTACATCGGTAAAAAAAGAAGGCAATGATTATTATTCCGAAATATTTATTTAAAACAAAAATTTAAAATTATGGCAAATTACAAAACACCAGGAGTCTATATAGAGGAGATTGTGAAATTCCCTCCATCGGTGGCTCAAGTTGAAACGGCAATTCCGGCATTTATTGGTTATACGGAGAAGGCAACCAATAAAATAAAAGGGGATCTTAAGGGAGCTCCAACTAGAATCACTTCAATGCTAGAATATGAAACTTACTTTGGTTTTGCAAAACCAGAGCGAACAATTGCGGTTAAAATTACGGACACTTTAACAGGAGGCAACCCAGAGCGCACTATCATAGTAACCCAACCATCTTCGAGAGAGCCATTTTTGATGTATTATTCATTACAAATGTATTTTGCAAATGGCGGTGGTCCATGCTATATAACATCTGTAGGAAGGTATGGAGACACCTTGGATACCGATGATACACAAATAACTTCAATCAATAACTCAGATCATTTCACAAAGGGTTTGGCAGCTATCAGGAAGGTAGATGAGCCTACATTAATACTTTTTCCCGATGCTACGGCACTAAGTACAGATACTGAATTTTACAGTCTGTATAACGAGGCATTAAAACAATGTAAAGAGCTACATGATAGGTTTACCATTATTGATACTAGGGGTTATGATGGAGAAAGCCCTACAGATCCTAACATCCAGAAATTAAGAAATGAACTCAGTTCTGAAAAGGATTTCTTAAAATACGGAGCTGCTTATTATCCATTTTTAAAAACTATTTTAAACTATAATTTCAATAATGAAGATGTAATTATCTCTCATATTGATGAAGCAAATCCTACTGCTAAAAAGGTTATTACTGAAAATTTAAATGCCATTAATATGCCTACCGCGGTAAATCGTATCTCGAATAAAACGGGTGCAACAGATCTTACTGGAACTTTAGCGGAAGTTTATAATTATTTGTTTAGCGATAATGATGTGCCAAATGAAGGACTGAATTTAGGTGAAAATGGCACGGCTCCAAACGATGTTAAAAATTATGATAATCCAAGACCATTGATCTTGCATAATCGTCTTACTGCATTGTTAAATGATTTAAACGACTTAATT
This sequence comes from Mariniflexile sp. AS56, assembly GCF_030552475.1. Lineage (GTDB taxonomy): Bacteria > Bacteroidota > Bacteroidia > Flavobacteriales > Flavobacteriaceae > Mariniflexile. The sequence goes on along the minus strand of NZ_JAUPED010000026.1, from coordinate 26,574 downwards.
GAAAATAAGAAAAAGGCCAATATTGAAGCAAACGCAGCTGTATCAGCACTTAAGGATGAAGTTCCTGTTATAGACGTATCTACGATAAATAATTCTTTATCAGCATTCAATGATTTATTCACAACAAACAATACCATAGAACCGGTGACCAAAGAACTTGAAAAGTTAACCGTCAATCTTAAAAAGTTTATTGATGAGGCCAATATTACCAAGATCCAAAATGTGGTTGAGAACAACACTTCCAATATTCTTGAAGAAATACAGAAATTGGTAATTGGTGCCCCCACATCTAGCCCTGTTGCCAACACGAATACCACCCTTTTCGACGGTATTGGTTCGGCGTGGGACGCTTTAAAAAGTGCTATTATTGATGATGATGGGGATGATTTGGTAGATACGGATATCAATTTAGATACTAATAATGGAGAACTTCATGGAAGAAACTTAGCAACTATTGAGAACCTAAACAATAAAGTTTATAATCAGATACTTACTGAAATAGGAAATCTGCCTCTTGAATTACCTCCAAGTAGTTCCATTGCAGGAGTCTATGCACGGGTAGATAGTGATAGAGGTGTATGGAAAGCACCTGCGAATGTAAGTCTAAATTATGTTATAGAACCCTCCGTTCAAGTAACACATGATGACCAAAAAGACCTAAACGTCGATACCGTAGCAGGTAAATCCATTAACGTGATTAGAGCATTCGTAGGAAAAGGGAATTTGGTTTGGGGTGCTAGAACCCTTGCAGGGAATGATAACGAGTGGCGTTATATCTCAGTAAGACGCTTTTTTAATATGGCAGAAGAATCTATAAAAAAAGCCACAGAGCAATTTGTTTTTGAACCTAATGATAAAAACACTTGGGTACGTGTAAAAGCAATGATAGACAATTTCTTAACACAACAATGGAAAGCAGGAGCGTTGGCGGGCCCTACACCTGAAAAAGCATTTTATGTTAATGTGGGTTTGGGTATAACCATGACAGCCTTAGATATTCTGGAAGGCAATATGGTCATTGAAATAGGAATGGCAGTAGTTAGACCTGCAGAATTTATAGTCTTGAAATTCTCTCATAAAATGCAAGAAGCATAACCAATAGTAAGATAACCTTAAAATATAAAAATCATGGCAACATATCCATTACCAAAGTTTCATTTTAAAGTAACACATGGCGACGCAGAATTTAATTGTACAGAAGTTTCTGGGCTAGATTTTGAGCGCGAAATAATTGAGTATAGAGCAGGTGCAGATAATGTGTACTATAAATCAAAACAACCCGGACTGGAGAAATACAGCAATATTACCGTGAAAAGAGGCTCTTTCGCAGATAAGAGCAAAGAGTTTTATAATCAATGGATTAAAACGGTGTTTTTTCAAGAAGGTGAAGAGCAGTACCGTGGCGATTTGACCATCAGTATGCTAGATGAAAAACACGAACCTGTAATAACGTGGAAAGCTCAAAATGCATACATCACAAAAATACAATCCACAGATTTAAAAGCAGATGGTAATGAAATTGCTATAGAAACTGCGGAATTTGTTCATGAAAAACTTTCAATAGCATAGTATGGCATCCTATTATCCACCCGTAGGTTTTCATTTTAAAGTGGAATTCAGTGGAATTTCAAATAAAGAAAACGACCATCAATTCCAATCGGTTTCGGGGCTATCTGTAGATCTGGAAACTGAAGAAATTGCCGAAGGTGGAGAAAATAGGTTCAAGCATAAAATACCTGTGCGAACAAAGTATCCCAATTTAGTTTTAAAACGAGGGATGCTTTTGGATTCAGGCGTGATTACCTGGTGCCGAAAAGCTTTGGAAGATTTTGAAATCGAACCTGTAAGTTTAACGGTTAGTCTGTTAAACGAAAAACATGAACCGTTACAAACATGGAGTATTTCCAATGCCTATCCTGTAAAATGGAGTGTGGGCGATTTTAATGCCGAAGAAAATAAAATCGTAATCGAAACACTAGAACTGTCATATAACTTTTTCAAAATATTAGACTAATGCCTATAGAGATTAAAGAATTATATATCAAAATAAACGTAGATGAAAGTGAGAAATCCCAAGGAGGAGGAAAATCATCCGAACACGGTAAAATCGCGATTATCGCCGCTTGTGTTGAAGAAGTGATGGAGCGTATTAAAGAACAAAAAGAACGCTAAGCTATGAGTGACGGCAAGTTACAAAAACTGGTTATTAAAGCATATAAGGACGAAAAATTTAGCGACCCTGTTGGAGATGGAGAATTTACCACGTTGGTAAATCCAGAAAAATACCTTATTGTTTATAAACCAGAATATCAAGAAGAACAAGGGCAAGGAACGAGTGCAACACAACCGAAATTTACAAGGATTTCGCCTCAAGAATTGGATGTGGAATTACTTTTTGATAGTACGGGTGTTATTGACGGCAAACCCGATAAAAAAGATGGCATCATTGATCAGATAGATACCTTTAAGAAAATTGTTTTTGATTATAGTGGCGATGAACACAAACCATATTATTTGCAAATAGGATGGGGGGCGTTGCTCTTTAAAGGATCATTAGTTGATCTTTCAATAGAATTTAAGCTCTTTGCTCCTGATGGAACGCCGCTAAGAGCCTTGGCGAAATTAAAGGTTAAAGGTGCTGTTGATGAAGATTTAAGGGCGGCAAGAGAAAACAATAAATCTCCTGATTTAACACATCAACGTGTAGTAAAAGCAGGGGATACCCTGCCTTTAATGACGCACCGGATTTATGGAGACTCAAAGTATTATTTAGAAGTTGCCAAAGCGAACAATCTTTACAGTTTTAGAAACTTAATACCGGGGCAAGAATTGTTTTTTCCTCCATTAACTAAAAAGGCATAAATGAACAATAGCGGCGTCATACAAACATCAAAAAGTCCGGATCTTGTTACCTTCAAGATTCTAACGGAAGGTGAAGAACTTTCAAAGGTTTACGAAGTGAAAAGCATTACGGTAACCAAGGAAGTGAACAGGGTTCCTACAGCAAAAATTATTTTGATAGATGGCGAGGCTTCACAACGGGATTTTAAATTGAGCAACGAGGATGTGTTGATACCTGGTAAGAAAATCGAGATTACTGCGGGATATCATTCTGATGAAGAAACTATTTTTAAGGGTATTATTATTAAGCATAATCTAAAAATACGTTCAAGTACTGCAAACCTCATTATTGAGTGTAAAGATGTGGCTGTAAAAATGACCATAGGGAGAAAAAGCCACTACTTTTATGAAAGCAGGGATAGTGATGTTTTTGATGAAATACTGTCTAAATACGGGCTGGATAGTGATGTGGAAGTAACAAATTATGAGCATCCAGAGCTTGTGCAGTATAATACTTCGGACTGGGATTTTATGGTGGCGAGGGCTCAGGCAAACGGGAAATTATGTTTTGTTGATGACGGAAAAGTAACTATCGCCGCACCAAATATGAAACAATCGGAAATAGAAACAGTCACGTTTGGTGCGTCCATGTTGGATTTTGATGCTGAGATTGACGCCAGACACCAAGTCAAAAAGGTGTCTTCTTATGGTTGGAATCATGCCAATCAAGAATTATTGGAGATTGAAGGTAATGACCCGTCAGTTTCATTAAATGGTAATATAAGCGCAACCGATTTGCAAGATGTTATTGGTCTGGAATCTCTGGAATTAAGGCATGGAGGTGCCATTACAGATACTGAATTACAGGACTGGGCAGATGCCAAATGGCTTTTTCAGCAATTGGCAAAAATACGTGGGCGTGTCAAATTTCAAGGCATTCCATCTGTAAAACCCAATACGATTTTAAAATTGGAAGGCGTGGGAGATCGTTTTAATGGAAATGCATACATCACTGGCGTAAGCCATACTATTTCGGAAGGCAATTGGACTGTCAATGCCCAGTTTGGGCTAAATCCAGAATGGTTTTCAGAAACGTTCGATATACATGCACAACCAGCAGCGGGATTGGTTTCTGCTATTGCAGGACTGCAAGTGGGTGTCGTGTCGCAATTGGAAGAAGATCCTGAAGGAGAAGAACGTATTTTGGTGCAGATTCCCATAATTAATAATAAAGAACAAGGTATATGGTGCCGAGTGTCTGCCTTGGATGCAGGTGAGAACAGAGGTTCTTTTTTTAGACCAGAAATTGGAGATGAGGTGATCGTGGGGTTTATTAATGAAGACCCAAATGATGCTGTGGTTTTAGGGATGCTTCACAGCAGTGCAAAGCCTGCACCTTTTACCGCGAGTGATGACAACCATGAAAAAGGATTTGTAACCAGAAGTGAAATGAAGTTGGTATTTGATGACGATAAAAAGTCCATCAATATCTCAACACCTGCAGGGAAAATGATAACTATTGATGAAGATGCTGGTACAATCGTAATAGAAGATGATAACTCGAACGTGATTACCATAGATAGCAATGGCATTAGTATGGAAAGCGCTGGAGATATAAGTATAAAAGCGGCCGGAGATGTTTCTATAGAAGGTACAAACGTTGGTATTGTTGCAAATGCGGAATTTAAGGCAGAAGGGGCCGCAGGTGCCGAGGTGTCAACAAGTGCTATTGCTGTTTTAAAAGGATCTTTAGTACAAATAAATTAAAATGGGAGCACCAGCAGCAAGAATTACAGATATGCACGTATGCCCAATGGTAACAGGCGTCGTGCCACACGTTGGAGGACCTATTTTACCTGCAGGAGAACCAACGGTGCTTATTGGTAATATGCCAGCTGCTCGTGTGGGTGATATGGCAACTTGTGTTGGCCCTCCAGATACGATTATTGCAGGGTCTGCAACGGTTTTAATAGGGGGTATGCCTGCAGCGCGATTGGGAGATTCTACAGCACATGGCGGTACGATTGTTTTAGGAGAGTTTACGGTACTAATCGGGTAATTATGGATATAAAAAAATCTTTTTTGGGCACAGGATGGGCGTTCCCCCCAGAGTTTGTTAAAGAGCAAAAGCAAACTAAGATGATTTCTAATGAAGAAGACATCAAAAGCAGTTTGCATATTTTGTTGACAACACGCCTGGGAGAACGCATTATGTTGCCCAATTATGGTTGCAATTTGGAAGCGCTATTGTTTGAATCCCTTAACAGAACTTTAATTACTTACACTGTAGATTTAATAAAAACCGCTATTCTCTATCACGAACCTAGGATAGATGTGATTAAGATTGATATATCTGAAACCGACCCTTTAGAGGGTAAACTAATCGTATCCATAGATTATATCGTCAGGGCTACCAACTCAAGAACCAACATGGTTTTTCCATTCTATAAAGAAGAAGGAACAAATATATAAGAAAAACAATGGGCAATTGTAACGACATAGATAAAGTATTAAAAAGAAATGGCACAGGTCAAGAAGAGCGGTTTGTTAAACAATTATATCCTGCAAATTTTGAACTGAATGATTTTGCTATTGAAGATTGGATACTTTATGCATACAATTTTGCTAAGCATGTTAAGTATTTTGACAGTTCAAGTAGCAAAATTCCTCAGGGTAATTGGCAAGATTTTTTTAACTGTTTTGATTTTACAAGTACTGAAATTTTTTCCCGCGAAAGCGAAAATAAAGCATACAATCTTCAAAAAGAACAGATTACAAAAGTGCTTTCTTCTTTTAAGGAAGCAGGAGAACTAACACCACATCTTACGCTATTTGTATGTTTTTTACAGCTTTTGGAGCAGTCAAAAAAACGATTCAATAATATAACTAAGCGTCATTTAGATTTTTATTACAAAAATATTTTACAGGTAGATAAACGTCCAGCAACACCTGATAAGGTGCACATCATTTTTGAATTGGCAAAAAAAAGTACGCAAGCACAAATTGTTGCAGAAACCCCACTAAACGCACAACAAGACAATGATGGTAACCCTCGGGTATATAAAACAATTGATGAACTTATCGCCAATCAAGCAGAGGTAGCATCTTTAAAAACCATCTATAATGATATAGATATCAAAGAATTAAAGGTAAGTGCCGTAGCAAATACTTTGGATGGACTTGAAGAACCACTGCCCGAGGAAACCCCCTATTGGTTGCCTTTTGGGTACACATCAAATGAAAATAAATTTACTGAATTACCTGATGCTACCGTTGGGTTTGCGTTAGCTTCTCCGCTTTTACTTCTCCAAGAAGGAATAAGGACTGTTGAAATTACTTTGAATTTTGATCCAGAGACTATTATTACAGGACATAAGTTGACTGATTTTAATGCTGATAGTATAGATGAAATTATTTCTATAGAAGGTAGTGGAGAAAAAGAATGGATAAGTTCTATTGCTTTAAAAAAAGAATCTGATGGGGTTACTGAAATGATCACAAATGTTAGTAGTAATAACCAACTCGTAATAGCCTTTCAATTAAGCAAAGACATTCCTGCATTGGTAAATTATAACGATGATGTTTTGCTTGAAAAATACAACACCACTTTTCCTGTGGTTCGTTTTATGATAGACACTTCATTGTCTGACGGACATGACTTTTTTCGTGCTTTAATGAATAGAACCTTAAATTCAATAATAATAAAAGTTGATGTTAAAGATGCTAAAACGGTTCATATTGAAAATGACAATGGTGTTTTAAAAGCAAATAAACCTTTCTTTCCATTTACCTCGCAACCAATAAAAAAATCTAATTTTTATATGGATTATAAGGAAGCTTTTGCTAAGTCGTGGAAAGAAATAAGCGTGAATTTTACATGGAAGAATACACCTGATGATTTTACAACCTGGTATGCTGCATATCTTGAGCCAAGTATCTCAAGAGGAAAGGCTAGTACATATATAGACGCTGTTGAGAAGGTTCCAATAGTGGATAACCCTATAGTAGATAGTGATAGTTACTTTACTGCGGAAACTGCTGTGCTTCATGCAGAAGAATGGAGTGTTGTTGATAAAGCGAAGGCTATTTTCTTAGTTGATGAAGATGAGGTAACCGAAGAAAAGTTAGGATATAAGTGCAACTTATCATTTAGTAATTTAACGAATACTTATCAAATAGATAAAGCCGGTCCCTTGCGATTGACTTTAAACAAATCATTTCTTCAAGAGTTGTTTCCTCGAATATATGCTATGGCTCTCACCGCAGAAAAAGATGATGACCCACTTATTCCCAATGAACCATATATTCCTATGGCCGAAAATATAAGTTTTGATTATACAGCAGAAGAAACTAGAACAATACCAAACCCTGCAAGTCAAGAAGAGGCTTATATTCATGAACGAATCAAGCTATTCCACATTCATCCTTTTGGGCAAAACGAAGAACACGAATATTTAAAAGAAAAAAAACAGGAAAAAGGGATTTTAGATGTTTATGATACTACAAATATCAAAACCTATTTACTCCCCAAATATTGTCATGGAGGCGAACTGTTTATAGGTTTAAAAGATGCTCAAGTTCTGCAAAACATAGCACTTTTGGTTCAAGTATTGGAAGGAAGTGAAAACCCTGAAGTGTCTTCTTTTGAAACACAAGAGACTATACAATGGGCTGTACTTTGCGATAATAAATGGAAGAGTTTAAAAGATGATATTCTGGCCAACAGCACGAGCAACTTTTTGAGCTCGGGCATAATCAAATTCACGATTCCTAGAGAAGCAACAACAGAAAATACCCGTTTGCCTGAAGGCTATATTTGGATTCGCGCTAAAATGCATAAAGCCTATGATGCGGTTTGCAAAGTGATCAATATACACGCCCAAGCGATTTTGTCCATTTTTGATGACCAAGGCAATGAACTATCCCACCTCAATGATGGACTGCCAGCTGGTGCGATTAAAAAATTAATCACGCGCATTCCCCAAGTTAAAGGTGTATCGCAACCCTACACGTCTTTTGATGGTATTCCAGAAGAGTCTGACGAAAAATTTTATAGAAGAATCAGCGAACGCTTAAGACATAAAAACCGCGCCATTACATTGTGGGATTATGAGCATTTAATTCTTCAAAAATTCCCTGAAATATTTAAGGTAAAGTGCTTGAACCATACACATATCCCTGATGAAAATAATATTATAACGGATAGCTATGTTGCAGCCGGATATGTCACTTTAATTGTTATACCAGATACCCTTAACAAAAATGTATTCGATATCTATCAGCCCCGTGTAAGTAAGGGGTTAATCAATAGAATCAAGGAATTCATCAATCAACTTAATGCGTTGCACGTTACCGCAAATGTTATTAATCCAAGATATGAAGAGGTAACGGTAGCATTGGAAGTTCAATTTTATGAAGGCTACGATAAAATTTTTTATAGCAAACAACTTGAAGTGGACATTACAAAATTCTTGTCGCCTTGGGCATTTGATACCCATGAAGCTATTGTTTTTGGTGTGGACCTCCATAAAAGTGTATTGATAGACTATATGGAAAAGTTACCGTATGTGGATTATCTGCAAAACGTCATTATAAAAAAAGGATTTAATGATATGGGTAATGTGGTTGTGCCGTCAAACCCAAGGTCCATTTTGGTGTCTGCAAAAACTCATAGCATAAGTACTGAATTAACACCCTGTAAAGGTGTAAAACCACAAATAAACTTGATATGTCAATAAAAAATACTCATACGGATATACCAAAAAAGGTGGCAACCCATGATGACTTAGACTATTATTATCTAAGAAAGTTGGGCATACAGTATATCGAGGAATTGGGAGGTGGTTTATGGACGGATTTTAACGCGCACGACCCCGGAATAACCATGATGGAAATGCTCTGTTACGCCATTACAGATTTAGGGACTAGGATAGATATGCCTATTAATGATTTGCTGGCTTCACAGAATAAAGACGAACAGTTAGCAAATCAATTTTATAGAGCATCAGATATTTTTCCCACAAAACCAGTAACGAAAGAAGACTATAGAAAGCTATTCATAAACATTGAAGGAGTAAGGAATTGTTGGTTAACAATCGCAGAGAAAACGGTGTATGTAGATTGTAAAAATGATGTTTTATCCTATGATGCTTCAAATTTTGAAACGATTCCAAACGGATTCAAAAGAGAATACAATTTTAAGGGGCTTTATAATATTTTGGTCGATTTTGAAGGTCTTGATGAGTCATTAACGGATGACGAGCGAGAGATTGAAATCAATAGGATTAGTAATGACATTCGTGTAGAATATCATAAAAATAGAAACCTTTGTGAAGACATTATCTATATTTCAGAAATAGGTAAGCAACCAATTTCGGTTTGTGCTAGCATAGAAGTATTTCCAGAATCCGATGAAGAACTTATCCATGCTAAAGTTCTCAGAGCCATAAATGAATACTTTTCAACCACATTACACTTTTATTCTATAAAAGAAATGCTTGGTAAAGGCTACACTTCAGATGAAATATTTGAAGGGCCTTTATTGGATAAAGGATTTATAGATCCTAAGGAATTGAAAGAAGCGGAGCTGAGAAGTGAAGTGCGGTTATCGGATATCATGAAAATTATCATGAATATTGAAGGTGTAAAACTTATAAAAGATATTTCTATAGGTCATTGCGATTCGAACGAAGACCTTTTGAATAAGTGGTTAATCTGCATAAAAGAAAACAAAAAGCCATTTTTGTGTGACAAAAGTACGTTCAGTTATAGTAAAGGAGTACTACCTTTAAACATTAATCAATTTCAAGTCGCTGTTTACTTGAAAGAATTAGAGGATGCTGCCATTTTAGAAAACGTCATTCTAGATGATGAAAAAGACCTTGAATTTCCACAAAGTACTTTTCGTTCACCAGGAGGCTATACAACCATTCAGAATGATTTCCCCGAAACCTATGGAATAGGCCAGTCGGGTTTGGCGGCTAGAGCTACGGAAATCCGAAAATCCCAAGCTAAACAACTCAAAGGCTATTTGCTTTTTTTTGATAAAATATTGGCTGGATATTTCCAGCACTTGTCTAAAGTGGGGCAGCTGTTGTCTGTAAACGGAAATCTTAATAAAACATATTTTACGCAAGCGGTTGAAGGTCTTAAGGATTTTGGTGAACTCGTGAGTGGTTATCCTAGTGATGATGATGCTATAACTGATTTGCTGTTTGATAAACAAGATAATAACATTGAGCGTAGAAACAAAGTGTTAGATCACTTATTGGCACGTTTTTCTGAAAAATTTGGGGAGTATGCATTCTTGATGAAAACCCTGTATGGTAATGCCTCCAGCGAGATTGTATTGGCAAACAAGAAAGCGTTTCTTAAAGATTACAGGGCTATTGGTTTAGAAAGGGGGTGTGCTTTTAATTACTTCAAACAAGGTGAAGAGAACCTTTGGGATACTGACAATATTTCGGGGGTACAAAAAAGAATAGCACGCTTGTTGGGAGTGAAAAACTATAATAGAAGGGTGTTGAGCTCTTCCTTTGTAGATGTGCGCTCTTTTGTGAATACAGATTCAAAAACTGTTTTTAAATGGCGTATTAAGGATGAAAATACAGCAGAAATCCTTTCTTCACCGGAAGAGTTCAATACGCTTTCTTCTATTCATAAAGAACTATATCTAGCGGTTTTACTCATCATCCAAACTTCTGAAGAAGGGTTTGAAACATTGTTTAAAGAATTAAAACAGCAGGGCTCAACATTATTAAACAATACGATTATTGGGAATATAAGGATACTTGTGTCTGACAGCGGGATATATTCATTTGATATTGTTGATTTAAGCAAGTCTGTCGACGTTCTTGGCTATAGTATTGCAAGGCATCCCAAAACATTCAATACGGTTTCAGATCTGGAAGCGGGCATTTTAAGTGTTATTTCCTTTATGAAATTCAGATTCACGGAAGAAGGTGTTTTTCTAGTGGAGCATATATTGCTTCGTCCAGATATTACTCAAGATTCAGCGACCCCTTTTCTGCCAATTTGCACGGATAATTGTGAGGACGAATGTGGTATTGACCCTTATTCGTATCGTGTTAGCATTATTATGCCTGGATATACTTATAGGTTTTCAAATCCCGATTTCAGGAATTATATGGAAATGATTATCAAAGAAGAATTGCCCGCACACATCCTGCCTAAAATATGTTGGGTAGGGCATCGTGAAAATGATTTGGATAATATAAAAGAACAAAAGCTTCAGCAACTTGAAAATGAAAAGAATTCCTTTTTAAAAGAGGTTGATGAGCAAATACTAACCTTGCAAAACACAGAACCACCGCTAGAAGGTGAAGCAGCTCAAATAACGGCATTGGAAGTTCAAAGGGTAGAGATAAAACATGTTTTTGAAGAAAGAAAATCGGCATATCTGGATAGTGTTAAAGATAAAATGAACGATTTGGCAGAATTCGAAGAAAAATACAAGGCCTTTTTATTGGCAAAAACAGCGTTGGATCACGAACAACCTGACGAACTTGAAGCCCTTATGGCCGCTATGGGAAATCTAAACACTATTTACCCGGTTGGTCGTCTGTTGGATTGTGATGATGAAAGTGATGACATGGAAGGGAAAATAATATTAGGACAAACGAATATAGGAACACTATAAAAAATACTAGAATGAAAAAGCTCACTACCATAACAACGCAGTATAGTAAATTTAGTGATAACCAAGTGCTTACAAAAGGACAGCTAAATGAGTTTTTAGACTATTTTGAAGACCAAGACCATCTATCTAGAATAGCCCTAAGCGGCGTAGGCATAGTTTGTGGTTTTAAATTAATATTCAACACTGCCTTAAAACAAATTTCAATAAGCAAAGGCTATGGGGTTACTACAGACGGCGATTTGTTAACTTTAACAGAACCCAAACCCACAGCACAGGGAGCACCTCAAGAAAAAGGGGTGCAATTAATAAATAGTAACTCAAAAAACTATACCCATTACAGGGTTTTTGAAGACAACAAAGCTAATTATAAATCTTTTATTGATGCAAGTAATACTCAAATAGAACTCCTAGAAATTTTTTCTCAATCTGAAATAGACATGTCAAGTGGAGTGTATTCTAGTTTAAATACCTTGGAAAATATTGAAGATAAAGTGGTTTTGCTATATCTTGAAAATTATCCAAAAGAAGGCGATTTATGTACAGCTCTTGATTGTGACAACCAAGGCATTGAGCAAATTGCCAGATTGCGTGTACTTTTAATATCAAGCGATGATGCCGTATCAATTGCTAGTCAGGATTCAATATTAACGGAACATAGTGTTGAGGAATATTTAAAATTACCTGAAATAGCTGTGTTACGGGACATTATGAACGCTAGCAATACTAAAGATTATCAAAGTTTGAAGCAACGATATTTCAATGTAATAAACAATGAAACGGTAAAAATTCTAGGAGAAAATTTAGATATTATCCTAAAGAAATTCAATAAAGATACTATTTCAGGAAAGATCTTATCACTTTTAGGAATGAGTAGTTCTGCCATTCCTATAGATTTTCAATATCGCTATGATGTTTTAAAAGATTTGGTTGATACATATTCAGAAATTAAAAACTTGTTACTTCATCTTAACGTCCTATGTTGCCCATCCATAGGGGCATTCCCAAAGCATTTATTATTAGGAAGATTAAATGAAGTTAATCAACAATACAAATCACTGCGTCATAATTTTTATAGGTCGCCTATTGTAGGTCGTGAAGATGATGATTTGCAAAAAGTAAAGAGTTTATTAAATAGGGCACAAGATTTAGTGACGAATTACGTAAAAGAATCTAAAGGTTCAGAAATTAAAATAACCCCATCGCAAGCCCATGGTGTTTTAAGCAATAAAACCATACCGTTTTATTATCAAGTAAATAAAGATTTATTGAACCATTGGAGTCATAATAAGTACAAAAATTTCACACAAACACATAACCTTAGTTACCATACAGAAAATTTATCGTCATCACCATTTGTTAAAACACCACTTTTATATAATATAGATAGCTTTAATTTCTTAAGAATAGAAGGCATTCAAGGAAAATCCTACATAGACGCCTTAGGTCAGGTAATGGCAATAAAAGAGACATACGGATTGAGTTTTGATGTAAAAACACTTTCCGTAAATGCAACCATCAAGAGTATTGATATAAACGATTATAAATGTCAATTTGAAGATTTAAGTATTCTACTCAAAGCTTGGAGAACAGAACAAAACTGTATTCTTGCAGAAATGAGCCAATTTTTCTCCGGATTTAGTACCATAGAAGCTGGAACAAATGTGGTGGCAATAGACAAAGGCTACGATTTACCTGTCAAGCTGCCCGTTAAAGAAACTAGGGAGATTGAAGTTCTTAACGATAAAATTAAAATACTGGAACTTAAGCTATTAAAAGATTCTAAAAAAAACGATAATCCTATAATTTTTGGAAAAGATAATCTTATAATTGAAGCGTTCAAAGAGTTAAAGTATAATGAATTATATACTCAAAGGGATTATGGTAAAAATAATATTGTTAGAGAACAATTAACAATCGAGGATAACACGCTAGGTAACCTTTTAGCAAATACGTTTGATAAAGTTGGTGAAGATTCAGCAAACAACATTTTGGCTAATTTTAAAGAGATTGCCCAAAAAATTATGGCCACCAAAGTTTGGGAAACAGAAGCCTTATTAGCTAAATTTATATTTGAGGATATAGCAGGTACTTTAGTGTATGCCTATGTTTTAGATAATAGAATTCCAACGGGAATTCTAGAAATCGACAATACGACAGTATCACAATATAAACTTACTATAGACGAATTATGTAAACGGATAAAAGGTTTGCAAACTAAGTATCAAAGCACAAATATAAAGGAGGGATCTAAGCAAATATTGGGATTGTTGATCAATCAGATGTCCACGGTATGCTGCTCGGGAAAAAAACTGGAAATATTATTAGAAGAAATTGAAGAAAGAAAATCTGCTATTTTAAACCAAATTAAGCTTTCGGAATTCGTCAAAAAACACCCTGGGCTTAGGCATCAGGCAGGTGTTCCTATTGGCGGTACTTTCGTTATGGCCTATCTCACAGAAAATGCGACAGACCAACTAACTTACGAAACAGTACGCATGGAATTAGCTTTCAAATCGCAACCAAATTTAGAGGACAGTAAAGAACCCAATGAAGGCTTTATAAAATTATGGGATGAAAGAGCGAGTACCAAGTTTGTGTTTGTGGATGATCGTAAAAAAATCGTTGAAATAAGAAATGGGTTAACCAAAACAGATAAATATACCACCGTAGGTATCGGCCAAACAGTAGAAGAAACGGTATATAATTTAGCAGAATTTTTCAACTATGTATGGAGTGTGGCTGGTTTTTCAAAAAAATGTAAAGCGACTGCAAGAAAGAATGTATTGGTAATTGAATTAATAGATCAGCCTATTAAAAAAAATGAGAATTATATTGAGTTTAGTGATTCAGGAATTTTTGGTCAATCTATTCGTCTTACTAAAGATTTAGAAGCAAACAGAAAAATTTTCTTTGGAGAAAACTCAACCATAGCAGGGAGTATTACCTCAAAAAACACGATTATAGCAGATTTTTCGTTGCCTTATATATGCTGTTCAGATTGTTCGCCTATTAATTTTATAGTACCTAGGGAGTCTATATCCTTAAGCTTGCCTAAAGATTCGATTTGTTTGGAAAAAGGCACAGAAGCTTTAACGTTTACTATTGCTCCAAAAGATGGTGAAGTTCAGGCTTTAGTAAATGAAGGTGTTAACGGTGGCGTCATTCAAAATGATAAAGGTGAGTATCAATTTGATGCCAATGTTTTGGATCCAAGCCTGTATGGAAAAACTATTGAATTTACGGTAAACGGACAAGATACCACCGCAAGAATTATTGTAAATAAAAAGGCTACTGCCCAAGTATCAACTACCGTTAGGTACAATGATGATAAAAAATCAGCAGCCGTAACCTATAAAGTAGACGCTCAGAGTGTTTTGGGTACAACCAAGTTCACTTGGGATTTTGGTAAAGGAAATTTAGAAGATAAAACTCCTGATGGGAATAATGAAGTAATAGAAAACTATGATTTGCCCGTAAACTCTGAAAATACCATCAAACCGAATTTAATCATTTTCAATGGTGCTTGTGAAAGCCCAATTGAGATAAAACCTATTACTTTTCAAGACTCTGTTGTTGAGTTGGATATAGATGGTTCACTATTTTGTATAGACCCAAGTAAAAAAGAAACCTTAAAAATATCATTTAATCTAAAACCCGATGGTGCCAAACTGGAAGTAAATGGAGACCTAAAAGGCATAACAATCGTAGATAAAGTGATAGTTGTGGATTCCACAAAATTTTCAACATACGGTACTCCCATTGGTTTTGCTGTTGATGGAAATGCTATGGTGACTCCAACCATAAGCATCATAAATAAATCTGATTTTGCAAGTTTTGATAGTTCGCCAAAAAATCCATCTGTAAGTCAAGGAACAAAATCAGTGAAGATAACTTTTGAGATAACAGGATTAACCAATCAACAGAAAAAGGAATATGGTTTTAATTGGGATTTTGGTTTTGAAGCAACATCTGATAAACCTGATACTTTCCATGAATTCGACATTTCTAATCAAAAAGTAGGTAATGTTTTGTTTCCAGTTACTTTAGTGATAAAAGGTGGCCCATGTGGTGCCATAGAAATTTCCAAAAATATCACCATTACTATCAATAAAACGGAAGTTGATACCGATAAGCCTGAAAATTGCATTGTAACTGTTGAGAATGCCATTAAATCAGAAAGAAAAGCTTTAAATACTAATGTTGATTTACAGGGCGATCTTATAAAAGCAATATTGCTGCCAACTATAAATTTATTTGATGAGGTAATTAAGAATATGCCAGAGTACCTTAATGGAAATAAAAACAACAATTTAAATAACCTTTTTAATGAATTAATTCAAAAAACTGCTAAAAGTTTATTAGTAAATACAGGAAATGACATTGTAATAGGAGTACTTTCAGATTACCTAAGGGCGCAAATAAAATTATTTTATAACATACTGCATTGTCAGTCAGAACGTGCTATAGCTAAGGATGTTAATAGTATTAATCCTGTGATTCAAGTGATTCAATCTATTTTAACCGATTTAAGAAAAAATAAGGTTCTTTTCGATAGGGGCAGGCCAAAGCCAACAGATTCAGAAGGTACCCTTAGAGCATTTTTAAATGGTTACATTAATGATCCTCAAGCGCCAGAAACTCTTAAAGAAGGAATAAATATACTCATTAAATTAATACTACCTATTCAGTGATTACGGAGCAAAAACATATCATAAATAAGGTTTTTCTTGAGGTTGACGTCAAGAGTATTAGCGTTGCGTATAAGCTAAAGGATAATCTAGATGTGTTTTTAAAAGAGGATGTACTCCCTTATTTAGAGCGTTATTTTAATAGTATAGAGCATAAACTTCCTGCTGATATTGTTCAACTTCCGCAATTAAATTTGGAGGTCTACGTAGACGGTCACAACAATTTTGAATTATTAAAAAAAGATACAAGAGAAAAGCTTGTAAAGGAAATAGATAAATTGATAAAAGATCCAAGGCCATCAGAAAATCTAATTTTGATTAATTATGAAGAGCGCCAAATACAAACCTTACTGTTTTTTATAGAGCATGGCTACGCACCTTGGTGGAAAACTGCTACTGGAAGTGTGTTGTTTACTTTGGCAGATTTCAAACGATGTTTATCTAGCGATGCATTTCAAAATAAATTTGTGACGTTGCTTAAAAAGAATAGTGTTAAAAAACGTTGCATACTTCAATTTGAAAATAAAGAATTGCAATTGCTTTTAAATACCATTTTTAAATCTGAAAAGGAAGCAGAATTATTAAACACAGAAGTTATTGGTAAACTCAAACCCTTGCGGTCATCTTCAAGAATGTTTATATGGACTACGATTATTGATTATATGTTATCAAAAAACGAAAAAGTTCTTATTCAGAAGCTATATGCCAAACTTGTTGAAGAAATAAATATTAAAGATGAAAAGGCTCAATTTTTTGCCGAAACAACATTAATCATTCTAAAACAATTACTTAGAATAAATAAAGAGATTACGATTACTGTCCTGAAAAGACCAGCGGGTGAAACATCTCAAAAAAAGGAGACCCTATCAGAAAGTATCCTCTCTCTGTGTTCTGAAATTGGACTTTCGGACAAAGCGGGAAGTGTCTTGAAACCCGTCGGAAATCAAAAAACATCAAAAAAAAATAAAATAAAACCTCTTGGCAATAATAAGGTGAAACAGGGCATAGCTTATGAAGAAAATAGTAACGATAGCAACCCAAAAACATACTATGTTCAAAATGCGGGACTTGTGATAGTGCATCCCTATATTTCCCATTTTTTACAAAATTGCAGACTTTTAAAAGACGACAATACCTTTATAGACAGGGAAATGGCCGTGCATGCATTGCATTATTTGGCAACTAAAAAAGAACAGCAGTTTGAGAGCGATATGGTATTTGAAAAATTCATCTGCGGAATTCCTATAAAAGATAGCATAAATAGGCATATTAAATTATCAGAAGATATAAAAAATCAAGCCGAAGAACTTCTAAAAGCTGTCATAGAAAATTGGGGGGGCTTGGGAAGTGCTTCAACCGATTTACTTCGCAACGAGTTCTTACAAAGGTGTGGGAAGTTGAGTTTTAATGATGATAATCCAAAAATTATTATAGAAAGAAAAACGCAGGATATTTTGGTTGACAAGCTTCCATGGGGAATTGGTGTTTTTAAACTCCCATGGCTTGATAAATTGATTTTTATAGATTGGTAACCAAAGAATTTAAGAAGAGAAAAGCATGTAAAACACAATCAAACCATGAAAAGAAGATATTTAAAACCACCACCAAGTCAAGTATTGGGTGGGGATCCATTTATTAAACCTAAAGTCCAGACCAAGTTGACTATGGGGAAATCTGAGGATAAATATGAAGTGGAGGCAGATAGCATGGCAGACCAAGTGATAAACAATACCAAAAACGGAGATGCTGTTCAAAAAATGGGTGCTACCGAGGAAGAAGTACAGCAAAAACCACTGGCCGCATCAATTTCACCGGTAAAGCTCGATACCATGAAAAAGGAAGAAGAACCCGTTCAGGCTATGGAGGAAGAAGAGCCAATTCAAGCCAAGGAAGAGGAAGAACCTGTCCAGGCTATGGAAGAGGAAGAGCCGGTGCAGACCATGGAAGAGGAAGAGCCCGTTCAACGTCAGGAAAACGAACAGATGTCTCCAGAAGACGAAGAAGCTATTCGTGAAATGAAAGAAGCAGGTGAAATTCCTATTCAACCTAAATTAGGGGAAGATCAGCTGCAGACCAAATCCAACAAACCATCGGGATCGGGGCCGTCTTTAGAAAGTAGGTTAAAACAAAGCAAGGGAGGTGGCATTAAAATGGATGCTAAAACTCGGCAGCAAATGGAATCACGTTTTGGTACCCATTTTGGCAACATCCGAATTCATACCGATGCCAATGCCATACAAATGAGTAAAGAACTCGGTGCGCAGGCCTTTACACATGGCAACGACATTTATTTTAATAAAGGCAAGTACAATCCGAACTCCAAGGAAGGCCAACACCTCTTGGCGCACGAACTGACCCATACCATACAGCAAAAAGGAGGAAAGATAAAATCAAAGGACCAAGAGGGAGAAGTTCCTATGGAATAAGAGGGGCGGGTTATAAGGGTGGCCCATAAAAATTCCAAATTTAATTTTTAACCACCAACTTAGAGCTAAAAAACAATTAAAATTGCAACACCTAGCAGCAACCATGTTTGCAACGGCACAAAAGGCAAAAGCCAAACCCAAAAACGCATCTCTTTTTCAAGGGGATCGGGACACCGATGCCTTTATCCAGCCCAAACTTAATATTGGAAAGTCTGGAGATCAGTACGAGGTCGAGGCCGACCGGGTTGCTGATACCGTTGTTTCGGGGGACAGTGAGCAACACAATCCATTTTTTGGTGCATCACCCAAGGTACGGCAACAAACGCAAGAGGAAGATATTCAGGAAAAACAAACCGAAGATAAAAAAGAAGCCTCACATATTCAAAAAAAAACGTTAGCAGAGACTATAACACCTTTGGTTCGCAAACAACCCGAAGAGGAGCAGCTACAGGAAAAGGAAGCCATCGGTGAAGACATTCAAAAGAAGACGTTGTTTGAAAATCGGTTACAGGAAAAGTCAGATGCTAAATTGTTAGTTCCCCATATTCAAAAACAAGAGGAGGTTCAGGAAAAAGAAAACGAAGTCAAGTTACAAGAAAACTCTGTTCTTCAAATGAGTGAAGAACCAGACACGGATGTTGAGGAGGAAACCATACCAGTACAGACAAAATCCAATGAGGAAACTGCAGCAACCCCATCTATTGAATCTCAATTAAACAATTCTATAGGACGTGGGTCGCCTTTGTCTGAAGCCACAAAAAGTACTATGGAATCAGGATTTGGTACTGACTTCAGTAATATTAGGGTGCATAAGGACAGCAATGCCATACAGATGAACCAGCAATTAGGATCCCAAGCCTTTGCTAGTAGTAATGATATCTATTTTAACGAAGGTAAATACAGTCCTGAGAGTGACTCTGGAAAACATTTATTGGCACATGAGCTTACACATACAGTACAGCAAGGAGCATCCGTACAACCCAAAATAATTCAGAAGACCAATACTCCATCTGCCACTGAGGAGACAGCGGAAAGAAACTTTATTGATACCGATGAGGGTACGTTGGATCTTAGGGATGGCAAAAAAGAGATTCACATAAAAAAACTTGACATACCTAGTTTCAAAAAAGTGGCAGGATTTTATCCTGCCACACCGTTTAGGCTTCCTCCAAGAGAAGAAAGAAACACTAACCAGAGGCAAAATTGGGACACCCATATTAAAAACAATGATGAAGGGCTTGATCAAAAATTACAAGATTTATACAGTCAACAAATTCCAGCGGAAGTAGGTGCTGGAACCGAACCGAGGTACTACTTGAAAGTTAAAAATGCTAACTATAATATTATTGGAACACAAACTGAGATTAAAAATAGAGTTTTAAGACCATTTTGGGATCCGACGGGGAATTTCCAATTTTATCATGTAGATCATCAAAACGAGATACAATTAGGAGGCGCCGCAGTAGATGTTATTCCAAACTACTGGCTGTTAGACGCTAACTCTAATATGGCTTCTGGAAGGATGATCAAGACGAATAAAGATACCAAGCTAAGAGGTATTCTTGGTGATGCAAGAACTTCTGATAACTTTGACGTAGTTCCAGGAGCAATAAACGATGTTAGAGGACAAGATTATACAATTTTGGTCGATGAAGTAGGCGCCAGTGAAACACAATTTGATATCAAGACAATCACGGCAACTGAAGCTCAACAAGGAAAAGCTACTGAAGGTTTATCTTATCTGTCTAGTGCTGAATTACAGGCATTAAGAGGTTCTCCAAATGAACTGGTTATTTTCTTCAATCAATTGGGGGGTATGTCTAGAAGAATTCCTTGGGAACCAGATATGACTACGCAAGCAGATTTATCTGGTATGTCAGGAGGAGCCAGGATAGGTGAAAATTTTGAGTTACTGACAATAAACTACACACATGGCTCTGGAGGCTCTATAACCGGTCGTGCATTTCAAGACAACACCTTTATTCAAAATGAAACTCTAACAATGGAATTACAATCATCCCCAATTGTAGAGTATGGTGGGGTTATTCCTAAAAGAAGTCTTACTGCTGAAGCTAATAAGCTAATTGCAAAGCACCTAAGTCCAATTTCATTTTCTGAAATAGATTTTATTCCAGATAAAGGAATATACGCGGTGGGCAAAATTAGAGCATCGCTACCTGTTATAGAAAATGCTGAGGTAGATATTTTGATTGATGGAAATACAGTTAGAATTTTTAAAACCTTCAGTACAGGTGAGTTTAATGTTCCTTCACCATTTGAAATCCATGATTCTTCATTAACTGTCTTTGCTGGAACAGAAGGGCTTGGAATTGAAGGTAGAGTAGATTTCGGCATCAACAACGTCGGCGAAGGTCACATCGGAGCATCCGCTTCAACATCAGCAGGCTTCGAACTAGAAGGAGCATTCAATTTTGATTCCGAACTTTTCGATCCTGCCGAAATAAACGTAGAATACAAAGATAATATTTGGAACATTGGCGGAGAAATCGGCATCCCCGAAGGTAAGGTAAGAGGCGTTAAAAATGCTACCATAACGGCAACATACAGCGAAGGCAACTTTGCGGCAACGGGCGAGGCCGAACTAGACATTCCCGGCATCCAAAGGGGCACTATGACCGTCAACTATGGCGAAGAAGGCTTCTCCATCAGTGGCAATTTCGACCTCAGTGACGATATTCCAGGAATCCAAGGCGGAAATGTCGAGGCTCGAGTCTCGAAAGCCGAGGGCGCAGAAAACTATGATGTTTTCGTGTCGGGTACTGCAATACCTGATATTCCAGGAATTAGTACATCACTGACTGTAACTTATGACAATGGTGCATTAACTATAGTGGGTTCTGCAGCTTATAGCAGAGGTATGTTAAGTGGCTCTATTGAAGTGGGTGCCACCAATAGAACCATCGGAGAGGACGGCCAGCCAACGGGTGAACCAGACGATACCATGCGCGTATATGGCGGTGGAACGTTGACCTTGCAACTCACACCATGGTTGGCTGCTACAGCAGGGGTCAAACTCTTGCCAAATGGCGAAATTGAAGTGACGGCACGCTTGGCAACGGACACCTACGATGTATTTGCAAGAAGGGAATTTAACAGAAACCTGTTTACGGTGCCCACCATCGAGATTCCTATATTTGCAATCCCATTAGGTCCAAGAAGCCTTGGTTTAGTAGCACAAATAAGCGGAGGTCTTGATTTTACAGCTGGTTTTGGCCCTGGTCAACTAAGAAATTTATCAGCAGAAATCACGTATAATCCTGCTAGAGAAGATGAGACCATCGTAACCGGTCATGGTGAATTCGGTATTCCTGCGGATGCAGGATTAACATTGCGAGGTGATCTTGGTTTAGGCCTTAGTGTAGGTATTGCGAGTCTTTCTGGAGGTATAGAATTAGCTGGAACTTTAGGACTTGAAGGAGAAGCTTTGGCATCAGTAGATGTGAGCTGGAGCCCTCAAACCGGAATTATCCTAGATGCGGAAGGACGAGTTACTGTAAACCCTAAGTTTACATTTGATGTTAATGCCTTCGCCAGAGCTAGCTTGGGAATTGGATTCCTTTCCATCTCTGAAACTTGGAGGCATAATTTGGTTTCCTTCTCATGGGGGCCAGACATTCAGTTTGGATTGGTATTCCCAGTACATTACCAAGAAGACCTACCGTTTGATATCTCTTTTGATGATCTTGAAGTCATTTATCCAGATTTAGATGTAGTAGATATGGCAGTAGATCTTGCTAGGGATATAAAAGATGATATGTTTGATTAAAAGAAAAAAAATATGGAAAAAGCTATCGAAAAAAATAATAAAGGCGTAGCACATTTTTTTAGAGAGGATTTTAAAAAAGCGAAAGCCTTTTATGAAGAAGCACTTGAAAATGACGAAAATAACGCAACGGCTTTAAATAACTTGGGGTTACTCTTTCATCAAAAGGAAGAGTATGAGGAAGCTGTTTCGTGTTATAACAAAGCTTTGAAAGTGAATATAAGCGACACCTATTTTTTAAATCTTGCGAACACACTAGTACACCTCTCTAGGCACGAAGAAGCCGAGGAAAACTATAAGAAATGTCTTGAGATAAATCCTGACAACTTAAACGCGAAAATTAGCTTGGCCAGATTCTATCAATTCAATGGAAAGCCAGAAAAGAGTATTGGAATTTGGGAAAATATAGTCAGTAGCTTCAATAATTTCGCGTACAAGCTTGAACTCGCCAAAAATTATATAGCGATAGGTATGCACGAAAAATCACTGTCTTTGCTTTCGTATCTTTCAAAAATGGGTGATAATAGTGAGGTTTGTTATTATATCGGTATTTGTGAACTTCATCTAAAAAATTATGGTTTAGCTGAAATTGCCTTAAAACGCTGTTTGGGCTTAGAACCTGATGATTTTAATGCTCGCCACTATCTATCAGTAAATTATTTGGGAAAAGGTGATTATAAAAATGCCCTAAAGGAATTGGATTTCTTAATTAAAATCTATCCGAAAGAACTTAAAGTGAAACTTGACAAAGCAATTATCCTTTTAAATCTTAAAAAACACAAGGAATCTTTAAAGCTAATTGATGAAGTGCTCAAGACTGATTCCAAACATGAAAAAGCTCTACGCTATAGAGTCATTGTAGCAAAACTCTTAGAAACCTTATAAACCTCAAAATATAAAATCATGCAAACACTAATACACCTTTCAAACGAACTTGAATTATTTCTCCTAGAAGGAAAATAATGTGGTATTCAATAGAAAAAAACGTATAAATGGATTTACTCATTAATTAAAGGAATTAATAATGAAGTTACTTTTTGAATATTTTTTTAATCGTTTAGATGCTCGACTTTCTCTTGAATTGAAGAAGGAAAGCAAGGTTGTAGACTTTCCTAAGATTAAACCTCAAAATTCGTTTTTAGAACGCTTTATTATTGATGAAACTTTAAACGAAAATGAAGTTTTATTGCTGTTATTAGTGCTAGTGCCTCACATAAAACCAAATTTTTTGAGTACTATTATTTCAGATTATTTTCCCGCAGGCGGAGAATTTCCTGAGTTTGGTGGCGTGAAGGGTAAAAATCATAGAGGTATTTTACCAACGGGTGAAACTGCGGTCTATATTTTGGCAGGCAATGACTTAAAAAAGCGGTTTGAAGCCATTAAATGGATTCAGTTAGAAAATAAATTGATAAAAAGTAATGTTATTGATATAGTTGGTGCCGAACGTGGAGAACCATTGTTGAGTGGACAATTGGTTCTAGATGCCGAATATTTACATTTATTTATAACGGAAACTGTTTTGAAACCAAAAATGTCAAGCAATTTTCCTGCTCAATTAATTGAAACTGGTTTAGTTTGGGAAGATTTAATTCTCAATAAAAAAACATTGGATCAAATCAAAGAAATTGAGATATGGTTAAATTATAATGATATCCTATTACAGGATTGGAAAATGAAAAGTAAAATTAAACCGGGGTTTAGAGTGATGTTTTATGGGCCTTCTGGGACAGGTAAAACATTGACAGCTAATTTGCTGGGTAAATACACGAACCGAGATGTATATAGGGTCGATCTGTCGTTAGTCGTGTCAAAATTCATTGGAGAAACTGAAAAGAATTTATCAAAACTATTTAATAAAGCGGAAAACAAAGATTGGATTTTGTTTTTTGATGAGGCTGATGCCCTTTTTGGAAAACGTACTAATGTTAGGGATGCGCACGATAAATACGCTAATCAAGAAGTTTCTTACTTGTTGCAGCGCATCGAATCCCATCCAGGATTGGTTATTTTGGCATCGAATTTTAAGGGCAATATAGATACTGCCTTTTCGAGACGCTTCCAATGTATGATTGAATTCGAGCTTCCTAGTGCGACAGAACGCCTGGAACTTTGGAAAAATAATTTACCAAAAACGGTTTCGATAGAAGCATCAGTCTCTTTAGAAGAACTTGCAAAAAAATATGAGATAACAGGAGCAAATATTGTAAACATAGTACAGCATGCTTGCCTAAAAACTATAGCAGGTAAACATAAGTGTATACAAAAAGATCATATTTTAGACGGCATAAAAAAAGAGTATCAAAAAGAAGGTAAATCTTTGTAACTATTTTTTTGTAAAAATTTCATTCAAGTTATTTGAAATTGTACATTTTTCACTCCCTTAAAACCTATAAATTAGATTTGCTAATTCATAAATTAAAATTAAGATCGTTTTGCTTTTATGTAAAACCGTTTACTTAATGTAAAATTTAATTTTCTGGAATGAATCTGTTCCTTTCAAAGTTTTTGATTTCATCAAAGCGAGTGATAGTTTTGATAATTTAAAAGTCTCAATTTATTTAATATTTAATAGAAGTTTATTTACAACAATTCTGTATTAAAGAAGTTAACAGGGAATTATTTTACTAAAATTCGAAACAAAAATAGGTTTTTTTGTTTGATTTTGTTCTTAAAGAAGAGTAACGGTCTGTTAAAGATAAAATGTTTTTTCCTTAATAACTTTTTCAGTGTAAGCTATGAAATTTGATTATCAGAAACTCACATAAATAGGTTCACTTCGGTTAGAAAATTAAGGTGTAAATCATTTAATATAGTTATTGGACACAATTTATATAAAGCGAATATATTCAATAATTTTACATTATGGAATTCATAAAGAAAGAACTTTATTGTAGCTTAATCTTTAGTGTTATTTTTTTGTTGATTTTCTTTACAAAAGTTGTTTAGTTTGTTGAAAATCAGTAAATTTAAATTATGTATAAGCATTTGTGCGTCTATGCCTTAGATGTATTCGTGTAACTTATAATATCTCTCATACATATTTAGATTTCCCTATAAATCTAAAAATTAGATTAGTTAATTAATAGAAGAAAAATAAAAGCTGTTTTGCTTTTTTAATAAGCGAATGAGTTTGTTTTATAATATTTAATGAGATCTTTTTTTATGAGTTTTAATGGGAATCATAATATAGCTAACAGTCTTGGAGATAAATCTGATGAATATAAAATTTCAGATTTCACCAAAGCGTGCGATTGTCTTGATAATTTGCAGATATCAATTTATTTAATTGAGAAAGAAAAATTTATTTACAGTAATTTAGCGTTAGAAAAGATTATTGGAAATTATGCCTCAATAATTTTAAATAAGAATTGGGATTATTGGTTTGATATTGTTAGTAAGGATGAGTTGTTGTTTGTTAAAAGTAAAATCAAGACTTTTTTTTCGGTACCTTATCTAAATACCCCCTTTATTTTAAAGTATCATATTATTGATGAAAATGGTAAAAAAATATTCTTAAGACACGAGTTGTTACTACACTATTTAGAAGGACATGTTTTAGCAATTAGTTATTTTTTTGATATTACTGAGAAAGAAAGGATTGAGGCTTATTTTAAAATTACCAATGAGAAGTATAAGCACTTCTGTGATAAAACGGAATTAATTTCACCTAGAGAGAAAGAAGTTTTGAATTTAGTGGCTGATGGTTATTCTTCTAAACAAATAGCAGATAGGCTTTTTATTAGTAATCATACCGCTATATCTCATCGTAAAAATCTTATTGAAAAATTTAAAGTAAAAAACACAGCACAACTGATTAAAAGAGCATCCAGAAGTATAGAATTATGGTGATATATATCCTAGTTTTTTTTCTCTGAGATTATTGTTTTTAGAATTTGTAATGGCCATTTTAAACAGTTTATCGAATGGGTCTTACATGTGTATAATTTAAGTTTGTTGCCAATATTTTGAGGTTATAATTCGGGCTTTATTATAATTTAAACATATCGAAATTAAATCTTAAATTCAGCCCATAAAGGGTAGTGGTCTGATATAAGCCAGGATAGACTATGATTTGTTAATCGGCGGTTTTTAAGCGCAAAAGGGACAAAGTCGTAATTACCTCCATTTAAAAATTCCATAGAAAGTTTAGGGCCATTTGTTTGGCTGTTAAAC